>NZ_JASGBT010000007.1:0-61028 GCF_030053255.1 Serratia sp. PF-27
CCCGATGAGGTTCATCGGGCGTTATCCGGTTGAAAAGTGTCAACCTATATCAGGACTAGTCACTGCCGAGATTAATCCCAGCTCAGCACCACTTTACCCGACTTGCCGGAGCGCATGGCGTCGAAGCCCTGCTGGAACTCGTCGATCGAGAAACGGTGGGTGATGATCGGGGTCAAATCCAGGCCGGACTGGATCAGCGCCGCCATCTTGTACCAGGTTTCGAACATTTCGCGGCCGTAAATCCCTTTGATAAACAGCCCTTTGAAGATGACCTGGTTCCAGTCGATCGACATATCCGAAGGCGGAATACCCAGCATGGCGATGCGTCCGCCGTGGTTCATGGCATTGAGCAGCGTGCGGAACGCCGGCGGCGCGCCGGACATTTCCAGACCGACGTCGAATCCTTCGGTCATACCCAGCTCGGCCATCACGTCGTTGAGGTTTTCCTTACTGACGTTCACCGCGCGGGTCACGCCCATCTTGCGCGCCAGTTCCAGACGGTATTCGTTAACGTCGGTGATCACCACATGGCGGGCGCCGACGTGTTTGCACACCGCCGCCGCCATGATGCCGATCGGGCCGGCGCCGGACACCAGCACGTCTTCCCCGACCAGATCGAACGACAGCGCAGTGTGTACCGCGTTACCGAACGGATCGAAGATCGAAGCCAGTTCGTCGGAGATGTTATCCGGGATCTTGAAGGCGTTGAACGCCGGGATCACCAGGTATTCCGCGAAGCTGCCCGGACGGTTCACGCCCACGCCGACGGTGTTGCGGCACAGGTGCGTGCGGCCGCCGCGGCAGTTGCGGCAGTGGCCGCAGGTGATGTGACCTTCACCGGACACGCGATCGCCGATGCTGAAGCCTTTGACTTCCTGACCGATCGCCACCACTTCGCCCACGTATTCATGGCCGACCACCATCGGAACCGGAATGGTTTTTTGCGACCATTCGTCCCAGTTGTAGATATGCACATCGGTGCCGCAGATCGCGGTTTTGCGGATTTTGATCATGATGTCGTTGTGGCCCAGCTCCGGCTGAGGCTCGTCGGTCATCCAAATCCCTTCTTCCGCTTTCAGTTTTGACAGTGCTTTCATGGTTTTACCTTATGCAATAACGCCAAGATCCTTACCGATACGTGTAAACGCCGCCACTGCGCGTTCGATTTGCTCCGGGGTGTGGTCGGCGGACATCTGGGTACGGATGCGCGCCTGGCCTTTCGGCACCACCGGATAGAAGAAACCGGTCACATAGATGCCTTCCTTGAGCAACGCATTGGCGAATTCCTGCGCCAGCTTCGCCTCACCCAGCATGACCGGGATGATGGCGTGATCGGCGCCGGCCAGGGTGAAGCCGGCGGCGGTCATTTTTTCGCGGAACAGACGCGCGTTGGCCCACAGGCGATCGCGCAGGGCGTCGCCCTCTTCCAGCAGTTCCAGCACTTTGATCGACGCGGCGACGATCGCCGGCGCCAGCGAGTTGGAGAACAGGTACGGACGCGAGCGCTGGCGCAGCCACTCCACCACTTCTTTCTTGGCGGCGGTGTAGCCGCCGGACGCGCCGCCCAGCGCTTTGCCTAACGTACCGGTAATGATATCGACGCGGCCCATCGCTTCGCAGTATTCATGGGTGCCGCGCCCGTTGGCGCCGACAAAGCCCACCGCATGGGAGTCATCCACCATCACCAGCGCCTGATACTCGTCCGCCAGATCGCAAACCCCTTTCAGGTTGGCGATTACGCCGTCCATCGAGAATACGCCGTCGGTGGCGATCAGAATGTGCCGCGCGCCGTCGGCTTTGGCCTGTTTCAGCTGCGCGGCCAGCTCGGTCATGTCGTTATTGGCGTAGCGATAGCGCTTGGCCTTACACAGGCGCACGCCGTCGATGATCGACGCGTGGTTCAGCGCATCGGAGATAATCGCGTCTTCCGGGCCGAGCAGGGTTTCGAACAGCCCGCCGTTGGCGTCGAAGCAAGAGGAGTACAGGATCGCGTCTTCCATGCCCAAAAAGGCCGCCAGTTTCTGTTCCAGCTGCTTGTGGCTGTCCTGGGTACCGCAGATGAAGCGCACCGACGCCATGCCGAAACCGTGGCTGTCCATCCCCGACTTGGCGGCGGCGATGAGCGCCGGATGGTTGGCCAGGCCCAGGTAGTTATTGGCGCAGAAGTTGATCACATGGCTGCCGTCGGCAACGGCGATATCCGCCTGCTGCGCGGAGGTGATGATGCGTTCTTCCTTGAACAGCCCTTCACTGCGAGTGGCGGCAAGCTGTTGTTCCAACTGCTGATAAAAAGACGCTGACATTCGGTTATCTCCAGGATTGGGCTATTTACGGCATATTTTACTGATTTGTAACCAAACTGACGAGAATGCGCGGGAGAGAATATTAAAATTGCAGCAGATATCACGGCAAAAAGCGGACTTCAATGGCAATGCGGGATATTCGGAGCCCTTCCGCTGTTTGCCGCGGCATGAAATGCTATGATAACCGCCATTGAGCGTGGGGCATTGTGCCCCGCCAGCAGCTTAGCAGGGGTAACCCAATGATTATCGTCACAGGCGGCGCCGGCATGATCGGCAGCAACATCATTAAGGCACTGAACGACAAGGGATATCGCGATATCCTGGTGGTGGATAACCTGAAAGACGGCACCAAATTCGTCAACCTGGTCGATCTGGACATCGCCGACTATATCGATAAAGAAGACTTTATCGCCAGCATCGTGGCCGGCGACGATCTGGGCGAAATCGAAGCGGTGTTCCACGAAGGCGCCTGCTCCGCGACCACCGAGTGGGACGGCAAGTACATGATGGACAACAACTATCAGTACTCCAAAGATCTGCTGCACTACTGCCTGGATCGCGAAATCCCGTTCCTCTACGCCTCCTCCGCCGCCACTTACGGCGGCCGCGAAGAGTTTATCGAAGAGCGTCAGTATGAAGCGCCGCTCAACGTGTACGGCTACTCCAAATTCCTGTTCGATCAGTACGTGCGTGAGATCCTGCCGGAAGCGGACTCGCAGATCTGCGGCTTCCGCTACTTCAACGTTTACGGCCCGCGCGAAGGCCACAAAGGCAGTATGGCCAGCGTCGCCTTCCACCTGAACACCCAGATCAACCGCGGCGAAAACCCGAAACTGTTCGCCGGCAGCGAAAACTTCAAGCGTGACTTCATCTACGTCGGCGACGTGGCGGCGGTTAACCTGTGGTTCTGGGAAACCGGCAAATCCGGCATCTTCAACTGCGGCACCGGCCGGGCGGAAACCTTCCAGGCGGTGGCCGACGCGGTGGTGGACTTCCATCAGAAAGGCGCGGTGGAATACATCGAGTTCCCGGAAAAGCTGAAGGGCCGCTATCAGGCGTACACCCAGGCCGATCTGACCAAGCTGCGCGCCGCCGGCTACGACGCACCGTTCAAAACGGTCGCCGAAGGCGTGAAAGAGTATATGGCCTGGTTGAACCGCACCGCATAAGCTGAAGGAATTAACGCTGGGTATGAAAATACTGGTTATCGGCCCTTCTTGGGTTGGCGACATGATGATGTCGCAAAGTCTCTACCGCACCCTGAAGGCCGAATACCCGTCGGCGGAGATCGATGTGATGGCACCGGCCTGGTGCCGTCCGCTGCTGGCGCGCATGCCGGAAGTCAATCAGGCGCTGGCGATGCCGCTGGGCCACGGCGCGCTGGGGCTCGGCGAACGCCGCCGCCTGGGGCGCGCCCTGCGCGCCAACCGTTACGATCGCGCTTACGTTCTGCCCAACTCGTTCAAATCCGCGTTGGTGCCTTTCTTCGCCGATATCCCGCAGCGCACCGGCTGGCGGGGCGAAATGCGCTACGGCCTGCTGAACGACGTCCGCGTGCTCGACAAGGCCGCTTTCCCGCTGATGGTGCAGCGCTATGTGGCGCTGGCCTATGACAAAGGCCGCGTTCAGCGCGCCGACGATCTGCCGCAGCCGCTGCTGTGGCCGCAGCTGCGGGTGAGCGACGAAGAGATCGCCGAAACTACTTCGGCCTTCAACCTGACCGACAGCCGCCCGATCGTCGGCTTCTGCCCAGGCGCGGAGTTCGGCCCCGCCAAGCGCTGGCCGCACTATCACTACGCAGCGCTGGCTCAACGGCTGATCGAGAGCGGCTATCAAATCGCGCTGTTCGGTTCGGCAAAAGACCACGAGGCCGGCGAACAGATCCGCGCCGCGTTGCAGGAAGACGCGCGCGATTTCTGCCTTAACCTGGCCGGAAAAACCCAGCTGGAGCAGGCGGTGATCCTGATCGCGGCCTGCCGGGCGGTGGTCAGCAACGACTCCGGTTTAATGCACGTTGCCGCAGCGTTGAACAAACCGCTGATAGCCTTGTACGGCCCAAGCAGCCCCGACTTCACGCCGCCGCTCTCCGACAAGGCGCGGGTTATCCGCTTGATCAGCGGTTATCACAAGGTGCGTAAAGGCGATGCCGAGCAGGGATACCACCAAAGTTTGATCGATATTCAGCCGCAGCAAGTGTTGGATGCGCTGACGCCGTTACTTGTCGCCAGCGAGGAATAGTCATGCAGGTGTTAATCGTAAAAACGTCCTCGATGGGCGATGTGCTGCATACGCTGCCCGCCCTGACCGACGCGCTGCAGGCCATTCCCGATATCCGCTTCGACTGGGTGGTGGAAGAAGGTTTCAGCCAAATCCCCACCTGGCATCCGGCAGTGGATCGCGTGATCCCGGTGGCCATTCGCCGCTGGCGTAAAAATTGGTTCGGCAGCGACACCCGACAGCAGCGCTGCGACTTCAAGCGCGCGCTGCAAGAACGCCATTACGACGTGGTGATCGACGCGCAGGGCCTGATCAAAAGCGCCGCGCTGATCACCCGCGTCGCCAAAGGCAACAAACATGGCCCGGACTGCAAGAGCGCGCGCGAGCCGTTCGCCAGCTGGTTCTACAACGTGCGTCATGAGATAGACAAACAGCAGCACGCGGTGGAACGCACGCGCGAGCTGTTCGCCAAAAGCCTCGGCTACGATAAACCGGGCAGCTACGGCGATTACGCCATCGCCGCGCGTTTTCTCAGCCAGCCGCCGGTCGATGCCGGTCAATATCTGGTGTTTCTGCACGCGACAACCCGTGACGATAAGCATTGGCCGGAGCAGAACTGGCGCGAGCTGATCGCGCTGACGGCCGACAGCGGGCTGAAGATCAAACTGCCGTGGGGCGCAGAGCATGAACATCAGCGCGCGCTACGCTTGGCGGAAGGTTTTCCACATGTCGAAGTGCTGCCGAAGCTCAGCCTGCAGCAGGTGGCCGACGTGCTGGCCGGCGCCAAGGGCGTGGTCTCGGTCGACACCGGACTCAGTCATCTGACCGCCGCGCTCGACAAACCGAACATCACGCTGTTCGGGCCAACCGATCCCGGCCTGATCGGCGGCTACGGGCAAAATCAGCACTCGCTGATTTCGCCGGAAAAAAGCATGGCGACAATTGACGCCGATACGGCATGGCAGGCGTTGCAAAAGGTTATAGCATGAAAAAACTGCACATTATCAACCTGGGTAAAATGGGCGGCGTCGAGCGCCTGTTCCTGCAGTACATCAACGATACCACCGACGACAGCAACCAGGTCCTGTGCATCAGCGGCGACATTGGCGAAGAGATCCGCCGCCAGTTGCCTGCGCATCAGCCCGTCACCTTCGCCAACCGCCTGATCAATGCGCTGCCGCTGCGCTGCCCGCAGTTCCTGCGCAAATTTTTGCTGAAGTGGAAAATCGAGCGGGCCAACGCCGACGTGGTGATCGTCTGGGACCTGGTGCCGGGGCTGGCGGCCAAACCCAAGCGCGGCAAGCTGGTTTACTACGATCACGGCTGCTCCTGGCGTTACCCCAAGAATAAAAAGACGCTGCGTTTCTTCGCCATGCTGGACGGCGTCATTTCTGCCTCACACGCGTCGAAGCGAGTGATGGAGCTGCGCTTTAATCTGCCTTGCCCCAATCACGTGGTGATCAACCGCATCAAGACGCCGGCAGGGATCGACGCTGCGCCGAAAACGCTGTCGCAGCCGGTCCGGATCGGCACGGCCTCACGCCTGGTCAGCCTGAAAGGCATCAGCGTTTCCTTATTGATGATGCAGGAGCTGCTGCGGCGCGGGCATGACGTCACGCTGGAAGTGGCCGGCAAAGGGCCGGATCGCGCGGCGTTCGAGGCGCTGGCGGATCGGCTTCAGCTCGGCGACCGCATCACTTTCAGCGGTTATCAGGATGACGTCGCCGGTTTCTTCAATCGCACGCACATCTACATGAGCACGCCGATTACCGAGCCGTTCGGCTTGTCCTGCATGGAATCGCTCTATTTCGGCGTGCCGGTCATCTTCCCGCAGGTCGACGGCCAGCCGGAAGCGGTGAAAGACGGGGTCTGCGGCATTGGCCTGACGCCGTCGGTCACCATCGAACAGCACCGGCAGCTCACCGATATCGAGGTCGACTTCCCGCATGAGGTCTACGATCCGTTGACCGACAGCCTGGTAGCGCCCAAGCTGCTGTCGCATATCGACTGTGCGGATGCCGTTGAGAAATTGCTGGAGCGAGAAACCTACCAGACTCTGAGCCGAAATGCGCAGCGCTATCCTGCGGAACATTTCAACTATGCTCAGTTCAAAGTTGAATTCGACGACACGCTGCGATCCTTTATCGTTTAATCAACACGTGAGCCGGAAAACACGCCCGATGCTAAAATACAGAACGCCGCACCCTGCCTTCAGCTATCTGATCTATCTGGGGTGCGCCATCGCTTTTTGCACCATCCCTTTCGGTTCCGCGACCGGACGCAATCTGTTTTACGTTTCCAGCTACATCGCCTTTATCGCCGTTTGCCTGTATCCGCGCTACTACTTCAGCAACGTTAGAAATCTGCTGCTGCCCGCGTTGATGTTCAGCGTAGGTATGGGAACCATCCTCTGGATGCATCACTTCAAACAGCCGGGTGACTACATCAATATCTATCGCTCTTATATGTCGACCGGCAAACTGCAGCTCGCGACCGCTTTCATCTTGCTGATTGCGCTCAATGAGCGGTTGTGCGTGCAGCGCCTGTTGATCGTTGTGGCTCTCGTCACCGGTCTGGCGATCAACGGTTATTCCCTCTATCAAGGGCTGCGGCTGGATATCCCGCGCGTAGAGCTCAACTTCGATCGCGCCACGGTCGCCGCCTACCTGATGACCGCCATCGATCTGGTCATGATGCAAGCCATCCTGATGCTGCGCACCCGCTACCGTCTGGTGTTATACATTGCGACATTCCTGCTGTCCTTCTCTGCGCTGGTGCTCACCGGCACCCGCGCGGCGATGCTGGTCTACCCGGTGGCGATTTGTCTGTCGCTGCTGGCCACCAAGCAACTGGTTTCCAGAAAACACAAGCTCGCGTTGATGGCCTCGGTACCGCTGCTGCTCGTAGCCTGCGGCCTGGTGTTTAAACCCCAGATAGAAGAACGCATTCAGGCCTTTGAGACCGATATGCGTCTGATGGATCAGCCACAGACTGAAAACTCGATCATTTCACGGCTGTCGATGCAAACGCTGGCATGGCGTACCGGCTCACAAGCCCCCTGGGGCCAATCCGCCGAACAGCGCGGCGAAGAGATCCGTGCGATGGTCGCACAGCAACCTCGCCTGTCTGGCGTTATGCCCTATATCAACGTCCACCTGCACAACGAGCTGCTGGAAACCTATTCGCTCAAGGGCGTCTGGGGCGTACTGCTGCTGCTGGCACTCTATGTCTGCCTGTTCTTCTCTTCGTTCCGGCCGCAGCGCAACGCGCTGTTGCTGAGCGTGAGCGCCAGCCTGTTCGTTTACGGGCTGAGCGACGTCATCTTCTTCAGCACGGAAGGCACCGCCATGTTCTGTCTGGCGCTGATCGCCGGAGTGCTCTCCGTGGCGAGACAGACTTCCACACAGGAGCAGGCCGCGTGAACATTCAGCCACCGCTGCTCAGCGTTATCGTGCCGTTTTATAATAACGAAGCGTTCATCATCGCTGCGCTGGATTCGTTATTTACGCAGATTTCTGATGATATTGAGGTGGTGATCATCGACGATGGCTCTACCGATGCGTCGGGGGCGCTGGTCAGCCGGTATCTGGCGCAGCGGCAGCATCCGCAGGTGGCTTTTATTTCTCAGGCCAACGGCGGTATTGCACACGCCCGCAATGTCGGCTTGCAGCAAGCCACCGGGCGCTACGTCACCTTTCTCGACGGCGACGATCTGCTAAGCGACGACTATCTGGCGATCCTGCATCCCCTGCTGATCGCCGGTGAGTATGACCTGATCGATTTTAATTATCAGAAGTTCACCGAACAACCGCCGAAATCCGAGAACCGCGCGACGCAGCCCGTAGCCTACGACTTTTCACAGTTGGGGCTGAGCTGCCTGCAACCGCTGTTCGCGCGCTCAATGTGGCATCTCTGGAGCCGGGTATATAAACGCACGCTGCTGGCAGGGGAAGCGTTCGAAGACGGCAGGCGCTATGAAGACGTGATTTTCACGCCTTTTCAGTATTTCAAAACTCGCCGCATCGCCCATCTTGAGTGCGAACTCTACTTCTATCGGGACAACAGCCAGGGCATCACTCGCAATATCAAACCCAAAGATATTGACGATCTGTTGTTCGCTATGGAGAAAATGCTGCGCTTTGTGGCGCAGCATTCTGGGGATGAGCCGCTGCGCCGGTTGGCCGCCCTGATGCTGGCCAACTGCTTTTCCGAGGTGAAAAGCATGTCGAAAGCGGTGTACGGGTATTATCATTACGCGCCGGCAACGCTGCACATTTTGCGCCGCGCCGCCGCTGTCTGCCGCAACAGCGACGTGCCGGGCAAAAAAGTCCGTCAGATGCGCTATGCGCGAGTGGATACCTTGCTTTCGAAGCTGCGCGGGCGCAGGCCGCGCTAACCGCATCGGCCTCGCGGCCGATGCGTCGCCGCACCTTTAGCGCGCTAAAGGCACGTGCGCGACCAGTTCGTCATAAATCCGCTGCGGTTGAATAACCCCCATCGGGCTTTCCGCCTCCAGCGGCATCGTATAGCCGGTACGCGACACCTGAATGATGCGGTGCAGTTCAGGATCCTGAATCGGCCCGGTGGAGCGTGAATCGGCGGTCACGAACAGGCTGATGGTTTTCACCTTCAACGCCACCGCCAGATGCAGCGGCCCGGTGTCGCCGGTGACAAGAACATGGAAACTGTCGAGCAACGTCAGCAAGCCTTGCAGCCCCGTTTTGCCGATCTGGTTATCCACGCAGGCCTGCGTTTGCGGGCCGATTAAGCTCATAAACTGTTTGGCCTTGCCGTCGTCAAAAGGCGCACCAATCAGCACGATGCGTACATTGGGGTGCTTCGCCACCAGCTCATCGGCCAGCCGCGCATAGTGTGAAACCGGCCAGCAACGCGACTCCGTAGATGCCCCCAATTGAAACCCGATGGTGGGGTGGTCGCTGCTTTTGACGCCGCGCTGATAATCCACGGGAATTTCCATCGTCGGATCGTCGCTGCGGCAACCTAAAATGGAAATCAGCTCCAGCTTGCGGCGCACGAAGTGGCCGTAATAATGGAAGACATAGTTGGTCAGCCAAGGCTCCAGCCCGCAAATGCCCGAGCTGTAGTTATCGCGGATAATGTACTTCGCCCCGGCCAGTACGGCGCTGATGATGTCATAAGGCAGATGGGAGTGCAGGATCAGCGCCAAATCCGGCTGATGTTCGCGCAGCGATTTCAGCAACGGGCGTATCGTCTTGATCTTGCTGTCCCAATACACCACGCGATCGTAATAGCGGCCGTTTTCCACCAGCTCGCGGTTTTTCTTGTGCACCACCAGCGTGATGTGCGCGTTGGGGTAGCGTTCCCGCATCGCCCTCAATGCCGGCGTGTTGAACATGAAGTCGCCCAACGCCGTGGTGGAATAGATGACGATATTGTCAAACTGCTGGGCGCCGTCGAACGTCGCCTTGTCCTGAAAACGGCCGTACTTCGCCGTATAGCGCCGCAAGAACCAGTCGGCAACCTTGATTTTCCATTTCTTCGACATGTGCGTGCTTAGTTCGCTTTAAGTTGATAATACTCGGCCAGCGTCATGCCCACCGTGCGCTGCTGCAGCCAGTCAAACAGCTGCTCCAGATCGCGGTACAGCACTTCGATATCCTGTTCAGTTTTGAACGTCGGGCTGCCGCCCGGCATAAACTCGGAGGAGTGCAGCATAAACTCGACGTAGTCATGCCCCTGCGCCAGCGACGTCTCGGCCACGCTGATCATCTTGGCCACGTTGCCGCCACTCGGCCGCAGCCAGTTGACGGACGGCGAACGGCGCTTGCCGCGCAGCCGATCATAGCCCTGCTTGAACGCATTCATCAGCGCCGAATGCTTGTACTGGATGCTCATCGGCACTTCCAGCAGCGCCGAAGCGCCCGGCTTGGCGATGTTCTGCGGATCGATGAAATAGGCCTGCGACGGGAACCGGCTGTAATCGGTACCGCCGTTGCCCTGCGGGTTACCCGGCGAAAACTGCCAGTTGACCCGCGGCGTCACAGAACAGTCCACCTGATAGCCGTATTCCAGCAGCAGTGAGGCATAGTATTCGTTGAACGCCCAACGGCCGGCGCGATGGCTAAGCATTTTGGTCTGGAAGGCATCTTCCAGCAGCTTGGTCATGTGATCGACCTTGGCGCGGATCTGATCGGCGGGATACTCGATCAAATAAGGCTTGTGGCGCCAGTCATCGTCGGTCAGCGGCGTCAACGGCGGGCTGTTCCAGGCGTGCAGGTGCATGCCGACCTCGCCGGCGTCGCGGGCGATCACGTCGCGCGCGAACTCGACGTAGGCCGGGTCCATCGCCATTTCATAGTTGGTGAGATAAACCGGCTTGAAGGCGTATTTCTCGCACAGCGCCTGAAAGCGCGGCAAGAAACGTGTGTTTTCGGTCGCGATGCGATCGTGGTTTTGCCACAGATTATCGCCTTCGGTATCAATGGTGATGAGAAACGCCGGTTTAGTCATGAATATCGAGCCTGATATCAACAGAATGCACTATGTTACGCAGGCCGTTTCGCCAGGGCAAACGACTTTGCTGCCTGGTTTGGACAACGTTGAAGCGCATTCGTCCCCGGCTCGGCGATTTTTTTGCGGCCCGGCAAGAAAACCGTGCAACAGTAGCCACATGCGATCGGGTCATTTAGAATCAAAGATTGGTTTCCCAGAAAGCGACTCATGATGAACGACGCGCCAGCACTAACTTCCGCCCCATCCGTACAGCGTATTTTGATCATAAAACTGCGCCATCACGGCGATATGCTGCTGGTCACGCCGGTCATCAGCAGCCTGCGGCAAAACTACCCGCAGGCGCAGATCGATGTGCTGCTGTATCAGGAAACGCAGGAGATGCTAGCCAGTAATCCGGAATTGTCGACGCTGTTCGCCATCGACCGCCAATGGAAGAAACAGGGCGTCCGCGCGCATCTGGGGCACGAGCTGGCGCTGCTGCGCCGCCTGAAGGCGCAGCGCTACGATCTGGTGGTCAATCTGGCCGATCAGTGGCGCAGCGCCATCATCACGCGCCTGACCGGCGCGCGCATCCGTTTGGGCTTCGATTTCCCCAAACGCCGCGGCTTCCTGTGGCGCCACTGTCACACGCAGCTGGTGCCGGTGGACAATCACGCCCACCTGCATACCGTCGAACAAAATCTCTCGTTGCTGGCGCCGCTGAACCTGCCCACGCTCAATGAGCATGTCACCATGAGTTACGATCCGCAGGATTGGCAGACCTGTGAGCAACGGTTGCAGAAACAGGGCGTCGCCGGCAGTTATATTGTGGTGCAGCCCACCTCGCGCTGGTTCTTCAAATGCTGGAGCGAAGAGAAAATGGCCGCCACCCTCACCGCCTTGCAGGCCGACGGACACCAGTTGGTGATCACCTCCGGCCCCGACGCCAGAGAACAAGCCATGGTAGAGCGCATTTTGGCGCTCTGCCCGCCGCAGGGCGTAATCTCGTTGGCCGGCCAGCTGACGCTGCGCCAACTGGCCGCCCTGATTGATCACGCCAAGCTGTTTATCGGCGTGGATTCAGTGCCGATGCACATGGCCGCCGCGCTGCAAACGCCGTGCGTGGCGCTGTTCGGCCCTTCCAAGCTGACTTTCTGGCGGCCGTGGCAGGCTACCGGCGCCGTGATCTGGGCCGGCGACTTCGGCGAACTGCCCGATCCGGATGCCATTGATACCGGCACAGACGAACGGTATCTCGACCTTATTCCTACAGACGCGGTGATTGCAGCCGCGCGGAGCACGCTGGCATGAAAGCATTTCGTTTGGCGATCGTTCGCCAAAAATACCGCCCGGACGGCGGAGCCGAACGTTTCGTTTCCCGCGCCCTGGAAGCGCTGGAACAACAGGATCTCGATCTGAACGTCATCACCCGCGAATGGCAAGGTGACGCCAATCCCAACTGGCACATTCACCTGTGCAATCCGTTAAAGCTCGGCCGCATCAGCCGCGAACGGGGCTTCGCCGTGGCGGCCAGGGCACTGTGGCAGAAAGAGCGCTTCGATCTGGTGCAAAGCCACGAACGCATTCCCGGCTGCGACATCTACCGCGCCGGCGACGGCGTACACCGCCGCTGGCTGCTGCAACGCGCGCGTCTGCTGCCTGAATGGCGCCGCAAGTGGCTGTTCTCCAACCGCTATCACCGCTATGTGATGTGCGCCGAACGCGCCATGTACGCCGCGCCGGAGCTGAAAGCCGTCATCTGCAACGCCGAGATGATCAAGCAGGAAATCATCGCCGACTTTGGCGTGCCCGCCGACAAAATCACGGTGATCTATAACGCCATCGACAACCAAAAGTTCCCGCCCGCCGACGAGGCCCTGCGCCGGCGTCTGCGCGAGCAATATCAGATCCCGCAACAGGCGCACTGCCTGGTCTTCGTCGGCTCCGGTTTCGAGCGCAAAGGGCTGGCCGCCGCCATCCGCGCCGTGGCGGTGACCGACAGCCACCTCCTGGTGGTCGGCAAAGACAAGGCCGAAAAACGCTACCGGGCGCTGGCGCAGTCGCTGGGCTGCGGCGATCGCATTCACTTTATGGGCGTGCAGAAACAGACCTTGCCGTTCTATCAGGCCGCGGACGCGCTGCTGCTGCCGACGCTGTACGATCCATTCCCGAATGTGATTCTGGAAGCGATGTCCTGCGGTCTGCCGGTTGTCACCAGCACCACCTGCGGCGGCGCCGAGTTTATCACCCCTGGCCAGAACGGCTTTGTGACGGACGCGCTCGACGTACCGGCCATCACGGAGGCCATTCGGGCGCTGCCGCGCCAGGCGCTGGGATCATCCATGGGCGAAGCGGCGAGATTGCGCATTATGACGGCCACGCCGGCGCATCTGTCCGAACAGCTCATTTCCCTCTATAACCGGTTACTGGATTAGCTATGCGTATTCTGATGATCATCGATGGCCTGCCGGGAGGCGGCGCGGAAAAAGTGGTGTTGACCCTGTGCCAGGGCATGCAGCAACAGGGGCATAAAGTTAGTCTGATCTCGCTGCGCGACGTCTGCAATTACCCTATCCCGCCGGGCATTGATTATCAGGTGGTGGCCGATCGCAGCCGTGCCCCCTGGCGCAAGCTGACCGAGCTCTCACGCCGCGCCGCCGCGCTGGATCGGGCAATAGCCGAACACGAGCGCCAACACGGCGCGTTCGATCTGATGTTCTCGAATCTGCATAAAACCGATCGCATCGTCAGCCGCAGCAAGCGGTTGGCCGCGGATCGCCTGTGGTTCTGCATTCACGGCATCCTCTCCACTTCCTACCTCGGCCACCGCAAAGGCCTGGATCGCTGGCTCAAGCAACGTAAAATCGCCAACGTTTACCAGGGGAGAAATATCGTCGCCGTTTCACAGGCGGTCGGCGACGACCTGCAGCGGAACTTGCCGATCCGCCCGCGCCGCCTGGCGGTCATCAACAATCCGTTCGACATCGACGCCATCCGGCAACAGGCTGCGGCGCCTTGCGAACTGGCCGGCCAGGAGTATCTGGTGCACGTCGGCCGCTTTCACGCCACCAAGCGGCATGACCGCCTGCTGAAAGCCTATGCGCTCTCCGGCATTCAGGCGCCGCTGGCTTTGATCGGCACCGGGGATGACGCCCGCGTCGCCGAAGTCAAACGTCTGGCGGCAGACTTAGGCATCGCAGAGCGCGTGCTATTCCTCGGTTTCCAGGCCAATCCCTACCCATTTATTCGCCATGCCTCGCTGCTGGTGCTCAGCTCCGACAGTGAAGGGTTTGGCAACGTGCTGGTAGAATCGCTGTTGTGCGGCACGCCGGTGGTCAGCACCCGCTGTCCGGGCGGCCCTGCGGAAATTCTGGAAAAAGCCGGCATGGCTAACGCGTTGGCGGAATTAAACGAAGCGTCGCTGGCAGAAAAAATGGCGGAAATTTACGCCAATCCGCCACAGATAAATCAACAGCAATTGCTGAGCTATGGGCTGGACCCTATTTGCCGTCAATATATTGAGCTGAAAGAAAAATAATAAAAAAATAAATAAGGCAGGTGATACCTGCCTTATTTTCTTCGTTAGCTGAGTGCCTGCATTTTCTGCCAAACCTCATCGACAGAAACATCTTCACAGTGCCCCGACTCACTCTGCAAAATATGATGGCGGCCAGTCCATGGATGCCAGGACGTTTTATCGGTATCGCCAAAGAACACCACCATGTCCTTATTCAACGCGGCGGCAAGATGCATCTGCCCGCCGTCGCTGCACAGCACCCGGTCGCATAAATCAAACCCGCCCAACAGCTCGCGCACCGACGCCGTCGGATAAAGCGCGACGCGTTCGTTTTGGCACAGCGCCAGCAGCTGTTCGGCGCGCTGCCGATCGCCGATGTCGTCCGGCGCCAGCGTGCCCTGCGGCGACCAGAAGATCAGCACGCCGGTGTGGGGATCGGCGGTCAGACGGTTGATGATTTCGGCATAGCGTTCAACCGGCCAGCGTCTTTTCGGGCTGCGGCTGCTGATATGCACGGCGCATACCCGTTCGACCGACGGCAGACGTTCCTGCAGCCGCTGCACCGCCAATTGCCGCTCTTCCGGCGTCAGGAATACCCGCACCGGCGGGATCGGAATGGCTTGATCGGTGATCGCCGATAAATAGCTGTAGGTGTGTTCAACCTGATGGAGGCCGCGGAAATCGTCCTTGCGGAACGGGCGCTGAATCTCTTTCGTGCCCAGATCGGCACCGATGATATGGGTGGCGCCGGCCATTTTTGCTAAACGCAGGCTGTATTTGCAAGGCACCGGGTTGGCCAGAATGACCGCATCGAACTTTATTTTGCGCAGCTTCAGGAAGATCATCAGACGTTCGAAATAAACGCCCAACGTCGTTTCATTTTTCGCCTTGTGCTTGGCCTTTTTATAGACAAAGACTTTCTCGAGATGAGGGTTGTTTTTAACAACGTCCTGGCTGACTTTATTGATCAGCAGATAAACTTTTGCGTCTGGATAGGCAATTTTCACCCCTTCAATCAAGGGCGTAGTGCAAACAAGATCGCCGATGTTGTCGCGGCGAATAATTAAAATATTCTTCATTCCGAGCCTATCGGCGAAATCGCTCGCCGGTTGTCTGAAACTGACACCCAAGGTTACCAAATTAGCGCCTTTCCCTTCCAGTTATGGTACTATTCCGAATAACCCATATAAATGAAATTGATAGAATGTTGCTGCGTTTATATCAGGTACTACTCTACCTCATCCAACCCCTGATCTGGCTCCGCTTACTGCTGCGCAGCCGCAAAGCTCCAGCCTACCGTAAACGCTGGGCGGAACGCTATGGCTTCTGCGCCGGGAAAGTCGTGCCGGGCGGCATTATGCTGCATTCCGTCTCCGTCGGCGAAACGCTGGCGGCCATCCCGCTGGTGCGGGCGCTGCGCCATCGTTACCCCGCTTTGCCGATAACTGTGACCACAATGACCCCGACAGGTTCAGAACGCGTCCAGTCCGCTTTCGGCAAAGACGTGCATCATGTCTATCTGCCCTACGATCTGCCCGGTTCCATGAACCGCTTCCTCGACCAGGTGAATCCCAAGCTGGTGATCATCATGGAAACCGAGCTATGGCCTAACCTGATCAACGCACTGCATCAGCGGCAAATCCCCCTGGTGATCGCCAATGCGCGCCTGTCGGCTCGCTCCGCCGCTGGCTACAAGAAAATTGGCGGATTCATGCGCGATATGCTGCGCCGCATTACGCTGATCGCCGCACAGAACCAGGAAGACGGCGATCGGTTTATCGAACTGGGCCTGAAACGCTCGCAGCTGGCCGTAACCGGCAGCCTGAAATTCGATATCTCCGTCACCCCGGAACTGGCCGCCCGCGCCGTTACATTGCGCCGCCAATGGGCGCCGCGCCGCCCGGTGTGGATCGCCACCAGCACCCATGACGGTGAAGAAACCATCCTGCTTGAAGCGCACCGCAAACTGCTGGAAAAACACCCCGACCTGCTGCTGATCCTGGTGCCGCGTCACCCGGAGCGCTTCCCGACCGCCAAAGAGCTGGTGCAGAAGGCCGGCTTCAGCTACACCCTGCGCAGCAGCGGCGAAATCCCGTCCGGCAGCACCCAGGTGGTGATCGGCGATACCATGGGCGAACTGATGCTGCTGTACGGCATCGCCGATCTGGCCTTTGTCGGCGGCAGCCTGGTGGAACGCGGCGGGCACAACCCGCTGGAAGCCGCCGCGCACGCCATCCCGGTGCTGATGGGCCCACATACCTTCAACTTTAAAGACATCTGCGCCAAGCTCTCGCAGGCCGAAGGCCTGATCACCGTGACCGACGTGGATTCGCTGGTGAAGGAAGTGGAAACCCTGTTGACCGACGAAGATTACCGTCGCTACTACGGCCGCCATGCGGTGGAAGTGCTGTATCAGAATCAGGGAGCGTTGCAGCGCCTGCTGCAGCTGCTGGAACCGCATCTGCCGCCCCGGAGCCACTGAATGAGCAGCCGCAAAAGCCTGTCGGTGGTGATGATCGCCAAAAACGAAGCCGGGCTGTTGCCGGACTGCCTGCGCTCTGTCGCCTGGGCCGATGAAATCATCGTGCTGGACTCCGGCAGCGAGGACGACAGCGTCGCCGTCGCCGAAAGTCTGGGCGCCAAAGTCTTCACGCACACCGACTGGCAAGGATTCGGCAAGCAGCGTCAGCTGGCGCAAAGCTACGCCAGTCATGACTACGTTTTGATGATCGACGCCGACGAACGCGTCACCCCCGAGCTGCGGCAATCCATCGAGCGGGTGTTGAATGCGCCGGACGACGGCGCCGTCTACAGCTGTGCGCGGCGCAACCTGTTCCTTGGCCGTTTCATGCGCCACAGCGGCTGGTATCCCGACCGCGTCAACCGCCTGTACGCCAACCAACGCTATCGCTATAACGACGATCTGGTGCACGAATCGCTGAACATCGGCGACGCCAAAGTGATCCCCCTCAGCGGCGATATGCTGCACCTGACCTGCCGCGACTTCTTCGCCTTCCAGCGCAAACAGCTGCGCTATGCCGAAGAGTGGGCCACGCAACGCCACCGGGCCGGCAAGCGTTGCGGCTATCTGTCCATCCTGACCCACACGCTCGGTGCCTTCGTCAAAACCTGGCTGCTGCGGGCCGGTTTCCTTGACGGTAAACAGGGGTTGCTGTTAGCGGTGGTCAACGCGCAATATACCTTCAATAAATATGCCGCATTATGGGCATTGGGCCGCAACTACTCAGAGAAGTGAATCATGACCAGCAAAGCCATCTATCCCGGGACCTTCGATCCCATGACCAACGGCCACCTGGATTTAGTGACGCGCGCGTCGCTGATGTTCGATCACGTGATTCTGGCCATCGCCGCCAGCCCGAGCAAAAAGCCGCTGTTCAGCCTGGATGAGCGCGTGGCGTTGGCGACGCAGGTCACCTCGCATCTGGACAATGTGGAAGTGCTGGGCTTCAGCGAGCTGATGGCGCACTTTGCCGCTCACCAGAATGCCAATATCCTGGTGCGCGGGCTGCGTGCGGTGTCTGACTTTGAATACGAATTGCAGCTGGCGAACATGAACCGCCATTTGATGCCGACGCTGGAAAGCGTGTTCCTGATGCCTTCCGAGGAGTGGTCGTTCATCTCCTCCTCTCTGGTGAAGGAGGTCGCGCGTCACGGCGGCGATATCGCGCCTTTCCTGCCTGACGTGGTCACCCAGGCGCTGATGGCCAAGCTCGCCGCCGAGTGATGCTCAGCGCTGGCAGCGGCGGCAAAAGAAGGTGCTGCGCTGCCCGTGCTTGGCGGATTCGATCGGCGTGCCGCACGCGCGGCACGGCTCTCCTGCCCGCCCATAAACCTGCAGCTCCTGCGCGAAATACCCCGGTTTGCCGTCCGACTGCAAAAAGTCGCGTAATGTCGTACCGCCCTGCTCGATAGAACGCTGCAACACCGCCTTGATGGTCTTCACCAGCAGTTCCGCTTCGGCTTTGCTCAACGATCCCGCCGGACGATCGGGCAGGATCCCGGCGCTGAACAGCGATTCGCTGGCGTAAATATTGCCGACCCCGACCACCAGCTTGTTATCCATCAGCCACGGTTTAATCAACGTGCGCTTATTGCGTGATTTTTCATACAGGTAGTCACCGTTGAACGCTTCGCTCAGCGGTTCCGGCCCCAGGTGCGCCAACACGCTGCTGGTCGCCAAATCTTCGCACCACAGCCAGGCGCCGAAACGGCGCGGATCGGTATAGCGCAGGATCATGCCGTTGCTGATCACCAAATCGACGTGGTCGTGCTTGCCGGCTTCGTCTTCGTTTTCCTCGCGCAGCATGCGCAGGCTGCCCGACATGCCCAGGTGCACGATAATCCAACCGTTCTCCAGCTCGATCAGCAGGTATTTAGCCCGGCGCTGCACGCTGAGCACCGGCCGATCGCTCAGCGTCAGGATCTGCTCGGAAACCGGCCAGCGCAGGCGCGCGTTGCGCACCACCGCATACTGAATGCTGTGGCCGACAAGATAAGGCTCTATACCGCGTCTGCTCGTCTCAACTTCCGGTAATTCAGGCATCTGGCTTCCCCTCCGACGTTTTCTACCCTTTATAAAACAAAAAACCCGGCCAAGGCCGGGTTTTTCATTAATCCACTAAAATTATTTAATTTTAGCTTCTTTGTATACTACGTGCTGACGGACAACTGGATCGAATTTCTTCAGTTCCAATTTTTCCGGCTTAGTACGCTTGTTCTTCGTGGTGGTATAGAAGTGACCAGTACCAGCAGAAGAAACCAGCTTGATCTTCTCGCGAACACCTTTAGCCATGATTCAGTTCCTTAATACTTCTCACCACGGGCACGCAGATCGGCCAGAACCGTCTCAATACCCTTCTTATCGATAACACGCATACCTTTAGCAGATACACGCAGAGTTACAAAGCGCTTCTCAGCCTCAACCCAAAAACGGTGTGAGTGCAGGTTAGGCAGAAAACGGCGTTTGGTCGCGTTCATTGCGTGGGAACGGTTGTTACCGCTCACCGGGCGCTTGCCAGTAACTTGGCAGACTCGGGACATGTCTATTCTCCAAAAATCAAATCAGCTCGAGCTTCGTATAGGGTATGGCCGCCTCGTCAGGCTTTTAGAGCCCATCTCAGCAAACTTCATACTGAGGAGACTCTCGTCATCAGGTAGAAACCACACATCAGGTCAGAAACCTGCTGAGATAGGCTCTTGCGCCAAACCCAAGATTCTCAAAGGTGGCGTAGTATACGCTCTGAAGCGTAAGTGCTCAAGTCCCGAACAGCTAAAGATCCCACAAGGATCGCGAAAAAATCGCTTAAAGCCATCCGCGCTCGGCAAAAGAGACGCATTCACCCCGACCGATCACCAAATGATCGAGCACTCGGATCTCCAATAACTGACAGGCTTTCACCACCTGTTCCGTTATCAAACGGTCGGCATGACTGGGTTCAGCCTTACCCGAGGGGTGATTATGCGCGAGAATCAGCGCGGCGGCATTAGCCTTCAACGCTTCACGCACAATTTCTCTCGGGTAGACGACGACGCTGCTGATGGTACCAGCAAACATCTCCTGATGGCGAATAACCCGGTGCTGATTGTCTAAAAACAATACCAAAAAGACCTCTCGCTCACGATGGGCCAGCAGGCTTTGCAGATAATGCTGGGTGACGCGCGGATTGAGCATGGCGTTTTCCTGCGACAAATGGCTGGAAAAGAAGCGCAGTGCCAGCTCGGCAATCGCCTGCAGCTGCGTATAGCTGGCATCCCCCAGGCCTTTTTGGCTACAAAAAGCCTGATGATCGGCCGACATCAGGTGATAAAGCGAGCCGAACCGGCGCAGCAGCTGCTCCGCCAGCTGCATCACGTGCACGCCGGGCAATCCGGTGCGCAAGAAAATGGCCAACAGCTCTGCGTCGGACAGCGCCGCCGCCCCCTGCATCAACAGCTTTTCACGCGGCGCCAGCGCTCCCGGCCAGCACGCCACAATCGGGTTGCTCATCGTGTTCCTCCCTGAAAGGGCTACAGCATGCCATGTGCTGCCCGGCGCGTTCGACAGGTGTTTGATAACATTGCGAAGTGTTTCGCAAAGCACAATGTAACGCCCTGCAGCCATTGCGGAATCACTCACCTGAACGGCGAATATGCTAAAATGGCGCATCTTTCGGCTTTCAATCGGACAATGATGATGACGGGACTTTCCGGCAAACATATTGTGCTTGGCATCAGCGGCGGCATCGCCGCCTACAAATGCCCAGAGTTGGTGCGCCGCCTGCGCGACAGGGGTGCAGAAGTGCGCGTGGTGATGACCCACGCCGCCAAGGCGTTCATTACGCCACTGACGCTGCAGGCCGTTTCCGGCTACCCGGTGTCCGACGATCTGTTGGATCCCGCCGCCGAAGCCGCCATGGGCCACATCGAACTGGGCAAGTGGGCGGATCTGGTGATTCTGGCGCCGGCGACCGCCGATCTGCTGGCGCGCGTCGCCGCCGGCATGGCCAACGATCTGCTGACTACCGTCTGCCTGGCGACCGACGCCCCTATCGCCGCCGCCCCCGCCATGAACCAGCAGATGTATCGCGCCGCCGCCACGCAGGCCAACCTGCAAACGCTGCAGACGCGCGGCATGCTGCTCTGGGGGCCGGACAGCGGCAGCCAGGCCTGCGGCGACGTCGGCCCGGGCCGCATGCTGGATCCGCTGGACATCGTCGACCTGGCGAACGCGCATTTCTCCGCCCCGCAGGATCTGCAACATTTGCAGGTTATGATCACCGCCGGCCCAACGCGTGAAGCGCTGGATCCGGTACGTTTCATCAGCAATCACAGCTCCGGCAAAATGGGCTTCGCCATCGCCCGCGCCGCCGCCGCCCGCGGCGCGCAGGTGACGCTGATCGCCGGGCCGGTCAGCCTGCCGACGCCGCCATCGGTCACCCGAGTGGACGTCACCAGCGCGCTGGAGATGGAGCAGGCGGTGCAACAGCGCGCGGCGCAGCAGCAGATTTTCATCTCCTGCGCCGCCGTGGCCGACTACCGCCCCGAGCAGATCGCCGATGAAAAAATAAAAAAACAGGGTGATGAAATCGTCCTCAAGATGGTAAAAAACCCCGATATCGTCGCCGGCGTGGCCGCGATGACCAAAAATCGACCGTTTGTCGTGGGGTTTGCCGCCGAAACCCAGAATGTGGAAGAATACGCGCGGCAAAAACTGGCGCGTAAGAAGCTGGATTTGATTTGCGCTAACGATGTATCGCTTGCAGAGCACGGGTTCAACAGCGACACCAATGCCCTGCACCTTTTTTGGCAGGATGGAGAAAAGCGCCTGGCGCTGAGCGACAAGGCACTCCTTGGCCAACGTTTAATAGACGAGATAGTCAGCCGTTATGATGAAAAAAATCGACGTTAAGATCCTCGACCCGCGTATCGGTCAGGATTTCCCGCTACCGACCTACGCCACGCCGGGCTCCGCCGGTCTCGACCTGCGCGCCTGCCTGGACAGCGCGGTAGAGCTGGCGCCGGGTGAAACCACGCTGCTGCCCACCGGCCTCGCGATCCACATCGCCGACGCCGGCCTGGCGGCAGTGATCCTGCCGCGCTCCGGCCTGGGCCATAAGCACGGCGTCGTGCTGGGTAACCTGGTCGGCCTGATCGACTCCGATTACCAGGGCCAGCTGATGGTGTCCGTTTGGAACCGCGGCCAGAAGCACTTCACCATCGAGCCGGGCGAACGCATCGCGCAGATGGTCTTCGTGCCGGTGGTGCAGGCCGAATTCAACCTGGTGGAAGAGTTCGACAGTAGCGAGCGCGGCGAAGGCGGCTTCGGCCACTCGGGGCGCCACTAAGCGCCACCCAATGCACGATGGCCGGCAGGGAAACGTCGCCTGAACCTTGCCTTTCCGGGGAGAAGGATGTCTCTGCGGCAAGGTTTTACCGCGACAATTGCAGCGCACACCAGGCAGCGCGGAAAAAGGCCGTTAAGGCCGCTGACCCCAGCATCGTAAAAAAGCTATCACATAAGCCGCACAGAGCCTGCTCTGCAGCGGCCGGTGCCCGGGTTTCCGTCAGTTAAGTTTTAGCAAGGGTCTAATCAGACATGGCAGAAAAAGAAAATACGAAAAGGAATCGGCGCGAGGAAATATTGCAGGCGTTAGCCCAGATGCTGGAATCCAGCGACGGCAGCCAGCGCATTACCACCGCCAAGCTCGCCGCGAACGTGGGTGTTTCTGAAGCTGCGCTGTACCGGCATTTCCCCAGCAAGACACGGATGTTCGACAGTCTGATCGAGTTTATCGAAGACAGCCTGATCACCCGCATCAACCTGATCTTGCAGGACGAGAAAGAGACGTTTAATCGTCTGCGCCTGATTTTACTGCTGATTCTGGGCTTTGCGGAACGCAACCCGGGGCTGACGCGCATCATGACCGGCCACGCGCTGATGTTTGAACAGGATCGCCTGCAGGGCCGCATCAACCAGCTGTTCGAACGCATCGAGGCGCAGCTGCGTCAGGTGCTGAAAGAGCGCAAATTGCGCGAAGGCAAAGGCTTCATCGTCGATGAAACGCTGTTGGCCAGCCAACTGCTGGCCTTCTGCGAAGGCATGTTGTCGCGCTATGTGCGTTCGGAATTCCGCTATCGTCCAACGCAGGAATTCGACGCCCGCTGGCCGCTATTGGCGGCACAGCTGCAATAACGAAAACGCCGGGCATGCCCGGCGTTTTTATTTATACCCCGAACTGCTCGCGGTAAGCGCGCACCGCCGCCAGGTGGTCCGCCATTTCCGGTTTCTCTTCCAGATAAGCGATCAGGTCCTTCAGCGTCACGATCGAAATCACCTTGCAGTGATAGTCGCGTTCCACTTCCTGAATGGCGGAGATATCCGCGCGGCCGCGTTCCTGACGGTCGAGGGAGATCAGCACCCCCGCCAGCGAAGCGCCGCTGGCGCCGATGATTTCCATCGACTCGCGGATCGCGGTGCCGGCGGTGATCACATCATCCACCAGCATCACACGCCCCTGCAGCGGGCTGCCGACCAGCGAACCACCCTCGCCGTGGGTCTTGGCTTCCTTGCGGTTAAAGCAGTAAGGCACGTCGCGCTCATGGTGTTCCGCCAGCGCAACCGCCGTGGTGGTGGCGATAGGAATGCCTTTATAGGCCGGGCCAAACAGCAGATCGAAATCGATGCCGGAGTCCATCAGGGCTTCGGCGTAGAAGCGCCCCAACAGCGCAAGATCGCGCCCGGTATTAAACAGGCCGGCGTTGAAGAAATACGGGCTGGTGCGGCCGGATTTCAGGGTGAACTCGCCGAATTTCAATACCTGCTTGTTAAGCGCGAACTCGATAAACTGGCGCTGATAGGCTTTCATTACTGCTTCTCCTCGTCTGAATCTGCTTGGGTCTTGTCATTACTGCCGCCCGATCGTCGGGCATAAAAAAGGCGACTTCTCAGTCGCCTTAAAAAATCAGTCCGCCAGCGCCGCTTTCTGCGCCTGGAAGATGGTTTCGATGCCCCCTCGGGCCAGCGCCAATAGCGCCAACAGCTCATCGTGGCTGAACGGCTCGCCTTCGGCGGTGCCCTGCACTTCAATCATGCGGCCGTCTTCCATCATCACCACGTTCATGTCGGTTTCCGCCGCGGAATCTTCCACATACTCCAGATCGCACAGCGCTTCGCCGTTGACGATGCCGACGGAAACCGCCGCTACCATGCCCTTCATCGGGTTGGCTTTCAGCTTGCCGTTGGCCACCAGGGTGTTCAGCGCATCGGCCAGCGCCACGCAGGCGCCGGAGATGGAGGCGGTGCGGGTACCGCCGTCGGCCTGCAGTACGTCGCAGTCGAGGGTGATGGTGAATTCACCGAGCTTTTTCAGATCCACCGCGGCGCGCAGCGAGCGCGCGATCAGGCGCTGGATCTCCAGCGTGCGGCCACCTTGTTTGCCTTTGGCGGCTTCACGTGCGTTGCGGCTGTGGGTGGAGCGCGGCAGCATGCCGTACTCGGCGGTGATCCAACCTTGCCCCTGGCCTTTCAGGAAGCGCGGAACGCCCTCTTCTACCGTGGCGGTGCACAAGACTTTGGTATCGCCAAACTCAACCAGCACTGAACCTTCAGCGTGTTTGGTATAGTGACGGGTCAGTGTCAGGGGGCGAACTTGCTGTGGTGCTCTGCCTGCAGGACGCATGGGCTCTCTCCGGCTTCAAATCAACTATTGGCTGCGCATTATACGGGCTTCGTGACGTAATGCCTATCCTGCCCGCAGTCGCGACGCTATAATCGCCCCATCTTTTCCTATTACGGGTACGCATCAATGATCCGCAGCATGACCGCCTACGCCCGGCGTGAAATCAAGGGTGAATGGGGCAGCGCAGCCTGGGAGCTGCGTTCCGTTAACCAGCGCTACTTAGAAACCTACATCCGTCTGCCGGAGCAATTCCGCAGCCTGGAGCCGGTGATCCGTGAACGTATCCGTGGCCGCCTGACCCGCGGCAAAGTCGAATGCAACCTGCGTTTCGAACTGGATCCAAGCGCGCAAAGCTCGCTGATCCTGAACGAAAAACTGGCCAAACAGCTGGTCGAAGCCGCCAACTGGGTGAAAATGCAGAGCGACGAAGGGGAAATCAACCCGATCGACGTGCTGCGCTGGCCGGGCGTGATGTCCGCGCAGGAGCAGGATCTGGACGCCATCAGCGCCGAGCTGATGCAGGCGCTGGACGGCGCGCTGGATGACTTTATCGTCGCACGCGAAAGCGAAGGCGCCGCGCTGAAGACGCTGATCGAACAGCGCCTCGACGGCGTCAGCGCCGAAGTGGTCAACGTGCGCGCCCAGATGCCGAACATCCTGCAATGGCAGCGCGAGCGCCTGGTCAGCAAGCTGGAAGAGGCGCAGGTGCAGCTGGAAAACACTCGCCTGGAGCAAGAGCTGGTGCTGATGGCGCAGCGCATCGACGTCGCCGAAGAGCTGGACCGCCTGGAAGCGCACGTGAAAGAGACGCACAACATCCTGAAGAAGAAAGAAGCCGTCGGCCGCCGCCTCGACTTTATGATGCAGGAATTCAACCGCGAATCGAACACCCTGGCCTCCAAGTCGATCAATGCCGACGTCACTGCTTCCGCCATCGAGCTGAAAGTGCTGATCGAGCAAATGCGCGAGCAGATCCAGAATATCGAGTGATCCTGCCCCTTATGTCATCAAGCCCGCGCCACGCGGGCTTTTTTATGGCTGCAAATCAGCGATAGGCGGCCGCCTGCTCCTCACCGATCAACCCCATTTTCTGCAGCTGCACCGCAATGCTCCAGGTTGAGCGCTCGAACTCATCGCTCAGCGCTTCCAGCGTCGCCCCGGCCGCATGGCTCTCGCGCAGCCGCAGTTTTTCCTCTTCCGGCCAGGGGAAGTAGGCATTGGCAGGTCGGCCCTCGACCAGATTCTTCTGCCGTTTCTCCTCCGGCGTCAACCGGGCTTTTTTCTGCAGTTCGGCCTCACCTCCAAACTCGTTGGCTAACGCGAACAGCAGCCGGATAGCCTCCGGTGCGCAGGCCGCTGAAGCCGGTTTCAACAGCTCGCCGGTGTCGGGATTAACGCCGTTGGCCAGCGCCCTGAGCAAAGTGCCAATATTCATCGTTCGCCTCCTTGTCCGAGAAAATGCGCGCCGGTCACGGCGCCTGTTCCAAACATGTTTCTCTTCCTCAGCCAAGAAAACCACGCTTTACGTCGGGAAAAATCGCCGATTGCGAACCAAATTCCAGGCGTTTGCACATAAGTAACGGTGATTGCATCAAGTTGCGAGCCGGCAGGCCTCTGGGGAGACGGCTCACCGGGGGCTTATGAAAAACTGCCGAGCAGCGCGTGCGGATGACAATCGGCAAGATATCCCGCATGCCATAAGTATTTTGTTCTAATTATCACGCAAGGTAATGAAAGGATGGCGATGCTGTGGCTAAATGTGTTTTTTTCCTGCCCGTGAACCGTACGGACCGTTTATGCCACAAATTCTGCAATTTATTATGGCCCTGGTGGTGATCATCGCCCTGGCGCTGCTGGTCAGCAATAATCGCAAGAAAATCCGCCTGCGCTATATCATCCAGCTGTTGGTGATCGAAGGCGCGCTAGCCTATTTCTTCCTGCACTCCGCCAGCGGGCTCAGCGTGATCAAACACGTCGCCGGCTTCTTCGACACCCTGCTCGCCTACGCTGCCCAAGGATCGGAGTTCGTGTTCGGCGGCATGAGCAAGGATGGTCTGGCGTTCATCTTCCTCGGCGTTTTGTGCCCTATCATCTTTATTTCCGCCCTGATCGGCATTTTGCAGCATTTCCGCATCCTGCCGCTGATCATCCGCCTGGTCGGCACCCTGCTGTCCAAGGTCAACGGCATGGGCAAGCTGGAATCGTTCAACGCCGTCAGCACGCTGGTGCTGGGGCAGTCGGAGAACTTTATCGCCTATAAAGGCATCATCGGCGATATCTCGCCGCGCCGCATGTACACCATGGCCGCGACCGCCATGTCGACGGTTTCGCTCTCCATCGTCGGCGCCTACATGTCGATGATCGACGCGCAATACGTGGTGGCGGCGTTGATCCTTAATATGTTCAGCACCTTCATCATCCTGTCGATCATCAACCCGTATCAGGTTGAAGACGAGCCGGAGCTGAAGCTGAACAAACTGCATGAAGATCAGAGCTTCTTCGAAATGTTGGGCGAGTACATTCTGGCCGGCTTCAAGATTGCGATGATCATCGCGGCGATGCTGATCGGCTTTATCGCGCTGATCTCCGCCGTCAATGCGCTGTTCTCTGCGGTGCTCGGCATCAGCTTCCAGCAGATCCTCGGCTACGTGTTCTATCCGCTGGCCTGGCTGATCGGCATCCCGGCGGAAGAGGCTCTGCAGGCGGGCAGCATCATGGCGACCAAACTGGTAGCCAACGAATTCGTGGCGATGATTGAACTGAAGAAGATCGCGGCGGAGCTGTCGCCGCGCGGGCTGGGCATTCTGTCGGTGTTCCTGGTGTCGTTCGCCAACTTCGCCTCCATCGGCATCGTCGCCGGCGCCATCAAAGGACTGAACGAGCAGCAAGGCAACGTGGTGTCCCGTTTTGGCCTGAAGCTGGTTTACGGCTCGACGCTGGTGAGCCTGTTGTCGGCGGCCATCGCGGGCCTGGTGCTGTAATCCCCACTCCCGGCCGCAGGGCCGGGAGTTCGCTTTAAAACGCCACGCACACCGGCGCATCCACCCGCATCACCGAATCCTGCGCAAACTGCTGCTTATAGCCGCTGCGCAGCGCCTCGATATTCGCCTCGCTCTCTTTGTCCGGCGCATGGATCAGCAGCAGCGCCTTGCTGTTCTCGCGCGCCAGTTTGCCGTCGTGGCCCAGCCACTGCCCTTTGGCATCAAAGACCGTCAGCCCGTCTTTAAAGCGCGGCGTTACCTGGCTATCGACGAAGGTTTGCCACTCGGCGGCGGTGATCGCCGGCCCCGCAGGGCGGTTCAGGCCGAAGTAGAGCGTTGTCTGCACCAGCGGATCACCGGTGCGGCAAACCGGGGCGGGTGACGTTGCCTGGTGGCTTGGCGCCACGCAGCCGCTCAGCAGCAGGGCGGCCATCACGGCGCCGGCGGCCAGTTTCGAGGAGTTTTTCATCAGCAGTCTCGGTTTCTCGGTTGAAGAATTCGCTGCAAAAAGCATAGTCAGCGATGGAAATCAGCGCTAAATTTCTAATGCTTTTATTAACATCAAGATATTAATAAAAGCTGTTTATCGGCAATAAAAACGGATTTTGGATTAGCTATATTAATCCGAAACACCATCGGTGAAAAAAACTCAGTGGCGCGCGTCCTCGGCGGCGATTACCCTGCCGGCCATCATTCTGAGGCAAGTACGCTGTGAACCCCTTATGTTACTGAGCATCCTTTATATCATCGGCATCACCGCCGAAGCCATGACCGGCGCGCTGGCGGCCGGCCGCCGCCAAATGGACATGTTCGGCGTGATCATCATCGCCTCTGTCACCGCAATTGGCGGCGGGTCGGTGCGCGATATGTTGCTCGGGCATTTTCCATTGGGCTGGGTCAAACATCCAGAATACATCGTCATCGTCGCGATAGCGGCGATCGTCACCACCTGGGTGGCTCCCCTGATGCGCCATCTGCGCCGCCTGTTCCTGGTGCTCGACGCCGTCGGCCTGATCGTCTTCTCCATCATCGGCGCACAGGTGGCCCTGGATATGGGGCACAGCGCCATTATCGCCGCCATCGCCGCGGTGATCACCGGCGTCTTCGGCGGGGTGCTGCGCGATATGTTCTGCAACCGCATCCCGCTGGTTTTCCAGAAAGAGATCTACGCCGGCATCTCCTTCAGCGCCGCCTGGCTGTATATCGGCCTGCAGCACCTCAGCCTGCCGCACAATCTGGTGGTGATCCTCACGTTGGTCGCCGGCCTGAGCGCACGTCTGATCGCCCTGCGCTTCCGCCTCGGCCTGCCGGTGTTCAACTACCAGCATCCGGATCACTGATCTCGGGGCGGCAACGCGCCGCCGCCGAGGCCAAAACTGCAGAAATGTTGCCCTTCGACGCGCAAATTCGCTCATTCGCCGCTTTTTCCGCGCAAAGCGGCGGGCAAAATGCGAGCTAACGCTGCACCCGGCGCGTTAGCCGTGTATACTGTGCGGAGAAAATACACATCCGCTGTTATTGGCATATCAACCGTTATCAACGAACATCATCATGGCTCAAGGCACGCTTTATATTGTCTCTGCTCCCAGTGGCGCAGGTAAATCAAGTCTGATTCAGGCTTTGTTAAAGACGCAACCGCTGTACGACACGCAGGTTTCGGTTTCGCACACCACGCGCGACAGTCGCCCGGGTGAAAATCACGGCGAGCATTATTTCTTCGTCTCGAAAGACGAATTCCGCCGGATGATCGAGCAGGACGCGTTTCTTGAGCACGCCGAAGTGTTCGGCAACTATTACGGCACCTCGCGCGCCGCCATCGAACAAGTGTTGGCGACCGGCGTTGACGTGTTTCTGGATATCGACTGGCAGGGTGCGCAGCAAATCCGCGCCAAAATGCCGCAGGCGCGCAGCATCTTCATTCTGCCGCCGTCGAAGGAAGAACTGGGCCGCCGCCTGCGCGGGCGCGGGCAGGATTCCGAAGAGGTGATCGCCAAGCGCATGGCTCAGGCCGTGGCGGAAATGACGCATTACGCGGAGTACGATTACCTGATCGTGAACGATGATTTCGATCTGGCGCTGTCCGATCTGAAGACCATCATTCGCGCCGAACGCCTGCGTTTGGGCCGCCAGTTGCTGCGGCATGACGCTTTAATCAGCAAACTATTGGCAGACTGAAGGCAGTTTCAGTATCATGCCCAGTCTTTTCGTCACCTGTGGAGTAGCACAAATATGGCACGCGTAACTGTTCAAGACGCTGTAGAGAAAATTGGTAACCGTTTTGACCTGGTGTTGGTCGCTGCTCGTCGGGCGCGTCAGATCCAGACCGGCGGCAAAGATGCACTGGTTCCGGAAGAGAACGACAAGTACACCGTTATTGCCCTGCGCGAAATCGAAGAAGGCCTGATCACCAGCCAGATCCTCGACGTGCGTGAGCGCCAGGAACAGCAAGAGCAGGAAGCCGCAGAGATTCAAGCGGTTACCGCGATTGCTGAAGGTCGTCGTTAATTAGACTGCGAGTCCGCCTTGTACCTGTTTGAAAGCCTGAATCTGCTGATTCAACGTTACCTGCCCGAGGAGCAGATTAAGCGCCTCAAACAGGCATACCTCGTCGCGCGCGCCGCGCACGAGGGCCAGACACGTTCCAGCGGTGAGCCTTACATTACTCACCCGGTCGCCGTGGCCTGCATCCTGGCGGAAATGCGTCTCGATCACGAGACGCTGATGGCGGCATTGCTGCACGACGTCATCGAAGACACCCCAGCCACCTATCAAGATATGGAACAGCTGTTCGGCAAGAGCGTCGCCGAACTGGTTGAGGGCGTCTCCAAGCTCGACAAGCTGAAGTTCCAGGACAAGAAAGAAGCGCAGGCGGAAAACTTCCGCAAGATGATCATGGCGATGGTGCAGGATATCCGCGTCGTGCTGATCAAGCTGGCCGACCGTACGCACAACATGCGCACCCTCGGTTCGCTGCGCCCCGACAAACGCCGGCGCATCGCGCGTGAAACCCTGGAAATCTACAGCCCCCTCGCCCACCGTCTGGGTATTCATCACCTGAAAACCGAGCTGGAAGAGCTGGGCTTCGAGGCGCTGTACCCAAACCGTTATCGCGTGATCAAGGAAGTGGTGAAAGCCGCGCGCGGCAACCGCAAAGAGATGATTCAAAAAATCCTCTCCGAGATCGAAGGGCGGCTGACCGAGGCCGGCATCGCCTGCCGCGTCAGCGGAAGGGAAAAACACCTCTACTCCATCTACCTCAAGATGCACCTGAAAGAACAGCGTTTCCATTCCATCATGGATATCTACGCGTTCCGGGTGATCGTGAAAGAGGTCGATACCTGCTACCGCGTACTCGGCCAGGTGCACAGCCTGTACAAACCGCGCCCGGGGCGGGTGAAAGATTACATCGCCATTCCCAAGGCCAACGGCTATCAATCGCTGCATACCTCGCTGATCGGCCCACACGGCGTGCCGGTCGAAGTGCAGATCCGCACCGAAGACATGGATCAGATGGCTGAGATGGGGGTGGCCGCGCACTGGGCTTACAAGGAAAGAGAACAGGGCGAAACCGGTACTACGGCGCAGATCCGCGCCCAGCGCTGGATGCAAAGCCTGCTGGAGCTGCAGCAAAGCGCCGGCAGTTCGTTTGAATTTATCGAGAGCGTCAAATCCGATCTGTTCCCGGATGAGATTTACGTTTTCACCCCGGAAGGCCGCATCGTCGAGCTGCCCGCCGGCGCCACGCCGGTCGACTTCGCCTATGCGGTGCATACCGATATCGGCCATGCCTGCGTCGGCGCGCGCGTCGATCGTCAGCCATACCCGCTGTCGCAGTCGCTGACCAGCGGCCAGACCGTCGAGATCATCACCGCACCGGGCGCGCGGCCCAACGCCGCCTGGCTGAACTTCGTGGTCAGCTCGAAAGCACGTGCCAAAATTCGCCAGATGTTGAAGAACCTCAAGCGCGACGACTCCGTCGGCCTCGGCCGCCGACTGCTCAACCATGCGTTGGGCGGTAGCCGCAAGCTGGCCGAAATCCCGCAGGAAAACATTCAGCACGAGCTGGACCGCATGAAGCTGGCGACGCTGGACGATCTGCTGGCGGAAATCGGCCTCGGCAACGCCATGAGCGTGGTGGTGGCGAAGAATCTGCAGGGCGATCAGTCCAGCCTGGGCACCACCTCCGGCGTGCGTAACCTGGCCATCAAGGGCGCCGACGGCGTGTTGATCACCTTCGCCAAGTGCTGCCGTCCGATTCCGGGCGACCCGATTATCGCTCACGTCAGCCCGGGCAAAGGGCTGGTGATCCACCATGAATCTTGCCGCAATATTCGCGGCTATCAGAAAGAGCCTGAGAAGTTCATGGCGGTCGAGTGGGATAAAGAGACCGAGCAGGAGTTCATCGCCGAGATCAAGGTGGATATGTTTAACCACCAGGGCGCGCTGGCCAACCTGACGGCAGCGATCAACGCGGCCGAGTCCAATATTCAGAGCCTGAACACCGAAGAGAAAGACGGTCGGGTTTATAGCGCCTTTATCCGCTTGACCACCCGCGATCGCATCCATTTGGCAAACATTATGCGTAAAATCCGTATCATGCCGGATGTGATCAAAGTTAACCGCAACCGAAACTAGCGCTTATGAGTCCTGAACGCTATGCGCGGATTTGTGAAATGCTCGCGACCCGGCAGCCGGATTTGACGGTCTGCCTGGAGCAAGTGCACAAGCCGCATAACGTCTCCGCCATTATCCGCACCGCCGACGCCGTCGGCGTGCATCAGGTCCACGCCGTGTGGCCCACCACCCGCATGCGCACCCTGGTTTCCTCCGCCGCCGGCAGCAACAGCTGGGTCAGCGTTAAAACCCATCCCACCATCGGCGACGCGGTCGGTCACCTGAAAGCGCAGGGCATGCAAATTCTGGCCACCAACCTGTCTGCGCGCGCGGTCGATTTCCGCGAGGTGGACTACACCCGGCCAACCTGCGTGCTGCTCGGCCAGGAAAAAACCGGCATCACCGAAGAAGCGCTGGCGCTCGCCGACCAGGACATCGTCATTCCGATGATCGGCATGGTGCAATCGCTCAACGTCTCCGTGGCTTCGGCGCTGATCCTGTATGAAGCGCAGCGCCAGCGGCAGAATGCCGGCCTGTATCGCCGCGACAACAGCATGTTGGATGAAGAAGAGCAGCAGCGTCTGCTGTTCGAAGGCGGCTACCCGGTGCTGGCCAACGTGGCCAAGCGCAAAGGGCTGCCACGCCCGCAGATTGACGAGCAGGGCCAGGTGGTCGCCAGCGCCGAATGGTGGGCGGCCATGCAGGCGACGGTGCGCAAATGAAAGGCCGCCTGCTGGATGCTGTCCCACTCACCACGCTTTCCGGGGTTGGCGCCAGCCAGGCGGGCAAACTGGCCAAGCTTGGCCTCGAGACCATTCAGGATCTGCTGCTGCACCTGCCGCTGCGCTACGAAGACCGTACCCGCCTCTACCCGATCAACGATCTGCTGCCGGGCATCTACGCCACGGTAGAAGGGGAAGTGCTGCGCAGCGACATCAGCTTCGGCCGCCGTCGCATGCTGACCTGCCAGATCAGCGACGGTACCGGCATCCTCACCATGCGGTTCTTCAATTTCAACGCCGCAATGAAGAACAGCCTGGCCACCGGCCGCCGCGTGACCGCCTACGGCGAGATCAAACGCGGCAACCACGGCGCGGAGATCATTCATCCGGAATACCGTATTCAGGGCGAAGCCAGCGAGGTCGAGCTGCAGGAGTCGCTGACGCCGGTCTACCCCACCACCGAAGGGGTGCGGCAAGCCACGCTGCGCAAGCTGACCGATCAGGCGCTGGAGCTGCTGGATACCTGCGCCATCGCCGAACTGCTGCCGCCGGAGTTGAGCGGCGGCCTGATGAGCCTGCCGCAGGCGCTGCACACCCTGCACCGCCCGCCGCCGGACATTCAGCTGGCGGATCTGGAGCTGGGCAAACACCCGGCGCAAAAACGCCTGATCCTCGAAGAGCTGCTGGCGCATAACCTCAGCATGCTGGCGGTGCGCGCCGGTGCGCAGAGTTATCAGGCGCAACCTCTGCTGCCGGACGATCGGCTGAAAAACCGTTTTCTCGCCCAGCTGCCGTTCTCGCCGACCGGCGCGCAAACGCGCGTGGTGGCCGACATCGAAGCCGACATGCAAAAAGACTTCCCGATGATGCGGCTGGTGCAGGGCGACGTCGGCTCCGGCAAAACGCTGGTGGCGGCGCTGGCGGCGCTGCGCGCCATCGCGCACGGCAAGCAGGTGGCGCTGATGGCGCCGACCGAGCTGCTGGCCGAGCAGCACGCCAACAATTTCCGCCAGTGGTTCGAGCCGCTGGGGCTGGAAGTCGGCTGGCTGGCGGGCAAACAAAAAGGCAAGGCGCGCATCGCGCAGCAGGAAGCCATCGCCAGCGGCCAGGTATCGATGGTGGTCGGCACCCACGCCATCTTCCAGGAGCAGGTGCAGTTCAACGGCCTGGCATTGGTGATTATCGATGAGCAGCACCGCTTCGGGGTGCATCAGCGGCTGGCGCTGTGGGAGAAAGGCGAAGAGCAAGGCTTCCACGCCCATCAGTTGATCATGACCGCCACGCCGATCCCGCGCACGCTGGCAATGACCGCCTACGCCGATCTCGATACCTCGGTTATCGACGAGCTGCCGCCGGGCCGTACGCCGGTGACCACCGTGGCCATTCCCGATACCCGCCGCGCCGACATCATTCAACGGGTGAAAAGCGCCTGTCTGGAAGAGGGGCGACAGGCTTACTGGGTGTGCACGCTGATCGAAGAGTCCGAACTGCTGGAAGCGCAGGCGGCGGAAGCCACCTGGGAAGAATTGAAAACCGCGCTGCCGGAGCTGAAGGTGGCGCTGGTGCACGGTCGCATGAAAGCGCAGGAAAAGCAGGCGGTGATGCAGGCGTTTAAACAGGGCGAGCTGCAGCTGTTGGTCGCCACGACGGTGATCGAAGTCGGTGTCGACGTGCCGAACGCCAGCCTGATGATCATCGAAAACCCGGAGCGGCTGGGCCTGGCGCAGCTACACCAGCTGCGCGGCCGCGTAGGGCGCGGCGCCGTGGCTTCACACTGCGTGCTGCTGTACAAAACGCCGCTGAGCAAAACCGCGCAGACGCGCCTGCAGGTGCTGCGCGACAGCAACGACGGCTTTGTCATCGCCCAGCGCGATCTGGAGATCCGTGGCCCGGGTGAGCTGCTGGGCACCCGCCAGACCGGCAGCGCCGAATTCAAGGTGGCGGACCTGTTGCGCGACCAGGCGATGATCCCCGAAGTGCAACGCGTCGCCCGCCATCTCCATCAGCACTACCCGGAACACGCCCAGGCGCTGATCGAACGCTGGCTGCCGGAGAAGGCGCGCTACTCCAACGCATAAAAAAGGGCGCCGCAGGCGCCCTTCTCATGATGACTCGCGATATTACCCCACCGCCGGGAACACCGGCAGCAGCAGATACAGCTTGATAACGATGGCGTTGGCGATATCGATAAAGAACGCTCCCACCATCGGCACCACCAGAAACGCCAGATGCGACGGGCCGAAGCGATCGGTGATCGCCTGCATGTTGGCGATCGCCGTCGGCGTGGCGCCCATGCCGAAACCACAGTGGCCGGCGGCCAGCACCGCCGCGTCGTAGTTCTTGCCCATCACCCGGTAGGTAACAAAGATCGCGTACAGCGCCATCACCAGCGTCTGCACCGCCAGGATCGCCAGCATCGGTAACGCCAGCGAAGCCAGCTCCCACAGGCGCAGGCTCATCAACGCCATCGCCAGGAACAGCGACAGGCTGACGTTACCCAGCACCGATACCGCCCGCTCAAACACGGTATAGAAACCGGTGAAGGCCAGCGTGTTGCTGAGGATCACCCCGACGAACAGCACGCAAACGAAGTTAGGCAGCTCAAACACCGTGCCGTTCAGCAGGCCGGCAATCAGCTGCCCCAGGCTCAGACAGATGGCGATCATGGCGATGGTTTCGATCATCACCAGCGAGGTGATCAGGCGGCCGCTTTCCGGCTTCTCGAAACCGCTCGGCTGCACGCTGTCTTCCGGCGTGCCTTCCGGCGTAGAGGAGTGTTTGACCAGATAGCGCGCCACCGGGCCGCCGATCAGGCCGCCCAGCACCAGGCCGAAGGTGGCACAGGCCATGGCGACTTCCGTCGCGTTTTCAAAGCCGTAGCGCTCGATGAACAGCTTGCTCCAGGCCGCCCCGGTGCCGTGGCCGCCCGACAGGGTGATCGACCCGGCGATCAGGCCCATCAACGGATCCAACCCCAGCATTTTCGCCATGCCGATGCCGATGGCGTTCTGCACCAACAGCAGCCCCAGCACCACGAACAGGAATACCATCAGCGCCTTGCCGCCGGCGCGCAACCGCGCCAGGTTGGCGTTCAGCCCGATAGTGGCGAAGAAGGCCAGCATCAGCGGATCCTTCAGCGACATGTCAAAGCTGATTTCCCAGTTGGCGAACTTTTTCAGGGCTAACAACAGAAGGGCCACCAGCAAACCGCCGGCGACGGGGGCAGGAATGGTATATTTTCGCAGCAGAGGAATGCTTCTGACGCACTTGCCCCCGAGGAGCAAAACCAGCGTCGCGGCGACTAACGTGCCATAAGTATCAAGATGAAACATCCAGGTACTCCATGTAAGGGAAAAGATCCAAATAAAAATAATAAGTTATAGAAAACCACTGAGTTTTTAAACTTGATGAGTGCAGGATTAGAAGTAAAAAACGCTAAGATGACAAGAAAAAATGAATGAAAATGCGACATAAACAGGAAAGTTGACAATATAATATTTAGGCGCAACCGTTTGCTTTTGCGGGGCGGCGCATTAAAATGCCTGCTTTGCCGTATCTGGAAACGCCACACCATGAGCATGTCATCCTCTGAGCTTGATGCCACACGCCAAGCCGCCTCAGAATCCCGCGCCAGCGAACTGATTTATCGCCTCGAAGACCGCCCGCCGCTGCCGCAAACGCTGTTTGCCGCCGGCCAGCATCTGTTGGCGATGTTCGTTGCGGTGATCACTCCGGCGCTGCTGATCTGCCAGGCGCTGGGCCTGCCGGCGCAGGATACCCAGCACATCATCAGCATGTCGCTGTTCGCCTCCGGCCTGGCTTCCATTCTGCAAATCAAAACCTGGGGGCCGGTGGGTTCCGGGCTACTGTCGATTCAGGGCACCAGCTTCAACTTCGTTTCGCCGCTGATCATGGGCGGTCTGGCGCTGAAAAACGGCGGCGCCGACGTGCCGACCCTGATGGCCGCGCTGTTCGGCACCCTGATGGTCGCTTCTTGCACCGAAATTTTGCTGTCGCGCGTGCTGCATCTGGCGCGCCGCATCATCACCCCGCTGGTTTCCGGCATCGTGGTGATGATCATTGGCCTGTCGCTGATTCAGGTCGGTTTGACCTCGATCGGCGGCGGTTATGCCGCGATGAACGATCACAGCTTCGGCTCACCGAAAAACCTGCTGCTGGCCGGCGCGGTGCTGGCGGTCATCATCCTGCTGAACCGCCAGCGCAACCCTTACCTGCGCGTCGCTTCATTGGTGATCGCCATGGCGGTCGGCTATCTGTTGGCCTGGGCGATGGACATGCTGCCCGCCGACGCTCCGGCGGCACCCACGGCGGCGATCACTATTCCCACGCCGCTCTATTACGGCCTGGGCTTCGACTGGAACTTGCTGCTGCCGCTGATGCTGATCTTTATGGTCACCTCGCTGGAAACCATCGGCGACATCACCGCCACCTCCGACGTCTCCGAACAGCCGGTCAGCGGGCCGCTGTATATGAAGCGCCTGAAGGGCGGCGTGCTGGCCAACGGCCTGAACTCGATGCTGTCGGCGGTGTTCAATACCTTCCCCAACTCCTGCTTCGGCCAGAACAACGGCGTGATCCAGCTGACCGGCGTCGCCAGCCGCTATGTCGGCTTTGTGGTGGCGCTGATGCTGATCGCGCTGGGGCTGTTCCCGGCGGTGGCCGGCTTCGTGCAGCACATCCCCGAGCCGGTACTGGGCGGCGCGACCATCGTGATGTTCGGCACCATCGCCGCCTCCGGCGTGCGCATCGTGTCGCGCGAGCGCCTGAACCGCCGCGCCATCATGATCATGGCGCTGTCGCTGGCCGTCGGCATGGGCGTCTCCCAGCAGCCGCTGATCCTGCAGTTCGCGCCGGACTGGCTGAAAACCCTGCTCTCTTCCGGCATCGCCGCCGGCGGCATTACCGCCATCGTGCTGAACCTGGTGTTCCCGCAGGAACACGAGAAAAAGTAACCCGCCCATTGGCGTTCAAACGGCCGCTTGCGGCCGTTTTTTATTGTCTATCAGACCATTGCCCTTGAGATGCCCGGCCAATTGCGGCATAAACAGGGTATCTTTTTTGACCGATGCGGATGTAGACGATGAAATTTATCGGAAAGCTGTTGCTGACGTTGCTGCTGCTGATCGTGCTGGCGGTGGTGGTGCTGTACCTGGTCGGGCAAACCCGCTGGGCGGCAGGCCGCCTGAGTGCCTGGATCAGCGACAACAGCGAATACCGCCTGTCGATAGGAAAAATCACCCATTCGTGGAGCCAACCGGACCAGATCGGTCTGGAAGACGTGCAGCTGGCGCGCAGCGGCCAGCCGCAGGCGCTGGTTGCCAAACGCGTCGATCTCGGCCTCAGCCTGCGCCAAATCACCGAGCCGCGCTATTTTCACAGCGTCACGCTGCGCGACGGCACGCTGAACGTGCAGCCACAGGCGGCGGCGTTGCCTGTACAGGCCGACGTGCTGCAGTTGAGCAACATGGCGCTGCAGTCCAACGATAACGAGTGGCAGCTCAACGCGCAGCAGGTCACTGCCGGCATCACGCCGTGGCGCCCGCTGGCCGGCCATCTGCTGGGGGACAACAACCAGTTCCAGTTCAGCGCCGGTTCGATGACGCTGAACGGCATCCCCGCCTCGAAGGTGTTGGTGCAGGGGGAGCAAAAGCAGGGCCAACTGCTGTTGAACAACTTCGGCGCCGATCTGGCGCAGGGCGACCTGACCGGCGTGGCCAGCCGCGCCGACGACGGCAGCTGGCGGGTGGATCGCCTGCGGCTGAGCGGCGTACGCCTGCAGACCCCGTTGACGCTGGCGGAATTCATGCGGCGCTTCACCGCTCTGCCGCCGGTCACCCTCAAGCGTTTCGATCTTATCGACGCGCGCCTGGAAGGCAAGGCATGGGCGGTTAACGATCTCGATTTGTCGCTGCAAAACGTCAGCGTCGAAAAAGGCGACTGGCGTAGCGAAGACGGCTCGCTCAACTTCAACGCCAGCGACGTGATCAACGGCGGTTTCCACCTGATCGATCCGATCGCCACCCTACGGCTCTCTTCCGCCGGCATCGCCATTCAGCAATTCACCACCCGCTGGGAAGGCGGGCTGCTGCGCACCTCCGGCAACTGGCTGCGCGCCGGCAAACGCCTGCAGCTGGATGAAGTGGCCATGGCGGCGCTAGAGTACACCCTGCCGATAGACTGGCGCGAGCTGTGGCTGAAACCGCTGCCGGGCTGGCTGGCGGAGGTGTACGTCACCAAGCTGACCACCAACCGCAATCTGATCATCGATATCAACCCGGCATTCCCGTTCCAGATCACTGCGCTGGACGGTTACGGCAGCAACCTGCTGCTGGCGCGCGACCACCAGTGGGGCATTTGGTCCGGTTCGCTAAACCTGAACGGCAGCGAGGCCACCTTCAACAAGATAGACGTGCGGCGCCCTTCGCTGGCGCTGAACGCCGACGCCAATCAGATCGCCGTCACCGAGCTCAGCGCCTTTATGCCTAATGGGTTGCTTGAGGCCAAAGCGACCGTCGATCAGCTGCCGGGCAAGCCGTTCCAGCTGACGCTGCACGGCCGATCGGTACCGATCAACACCTTGCAGCAATGGGGATGGCAGCCGGTGCCGCTGACGGGCGACGGCAACCTTGAGCTGCAGTTGAAAGGGCTGCTGAACAGCGATGGGCCGTTCAAAGCCTCGTTGAAGGGCAATCTGCAGGCCACCGCCGGCGACGGCCAAGCGGTGAACCAACAACTGCCGTAATGCACTGCGCGGCCCGCCCTCAGGGCAGGGCCGCCGCCTTATTCTTCCAGCGCTTCAGAACCGCCCTGATCCAACGGCACATCCGGCTCGGCCGGCAACACCATGTAGGTGCCTTCGAACACCGCGCCTTTATCCTCGTCGCCGAACAGATGTACTTCGGCGTGTACGCGCGCGCGGCGGCCGCGCGCCAGACGCGCCAAATCGCCGCTCAGCGAGCCGAGATCCGCCACCGCCCGCGGCCTGCCGGTGATCGGTTTGCTGTAGCGAATGTGCGCGTCCGCCAGAATGATGGTGCCGCCGAGATGGCGCTCGCGCAGCAGCAGCCAAATCAGCCCCCAGGCGGTCAGCGTCGCCAGCGAGAACAGGCTGCCGGCGAACAGCGTGTGGTGCGGATTCTGGTTGCCGATCTCCGGCATGGTGGTGACGAAGCGCTGGCCGGTGTATTGGCTGATGCGCACGCCCATCTTTTCGCTCAGCGGAATGTGTTCATACCAGGCCTGCTGCAATTGGCCGCACCAGTCGGGGCGATGCAGGATATCGTCGAGCGTCGCCACCGGTTTGATCATCAAAAAGTGGCGGATCGGGGTGGTCTGCGGTGCGGTGATCTCGCCCTGATTAACGAAGCCCAGCTTGGCGAAGAAATCCACCGCGTCCTCGCGGGCGCTACACACGACCCGCTTCACGCCTTCCTGCCGCGCAACGGACTCCAGCGTCATCGCCACCAGCGTCCCCAGCCCTTTATCCTGAAGCGTCGGGTCTACCGCCAGAAAACGGATCGCCGCCTCGTTGTCGGCATTGATGTACAGCCGCCCGATGGCGACGATTTTACCGGCCTCGTCCACCACCATTTGGTGATGGGCCATGGCGTCATAGGCATCCTTTTCCGAACCCACCGGCTGGTGCAGCGGCTTGCGCAGCATTTCCCAGCGAAACTGGTAATACTCCTTCAGTTCTTGCTCTGTTACGGGTACTCGTAGGTGATACATAGACGCCTGTTCTCCGAATGCTTAGACCTGTAGCCAGAATGTCACCGGACCATCGTTGACCAGCGCCACCTGCATGTCGGCGGCGAACTCGCCGGTCTGGGTCTCTACGCCGCGTTCGCGGCACTGGCCAACAAAATATTGATACAACCGATCGGCTTCCTGCGGCGCAGCGCCTCGCGAGAAGCTGGGCCGCATGCCCTTCTGGGTGTCCGCCGCCAGGGTGAACTGCGAAACGACCAGCACGCTGCCCCCGGCCTGCTGGACGTTGAGATTCATCTTGTCGTTCTCGTCGCCGAAAATGCGGTATCCCAACACGCGTTCGCACAAGCGCTGCGCTTTTTGCTCGTTATCGCCCTGCTCCACGCCCAATAACACTAACAAACCGGGGCCAATCTTGCCTACTGTCTCGCCACCCACCGTGACGCTGGCGTTTAACACCCGTTGAATCAACGCAATCATTCCTGCTGCCCTTCTGGTTTTTGTTCCTGTTGCTCCGCCTTCTGCCGACGGTAGTCGCGGTATTCGCCGATGGTCACGGTGATTTCCGCACCGAGTAACACGATACACCAGCTCCAGTAGACCCACAGGAATAAAATCGGGATCACCGCCAGCACGCCGTAAATCAGCTGATAGGAGGGGAACATGGTGACGTACAGCGCGAATCCCTTCTTGCCCAGTTCGAACAGCAATCCGGCCACCACCGCGCCAATCAGTGCATCTTTGGGCGGCACGCGCACCGTCGGCACGATGCAATACAGCAGCCAGAAGGAGATGCACGACAAAATCAGCGGGAAGATGCGCAGCACCTGATCCACCAGGCCATTGACGCCGGTCTGCGCCAACCAGTTGAGCGACAGCAGGTAAGAACTGATGGCCATGCTGGCGCCCACCAGCAGCGGCCCCAGCGTCAGCACCATCCAGTACACGGCGAAGGAGAAGACGATCGGCCGCTTGTTCTTGCTGCGCCAGATAGTGTTCAGCACGCTGTCCACCGAGGAAATCAACAGCAGCGCGGTAACGATCAGCCCGCAGGTGCCGACGGCGGTCATCTTGTTGGAATTGGCGACGAACTGTTCCAGGTAGTTCTGGATCACATTGCCGGCGGCCGGCACGAAATTGGAAAAGATAAAGCTCTTCAGCTGTTCGCTGATGTCGGAAAACATCGGGAAAGCGGCGAACAGGGCGAACACCACGGTGACCAGCGGCACCAGCGACAGCAGGGAAACGTAGGCGAGATGGCCCGCCAACATCGTCAGGCCATCGTGGTCGATGCGTTGGTACAGCAGCCGTCCGAAGGTGACGCTTGGCTTAATCGCAGAGGGTAGCTTCTTGCGGCGGAAAAACGACATGGTCACTCCTTGATGTCCGTTGATACGCCTTAAGCTTAACGCGCTCTGCGCTCATTGAGCAAAATAGGCCGGCACCACGTCGCGATCGGTGACGTGCACCGTCTTGATCCCCAGCGCCTGCGCGGCGAGGACGTTCGCCGGGTGATCGTCGAAAAACACCGCGTCGGCGGCAGCGGTGTTTTCCGCAGCCAGCACATGCTGGTAGATGTTGGCTTCCGGTTTGCGCATGCCGAGATCTTGCGACAAATAGAGATGATCGGCGGCGGCGGCCACTTCAGGGTAGTGCTGCGGCCAATAGTTGCAATGCAGGCGGTTGGTGTTCGACAGCACCACCACCCGGTGACCTTCGTTGCGCAGACGCTGCATGATGTCGATCACCTCCGGACGCAGCGCGACGAATACCGCCTGCCAACCGGTGGCGAACTGTTCAAAGCTGAGCGCGATGCCCATTTCATCGCACAGCTTGCCGGCGAAGTCTTCGTCGCTGATTTCACCGCGCTCATGCTGCTGGAACACCTCACCCATGGCGAAACGATCGGACAGCACCGCCAACGGCGTGCCGCTCAAATTGCTCCACACACCCAGCACACGCTTGAAATCGATATCGACGATCACATTACCTAAATCAAAGATATACAGCATAGTCCTCTCCTATGGGCCGGTGAGATTTCACTGTAGCGGGAAAAGGAACAGCTGAACAGGGAACGAACGGAAAAGCGCATAGCGCGCCGCACAAACGGGGAACAACAGAGGAAAAAACTCAGGGCGCGAGAACCGCGCCCTAAGCATAGGACACTCAATCAGCGATTAAGCGTCTTTAGGACCGCGGCTGGCGCGCTTACGATCGTTTTCCGTCAGGTGACGCTTACGGATACGGATCGAGGTTGGCGTCACTTCTACCAGTTCATCGTCATCGATGAACTCCAGAGCTTGCTCCAGGGTCATTTTGATGGCCGGAACCAGGGTAGTCGCTTCGTCAGTACCGGAAGCACGCATGTTGGTCAGCTTCTTACCGGTCAGGCAGTTTACGGTCAGGTCGTTAGAGCGTGAGTGAATACCGATGATCTGGCCTTCATACACTTCCGCACCGTGGCCCAGGAACAGCTTGCCGCGATCCTGCAGGCCGAACAGCGCGAACGCGACCGCTTTGCCCTGGCCGTTGGAGATCAGCACGCCGTTCTGACGCTGGCCCACTTCGCCCGGACGCACATCGTCGTAGTGGCTGAAAGTGGAGTACAGCAGACCGGTGCCCGAAGTCATGGTCATGAATTCGTTACGGAAGCCGATCAGACCGCGGCTTGGTATCACGTAGTCGAGACGCACGCGGCCCTTACCGTCCGGATCCATGTTTTTCAGGTCAGCTTTACGCTCACCCATCGCCTGCATCACGGAACCCTGATGCTGCTCTTCGATATCCAGCGTTACGTTCTCGAATGGCTCCTGCTTGCGGCCATCGATTTCACGGAAGATAACTTTCGGACGGGAAACCGCCAGCTCGAAACCTTCGCGACGCATGTTTTCGATCAGCACCGACAGGTGCAGTTCGCCACGGCCGGAGACGCGGAAGGCGTCCGCATCGTCGGTTTCTTCAACGCGCAGCGCTACGTTGTGCACCAGCTCTTTGTTCAGACGGTCAAGGATCTGACGCGACGTCACGTACTTACCTTCTTTACCGCAGAACGGCGAGGTGTTGACGTTGAAGAACATGGTGACGGTCGGTTCGTCGACGGACAGCGCCGGCAGCGCTTCTACGGCATTGGTGTCGCAGATGGTGTCAGAGATGTTCAGCTCGCCCAGGCCGGTGATGGCGATGATATCGCCCGCTTCCGCCAGGGTGCTGTCGATACGCTCCAGACCCAGGTGACCCAGCACTTTACCCACTTTACCGTTGCGAGTTTTACCTTCGCTGTCGATGATGGTGACCTGCTGGTTCGGCTTCACTTTACCGCGCTTGATGCGGCCGATGCCGATAACGCCCAGGTAGTTGTTGTAGTCCAACTGGGAGATCTGCATCTGGAATGGCGCTTCCAGCTCAACCTGCGGCGCAGACACGTGGTCGACGATCGCCTGATACAGCGGGGTCATGTCTTCCGCCATGTCGGTGTGGTCGACGCCGGCGATGCCGTTCAGCGCAGAAGCGTAGATGATCGGGAAGTCGAGCTGCTCGTCAGTCGCGTCGAGGTTCACGAACAGGTCGAACACCTGATCCACAACCCAGTCAGGGCGCGCGCCAGGGCGGTCAACCTTGTTGATGACCACGATCGGCTTCAGACCGTTGGCGAAGGCCTTCTTGGTCACGAAGCGGGTTTGCGGCATAGGGCCATCCATTGCATCCACAACCAGCAGCACCGAGTCAACCATCGACATCACGCGCTCTACCTCACCGCCGAAGTCGGCGTGTCCTGGGGTATCCACGATGTTGATACGGTAACCATTCCAATTAATGGCGGTGTTTTTTGCGAGGATGGTAATCCCACGCTCTTTCTCCAAATCGTTGGAGTCCATTACGCGTTCGGTCGCTTCCGCACGCTCTCCGAAAGTACCGGATTGTTGCAGCAGCTTGTCAACCAGGGTGGTTTTACCATGGTCAACGTGGGCAATAATGGCGATGTTACGCAAATTTTCGATCACAGCTTTGCCTCGGGCATTAGAAATAGCGCGCTATTGTACACGTATTAAGCGAGGGACTAAACAAGATCACAACCATCTCTTATAAACAACCGCGTACCGGTCAGTTTGTGATCCCTTTCACGGTGCAAAAAGCCGCAATCGTTGCACTTTTGCACCATTTCAGTGCCCACGCCCACCCCGATTGCACCATAACAGTGCAATTTATCGCTGATGGTGCATACTGTGGCTGGGTAAAACCCGCGCAGAAAGGCGATGAACGCCTTTTTAAAAAGTTGGCACGCTTTTCGCTTTAGTCTTTTCAAGGCGAAAAAAAGCCAGTTCCACAGATTCGTTCCACGACGACGACAATGATAAACCGGGAGAGTTAAGTATGTCCGCTGAACACGTTTTGACGATGCTGAATGAGCATGAAGTGAAATTCGTAGACCTGCGTTTCACTGACACCAAGGGTAAGGAACAGCACGTGACTATCCCGGCTCATCAGGTAAACGCCGACTTCTTCGAAGAAGGCAAAATGTTTGACGGCTCCTCTATCGGTGGTTGGAAGGGCATCAACGAATCTGACATGGTGCTGATGCCGGACGCCAGCACGGCGGTTCTGGATCCGTTCTTCGAAGAACCTACGCTGATCATTCGCTGCGACATTCTCGAGCCGGGCACCATGCAAGGCTACGATCGCGACCCGCGCTCCATCTCCAAACGCGCCGAAGACTTCCTGCGCTCCTCTGGCATCGCGGACACCGTCCTGTTCGGGCCAGAGCCTGAATTCTTCCTGTTCGACGACATTCGCTTCGGCAGCAGCATCCGCGGTTCCCACGTGGCTATCGACGACATCGAAGGCGCCTGGAACTCCGGTACAAAATACGACGGTGGCAACAAAGGCCACCGTCCGGCGGTGAAAGGCGGTTACTTCCCGGTTCCACCGGTCGACTCTTCGCAGGATCTGCGTTCCACCATGTGTTTGACCATGGAAGAGATGGGCCTGGTGGTTGAAGCGCACCACCACGAAGTGGCGACCGCCGGTCAGAACGAAGTGGCAACCCGCTTCAACACCATGACCAAGAAAGCCGACGAAATTCAGATCTACAAATACGTGGTGCATAACGTGGCGCACGCCTTCGGTAAAACCGCGACCTTCATGCCGAAGCCTATGTTCGGCGACAACGGTTCCGGCATGCACTGCCACATGTCGCTGTCCAAGAACGGCACCAACCTGTTCGCCGGCGACAAATACGGCGGCCTGTCTGAAACCGCGCTGTTCTACATCGGCGGCATCATCAAGCACGCCAAGGCGATCAACGCGCTGGCCAACCCGACCACCAACTCGTACAAGCGTCTGGTACCGGGCTACGAAGCGCCGGTGATGCTGGCCTACTCCGCCCGTAACCGCTCCGCGTCCATCCGTATCCCGGTGGTCGCCAGCCCGAAAGCGCGCCGCATCGAAGCCCGCTTCCCGGATCCGGCGGCTAACCCATACCTGTGCTTCGCCGCACTGCTGATGGCCGGTCTGGACGGCATCATCAACAAGATCCACCCTGGCGACGCCATGGACAAAAACCTGTACGACCTGCCGCCGGAAGAAGAAGCCGAGATCCCAAAAGTGGCCGGCTCGCTGGACGAGGCGATGGCCGCACTGAACGAAGACCGCGAGTTCCTGACCCGCGGCGGCGTGTTCACCGACGATGCGATCGATGCCTACATCGAACTGCGCAAAGAAGAGATGGACCGCGTTCGTATGACGCCACACCCGGTTGAGTTCGAACTGTACTACAGCGTCTAAGCCCTACCCGCGCCGTCTGCGCAGGCGGACGGCGCCCATATTTTTGTTATCGCTTTTTTGTTGCCGTGGAAACTTTCAGCCCATCTTCGGATGGGTTTTTTTCTCCACCGTATTTTCTGCAAAACTATTCCATACCGCGCCGATCCCGGATGGAGTAGGATAGATGCACTAAAAAGGTGCAGGAGTCTGCTGTATGGCAACTGGCAAGCTGCCCGATGCTGGGCAGATCCTCAATTCACTCATCAACAGCATCCTGCTGTTGGATGACTCTCTGGCGGTTCACTACGCCAACCCGGCGGCACAGCAGCTGCTGGCGCAAAGCTCCCGCAAGCTGTTCGGCACGCCGCTGCCCGATTTGCTCGGTTATTTTTCGCTGAACGTCTCTCTGATGCGTGAAAGCCTGCGCGCCGGGCAGGGCTTCACGGACAACGAAGTGACCCTGGTGGTCGACGGCCGCGCGCATATCCTTTCCCTGACCGCTCAGGCGCTGCCGGAAGGCTATATCCTGGTCGAGCTGGCGCCGATGGACAATCAGCGCCGCCTGAGCCAGGAACAGCTGCAACATGCCCAACAGGTGGCAGCCCGCGATCTGGTGCGCGGTTTGGCGCACGAAATTAAAAACCCGCTGGGCGGCCTGCGCGGCGCAGCGCAGCTGCTGGCCAAAGCGCTGCCCGATCCGGCGCTGACCGAATACACCAAGGTGATCATTGAGCAGGCCGATCGGCTGCGTAATCTGGTGGATCGTCTGCTCGGGCCGCAGCGGCCCGGCCAGCATATTACCCAGAGCATTCATCAGGTCGCGGAGCGCGTCTGCCAACTGGTGTCCCTGGAAATGCCGGATAACGTCACGCTGGTGCGCGACTACGATCCGAGTCTGCCGGAAATGGCTCATGACCCGGATCAGATAGAACAGGTGCTGCTGAACATCACCCGCAATGCGCTGCAGGCGCTGGGCGAGGCGGGCGGCACCATCACGCTGCGCACCCGCACCGCGTTTCAGATTACGTTGCACGGTACCCGCTACCGCCTGGCGGCACGTATCGACGTCGAAGACGACGGCCCCGGCGTGCCGGCGCAGCTGCAGGACACGCTGTTCTACCCGATGGTCAGCGGCCGTGAAGGCGGTACCGGCCTGGGATTATCCATCGCCCGCAATCTGATCGATCAGCATTGCGGAAAAATTGAATTCAACAGTTGGCCAGGTCATACCGAATTCTCGGTCTACCTGCCCATTCGTCAGTGAGGTTTGCTATGCAACGAGGGATAGTCTGGATCGTCGATGACGATAGCTCCATCCGCTGGGTGCTTGAGCGCGCGCTCACCGGCGCGGGCCTGAGCTGCGCCACCTTCGAAGGCGGCAATGACGTGCTGGAAGCCTTGGCCACGCAAACCCCCGACGTGCTGCTATCCGATATCCGCATGCCGGGTATAGACGGTCTGGCGCTGCTCAAACAGATCAAACAGCGCCATCCGATGCTGCCGGTGATTATCATGACCGCGCATTCGGATTTGGACGCCGCCGTCAGCGCCTATCAGCAAGGGGCCTTCGACTACCTGCCGAAGCCGTTCGACATCGACGAAGCAGTGGCGCTGGTCGAGCGCGCCATCAGCCATTATCAGGAGCAGCAGCAGCCGGTGCGCAGCCAGCCGGCCAGCGATCCGGCGGCGGACATCATCGGCGAAGCGCCGGCGATGCAGGACGTATTTCGCATCATCGGCCGGCTGTCGCGTTCGTCGATCAGCGTGCTGATCAACGGCGAATCCGGCACCGGCAAAGAGCTGGTGGCGCATGCGCTGCACCGCCACAGCCCGCGCGCCAAGTCGCCGTTCATCGCCCTGAACATGGCAGCCATCCCCAAAGACCTGATCGAGTCGGAGCTGTTTGGCCACGAGAAAGGCGCCTTCACCGGCGCGAACCAAATCCGTCAGGGACGCTTTGAACAGGCCGACGGCGGCACGCTGTTCCTCGACGAGATCGGCGATATGCCGCTCGACGTGCAAACGCGCCTGCTGCGGGTGCTGGCGGACGGCCAGTTCTACCGGGTCGGCGGCTATGCGCCGGTGAAGGTCGACGTGCGCATTATCGCCGCCACGCACCAAAACCTGGAGCTGCGGGTACAGGAAGGCAAGTTCCGCGAAGACCTGTTCCATCGCCTGAACGTGATCCGCGTACACCTGCCGCCGCTGCGCGAGCGCCGGGAAGACATCCCGCGGCTGGCGCGCCACTTCCTGCAGATCGCCGCCAAAGAGTTAGGCGTCGAGGCCAAGAACCTGCATCCGGAAACCGAAACCGCGCTGACCCGCCTGCCCTGGCCGGGCAACGTGCGCCAGCTGGAGAATACCTGCCGCTGGCTGACGGTGATGGCCGCCGGGCAAGAGGTGCTGATTCAGGATCTGCCGAGCGAACTGTTCGAAACCGCCGCGCCGGAGAGCCCCAGCCACAGCCTGCCGGACAGCTGGGCCACGCTGCTGGCTCAGTGGGCCGATCGCGCGCTGCGTTCCGGTCATCAAAACCTGCTGTCGGAAGCGCAGCCGGAGATGGAGCGTACGCTGCTCACCACCGCCCTACGCCACACCCAGGGGCACAAACAGGAAGCCGCACGCCTGCTGGGCTGGGGGCGTAATACTCTGACCCGCAAGCTCAAAGAGCTGGGCATGGAATAGGAGCGTGGGTGGATGATGAAAAACGCAGTCCGGCGCACAAAAAAACGCCAACCTCAGGCTTTACAGCCGGAGCGGGCGCAGTATGATCGTGTCGCACACTCTGGAGGTTGACGATGCTGGACTCATTCATCGTGTTCATTTCTCAGGGCGCGGAGCTGGGCTCTGCCGCCAGCCACACCCCGCAGGCGGCGGTCGCCGCGGTGTTGTGCGCCGCGCTGATTAACTTCTTCAGTTAAAAAAACAGCCGCATCAGCGGCTGTTTTTTCATCCTCAGATCACCCGAGAGAACTGCTGGCTGCGCGCCTGTTGCCGCAGATAGCGATCGAAGCACATGCAGATATTGCGGATCAGCAAGCGCCCGCGCGGCGTGACGCGAATGCCTTGCTCATCGCGCTCCACCAGCCCATCGCGTTCAAACGGCGCCAGCAGCTGCAGGTCTTCGGCGAAGTAAGCAGTGAAATCGATGCCGTATTGCCGTTCAAGCGGCTGATACGCCAATCGGAAGTTACAGATCAGCGTTTTGATCAGATCGCGCCGCAGGCAATCGTCGTCCGTCAGCGCCAGCCCGCGCCACAGCGCGTTGCCCTGCGCCTGCACGCTGTCATAGTAACGCTTCAGCTCTTTCTGGTTCTGCGCATAGCTGTCGCCGAGCATGCTGATGGCCGACACGCCCAGCCCCAGCAGGTCGCTGTCGCCCTGAGTAGTGTAACCCTGGAAATTGCGGTGCAGCTTGCCTTCGCGCTGCGCGATCGCCAGCTCGTCGTCCGGGCGGGCAAAGTGATCCATGCCGATGAACTGATAGCCGGCGTCGGTCAGGAACGCGATGCTCTGCTGGAGGATATCCAGCTTCTGCTGCGCGCCCGGCAGATCGGCGTCTTTGATTTTGCGCTGGGCGGCGAACAAGTTCGGCATATGCGCGTAGTTGAACACGCTGAGGCGATCGGGATTCAGTTCAGCCACCCGCTGCAGCGTGAAAGCGAAGCTTTCCGGCGTCTGTTTCGGCAGGCCGTAGATCAGATCGATATTGGTCGAGCGGAAGCCCAGCGCTTTGGCCCGCTCAATCAGGGCGAAGATAAAGGCTTCGTCCTGCTCGCGATTGACCAGCTGCTGCACCTGCTTGTTGAAATCCTGCACCCCCATGCTCAGACGGTTAAAGCTTTCTGCGCGTAAATGATCGAGCACATCCAGCTCTATCTCGCGCGGATCGACCTCGATCGACATCTCCGCATCGGGCAGGAAATCAAAGTGTTCGCGCAGCAACGCCACCAGCCGGCTGATTTGCGCTTTGTCCAGGTAGGTTGGCGTACCGCCGCCCCAGTGCATCTGGCCGACTTTACGGCCGGCGAACAGCGGCGCACGGCTGGCGATCTCTTGCGCCAAAACGTTCAGGTATTCGTCGGCCTTGTGCGTCTGGCGCGTCACCAGTTTGTTGCAGCCGCAGAAGTAGCACAGCTTATGGCAGAAAGGGATATGCACGTACAGCGACAGCGGCCGCTCAGGGTAACGCGCAGCGGCGCGTTGAAACGCCGCTTCGTCGTAGCTCTGGTTAAACTCCAGCGCCGTGGGGTATGAGGTATAACGCGGCCCTGAATAGTTATATTTTTGGATCAGGGCCAAATCCCAGACAATCGTCTGCTCTGACATGCTCACTCCTTCCGATATCTTTTTCTACCGGGCCGGGAGAGAGGCGGTTGTCTGCGCTGTCTGGCCACGGAAGCGCTGCGAAAACGCGCTTTGCGCTTAGACAGCCGCCATAGTTTACCGAATAACCACAGCAGATAACACATCAAGAGTAGGGCTATTGTCGGGATTAGCCACATGGCGCGTTAAAAGGCGTCTTTCGGATTGCCGCCTTTCAGCAGCTTCAGAATATCTTCCTGCTTCTCTTCTTCTTCGTCGTCGTCTTCACCCAGTTCGATACCCAACACGTCCATCAGCACATCGATGCGATCCAGCGTTTTGTCGACATAGGTCTGCTCTTCCGCGTTCAGCGTTTCGCCGTCGTCGATGCGATCCAGCAGCGCGTTCAGGCGCTCGTCATTTTCCAGCTTCGCCAACTCTTCTTCCGGCGACAGGCGTGGTTTCGCTTCGGCCTTCGGCTTCGGCTGCGGTTTGGCCTTCACTTTGGTTTCGTCGACCACCAGCGCAACCGGCACTTTACTGCCGATACGTGGATCTTTGGCTTCTGCCGCCGATTTGTTCTTCTGGCTGCCGGACTCGACCTGGGTGCGCGAACCGGAAGCGAGGCCGCGGCGCTTTTTCAGGCGTTTGCGCTCACGCGCTTCCTGATCGAGCTCCATACGGCTTTTCTTTTTCGTTTTTGACTTCGCCGCGCTGCCGCGAGGTGCTTTTGATGGCTGGTTCATAGCGTGTGCTCTTAGGTATGTAGATTCAGTATAGAATTGCGGCGGAATCTAGCAGAAAGCGGACAAAGAAAAAAGGCGGCAGGTTAAACCTGCCGCCTATTTCGCACCTTCTTGCGAAGGGTATTCCTGTTACGCGCTCCTTGCGTACATGCAACATCCCGGTTTTTCCTTCTGCTATAACCGCATTCCCTGCCACTACGTCCTTCATCCTGAAAGGAAAATCGTCCATGGCGCAATCCATTCGCATCCGCTCTTCCCGAGCGCGCTTCCTGCGGGCATCCAAACTGCCGATACTTCACCATCCGATGTGCCTGCCGCCTGTTCCGGTGCGAAAGGGTCACTTCCTTTTGCGTTCATCCTGGCACTCATTGCACGCCCTGTGCATTCCCTGAGATTTGTCATCCTTCCCGGATGTTCCCTAATCCTGCGCAACCCTGCGTTAACGACTACTTTACGTTATTGTTGCGAAGGCTCAAGGCACCTGACGCCAATTTGAACGACACTTCCCTACAATGAAAAAACAACGCTTTGTTTTTAAAACAAAAACAAAAATATCACTTTCGAATAAAGCGACATTACCCGCGATTCGAATGGCAAATGTCTCACAACGCACGCGCGGCATAACTGCCGTTTTATCGCGTCCCGCCGCTTAAAAACGGAGAAACACGCCATTTTTACCGCTGATGCAGTTATAATCGCCAACCAGTTAGCCATCCTCACGGAGACGAAAAATTTTGACCAGCAAGAACTACAACTATCATGTGACCCATTTCGTCACCAGCGCACCCGATATTCGCCATCTGCCGGGGGATGCAGGAATTGAAGTCGCCTTTGCCGGCCGTTCCAACGCCGGTAAATCCAGCGCGCTGAATACGCTGACCAACCAAAAAAGCCTGGCGCGCACCAGTAAAACGCCGGGGCGCACCCAGCTGATCAACCTGTTCGAAGTGGAAGACGGCATCCGCCTGGTCGACCTGCCGGGCTATGGCTACGCCGAAGTGCCGGAAGAGATGAAGCGCAAATGGCAGCGCGCGCTGGGCGAATATCTGCAGATGCGCAACAGCCTGAAAGGCCTGGTGGTGCTGATGGATATTCGCCATCCGCTGAAAGATCTCGACCAGCAGATGATCCAGTGGGCGGTCGACGTCGGCACGCCGGTGCTGGTGCTGCTGACCAAGGCCGACAAGCTGGCCTCCGGCGCACGCAAGGCGCAGCTCAACATGGTGCGTGAAGCGGTGCTGCCGTTTATGGGGGATATCCAGGTCGAAGCCTTCTCATCGCTGAAAAAGATCGGCGTCGACAAGCTGCGCCAGAAGCTGGACACCTGGTTTAACGAGATCCCGCCGGAAGTGCTGCCGGAAGACGAAGCCGGCGAATAAGCCCAGGCCTAACGCCAGAGCCGATGCCTCACCGCATCGGCTTTTTTATCCCCGTCGAACGGCCGCAGACGAAATTTTTTGTTATCTAATTACAGTTTTGAAATAAAGCCATCATAAAAACTTATCGCCAGGGCTGGCTTATCTCGCCGGATTACGTGAGTCGAAAGGATGGAAGCAGGAACGAAAAGCGGTGCGGAGCGATAGGAAAAACGTATGGTTTGCTGCTGTTTTTACAATAAAAAACGCCCCAGTCAATACTGACTGGGGCGGCTAAATATTCAGCCAAATCCGATTACGTGAAGTAAAAGGTCTGAAAGATAGAACATCTTACCTCTGTACCCTACGCCTGTAACTCTACATCATTTTTTCGCAGGGCAAAAGAATTTTTTGTAGTTTACTTACACAATTTGCGGCGCAAGAACGGCGAAGTTGGGGAAACTATCGCCGAATCTTGTAGCTTAATTACGAAAAGTGCTTAGGTTATCGCCAGTTAGCGCATCCGGCGATAACCCGACGATCAGTGCGCCTCATCCCAGTTCATGCCGACGCCCACGTCAACCTTCAGCGGCACCGCCAGGGTCATGCTGCCTTCCATCAATTGGCGGATACGTTGGCTGGCTTCTTCGAGCACCGACTCGTGCACCTCAAACACCAATTCATCGTGCACCTGCATGATTGCGCGCACCAACGGCTTCTCCTGCCCTTGCAGCCAGGCGTCGACTTCAATCATCGCACGCTTGATGATATCAGCTGCCGTGCCCTGCATCGGGGCGTTGATAGCGGCGCGCTCGGCCGCCTTGCGGCGCATGCCATTGCTGGAGCGGACGTCCGGCAGGTACAGACGGCGACCATCCAACGTGCTGACATAGCCCTGTTCTGAGGCCTGCTGGCGGGTACGCTCCATGTAGTCCAGCACGCCTGGGTAACGCTCGAAGTAGAGATCCATATAGCGCTGAGCTTCCCCACGCGGGATCCCCAGCTGACGCGCCAGGCCGAAGGCGCTCATACCGTAAATCAGGCCGAAGTTAATCGCCTTGGCGCTGCGGCGCTGCTCGCCGGTCACTTTATCCAACGGCACGCCGAAAACTTCCGACGCCGTGGCGCGGTGAATGTCTTTCCCTTCGGCGAAGGCCTTCAGCAGCCCTTCATCCTGTGACAAATGCGCCATGATGCGCAGCTCGATTTGCGAGTAGTCGGCCGCGACGATGCGGTAGCCTTCCGGCGCGATAAAGGCCTGGCGAATGCGTCGCCCTTCATCGTTACGCACCGGGATGTTCTGCAGGTTCGGATCGCTCGAGGAGAGACGGCCGGTAGCGGTCACCGCCTGATGGTACGAGGTATGCACCCGGCCGCTGACCGGATTGATCATCAGCGGCAGCTTATCGGTATAGGTGGTCTTCAGCTTCGCCAGGCCGCGGTATTCCAGGATCACCTTCGGCAGCGGGTAGTCGAGCGCCAGCTCGGCCAGCACCTCTTCGTTGGTGGACGGCGCCCCGCCCGGGGTTTTCTTCAGCACCGGCAGCTTTTGTTTTTCGTACAAGATAGCCTGCAGCTGCTTGGTCGACGCCAGGTTGAACGGCTCTTCCGCCAGCTCATGGGCCTGCACCTCCAGTTCCGCCAAACGCTTGGCCAGCTCCTGAGAGTGGGCCGACAAAATGGCCGGATCGATCAGCACCCCGGTGCGTTCGATATGCGACAGCACCGGCAGCAGCGGCATTTCAATCTCATTGAATACCGTCAGCAGCTCCGCGCTCTGTTTCAGCTGCGGCCACATCGCCAGGTGCAGCTGCAGCGTGACATCCGCGTCTTCGGCGGCGTAAGGCGCCGCCTGCTCCAGCGCGATCTGGTTGAACGTCAGCTGGTTTTTACCCTTGCCGGCGATCTCTTCGAAGGTGATGGTTTTGTGGCCCAGATAACGATCGGCCAGGCTGTCCATATCATGACGGCCACCGACGCTGTCCAGCACATAGGACTCCAACATGGTGTCATAGGCGATACCGCGCATCTCGATGCCGTAGCGCGCCAGCAGGCTCATGTCGAACTTCAGGTTTTGCCCGACCTTGAGCGCCTTCTCGTCCTCCAGCAGCGGCTTGAGCGCTTCCAGCACGTAGGTGCGATCCAGCTGTGGCGGTGCATCCAGATAATCGTGTGCCACCGGCAAATAAGCCGCTTCACCCGGCGCGATCGCGAAGGACAGGCCGATCAGATTGGCGGTCAGCGTATCCAGGCCATCGGTTTCGGTATCGAAGGCAAATACGTCGGCCTTTTTCAGCCGCGCCAGCCAGTCGGTAAAGGTCGTTTCGTCCAGGATGGTGACATAACCGTCCTGAGACAGCTTGGCCTCCGCCAGCGCTTTCGGCGTTTCCGCAGCGATGGCCGATTTGGCGGCGCCGGCAGCTTTCGCGCCCGCGCCTTTCTTGTTTTCCAGCCAGACGCCGGCCTCCACGTCCGCCAGCCAGCGTTTGAACTCGTACTGTTTGAACAGCTGTTGCAACGTGTCGACATCCGGCGCGGAGACCGTCAGGTCCGCACAGGTCAGATCCAACTCGACGTCGGTTTTGATCGTCGCCAGCTTATAGGAGAGATACGCGACCTCTTTGTTCTGTTCCAGCTTGGCCGCCATGGTTTTGGCGCCGCGGAAGCTCAGCGTGGCGATATTCTCCAGATTGCCGTACAGCGCATCCAGCCCGCCGATCCCCTGCAGCAACGCCTGGGCGGTTTTCTCGCCCACGCCCGGCACGCCGGGAATGTTGTCCGATGAATCGCCCATCAACGCCAGGAAGTCGATGATCAGCTCCGGCGGAATACCATATTTATCGCACACTTCCTGCGGGCCGAGGATCGTGTTGTTCATGGTATTGATCAGGGTGACGTTCGGCGTCACCAACTGCGCCATGTCTTTGTCGCCGGTGCTGATCAGCACCGCGTGGCCGGCCTTTTCGGCCTCCAGCGCCAGCGTACCGATGACGTCGTCCGCCTCAACGCCGGGCGTCACCAGCAGCGGCAGGCCCATCGCCTTGACCATGCTGTGCAGCGGCTCGATCTGCGCACGCAAATCGTCCGGCATCGGTGGCCGGTGTGACTTGTATTCAGCGAACAGATCGTCGCGGAAGGTCTTCCCTTTAGCATCAAACACCACGGCAACGTGGCTCGGTTGATACTGCAGCAGCAGGCTGCGCAGCATATTCAGCACGCCATACATCGCGCCGGTTGGCTCGCCCGCCGAGTTGGTCAGCGGCGGGAAGGCGTGATAAGCGCGGTAGAGGTAGGAGGAACCGTCAACCAGGATTAGTGGGTTTTCTGCAATCTGGGCCATAGCGTTTCTTTATCGTGATCGGACATAGGGGTAAGCATGCCATAGCTGGCCGCCGGAGACGAACCTTAGCGTGCATTGCGGACGAAAATGATGTGATGGTGCGCGAGGATCCGCAAGATCTTACCTGTGGATAACTTTGTGCATAGAAAAGAGACCGAATTATAACGCTGTGATTATCGTTATAACGGCGAATAAAATTCCTATTTAAATCACCGCGTTAAAAGAACGAATTCCGGCGACGCTTTATTACTGGCTTTTATTGAATTTGTGGATATAACTTTCGCCGGATTTTAATCGCACTATTAATCAAATTCGGCGCCTCAATTACCCTAGCACAAGCTGGGAAAGTTGCACGAAAACTCAGCAAATGGTTATCCGATGAGACGAAAAACAGTGATTTTTAGCGGCGCTTTACCCCGACGATCTCTGTTAAAATAGGCTTTTGTTCATGCGCTTTGGCATGCAACGATGTTCCCAACAACCGTCAGCCCATAACCATGCCAAGATTGTTAACGCCTGTTATCTTTATCATTTCCGTCATACTCACCATTCTGGTGACGGTGTTGTGTTCCATCCCCATCACGTTGGCCGGCATCGTGAAACTCCTGGTGCCCATTCCCGCCGTCTGGCGATATATCTCGGCTTTCGCCGATTTCATGATGTGGTGTTGGTGTCAGGGGCTGGCGCTGTTATTGCGTATTAACGGGCAATTGCGTTGGGATATTGAAGGGCTGGAAGGGCTGGATCGTAAAAACTGGTATCTGCTGATCAGCAATCACGAAAGTTGGTCAGACATTGTCGTGTTGTGCGTGCTGTTCAGAAATCATATTCCAATGAATAAGTATTTCCTCAAGCAACAGCTCGCCTGGGTACCTTTCGTCGGCCTGGCCTGCTGGGCGCTGGATATGCCATTCATGAAACGTTACTCCCGTGCCTATTTGCTCAAGCACCCGGAGAAACGCGGCAAGGATATCGAAACGACGCGCCGTTCCTGCGAAAAATTCCGCCAGCGCCCAACCACCATCGTCAATTTCGTCGAAGGTTCGCGCTTCACCGAAGCCAAGAAAATTAAAAGCAATTCACCCTACCGCAATTTGCTGGCGCCCAAAGCCGCCGGCATCGCGTTTACCCTTAGCGCGCTGGGCAATCAGTTCGACAAAGTGTTGAACGTTACCCTGCTCTATCCGGAAAATAACCAACGGCCTTTTCTGGACATGCTGTGCGGTCGTCTGACGCGTATCGTAGTAAGAATTGAGACGTTGCCGATCGATGAAACCCTGCACGGGGACTACTTCAACGACAAGCTGTTCAAGCGGCGCTTCCAGCTATGGCTGAATACGCTGTGGCAGGAAAAAGACCGGTTGCTGGATAAATTGAAGCGGCAATATGGATAAAAAAAACGCCGGCAATGCCGGCGTTTTTCATGTTGAATCAGGCTTATTTCTGCTGGCTGAGGAATTTAACCACGTCGGCGAACTGCTTCACGTAAGCGTCCATCGAGCTGGTATCCAGGCCATCGTTTTTAACCATGTATTTGCCGTTCACAAATACCGCCGGCACGCCGCGCAGCTGCAGATCTTCCGCGGCTTTCTCCTGTTGAACCACCAGAGATTTCACCACGAAGCTGTTCCAAGCTGCGTCATAATCTGCGGCGGTCACGCCCGCTTTTACGAAGACGTTACGGATATCGTCCGGCGTTTGCACGGTCTGGGTTTTCTGCACCGCTTCAAACATCAGCGGGCTTACTTTATCTTCCACGCCCAGCGCCATCGCCACCGCCCACGCCTGAGTCAGCTGTTTGCCCAGTGGCCCCAGGAACTCCACGTGGTACTTGGTCATTTTGGTGCCGGCAGGCAGCGCCTTTTTCACGTTTTCGGACACGTGATAGACCTGCTCAAATTGGTAGCAGTGCGGGCAGTAGAAGGAGAAGAACTCCAGTACCTGCGGCTCGCCGGTCACCGGCTTGTCCAAGGTCACATACTGAGTGCCATCGCTAAACTGTGCCGCCGAGGCACTGAATGCCATCACCATGCCAACGAGCGCCAACCATATTTTTTTCATAAGACTAAACTCTCCATTGTGTTAAAGCTTCAATACATTGGCGTCAGCTGCAGAGGAGGCTCCTGCAACAGCTTAACCTGTTCGGTGAAGGCCGCAGTCTGAGACAACCAGAAATCAGACTCCGCCATCCACGGAAAACTCTTAGGGAAGGCCGGATCCTGCCAACGGCGAGCGACCCAGGCCAGGTAATACACCATGCGCATCGCCCGCAGGGGTTCAATCAACGCCAGCTCGCGCTGATCGAACTCGGCAAATTCGCCGTACGCCTCCAGCAAGACATCCAGCTGCATCAATTGATCGCGACGTTCACCGTGCAGCAGCATCCACAAATCCTGCACCGCCGGGCCGTTGCGCGCGTCATCAAGATCGACAAACAGCGGGCCGTCGCGCCACAGAATATTGCCCGGATGGCAATCGCCGTGCAAACGACGCGGCTGCCAGTTCAGATGCCAGTGCGGCTTGATCGCCGCAATCAGGTTATCCGTCGCCTGCAGGAACGCTTCACGCTGCGCTGCCGGCAACAGCTCGCAATCGGCCAGCGCCTGACGCGGGGCAATAAGATACTCTTCAATCCCCATGGTCGGCCGCTCAGCAAACAAACGCTCACCGCCGACCTGATGGATACGCCCCAGAAAACGGCCTACCCATTCCAACTGATCCAGATTGTCTATCTCATATTGCCGGCCCCCCACGCTGGGGAACAGCGTAAAGAAAAAACCGCCGTGCATATGCAGCGTAGTGCCTTGCAGCGCCAGCGGCGCCACCGCCGGGATCTCCGCGCCGGCCAGATCCAGAGCGAACTGATGTTCCTCACCGATTTGTGCGGCACTCCAGCGCTCCGGACGGTAAAACTTCACCACGTAGCGTCGGCGATCTTCGTCCATAAACTGATAGACGCGGTTCTCATAGCTGTTCAGCGCCGTCAGGCCGGAATCAACGCGCAGGCCAATCCCTTCTAGCGCGTCCATAATCAAATCGGGCGACAGGGTGTCGAAATTAAAAGCAGAGTTATTCATAACGTTCGTTTGATCGCTGACAGCATGGTGCCGGGAATGAGAAATAGTAGCATTAATGGCGCATTTCACGCGCTATGCTTTCTCGCACCGCACGAGGATCAGTCCTTGATAACGCCGCGAGCGCGCAACAGCGCCGTTTTAAAATCTTCTTCGTAATCTTTCTTCAGACCCGGGATCTGATCCGTGCCGGCGCTACCACGCATTTTCAGGTGGTAAATAAGAATATCATCGCTCAATTCGGACAACTCGCCCTGGAAGCCCGCTTCCTTCGCCAGCTTTTGCAAAAACTGCATCAAATTGAGATCGGGATCTTCCTGCCAGGCCGGGTGCAACAGCTCGATCAACTCGTTTACGCGATGCGTTTTCATCTCAATATCGTCCAATAGCATGAATAAACTCACAAAGTAACAGGCTTACCCACGCAGTGAAAGAACCGGCTTGTCAATAAAGGTAAATCCTGATGTCGCGCTGGCTTTAGCGCTACAATCAGCGCATCGACAAGGCGGGATAAACGAGATGCATAAAGAAATCAGCGGCGTCATTTTGGCCGGCGGACGGGCCACGCGCATGGGCGGTGAAGACAAAGGCCTAGTGTCGATTGGCGGGATCGCACTCTATCAACACGTATTGGCTCGGTTACGCCCGCAGGTGGCCTCCGTCGCCATCAGCGCCAATCGCAATCAGGCACGTTACCAGGCGAGCGGTTTGCCGGTGATTGGCGATCTGACGCCCGACTTCGCCGGGCCGTTGGCCGGGATGCTCGCCGGGCTCACACAGGCTCACAGCGAATGGGTGGTCTTTGTCCCCTGTGATGTCCCCGACTTTCCCGCCGACTTAGTCGCACAACTCTGGCGGCAAAAAGGCGCGGCGCAGGCGGCCTTTGCCAGCGATGGTGAACGAGATCACCCTACGCTGGCGTTATTGCATAGCCAAATAGCACCGCAGCTGGCTGACTATCTGGCCCGAGGTGAACGCAAGCTGATGCTGTTCCTGCATCAAATTGGGGCACAACGCGTGGCGTTCTGCGGACAACAAGCGGCATTTCATAACCTGAATACGCCGGAAGACTGTCGGAATTGGCAGCAAGCACGAGAGCTAAAGTAATGAATCGTTCATTGCCCCCTTTGCTGGCCATCGGTGCCTATAGCGGAACGGGAAAAACCACCTTGCTCAAACAGCTGATCCCGCTGCTGAAACAGCGCCAGGTGCGGGTTGGGCTGATAAAGCATACGCACCACGATATGGATGTGGATACACCGGGTAAAGACAGCTATGAGCTGCGCAAAGCGGGTGCCGACCAAACGTTGGTCGCCAGCGATCGCCGCTGGGCATTGATGACCGAAACGCCGGAGCAACAACCTTTGGATCTACGCTACCTGGCAGAGCGTTTTGATGCCGATAAGGTCGACTTGATTCTGGTGGAAGGGTTCAAACATGAGCCGGTCAGCAAGATCCTGCTTTATCGGGCCGAGATCGGTAGGCCGCTAGAAGACATGCTGGATCAGTTTGTCGTGGCGGTAGCCAGCGACCGACCGCTATCCATCACGGCTAAGCCGTTGGATCTCAATCAGCCGGAAAGCATCGCCGATTTTATTGTCGAGTGGTTGAAAGGCGCAGCGTAGCTGCGCTTTTTTACGTTTTACGCACAGCAAAAAGCCCTGAACGTCAGTTCAGGGCTTTCGGCTTTATTTGATGCCTGGCAGTGTCCTAC
>NZ_JASGBT010000008.1:0-23942 GCF_030053255.1 Serratia sp. PF-27
GCCGCCGATCTGATTTGCGTTGTAGGCGATGAGGACGTTTGCTTCCACACACCGGATTGGCAGGAAAGTATGGCGCCTGCGCTGTCGCGGCTTACAGAGCCCCAGGTATCGCAGGATGTGCCGGCAGTGTTAACCTGCTGCAGCTTGATAATGCCGCCGATAATCGCATCGTGACTGGCCCGCAGCGTGCCATTCGCCGTCACGTCATTACCAGCCGTAATATTGCCATTCGCCGTCATGCTCCCATTAGCTGTGACGTTCCCTGACGCTGCGATACTGTTGCTGGAAGTTATGTTCCCGTTCGCATTGATGGTCCCGTTCGACTGAATGCTCTGCGTCGCGGTCAGGCGCGCGGTATTCACGTCAGCAGAGGCGTTCAGCGTCTGAGTACCGATGGTTTTAGCGCTGCTGATGTCGTTGCTGCCCATGTTCAGCGTGGTGCCCATGGTATTGAGCTCGGGATGCCCTGCCACGCTGTGACGGTACAGATAGTCGTTAACCAGCGCGCCGTTGGAGTAGAAGCCGGCAATCACTACGCTGCCGTCGCCCGGGTTATAACCGCCAAACGCGGACAGGTTTTCCTGCCAGCTCCCCATCGCCCCTTTGGCCACGCCGTTCTCAATGTAGCCGCCTTCTGCGCCAATATGATTTGCCAGCTTGCGGGCGTCGCTCAGAGACAGCGCTGAGCCACCGGTGAGGAACGTCATGGTATGGAATTTATTCGTCGCCGGCTGAAAAATCAGCGTGCGATAGGTTGCCGTGTAGGCATTGGTAGGGGCGTATCCGTCAGGCAGATAACCCGCCGTGATGAGCATCGGCACCGTCAGCGTATAGCCCGCTGAGGCGCTGCTGCCGGCGGCGATGGTGGCCTGCTGATCGGCAATGTATCGATTCACCGCCTTCTGTACCGTCATGGCCTGTCCTGCCGCCACGTTCATCCGGTACTCTTCCGCTGCCCACAGGGCAAGCGGTATCAGCAGCGTCACCACAATGGCGGCCACTACCCCGTATGCCACCGTCGCATCCGTAATCTGCGCAATGCCCCGCTTCATCTTGTTCACGGTTTAGTCCTTAAAGTCATAGGAAATGGAATCAAACTGATCGTCAAAGTTGAACTGGCCGGCGGCAATCTTGGACCGGATGGTGGCGGCGGAACTTGCATGCCGCAGGTTAAAGCCGCTGATGTCCACCTGACGCCTGTTGCTGGCAGGGTTCAGGCGCATCTTCTGGTGCGCCAGAACGTACAGGGTACTGGCCACGTTCGCCCGCGCATTCGGGCTGACTTCTTCACAGAACATCACGTAACGCTCCAGCGCTTCCTTCAGCGTCGCACCGTGGATGGTCGACACCACAAACATGCTGAGTGAGGCTTTAAGCACTTCGTGCGCCGTGGCGCCGTCGCGGATTTCGCCGAGCAGAAACGCTGACGCGCCCATGCGGTAGGCCTTGCGCGTCGCGCTGGCATAGCCTTCGTTTTCACCCACCTCCAGCTGGATACAGCGCCCGTCACCGTGACGCCCCTGCAGCAGGGTTTCGGCGGGATCCTCAATGGAGACGCCAAGGTGCCCGGTCACTGCTATCCGGTGGCTCAGGGTGGCTGCCGCGGTCGTGGTTTTACCCGCGCCCATTTCACCGGCAATCAGCACCAGCCCCGTCGCGCCCGGATGTTCCACGGATTTGCGCAGCGGCGTACTGAGCGGAATATCCATAAAGTCGAACAGGCTGGCCGGGGTCTGTCGCAGGACCATACTGGTCCGTCCCATCAGATCGCGTGAAAGCGTGACACGATAAAGGCGTCCGTCATAAAAGCAGGAGAACTCATTGCGCCCCGTTTCCTGATGTCGTTGCTCACAGAGCGTGCGCAGCGCCTGCGCATCGGCGATCAGCGCATCCGGTACGGGTATCAGTAAGCGGGAGGCGCCAACCAGTCCTTTAATTTCGGCGTAGTCTTCACCGAGGTAGAGATCGATAAAATCGCTCTCACTGAGCACTGTGGCGGTCATAGTCGTTCCGGATAAGAGCCGCCGCAGAGCGGCGGCAGGTCGTTAAGACTTGGTGGTAAAGGTCAGCGTGTTATCACCGTCCACGCAGGCAGCCGCGGCATTGGCCGCGGTGACTTCGGCGGTGAACGTCGTGTTATTGATTTTGGTGGAGGAGAGGTCAGCGGTGCCGATGCTGCGCGCAACCTTCACGCAGTCACGCTGCGGCAGGCCCGCGTCGGTCACGATGAAGCCCACCCCGTTGCCTTTAACGGTCAGCTGGCCACCCGATTTGTTGTAAATCAGGTTGTTGGTGATGGTGTAGCTTTTTGAAATGCTCCCGCCTTTCACCAGCGCCGGCACGTAATCATCGGTGCCGTAACCGCTGGATGATCGGAGGTTGCGCGTTTCGTTCATGACGGTGGTCACGAGCGTGACCTCGCTCGTGCTGTTTACGTAGAAATAGGCCAGCGCCCCGGCGGCCACCACCAGGCCGATAACCACAATCATGATGCCAAGCGAACTGATGGAGTCAGTAATGTTCGCAATACCCTTTTTTAACGTCTTCATTTCATCACCTTTAAGGAGACATACGGATGGACGCCGCGCGGCAAAGGCCGCACGACAGTTTCGGAAAGTTAACGGGACAGAGAAGCGGACCGGCGGTCCGCTCAGTTGAAGAAAAAGGCTTTCTGGATGAGGCCGAACATGATGAGCATCAGCGCGGCCACCATCACTCCGCACAGCAGCAGGCTGACGATACGCATGCGGTCACCGGTGCGCTCAACGCTGCTGACGGTGCTTTCAAGCCAGGTGTCTGCAAAGCGCTTAAGCGACCCTTCACTGTTTTTGGTTTCAAACAGGCTCTGCAGCTTGATGATGGCCCGTTCACCGGGAAAGCCGTATTCGGTAGCATCCAGCGCCTGGCCGAGGTTCTCCTCGCCCGCAGAGATGGCGTGCTCCAGCGCGTCAAGCCGCTCATAAAGCCAGGCTGAACGGGTTGAGTCTTTCATGCTGGCTATAGCACGCTCCATCGGGATGCCCGCCGCGTCCATGGCGTTGACGTTCATGATAAAAGCCGCGCCGTGGATGCGCTGGTAAACGGACCAGGGCGGAAAGCGATCCAGAAAAAAGCGCAGCCGCCCGGTCAGGCGCGGCAGCGACCAGACAACGGCCGTCACGAAGCCCCCGGTCGCGAGCAACAGCGCCCACCACCAGTCCCTGATCAGCAGGTAAAAGTAGTAAACCGCCGTCTGCATGCTGTTCCACTGGCTGAGCGGAACCGCCTGCAGAATGACCGGTACCAGCATCATGCAGAACAGCACGATGACGCTCACGCTCAGCAGCGTCAGGTAGGTGGTCATCCCGACCGTGGTTTTCACCGCGCTGCTCAGACGCCCGGTCCCCTTTGCGATACTGATGGCATTCAGAAAACCGTCTTCCGGGCTGCCGGCCAGATCGCACGACTCAATAATGCTGAGCTCCTGGTCCGGTATCCACTCGCGCAGCGAGTCGCCGAGCCCAAACCCGCCGCCAAGGTTCTCGGCGCATTCGGTCAGTATCTGCGCCACGGCGTCGCCGGGATTTTTCCCGCGCCGGCTGTAGTTATCGATGAGCTTCTGATAGGTTTCCTTCGCAGAGCGTCCGTCCAGCAGGTACTGACGGAAGTCATCATAGATTTCAATGCGGTCCTGCGCACTGAACGTGGCCTGATAGAGCGCGCGCGTGAATCGGTTCACAGGTCTTCCCCCGCCTTCAGCCGGGTGTCCCGGTCGAGGTTGATGATGCGTCGATGTGTCCACACCGGGTCCGCTACGCCGCTGTTAATCAGCCGCAGCAGGTTCTGACAGAGCGTGATGCCCCCTCGGTTAATCCAGTCCAGGTAAGCGGCCATTTTGCCCCGCTCGCTGTAAAGGCGCATGTAGCGGTTATCTGTCTCAGTGACCTCAAATATCCCGGTGCGCCCGTGGATCCCTGACTCGCCGCAGTGGCTGCAGCCGCCCGGATTGCGCAGATACACGCCAGAGATATCCGCGTGCGTCTCCACCATGTCCACCATCACCGGGCTGACGCTCTCGCGCCCTTTGTGCCAGGGGATTTTGCAGTGGCTGCAGAGCAGCGGAACCAGCCGGAGACCAACCAGCCCGGACACGATGGTCGGGTCAAACAGCAGGTCCTCGTCTACCCCAAAGCGTCGCAGGCGCTGCGGGATATCTGCCGGAGAGTTGGTGTGAATGGTTGTCAGTACAGGGGCACCGGTCTGAATGGCCTCAATGACGCCATTGGCCGTACCCGCGTCACGCACCTCACCGTTGTAGATACGGTCCGGGTCCATACGCAGCAGGTTTCTGATGGCTTCGGCAAAGGTCTGCATGCCCAGCGGCGTCTGAAAGACGCCCTCAATCGGCGATTCGATGGGGTCTTCCACCGACATGATGTTTTCACCCGGGTCTTCACGGGCCAGAAACTCTGCGGAAACCTGACAGACCGTCGACTTACCATGTCCGGTGGGCCCGCTGAAGAAGGTGCCGCCGGATCCGTTCAGCAGCCGGCGCAGCGTGGTCTCTTCTGCCGGCGTCAGCCCCAGCTGCTCAAAGTGCAGGCTCTGCTTGCGGCGGCTGACGAGGCGCAGCGCAACGGCCAGACGCCCCTGCCCGCCGGGACGGCTGGCAAAGCGGATAGTGCTGAGCCCGTAGCCGTTCACGAACTCTTCGCGCACGCGGGCGTCACAGGACTCGGTAAAGCTCAGCGTGGTTTTGCTGTGCTCCTCGCACATGGAGTTGTACAGGGCATTCACCAGGCGGGTGCCCCACTCCGCGGACTCGGTCCGTATCCTGCGCAGGTTGCCGTCAATGCGATAGAGCACGCGGGTAAACTTGTGCTCAATGCGGATGTGGATATCGGATCCGCGCATTTTCGTGGCTTCGGCGACCAGGGTGAGGTTCAGGTTCTGAAAGTCGCTGGTTCCCTCCACGCTGTCGCGGCCGCCGTCGCTGAACTGCTGGGTTATTTTTTCCAGCTCCTCGCGGTCACACCAGGTCACACCCGTTTCAAGGCCCTGACTGCGCAGCTGCTCTTTCAGCTCATAAAACTCCGTATTGCCGCCCAGCTCGCTCAGCACATACAGGCAGTGATACTGGTTCTGATCGTCGCGGATAAGCCGCAGGCTGTCCCGCAGCGTAGCGGAATACGCGCGGGCGCCGGGAGGCGGGGCCAGCGGCAGCAGGGTGTGCGTTTTTTCACTCAGGTTCATCATGACGTCGGCCTCAGTTAAGGGTGAAGACGTGACCGTCAGGCTGGCGTTTAATCACCACGCCGCGCATTGAGACGGACACCACGGTATAGCCGCCGTTCACGCTGTCGCCCGGACGCACCTGCGTGCTGCTGCCGTCCCGGAAGCTGAGCGTGGCCACCGACCCCGCGACCTTTTCAAGCACAGGCAGCGTGCTGGCCGGTGCGGTTGCTGCCGGCGTGCCCGGAGGGCCGCCGGGCACCGCGGGGGCGGTGACCGGCACGGCAACGGTGTCAGCCTGCCCCGCCGCCATTTTTGCCTTGTTGTAGGCGGCCTGCGCGTCGTAAAACACGCGGCCGCTCTGGAGACGGTCAATATCGCCTACCGTTCTGACGTCCGCTTCCGCGTGCGCCAGACCGCAGACCAGCAGCATCAGCGCTGCATACTTAACGTTTTCCATAGAGCGATCCTGAGATTTTGTAACGGATTGAACCGTCGGAGGTGTTGATGCCCACCGTGACCTGCGATAGGCGGATGCCGGTGAAGCCGGCGCCGGCAAAGATGTCGCGCGGCGGGACGTCGGTTTCAGCAGAGAACTGGTACTCCTGCCATTGCTGCAGAGGCAGGTCTTCCCCTTCGCTGTTCTGCTTTACGTCTTTAATCGGCACCGCCGACACGGCCAGATCGATGTTCAGCGACTGGAACCGGGAGATGAACTGCATCAGCCTCTCATCAGCCGGCACCATCGGGTCATCCCCTTCCGGCTTCTGCGTCTGCGGCAGCGTGAATGACGTCTGGCTGCTGTCGGCAAAGCTGAACACAGGCGCGACGCCGAACAGCTTCTTCACCGCGGCAACGTAGTCAGCCGTGGTGGCCGCTGAGTTGGTTCGCCGGATGGACTGCACGCTGACGTCACCCTGTGAGCAGACCACCGTCACGGTCATCCAGCCCGCTATTGAGAGCGGCACGCGGTCCAGCACCTGCTGACACTGTCCGACAAAGGAGCCCACCGAAGGCTGCTCCGTCCACGGGTGACGGAAGCTGTCCAGCGCCGCCTTGTAGCGCGCCTGCTTATTGAGCTCTGCCTGCCGGGCCATCTCACGCTGCAGCGCGACGCGGGCGGCGGCTTCACGTTCGCCCTCCACGTGCAGCCAGAAAGCCAGCCCGGCCAGCGCCAGCGCGGTCACCGCTGCGGCCGCCATCAGCTGCCCCCGCGTCATGCCCCACGTCAGCGGCCGCAGGCGGAACTCTTTGCTGAGGTTTTTTGACGCCAGCACGGTATCCAGGTCGAGCGGCGCGGTGACGCCATCAACCTCCGGGTCGCCGTAAACCGGCACCTCCAGATTGCCCTTACTGCCCCGCAGCTCGTCGCGCAGGTCAATAAGCTTCTGGCGCAGCTGGTCCGCCGCATAGACCTTGTCGGACCAGACGTGGATCCCGCCGCGTTCGGTTTTACCGACCAGCGTGTACTGAGTAATGCCTTCCGGGCTTTCACCCAGCGGCACCACGGCAATACAGCAGCCTTCCAGCAGCGAAGCCAGCGCCACCGTCAGCGAGTAGGTGCCACGCAGGCGAAGCCGCGTTCTCGGTGCGAACCCGGCCTGAATGCTGTCGCTGCGCCTGACGGCCACGAGGTCCAGCCCCTGCTCTTTCCCGACGCGGCGTATCTCCTTCATGGGATTGCGCTGGGCGCGGATGGTCTGCCAGGTCAGCCCTATCACGAACCGCCTTTGATTGATGGTCAGCACGCGGATATCACCGGAATCCGGCGCGGGCGCCGGACGTTTCCTGTTTCTCTTCATGGCATTCACCGGATGTAAGGCGTGACGGTAATGACGAAGGACTGACGGGTCTTGTCCCCGGAGCGCTGCCCGCCGGTAACCTGATTGTCCGGCGAAAGTTGCCCCTGACGGTTTGATGTGGCCACGTTCTGCTCCAGCCCGCTGATAACCACGGTCTGGCCGGGTTTCAGCCAGACGCGCTGCGGAACGGAGCGGGAGTCCACTTCAGGCGCCTCCAGCTTCTCAGTGTCAGAGCTGATTTCACGCAGCTGGATGAGGCTGGAGATGTTCAGGAACATGTTCAGCATCATGCGGTCGCCACCGTCGAGAATTTTCGGGAAGATCGTGATGTTGGTCCCGGTCGTCACGGAGCCCGGGGTGAGCGTCTGCGATGGCAGCGTAGTGCTGCCCGATGAATACACCGTCGTGGCCACGCTCTTGAGGTAGGCTATCTGACGTCCCACCACCACCGAGGCGGAGGCCATGTTGGTGGTCATCAGCGGGATTGTGCGCACGTCCGCCACCCGCGCCTGCTTGGACAGTGCGTCAAACAGGAACGAAGAACCCGCGAACTGACGCGCCGCGCCGGTCGCCGTATCCAGCACGGAGAAGCTCAGCGAGCCCGCATCGGCCACGGTCCCGGACGGCCCCGCCAGGTTAATGCCGTACTTGCCCGCCAGCGTTTTATAGATGACGTTCCAGTCAATGCCGATCGCATCACTCGTTTCGGTATTCACGGTGTAAATCACCACCTTCAGGTTGACCTGCCGGCTCAGCGCCTTGTTTTCGGAGGTCAGATAGTCGCCGATACGGCGGACCACCTCCGGCACGTCGGTGACGACAACGGTCCCGGTCGTTTTGTTCATGTCCAGACGCCCCACGCCCGGTGTCAGCATGCTTTCTGCCGTGGATTTCAGGTCGTCGTAGAGGTTATTGGCCATGGAGACGTCTGACTTCAGGCTGGTACCGCTTTCGCCCGACACGCCGCCGCTGGAGCTGGAGCCGGAGCTGCCGGAACCCGAGCCGCTGTCCGAGCTGCTGCTGTTCGACACGCCGCTCATCACGGAGCCGGTGAGCGTGTATTTCGCATCTGACGGCTCGATATCGAAGCGCGCCGTCTGCAGATAGAAAAACGTCACCATGCCGTCTTCGAATTTCCAGGAAATACCGAGGCGGGCGGTCACGATATCCAGCAGGCCACCGAGGTTGCCTGTGTAGGTCACGCCTGAAAATGTGCGCGAGGTGCCGCCCGCCAGTGCCGCTGCGCTGGCCGTGGTGCCCGGGCCGAACGAGTCCAGCGGACGCATGTCGCCGGCGGTCGGAAGCGCGGGCGACGGCACGCTGGTCAGACGCTGTGTCGGCGAGCCGGTCTGTCCCCCGCCTCCGCCCAGCACGGCCGCTGCATCCGGCGTGACGCGCGTGCGGATGTGGCAGACCGTTGCGATGTCCTGGCTGAACTGCCAGATATCCTGGGGTTTAATGGCCCGGTAAGGCATGTTGCAGTTCACCACCTCGCGGGGCGCGTTGTACTTCGCGACCGGCAGCGGCACGGGGCTGACGTACTGGCTGTTCTGAAACTGCACCACCGGACGGTTTTCAGCGGCCTGCCGGATGAGAGCAGAGGCGTCATCAGCGGTATTTCCGGCCGAACGGTGGACATCGTTAATGCGCTCCAGGGCGCAGCCCTGCAGCAGCGTGCTGCAAATCAGCACGCCGATCGTGGATTTTCTAAACATGGTTATTCCTGTTGCAGATGACGGTCAGGATCGGCGCCAGGCGGCAGCAGGAGACCCTGATGGGTTAGGTGCAGAAAAGGCACGTCACGACGTGACGCTTTGCCGTACTAAAGGCGCCGGGCCTTTAACATGAAGCGGCAGCGATAGCAGACCGCGTGCCTCTGAAGGTGGAAAGCGGCTGAACGTTGAGGTAGACCGCACGCTCACGGCCGGTAAAACGATCGTCAAAGATAACCGGATGGTAGGTCACGCACGCATCCGGCAGGCTGAGGATAACCGTGAGGTCGATAAGGTCGTTATCCCTGACGTCGATTTCCACAAAAAGCTCACCGGTCTCTTCATCCTTTGCGTCAGCCCTATCCATTTCCCAGAGCCACGTCACTCTGCTGAGCTCGGAAAGCAGATATCCGCCGCAGTAAGCGCCATGCTTTGAGAAGAACAGGCGCAGCGCGCGCGTCAGCCGATCGTCATTGCTTTGCTCACCGGTGTCGGCAAGCAGCGTCATGATGAGCCGGATAAACGCCCTGCGTGAGGTGAATGCCTCCGCGCTCAGGGGGAATTGAGGTGTCTTCCTGAGCATCAGCGCGTCTCCTTATCCATCGGGTTTGAGGCCGCTGAAGCCGTTCCCGGTGGCGCGTCGCTGATAACAACCAGACACTGCTGGCGGTAGCCGCTGACAAACAGAGGAACCTGTGCGGAATGCCAGAGGGTAAACAGCTGCGCCGTCGCATCCTCAAAGTTTGCGGCATGGAAAGTCAGGGTGTAATCGATGGGGTAGTTCGTCCCCGTGTCCCAGCGGACCGTCCACTTCGGCTTATCCGACCCACAGATTTCCTGTGACACCCACTGCTCATAGCCCTGTCGCAGGGTGGTGCCCCGCTCAATTTTCCAGATGCGCAGCGGCGGAGGAGCCTTCACCGTCTTAACCGGGATGACCGGCGCCCCGCTTCCCGCAGCCGCATGGTTCCCGCCGAACGGGTTACGTCCGGTGGAACCCGGCGCCTCGCTTTTAACGCTGCCGGCGGACGTCGTTTTCACAGAGGACGCAGCCGGTAGCAGAGGCACGGCAGGCTTCCCTGCCCCCTGCAATGCCTGAGCATGCTGCGCAGGCGCCACGGTGACAGTGTGGGTCTTATCGTTCAGGGTGGCTTTGAGACCGCGCGCCGAAAGCATCTTGTCGGCGACGTACTGCCAGCGATCGTTGCCCGTCCAGCGCCACAGCTCCGGCGCGTCGGCGGAGACCGCCTTATCAAACACCACGGTCTGCCCGGGCGGCACAATTTTGCGCAGGGCTGCGCGCAGCGTGGGGGCCGCACCGTCCTGCCGGATAAAGCCATCGGTCGGTCCGGCGCCCGGCGCGGAGGCCGGAGGGGAAGACGCGGGCTTCACCGTCAGCGCGGAAGCGCCGGTGGTGCCCGCCGTAAGGGATTGGACGGGTTTAGCGGCGGGCGCAACCGGACGCTGCGCCGAGGGCCCGGCCTGATGCACCCGGTACTGCATGGCGCTGATGTCGGCCGCGCTGCGCGAGAGCATGCTGTCGATCACGCTCCCGGAAGGCGGCCCGGTGTAAACCGCTGGCTGCGCGCAGCCGGTCAGCAGCAGGACCGGTATCAGCCCTGCCCGTTCGGTAAATGACATAGAGAGAACTCCGGATAACTCAGGGCTGCACCGTCTCTGCGGCGGCCGGAGCCGGACCGGCAAAAACCGTGCGGGAAGGCAGGCGAACCTGCCGGTCAGAAGGGGTGTCGTGGCGCCGGGTGCTTCGCGGTGCTCTGGCCAGACTGACAGACGCCAGAGCGGCATGACTTAGACTTGTCGCATCGCATTAATGAGTAATAAGACGATGTCAGTCTGACCGCGTGCGCTGGCCGCAGGTCCGCCACAACGAAAAGCGCACTGATCGGTCAGGGTGAGTGCGCTTTGCGTTGAGACAGTTCGGATTAAAGATGCCCGACGGGGACGCGCTCAGGGTCAGTTAGCGCTGATAATCCAGATAAGGAATCCGTTCGTCGTCTCATTGACGGTCATAAGAGCGCCTTTGTCAGGCAGGAGCACACTCCCCCCGCTGGCATAACGCAGCAGGCCACGCTCATCGGCTACCCCACCACCGAGCAGAGGGCGCTCAAGGCCGGCTTTAATCGAGTAATCAACGATCAGCGCGGGTGGAAGTTGCCTGATGGAAGGAATAAAACGAACCTTAAGACTGGCGCTGAACTGTTTCCCGGGCGACGCAGAAAACGCTCCCGCTCTGTCGTCTTCGCCCAGAGGCCCTCGTGCTCGCAGCTGTTGTCGAACCTCACCATATTTCTGCAGAACGTTCATGACATCCGCTTTCCCTGTGGCATCCAAAACGTACTGAGCGCTCCCACCTTCACCATCCCCCCGGGGCGTTAAGTGCATGTCGCTGATAATGGTGCTCATGGCGTCAGGATGCGTGGGCTTGTATATCAGCGCGGTGATTTCATAACGGCCGAGTACCTGTTCATAGGCGGCGCCGAAGTCACCACCGGCATCGGAAGACAGGGCTGAGCCGGCCACGCCCGTTATCAGAGCAAGCGTCAGCGCGGCGCGCCCCAGAAAGGAACGGTTCATAATGGGTATCCATGCAAAGTCGGGAGAATAAAACCCGCCGTCAGGCGGCGGATGCGGTGTTCTGCGATGTGATCAGAGTCGGAGCGGATGAAACGGCAGGAGATGACGCGCAGTGCTCAAACCAGAACACTACGGGTTCGGCTTTGACGCGGCAGAGTCCGAACCGTTCCGCTGTGCGAAAATTAGCGCTGTGACGCCGTGCTCGCTCCACCTGTTCGGCCAGCAGCGCACGAAACGCTTCCGGCGAGGCATTGCCCTTGGCGGCGCGGCATTCCTTGCACACTGGCGCAATGCCACCCTGCACATAGTCCTCGCCAATAAATTCTGCATGCCACTCGCGGGCAGGCAACTTGCTGCCACAGAAGGCGCAGCGCCCTCTGAACTGCTCACGCAGCGCTTCCCGTTTTCGTTTTGTAAGGTTCATGTTATCCCCTGATTGTCCTCTGAATACGTCCCGCATCTCACAGATGCCTGTTATGTAATATCAGCTCGGCCAGAACCGCACCGGGCTGACCCACTCCCGAAGGAGTGAGCCCGCACAGACTGCTCTGCGTCATCTTTGCGTATGTGGCGTATTACGGCAGGGAAACCCGTTCGCGCCTTCAGTTGACTGAAGGGCTAATCATCACCAGTTGCAGGGGGCCCGACGGATCGCCCCGGGGCCTGCAGTGGCTACGTCGAACTGATTCGCAGGGAGAATAAATATGAAACTGGTTAACAACCCGTTCGCTGCTGCGCGTGTGCGCAACGCTAATACACTCCGGAAACTGAATTTCCGGAAACCGGCACCGCGAATCCCGCAGGTGAATCCAGAAAAGGTGTATCGAACTGATTCGTTGGGATATGGACGTACTACCCGACATTCCGACTTTGAGTTGTGCCCGTCAGTGAAATAAGCGACCTGAAATGCCTGCCTCAGTCGTTTATAACCTGCCCCATAATTCTGTGGGTTCCCCTGATGTGATTCTGGCCATGACATAGCCTCCGGACGTCTTCCGCGCACCAACGCTGCATGCCGGCAAGAGAGGACCTTGAGATCAGGGTTTCGGGCACATTGTTAAAGAGCGGAGGCGGTTTTCGGGCAAAAAGAAGCCCTGCGCGGATGCGCATAATTCATCAGAAATGAGTGCCGACAATTAATGTGCCGGCTCAGATTATCTATTAGTCTTTGCTGCCGGTTCCGGCAGGAAAACGTTGCCCTGGTGTGGCAATCGATTCGAACAAATTAAGATGGTCTTCAAGACGAAACAGCGCTTCTGTCACTTTCGCTCGGCCGGATTTCTTGGCCGAAGCGGAAAGCTTCTCGTTAAGTTCCGTAGACATGTACAGCATGATTGCGATGCCTTTGTGGTTTTTGGGGGCTGCCATGTCAACTCCGTGTATGCGTTATGTAAGCATTAAGTAAGTGACCGCCATTAAATAGGATTTGTCCTGGAATGGAAACTACCTGTGACAGGTAGTAGACATCGGGAGTGAAAATAAAAAAAATGTAAAACTCATATATATCAACAATATAAATATAAGTTTTTTAGGTAAGCACCCCTTGTGAGGGGTGCTACTGATTGAAAAAAATTCGTAATTAACTCTAATATTTTTGGTACGAATGAATGAAACTACTCTAAAGCCAAATTAATAAGGAGCTTGCTGAAGATAAATACTCTAAGGGCATTCAAGGAGCAAATCTGCAGTCGGCTGAGAACAGTTTCCATCATTTTCATTATTTCATCAGGAGTCGAGTCGAGTCTTTCAGCAGCTATATCAGCTGGAATGCCTTTAGCAAATTGATAGACACACTTAGCCTGTTTCAGTGAAAGCTCAGGTAGAAGAGAAATGAAATTATCTACCTCGGAGAGATGGGCATTAGATAGCCTGGAGTTGTCTTTTGCGAGATGAGGAAGGGATAACTTAAAACTCAAAAAAACCCTGCTTAGGAAAATCAACCTTAGTGATTGTAGATTGCTTATTTCTAAACGCTTACGTGCAGCTTCAAGCGATTTTTTTATGGTTTCAGCAGACACCCCTCGTAGCTCACCGGTCTCTTTATATGTCGCGCCGGCAGAATACAAACAAGTATCGGTGACTTGTAACAGAGTTAGCTCTGGAAAAAGCTTGCACAATTGTGCATATACAATAGGATCCACGGCAGCCATGGCAGCCTCCCTGATAGGTTGTTATGGTTAGCTGGTTGTACAGGCCTCGAACCCTGTGCAATCAGCGACTAAATACTCACGTTTGGCTTATGTCTCTTCTGTTAATCTCCTCATGGTCGTGGTAAATCTCTGTAAACAGGACGCACATTTTCATCGTACCGGTGGTGAGGTTCAGCCTGTTTCAGTTCCGGCTGAACATCACGATTGCGCAGACTTTCTTCCGTCGCATGTACGCTGGCCATCAGCTTAGGATCGCTCACCTTAAATACACGCCCGTTATCTTTATTGATGTTTCTCACCACGCCCGAGTACAGGACGCGGTTAACGGCCTTTTGTTCGCCGCTCAGAATCGTATTGTCTCCACTGCGCCAGGCAGTCAGCTCAGCCGCAAGGTCATTATTGAAACGATCCGATTTGCTGTCAGGTGCAGGGTAGACTTCAACTCTGTCACCAAAGTCGGTGACGGCGGGTTTACCGTCGCGCAGGTAGCTGACCGTTCCGTCACGCAGCAGTCGCGTCTCATGTTCGCTCGATTTAAACGTTGGCACATCATCACCCGGGCCATAATGAATAACGGCGTTAGGTTCCGGCCACGCATTTCTCTGCTGACGGGCAGCACGTTTCTCACGGTAAGCCCAGCCACGCATCTGACTGAGTGCAGCCGCATCACCTTTCACCGCTTCACGTTCTACCCATGACTTCCAGCTCAGCGGACGACCTTCCCCGGTCTCTTTGAGAGCCTGACGCTCCTCACGCAGCTGCAGGCGCAGTTCGGCCATGGCCTTCATCTTTTCAAATTCAGCCACGCGGTACATCAGCTTGCGCATCAGCGGATCCCTCACGCTTTCGCGGACGTGGGCTTTGGCCACCACGCAGTGCGAGGCAATCTGCCGGAACCGCTCACCTGCGCGCAGGTCTGGTTTTTCCCAGCCACTGCGATACGCGTCATAGCGAGCACGCAGGATATCGCGCGCAATAGCACGGGCTTCTCTGCGTTCACGACGTGCCTCCTGATCGCGAACGTGGAGCTGCGGCATATAGAATTTATCAACGACCAGTATCCCGGCTTCATGATTGTCAGGATCGGATGCAGGAGGTGCCGCTTGATAATTACCCCAGCGCTTAACCATGGACGCATGGCTGATAGCAGGATGTACGTCAGACGCTTTCACGCTGGCGCCTTCCGGGTTCAGAAGATCGTAGACAGCGAGCCCACCCTGCTGCTCGCGCAGGCCAAGTCCGCGCGTGTACAGCACGTTGTGGACCAGCGGCCAGTCCAGACAATCCTGTTCTGCAAAGTCATTCAGCATCTGGCGGGTTTCGCGAACCGCATAGCCATGCAGGCTTTCTTTATCAGAGAAGATTTCACGCTTAGCTGCGCCGCGCGGAGCAGAAGGCATATCACGACGGGTACGGTGAAGATCACCATACGCATCCATATGCCAGCTGCCGTTATCGACTTTAAAGCCGAACTCGCGCTCCAGCACGCGGCAGCACTTCTGCAGCTCGTCGGCGTCGTTCCACATGTTCTGCGCTCGGAACGTGGTCGGGTGAACGCGGTTAGCCGACACGTGACAGTGGATATTATCCGTATCGCGGTGGATGGCGGCCACGTACTGATGTTCTTCCATACCCAGCTGCTTGAGGCTGTAGCGCACGGAGCGGAATACAGCATCGGGTGACGGGTCTTCATCGTCCTGCCAGGACAGAATAAAGTGATACACCGCATCTTTGCAGTGGCGGTTTTCCGAGGCCGTCAGGTTCATTTCTGACGCGGCGGTATCCAGTGAGAAGCAATTGGTTTCACACAGCACTTCACCGGAGAGCACGCGCTGAATGCCCTCGGGTGAAATGCTGACGATTTCTGTTACAGGTGCGGCGCGCTTACGTCCGACGTAATCAACCAGCTGACCAAATCCCGGCGTGGCGACGTGCTCATTACCGGCAGTATGTCCCGCTTCGTGCGTGACGGCTTCAACCGGTTTCTTTTCCTCGCGCGTGCTCACGTAGCTGACCAGCTTCTTAAAGCTGGTCTTCTTATCGCGACGCTTTGGCGGGATGATCACGTTCATCAGTCTTTCATGTCCTCGACCGGTACTGGCGTCATGTCCAGCGCGTTAATGGCGTGCTTGATGCTGGTCAGCACCTCGGAAAACTGGTGGCTCAGTTCGGTGGTCATGTTTGCCTGCATCTGGGTGTACAGGTGTTTCTGCAGGCCACCCAGACGCAGCAGCTCGTTCATCATGCGAATGTCGGTGCGCACGGTAATGCGGCGATTCAGTGCCGTACGGCGCAGGTACTCAGAAGTCGTCAGTCCGGCGGCGACGGCTTTCTTGTTGATGGCCTCGTACTCCGCCTCTGTGCAGCGGCACTTGACCAGTTTTTCCCTCTGACGCTTTTCGCTTTTCGACATAACTCAACCTTGGCACATTACCCGGGTCTCGGGGCGGAGCCCTGAGCAGGTCGTTTTGGGAATCACTGCCAGCGTGCTGGCGGTGGTCACAAAACATTTCCTGTCCCGTCTTTTAATTTACTGTGCGTATTTTGCCACTTAGCTGCTCAGAAGTAAACCAGCGTCATGTGAGGTGATGGGGGTGGAAATGGTGGTAAAAATCCAGCAAAATCGGGTCTTTACCATTGCGAAGGGAGATATGAGATGGCGGTACGTAATGTTTTCACACAGGAGCAGCTGGATGAGGCGCGAAGGAATCTGGAAAATCTCCCGGATTTGACGCCGCAGCGCATCACGAGAGAGGCAGCGCTGGAAAATCTTAAGGACACCATTCTGGTGCTGGCGAAAGAGAAGGGTTACACGGTTTCGGATATCAAGTCGGCGCTGGATGCCATGGAATTCCGTTTCAGTGAAAAGGCAATTTCCGCTGTGGTAAACGAGGGAAGTGGTAAGAAAAAGCGTGCTCCGCGTAAGGCGGAAGCAGTACAGCAGAAAACCATGCCGCAGGGCAACCAGCCTGCATCATGAAAATGTCCGGCGGGTTTGATTCGCGCCTGCCGGATTTTTTTTACCAGTTGTGGACGCTAAATCCATCAAGTAGGTCAGCATCAGCGTCAAAGTGAATCATCGAAGCCTTTCGCTTTTCAGACAGAAAGGTGACAACGTGACAGAAGTCATCCGACAGCCCTGCCCCCCTGAGTATCCCAATCGCGTCCGAACTTGCTGAAAGGCGGATCAGAAAACCGTATCGCGTGGGATGTATCCAGTGACAGGCACCCTCTTCACCGCTCACCCTGGGTGACAGTGAGTCCAGAATCTCAGAATCACTCTGCATCATGTGCGCATTACTGATAACCGCGCAGCGACAGATTTCCGGTTCATTTGGCTTACTTTGAACAGCATTTAATGAAGTCATTTGTGCAGACCGTCTTAATGACGGCTCCCGATATTGTGTGATTTTGATTTCGCTTGGTTCCGTGAACAGGCTCGATTTATTGCCCGCTCACGGAATGTTATTTTTCTTTTCAGGAGCGCAGAACCGTGAAGCCAATGTCAAAGTCATACACCGCTAACGGGTAGCGAACACCGACGTAAATTTTACGCCCTTCCGGTTCCTCGGTTGGCTCATCAATGACGGTCAGTGCCTGAAACTCATGCCCCTGAATGCCTCCCGGTCCGGTGAATACGCCCCAGCGACAGATGTAGTCAGCAAGGTCGTTGAACTGCTCTTGCGTGAGCGGTTTGTCATCCACACTTTCGCTGTTTTCCAGCTTCTGAACCGCATCATAAATTGCGCGTTCTGTGATGTTGTAGATTTGCGTGTATTCCTCATTTGTCAGCGGGCGGCCGAGGCTGAAGGAAACAGAGTCTGCAACCAGATCCGCATAGCCTTCGTGCGAACTGTTCATGCCTTCCGTAATATCTGTGATGGTCATATTCATTTCATTTCGTCCCACTGTGCATGTTCATCGGATTCCGCAGCGAAGTGCATCCGTGCGGTATTGAGCACGCTCACAAATGTGATGGCACCATCAACCGGCCAGATGTGCGCGCACAAGTGCATAATGTCCGTCAGAAGATCGGTGACGGCCGTTTCTGCGGGTTCGTTGCTGTCTTCGATCCCCGTCTGCTCCGCGAAATTTAGCAGGGCGGATGCCGCCAGGCTGACCCGGCGGGCGTTGTCGTTCACCTCTTCAGAAGCTTCTGCCTGCTGTGACAGCGCCTGTAAGTCAAGGATGGTGAACGTTTCGTATGAAGGTGAAGCGGTCAGTGAGTTGATGGATTCGGATTTCATTGTGAAGACCTCTGTAATGCTGTGACGCTCAAAACGGGACGGAAAAACAACGTCATGAGGCCGGTTTCTCTCCGGCCCCTCTGCGCATCAGGCGCAGATTTTCCGGTTATAAATCACCTTTAAATCGGTGTATTCGGAACCCTCACGCAGTGGCTCCAGCCGCACCACGTTCTCCGCCACGCCGTTCATGGTCAGCACGCGCTCGATGCCTGCGTGCCAGTCTTCCTCCTCGTTCAGCGGAAACCAGAGGTTATTATCCATTCCGCTCAGCAGCGGATCGGAGCAGACGTGCACGCCGCGACCGTGTCGGGTATTTTCAGTTACTGTTACGGTCAGTTCGCCGCGCACCTGACGCGTAAATGACGCGCGTACCAGCTGCGTCACCACGTCGTCCCAGCTCCACTCCTTATCATCCGGGACAGGCAGTTCGACGGAGCGCAGGGACTTGCACCCCGCGCGCGCCATGCTCTGCGCCAGCCCTAATACGGAAGGCTCACCGCAGCTCGCGTCCGCGCCGGTGATCCAGTTGCCGTGGTGATAAAACGCTTCGTCGCCGTTATCCAGGCGGATAAATGTGTATTCGCCCAGCACGCGGATGATGTCGTTCTGCGTCACGGGTGCCAGCGCGAAAGGTAAATTCAGGGGCGTTGCGATGCTCATGGCTGCGCCTCCATCAGGTTGTTGACGGTGGTCATGAACTGCTGCCACAGGGCAAAGGGCATGGCGGGCACGTGCGCCAGCTGGCCATTACGCAGGGCATTTACAAAAGTCAGTGCGTGTGCGACGATTTGCGGGTCAAAAATCATATATCTCTCCAGAGAGTCGGGTCTTTGATGAGGCAGCCAGGTGGGACTGGCCGCCGTAATGAAGCAGGGGCTACCCTGCTTTTTTTACGCCTGTATGTTACTGCCCTGCTCCAGCTCTGCGGTCAGCCACTGGCTCGCCTTCAGGAATGCTTTTTCCCCCTGAAGCCCGAAGTGCGCCAGCGCGATGCGCCCTGCTTCTTTCCACACTTCTGACTCGTCAGCCGGAAGCATCACCTGATTTTCCGGCACCCGCTGCGCCACGGCTCCAGCCAGGTTGTTCAGGATATGGGCCATAAACTCCCGGCGCTGGGTGAGCGTGATCGCGACGTCATTCAGGTCGGTCAGCGCCGTCAGCTGGCCACGCAGGGACTGGCGCACGCCCTGGCTGTTGATGTACCTGCGCAGCCAGTAGCCCGCATCATGTTCAAAATCAAACGAGCGCCAGATAAGCGCGCCTGACGGCTCGCGCACGACCAGGCGAAAGTGGCTGCCCTGATCGTCCTCAATGAAAACATTGCTGAAAGCGGCCGTGACGTGATTGGCCTGCTCGCGCGAAAATGCGCCGTCGCCCAGCGCCGCTACGCAGCGCATTTCGGTGGTGGTGCCCGTCTGGGTTGAAGTCATGATGTGCTCCTGTCTGAAATTAATGATCCGGCTGACCGCCGCGCGGTGCCTGAAAAGCCCTTCTCTGACGCGGGTTTCTTCTTTCCGGTCTGGCCTTTCGCGGCAAAGGGCAAAGGAGCAACGACGAAGTGAGGGCATAAAGGGGCGACGACAAAAAGTTTTTGCGGCCCCTGGCGAAAAGTTTTTGGCGGCGTGCACTTCACCCCTTTCTGCCTGAACCGGCGGTGCTACGACCAGCCCTCCGCGCAAGGGCTGGCCGGAATGCAGGGAAGCGTCAGAAGGGACCTTTCAGACCGCTACGCGGGCTGGCCTTAAAGGCCCGGCGGGGTTTTGCCGGGACGGTGAAAGCGACGGCGAAGCCGGCAGCAGCCGTTGACCTCAGCCATCAGACCCTAGCCGTCAGGCACGGAGCGCGGCCTTTTGCGTTCCGGCGGAGCTTACCGGCTTTGCCGGTTAGCGCAGTAGGGCTCGACGACCCGGCTTGCCGGGGAGCCGAAGGGGGCCATGCTGTTGCTGTTGCTGTTGCTGTTGCTGTTGCTGTTAAAACGTATTTTTATGCGGGGGCCAGTAAAAGCTGGCATGGAAAAAGCAGAAGCTGAAACGGGTCTGGAGATGATGGCCATACGCATCCGGGCGGAGAGGACCGGTGCGCCAGCACCGGTTTTCCCGGCCCGCAGGGCGGCGGTGTTGCCGTTCCGGGCTGGCAGAAAACACAAAGCAAAACCGCGCCAGACGGCGCGGTATAAAGTTATCTTTCGCAGGGCTACTTGCCGGGCCGATCCTGGGCGGAAGCGGCCAGCACGCCCGGATGCAGGTGCACGCCGGAAACGTCTGTGGTGGCACGCGCTTTGTGCAGGTCGCAGGCGGCCTGCATGGATAACCAGAGGCGCGCCGCAATGCCCAGCCCCGCCTCCAGTCGCACCGCCATTTCCGGGCTGACCGACGCCTTACCGCTGGCGACCTTACTCAGCGCCGCTGCTGACACGCCCAGCTCTTTCGCCAGCACGCGCAGGCCGATGTTATTATCTTCAATGTACTCGGTGATCAGACCGCCCGGATGCGGGGGATTGAACATGGCCATCAGTGGTAGTCCTCCAGGTTGAGAATATAGGCATCACCGTCCGTGAATTCGAAGGTGATGCGCCAGTTAGCCCTGACCGTGATGGAAAACAGGTTTTTCCTGTCGCCCTTCAGGGGGTGAAAACGAAAGCCCGGATAGTTCCTGAATTCATCCGTGGAAAGCGCCTCATCGATGACCAGCAGGCGAAGCCGGATGCGTTCAGCGTCCTTTGCCTGTACGCCGCTGATATCACCTTTCTCAAACAGCTTCTGTAATCCTTTGTGCTTCCAGCTTTTAATCACTTTTCGGCTCCGCGTTTCCCGTTGAGAAACAGCATACCATATGTTTCGTCACGCGAAACACTCTGTGCTGTTATTTTTCATCGCCCTGAGAAAGGGTGTTCATGGCCGTCAGCTTGTTTGGCACCAGCCAGCAGTTCATGCCCTTCTGCGCGCTGTCCATGTGCAGCGATCGCAGGTGAATTTCTCCTGCCACTTCGCAGGCAACGTCTCCGGCATACGGCTGCAGGGTTTCCAGACCGTTCAGCGACGGAAAGCGCCGCGCCCACGCGGCGATCATGTTCCTCAGGTCGTTTTCCGGCACGCTGTCACACCAGGCGGCGAACCAGCTGCGCAGGGTCTCCGGCGTGCGAAATGCCAGCTCGGTTTCAGCCTGACGGATGCGGTTCTCCAGCTGGCGTTCCTGATAGTCGGCGGCCTGCCGTTCCCGCCGCGACGCGTGGCTGACGGACTTATCTGCAGCGTGTTTTGCACGTTCTGCCCGGCGGAAAACGGCCTCCGGAAACAGAGTGATGGCCAGTTCGCCCGGCAGCGGCAGCGGGCACACCTCGCCCGCCGTGCTGAGGAACATATCCAGCGCCCCTTCCCACTCCGGCAGCGGCGCGCGTTTTTCGCGCGGGCGCAGGTAAATGCCCCGGATGCGGTTCAGAGCCTGGACGCTGACGCGGCTCCTGCCGCTCAGCTGCTTCATAAACGCGGCGGCGTAGGGATGGCGGGCCAGCCGCGCCCCCCGTTGCTGCGCATGCTCAACCGCCGCGATGGCCTGCAGGGCGGCCTGACGTTCCGGCAGCAGGGTCACCAGAGAAAGTGATTTCGGGATCATGCGGCGTGCCCTCCCATCCGAAGCGCGGCGACCAGCTCACCGGCACCGGTGAAGCCCGCCCGCGTGTACTCTGCGATTTTTTCAAGCGTGGTGCGAAGCGTAGCAGGTTCAAAGCGATAGCCAGCGCTCAGCGGGACGCGTGACCGGGTGCGCGCATCCGTCAGCACCGCGCACCATACCGGCGAATCGGCCGACGGGCTGACCAGCTCGACGGCAAGCCCGGCGGCATCGGCGAGGGTCAGCCGCAGGTGTACGGGATAGGCTCCACCCCATTCGCCCCGCATCTCGCAGTCTGTGCGCCAGCTGTCCGGCAGCTGCAGCGCGTTCAGTACGGCACCGCTCAGGCGCTGGCGAAACGCTTCGCCCCGGTTGCGGTAGGCTTCAAAATCGCAGCCGGTGAAGGCCTGCAGGGTGTTAAGCGTAAATTTTTCTTCCTGGGTCATGATGTTCTGCTCTGTCTCGGGGTTCAGTTTCCCGGCCCGTTTACCGGGCCGGTGCGGTGTCCGGCAGGGTCGCCCCTGCCAGCCGGGCCGGGTTTATTCCGGCTTGTAGGCCATGAGGCGCACCACACGCACCCCGGTTCCCGCAAACATGCCCTCCATCGGCGCGGACCAGCTGCAGTCCCAGCCCGGCAGCAGGTTTTTGCGGTCGCTGCCTGCGGGCAGGATGGCCGCCAGGCGTCCGCCGTTCTTCACCAGCGCCGCCGCCGCGTTCAGATGCGCCACGGCGCGGCCTTCACTAAACGGCGGATTCATCACCACCACGTCAAACCGCTGATCGGTCACCGATGCCCACGCCAGAAAATCGGCTTCGATCACGTTGTGGCCTTTGGCCTCCAGTACGCGGCAGTGCAGCGGCGAAATTTCCACGCAGGTGGTCTGCGCCTTCGGCATCAGGTCGGCCAGACCGCCCATGCCCGCGCTCGGCTCCAGGCAGGTTTCCCCCTCGCGGATGTCCGCCTCATCGAGCAGCTGCGCGGCGAGTTCGCCCGTGGTCGGGTAAAACTGGTGCGTTTTCTGCTCCGGCAGCGCGCCGGACAGCTGGATATCTTCCAGCGCCGTGGCCGGGTCGTAATCAAATTCAAACCAGGTGAAAGCGTTGATAGTCATTTTTACGCCGCCCAGGCTCATGAGCACTTTTTCCGCTTCCGCGCGTGCGGCCTTGTTCTCGTCCGAATAGCCTTTAATGCGGCGGTTAAAGGGGTTTGTCGTCACAGGCGGGCGCGGCTCTTCCCGGCGGTTGCGCTGCTCTGGCTCGGTGCGCTCTGTCTGCAGGTCACCGAGCACGCTCAGCACGGAAAACGGCAGGAGGTTTGTGTGCAGCTCAAAGGTTTTCGCCTTCGTGCGCGGCTTCTGGCGGTGCTCCGCCGGAATGGCAGCCGGGTGCAGGAAGGCCAGAATGTCATTCAGGCGCCAGGCCATGTCCGGGTGAATTTCAAGATGAATGGTGCCTTTCTGGAAGGCTTTGACGCGCAGCGCGCCGCCGTCGATGGCAACCCACTCGCCCGAACGGGCGCGCGCGATGTTCAGTATTTTGTTGGTGGTGTTCAGGCCGGTCGCGTCGCGCCCCATAAATTTCGCGATCACCTTGCGCAGGTCGTCCACGTAGCCGGTGCGGTCGTAGTTGCAGTGGCCCCACTGATCGAACATGCATTCAATAATCATGCGCTTGCTGAAGCCTTCCGGGCGGTTGGTCACGTGGCTGCGCGACAGGCTGCGGAAAATGCCGTCAACGCGCTCGGAGAAAAATTTCTGACGTGAGAAAAGCAGCTCGGTGAGCGTGGCACGCACCGCGTTCTCTTCAAAATCCGGCGCTTTCATCTCATGGATCTGATTGTTCCACTCATTGCGGCGATCGTTGGGCATGTACTCGTAAACGTCGGTCAGGCTCAGCGCCTGCTGCCAGAAATCGGCATTCAGTGACGCCAGCGCGCCGGGCAGGTCAAACAGCTTCGACACGGGCGGCACGTGGTAGCCCCGGCTGCCGTGGAGGTTGCCTCTCAGGAAGTGCCCCACGGCCTCATGATTGTCACCGCCGCGGATTGATAGGGACAGGTCATTCAGCTTCGTGCGCAGGAAGTTATAACGACCCAGCAGGCTATCAATCAGATCGGTTTCAACGGGCGCAAAAAAGGTGTCTGAAATGACTTCCCCGGCGGCGTTGATCGGGGCGCGGTCGGTTGTCGCTTCAGGGGTGACGTTTACGAGTGTGTTTTGCATGGCATAGCTCCTTAAATCCGGCTGAATGGGTGCAGCACGCGCTGCGGACCCGAAAAAGACCTTCTCTGACGCGGGTTTCTTCTTCCCGGTCTGGCCTTTCGCGGCAAAGGGCAAAGGAGCAACGACGAAGTGAGGGCATAAAGGGGCGACGACTGAAAGTTTTTGCGGCCCCTGGCGAAAAGTTTCTGGCGGCGTGCATTTCACCCCTTTTTGCCGGAACCGGCGGTGCCACGACCAGCCCTCCGCGCAAGGGCTGGCCGGAATGCAGGGAAGCGTCAGAAGGGACGTTGCAGACCGCCCCGCGGGCTGGCCTTAAAGGCCCGGCGGGGGTTTGCCGGGACGGTGAAAGCGACGGCGAAGCCGGCAGCAGCCGTTGACCTCAGCCATCAGACCC
>NZ_JASGBT010000008.1:23952-98355 GCF_030053255.1 Serratia sp. PF-27
GGCATTTCCCCGCATAAAACCGGGCATTTCGTCAGCTTCACTCAGATGCATGATGGCGCGGAAGCGGGCAACGCCTGCCGCCGGTCGCCGGAGGCGACAGGAAGGTTTTCCGGCCGGAAAGGGGCGCCGGGCTTCCCTGCCCTGCACTGTCCCGCCTTATTTTTCCAGTGCCGCGATAACTGTTCTGATGGCCTCATGTTCCTCTGGCAAGAGGCGAACCGCTGTTCCCTCTCCGCCCTGCGCATCCTCAAGCCGCATATAATCGCCCGCCACGCGCAGCACCTGTGCCAGCGCGCGGGCGGACACGGTGACTTCCCGCGCCTGCGCCTCGTCCTCGCGCAGGTTTGTCAGTATGTCCCGTACCTCGTCCCGCCCGATGCCATAGCGGCGGTGGTCGCCATCCTCTGCGATGAACTCCAGCACCCTGCCCGCCTCTTTTTCTGTGATATCCATGCATTCCGCGCTGTCCATCACGTCTTCCAGCGTCCAGACCAGGACAGCCACCGGGCTGTCTTCACCGAACGACGCCATCAGGTGGGCACACACTTCTTTAACGTTACCGTGCATCATGTTTTTTCTCCTGTTAACGGGGCGGCCCGTGCCGCCCCAAGGGTTAATCAGTCCAGCGCGGCAAAAATCGCGGCGGCTTCCGGGTGGGCAAAGGCGTAGTCGGTCAGCTGGCGGTGACGGCGGCAGTAAAGCGCGCAAAGCTCCGTGTCATCATGGCGGTCATACATCCAGCTGCGGTGGTTCAGCACCAGAGAGGTGATCACGATGCCCGCCGCCTCGCTGCTCAGGCGCACATCGCTGTGGTTTGCCGGGTTAACGAAACGCCAGATTTCCTCCGCTGCGGGTTTCATGAAGCCACCGCCGGACGGCAGTTGCGCGAAGTCCCACACGCCGCCGTCGTAGTCCGCAAGGTAACGATCGGCGTACAGGTACACGTTGTTTTCGGCGCGCATGAAATCGTCGCCGAAGAGCGCGGGCAGGAAACGCAGGCGCACGTAGCCGTCAAGGACGCGCGCGGACTCAAAAGCAGGGGTGGCAGTATTCATCAGAAATCTCCGCAGTCAGGGTGGTAAACCGTTCCGGCCTGTGCCGTGACTGAATGACAGCCCGGCGAAAAGCGGAGTGTTCAGGAGCGGTGACGAGGCCGCAGCGCAAGCGAACGGAGGCGGGATTACGGACGGCGCAGACGCGAAGCATGAGCGGAGGCGCGACGGGAGTAAGCGCGCCGGAGAGAGTGCGAACGGGGGAGGAGACGAGCTTGCGGCTCTTGAACACGCAGCGGCCGGGCTAAAGTGAAGTCACGGCACCGGCCGCAGACCGCACGGTTTTTATTCCCCCGCCGCAGGCGGCATCAATGAGGCGCGCAGCAACATCCATATTGTCTTGTCCACATCCGGGGTGCATATCCGCCCCGGAACCCTGTGGATAAAACCGGCCCTGCCGTGCGCCGGCAGGGGTGCAGAGTGGCGTTCGTTTTTTAATCAGTCACGCCCTCAGGTGTTTCTGTATCACGGCCGCGCGCCGGTAGAGTTCAACCAGGTCGCTATCGATCCCCTCAATCAGCAGGCCGGCCATGCGCTGCTCGCGGCTGGCGCCGTGCCAGAGGTGCCGCGCAATCATGTCGCGCAGGCGCAGATGAAATTCGTACAGCGACTCTTCCAGGTCGGCGACGTCGGCTGCCAGGGTATCGTTGTCAGTGTGCATAGTGTGATCGTTCATCGTGTTCTCTCCGTTCATCAGGCCGCGCGGGCGTCGCGGTGGGCATACAGGCGGCGCAGGCCGGCCGCGTGGTACTGCTCCATCAGCTCGATACCAATCCAGCGGCGCCCGCACGCCTGGGCGGCCACGCAGGTCGAGCCAGAACCTGCAAACGGGTCCAGAACAATGGCGCCGGGCTGTGTGAAGGTCTCAATCAGCGGCCGCAGGGCGCTGACCGGCTTTTCGGTCGGGTGATGGCGGTTGCCGGTGTACTCCCACGGCATCACATCCGGCAGCGGCTTTGCCGGCAGCGACGGGCGCCCTTTGGCCAGCACGTAGGCGCTTTCGTGCTGGTAGCCGACGAAGGCCGATTTTGAGGCGTAAGGCTTGGTGAAGACGATGTGGCCCACCACGCGGAACCCGGCCGCCTTCCATGCCTGCATAAAAATGTCTATCCGGTTCCAGCCGTAGAAGCTCACCGCCAGGCTGTTGTCTTTCAGCACCCGGAACATTTCGTTGCTCGCCGGCTGCACCCACTCGCTGTTCACGTCGTTGGCAATCGAGCGGCCGGAACGGTCCTTAAAGCCGACGAGGTACGGCGGGTCCGTCAGAATGAAATCAATGCTCTTGTCCGGAAAGCCGCCCATAACCTGTACGCTGTCGCCGTGCATGAATCGAGACATAGTGATGCTCCTGTGTATGAAGGGGGCACCGGTAGTGGTGCCGTGACCTCCACACAGACGGGCGAACAGCAGAGCAAACAGGGGCGACACCGGAAGCCGCACGCGCCGCCGGAGCGGACTGAATGTCCCGCGCACGGCGGGGAACGGGTGAGGATGGCGGCGACAGCTTACCTTGTTTGCGAGGCCGCCCGGCTACCGTGAGGGCACGGCACTTTACGCCCGCCGTCTTCCGGCCGCAGGACGGAAGACGGCATGAAGGCGGAGCGCAGCGACAACCTTTTTTCATTCCTGCAGTGATGCCGCCGTGACCGGCGACATCAGAGGATCTGCAGCTGCATACCGGGCAACGCTATGCCCCTCCCTTCTCCAGCAAGACAGCATCGATGGCCATCTCCAGATGCCACCAGTTAAATCCCTCGTTTGCATCATGATGGTCTTCGGCATACTCCATGGCCGCCGCAATCTCCTGCGGCGTCAGGGAGGGTTTAATGGACAGAAAATCTTCTGCCAGCCAGAAGGTGCCGCAGCACAGCTCGTCATCGCCAACTGCGGCAAGCCGCGCCCTGAATTCCCGTACGGTCATTGCTCTCATCGCTTATCCGGCGGGTCGCCCCGCCGCCTCCGGTTCAGCCGCCGTAGCTGGCCACGTTATCGATAATCCACTCCGGGCCGGTCACGTCCCGGTACCCGTCCTCATCCGCTTCCTCGCTCCATTCCAGCGTCTCACAGCGCTCATCCAGCTGAAGGCCGCCTGAGTAGGTCGCCCATCCGCAGTAGTCGCAGCCGGCTTCGGCATACCAGTGCTCAGCGGTGACGCCGTAACGGGCGGTCAGGGCGCACATTACCTCAGGTGAGGGTGGCGACCAGGGCGTATCAAAGTCGGCGTTAAATACTGTTTCGCCGGAATACGACAGGTTAAGGTCGTGCGCGTGTGGCCACTTCGTGCCGCAGCGGTCGACGGTGTCCGTAAATCCGTCGGGGACGCCTTCAAGCAGGCGGCCGTTATAGCCGTTGATTTCAGCATCGAGGCGCGGCGGGATCAGCTGCAGCATGTCGAAAGGCAGGGTTCTGAGGGGAAGCGCCTCTTCAAGGCAGAGTCCGTCCCATTTGTCAGTCACTGCCTGCCCGCTGATCGTCCAGTGCCAGTCACCCTTCTTTTTCTCCCACAGCGCGCTAATCGCCGTCCGCTGCTCTCCGGTCAGGGACGCCCACGTCATGCGCTGCAGGCCGCTGGCCAGCCACAATGCGTGCAGCCGTTCGCAGGTCTCCGGCGTCAGCTCCGCGCCGCTGCGCAGCAGTTCCAGCCACTGCGTAAACGCGCGGTTTTCCGGCGTATCGCTGCCCGCCGTCACGGTCAGTGCCGGATAGGGCGCATATTCCGTTGCGACCGTCGGGCGCAGCAGCCCGGCGCAGCCCGCCAGAAAAAGCTGGATCCCCTCCCCCGCAGCCCGCACGTATCCGGGCGCGCCAGCGCCCCCTTCCATCAGCGCCTTCACCTTAGATACTTCCTCTACCGGGCCTGTGACCCGCAGCCTGTTGGCACACCAGTTCGGCATGTCGACTCCTCCGTTAAGGGTTGCACGGTGCCATCTGCACCGTGCCGCCACGGAAGCCGGGCAAACAGCTGAGCAAACAGGGGCGACAACGGAAGCCGCACGCGCCGCCGGAGCGGACTGAATGTCCCGCGCACGGCGGGGAACGGGTGAGTATGTCGGCGCAGCTTCCCTTGTTGGCGAGGCCGCCCGGCTAAGGTGAAGGCACGGTGCAGTTTTGAAAGATGAAGCCCTGCAGGGGGGTGAGGCAACAGCCGGCGTCAGGCGAAGCGAAGACGCCGTTAAAAAACGGAGCGCAGCGACATCTGCCTTAACAGGAAGGAATATTTCCGCACATTAATCTCGAAAAAAAGTGCAGTTTCTGCACTTTTATAGCAGTACAATGTCCATCATTTCAGATAAAGAGAACGCTCATGACGGGATGGCAGCTGAGACTCTGGCGCAAGGGGCTGATGTGGAGCCGTGAAAGGGCCGCTACAGAGCTGGGCGTCAGCCTGCGCACTTACAAGGACTACGAAAACGCCGAAACTGTGAAGCGGGCGGTGGCCATGGCCACCGTCACCCTGTCGCTTATCAACATCATGCCGGCGCTGCAGTCCGATCAGCTGAGCAAGGATCTTCTCATGAAGATGCTCCGGGAAATGACCGGGGACGCGGCCGCAAAATAAAAACGGACGGCTTTCATACAGATGAGCGGTACATATGCGGATTACCCGCCGGTGCGGCTTGTAAGTTAAATCCGCCTCATTAATACTGTATGTATAAACAGTATTTAAGAGGAGGATTTATGCGCACAAATATGATGATTCAGCCGCGCCCGGCCGGGGGCGGTGCAGTATGAAACACGCCACCTATGCTCAGGGCCTGTCGCCGTTCTGGCCCCCAGTTAAAACGCCGCGGGTCCGCATCCCCCTTTTTGCAGAGCCGTGCGCGGCCGGCTTCCCCTCCCCCGCCGCCGACTACGTTGAAAAAGAGCTGGACCTGAACGAGCTCTGCATCCGCCGGCGCGCCTCCACGTTCTTCGTGCGCGCCAGCGGCAGCAGCATGGAGGGCCTTGGACTGTATGACGGCGACGTCATGGTGGTTGACCGGGCCGAGGAGGCGTCGCACGGGGATATCGTGATCGCCGAGGTGGAGGGTGAATTTACGGTCAAGCGGCTGCAGCTGCAGCCCCGCCTCGCGCTGCTGCCGATGAATCCGGCTTATCCGGTGATTTATCCGGAGGAACTGCAGCTGCTCGGCGTGGTCACCTGGTGGTTTAACAGCACGCGCGCGCGCCGGAGGTAACCATGCCCATGTTTGGCCTGGCAGACGTGAACTCATTTTACGCCAGCTGTGAGGCGCTGTTTCGTCCGGACCTGCGCGGTAAGCCCGTCGTGGTGCTGTCGAATAACGACGGCTGCGTGATCGCACGCAGCGCCGGCGCCAAAAAGCTCGGCATTAAAATGGGCGCGCCGTGGTTCCAGATTAAAACGCAGGACTTTGCGGAGCGCGTGCATGTCTTCAGCAGTAATTACGAGCTATATCATAGCCTTAGCACGAGAGTAATGACGGCACTGGAGGAAATGACACCCCGCGTCGAGCAGTACAGCATCGATGAGATGTTCCTCGATCTGACCGGCATCGATGGCTGCGAGGACTTTGAGCACTTTGGCCGGCGCCTGCGCGCGCACGTGCTGGCCACCACGGGTCTGACCGTGGGCGTCGGCATGGGACCGACTAAAACCCTGGCGAAATCCGCGCAGTGGGCCAGCAAGGAGTGGAAGCAGTTCCGCGGCGTGCTGGCGCTCACGCCGGGCAATCCGAAACGCACCGAAACGCTGCTGGCCAATCAGCCCGTGGAGGAGGTCTGGGGCGTGGGCCGGCGCATCGGAAAAAGGCTGAACGTCATGGGCATCACCAACGCCCTGCAGCTGGCGCGCGCGCACCCTGCCCTCATCCGCAAAGACTTTAACGTGGTGCTGGAGAGAACCGTGCGCGAACTGAACGGCGAATCCTGTATTCCGATAGAGGAACTGCCTCCGGCCAAACAGCAGATTTGCTGCTCCAGGTCCTTCGGCGAGCGCATCACCTCAAAGGTGGCCATGCAGCAGGCGCTGTGCCAGTACGCCACGCGCGCGGCAGAGAAACTTCGCGGTGAACGGCAGTTCTGCCGGCGCATCAGTGTCTTCATCCGGACGTCACCGCACGCCGTGAACGAAGTCTTCTATGGCAACACTGCCGGTGAGAAACTCCCACTGCCCACACAGGACACGCGCGACATCATTGAGGTGGCCATGCGGAGCCTGGACCGTATCTGGCTTGATGACCGGCGCTATATGAAGGCCGGCATTATGCTCGATGACTTCACCCCCAACGGGGTCAGCCAGCTCAGCCTCTTTGACGATGCGCAGCCCCGGGCCAACAGTGCTCAGCTCATGAAGGTGCTCGATGGCATTAACCAGTCCGGGCTGGGCAACGTGTGGTTTGCAGGTCAGGGAATAAGTACCGAATGGAAAATGAAGCGTGAGATGCTTTCACCTGCGTGGACTACCCGATGGGATGACATCCCTGTTGCACACGTAAGGTAAAAAAGATCTTTATCGAATATTTGTATATGCGTTTGTATATACAAATATATATGTTTTTGCATATACATTTATGACTTAGATGGTCAGACTTTTCGGTAAGGTATGTATATACATAAGCATATACATACCTGTCATAAAAAACATTCCTAAACTCGTAACAGTTAAATTTTTGTATATGCACTTGCATATACAAGTACGTCTATCACGTGTTTTCAATCAATAAGTTAGCAAGCTTCTGGAGAATTTTATCATCATCTAAATAACAGGCTGCGCGTAAAACTCTTGAACGGGTAATGTTTTTCTGAGGAAGTAATTCCTGCATTTTCTCAACTAGCATAGAAAGAGCATCATCATCCAAACCCGTAAGCCGCAGGTTCATCTGTCTGCCCGTTGTGATGTTGCGCTTCTCAGCAACTCGGGTAACCCCTTTGGTTATGCGATCACTTCTTGCCAATTTCGGCCCCCTTTATTTGCTCCAGGAGTTCTTGAGTGAAAGCTTTATAATCTCTGTAAGGACGCTCATTTCTAGCGAAGAACATTACAGGACGATGAACATCGGTCGCCTGTTTAAAAAGCTCGCTCTGACGTATTTCGGTCTTGGCTACAACATATCCGGCTTCTTCGATCAGTCCCTCAATGGATTTTTTCATCTTGGAGTGAGATTCGTTTACTTTTGTCTTTACAAGTGTATATACAAAAGGCTCATTTCTTCGCACTTCCTGAACCACCTGAAATAAATCTTTAATGCCTTTAACTGCACGCTTATCCATATCTACAGGGATGACAATTTTATCAGTGATAAGCAGGGCGTTTTCAATGCTCAAATCAATAGCAGGACGAAGGTCAATGAGGATGAAATCATAGGAATTTTTTACCTTGTTCAAACCCTCTTCAAGAATGCTTAGTCTATGGCGAAATCTTTCTGCACTTCGGGCTTCAACCGCAAGGGTTATATCGGCAGGTATGATATCTAGGTTAGCAATCGTGCCCTCACCGTCCATCGCTGAATAAATAAGCTTATTGATATCAAATTTAGGATCCGCAAACAGGTCCGTGATGGTGTAATCCTCATCACCACGTCCCAGATCATCACTAAGATTTCCCTGATGATCTAAATCAATCAGCAGAGTTTTATAGCCTGCCAAAGCTAATGAACAACCAACGGACATGCAGCTGGTTGTTTTGGCCACACCGCCTTTACTATTAGCGAAAGAGATAATGTAGGGCTTTTTCATAATCACCACCGTGTATATACAAAAGTATATGCATATTAACTTATAGATGATCGCTGTCAATGTATATACATAGGTATATGCAAAATAATGTTCATGTATATACTCATGTATATACACTAAGTTATGATTATATCAATATTTACAGCAAGTTAACCTTTAATTCCTTTCAATAAATTCACAGCATCATATCCCGGCATCTGGAACTGCACCCGGTGCCGGGCCGCCACGTCCAGCGCAAACACTCTTGTGTAAATCTCCGTCGACTTCGCGCTCTTGTGGCCGAGCAGGCTCTGCAGCGCCTTGAGCGGCGTGCCGGCGTAGAGCATGTGCATGGCGTAGCTGTGCCGGAAGGTGTGCAGGGTGACCGGCACTGAGAAACTGACCCCCTCTGACGCCGCCGCTTCAGTGGCCTCGTTCAGCCAGGTGCGCGCCGTGCGGTCGGTAATCTCCCACAGCCGCACCCGCTCCGTGCGCCCCGTCTTTTCGCTCCGGCGCTCAATGGGTATGCGCAGGGTGGCTATCATCATCTCCAGCTGCGTCACGTACTGCGCGTCGGACAGCGGTACCAGGCGGTGGGGCACGACGCCGGCGGCGCGGCGTCCGGCCCGGTGCTCCGCCTTGTCCTCCCGCTGCTTGAGCGTGGCCAGCTGCACGAACGGGTACTGCTGGCGCAGCAGGAAGTCCCCCCGCGTCAGCGCCAGCGCCTCGCTGATGCGCGCGCCGGTGTTCCACAGCGTGGTGAACAGCATTTTGCGGCGCAGGTCGAGCATGAAGTGGAGCAGGGCGCTGACCTCCGGCGCCAGCAGGTACTTTGGCAGGTCGTCAACCAGCGCGGCCATCTGGCGCAGCGCCAGCGCCGCGGGGTAGTCGATGGCCACAGGCAGCTGCTGCGCCGGAAACTGTCCCACAACCGGGAGGTTCATCGGAGACGTGATCATAGGCCGTCTCCGCAGCGCGGGTTATTCATTGTTTGTTTTCTCATTGCGTTCTTAATCTCAATTCGGGCCAGCTCCTGTCTCCGCAGAGTGGCCTCGACTGACCGTCGGTGTCTTTCATTCCGCCAGACTTTCCAGAGCACCCATTGTGCTGACCAGGGCATGGCGTCCAGTCTGGTGTCAGGAAAACCAGCCTCATTACGAAGACGGCGGGCAATGATCACTGCTTTGATGCCAAGCCGGGCATACTGATAATGGCGCTCTCTGGCGACTTCGAAATGATGAAAAGAGTTGTCCTTTCCGGGTGAAACGGCCACGGATCTGTCAGCTTCTTTCTGCAGGACAGCCAGCTCGCGGATGCTGTATATCAGCCGGTCGGGAAGGGCACGCCAGTCCCCCGTCACAGCGGCGTAATCGAGGACGGGGCGGGAGACCTGAGGGTTTTTATCGCCGGAGGTGTAATCAAATTCCTTAGTCACGCCGGCGCACCCCACCGCGAACTGCTCCAGCAGAAAGACCAGCTCGGTGCCGATAAAGTACCGCTCCCGATTCAGCTTTTCTTGTGACGCCCTCTTTTCACGGCGTGTTATGAAAATATGCGACAGCCATTGGCTGCTCAGTGCACCAACGATACCTGCTCCTGCGCTGATAACCGGCACCCAGACCGAAATCCCCTCAACCATAAACTTATACTCACCTGAAAGTGCTAAATCCCGTCCTCAATTACGGTTGTGCAGTGGTGCCAGATTTTGTAATCGCATCCACCGCTTCCCTGACCGAAAAGCTCAGCCTGTCCTTCGGTGAAAACTGCACCCAGTAGCACAGGCGTGACGTCCAGGCCTGTCCGTTCTTACGCTGTTCGTAATCCACGCTGAACGCGTAAATCACCCTGTTGCTCAGATCCCACTGCGTGACCTCACAATATCGCGTATAGAGCGCCTTAAGCTCTCCGAAAAGTTCGCCATTCTTTACCGGGCCTGAGGCTTTAAGCTCCTCACGCTGACCCATGAAATAGTCCACGGCGGCTTTTTTGGAAGCAAATGCCTTCTGACCAATTATTAACGGTACGGCACGTCCCATCCTGAACTCCTTTATGACCTGAAGGTTAGTAGTCACGGAAGTAAATATTACTTTGAGTTATTGATTGATTCATTCTGGAAGTTTTAACTTGAACGATAATACCTCACTTTATAATAAGCAGACATATAGACACTCTATTAAATTACCTGACCGCCGTCTGCGCCGGATCCGCTTTTTTGCCAATATAGCACTTTCCCGGAAGCGTGGCGCGCCCGTCGCGGCGGGTCAGGCGCCGTTTTCCTGCCGGCGCTTCCCTGACGCATCCCGTATGTTGTGCTCTGAGCAGCTGATCGAGCCACTATATGTAGTATTTCGGGCGAAAAACCGCCGACGGAGAGGAATGATCCGGTTCTATACTTTTCCGGATCTGTTCGTGTCGGCAGAGAGCGATTCGCTTTAAATGTATGCGCATGTATTGCCTTTCATTCTGAAGCGATTCATGATGCGAATGTGTAATACAAACACCTACAAAGGACGCTGCATGCACTCCCTGACGAAAATTCTGCACTCGCTGCTGACCGGCGGACATGACCGGGCGGTCAAACAGATGGAAGAAGAAGACGACGGACGTAAAGAGGTCACCTCTATACGGCTGAAGCCGCAGACCCGCGCCTACCTGCAGGCGCAGAGTGAGGCGCTGGGCATTTCCGTTTCACAGTTCATCAATATCATCGTGGACGGCGTGGTCAACATCGAGACCTCACCGCATCAGAGCCGCATCGATACCATGTACGACCGTCTGATGCTGCTGTTTGAAAGCCACGGCATTGAACCGCTGCAGATGAGCCGCATGCTCACCGGCCACGGCTTCACGCTGTCCAAGCTGAAGTCCCGCGACGCCACCCTCGACCTCATCACCCCGGAACTCCTTGCCACCGTCAGCAGCTGGTTTGGCGTGCAGACGTCGTGGCTCAGTGCCAAAAGCAATGCCGTCTACCCAACCCGGAGCCTTCACTGGTACAAATGCCCTGAGAGCATGGCCGCCGCCGTGATCGAGCGAAACATCCGGTACGGCGAGCTTGATGTCTATGCCGTCAAAAACGCCGGCGTCGACTTTAAAATAGCCGAGGAGCATGACGACAACGAGCATCACTTAGGCATGGGATTTCTGCTCCGGTACCGCAACAGGGCAGGTGATTCCAGCGTCAGCCGGTATGAGTTCTGCGAATTTCAGCGCTGGAACTACGAGAAATGCCGCGCTGACCTGAAGCTGGTATTCAGGTTCCTGAGCGAGCTTGCAAGCAGAAAAGGCGGGATCCGTTTTCACGGCTGTTCGGTCGATGAGGCCATTTTTGACCGGATTTATCATGGCCGTATCCTTCCCGACCAGCTGGAAAAAGCCCTCAACCGCGCTGAATGGTGGGATCCCCGCAGCGTGCTGGGTAAATCCTCCGCTCATTACCGGGAAATGAAATTCGGACAGTACGTTACTGCTTACTGCGGGACGCCGGGGAAAACATTTGAGCCCGTGTATAACCAGTATTCCAGCTATCCGGAAGGGTGGAGGGTCTCGCTGTGGAATGGCGGTCAGGGTGAAGAACAGTACTTTTCGCTCAGCGCGGCGCTGGAAGACAGTTTTAACCGGTACCACAGCTCCGCAGATGACCCGGCAGACAGAAATGACGATGGCCGGACCTGCAGTGCTGCAGAACAGGATAAATAGCTTATGAAGAAAAAACCGACGCCGGTACCCCACGACGCCGCATTCAAGGCCTTCCTGACGCATCCGGATACGGCCCGGGACTTTATCGAGCTGCATCTGCCGGCAGAGCTGCGCGCCGTCTGTGACCTCAGCACCCTGAAGCTGGAATCCGGCAGCTTTGTAGAGGAAAGCCTGCGCGCCTACTACAGCGACGTGCTCTACAGCCTGAAGACCGCCGCCGGCGACGGCTACATCCACGTGCTGATCGAGCACCAGTCAACGCCCGACCGCCACATGGCGTTCCGCCTGATGCGCTACGCCGTGGCCGCCATGCAGCGCCATCTGGATGCCGGTCATAAAAAGCTGCCGCTGGTCATTCCTGTGCTGTTCTATACCGGGAAGCGCAGCCCGTACCCGTACTCCACCGACTGGCTGCAGGCGTTTGACGATCCGGCGCTGGCCGGGCGCCTCTACAGCGCGCCGTTCCCGCTGGTCGACGTCACGGTGATCCCGGACGAGGAGATCATGCACCACCGCAGCATGGCCGCGCTGACCCTGCTGCAGAAGCATATCCACCGGCGGGACCTGACCGACCTGCTGGACCGGCTGGCCGCCACCCTGATGGCCGGTCACCTCACGGGACAGCAGCTGGTTTCGCTGATAAACTACCTCGTACAGGCGGGCGAAACCGACGACGCCGAAGCCTTCGTACGCAACCTGGCACAGAGAGTGCCGCAGCATGAGGACGAACTGATGACGATTGCACAGCAACTGGAGCAGAAAGGGCTGGAAAAAGGCCTGACGCAGGGCCGCGTCGAAGGTGAACGTGAGGCGACTATCAAAATTGCCCGGGCTATGCTGCAAAAGGGCCTGGACAACCAGACCGTTATCAGCCTGACAGGGCTGACCGAAAACGACCTGAGTCTTATCCGCCATTGACAGAGACATCGCCTCTCTGTGTCATAACGGTGCCCTGAGGGCACCGTTAACCTTCCTAATCGGTATCAGATCTTTTCGGGTGTTCAATCCTGATTGATGGCGAACCTTTAAAGGTGATATCTGCCTGATACATCAGAATGAGGTCAAACCTGTCAGAGTCGCTCCGGACATTCTCAGAAGTAATTTCCACCAGGTTGCCAGACTCAAATTCCCTGAGTGAGAGAGCACTGAAAAAATCCTCATCAACAACCAGTGAACACGGCTGGTTAACGAACGGCATAAAGAAAATATGACAGTCGCCATTATGGGTTGTGACAGTTCTGGAGCCGTCACGGTTTATCTTCATAATCCGTTGGAGTTCAGCGCCTGCGAAAATCAGATTATTATACTGCTGGAAAATTTCCTTACTCATTACCAGAACATACTTACGTGAAAAATCAGATGAGGCTTTGATGTTATCAAGCAGCATATTGAAATCTTCGATGAAGATTTGTCGCGACGCTGCTGAGTGCAGGAGTTTATGTACTGCGATACGCTGAATATCGCTCACAATGCACTCGGCCTGGAAATCGCCTTCGTTTGCCGCCGCTATTGCATCGATCCCCTCAGCATAAGACTCTTTTTCAATGTGGACTGAGGGCCTCCGCTCCGTGAAACCCTCAGCACTTTTCACAAATCGGGTAAGCCTGAAGAGAGAAAGCGGAACGGGCTTTTGCAGGCGCCGGGTAAGATATTCTGAAGTTTTAGCAGCCGTGACAGCCAGCCGGGATGCATCGATGACGGCCTCCTTCAGCTGGGTATCCAGGTTTTGCTTAAGAAGATCGATGTGCTGTCCAAGGAGGCTATTGAGATTAGCTTTTGAGACAGCGATTTCGTTTTCGTTTAAATGACAGGGGCATTCCAGTGTTTCCAGCTGCTTATGAACGCCGGATAATACACCCAGAAGATGCTGCTTCTCACGATAGGTTATATAATCGTCCTCAATGGCCTCTCTAACGTCTTTGCTTATCTGGCTGCTTTCTCCAGACACAACCAGAAGTAACTGAGCCCAGGCCATGGGCATATCAATGAACCCGCGATCATATATTCCACTGTAAAGGCGACCTGAAACCATATCCGGCTTTTCGTAATCACTCATTCGACGCGCCAGCCCGGTCAGCCAGGCGCGGCTTTCCATTTTTTCTGACCACGTCCACAGACAAATTCGTATCAGGGACTTTATCAGTTCTCCGCCGTCATCTATTTTTTCTGATTTCGTTTCTAAACCACCAGTCTGGTCAGTGAGATCACCCTGAAGAATTAATCTTACGAAATGCGTGATAAATTTATCCTGTGCTTTCATTCTGGATGTGAGATATAAGCTCACGCAAATGCGCATGTCGATCAGAGCATTCATACAGGCAATGCTGAACCAGTCGCGGTCAGTTATACAGTTCATGTGTTTTATTATGAAAATACCGGGACTGAACAACTGGCCCTGGTAGCTGTATTTTTCAATCGAATGACTGTCAATATTCATGGAATGCTGCCACCTGTTAAGGAGGTCAACAGCCATATCGGTGGTCACGCGATCGCGCGTCTGTATTGCCTCAATAACCATCACTGAAATGTCCTGAAGCTGTGCTTTACAGAAGAAATCAAAAAGCTCCGCGTCATCTGCATTACAGAACCTTGAACTGACTACATCCTGATGACGTTCCCAGATGCTAATAAATGTTCTTAATAACCGGTCATAGCGCGTTCTGAGAGTGACACTGGAGAGCGGCTGATTCTGAGTGTACCAGCTTGTTAAGGTTGACCAGAAAGAGCGGGTGATCCCTATGTATATACCCAGCTCAGCAGTAGTTAACAGCTTGCGGTTATTGAGTATGCGCAGTCCGGTCCACAGGCACAGTTCAAAAAACCTTTCTGACTCTGCGATTTTATCCATTGCTTTCGCTGAAATAGAATAAATTTCATTAGAAAACGCATCCTGTATAGATATTTCGAATAGTTCTGATTTAAGTAATAAAAAGTTATCCGGCGCATCATTATTCTGAAAATAGTACAACTCACAAAGAGTCGTGAAATTATCGATTAAAACACCAGAGGCATCATCGAAGCCGTTAATATCTGAATCGCGCAAACACGAATATATATCTGCCGTCAGAGGCTGCATGATAGTATTGGATGTTGACAAGCTTCGCCGGTCCTTTACCTTGTAAAAACATTTTTTCAGTAACCTGACGGGATAGCTTTCAGAATCAATATTGCGCAAACTGAAAAGAACCTTTTTGTCCACCTCATCACCGCTTATGTAATTGTTTCCCACTGTGAGGTGACCAACACTGCCATTTTTAATCATCTGTTTATTAATCAGCCTGAGGGCTAATCTGAATGGCCGATGATACAGGCTTAGTACGTCTGTTTTCAGAAATTTCCCGGATACGTGCTGATTTTCAACCGAATTATCAACAAGCTTGATTTCAAGATTAGAAAAAATTGTCTGGGGGTAAACAGGATTAAGCCTTAACGAGGCGGCAACTTTTTCATTAACATGATTTCTGACGATACCAAAAGAAATATATCTTTTTACAACAGCCTGCCGCTTGTCATCATCCAGAACCTCCAGGCTGACGATAAAAAACCAGACGGAAAGCAGAATGTTAATGGTAAGCCATGCAGCACTTGTCAGGCAGGCGATGCCATAGAGATAATCTCCAAAAATCATTCTGACGGGGACACTTAAAAGAATAAATGCTGACAGGAATAATCCGCTCAGCCCTGCCAGCATGAACCCTGAATAACGCTGATAGGCACTCTGTGCCACTTTTCTGTCAGATTTTTTCTGAAAGACCACGCTGACAAGCCCTATCACCAGCGGATAAACAATACCGATTATAGTCAGCTGGCCACTCAGAATTGTAGTCTGCCACTCTAAAACAGAGTGACGGTAGGGAAAAAAGGAAGACAGGTATTCCCTTATGGGAACCTTTAGCAAAAAACCTGCTATAAGCATCACAAGAGCTGCGCATAGCAGACAAAATGCAGAAATAACCGGCGTAGATGAAAGTCTGATTATAAGTCTTTCCAGCGGGTTCCATTTCAAATGTGCATATATTGAATTTTGTAGAATTTTTGTTTGCACAAATTTTTTTGCGAGATACTCAGTTTTGTTTGTTACCCACCCGAGCATATACGCTCCTTTATTTTTGGTTTAATTTAATCCCTGTGAAATCATATGCAGGATGTGATGTTTAGTAACTTGCGTGTTTGTGAAAGGTCTGGATCGGGTCAACTATCCCATAATACCTCCCCTGATGATGCCAAAATAACATTTTCATGCAGCCCGGTTTACGGGACATGTCAAAAATCTGAACTGGCAGGCTGAGTGACCTTATCCCGGGTCACTCCCCCTTTGGTTCTTTCTGATAGACCGGATCGGTTCCCCGCGGGTACTGCAGGGCCAGATTGCGGTAATACTGCAGCCGTTCCCTGAAGTATTCGCGCAGCTCCTCCGGCTGCTGCCTTTCAGCTTCGGCCGGGATAACGGGCAGATTCAGGCGCTCTCTGTACGCCACGCCCGAGGCGGCCAGATCCGCGTTAACCTTCGCCCGTTCTTCCGGGCTGCGTGCGGCTAAATTCTGTGACATGTGAAATCCTCCTGACGTCAGTATACCCCGCTATCCTTACAGCAGGAGGTGACTATGTGCGGACGATTTGCGCAGTACAGCAGCCGTGATGAGTATTTTGACGCGCTAGGCCTGAAACCGGATGAAATCACGTTCGACCCTGAGCCCATCGGGCGGTATAACGTCGCGCCAGGCACGAAGGTGCTGCTGCTGAATGACCGGGAGGAGCAGCTGCATCTCGATCCGGTTTTCTGGGGGTACGGACCGGAATGGTGGGATAAACAGCCGCTGATTAACGCACGCGGGGAAACGGCGGCCAGCGGGCGGATGTTTAAGCCCCTGTGGCACCACGGACGTGCCGTCGTGCCGGCAAATGGCTGGTTTGAATGGCAAAAACAGGAAAAAGGTAAACAGCCGTTTTTCATCCACCACCGGGACGATCGCCCGCTCTTTTTTGCGGCGATCGGTAAACAGCCTTACGGAGAGGACCACGGCAAAGAGGGGTTTGTCATTGTGACGGCGGCGAGCAGTCAGGGCATGGTCGACATTCACGACCGGCGCCCGCTGGTGCTTTCCCCTGACGCCGTCCGTGAGTGGCTGAGCCCGGAGACGTCGCCCTCGCGGGCAGAAGAAATTGCCCATGACGCCGCCCTGCCGGAAAAGGCGTTTGCGTGGCATCCGGTCAGCAGAAAGGTGGGCAACATTCATAATCAGGGCAGGGAGCTGGTTGTGCCCGTCCCGGAAGGTGATGGCTGACGCGTCTGGCCTAGCGGGGGGCTTCTTCTGCTTCCTCATCCGGTTCGCCGCGCAGCTGTTCAATCGCGAAAATCAGTGAAGAGGGGCATAAGTCCTTTTTCTCAATGCAGGCGCCCAGCAGACGGATCAGCTCGGTGGCCAGCCGTTCCCGGGTTATTTCGCCGTCCTCGCTGGCGAGCTGCATGCAGCACATGCCGGCCGCAAAGCAGGCGTTGTGATAAATTTCTTTGTCGGTTTCATCTTCACTAAATATCATAAGGACTCCTGCTGACGTCGTATCTGATAATGAATGCGTATTTTCAGTGAAACGGGGGCTCAGGAAGGGGTTTCCGCGGCCTGAGAAGATTCAGTCTCAGAATAACACCGCCGCAGGCGGTGTGAGTACATTTTTTGCACAATGTACAGCTGTCGCAGGACCGGGATAAAGCTCCGCACCTGACCGGTCATCCGGGGCAGCAGATGGCCCCGGCATTCATCAGGCTATTCAGTCTCGTAAAATTTGGGCTCTCTGAGCGCTTCGCTGACTTCATCCAGCAGCTGCCTCAGGGCCATTTTTCCGGGAAGTTTCCCCATGGTTTTCCCGTCACAGGACGTGCGGGCGGCCCTGGCAGCGAAGTCCATGAAGCGCCTGTCCTCCCACAGCTGACCAATCATCATCATATTAAAGCCAATCTGCAGGCTGGCGCTGACGTCGTACTCGTCGCCGGGGCTGAAGATACTTTCCAGCTCCGCCCGCGCGTCCTCGTTCATCCGGCTGAAATCCTGATCGCGGTACCACACCACGCACTGTTTTATTCCGACACCCATCAGCTGTGCAAACTCTGCTTCTTCGTTCTCGGTCATACATCCTCAGAGGAACTCATCAAAAATCCGCAGGCAGCAGTGCATGCTGGCCACGATCACAAATAAGCATTGTAGTGCAGCCGGTCCTGGCTGGATATCTGATCTGATACCGATGCTGTTTAGTAATAAAACGCGCGGGTTTGGCGACAGTTCCTGCGGAGTTGAAAATTTTATACTCTGAAATAAATAAAAACGCCGAAGCAGTACGCTACCACGTCTTTCTGGAGCAATCCTTTAGGGGGCCTGGTTTGATAAAAATGGAAGGGATGGCGGCATCAAGCGAATTGATATATCCCGAGACAGGCAGATGCTCCGGCGCATTGATGCATTAACCAAGAGCGTGTGCGGCGACCGATCTGCATCGACGTTTTTAAGTCAGCAAACCCGTTCCGGCATTTATTGTCCGGAGAAGGTTCCCCCTTACTCTGAATCCCCTGTTTGTAAAATGACAACCGAGTCATCCGTGAATAATTTTTTCCATCTTATTATTCAGGTGAATATAAAGGCATTCGGTAGAAATTGAAAATAAATGTCTTTAATAGACCGTCACGACATCAGACCCAACCCTGAACGATAAACACTCGTAACCTGATAGAATCACAAAATTGATTTGTGACAGGATCGTTGCAGCAATCTGATGAAACTACATTCAGATGTACACATTTACGTTTTTCTTGCGTTATGAAACATAAAAAAACCTGATATCTTGATCCAGGCATCATTTTTTATAAAACCTGTTCAGATTATTGCTTTTTAAATAAAGTTAAAACTCCTGCAAATGGCTTACTGAACCATCATCTAACATCACTAAAATAAATAAAATAGATTATTAAACCAAGAAGAACAAATAAATTAGTATTTCGGTGCATTCTTGTATCTGCATGAACAATATGCGAGTCTGGTTCTCCATTAAAATGAAACAACGGTTCGCCTATCAAACCATGCAGAGGCAGTATGGAACATCTCGTTGCGAGTGTGGATATCGCGCTCAGGCTGATGAATATCATTGCTGAAAAAGGCGCAATGGGTCTTACAGAATTATCCAGAGTGAGCGGCATCAATAAATCCCGCGTCTACAGGCTTATGTGTACGCTGGAAGACAGGCATTACATCGTTAAGTCCGGAGAACCGGTTGTTTACAGGCTGGGTTATCAGGCTCTTGTGGTAGGGCGAAGCGCAAAAGAGCAGAACACTCTCGTCAGGCTCGCAGGTCCGATCCTCGACCATTTGCAGTCAATGCATGATGAAAATCTTCAGATCCGGGTCCGTGAGCATGATGAAATGGTACAAATTATGTCAAGGGCTTCAATGCAACCATTACAGGTAAGAAGCCGTGCAGGAAATCGCAGAAGGCTTGGCGAGGGCGCTTCCGGCGAAGTGCTTCTGGCATTTGCTCCACAGGCGGTGCAGGAAATCTTTATCAGAGAAAATGAAAACGGCATCGGATTTACGGATTATCTGAATAACATTCGTGAGAAAAATATTGCCATCACCAAAGGTGCTATAACGCCGGGGATATGGGCGTTTGCCGTCCCGGTTTTTGATGAAAATATGATGTGTGTTGCGTCTATGAGCCTTAGTGCGCCTGCTGAGCGAGCGATGAATAAAGAGAGGCAGTTCATAAAGTCTCTTGTGACCTGTTCATGCGAGCTCTCTGCTGAATTAGCCTGTCCGAAAGAGCACCTGGAGAGGGCGTATACGGCCCTCAATCTGGAGAGCGAAAATGACTGCTGAAATAAAAAATGCATTACAGGAAAAAAAGAATACTAATCCTTCTCTTGTTTTACTTGTTGTCTTGATTCTGGCGGTAGTACTGACGTGGATAATTGATTCCGGGGAATATCAAAGAAGTGATAAAAAAATCATTGCCGGCACATATCACGTTATTAATAAAAACCGCACGCCTGAAAATATTCTTGGTTTGTCTTCGGGAGAGCCCGATACACAATCAGCTTCGCCGGCTGGAATAATTCAAGCGCTTCGATCCATACCGGAAGGAATAATTAAACAATCCGGTTTAATCATCATGGTTCTGTTTATTGGAGGGATGTTCGGCATTCTTAACCAGACCGGAGCCATAATGAAAGGGCTTGAAAAAGTACTTTATATTACCAAAGGCAGAATTATTGTTCTTGTGCCTGCGCTCATGCTCTGCTTTTCGGCAGGGTCTACCTTCCTGGGATTAGCAAAGGAATACTTGCTGCTGGTACCCCTTGTTGTCGGGCTTTTAGCCCGGATAGGTTTACCTGCCATCTATGGCCTCGGGATAGTCGCCATCTCTGTAAAGCTTGGATACATGTCTTCAGTTACCAATCCCTACGCGCTGACCATCGCACAGCCGCTGGCAGGCGTGCCACTGTTTAGCGGTATGCCTCTGAGAATTGGCGGTTATATCATTTTTCTTATAACTGGCGTTCTGTTTATGATTATGGCGATACGCAGACACGGCTGTCTGCCATATCAGCGGGAAACAGGGGGCGAAACGACCCTGACCGGCAGACAGCGTATGCTTCTTTTGCTGCTGATATCAGGTGTAGCTGCAATGGTTTTTGGCGCGCAAAAATGGCACTGGAAAAACAATGATATTGCTGCCTGGTATCTTTTCATGAGCATTGTAATATCCGCATTCTCCGGCATGAGCGCTAACGCATGCGCTGATGCTTTTGTTGAAGGAATGAAGAAGACGCTTATTGCAGCTTTACTTATTGGACTCGCAACCGCCGTTGAAATTGTCCTCACTAAAGCTCAGGTTCTGGATACGATTATTTTTAATCTGTCTAATCTGGTGAGTAATCACGGCCCGCTGGTATCCGCATACAGTATGTTTACAACTCAGCTAATACTGGATTTTGCTATACCTTCTACCTCCGGTCAGGCGGCTGTGACCATGCCTGTCATGGCACCGCTGGGTCAGTTATCAGGAGTATCAGCCCAGAGCACCGTGCTTGCTTTTTTGCTGGGGCACGGCCTGACAAATTTAATAACACCCACATCAAGCGGACTGTTAGTGCTTCTGGCCGCGGCACAGGTAGGCTGGGCTCAGTGGGCGAAATTCATTCTTCCTCTTTTCTTTATATATGCCCTTATGGCAATCGGCATGCTCAGCTTTGCAATTTACACGGGATACTGACCGGAGAATATAATGATTACTGACGACCGTCATATGATGAACGTAATGATACCCATGCGCGATGGGATAAAATTATCAACGGATATTTATCTTCCTTCCGGCACAGGCTGCTGGCCGGTTATTATAGAGCGTACACCTTACGGAAAAAATAAATACTCACGTTCAGAATCCACTTCTGATGGAGCGAAAATCTCCAGGACGGAGATGGCGCGGTCTTTCACGGACAGAGGGTATGTTCTGGTTATTCAGGATTGCCGGGGACGATATGAATCTGAGGGTACTTTCATTAAGTATACCGGTGAAGGGGAGGACGGGTTCGACACACTTTCATGGCTGGCCAGCCAGCCGTGGTGCAACGGAAAGATAGGCAGCATGGGACTGTCCTACGCCGCGCATACTCAGCTGGCAATGGCCTGCCTTAAGCCTCCTGCACTGTGCGCTATGGTTCTTGATTCCGGCGGTTTCAGTAACGCGTGGGAATGTGGAATACGCCAGGGAGGTGCATTTGAAATGAAACAGGTCACCTGGGCATACAGACAGGCGAAGGAAAGCCCCCGCGCCAAAGGGGACCAGCGGATCCGCGATGCACTTGACAATGAAAATATTACAGACTGGTTCAGACGATTTCCCTGGTTTCCGGGGCATTCACCTCTTCGGCATGTGCCGGAATATGAGAGCTACCTGTTGGAACAATGGAATAACTGCGATTTTGATGAATACTGGAAGCGCAACGGTATCTGGGCACAGGGCTGTTATGACGATCTGCCGGATATTCCGGTTTTATTTATGTCGAGCTGGTATGACAATTATGTCAGTTCTACGCTAAACAATTTCCGGGCCTTCGGTAAAGGTAGCCACAGGCACAGGCTGATTATGGGGCCGTGGTTACATGGCGACAGAAACCAAAGCTTCAGCGGTGATGTGGATTTCGGAGAACAGGCCTGCTTCGACGGAAATATTGAAACCACCTGGCTTGAATGCAGACTCAAATGGTTTGATAAAACCATCCGGCATTCCGAAAACGACAAAATAATCCCGGATGTTTCTGTGTTTTGTATGGGCGGCGGGACCGGAAAAAAAAATCATCAGGGCCGACTCGACCATGGAGGAAAATGGCTTCACAGTGATAAATGGCCCCTGCAGGGCACAACTCAGAAAACATTCTGGCTTGATGCGGGAGGAAAACTTGCCTCAGAAAAACCCGCCGCGCAGAACTGCATAAATTACCTCTCCGACCCCCGCAATCCAGTGCCCACTATAGGTGGATCGCTGACCTCAGGATTACCCGTGTTCAGGGGAGGGGCATTTGATCAGAGAGAATATCCGGAATTTTTTGGCACCCGGGGAGATGGCTTACCCCTCAGCGCCCGCGCAGACGTGCTGGCTTTTCAGACAGCCGTACTTGAGCAGGATCTTCTCGTTGCGGGAGAAATCGCCGTTACGCTATGGGTAAGCAGTGATGCGCCTGATACCGATTTTACCGCCAAGCTTATTGACGTCTATCCTCCGAATGAAGATTATCCTCAGGGATATGCAATGAATATTACTGACGGCATAATCAGATGTAGATACAGAAACGGTGGAGAGCCAGCCGGGGACATTACCGGCGACAGGCAGATTGAGTTGGTTATCACACCTTTTGCGACATGCAACCTGTTCAGGGCTGGACATCGTCTCCGACTCGATATCGCGAGCAGTAACTTCCCCCACTTCGATTGCAATCCAAATACGGGCGTTAAACCCTGCGATGGACGAGTAACCCGGATTGCCCGCAACACCGTCTGGTTCGGAAATCATACCCCCTCACATCTATCCTTGTTAGTGCTGGAAGCCACCTGAGAGCGTTTTAAATAGTTACTGATTTGTTCAGGAGAATGAATTTAAACTTGTAAGCTGGACATTATGCGTCAGCAGAACAAGTGGCTCCGTTCCTGTAGCCACTTGTTCTGCTGACGAAGAGGCCTTTAAATGGCCTCGTTCTGGGGGACTTAATATCTGTGTGAGGCTGCCGGCGCAGAGAATTAAAATTGCTATATCGCTTATTTTCCTTCACCAAGGTTACCCTGCCCTGAAGTGCAGAATTCTTTTAGATAAAAATAAGCCAGCAATATTTTCGCTTCATCCTCAATGCCATTAACGTCCACATTTATTCTTTTTTGTAAAAGCTTACATGTGTTTTCAAAATCCTCCCCGCGATGACAGGATAGCATCCGTACTGAACTTATTAACTGCTCTTTTTTTTCCGACGGACTATAACCACTGCTTAAAATAACTTTCGTTATGTTCGCATGACTCATCTTCACTTTCCTCATTGCAGAGTAAAAGAAAGGGATAGCATCCTTTTAAACTGCATTCAACTTCGTTTATTGAAAAGCAATAAACAGAGAGTTCATGTCTGGCGTATCAGTACACTGCTTATGAGAAATACACACAATGGAGTTCCTATGACAGAGATAAACGCATCGGCATCCGGTCAGTTCACGCTGGGTGATATCACGATAAATCGACTGGGCTATGGCGCAATGCGCATTGTCGGGGACGGCATCTGGGGAGCGCCGGCAGATAAAAAATCCTGCCTTGAAACACTGCGCCGCTTACCGGAAATAGGGGTTAACTTCATCGATACGGCTGACAGCTACGGTCCTGATATCAGTGAAGAACTCATCCGGGAAGCGCTACATCCTTACGACAACCTGTTGATTGCCACCAAGGGCGGATTTACCCGTCACGGTCCGAATGTCTGGAAACCGGTTGGCCGGCCTGAGTATCTTCGCCAGACCGTTCTGATGAGCCTCCGCAAACTCGGAGTTGAACAGATTGGCCTTTGGCAGCTGCATCGTGTTGACCCTCTTGTTCCCGCTGATGAACAGTTTGGTGTTATAGCAGAAATGCAGAAGGAGGGGCTGATCAGGCACGCCGGCCTGAGTGAAGTCAGTATTGAACAGATTCAGTGTGCACAACGCCACTTCCCGGTAGTGTCAGTTCAGAACATGTTTAATCTCGTTACCCGCACACATGAAGACGTGCTCGATTATTGTACGGAAAACAATATCGGATTTATTCCATGGTTCCCGTTGGGAGCAGGGGATCTCGCCAAGTCAGGGTCGTTACTCGACACGCTCTCCAGAGAGAAGGGTTACAGTCCGAGCCAGATCGCCCTTGCGTGGGTCCTGAAACGAAGCCCGGTCCTGCTGCCTATTCCGGGCACAAGCAAAATCCGCCATCTCGAAGAGAACGTGGCGGCGGCCAGTGTTCACCTTACGGACGAAGAGTTTCGCCTGCTGGACCAGCTGGGACGCGAGGCGCCAGAAACGCCAGGACCAGGGGCCTGATGAGGCCGGGTCATCCGGGGGAAACGACGCCCGGATGGTACATCCCTGCACAGCCGGTTAAAGGCTGTGCTAATAAGGAGGAACGAATATGTACACGCTGTATTACTGGCCAGGCTATTGCTCGCTGGCGGCGCACATAGTACTGAACTGGACGGGAGCGGATTATGTTCTTGTAAAAACAGATGAAAAAACCCGCCGTTCGCAGAGTTTTCTGATGATGAACCCATCCGGTACCGTTCCGGTGCTGAAAGCAGACTTTCCCGGAAAAAAATGGACGCTGAGTCAGAACATTGCCATTCTGTTCTGCCTGGCACAGGAGTTTCCGGAGGCCGGACTGCTGGGAGACCCTTCTTCACGGGGAGAGATCAGCGTCCTGCGCTGGCTGGGCTACATTAATTCCGATGTGCATAAGACGTTCACTCCGCTGCTCCACCCTGAACGGATACCCGGGACCGCCGACGTGAAAGCGGAGGTGAAAAGCAAAGCGCTGCAGACGCTCGTTCATCATCTCGGCATACTGAACGATGCGATGGGTAAAAACCGCTGGCTTGTGAATAACAGGCGCTCCGTGGCTGACCCTTATCTTCTGGTCATTCTGCGCTGGTCTAAAATGCTCGACGTAAAACTGACAGATTATCCTTCGCTGGACCGCTTTTATAAGCACATGGGCAGGGATGATAGCGTGACTGCGGCGCTCAGGCAGGAATCAACTGAGCTGTAATCGCGTCAAACTCCCCCGCATGGCACTTCCGGTTTATCGGGAGGCGCCATGTTCTCACTTTAAAAAGCATATTCAGTCCTGTCGCTGCATAATGTGTAGACGCCGGTGAGACGTGTTCAGGATAAATATCGGGGTCCTTCAGCGCGCAAGAAATCCTGAACGCCCTCACTGCTGATAAAAAACCGCCCTTATCCGGAGCCGACGCCGTCCTCCCGGCGCGGGTACCGGCACAGACCGGCGAATGAATCGGACCCGGCTGACACCCTCTTCACAAGCGCCCCCTTTGCGCATGTTCATTTAAGCAAACCCGGTAAAAGGCATGAGTTTTTAAACGATCCGCACTGACTGGCATTATTCTCTGCCGGGTAAGCATCCTGACAGTAGAGGGGTAAATGTCCTCAGCGCTTTTCTGTTTTTACAGGCGGTTCTTTTTGCTCACAGCCGATCCTGTCCGCAGCCAGGCAGTAATGTAGTGCATCCTCCACAAACGTACCCGGCACGGAGTGTCCCGCCTGATGGAAACGGAAAATAAGGTTGTTGTTATTCACCTCTAGCTCACGCGCCATGCGCTGCGTCATGCAGTAGGGTAAGACTCTGTCATTATCTGCATGACTGATAAAGATATTTTTCCCCGTAACGTTTCCCAGATAAAATCCCGGTGACCAGGCAACGATGTGGGTAACCTCAGCACAGCGCCCTCCCAGGCTGAGCGCATAGGATGCGCCATCGGAAAAGCCTGCCATCACAATATGTTTGTCATCTATCGTGTACCGATTCTTCAGCCACGCCAGCTGCCGGACAACAGCGTCTGCATCCTCACCCCATCCGCCGCGCAGCAGATCCCATGAATCCGCACCGGAGCGGGGAGCAAAAAGAATGAACCGGAACGTCTCCGACAGGTTATGCAGCTGAGCCAGTGCACCTCCATCTTCGCCGCCCGCTCCGTGGAAGAAGATAACTAAGGGAGCTGGCGCGCTGCTTTTGAGTGAAGGAAGCGATAAGGATGCTGAATAATCCGACAGCGTCAGCGTGTATCGCTTAACGGCGGTCGTGTCGGGTTCATGCATGGACGGGAACAGATTGCTGCTGATTTCATCAGATTCATTCATTATGATTCTCTGAAGACAATGAAAAAAGCCAGGATGTTATTCCCGGCTTTTTCTGAGGGTATCGGAGCTGACTGACCGGCAGACACTACACGTCCTTCCCTGGAAGACACAGCGCCGGTTCAGTCACGCAGACATCAGCTGGTTTTTTTTACCAGGCCCATCTGCAGAAGTGCGTCAATAGCACCTTCCTGACCCACTTCGGATTTCACCTTACCGTTTTCAATTTCGATAATGGTGGTGCCGGTGAAACGAATGACCTTACCGGAATTGGCCGGCAGAGGTCCACCGAATGGCGACTCAGTGAAGGCTTTACCGGTATGCGTACCGCCGCCGTCCCAGGTGGCAACCACTTTATTACCTTCTTCGATCAACTCACCGGTTGCCCAGAAGTTCAGATCCTGGAAAGATTCACGGAAGTCAGTCAGCATGGCGATGACCGCTTCCGGACCGCGGAATTCACCGTGCATTGGATAGTGGAAGAAAATATCATCCGCCGCCAGTTCGCGAATAACTTCCGGGTTATAGTTTGCACCCCAGACTGAATCAAACCATTTGGCGACCAGTTCTTTATTTTTACTCATAATCCCTACTCCTGTTATCTTTAGTCATGCGGCTGTCGTTCACCGCGAGGTTAAAGATACCGACTTCGTCTTTATGAAAACCTCTGTTTCTTGCTAACTGAATATATTTTTCGTGAGTTTATGGCAAAGGAAAAAAATAAAAAAAATCAGGTTTTACTTTCCTGAAAATGACGCGACGATAACTGGCGGTTATTCAGGACGGGTCTGCGACGCTTTCCATTCCCGATATTTTTCTTTCATGCAGGTTCCGCAGGGACGATAGCCGGCGGCGATCGCCGTCATTTCATCCGCAAAGAAAACGCGGTGTTTGACATAGTGGCCCTTTGCCAGCGCTCTGAGCGCAGCCGGACAGTCCATGCGCCCGTAAATCTTATTCCTGCGATGGCCACCAAGCCGCCCCGGAGTTCGGCTTTCATAAGGTTTACCGTCGCTCCCCAGCAGGGTCCATGATGTTTTCATCGTCACTCCAGTTGTTATCAAGTATGGACAGGGCGTACCGGCACACCGCGCGCCAGTGCGGATCACCCGTAAAGTCAAAGGATGACAGGCAGGCTTTCAGATTGTCGTCACTGACCGTAATGCCCTTCAGATGACAGCGAATGACCATTTCGCCCAGCATGGCGGCAACATCGCTGACGAACGCTCTTTCATGACCGGATGTCATATTCATTCCTCAGTGCGTCCTGACTCGCCTGAACGTCAGGTTAAAGCGAACGCATTCTGTCGACGGCCAGGGTGGGATCCCGCCCTTCAGCGGCAGAACGCCGTGGTAGTTAAGGCGGGAGGGGCCTCCCCAGACCATCACATCGCCCTGTGTGAGAATATATCGGGCGCATGCCTGTTCCCGGCTCAGCCCGCCGAACAGGAAGACGGCCGGCAGTCCCAGCGACACGGAAACGATGGGTTGAGACATATCGCGTTCGTTTTTGTCCTGATGCAGGGTCAGCCTTGCGCCCGGGGAATATCGGTTGATCAGACAGGCGTCGGGGCTGAACGACGGATATCCCGCCGCCGCGGCTGCCATTTCTGCCAGCTGACGGAACTTGTCGGGCATGGATGGCCAGCTCCGCCCTGTGTCAGGATCGGTTGCCGTATACCGGTACCCGAATTCGTCGCTCATCCAGCCCAGATCTCCGCAGCTGGTCATACTGACTGACATAACGTGTCCGCCAGGGGTGCGGAGCTGTCTGAATGGTGCCATGCTGGCTATAGTGCTTATGCTTCCAAGCAGCCGTGCTGTGTCGTCACCGGCGAATCCCCGCAGAATAGTGGCGCCCGGCGCGACCTTTTCTTCCCACTGTCGCACCATGCTGTCATCATCTGAAAAGAGATCCTCTATCATAAGGGGATCACTGAGCGTCGTGGAAAATCACGCCCAGCGTATGGCGCTGGCCGCTGCGTATTTTGCTGACGCCGTGTCGCATATTGACGCGATAAATGCCTTTAGTGCCCTGTACCGGTCGGTGATGAACGGCGAAAATTACCGCATCTCCCTTACCAAGGCGCACCACTTCGGGCCGCGTCTGCATCCGCGGACGCTGCTCGGTCATGACAAATTCACCGCCGGTAAAATCAACGTCCGGTTCAGAAAGCAGAAAGGCCACCTGCAGCGGGAAAACCAGATCGCCGTATAGATCCTGATGAAGGCAATTGTAATCCCCCTGCGCATACTGTAACAGTAACGGCGTCGGTCGGGTCTGACCTGCGGCGTGACACTTTTCAAGATAAGCCTGATGAGTTGGCGGATAATGTACATCAATATTCATCAGGGTGTTCCACCGGTTGGCAATGTCTGCCAGTCCCGGATACAGCTCTGTGCGCAGCGTCGTAACAGGGTCCGGTAGCGGATAGCTGAAATATTTGTATTCCCCTTTTCCGAATCCGTGCCTTGCGAGATGGATATGCGTACGGAAGCGATCGCCGTCCGGGTACAGTGCGGCGAGGCCGTCACAGAGTTCCGGAGTGAGCAGCTGCGGCAGACGAGCACACCCAAACGCAGAAAGCTCTTCGCTGACGGAGTCCCAGTTAATTTTGCCTAGCCGATCCTGCAGCAACGTTGTTGCCGGCCCTTGTGCTGTATTACTCATGATACTTTTGCCTCTTTATTCAGAAGGGCACGCTTACGCTCCACGCCCCAGCGGTATCCCGACAGGGCACCGTCATTTTTCACGACGCGGTGGCAGGGGATCGCCACCGCCAGCATGTTAGCCGCGCAGGCGCCGGCTACGGCCCGGACAGCTCTGGGTGATCCTATCCGCAGCGCAATATCGGAATAACTGACCGTTGCGCCAACGGGAATATCGCGCAGAGCCTGCCAGACGCGCTGCTGAAATGCCGTTCCCCGGATATCCAGCGGTAAATCCAGTCCGAGTTCCGGTGCCTCAACGAATCCTACGACCCGCGCAACGAGTTTCTCAAAATCAGCATCTCCTCCCACCAGATCGGCCTGCGGGAATTTATCCTGCAGATCCTTCAGCAGGGCGTCCGGGTCCTCGCCAAGCAGAATGGCGCAGATCCCCTTGTCGCTCTGCGCCACCAGAATGTCACCCAGTGAACAGATGCCCAGTGCAAAATAGATGGTTGTGCCCTTCCCCCCCGCCCGCCACGTTTTGGGCGTCATTCCCAGCATTGCCGATGAATTTTCATAAAAGCGGCTGTTCGAGTTAAAACCGGCATCGAATATGGCGTCCGTCACGCTGACATTGTCGTTCAGGGCCTCGCGCAGTCGCTGATTACGGTGTGCGCTGGCATACGCTTTTGGCGTCAGTCCGGTTATTGACTTAAACAGCCGGTGGAAATGAAACGTACTCATGCCCACGTGAACGGCGATATCGGCCAGCGCTGCCTCTCCCTCGCACGCTTCAATATACCGGCAGGCTTCCGCAATCCTGGCAGAGTGATCGGTTTCCAGTTCCGGTTGTCCCCGACGCAGGCGTTTACTCGGGCGGTACCCCTGTGCCTCCGCGGCTTCCGGCGTGTCGAAGAATTCAATGTTTTCGCGTTTCGGCAGGCGCGCCGCGCCGGAAGGCTGGCAGTAAACGCCGGTCGTGCGTACGCCATACACAAAATGACCGTTAGCGTCTTTATTACGCTCAACAATAGCCTGCCAGCGCGCATCATCCGTTGCCCACTGTGATACTTTGTTCATATGTATACCTGTTATCCGAGACCCGGTCATAGCCACCGGCTGACCGGATCTGCCCCGCATCAGGCCGCTGAATGCTTCACAAAAAAGTCACGCAGGGCCTGGTTAAACGCGGCGGGTTGTTCCTCCGGGAAAAGCATTCGCTCACCCGGCAGTTCAATACACTCCCGCGTACCCGGCAGCGTCTTCGCAAGCCAGCTGGCCCACTGTGCGGGGAAGAAGGGATCATCGGTTCCCCACACAATCAGAGCCGGTGCGGCAACCTGCTGCAGTGCTTTTTCGATGCGAACGGTCTGCTGATTGTCAAACGCCAGTACAAATCGTTTGAGATTTTCTACCGTGTTTTCGCTCCGAAGCAGTGGCCCGATATAGGCCTGTACCGTTTCGTCAGACACGTTCTCAGGCCGGGCATAGGCAAGCCCGAAACCGGTCTCTGCGCGGTAGTTATCAGGATGTTCAACCATGCCGCGAAGCGTGTCTCTGAGCCCTCCGGCTTTAACCATGTCGAGAAAACCGGAGAACGACTGCGGTGGCCAGTTGTCATGGACGTCACCGTTGGTCAGTACAAGACTTCGGACGCGGGACGGATAACGCACGGCGAATATCTGTGCTACCCCGACACCGCTGTCGCTGGCAACCAGATCGACGGCGTCAATATCAAGGCTGTCGAGAAAAGCATCCAGCATGTCAGCCTGTGCTTCAAAAGAGACGTTCTGCGAAACTGGCGTTTCCGTATGTCCATGGGCCATCAGGTCCACCGCAATACAGCGCCGGATATCACTGAGAGCCGCCAGCTGATGACGCCACAGATAACCATTAACCATCAGCCCGTGAACGAAAAGGGCCACGGGGCCGTTCCCCTGTTCGGCATAGCTGATGGTACCTTCTGGGATCGTTACCGTACGGCGGAGTGCATCAAATTCTGTATGCGTCATAATTCACCTCTGTTATCAGGCTGGCCTGACGGCCGGCGATGTCATTACTGTCAGGCTGCTATTGTGGTGAAATGCTCACCGCAGGACACTCCGTCTTTTGCTTTTTAATTTTTTCAGGCCAGCCGGGTTACGCCATAAGGACCGAAAATATAAATACGTCCGTCGGTAAAGTGCAGTTGCGGGCAGTTGCCATGACAGACCCATTCAGCCAGTCCCGCGTCAGTGTACGTCTTCATTGCGTCCATTGCGGTCTGCCGCTCCTGGCCGAGAGGAGCCGTCATCTGATATACAGCCGGCCTGTCAGGGCTGGCTGCGCACCCGGCGTGGCGGGCTCCATTAGTATTGCTCATTATGCTTCCTGTTGTTCCTGACCCGCGCCTCAGTGTGCGCGGCGAAATGTCAGGTTGATACGTTGACTCCCCATCCGTTCGTGGTGACCTTTTTTAAGCGTCCGGATGCCGTGGTAGAACATCCGCGAAGGCCCCCCCCATACCACTACGTCCCCATGCTCAAGAAGATAGGGAGTAACGGGAGCGCTGCGTGTTCGCCCGCCGAAATCGAACGTGGCAGGCAGCCCCAGCGAAAACGAGACGATGGGATGAGTAAAGTTCTTTTCGTCTTTGTCCTGATGCAAAGACAATCTGGCACCCGGTATATAACGGTTGATCAGACACGCATCGGAACAGAAGTCGTGATAGCCCGCGACAGCGGCGGCCTGCCGGGCCAGCTGGCTGTAAAGGGCGGGCATTTCAGGCCAGGCATGCCCCGTCTCAGGATCGGTCTCAGAATAACGGTATCCCCGTTCATCGGTTACCCAGCCGCGCGGCCCGCAGTTGGTCATGGCTACTGACATGCGATACCCGCCAGGCGTGACCATGTGCCTGAATGCGGACAGGTCAGTAATACGTTCAAGATTGCGCAGGAGTTCCTGCTCATGTTTAAGCAGAAATCCTTTGAGAAGCACTGCGCCTTCGCTCATCCGGATGAGCTCGTTACCGGAAGAAGATAGCTGTGTCATAGAGGTCTCAGGTCTGGGCGTCATGAAATATGATCCCGGCCGTATGGCGGGTTCCCCTGTGAAGCCGGCTTACGCCATGTCGCATAGCCACTCTGGCATAGCCCCTTGCGCTTTTTACCGGTCGCTGATTGACAGCAAAAACAACGGCATCTCCCTGCCTCAGGGGCACAACCTCAGCCCGGGACGCCATCTGGCTGCGCTGTTCGGTAAGCATAAATTCGCCGCCTTCAAAATCCCGCCCGGGTTCGGAAAGCAGGATCACGACCTGCAGCGGGAAAACGTGTTCACCATAAAGATCCTGATGCAGACAACAATGATCTCCGTTGTGATATTCAAGCAGCAGCGGGGTCGCCTTCTGCTGTCCGGCATCCCGGCATCGAGACAAAAACTCGGCGTGATCGCGCGGGTAGCGTATTGTCAGACCGAGTTTTTCCTGCCACGTATTAGCGATGTCGGCGAGGCCCGGATAAAGTTGCGTACGCAGCGTTTGCGTCAGGTCCGGCAGCGGATAACGAAAATACTGATACTCGCCCCGTCCGAATCCGTGCCGGGCCATAACCACGCGTTTGCGAAAGCGGTCGCCTTCGCTGTAAAGGGCGGCCATGGCTGAGCATTCTTCACGAGTCAGGATGCCGGGGAAAACAGCGCTCCCCTGGGCATCCAGTTCCCGTCTGATAAATGTCCAGTCCACAGCTTCACAGCGTGACGGCACATCACCTGCCGCAGATAACGGAAATGCCGGATTCATAGCACGATCTCCGAACTGAGCAACTGACGTTTACGTCCAATACCCCAGCGGTATCCAGAAAGCGAACCATCTTTACGGATAACCCTGTGACAGGGGATTGCTACGGCGATAACGTTCGCAGCACAGGCGCCGGCCACGGCCCGCACTGCGCCCTTATCACCCAGTTCTCCCGCTATCTGCTGGTATGTCCGTGTTTCACCCGCCGGAACAGCCCTCAGCGCCTTCCAGACGCGCTGCTGAAAGGGAGTACCGCGCACATCCAGTTTGAAACGCCGGGAGGAATCCGGGTGACTGATGTATGCCGCCACGTCCTGCGACAGGCTGCTCAGCGCGTGATTCTCTTCTGTCAGCTGCGCCCGGGGAAAAGTCTGCTTCAGCTCAGACAGCAGTGATTCCGTTTCGTCAGCCATAAAAATGGCGCACACGCCTTTCTCACTGGTGGCCACAAGGAAATAGCCCAGCACAGACTGTGCGATGGCATAGCGAATTTTTTCGATTGAAGTGTTCATATTCACCGTCTCCATATTAAGGGAACACAGTATGGCCTCTGCGCCTTCAGCGAACTCTCCGGCTCTTGCTTTCTGATTTTTTATATCTGCCGTTTTCGTTTTATGAGCTTCCGGCAGTTCTTTTTCGTTCAGATAAAACAAAAAATCACTCACGGTCGGTGCAGTCCGCGTCGCAGATACGATGCTGCTGAAGAATAGAAAGCAAATAACGGGATGAAAAACTATGGGGTGCGGGTAAGCTGCGGCACTTTTAGTAAAATGAGATATAACGATGTCTGAAATCTGTGAAGCTTCTTACGAACGGGCCTCTCTCTGGCTGTCAAAGCAACCCGAATGGGCATCCCTTATTACACGCGTTGGTCCATGTGGTCATCAGGCTAAGCCGGAAAGAGAGCCCTATGAAGCTCTGATACGCGCTATAGCCTACCAGCAACTGACTGCCAGAGCGGGCGATGCCATTCTCGCCAGGCTGCGCGCGGCGTTTATGACTGAGGCTTCCGCATTTCCTTCACCAGCTCAGCTTGAGAATGCCAGCCCGGAACTCCTGCGTCAGTGCGGTTTTTCTACCCGAAAAGTCGCGACTCTCCAGGCTATAGCGCAGGGGGCGCGGACCGGTCTCGTTCCGGGAAGAAAAGAAGCGGTCATGCTCAGTGATGAGGAGCTTGTCGCCCGGCTGACATCGCTGAAAGGGATCGGGCGATGGACGGTCGAAATGCTGCTTATCTATACGCTTGAGCGCATGGATATCATGCCGCTTGATGACTTCGGTATCGCAGAGGGGCTGCATTTTCTTTATGCGCCTGAAGGTGTGTTGTCCAGGAGGGAACTCCGGATACTCAGTGAAAAATGCGCGCCTTACCGGACTGTGGCGTCCTGGTATCTTTGGCGTATACCGCAGCTGCCTGGCTATCGCGAATTCAAAGCCTCCAGACCAGGACGTTAAGCAATAAACCTGCGCAGAAGGCTGCTCGCGATCTGCAATCACTTCACTTATATAACCTGGAGGGATTTCCCCGCCTGATTTTTTGTCTGAATTTTACTGGCTGGTAATCGCTGATTAATATTCCATTGAGATGATCTGTCTCATGCATTATCGCTCTGGCCAGCCAGCCATCAGCTTCACCCTCAATATGATTGCCATAAACATCACGGGCACACCAGATTATGCTGACCGGCCTTGAGACCGGACACCACACAGCATTCATCGAAAGGCAACCTTCGTTTTCGGTAGAACGCTGACGACTGACGGACTTAAGGACGGGATTAATTAAAACCATCGCACCGGAACGTTTCCCTTCAGCCATGATGGCAATCACCCTGAGCGATACCCCCAGCTGAGGAGCAGACAGGCCAATGCCGTCATAATGATACATAGTATCTTTAAGGTCATCTGTCAGAAGAACGAGCTGTTCATCGAAAATTTCAACCGGCTTAGCCCGCTTGCGTAATACAGGATCCGGAAACTGTCGGATATTTTTTACGGCCATTTTTGTTCTTTCCTCACGACGTACAGTTGAATGTAAAGATGGCAGGGAGGGTCAGTTATGGATATCGGCTTCTTGCTTTTTATATAAAAAAATAAAAAGCAAGAAGCCGAGTGAGTTTTATTAATGAATAGAGAAAATAAGATTACAACAGCAAAGGAGATACGAAATGCCTGTGAAAATACAATATTCTTCTGGTGACAGTTCACTCGGCGAGTTTTTTTTCGCCGTGTCAGAATCAGGTCTGGTCATGCTTGAGCCAGGCGTTTCCATAAACAACGGATTAGCCCGCCTGCAGATAAAATATCCGGAAGGCTGTTTTACACACAGCGATGCAGAGCTCAGAGAAGTCGCACAAGCACTGGCGGACGTCATGGATATGCCCGGCGCAACGTTCTCTTACCCGCTGGCACCTTCCGGCAGCGAATTTGAGATGAAAGTCTGGGCACTGCTGAGAGAGATCCCGGCAGGGAGGCGGATAAGTTACGGTGAACTGGCAAAGCAGATGGGGCAACCACGTGAAGCACAAAAGATCGCCCAGGCATGCGCAGCGAATACAATTGCCGTTCTTATTCCCTGCCATCGGGTCGTAAAAAAAGACGGTTCTCTCTCGGGTTTCCGCTGGGGATACTGGCGTAAAAAGTTGCTGCTTGAAAGAGAGTGTTCTACGTCAGCAATGTCCGCTGATTTGAACGAGCCACTGCGTCCTCTGGGAGAAGCACAATGATAACCGGAAATAACGTATTGCCTGTTCAGGAGGTTGTATCCGCAGTGGACGGCACGCTGTGTCTGAATGACGGCGCCACTGATTGTCGGGCGGCATGGTTTGTTGCGGCAGTGAGTCGTTTAGCGTCTGATGAACGAAAACGGCTTCGGCTGCCTGAGGAACTGAACGCTGACCAGGTGTATGCGCAACAGTCCGATAGTTTTGACCGTCAGGTAAGAAATGTCATTACCTTGTTTGATCTGACCTGTTTCTTTGATTTTAACCGCCCGGGTCAGCAGCATCAGACGATTGCCCCGGCTGCGTTCGACTACGAGGCGGGATTGGTCAAGCCAGAAGAGATGAAAAAATGGCGCGCCGGATACAGAAAACGGTCGCAGATTCAGCAAATCATGATAGCCACACTTATCTGGCTGTATCAGGGGAAAATAAAGGATACAACATGGTTGCGCCGGGTACCCTGCACGTGGTCACTGGGAGATGTTCTGAAAACGCTTCATGATAAAAGAATGTTATCTGTATGGATGAATTTAATCAAATCTTATAACGGATGGTAACGGAGCAGTTATATTAAATAATGTTCAGGAATACACCCACTTCCAATAAAAAGCATGAATAAATGTTTGTTATTGATATTTTAAGTTATTTTTAAATAATTAGAGCATTGCATCAATCAATTCACTATGTGATTGGCTAATTATCATGTTTTTATTAGTTATCTGTAACGATGATAACAAACCAAACCAGAATATGTTGAAAAACGCAATGAGCAATATTTCTCCGGCCAGATTATTATGACGTGCCTGATTTTGGCTGTGAGTTCGACCGATGGATGCACCATACTTATTAAGCCACTATGGGGGTGATTCATAGTCTCGCCTTCTTCCCGGCCTTTCATATCGCTTCCTGACTACACTGTTAAGTCTTTTCTGGCTGTAAACCGATAAGTCAGGGCCTGCTTCCTGTAATTTAATTTTGAGTGAAATCAGAAATTTTCAGCATCTGCCACACAGCAATCCTAGTTCAGCTTTAAATCCCCCGCCTGAGCTTTTGAGGCGGGCGAGCAGTGCGCAGCCTGCCCCTGAATGCCGCGTGAGCGGCATGGAGGCGCCAGAAATCGTTAAGGACGGCTCTTATGCCATCGGGCGCCGTGAGCCCGGCAGAGCCGGTTACAGGCTTAAATATGGCGAAAGCCCAACCCCTCCCTGTCAGACGCCGTTTAAGCAGCGGCCTTTCAGGCGCGCATTAGCCTGATGGTCGTAGACGAAAGATAGAAACCGCAGGCCTCAGTCTTAAAGCAGCTCCATTTTCTAGTTACATCATCCATCTATAAAGCGACTCTGTTCCGGCCCTGCGGGCCGGGGCGGCGGCGCTTTTCAGGTGGGTTTCGCTCGATGCTCAGTCTGTGCCGGTGTGTATGGCCGCTGGCTACCTTCGGTAATGGAGGGGTTTCTGCAACTGTTGAGCTATGCCCGCCGCTTCTGGCGGGAGCTACTTCTGACGCGAAGCGGCTAAACCGAACCGGCGCGGACGGAGTCCGCTGCAAGGGCGGTCGTTATTCACCTGTCCACAGGACGGGTGGCGAATAGGTTTTATTTTTAAAGGTAAGTAATACCAGTTCTTTAAAAGAATAAAGATCGGTTGTTTAAAAGGAACAGCGCGGTTTAGAAAAACGCCGGACAGCAGTTAACCGACTATGCGGTCAGGAGTTATGAAAACAGGCCTCTCGCGGTTAATGTGGATAACTTAAAAACGAGTTCACCGGCGCAAAATCTGTGCGCCGGATCCCATTCGGGTGGCCGGAGTAAGAGGCTGATGTGGATGAATTTTATGCGAATGGCTTGCTGCGGACGTGCGAAGGCCTCCGGCGCAAACCGGATAGCTGAAAACGGGGCGGAGTGAGGGGGATAACGGCCGTTCTGGCCGGATTCCGGGCAGGGGAAAGCCGGCGCGGCTGCGCCAGTGAGTTGCGTGAGGTCTCTGCGGGTGTCAGGTCGTGACCAGCAGATCGTCGTCCAGTCGGGCGTAGCGGCCGCGTGAAAGCTTCATGCGCTCGGTGACGCGGCGCTCAATCTCGGCTTTCACCGCGTCCAGGCCGCCGAAGAAGCGCTCGTGGCGGATTTCTTTCTGAAGCTGCAGGCGGACCAGCTGCTCGATGTCCTTACGGGTGCGCGGCGCGTCTTTGCGCGCGCGGTGGCGCTTCATGCCGTGCTCGCGGCGGGACTTCTGGTACTCGCGGAAGCGCTCGCGCACGAACGCCCAGGCGGCGTTGATGAGCTCGCCGGCGTCGGCGCGCGGCAGGCCCTTCTTCTCGCGCTGGCGGTTTTCCCACTCGATGCGGCTGCGGCGCGCGGCCGCGACGGCTTCTTCCGACACGTCGAGCACCTGCCACATCAGCGGCGCGAAGGTGATGTCCGTAGGGATGTTACAGCCAATGTCTTTGTCATATTCGGTGGTGTAGGTGAGGAGCTTCAGCTGCGCCAGGAACTGCACGGCGCCGGTGAAACGGGTGATCGAGAGGCGTTTTTTCTCCGTGGCCAGACCGCAGCGGATGCTCATGGTCGTGAGCGAGGCCCCCACGCGGTTGGCCAGCGGGTTGTAATAGTGGCAGAGCGCCTGCAGCGCGGCTTCCAGCGCGCGGATGCGGAGTTCAGGCGGACGGCGCTTGCGTGCTCCGTGGGCGATTTCCATGGCCACCAGTGCCTGGAACTCGATGCGCTGCGTAAAGCCCGACGCTTTTTCACGGATTTTTTCGCAGAACGGCAGGGTTTTTTTGCCTTTTTCCGGAATAAATTCCGGATTCGGGTTTTTCACCTGACGATAAAATGATGAGTTATCAGTTACCTGCTTATTCAAACCTTCCTGCGCTTATGTTGCACAGAAGGAGCAGGCACCGAAGGTATTGCAGTTTTTCGGGCATGAATCTATACTCCCCGCATAGAGCAACAGCTTCTATGCAGTTTTTAGGGCCCCGTTAATCTTCTCTAGGTCGGCAAACTTTGAGGAAGATTATCGGGGTTTTGTTTTTTCTGGCCTTAACTAATCAGTCAGCACCAGTCTCCTGCCACCTTTCGGCGTGGCTAACCAAAGATCTCAATCGATCTGCAATCTATCACCAGCAATCAAATCAGGCAAGGAAGTAAAGTCTTTACCGTGAAATTTATTGATGATTCAAGGATTTTTCCAGTAAGCGCTCAATATATTGAGCCTGAGTGATACCTTCTTTAGTACATGCATCAACAAGTAAGTCTTTCAACGGATTACGGACGAAAACCTTTAGTTCTTTATGCGTTTTCCGTTTGCGTGCAACAGCAGCTAACTGTTTCTCAGAATCAGTCAGAGGCCTTCTCGGAACGGCTGCGCCCACACTTAACATTTTTGAGGAAGTGACTTCTTTTGTGTGCTGTGACATCTCTGCCTCCTCGATAACGATTCATTACTAGGCAGAGCATACTACAGGTACTCATAATCAGCGACTTAACTTTATAACACGCCCAGGTTGCCGCCTGGACACATTAGCGATTTGGTTAGTAAGTCGAATGCCAGTCTGTCCCGCCGTCCCATCGTGACTGCCAGTGCGTCAGATAGGTCTGCGCCAGCGACGGTACGCCACGCACTACCACGGCGTTTTCCGAGTTGGACTCAGCCGCGCTGCGGGAGTAGTTGAATGAGCCCAGCTCCACGTTCTGCCCGTCCGTGATGATCACTTTGTCGTGCATGATTTTGTACTGGTCGTTGGTGCGCAGCGGTATGCCGGCATTCACCACGACGTTCATCGCCGCCTGGCTGGCTTTGCTGCGGTTGCCCTTTTCGTCCACCACGACCCTGACGTCTACGCCGCGGCGCTTTGCCGCAACCAGAGATTTGACCACCTCGGGCGAGGTAAAGCTGTAGCCCATCAGCCGTATACTCTCGTGCGCATCATCCAGCGTGCGGAGGACCAGCTGCTGCGCGCTGCCTTCGGGAGAAAATCCGACGTCAATCGAAGGAACGGTCGCAGACACGGACGTGGCAAAACTGAGCGCGATCGCCAATGCGATTGCGCCTGATATGAATTTCATAGCGGATTCCTTAGCGGAAAATAAAAAAATAGGGACCTGAAAAGGCCCCTGAAGGGTTCTGCACATATAACACAAATGAATTTTTCACTCTTGCATCGGTGGGGCTGTGGAGCAGCCTTACCCATTGTATCGGCAGAACATTCGGAAGCTTTAGCCGCTGAGGTGCTCAGCGGTTTCATGTGCCGGCAGGCTGGCCAGAAGTGAACGGTGAGCCTGTCAGCCAGGCGTCAAAGCTCAGGTGAGTCGGCTTCTCTGACGTTTCTCTTATCAGCACGTCACCGTACCCGCCGCTGACCGATACGGCATAGCTGGCGACGTGCCTGGCCAGTGACATCGACGGAAGTATGGCCACCTGCCTGCCGGTGCTCAGCTCAAGTACACCGAAATGATGATCTCCGGACGCCCCCACCTGGACATACCCCCCCGCACCGACGGCATTGCTGCGGTGCGGCACGGGCCGGTACTCGATCCCTTCGGACACGATATTCTCTGCGGCGTTCTCATTCCCCTGCGCCATCTGCCAGGCGCCGGACTCATAATCCACGGCCCAGATCCATTCCCCCCCGTCGAGTTGCAGGGCCAGCTGTTCAACGCGGGCGGCCAGAATTGCGCAGCTCATCTGCAGGGCCGGACGGACGCTGTAGCCCGCCCGGACAAATTCGATGCCGGTGAAGACAATTTCGGTGCGCTCGCTTTCCGTCAGATAGCCACGCACTCTGCTGGCCGCCGCCATGACCATCAGGCGCCCTTCCATCCTGGCTAGCGCATGAAGATGCCGCCAGCCGCTGATGCAAACGGAATTCTCTTTTGAGGCCCGCCGTTCACCGGACCTGATTTCAGTCATCATGTCTGTGATATCCCGTTTGTCAGGCTTCCTGTGACGCCGCTTTAAGCGGTGATGGCGCCACGTAGTTCTGCGCCGCACGCTCGATGGCCTCGCGGCCCGCGTCCAGCAGACGCGGCTCGCGCAGGCGTACTTTATATCCGCGCCCCCGCGCCGGCAGGCTGGCCAGCACCATGTTCCAGAGAACCGCTGAGCGCACCGCGGCCGACGGCGATCGCTTCCAGCTGTATTCACACTCAAGGTCAAACTCACAGACGGTGGCCAGCGCCGGGTCGGTCAGCACCAGGCGCTGTGTATCCTGCGGACCCGGTGCCGCATCGAGCACGCGCAGGAGATGCTGCACGCGATCGGCGCGCACGTAGCTGCGGCGCTCGCGGAACGGCATGGTGGCCAGCAGCTGCTGCTCAGAGGGCGGGCTCACCTCAACGAACCGGTTTATCCGCACCGCGTCCTGCGCAAATTTGTCGGCATCCTTAATGTAAAGCGAGCTGCCGCGGATGACCTTCCCACTGAACAGCGTGACGTTCTCCCCCTCCTGCAGCGCCTGAACTTCATCAACGTCGACCTTTTTCTTCTCGCTCACCTGCAGGCGGTTATCATCGTTCCAGCCGCCAAGGATGCCGGCCTGCTGCACCATGCTGCCCATGTGCGCGCGATACTCTGTGCCGGCCATCAGCTGCAGGATTTCCAGCGTATCTTTCGGATCCATGATTTTGCCGGTGATGCGTACGCCCATGTTGGCAATCAGCGTCCAGACCGCGTCGCCTGCGGCCGTTTTCAGACGCTGGACCTCCTGACCAGCCAGCAGCAGGCAGTAGCCCAGCGAGCGGATTTGCGTGGCCAGTTCGCCGAGCTTCTCGCTGTAGCCGGCGCCAACCTCATCGATAATCCAGAGCAGCGGAAAGCGGTCTTTGAATTTCCGCACCTTCATGTTGTCCTTCGCCCGGCCTTCCAGCTTCTCGCCGAGATCCTGGCTTAAAATCATGGCCAGCTGAGACTGGTAAAGGCGGCCGAGCGTGGAGCTTTCGCTGGATGAGAGCTCCAGCGCCGGCACCAGCACGATCAGGATGCGGTCGTTGTGCACCACGTCGCGCAGATCAATGTCGCCGGCGTCGCGTGCGAACACGTGGCCGTAGGTGTCGTTGAACAGGCTCAGCATGCGGGTGAACTGCTGCATCAGGTAGCCGTGCTGGCGGTTCGCCTCCGGGTCCCACTCTGACGGCGTGGCCACCTTCTCGATGTCGAAGCCGGAGAGCGTGTCCAGATAGTTCTGCAGCACGTGGCGGATTTCCTCATGCCACTGCTCCTCTACCGCCTGGATGTACAGGCCGGCGATTTTGCGCAGCGGCAGGTGCTGCTGAATGGTGCGCTGGGACAGCGTCGTGCCCTCCCGGCGGCACTTGTAGACCAGCGCAAAAATCAGCGCCTGGTTCATGGCCTTGGCCTTTTCCTGCCATTCGCCGCCGCTGCTGCCGGTTTTGGGTAGCATGGAGTCCATCAGGTTAACGATGTAGGTTTCCTGCGCCAGCCCGAAGACGGAGGTGCTGTTGGTCTCCGGCCGCCCCTTGACGTTGTCCAGCAGCTGCTGCGCCCGCGAGGCGCCCCCGGTGATAAAATTCATTACACGCAGGTCGTCCTCGCGGCCGAAGCGGCGTGCCATGGACATCGTGGCAATCGCCACGTCGTTCTGCGCCTTATGGTCAGAGAAGATAACTCCCTTACCCCAGCACAGTGCGTTGAACACCCAGCCCAGCAGCGTCTCGGTTTTACCGGCGCCGGTGGTGCCGAACATCAGCACGTGCCGTGTCAGGTCGTCCATCGACAGCCACAGCTCCCGCCCCGCGTCTTTGCCGCGCAGGTAGCCGGCGTACAGGATGCCGGCCGCGCGGCCGGTGTGGATGCGGATGCTGGCCACCGGCAGAAAGCCCAGCACCTTCGCCGGCACCTGCCGTTCGGTGGAGGGGTCATCGCGGTTCATGTCCGTCGGCATGCGCATCGGCATTTTCCAGCGGCCTGCCGGCGCCACGACCATTGACCAGAACAGCAGCACCGGCAGGCTCAGCAGCAGCGTGGCGGGCCAGACGATACCCGCGACCACCGCCGCCGGCATGGCCCAGAACAGCGTACCGCCTTCGCTGAGCATGTCCGTCAGCCAGGAGCGGCCGACGTGCCGGTTCACGCGCGCGTTATCCAGCGTCGAGTTATTGTCCGACATAATCTCCTCCGTTCAGAAACGCCGTCAGCGCCGCCGGCGAGCTCAGCACGCTCTGGGGCACGTAGCGCCCGTCGTCAGCGATCGTCCACGGCGTGCCCGGCAGGCGGTAAGCCCGGAAAGCCACCTCGTTGACGCCAATCGCCCCGCGGGCCGTTTCGGCCTTCGTCTCATCCGTCACCGCCGGCGCGCTCTGCGCACCGCCCGGCACGCCGATGCCAGCATCGGCCGCAAACAGCTGCTTCCAGGCGGCGGCACGTTCGGCCTCCGGCAGTGCCATCACCGGCGTCAGCACGTTCAATGACGCCTCGCGGCCCTCAATGGTCACGGGGAAAATCACCACGTTGACGGCGCCGGCGGCGGTTTCAAAATGGCGTTCCATGCGCTGACAGTTCGGGCAGGCCGGGTCGGCAAACACGTAAATCGTGCGCGCGTGACCGCTTGAGAGAGGCACGGTAAACAGCCCCCGTGCCGCGGCTTTTTTAAGATTGCCCGGCAGCTCCGCGCGCACGTTCTGTGGCAGGCTCCAGCCGTTGTCGTTGGTGGTCACGGGAGGCTGCGGAGCCGGTGCCGGGCGTTCGGTACGCAGGCCATTGTCATAGGACGGCATTACCGGTGAGGCGACGGGGGCAGGTGGCGGCAGAACGGGGCGCGGCGCATCCACTGTGGTGAGCAGACGGCCCTCAGGAGCCGGTATCAGGCCGGAAAGGGCGACGGGCTTAATAAGCAAAAGTCCTGCCACAATCAGGGCTGTCGCGACATAAGCGTACTTCCGGTGCCGCTTGCTGCGCAGGCGCTTACTCTCTACAGTGGTCAGCAGGCCGGTAATGCAGTGCAGCAGCTGCGCGGCGTCATCGCCGCGGTAGAGCGGCGTCAGGGCATCCCGGGCGTTCTGCGCGTACAGACCCTCACCGTGCATCACAAACCACGGCATCTCTGCCAGCGGCAGGATGAACAGCGGTTCTGATACTGCACGGGTATGGAAATGTGCGCCGTTCATCCCGTGTCCCTCTTCCGGCGTATGGCGGCGGGCGCTCATAAGGTCGCCGTGGATTTCGGCGGTGAACGGGCCTTCTCTGCGTGTCATGCTCATCATCAGTTCCTTATCAGCGCACGCCGGCGCCGTCGGTGAATTCGTTTTCGCCCGCGTCGGGCAGATACAGTGCGTCCGGGAATGGCACTTCGCGCTGTGGTTTTGCACGCTGAGTACGCGCATCGCGCGGGTAAACGAGACCCAGCGATTCAAGCTCGTACTGGAGCCCGGCAATCGCCTCGTCCGTCATCAGCGGCGGACGAGGCAGGCTCAGCTTCATGGCCATCTGCTCCGCGCGCGCCTGCGCCACGATGCCCGCGCCCTCGACAAACACCTTGGCGGTGTCGGCGCTGTGCAGGCCGTACCACAGCGTGCGGTCACAGCCCTTCAGCCAGCGAAAGCGCGCCGGCGGCAGCCTGAGGTCGCGGCCGTAAAGTCCCGCCAGCGCGGAGCGCACCGTGCCGTGCCGCTTCAGCCACTCGCTGACGCCCGGGCAGGCGAGCACCCGGGCGACCTGCGCTTCGGAGACCTTCCAGTCGGGGACGCTGCGGAACTCCGGCGCCCGGAACAGCCTGCGGGTCATGCAGGACCGGTTCAGGTCGTCCAGCAGCGTGGTCGCAGCCGACCGGTCATCCGCAAACACCTGCAGCCCGAATACGGCCAGCAGCGCGCGCTCGTGCGGCTGCCACTGGTCCGGTGACGTCATGGCCGGGCCGGTCTGCGCGTCAAACGCCGCGCGGGCGGCGTCGCGGTCCAGCACCCGGCGCTTTATCAGGCCCTGCTGCTCCGCAAACTCTTCGGGCTTCAGCGCCCAGGCGTTTTCTGCAGTTTTGTCGTTCATCAGCCCGTCGCCGCGATGCCCGGCCAGCACCGGAATAACGGAAGGCGCAAAGGTGGCCATCACGCGGGGCAGTGAGTGAATGTCGATCGCGCGACGGCTGCGGAAGCCCAGCGCGGGGTGACGCGCCAGCGCCCAGCCGGTCACGGCTATCAGCGGCACCATCGGCACGAACAGGATGCCGGCCGTGGCGTTAAGCACGCCCTGCCATTCGCTGAGGCTGACCGCTTCGGCGCCGTTGCCGGTGGCGGCCAGCAGGTTGATGCGTTCGGCGGCGTAGCGATGGATGGCCGGAAAGTCCGCCATGCGCCACAGCCAGTAAAGAAGCCAGCAGCTCCAGCGCACGAAGTCGGCAAAGTAGAGCCAGCACAGCAGCGCCGTGAGGCCAAGGGTGATCAGCACCATGGCCGGCTCATTGTTGCCGGCGGCGTTCGGATGTTGGGAGTACATGTGAGAGTTTCCGGAAGCGGAGACGGGAGGTCCGTCAGACTGCAGATAAGAAAACACCGGCGCGTGGCCGGTGTCAGAGGAAAAGCGTCAGGATGTCAGTGTATCAGGCCAGATTAGCGGCCTGCGGTACCACCACGTTGTGCTCGTATTCCACAAAGCGGCTCTGGATGCCAACGTGCAGTGGCCACGGCTCCTTCGGGTACGGCTCTGAATAGCTGTTATGGCTCATCGCACCGAGCGTATTAAACAGCTCTTTAGCCACAATCGGATGCGCGTTAATGCTCAGCTCCGGCAGGTCAGGATTCTTCGTCTTCACGCGCAGCGTGCTGCCTTCCAGTTCGCTGTCCGACCAGTCATTCATGGTGAGCCCCACCACGTCCACAATGCCCTTTTTGAACATGTGAATGTACAGAATGCTGCCGTGTTTCGTATCAATACCCAGATACTTACCGCGCCCTGCATCCAGTACCTGATGCTGCTTCTGCGGACTGAAACGCTCATCGCTGGTCAGCATTGCTACCATCTTGTTGAGCTTACGACGTCGGGCTTTTTTGGCATAAAAGCGAAAAGCAAGGGGCACTATGATCGCCGCCCACACCATTAAAGAGAATAAATGGAAATCCCCTCCAAAACTGCCAAGGTCTCGACCGTTAGCTTCTCCCTTAAGAATTAATAAAGAAATGATTCCATAACAAACCAACATTGGCAGTGCCATGAAATAATAAACAAACTTTATAATGGTCCACATGTTTTCAAGCTTTGAATCAGTGCGTTGTATTTTTTTCATGGCATCCTCCTGCCTTTAATCCTCTGATTAAATTATACGCACACCTGTGCATAATACCAGGTATAATTACTTAATTCCGTCTTCTTTAGGCGAGCCGCTATTTTGGACTTTCTGCAGTCCGGGTGTCCTGCGCGATCCTCCTCCTGCCGCTGCAAACATCCCTTTAACGTCATCAACCATTCCGCCCATGATGCCGGCCATACCTGCACCGCCAAGGAACGTGATCACATAATCTGCTAGCGTAGCCTGCAGCCCGAAGACTCTCGTAACGCCAAACGTTGCAATACGTGCATACATCATCAACCACCCTATGAGCTTAACCAATCCCATTATCGAATCGGCATTGGCGTTAGCTAGCGCGGGCCCAAACAACAAGTTCAGCAGCGTCCCACCCGCCATCACGGCGACGGAGGCAAAAAAGAACCCCAAGACCATCAGAGAGGGGCGGAGCATCATATCGATAAGGAAAATATAACCGTACGCGCTGCGGCTGCCCTTATCCTCCTCAGCGCCGAGATGCGTGGCAGACCACATCGGGCCCGCTGCACATCCCACCATGACGCTGACAATCCAGTTAAATACCCCGACCATCCAGTACAGGAAAGGCACAGCCGGGAGGAATACGGCCAATGAAAAACCTACGGCGAACAACAGCAACATCAAGAAATAGAAAGGCGGAGAAAGTTCAGTCAGAACATCTTTAACCACTGCTCCCGGGTTAATAAACAGCAGACCACCAATTTTACCTAATACAGAGTTATCGGCAGTCGATGCGGCAGCCAACGTAAGGGTATAAGCCGCCATAGCGGTTTCTGTGGCACCTAATGTGTAATCACCGATGGTTTGCATCTGGATAAGAGGGTTGACCTGATTATTAAAGCTGGCAGTTGAACTTAAATTCTGAGTCGCAATCCAGTTTGTCATTACTTGCACAGGGCTGCTAAAAAAGCTCACAAACACCGCATTTGGATCAGTGACATTCAGAGCTGCACCGTCATCCTTAGCCGTCTGCGAACCCAGCGGCGCGGTGTAAGTGCTGTTCTGCACCTGCGACCGGTAGGCCGTAAACACCTGGTGATACAGGTCGCCGGTGCCCGTTTCGCCGTGCAGACTTGCGCCTGACGTCACCGGGGCCGCGTTGGCCACCTCGTTCGTTTTGCTGTTGGCCGTTGCAAACGTGTTGTACCAGGCGCCCAGCGAAATCCAGCCGTAGGTTTTGAGCTGCGAGGTCAGCTGGCTCTGCAGCGAGTCCTGATAGTTGAGCTGGTTCAGCGCGTTGTTGACCGTGGTTTCATAGGCCGCCGCCGCGTTCTGAATCGTGGTCTCCGGGTCGCTCAGCGTGCCGGTGTCCTGGTCCCGCTTGCTCAGGTACGCGTCGACATAGGCCTGCGCCGCGGCATCGAGCGTGGACTGCATCGTATCCAGCGCCCCACGCTGCGCCGTGGTCACGCTCGCCGTGTTCACCGCCGAGCCGAACAGGCTGTCGAGTACGCCCGTTGAAGGCTCCGGGATGCGGGCGCTACCGCACAGCGCGCTGCCGTTGCCGGTGGTGTAGTCGCCATTGCCGCCCTTGGTCTCCATCAGCGACGTTCGCGCCTGCCCGTCCTGGTACAGCGAGGACAGCTCGCGGTTGGTGGCGTATTTGCACAGGTTCATCTCAAACACCGCGCGCGCCGCCGATCGCGTGGAGGGCGCCGTGGGCTGCACGACCAGCGACATCCCGCTGCTTATCATGTCGGCGGCCTTGTCGGTGAGCAGGTTGGCGCTGCCGATGCCCATGGTGGAGGCCGCCCACAGCATCACCAGCTGCGACAGCGACCAGCCGGATGCGGTGGGGATAAGCGTAATAAAGCCGGCAAAGCTCATCACGGGGTGCAGCATCGAGCGTCCGGCGCTGAACACCTTACCGTCCTGCCCGCCCTTGAACAGCGTTTTCAGCGTCACGATAAGGAACCACACCAGCGCCACCGTGCACAGCACGCCGTTCAGCAGCGCGAACAGCGAGCCGATGAGCGTGGCCTGCCCGGGCTGGAACGGCGAAATCACGACGTCGCCGAATATCATCACCAGCGCCTGCCGGGAAAGGTCCCCGGTTTTGCTGGCGGCGTCGCTGATGGTCTGATAGTCCACGCCGTCGGCGAGCGCCGGGCAGGACGCGGCGCACAGCAGAGCCGCCGCCTGAATTTTTGTCAGTAGCTTCATGGATTACCTGCGGGTCAGGAGCTGACCGGATGGAATAAGTGAGGGCCGCAGCGCGGCGCTATTAGGGCGTTATCAGCGGCCGCACGGCAGCGAGGTCGCGTCGCGCAGGATGAGTGCAAGGTGCGTTTTCAGCGCACGAACGCCAGCGGATACCACACAGAACGCAGCGATCATCGCGGCGGCAGCCAGCGCCAGCGCAAAGCAGGCGGCGAAGAGCAGAGAGCCAGTCAGCACCATCCACTCCACCGGTGTCATGTTCCCCGACTGTGCGTGGTCCCGGAGGAGAATGATGTGTGGCCACAATGCGTAAATGAAGAATACGGCCATGCCCACCCGGGCGATGACGCTCAGTGTTTTGTTCAACATGATAGGGGTCTCTGAGTGCGCCGGTGCTTCACCGGCGGGCGGACGCCGCCCGGTGAAAGGCGGGGTCAGAAGGGTTTACTTCACGTACTGCCAGACGTGCATAGGCACGCGGTCAAACAGTTTGCCGGCGGCAAATTCCGCCTTGCGGTGGTCATAGGCCTGAGTCATCACAAATGCTTCTTTGGCATCTCCGGTGTAGCTCAGGTGTTCATAAACCTTTTCGAGCGTATCAAGGGACTGGCAGCGGCGGAACTTCATAAGCCATTCGGTTCGGGTCATCTTGTTCTCATGGGTGAGATAGCAATGCGGGATTGGCATAGTGCCGTAAAATGTTTGTGCGCAATACAGTGAATAGGCTGAATTCACATCACTTTTTCGGCTGGAGATTGCGGTATTCAGTCACAAACTTCGTCACCGCCGCCGGCTCAAACAGCAGCTGACCGCCCTCTCTCGCGGCCACGGGCAGCGCCACGCCGCGCAGGCGCTTTCCGCGACTTGCCGCCTGCCACAGCACCAGCGGAGCGATATCCGCCTCCCGGGCAACGGCATCGAGCGTCATCAGGGGGGCGCCGGACGCCTCCGGTCCCGCTTCCGGTTCCCGCGCGTGCCACTTCTCGGCGAACGCCGTGGCCTCGGCCTGATCGAACATCAGCGCCGCCCCGCGCACCTGACGGCGGGCGGGCAGCGTCATGCCGTCCAGCAGGCCGTCCGTTTGAGCGGCGTGAAGCACCTCACCCGGCCTGACGTTCAGCAGGCCGGCAAACACATCCAGCCGGATATACATTTCAGTTCCTCCCGGTACGTTCAGAGCTGCAGCAGATGGCGCGTGCTCCAGACCACCGCCCCGATGGCCAGCGTCAGGCCGGCGGGCAGCAGCCCCAGTAGCAGCAGAGCGCGCCATACCAGCGATTCCGACATCAACAGGACGCGCTGAGCCTGAGCCTCATCGCATACCGGCTGCAGCAGCTCGACGGCGTACTCCAGCGGAGTCAGGATCTGCTCTGGCGCACCTGCCGTCCGCAGGCTGTGACGGGCTTTACGTAGCTGGCTCAGGGCATCCAGGCAGTGCTGTCCGGCCGTCAGGTCACGCGCCCGGCTGGCCTGTCGCGCGCGGTGCAGCAGGTGTAAAATGATCTCACCCCGTTCACCCAGCTCCGCATCGTCCAGCAGGGTGATCAGGCGGATCATGATTTCTTCACGCTGTTTATTTCGCATGCGCCCTCCCCCTCATAATAGACCGCCGCTCAGCACCTGACGGCACCAGCGCGTCTCCTGCAGGTACGCCTGAAAACTGCCCTCTTCTGACGCCGACACACGTTTCTCCGTCAGCTGCCACAGGCGATAGCTCACCTTCAGGGCCTGCACGAAGCCGGTGGCGGCGAGCAGCAGCAGGACCAGCACCACGCAGCCCACGCGCAGCCAGCCGGTGCCGCTCACGCTGCTGCCGGCGGCCGTCAGCATCAGCAGAAAGCCGGCGGCGGGCAGTCCGGTGAGCCACATCAGCCCCCACCAGATCCAGCGGCTGACGCGGAAGTTACGGACAAGGCGCGCGGGCGTCATCCCGCTGTCCGCCACGGCCTGCGACCAGTCCGCGGGGCGGTAGTCGCCGGCGCCGCGCCCGGCCGTCACGTCGCGGATGCGCTGCCACAGGCGCGAGACGTTGCGCCCGGCGTGGCGCGTCACGCTGGACACCTCCCACGCCGGCAGCACCACGTTCAGCGCTATCCAGCCCACGCGCTTCGGCGTCAGAAAAGACTTTTTCGCGCCGGTCTCCGGGGTGCGGTTATCAGACTGCGTCATGGTGCATCTCCTTCCGGGATAATTACGGGTTCAGCCAGTGAAAACGTGACGTGGTGCAGCACGCCGAATGCGCGCAGCGCATCGAGCAGGAACGCGTACACGCCGGTGATCGCGGCGCTTTCCATGCAGCGGATGTCGGGCGTCAGAAAGATGACCTGCCCCGGACGCTGCCGTAAGCGGCGCAGGTCTAAGCCGGCGCCGCCCGTGAAGCTCTCCGCCACGTGCGGATGGTGAAAGATGGCCATGCGGTCGCGGATAGCCCGCGCCGACTCGCCCGCGCCGTCCTGCGTCAGCAGCGCGCGTGCCGTCTGCAGCGCCGGGTGCTTCTGATACAGGCGGCTCCAGCGGGCGATGGCCGTCCAGAGGTCGTCCGCCCACAGCTGCCCGGCCAGCCCGCCGAGCCCGGCGCTGCGCCCGGTGAAGTGGCCGGTGTCGTCCGCAAAGGTCAGCACGCAGGCCATGAGCTCGCGGGTGAGGTCGCTGTAGTCATCAGCCGGAAACAGCGCGGTGGCCAGCGCACGGCAGCCGTCTTCGGCGGTCACCTGCCTGAGCGCCCCGAGCACGTCCCAGACGTTGCCCTCCTGCGTCTGTCCGGGCGCCAGACGCCACGCCTGCCAAGCGTTTTTCCAGCGCGGCGACTGCCAGAAGGCCTCCCACAGCGCACCGCAGGGGTCCAGCACCAGCACCGGGCCCTCGCCCGCGTCCAGCAGGGATGAAAGCGCGCCGGCGTCCGGCGCGAAGGTACCGCTCGTTATCATTGTTGTCTCCGTGGGGGTTACTGTGCGCTCACGCCGGCACTCAGCTGGGCAGAGAGCGCCTGCAGCTGAGGGGCATATTCATTTTTAGCCGCCAGCGCCAGCTGCTGACCGCTGATGATGTTGGCCTGACGCAGCTCGTTTTTGATGCCGAGCGCCAGCCAGTTGGCCAGACTCTGCTGACGCGCCATTTCACGCGCCAGGTTGTCGCCGTCCATCGCCTGCAGGTCGGTGACCCACGCGGTGTTGGCGTAGCGGCGCCCGACCTCAAACGCCTCAAACTCGCGCTCGCTCATGGTGCCGGTCTGCTTTGCCTGCGCGGACGCGGTCTGCTGGAAGTAGCTTTCCGCCGACGGCGCCTGACGGGCCTCGGTGAGGGCCGCCTGCGTGGCGTCCTGCGGCTGGCTCGCCGCCACCATGTCCAGCTGGGGCTGCATCGCCGCGCTCTGCATCGCCTTGTACTGCGTCAGCAGGCCCTGATACTCCTGCCCGGTGGCGGTCTGAATCTCGCCCTTGCCGGGCGTGCGCCCGGCGTCGAGCTTCGCGGAGTTGTTCACGTAGGCCATGGCCGCGTCCGTCTGCGCCTGGGTGAAGGTCAGCTCCGGGTCTTTGCCCGCGGGACCCGCCCCGTCGTACAGCGATCGCGCCTCGGTGTCGCCCCCCGGAAGCTGAGAGACCGACGGGCACAGGCCCGTGCCGCCGTAGAGCTTTGCCTCCTCTGCGGTGCAGTAGGCCGCGTGGATCAGCGCGCTGCGGTAGCCGCCCTGACGGGGTGATACCGGGAGGCTCGCCAGCGTCTCGCGTACGGCCGCGCTCGACACGCCGCTGCCGCCGGCAAGCTTCGACGCCGATGCCCGGGTCGCCTGGCTCACCTGTGAGGCCGTGCCGGAGGCCGACTCGCTGCAGATGCTGTCCGGCACGGTGTAGGCCGCGCGCGCCTTCTCCAGCCGGTCGGCCTGACGGTTGAAGTTCTCCGCCTCGCGCTGGGTGCGCGCGGCCTCCGTGACGGCCGTGGTGACCTTGTCGGCGTTCTGCACCACGGCCGTACCGGTTTCCGTTTCGGCGGAGAGGATTTCGCCGAGCGTGGCCTGCATGGTGCCCAGCGCAGGCTGGATAACCGTCTGCACCGGGATACTGGTCATCACCTCGACGGGATAGGCCAGGGCTCCGGGGGAAAGCGCCGCCAGCACGCAGGCGGCAAGCAGCCGGCGCCCCGCAGGGCGCCAGTGTGTGGATGGTTGCATATCAGCACTCCTGAAGGGTCAGAGGTCGTAGCCCTGTTTATCGATAAGCTCGGTGGCAAGCTGGCGGATGACGCTGTCGCCGCGCTCCTCACCGGCGGTGCGCCGGCGGTGCTCGATGACTTTTTCGGCAGAGCCGTTCGGGAAGAAGCGGCCGAGAATGCGGCGGGTGGTCGCGGCGCCGACGTCTTTCTCCAGCGTGCGGCGCAGCGACATGTCCACCGGCGTGGTGCTGTGGCCCCACAGCTCCTCCGGACCGACCGTGTTCTTCATGATGTGGGCAATGGTGCTGCCCCCTTTGATACGGAAAATGCCGAGGAACGGCACGCCGCTGCCGTCCGCCGACGGCCCGCTGCCCATGCGCTCAAAGCGGTCCAGCGTGACGTCCGGTACCTTAAATCGCTCTTTAAGAAGCCGGCGGTCTTCCGGATCCACGCCGACCATATAGACGGAGTTGGCCGACTGGCGCAGCGCCTCGGGCATGTCACGGAAATACTGCGAGGCCAGCACGGTGCGCACGCCGAACTTACGCTGCTCGCGGTCGGCGGTCTCCAGCATCGGGAAGATAAAGGGGACGCCCTTCGCGTTGTGCAGCTCGTCGTACTGTTTGGTTTTGACCTCCTCGTCCAGCTGCTGCACGCGGGCGCGATGCAGGGCGTGCCAGCGTTCGTGCAGCGCGGGAAAGAGCTCGTCCTGATACTGCGGCAGCACGAAGTCACCGCCCGCGATGTGCCCGGCGAACAGGTACATCATCCCGGTCTGCAGGTAGCCCGCCTTGGACTTGTCCCCGGCCACGTACTGAATGTCGACCGTAATCACGCGCGCCCTGGGGCTGATCATAAAGCGCGTGCGCCCGGCAAACATACGGTACTGACCGCAGGCGTCGCTCAGGCAGCGGGCGATATAGCTAATCAGGGCCTCACTGCTGCCGTCGCGCTCGATGGTGCCGTACATGCTCTTGTAATCCTCGCTGAGCAGGCGCGGCGACATGTCGGCAAGCTCCGGCACGGCCTGAAACTGCGCCCGCTGCGCGGCCTCGGTTTTGCCGGCATCCTGCAGCAGGTCGCACACCTCATACCAGGTGGCGTTGTCGCGGTAGTCAGGATGTTTCTCCCAGATGGCGGCCTCCTCCAGCGCAGCGTCGACCGGCGGCACCAGCCCGGGCTCATAGCGGCGCGGATCCTCGCGTGCAGCCTTAAACGAATCGCTGACAAGCCGGCGCAGAATCGCGGGGGTGTCGCGCCCGTTAGGCGGTTCGCCGGTCCCGGGGTCGATACACAGGGCTGCCAGCGCGTTTTCCATAAACTCAGCTTCGTAGCTGAGCGGTTTTCTGAGCCCCAGCTGGATATCGAACAGGTTGCGGCAGTATTTCACGTCGTTGCGCAGGATGATGCTCAGCACCTCGTCCTGACGCTCGGGCGGCAGGCCCGCCCGCAGTATCGAGGTCATGCCGGTTGCGCTGAAGCCTTTCTCAATCCCCGCAAAGAAGGGCAGCTGCCGCTGGGCGGACATGGCCAGAATGATGGGCTGACGGTTGATAAACACCGACTTACCGCCGCCGGATTCGCCGGCGACGATGGAGGTTTTCTTGGTCTGGTTGGAGGCCGCCAGCGCCACCGGCATCAGCTTGCCGTCCGGCCCCACAAACAGGGCATCGCCCTCCTCGTTCCACGCCGTCGTGGGCCGCGAGAGCGGCAGCAGGTTCAGCGCCTCCGACAGCGGCGGATACATCAGGCACGGCCCGCTGGCCGCCGAGGACCCGGTGAGGGTGGCCACCCACGCCTTCACCGGGTCGCCGAAGGTCTGCGTGACGCCGCAGATGCCCCAGGAGGTCAGCGCCTGCTGCAGCAGCGTCAGGTTGCGCGTCACCGTCGCGGGCGAGTCTCCCCAGGTGGCCGCGGTGATGGTCATCACGCACACCGGCTCGTGCATCTCGCGCGCGGCCAGCATCGAAATCGACTGAAAGATGGGTCTCAGACCGGGCACCCACTCGCTGAAGCTCAGCACGCCGTGCTTGCCGCTGAGGCGGCGCATGCCGCCGGGCATCAGGTCCTGACGGATGCGGAACGGCACGCTGCGGGGAATCAGCTCGCGCAGCTTCGCAAAGCTCTGCGGGTTCTGCGGGCCGAGGTTCACGGCGATCGTGCCGTGCCACACGCCGCTGATTTTCAGCAGGTTGTTCTGGATGTCCTGGACGTTCGTCCCCATGACCTGAAAGTTCAGCCAGGGCGCCAGAAACGGCGTGGTGTCGTCGCCCTGCCGTACGCCACGGGCCACGATGCGATCGTCCGGCAGCAGCGGCTGCCAGTGCTCGCCGGTGCCCGGGTCGACCTGCCTGCGCAGCACGCGGCCCGCCTCGTGGACGTCCATGCGGCGCATCAGCACGCCCTTGCCGCTGTCGCCGAGTGCGCGCTCCACCTGAGAAAGAAAGGCGTCATGGCGGATTTTCAGGCCGGGCAGCTCGGTCAGCAGCGGGTTCTGGCCAAACACGGCCGTCGGGCTGCCCTTTACCAGCTCGCTGATACGCGCGTTTTCATCGCGCAGCTCGTGCCCGGCGAGCACCCCGCGGCCGGTGTAGCACACAAGCCAGGTGCGCTCGGCGTTAACCCAGGGCGACAGCTTTGTCACCTGCTCGTTCAGCAGATAATCCAGCTCCAGGCCCGTGCGCTTCAGCGACTGATACTGCGGTTTGAGCAGCCGTCTGATTTCGGCCTCTCCCCCGTCCGGATCGCACTCGTGCACGGTACTGAGTTTGTGACCGGCAAAGCGATAATGTGCGGTCAGCGACTCCGTCATGCGGTCAAGCCGGCCCTGCCAGGAATCATCATGCGTGGCCGGCAGATTTTCGTCCGGCTCGCGGTAGCTGCCGGCCACTTCATATACCGTCACAAAGTCGCCGTTCTGGGTAACACTTATATAGGGGGCCTTCAGCTCCGGGTGGCGGATGCGATCGTCGTCGCTCAGGCGCACCACGGTGTGCAGGTCGCAGTAGTCGGGCAGGTCGCGCGACACGGCAAAGCGCGTCGCGGCGGTAATAATTTCTTCAGTCCAGCGGATGAGGCGGTTTGGCATACAGGTCGCTCCGGGTATAGGTATTCCAGGCCGGGGTGTGCACGGCGCTTGCGGCGATGCGTCCCATCGGCAGCAGCAGGGTCAGGTCACTGAACACGTCATGAGGCAGGATAAGCACGCAGCCTTCCAGCCGCTGCTGCAGACCCGCGCGCTTCGCCGGCGGCAGCTGACGAAAGGCCGCCGCAAACTCGCTGGCGCGGGAGGTGCCCCACATGCCCTCCACCTCGCGCGCGTGGCGGGCCAGCCAGTTCCAGATGCGGCGGGACGTTTTGCGCACGGCTTTGCTGTCGCTGCGCAGCCCGATAAGGGCCCGGCGCTGCAGGTTGATGATGTCCGCCGCCGGCGCGTCCGGCAGCCAGGCGAAATGCCCGTGCGCAGCGGTGGGGCTGTCGAGATTCATGGTCAGCCAGCACAGCGCGCAGAGCGGCTGTGCATCCGGCCCCTGCCACAGGCGCTGCGCGCGCGTGCCGCAGCAGCGGCAGGGCGGCCCGGGTTCGACAGAAACGGGCCTCGGGGGCACGTCTTCACCGCTCACGTCCGGCACGAGCGGCAGCAGCCCGCCCGTCTGAGCAGGTGATGAATAAGCAGACATAGCGGGTCCTTACAGGCAGGGCCTGATGGAGATTAAAAAGCTGAAGTGATGGAAAAATCAGAGAGGTTGGTAGCGATGATGCAGCGTCAGTCTGATGGCGGTCAGAAGAAAACTGCCTGTGATATTGTTATGAGCTCTCAGAACTTGACAGGTTGACGGCTGGTTCACTGATTGACCGGCATCGGTGTCTGTCAGGCGCTGACCCGCACAGCCGTTTTATTCTCAGGGCGTGCTTAACACATATTAAATAAATAACTCGTGATGATGGCAATCAGGGAGATGATTCATGAATAAAAAACCGGCGATGACCTTCTTTCATGCAACAACGCAAAGTCGGGGACAAAAAATTCTGGCGTCAGGATTGATATTGAGGCAGGCACCTCCTGCTGTGAAATGGAGCCTGCAGACATCGCCAGGATGGGTATATCTTTCTGATCATGTTGACCATGCCGTCCACTGGGGTAACAAAGTTTCACTTCTCAATAATGAGAGTGAGTTGTTTTACATTTTCAAAATTAGCCTCCCTCTTTCTCAATGCCACCCTGATGTTGACAACCTGATTTACGAAGCATGGATGTCACCCGATGAAGCCGCTGGAGTTGATCTGGCGTCGTGCCTGATGAAGTGCCATTCATGCCGGACGGCGAATGATTTGATCGTCTCTGAGCAGGTGGTGGCGTACTGTACACTCCCGGTGAATCATCACGGGAATAAGGTTCACCCTCTGTCTGATGTCGTCGAGAGTCTCATCTGCCACATCTCACCGCATGAGCACATTTTGTTTGAAAAACACAGGAGAATGATTGACTGGACGGCATTATGACCGCCCGGAAAGTAACGAGAGCCTGATGCGCTTACCGGCACTGTTTTTCGCTTCAAGGCTTGGAGGGACAGACAAGACCCAAACGTCAATAACAAAAAGGTGCAGATATTTTTTTCGCGTACAGCCCGTAAATTCAATTCTGGGTTGCCACTCTCCGACACGACTGTGTGCCGCCATTTTCGCACTCTGTGACACCATGGAAAGCAGGTGCAAAAGTCCCCCTGCCAGCGTACCATCATCCCCCCTCAGAAAACGCCTGAGCTGCACTTCAGGTTGTGATTCATTGAGGAGAGTCGTGCCGGAAAGATGTCTGATGACCACTGAAATCATCTCTTCGGGCGACAGCATATTTAGTTTCATGCATCAAACCTCAGCGTGAGTCTGCGTCAGCGCCGTTCTTCAGAAAATGGAAGCTGATGAACTGCTGACGACGGATATACCAGTCGTTAAAGCCAGGAAGAGGCGTCTGTTTCAGCCCTTTGACGGCAACCGACATCCAGGACGAATGCCTGTCAATTTGTATGATCAACGATGCATTTGAATATTCGCTGTCCTTCGATTGGCATCTGAGCAGACCGCAATGCATCAGCAGCCAGCTACCGGTATATTCCGGCCAGCGTGCAATGAATTCGTGAATGAGGCTTTCCTCCTCACATACGGGGGGCACCTCAGTGAGTGCCCGGACAACGGCCGTCTGAAATTCCGCGGGTGTGGCATGGATACAGCCACCGTGGTAGTGCATCAGTCATTACCTCCTGTAATAGATGGTGCTGTCGGATGAGCAAAACGGTGAGAGCTGGAAATTACTGAACGGTTATGCCCGGCACCTCTTCCGAAGCGGGTCGCCACTGTGGCCAGCCGGTTTTGGGCTGTACACCGCAGGCGGACGCATGACCCGCTACCGTGGCGACGGCGCCCTGGCTGAAGGCTTTACCGTCCAGCCAGCAGGTGCCGTTCTGCGCGCTCTGGTTCAGCGCAATGAGCATCTGCTGCATGCTGCTGTTGATGAGCTGCACGGAAGCGTTCACCTGGTCCAGCTTCTGGCTGACCATGACGTCAGTGATAGGCTGGGCAGCAAAGGCGGCGCCGGACAGGCCGGCAGAAAGTGCCAGCGCGACCAGCGCTGTGCAAAAATGTTTTTTCATGAAAAGACTCCGGGAAGGAAAAAGAAGAGGAACATAGCCGCCCCGCTGCGGGGCGGCATCCGGACTTAACCCACGCTGACCGGCGTCATGCCCATCTGCGTCTGGCCGCGCTTGATCATCTCCGGTATGCCCAGCAGCAGCAGGCTGGTGACCAGCCCCAGTGCGACCATCCAGAGTTTGATCTGCGGGTTGTTCTTCATCCCCTTGGCCGCAAAAATGCTGCCGATAACGCCGCACACCCCAGCCAGTTGCACCATTCCCAGCACGCTGGTCGTGCCGGCCTTGGCGCCCTCGGCAACGCGGTTCGCCATATCAGCGAAGTCCCCGTCGGCCATGGCCATCGGTGAAATGAACGCAAGCCAGGCGGAGAGTACGCGCAGCGTCAGGCGGCGCAGAGCTTCAGACAGCATCAGGACGCGTGCGTAAGCCGCACAGTAAAGGCGAGTCATCATGGTGTTTTCCTTTAAAAAATGAGTGTGGCCGGATGGCCGGTTAAATCGTCCGTGAGGACGGAATTTCCGCAGCCTGCTTCAGTGCAGGCCGAGTGTTTTCTGAATGGCGTCAAGCAGGTAGGGGTTACAGATAAACATCACGCCAATGATAAATTTCGCGGTGCCGGTGTTCACGTCGTTCCCGGCGGTCAGGCCGGTGTGGCCGTCTTTTTTCGACCTGCGCCACAGCAGCACGCCGGATAGCGCGAACCACACGCCAATCATGCGCAGCAGGGTCAGCAGGGCGTTGGCCGCCACCGCGCCCTGACCGAACGTGCCCTGGTCAACGTAGCTGATGGCGTCAAACGAGACCTGCCAGCCCACCTGACGCGCGCCCGCGCCGATAAGCTGGTCGAGCCCCGCCAGGCCGCAGCACAGCAACACCCAGGAAATAACAGCGCCGCCGCTCGCCGCCTGACCTGGTGCCTTGCGGGCAAGCCAGGACTGGCGGGCGAGAAAGCCGCTGGAGCCCACCACGCCGAAGAGCACGCCGAGCGTGAGCGCGAGGTTAATGCCCGCGCTCAGCAGCCCCGAGGCCAGGTTGGACAGCATGGTGATGCCGTCGAGCGATCCTCCCATGACGCCTCCCTAGCGCAGCACGCCGGCGCTGGTTGTGACGCTGCGGTCGTCCGTATTCACCTCACGTACCGTGACGCCGCCGAGGCTGTCGCCCGCCTGCACCGCCCACGTCCGGCCCTGCCAGCTGACCCACGCCATGCCGTTCTGCAGGCTTTCCAGCCGCATCCCGGACAGCGCGGAGCGCGTGTGCTTCTGGCCAGCCGCGGCATGACCCGGCGAAGCGTCCGGCCTCACGGCCAGCACGGTGACCAGGTTACCCAGCCGCGTGTTTTCTTTTTCCACCCCGTCAAGGCGCTGCTGCAGCGTGGTCAGCGCCCTGCTCTGCGCGCGCACCGTGTCCGACAGGCGGGTGATTGCCTCACGGTTAGCCACCTCAAACTCGTGGCCCTCGCGGATAAGCTTCACCACGTCATCCGGCACGCTGCCCCCGGATGCGGGATCGTTCAGGGCGCCAGCCGGTACGCTGAGCCCGCCGGTCTGCGGCGGGGCGGGCGCAGGAGCCGGCGTGACCGGGGCGGCTGCCGGGGCTGGCGCAGGCTGCACGCTGCCAAAGCCCGGGTCCTGCCCGAAGGCAAGCTGTCCGGCGTCCGGCGCGGAGGAGGACGGCACGAGCAGGAACCAGCCGGCGGCCAGGATAACGATCGCCCCGCCGGCGAGCCACGGCAGCGACTGCCCGAGCCAGAGCTTGCGCGTCAGCAGGCTCTCTTTTTTCTGTACCGGCGGCGCGGGCACCGGCGCGTTATCGGCCGCGCTCACCGCCGGCTGCGGATCGAATTCATTCACGTGGGGTTCCTCTCTGTTCGGCCGCGCGGATGCGCGTCTGTGTTTCCGCACGCAGGTCGGCGGCGGTCGGGGTCGGGTTGCTGCTCGGAGCCGCCGGCGACGGGGCCACCGGGGCAGATGGGGTGCTCCCCTGCCCGGATTCCGCGTCGGTGCTATAGACACCGCTCATAAACTGAAGCGCCACCACATCACCGTTGTGGACATAGACGGTCCGGTCAGGCAGACGGGCGGCATCGCTGGTCAGCACCTGTCCCGCACGCTGCGCTATGCCGCCAGCAATGACGCCGCCGACCACCGTGGGATCCGGCAGGCCGGGGCGGGCGGTAACGGTGTTAAAGCCGTTGCTCAGCAGCTGCGTGTTGGACTGCGCGTAAAGCTGGCCCGCCTCGCCGGCGCCGCCGAAAATGGAAGGCAGCACGATGCGGCGGAAGTAGTGATGATTGACGTCGCTGGCAATGTTGGCCACGAGGGTTTTGTCATCCAGCGCGTAGGCGTCCACCTTGTAGGCCTGTCCGTTCAGCGTCATGGTGGTGAAGTGAATGACGACGCCGTCGCCGGACAGCTTCGCCCCTTCGGGCGCCTTCAGCACCGCCCCCTGATACCTGCCGGTTCTGATGCAGGCCAGCACGGGCGTGGTGCCGTTGTCTGAATCCACGCCGGTGCAGATTTCGGCAGGCCCCCGCCAGTAGGGTTCCACCACCACCGACGCCGGCGGCGCGTTCCGGACGTTGTCGCGGCTGCGCGCGGCGGCAAGCTGCACGGCACTGCCGGGCAGCGAGTCGCGCCAGTCCGTCCAGCCCCCGTCTTTGCCGCCCAGCAGCTGCGCCGGAGGCAGCTCACCCGCTTTGGGCTCCGCCTGCATCTTCGCCAGCAGCGCGGCCAGCGACTTCTGACGCGCCTCCGTCAGGGCCTTTTCCTGCTCCGGCGTGCGCCCGCTGCCCTGTGGCCGGGGAAGAGGCTGTGTCACCGTCACCGGAGCCGCCTTTGGCGGTTCAGCCGCCGTCGTCACGTCCTGCTGCAGCGGAATGCTGGCGATAAAGCTCTGGTTCGAGGCCGCCGCCGTCTGCGCGCCGCGGGCGTTGTTTTCGCGCAGCAATTCGCGATAAGCCGGCTGCTCCTGCGCGCGGGTCTGGGTGGTGCCCGTAACGCGGGTCAGGTCCACGCGGGAGACGGCGGGCGGCGGCGTTGCCAGCCAGCTCCACAGCGCGTAGCCGCCCCCCACCACTGCCACCATGCCGCCGGCAATCAGGCCCATCATCAGGCGGATGTTGCGCCCGCCGGTGTTCTGTTGATCGCTCATGATTACTCCAGGGCAATGCTGAGGGCTTCGGTGCGCCCGTCAACGGAAAAGGCCACGCGCGGCGTCAGCGGCAGCTTCCAGAGGTGCGTGCCGTCGGCGGAGGAGAGCGTGGTATCGAACTCGTCGCGGATGTCCGCGCGCGAGCGGATGTACAGGTCATCACCCTGCTGCCATACCGCCGTGTCCGGCACGCTGCCGGTGGTTTTCAGGCGCTTTGCGCCCGACGGCGGCACGCCGTCCAGAAACGCCTGCAGCACGTCGTCGTGCAGACCGATGCGCGAGGGGCCCGGCGCGTCGGGTGCCGTCCCCGGACCGCGGCGCGGAATGCGCAGGTCAAGGCGAGCGTCCACCGTCCAGGTCTTCTTCACCGTGTCGGCCTCGCCGCTCATCACGCTTATCTGCAGCGGCACCGGCAGGCCTTCCAGCCCCACGGTCACCAGCGTGTTCACGAAGTCGCGCTTTGCCGTGATGACCATAAAGGACATGCCCGGTATCCACTTCACGTCGATGTCCGGTGAGCCGCTCACCGGGTCCCCGAGGATTTTCCAGGGCGCGCCGGTGCTGTCGATAAAGCTCACCGTGGCGGGCCAGTTCACCGCGGTGCGCACCAGCGGCAGGCTCGCGCCCGGCTGCAGGCTCACGGTCTGCGCGGTGATGCGCGGCACCGCCGTGATGCCCGGCGTGGCCAGCGCCCGGTTCTGCTCGGTCTGCTGCGCGCGCAGCTGTCGGATTTCATCCGGCGTCAGCGGGGCGATGGTCGCCTGCGCCTGGTCGTACGACACCGACGTTGGCGGCGGCAGCGCCTGTCCGGGCAGCGGACCTGCTGCGGCAGGCGTACCCGCCGCCTGACCTGATGCGTTCTGACCGGTTGCAGCAGCACCGCTGGCGGACGCGGTGGAGCGCCACCCGCCGTCGGTGCCGGCCGCCGGGGCGGTCCCCGCTGACGTGGCGGCACCCGCGCTGCCGCACAGCGCCAGCCAGAGGGCCAGCGTGCGAAAGTTGCTCATAGGATTATCCTGCGTTGTTGGTGATGGTCTGGGTGACCTCAAGACCGCGCGGCTTGAGTCGCACGTCGGCCTGCTGAATGCGCAGCGTGAAGATGTAGCGCAGCGGCGGGCTGCTGCTGTTCTGCCCCTGCAGGCGCATCGTGACCGGATACTGGAACTCCCACGTGTAGCGCCCGCCAATCACGCCGCGTCGGGTGATAACGCCCGGCTCCACGGTGTTGGTGAGGTTCATACGCTTGTCCTTTACAAGCGACAGGATGTTGGAGCCGGTGGTCAGCGCCTGGTTGTAGCCGGTGAAGCCCTCTTCCGAGAAGTCAGGCGACGCCGCCGTCATCTGGTCACGGTAATGCACGAAGTCCAGCGTGAAGGCCTTGCTGATGGTGTCGGCACCGAACTGGCGCACGTCGCTCTCGCTCCACACCGGCTTGTCCGTCGGGTAAAACGGCGTGATGCGGCCGTTTTCGGTGGCCAGGTAGTGCGAAGGCATGTTGAGCAGCACATAAATCAGCACGCCGATGGTAATCGCCTGAATTCCGTTACCGATGAGGCTCCACACGGCGACGGTCAGGCAGCGGTGCGCAAACCGGGCGCCCAGCGTTCGCTCGTTCTGGGCGTTTACCGCGTGCTCGTAAATCTTCGGGTCGGTCAGGACCACGGCCGCCTCCTCAGGCGGCACGGCGGGTTGGGGGTTCTGCATACGATGTTCCTTACAGGCCGTAGGACTGCCACGGGTCGATACTGGTGGGCAGGTTGCTGTTGATTTTGTCCGTCAGCGCCCCGCAGACCTTCTCTGACGCCTGATTCATGATGTCCTGCAGGCTCGGCAGGTTGGGCAGGCTGATGGAGATATTGCGGATGCCGGACAGGCAGTTCTGCAGCTGATCGGACGTCTGGCTTTCGCGGGCCGCCCATGCGTCGCTGGCCTTCTTCGCGGCGTTATAACCCGCCTCGCTTCCGGTCTGCGCCGCGCTGCCCGCGCGGCAGGTCGCGGCGCCGGCGCCAAAAGTAGTGCAGCAGAAGAAGACCGCCACAAGGGCGGTCGCTGTTTTGTTTGTCATGTGAAGTCTCCGGATGAATCGATTACTGGGCCGGCCGCGGCGGCGTGACCGGTGCTGCCTGTGGTGCTGCTGCCGGCTGGTCCTTTACCCAGCCTGATTCCGCTTTGTAGCGCTCGTCGTAGCCGAGGCGGGCGTGCAGCGCGGCGGGCAGGTCGGCGGGCGCGTCCAGCTTCGCGATGCGCGGCTGATCGTCGCCGGTCAGCCGCACCACCACGTGCTCGCGCGGCACGGGCTGGCCGTTTGACTTGTTAATGCCGTTGCCGCTGCCAATGGGCTGGGCGCCCTCCGGCGTGAGCAGGTTAATCACCATCGGCGGCGACTCCCTGTTGTCCGGCAGGCTGACCAGCACGTGCTGATACTCACCGTCCCGCCGCACCACGCCCTGCAGGTAGTGACCGTCACCCTGCACCAGATAGAGGTCCGGCCGGCCGTCTTCCCCCCACGCCGACATCACCGCCGTGCCGGCGCGGTCGTTATGTTCCGGGCGCGGCGCCGACAGCGGATCGCCCGGGACGCTGCTGCCCTGCCCGTCAGGCTTAAGCCAGTACAGCCCGTCGGCCGGCTTCGGCGGCGCATCGATATCGAGCCTGAGGCGGCTCACCAGCACGTGCTGTATCTGCGTGTAGCGGTTCACGTCAACGGCCGAGAGCCGCACCATGTCCTCAGCGCCGGTCTGCACGCGGGTGCCCCCGACCGGGGCCAGCGACCACTGATTGCGGCGGGTCTGTACCTTTTCATACTGACCGCTGAAGTTGCCCTGCGCGTCCTTCATCGGCTTATTGACGGTGACCGGCTGCTCACCCATCCACTGCAGCGTGACCATGCGACCGGGCTGCAGGTGCGTCTCACGCAGCAGGCCGGCAAGCTCCTTACCCCAGAACGTCTGAGAGCCTTCTTTCGTACGCAGCGTAATAAAGGTGCTCTCGCTGGCGTCCTTTTCAAAGCGGAAGGGAGCCTGACCGCAGGCGGTGACCTTACCGGTGACCGGCTCCCGGGCTTTTTCTGCCGGGGTGTGCACCGCCGGAGAAATCTTCGGCGCGGCGGGTTCAGGGGCCGGTGCAGAGGTTCGCTGAGGTGACGCTGTCACGGGTGCGACGTTCTGTACTGGCTCGCTGGCCCGCGCCGCCGTCGTTACGGGGGGAACCTCAGTCGCGCGCGGAGCCTGCGGGTCGCCGCGCACCGCATCGGCGGGGGCGGCTGGCGTGACGGGCTGACCCGCAGCCCGGCGTGCTGCATCGAGGTCGGCCTGCTGGCTGGCGTTCTTCATACTCACGTCCAGCTTGTTGGCCACGATGACACCGATCGCAAATGCCCTGAACTCGTCGCTGCCGGTGAGTTCGATGCGGCCCTGATAGTGATTGGCGGCGGTCAGCAGCGCGGCAAGCACCTTCTCTTCGTGCGCGCTGGCGCCCTCCGCCATGACCAGGCGGTTACCGCGGTCTATAAACGCGGGCTCGCCGTCCAGCTTGTACACCACGCTTTTGCCGTCCGGGTGCCTGTCATGCGTGACGCGGCTCAGCAGCTTATCGGCATCGATGCGGGAAGACGTCGCCCCGGATGTGGCGGGCATATCCTCTTCCTGCGATGCCACGCGCGGCGCGCCGACCAGAATGGCGTTTTCCTCACCAAAGGATGCGACCGCCGGTGAAGGTGCCGCGTCAGAACGTTTTTCCAGCTCTGCGCGAAGTTCGGCCTCCAGCGCCTCGCTCTCTCCGGAAGGCCAGCGCGCATTTTCAGTATCGTTACCCTGGGACCACATTTCCGTCAGCGCGATCCGCTCATTAATGAGTGCGCCCGTACGCATGGCCAGCACGTCCGTGTCCAGGCTGGCGGCTTCGTCTTTCAGCGCACGCAGGCGCTGACTGATGTCGGCAAAACCCGCGCTGAAGTCCGGGGTGCCCGCTGTGGCGGAGGAGGCGGCAGCAGCCGGCTGTTCTGCACCGGCAGGCGATGCCTGTGGTGCCTCAGACGGCTGAACGTCAGGCACGTTCGGGGCCGGTACAGACTCAGCGACTGCAGCAGGCTCTGCCAAGGCCGGTTCAGGAGCGGTCGTGACCTCAGCTGCGGTAACCGGAATGGCCGGTGCTGCCTGTGGCGTTGCTGCCTCCTGAACGGGCGCCATCGGCTCAGGGATAACAGAGGAGGCGTCAGGAGAAACTGCTTTTTCTGGCTGTACCGCCGGCTCAGGTGCGGGCGTGACCTCCGCTGCGATACCGGGAGTGGTCGGTGCTGCTTCTGACTTAGCCGCATCCTGAACCGGTGCCATTGGCTCAGAGATAACAGGGGAGGCTGACGTCTCAGGCTGTACCGCAGGCGCCGGAACGTCAGCGACCGCCGGAGCTGCTTCAGCAGGTGCCGCAGCAGAGGCGCGGGACGCAGCCAGTGCGGCAACGGCTGCAGTCACGGCCCGGCCTTCCGTCTCGCCGGCGGCCAGGTCAAGGCGCCCGAACGCCGCCCAGGATGACTGAACGTCTGCAGGCGACTGCTCACCGGACAGCTCGGCGCGGCGCAGGTCGTTGCGCACCTCGCGCAGCGCCCTTTCCAGCTGCGGACGCGACAGCTCGCCGTCCGCCAGGCGGGTGTAAAGCGACTGGATCTGCGCCGGGATGGTTCGCAGATCTGCCTGCCCGCTGCTGCGCAGAGACAGCGTGGTGTCGCTGTCCTTCAGGCCCGCGGCGCTCAGCGCGCGGCTGAACATCCCCGGGCGCTCACTCACCGCCAGCCCGTCGCCGGTCAGACGGTCAAACACCGCCTGTGTTTCGCTGACGTAAGCGTCGTTGTAGGTGCCGGACTCGCGCACCCGGTTAAGTTCGCGCTGCAGGCGATCGGTGGTGTCCTGAAACGCCTCCGGGGTAATGCTGCCCTGAATCAGCGAGGACAGCGCTCCGCGCAGCTCGCCCTGTATCGCCGGCGGTGCGCGCAGGCTATCAGCCTCCGCGACCGGTGCAGCAGCTGGCGCTGCGGGTGCCGGCTGCGGGTCGGGAACGACGGGCGCCTCTGCCACAGCAGGCGCCGGAACGATCGGCTCTGGCACTGCGGTGACGTCAGCTGCATCAGCAGGAGCCGCCTGCGGCGCGTCGGGTGCCGGACTGTCCTGGATTGCGAGCACCGGTTCCGGCGCTGGCGGTGTGGCTGGCGCGGCTTCAGGCTGCTGCGCCTTCAGGATGCGGTAAACGCTGGTCTGCCCGATGCCGAGCTGCTCCGCAATCTGCGCGGGCTTCAGCCCCTCATCGCGCAGCTTCAGAATTTCATCCGTTTTCTCTCTGGCGGCACCGGGGCGGCGGGCTGGAGTGGAGTCCGCTGCGGCGTCCGGGGACGCGGCGGAAAGATTGTCCGGCGCTGGCTGTGCGTCGTCAGGTGTGGCCATGGGGGCATCCTTATGGTTGAGCTGCTCAAGAGCCTGAGCAATGTCGGGAAGCAGCGTTTCGCGCAGGCGCTCAGCGCCGCGGAACAGGTGCAGGTCGTTAAAGTCGGTAAAGCCGCGCTCGATTTCGGCGGCCGTCAGGTCCGGCAGCAGCACGGCGCCGCCGGTCGCCGCTGCGGCGCGGTTTGCCGACAGCACGCCTTTATTGATGTCTTTGGTGTGGTCAACGTCGGCCATAAACAGGTGCGGGCTGTCGGGGTAGCGGTCCTTCAGTACGTTCGCCACCGTCTCCATGTTGCCGGCGTCGATGGTCATCACGACCGGACGGCCGGTGACCATGTGCAGGCTGCGCGCGGTGGCGTAGCCCTCCGCGTACAGGACGGGCTCGCCGTTGCGCAGCTCACCGCCCTCCACGCGGAAGTGCCCGGCCTTGGGGGCGTCCTTAAACAGGAACTTCTCACCGTCGGGCGGAATGTACTGCAGCGTGCGAAACGCGCCGTCTGCGTCACCGAACGGCACGACCAGCGCGCCGTTGCGCGTCTGGCGCACGTCATCCGCCACCGTGATGCCCTTGCGCACCAGATAGCCGTGCGCCGGGTCGGCCGCCGGCAGCCGCTCATACAGCGCCTTTGCCTTTGCGGTCTGCTGCGCGTAAAGCGCGGCCTGCTCGCGGGCAAAGTCATCCTGCGACTGACGCATCACCGCGCGGATGTGCACGCGCGCCAGCGGGTCAGCTTTTCCTGCTCCGCCGCTGCTGGCCCTCCAGCGCGTGATGTCCTTGTCGTTCTCGGCGCGGTGGTAGTTGATGAACCAGCCGCCGGGCTTCACACCGTCGAGAAAACCGCGATAGACGCCGTCTTTGTTCCCTTTTTTCCCGTCCGCCACCGGCACGCGGTGTCGCCGTCCGTCCATCACCGGCAGGCCGTCCAGCACCAGACCGCCGCTGGTCAGCGCGTCCAGAAACTCCGACTGCGGGTCGCCGCCGCCGCTGCTGCGGATGCTGCGGTCCGGCAGCCACTTCTGCAGCCGGCTCAGGTCGGCGCCCGGGCGCGCGTACCAGAGCTGCGCCTCTTTATCCCACGTGATGGCGTTGCCCCCGTCCGGGTGCTTTCCGGCGTCGGCGCGCGCGGCGTCGCGCTGGTCCGGCAGGACCGCAAGCCATACCGGGTAGTCAGCTGTACTCATGATGCCTCCTGTTACAGGGTCAGAGACGGCTACTCACCGTCGGTGTAGCGCCGGTACCACCAGGGACGGCCGCTCAGGCTTTTGCCGCGTGCAATGCGGGCAAAACGCGTCAGCAGCTCGGTGACGCCCCAACCGAAGGCTTTCAGCAGGCGGAACACGGCGATGATGCCGGTCACGACGTAAATCGTGTTCATGGCGGGAAAGCGGAACCAGAAGAGATAAAGCAGAAACAGCCAGGCGGGGATGCCGAGAAAGCTCAGCGGGCTGCCCGCCCACCGCCAGAACCCCGGCGGGTAATCCTCTTTTCTGAACTCACTCATGCACGGCCCTCCTCAAACTCGCGGCGCTGAGGCGGCGACATCACCACCGCCAGCTCGGATTCGGCGATGCGGCCCGTGCGGTACAGCTGCCACGCCTGATCCACGATGCGGCGCTTTTCCAGCCGGATAATGTTGTTGATGTGCGCGCCCCACTGCGACCACGGCATGCCGGCAAGCTTCTCGCGCAGGTAGTAGTCAAAAAGGATGTACTCGCGCACCGCCACGCGCTTTCCGTCAGTGGTGCGCAGCAGCGTCTGCACCACCACGTACTGCAGCACGCCCAGCAGCGACCAGGCCAGAGAGTCGCGGCTCTCGTGCGGAAACTCGTTGATGAGGCGCGGAAACGCCTCCCCGGGCGAGTCAATGTGCGTGGTGGACAGCGTCAGGTGACCGAGCTGCCCGGCGCGGATGCCCACATCAATGGTCTCGCGGTCGCGCATTTCCCCCACCCCGATAACTGACGGCGCGCGTCTGAGGTCCGCGCGGATGCCGCTGGCGAAGTCGGGAATGTCCCTGCCGACCTGCGACTGCAGCGGCGGCAGCACGTCGTCCGGCCGGCCCAGGATGAACTCGATCGGGTCCTCTTTGGTGGTGACCTTGCGGTCCGGGTCCGTGTCCAGGCAGTAGCGGTAGGTCGCCGCCAGCGACGTGCTTTTACCTGAGCCGGTAATGCCGCCCCAGAGCCCCATGCCTTTGGCCGGCAGGAGGTTGGCCATCAGGTCCGGCTCAAGGCCGAGGCTCTCCAGCGGCGGGATATCGGACGGAATGACGCGCATTGTCCAGCCGATGGTGCTGTCCTGACGCCCCGCCGTCCCCTGCAGCAGGTTGACGCGAAAGCGGATGCGCTCGCCGCGGTTCAGGCCCCAGCGGCCGGTCATGTCGCCGTCGAGCTGCATTGCGCGGTCAATGGCGACCCCGCCGCGCACCTTCGGGCGAAGCTCCGGGGTAAACACCTCGTCCATCAGCTTGGACAGGGTGTCGTCCGCCACCGCGAAGGGGCTCGCCCTGAGCAGGCGGCCGTAGCGGCCCACTACGAAGTGGTTGTCGCCCTGCAGGTGAATGTCGCTCACGTTATTGCGTGCGCACCACACCATAAAGCCGCGCAGCGCGTCGGCGTTCAGCCCGCTGCCAAAGTCGTAAAGTTCCAGTCCTGAGGCTGACATCAGCGCTTCTCCGTATTGATGACCGGCTTCCACTTCGCCTTGTCGGTGACAAAGCCGGCGCGTGACTCCAGGCGACGCTCGCGGTCGCCGGTGGTGAGCTTGTTGCTGTCGCCGGTGACCGTCTGCTGACGCTCGGTGACCACCGGGGCGGTAATGAGGTTCTGACGGCGCAGCAGCACGTACTGCAGCATGCCGTTGTAGTCGCGCGTCAGGCGGTTGACGTTGGCCTCCAGCGTCTCGTCGGCGCTCTGGCGCCCTTCCGCCCAGCCTTCATTTACTGCCGCCTGCCAGATGTCGCGCTGCACGCCGTTCTCCGGTATCAGCCCGCCCACCGGCTCGTCCGGCGGCACGGTGCTGAGTCCGGCCATCAGCCAGCCCCGCCACGTCGGCGGATTGCTCACGAAGCGCTCGGGCTGGATGATTTCGTACACGTGGCTCGCGGTGCGTATCTGGTCGGGGGTGACGTGCGCCACGTCCACGGCCTCGGTGATGACCGGCGGCAGCCAGCCGCGGGCGCTGATAAGTGGGCGGAAGTCATAGGTGGCATCCAGCTGCTTCGCGCGCGCCTCCAGGTCACGCCGGAGCTCCCACGCGCGCTGCGCCTTGCCGCCGCGAAAGCCGGTGGTGCGCCCGCCCTCGGTCAGCATCTGGCGGCGGTTATCGGACACGTCAGACGTGTCGCGCTCTCGCGGCGACAGGTAGGCCTCAGGACCCGGCGGCGGTGCGCCGTCCGGCCCGGGCGCGGGGGCCGCCTTCGTGAAGTGAAATCCCGCGCAGCCCGCCAGCAGCGCGGGCAGCAGCAGGACGGTGAGTCGGGCTTTCATCGGCGGTTCCCCTTCGCGTGGCGGGTCTGAACGGCTGGCAGAGACGGCATGAACTGCAGCACCATCTGCCCCGGGTAGGTGACGACCGTGGCGCGCCAGGCGGTCTGCATCTCAATCATGCGCATCGCGTTGGCATAGGTAACGCCCTGCACGTCGATGTTCACGGGCAGCGGCAGGCGCACGCCCGTGTAGCTGAAGGACTGCCCGCGCGCCCGGGCGAGCTGGCTCAGGAGCTCCACCGCGTCACCGTCCCAGCTGAACGTAACGCGGTCGCTGTCGGCCCGGACGGACGCCACCGGCAGCGGCGTGCCGGCGTCGAGGTCGCCCTGGGTCCAGAGCTGCGTCATCTGCAGCGCTGTCCGGGGTGGCGGGGTGGTCTGTGCCGCAGCCGGAGCGGCTGCGTGCTGTTGCGCGGGCAGCTGACAGCCGCACAGCAGCAGCACCGGCAGCGCGGTAATAAGGTGTTTATTCATGGTGTCTCCGGGGGTTGCCGGTCTTCAGAAGGGTGAGCAGGCGGCGCCGTTCAGCGGCTGGCCAGCCAGATGGAATAGACTTTTCGCGCATACAGCATGCGGCGGGCCTGATTGCCGTCCGCAAATCCGGCGTTGTAGCTGCCGAGGCACTGCCAGGTCAGGCCGCAGACCTGCAGGTGCTGCGCGAGGATCCAGGCGCCCGTCTGCACGTTAAGGCAGGGCTGCGTCAGGAGGTCGCGTTCATCGCTGATAACGCCCATGGCTTTGAGCTTTGCCAGGTGCGTGGAGTTGATCTGCATCAGCCCGAAATCCCGGCTGGTCACGCGCCCCTGCCGGTCGCGGTTGTAGCCGACCGCGTGTGGGTTCATGCCGCTTTCCACCTGCGCGATGGCGCGCAGGAGCTGCGGTGACACGTGATAGCGGGCGCCGGCCTCGCGGAAGCAGTAGGCCTGTGCGGTGGCGGAGAAAAACAGCGCGGCCGCCAGCAACAGCAGCGTGCGCCAGAAGTGGGTGATTCGCATGGGTGAAATCTCCGGCACCGGGCAGCCGGGCCTGTGGCTATGACATCAGGAGGGGTAGTTATTCAGCAGGCAATTCTTTGAGCGCACGGTGCATCAGTATCCGCTCATCGAGCGCCTTTTTGCAGGCATCATCAGGGCGCCCTTCACTTTCGGCCTTCATCCTGCAGCTCAGGTCACTGTATCCGGTGACGGCCAGCGACAGACTGTGCATGAGTGCGTCAGAACGGTCGGAAAGGCAGCCGAACCACGCCGCGCTAAAAGCATCGAAAGCCTTATCGCCTTTGACGGCTTCGCGAGTTAACGTTTGGTTCTCACGGGTACATTGATGCCTGAAGATTGCCTGCGTCAGGGGTAGCACGGACGCCTCGTCCTTCTGCCAGGGTGAGAAGTCAACGTCATACTGCCAGCTCAGATAGCCCACCGCGCAATACCAGCCGAGAAAAAATACGCTGGCTGCTATGCCCGCCCGCTTTAACGTTACTTTCTGCATGATTCAGTTTCCTGTGAGTTCGATATAGCGCGCATATACCTTGCGGGCGTAGCGCATGCGAAACGGCTCGTTCGCGTTTTTAAAACCGGCGTTATAGGCCCCGACTGACGTCCAGTTCACCCCGTTCTGCGCGATGTTTTTGGCCAGTATCCAGGCGCCGACGTGAATGTTCTGGCAGGCGTTGCCGAGCAGCACGTCACGGGTTATGCCCATCGGGCTTAACACCGGCAGCCAGGAGGAGTTGATTTGCATCATACCGAGGTCTTCGCTCAGCACCCGGCCGTTCTTTTTGTTGAGCCCGATGGCGCCGGGGTTCAGTCCGCTTTCAACTTCGGCGATGGCCTGCAGCAGCCGCCAGTCAACGCTGAAACGTACGCCCGCCTCACGAAAGCAGCGTGCGGCCTCCGGCGGCACTTTCGCCGCATCCGTCACGCCTGCCACGATCAGCAGCAGGCAAATCATCACAGCGCGCCACATAGCGACACCGCCACGAAGACCGGATAAAGCACGGTGATAAACGGCACGCCGCGTACGAACCGGCCCGCTATCGCGGTCAGCACCAGGCTCATGGCCAGACACGCGCCCGACCAGGTCGGGGTCAGCCAGGCGCCAATGGCCGGCAGCACGTACAGGTCACCGGAGGCCAGTGCCGGCGGCTGTGACCGCATCCAGGTGATGAGATTCAGCAGCAGCGCCGGCAGCAGCATGACGGCGGCACCCGTCAGGGCGGGGATGGCATCAGAGCCGCCCGGCAGCAGCGTGGACAGCGCCAGCCAGGAGAGCAGGAAAATGATCAGGTCGGGCACCCACTGTGTCACGCAGTCGATATAGGCGGCGCTGGCCAGCAGCAGTACGAACAGGACAAAGGCCGGGTTGTGCGTCATCAGCCAGGCGGGGAACACGCCACCGCAGAGCATCACGATCGCCAGCAGCGGCCGGATGGGCGCCACGTCAGGATAAACCTGCGTTTCCGCCGCAGAGGCTTCGGCAGCAATGCGGGCACCGGCATAGAGCGCCGGCAGGTTGAAGGCGAGCATCAATGAGAAAATCAGTACAGCGGGAATAATCAGCATTGCATTACCTCACGTAAACCACATAGCCGGCCGGAATAAAGTCAGGCCGGGCAAGCCGTCCGGACGGCGTGTTGATACCGGCCGCATCGCTCAGGCCAAAGTGCGAACTGTTTTCGGTGTCTGTCATCAGCTGGGCATAAACTCCCGGGCTGGCAGGCATAAAGACATACCCCGCACCGCCGCTGATGCGCAGCTGAATCGTGCTGCTGCGGGGCAGCCAGTCGGGCAGGGTTATCCGCGCGGCAGCATCCCCGTCGGCTGGAGTGCTGCTCGTCCAGAGGTCGTTAAATGCAGAGACGTACTGGAGAAACTGGCCCGCCTGCTGGCCCTGCGTCACGCGGTCCACGTTGTCGCGGGCGGTTAGGTTGATGAACATCAGGCAGGAAGTGGCTACCGCCAGCAGCATGGCTGCGAAGAAAACGGAAGATCGCATATGTGTTCCGGGGTGAGGTGATGGAGCCTGACCGGGGGGAGCGGACAGGCGTTAACCCGCAGGAGGACGAAGCCCCGCGCAAGGCAGAATGCGTGAAATAGTTCCGGGCGTCAGAGCGGTCTGATTAAGACCCTCCGGGTATCGTTGGCCTGCACCGCACCGGGCGGAGGCAGACGCTTGCCCGCGCAGGCTGCCCGGGCCTGTATCCGGAGCAGATCCGTAGCCGCATTAATGAGTGCTTCTTCCCGCGTGGGCGCCGGGAGGGTCAGATGTTCGAGGTCAGCAAAACTCACCGTAACGGCGCCGCCCTCCTCACACAGTTCTGCAGGATAAGGCACGAAGAGCGCCGCAAACTTCTGCGCCTGACGCCGTCTGACGTCAAGCTTGCTGACCAGTTGAGTGGCGCGCAGGTGAGTGTACCGCTTCAGCATATTCAGGCTTTTATGTCCGGAAATCGCAGCCACTTCCATTACGTTCAGCGTGCCCAGCTCAAACAGCCGGCTGACGGCTTCATGCCGCAGATCGTGGAAGTGCAGGTCTTCGATTTCGAGCCCGGAAAGTATGCTGCGCCAGGCGCTTTTGAAACCGTTAGAGGTGTAGCTGAAAACCGGACCGGAAAGCGCGCCCGTACATTCGCGTAGCGCCTGACGGGCCTTATACGACAGCGGAACGTCGCGGGCGGTGCCGTTTTTCGTCATCGGCAGGTGAGCGATGCCCAGGTTCAGATCCACGTGCTCCCAGCGCAATGCCAGAATCTCCCCCTGACGCATGGCCGTTTCTAGCGCGAGCGTGAAAATCACCGACAGTTCGGCATTGCGGGTCCGTAACGCACGCCGGATCCGGCGCTCCTCAACAGAGGTCAGCCGGCGCGTACGCCCGGAGGAGGCCTGCGGCTTGCGAACGTGCTCAACCGGATTATGCGTGCAGGTGCCCCACTCGATACGCGCCAGATTATACAGCGCCGAGAGCAGCGCCATCTCCAGCCGTACCGTATTGGCGCTAACCGTGCGGCCTGTCCTGTCGCTGATCGTTGCCAGCCTCCCGTCCCGGTAGGTGGCAATGTCGACGGAAGTGATTTCATCCATGTTCTTTTCGGCCAGCGCTGAGCGTTTCAGCACATTGATGCGATAAAACTCCTGCAGGTGTCCCCGCTTGTGCACGGACACAACGCGACAGTATTTATCGAGCGCCTTTGATAAGGCCATTTTTCTTATGCGTTGTCTGACTGCCATATACCCCCCCAAAAGGGGGGGACGATACCACAATTCATCCTGACATCACTGCCAATCCGGTGTGTGGAAAAAGGCCGAGGGCGGCTCGACAAGAGTGTGTGCTAATAGTTGTGGTGGTAACTGGCCATTGGAAGTCGGCAGAGTGAATCATGATGGCGATTGGTCATCATGGAATACCCTTGGACAGGCCTGTAGTGGCGGTTACACACAAAACTGGCAGGTGCCCGTTTTCTGCGCTGCTAATTAGCCTGCCAATCCGGTGTGTGGAAGCAAACGTCCTCATCGCCTACAACGCAAATCAGATCGGCGGCAGCCGCCAAAACAGTTTCCGTTGACTGCGCTTCAGACGAGGTGCTCGTGGGCGGCGGTGCCGGGTGTAACTCCGGCTCTGATGAGCGCCTGAAATGGAGCCAGCCAACCGGCAATGGATGGGCTGCAGCATGCCCAAATACAACCGTTACTGCCTATGCTATCTGTGCGCATAGATAGTCACTGGTATGTATATACGGTGAAAGCACCCGGTGAGCATCCCTGGCTTGGCAGGGGATTTGAAACGATCGAATAACTGGTATAGGCAGGCACCTGAAATGAAATCGTTCCTGATTTAGCCCAGGCCGGGTTGTTGTCAGACGCAGACGCTGCGCCTACTCCTCCTGCAGAAGCACTGAGCGCCCAGGTGTTCGTGCAGCCCTGCCCATCACCAAGGTCTTTGTACACAACTGAATTGCCGCCAACTGCATACACGGTGACGGTGGCATTACCTGAGTTATATCCGTTGTACTGAGAAGTGAAGCTGCCGACCCATGCATAACGCCCGTTGTTTTTCGGACCGTTCCACACACCGGATTGGCAGGCTAATTAGCAGCGCAGAAAACGGGCACCTGCCAGTTTTGTGT
>NZ_JASGBT010000009.1:0-189776 GCF_030053255.1 Serratia sp. PF-27
CCCGGAACAATTTGAAAACAAGAACCTCGCTTAGCGCAGTGTCCACATTACGCGGGTAGGATCACCCAACCATTTGGCTGTGCTGGAAAGGATCGAGGATGGAGAAGAACGTTGGCAAACGATCGGTATGGTCGGATCCTGTTTGCTGTTGCTGGTGGCACATACGACGATCGAAACGGATGTCGAAGGCGATACCGTCGAGATCGTGCGTATCATTTCAGCACGCAAGGCCGATGCCAAAGAGAGGGGAAGATATGAAGCGCAAAAATTCCGCCAAAAATCTGGCCCATAGCGTACTCCCGCCGTTGACGGAGGAGCAGAAAGCGCAAATTGCTTCACTGAATGCGTTGCCGGACGAGGACATCGATTATGCCGATGCGCCGGCGCTGGGGGAAGAAACGTGGCAGACTGCGGTTCAGGGGCGTTTTTATAAGCCGATGAAAGTATCAAAAACCATCCGAATCGATGCGGATGTGTTGGCTTGGCTTCAGCGGCCAGGCAAAGGCTATCAGAAACGCCTGAACGCCGTGTTGCGTGAGGCGATGTTGAAAGAGCATGAGCACGAAGAATAATGTGTGTCAGGCGGCTAACGATCCGGTGAGATTCTCACCGGATTTTTTTGCTGTTTTTTAAGGCAACGCCTACCAACGTCGGCCACCTCTCGATGGAGCTCGATCAAAACTATAAAAACGGTCATTCCGCGGAGCGTGAAATGTGACCGTTTACCGTTTATCTCCTGCTCATCGGCAGAACAGGGTCATCATAACTATTCCCGGTAATATCCTGCGCCGCGGGGTTACCCGTCGTGCAGCAGCGCAGTGCGGAATGACAGGATATGCGCCTGCGCGGCCTCGGCGGCGGCGGCGCTGTCTTGTGCGGCCAGCGCGGCGATAATTGCCTGGTGTTCGTCGATCACTTCGCGCATATGCCCTTCCCGCGACAGGGTGCTGGCCCAAAAACGCTGCGCCCTGGCGTGCAGTACACTCAGGATATCCGCCAGCATGTTATTGCCGGCGATCTGCGCCAGTTCCTGGTGAAATTCATGATCGAGTGTCATCATGCGCACCCTATCTCGCTCCTGGCTCGCGGCTTCGATTTGCCGATTGAGTTCGGTCAGCGTTGCTATCTGCCTCTCGGTAATCTTCTGGCTTGCCAGCCGCATACACAGCATCTCGTTAGCCAGCCTTACTTCGATCAATTCCAACGCATCGTCCATCGACAACGGTGAAACCATCACGCCCTTGCGCGGGATGACCTGCAATAACCCCTCGTTGGCCAAGCGGTGGATTGCCTGATTGATCGGCGTTCTCCCCATATCCAGGTCGTTCATCACCTGCGCGGTATTGAGATATTCGCCCGGCTTGTAGCTGAGTGTGACCAGCGCCTGTTTGAAACGCCGGTAGGCCAGCTCGTTCAGTGACACGCCGGCTTCTTCCGTCATCGGGCGCTGCGGGCTTTCTGCGTCAACAGTCTTCACGTTTTGCTCCTGCAAGAAGAAAGTTTTTAGACATAGTACACAAAAACATGGCATGGAAATCGCTTATTTGGTAACTAAAGATATAGTGAAATTTCACAGTGTTTTAACAAAAGGGGCGAAACTGCCATGAGACTGACCTTCACTTTACCTGAATCCTGCGGCGCGGCGACGTTGAATGTTGAGATTGATCATCTGGTGATCGCCGGTTGGACCGGACGCGATCGCGAGGCGATCTTGCACCATATTCGTGAATTGGCCGAGCTGGGCGTGCCCCAGCCCAGTGCAATCCCCCTGTTTTACCGCGTTGCCGCCAATCAGTTGAGCCAGCAAGAGACCATTGAAGTCATTGGCAACGCGACGTCCGGCGAAGTGGAACCGCTGATTTTTGCCCACCGCGGCGAACTGTTCGTGTCATTGGCGTCCGATCACACCGATCGTCAACTCGAAGCGCACAGCGTGGCGCTGTCGAAACAGATTTGCGTTAAACCGGTGGCGCGAGCCGCCTGGCCGCTCCAGGAGGTGTTGGAACATTGGGACAGTTTGATCTTGCGTTCGTGGATCAGGGAAGAGGGCGAATGGCGATTGTATCAACAGGGCTGCCTTGCCGCGTTGCGTACGCCCGGTGATTTGCTGGAACGTTACTTCACCGGTATGCAGCCGCCGGAGTGCGGGCTGGCGCAGCCGCAAACGCCCGACGGGTTGGCGATGACTTGCGGCACGGTGGCGGCGATCGGCGGCATTCGACCGGCTGGCGAGTTTCGCATGGAACTGGTGGACGACGTGCTCGGGCGAACCATCAGTCATCGCTACCGCAGCATCGAACTGCCGGTGGTGGCGTAATGAAAAAGCTGACTTTGATGCAGGCCACCGCCGGGCTGGCTAGCGGTGAGTTCACCGCAGTGCAACTCACCACCACCGCTTTGGCGCAGATCGTCGATGAGCGGGGAGAGGGGGGGCGCGCGTTTACGCGAACATACACCGAGTGGGCGCAACGGCAAGCGCAGGCCTCCGATCGGCGACGCGCCGCCGGCTCGCCTCTGTCGGCGCTGGATGGCGTGCCGATCTCGGTCAAGGATCTGTTTGACGTGGCCGGTGAGGTGACCACGGCCGGTTCGCGCGTATTAGCGGACGCGCCAGCCGCTGAAAAACACGCTGCGGTAGTGGAACGGCTGTTGCAAGCCGGCGCGGTGGTGGTTGGCAAAACGACGATGACGGAGTTCGCCTATTCCGGTCTGGGCATCAATCCGCATTACGGGACGCCGGCCAATCCTTGGGAGCGCCAGGCGGCGCGCATTCCCGGCGGCTCCTCTTCCGGTGCGGCGGTGGCGGTGGCCGACGGCATGTGCCTGGGCGCGATTGGCAGCGATACCGGCGGGTCGGTACGCATTCCCGCCGCGCTGTGCGGGTTGACCGGATATAAACCCACTGCACGGCGCATCAATGACGCTGGCTTACTGCCGCTGTCGCCTTCGCTGGATTCGATCGGCGTGATCGCTCATGACGTCGCCAGCTGTATTGCGCTGGATGCACTGATTGCCGACTGTCCGCTGCGGGTGCTGCAAAAAACGTTGGCGCAGGCGCATTTTGCCGTGCCGCAAGCGGTGGTGCTGGATGAACTGCAGCCGGAAGTTGCCGGGGCGTTCCAGCGCAGCCTGCAATGCCTGAGTCAGGCAGGCGCACGTATTGAATTGATCCCCGCCACGGCGTTCGCCGAGCTGGCGGCGATCAATGCCGATGGCGGTTTCACCGCGCTGGAGTCCTGGCGCTGGCATCAAGCGTTGATCGCTGAACGGGCCGATGGCTATGACCCAAGGGTGCTGTCGCGCATTCGCCGCGGTGCATCCTTGGGCGATGCTGAGCTGCAGCTGTTGCAGCGACAACGTGCCGACTGGCAGCGGCGAGTTACGGCGGCGCTGCAGAGTTTTGACGCTTTGCTGATGCCGACCGTGCCGCTGATTGCGCCAACTATCGGCGAGCTGGCGGCGGATGATGCCTACTTCCATTGCAACGGACTGATGCTGCGCAATCCCGCGATCATCAATTTCCTCGACGGTTGCGCGTTGTCCTTGCCTTGCCAACAGCCAGGAGAGGCGCCGGTCGGACTGATGCTGGCTGGGTTGCCGATGCGTGATGAGGCGTTGTTGGGGTGGGCGCTGGCGATCGAGCGCTGCCTCGCCGACGCGTGATTTTCCGGTGGGCGCAGGCCTGCCTTTTGAGATGACCAGGAGAATATTCATGAACGATTCCCAGAACGGAATGCTGTTTGTCGCGACGGATGTCGCCACGCAGGATGATGCGGATTTCAATCGCTGGTATGACCGCGAACATGTGGAGGAGCGAGTGCGGGTGCCCGGCTTTTTATCCGGCACACGCTATCGGGCATTGCAGGGGGGGCGTCAATATTTGGGGCTGTATAAAACCGAATCGTTGGCCAGTTTTACCTCCGAAGCCTATCGCGCCGCGTTTCAACACCAAACGCCATGGTCGGTGGCGAGCCTGGAGAAAATGCGAGATCCAATGCGCAGAGTGTGTGCGGTGGAGGCGGTCACTGGCCAAGGGTGCGGCAGTCATCTCTGTATCTTCGTGCTGCCTTCGGCGGCATCGGAAGCGCTGCATGCCCGCATCTTGCAACTGGGCGCGCAGCTGGCTGAACAGCCTGGATTCGTGCGCAGCAGCCTGTTGACGCCGGATGCCGAACTCAGTTCCCCGCTGCCGAAAGAATCGCGAGAAAACCGCCGAATGTTGCCGATGCTATTGATCGAAAGCAGCGACGCCGAAGCCGGCCTGCGTTTAAGCGAGCAGGCCGCTGAAGCGCTGAACATGCCCGCCGCCGATGCCTGGCATTATGCCCTTGGCTGGCAACTGACTGCACAGGAGCTGACATCATGAATGCATACACCACTGAAACGGCACAGGTTGCCGCACCGGCCGCAGAAAGTGCCGCCGCAACGCCCAATACCGGCAAACTTGCGGCGGCCAGCTCGATCGGTACGGCGCTGGAATGGTACGATTTCACCGTCTACAACATCATGGCCGCGTTGATTTTCAACCATGTATTCTTCCCATCGTTCGATCCACTGGTGGGCACGATTCTGGCTTTCTCCACTTACGCGGTGGGCTATGTTTCCCGGCCGATCGGTGGCATCTTATTCGGCCACCTTGGCGATGTGTTGGGACGGCGCTTTGTACTGGTCACCACGCTGGTGATCATGGGCGTGACCACGGCGTTGATGGGGTTGCTGCCCGGCTACGCCAGCTGGGGGATTTGGAGCCCACTGCTGCTGGTGACGCTGCGCTTTATTCAGGGCATTGCGCTGGGCGGAGAATGGGCGGGTGCGGTACTGTTGTCGATGGAACACGGTAAGCCGCATCAGCGCGGGCGCAACGCGTCCTTTGCTCAGGTAGGGCCGTCCTGCGGTTCGTTGATCGGCACAGGCCTCATTACGCTGGTGACGTTGGCGATGTCGGCGGACGATTTTCAGCAATGGGGCTGGCGGATTCCGTTCCTGCTGAGTCTGGTGCTGGTCATCTTCGGTTTGTGGCTGCGCCGGGGTGTGGGTGAGACGCCGGCATTTTTGCAACTGGAGGCGTCGAAAGATGTTACGCAGTCGCCGGTGCGCGAAGTCTTCACGCAGCACATGCGTCCGCTGCTGATCGCCGGCGGATCGCGTATCGGCTCTGACGTGCTCTATGCGTTGGTGGTCGTGTTCACGTTGACCTACGTCACCACCGTGCTGAATCTGCCGCGCCCGCTGGCGCTGGGTGCCACCATGCTGGGGGCGATAGGCAACGCCGTCGCAGTACCGCTGTTTGGCGCGTTGTCGGATCGCTTCGGCCGTCGTCCGGTGTATATCGGCGGTGCATTGGCGGCGATAGTGTGGGCGTTTGCGTTCTTCGTCCTGCTCGACAGCAGTCAACCGGTGTTGATCTGCATGGCTGTGGTGATTGGGCTGTTGATCCATGCGGCGATGTATGGGCCACAGGCGGCATTCATCACGGAACAGTTCCCGACACGGGTGCGTTATGCCGGCTCTTCGTTAGCCTATACCTTGGCGGGGATTATCGGTGGCGGCTTTGCCCCGCTGATCATCACTTCTCTGTTTAAATCTTACGACAGCACGCTGGCGATTTCCGCCTATGTTGCGTTGGCTCTGCTTATCACACTTTGGGCGGTATGGGCGGCGCGGGAAACGGCGCATAAGCCGCTGTAAATAGAACGCCGGGCTACTTTGGGGCCGGCGCTCGGTCAAAACCACAAAAACGGTCATTAACGGTCATGCTGCGGACCGTGGAATTGTGACCGTTTACCGTTTCTCTCCTGTCTGTCTAAGACGCACACACATCATAACTGCCTGTTACTCCACACTTTCGTAATTATTCATTTCATTTCCTTCCCGATTTTTTTGACAACTATCACAGCGCGATCGTTGACCGACCGCGGGGCGATGCGCTTTGCGTCTGCGCGCAAAACGCGGCGCGGCAAATCGATATCGTAATCATCGTCGTGGAGGAGAAAAGAAACATGCTGCCTGTAGAACGTCATCGCTTTATTACCGAAGTCTTGAGCCAGCGCGGCCGCGTGATGGTGCAGGAGGTGGCGCAGCTGTGCCACATCTCTATCGAGACGGCGCGGCGTGATCTGGCCCTGCTTGAACGGCGCGGCCTGCTGCTGCGCAGCCACGGCGGCGCGGTGTTCGTCGAGCCGCCGGCGGTGGAAAAAACCTATGTGCCCGCCGAGATAGATCAGGGGGAGTCCTTCCGCCAGCGCAGCAATGAGTCGCCGGAGCAGAAGACGCGCATCGCCAAACGCGCGCTGGAGTTTATCGCGCCCGGGGATTGCCTGCTGCTGGACAGCAGCTCCACCAGCTGGTTTTTGGCGCGCCAGCTGCCGGATATCTCGCTGGTGGTGCTGACCAACTCGCTGCACATCATCCAGACGCTGGCCTGCAAGGCCAACGTGCGCACCATCGGGCTGGGGGGCGAGTATTCCGCCAAGTACGAGGATTTTATCGGCGTGCTGGCGGAGCAGATGCTGAAAGAGTTCGTGATCAACAAGCTGTTTTTCTCCTGCCACGGCATTTGCCAGGACGGCGGCATCCGCGAGAGCAATGAGCACCATGCGCGGCTGAAGCAACAGATGCTGCTGGCCTCGGAGCGCAAGTTCCTGCTGGTGGACAGCAACAAGTTCGGCCGCCGCTCGTTCGCTCGCATTTGCCATTACCGGGAAATAGATACGCTGATCACCGACAGGCTTGGCGACGACGAGTTTCGTCAGGAATTGGCCTGGAATAACGTCGACGTGATTGAAGTTTCACCCGCCGCGAAAAGGGCGGCGCGATAACAACAACGAAAACCTTTATTACAGCCAACACTTGTGGAGAGAGAACAATGAAAAAATCCGTACTGGTCGGTCTGTTTGCCTCGCTGCTGCTGTCGGTCTCCGCGCAGGCGGCGGACAAGCTGAAAATGGGCGTGGTGGTGAAGATCGGCGGCATTCCCTGGTTCAACGCCATGGAGGCCGGCATCAAAAGCGAGAGCGCCAAACGCGGCATCGACGCCTGGATGGTCGGGCCGACGGCGGCGGATCCGGCGCTGCAGGTGCGCGCCATCGAGGATCTGATCGCGCAGAAGGTGGACATTATCGGCGTGGTGCCGAACGACGCCCGGGTGCTGGAGCCGGTGCTCAAGCGCGCGCAGGAAGCGGGCATCAAGGTGATCGTGCACGAATCCCCCGGCCAGAAGTACGCCGACTGGGATTTTGAGCTGGTGGACGCCTCGCAGCACGGGGTCAACCACATGAAAGCGCTGGCCGCCTGCATGAAAGAGCAGGGCAAGTATGCGGTGTATGTCGGCAGCCTGACGGTGCCGCTGCACATCACCTGGTCGGACTCGGCCATCAACTACCAGAAGCAGCACTACCCGAACATGCAGCTGGTGGGCGACAAGTTCGGCGTGGGGGAATCGCTGGATGACAGTGTGCGCACCACCAACGATCTGATGGCCAAATATCCCGATCTGAAAGGCGTGCTGGCGTTCGGTTCGCAGGGGCCGATCGGCGCCGGGCGCGCGGTGCTCAACCGCGGCAAAAGCAACGATATCTGCGTCATTGGGCCGTTCAGCCCAGGCCAGGGCGCTTCGCTGGTCAATCGCGGCGCCATCAAGGGCGGTTATATCTGGAATCCGATGGTGGCCGGCGAAGTGTTCGTGCGCATCGCCGACATGATGCACAAAGGAGAAAAAATCACCGATGGCATGACCATCGAGGGCATGGGCAAGGTGCAGGTGGATGCGCAGCAGCACACTATTCTCGGCAACGCCACCGAAAGCCTGGATAAGCAAAACCTGCCGAAGCTGGTGAAAATGGGGCTGTAATCATGGCGATTTCCGGCAATACGGCAACGCAGGGTGCACCGCTGATCGCGTTGCAACAGCTGTCGATGACCTTCGGCGGGCAGCGAGCGCTGAACGATATCTCACTGGCGCTGATGCCGGGGGAGGTGCACTGCCTGGCCGGTACTAACGGCTGCGGCAAGAGCACGCTGATCAAGGCGATCGCCGGCGTGTATCAACCGGATGACGGCAGCCGCATTACCCTCGATGGGCAAACCTTCGGCCGGCTGTCGCCGGATCAGGCGCGCGCCTTCGGCATTCAGGTGATCTATCAGGATCTGTCGCTGTTTCCCAACCTGACGGTGGCGGAAAACATCGCCTTCGAGCACAACCTGCGCGGGCTGTTGGGGTGGCACCGGCCGGCGCGGCTGCGGCGCACCGCCGAGCGCCTGCTGCAGGAGCTGAGTTTTAATCTCGATCTCGACAAACGGGTGGCGGAGCTGCCGATTGCCCAGCGCCAGCAGGTGGCAATCTGTCGCGCGCTGGTGGCGGAAGCGCGGCTGGTGATCATGGATGAACCGACCGCCTCACTGACCCGCACCGAGGTCAATCAGCTGCTGCGCACGGTGGATTACCTGAAAGCGAAAGGCATCTGCGTGGTGTTCGTCAGCCACCGGCTGGACGAGGTGCTGGAGATCTCGGATCGCGTCACGGTGATCCGCGATGGCAACAAGATCGGCACCTGGCCGGCGGCGGAGATCACCGGCGATCGCCTGACCGAGTTGATGACCGGCTTGAAGCTGGATTATCGCCTGAAGTCACCGAGCATGAATAAGGATCGGGTGATGCTGGAGGCGGATCGTCTCAGCCGCGCCGGGCAGTATCAGGACGTGAGCTTCCGCCTGCATCAGGGCGAGGTGCTCGGGCTGTGCGGACTGCTCGGCTCCGGGCGTACCGAGCTGGCGCTGAGCCTGTTCGGCATGACCCGCCCGGACAGCGGCAAGCTTTATCTCGACAGCAAACCGGTACGCTTTCGCGGCCATGAGGACGCGATCAAGGCCGGCATCGGTTACGTCTCGGAGGATCGCCTGACGCTGGGGCTGGTGCAGCAACAGTCGGTGGCGGATAACGCGGTGCTGACCATTCTCGATAAGCTGCGCGGGCGTTTTCGCCTGATCGACGATTACCGCAAGAATCGCATCGTCGCGGAGTGGATTGCCAAACTCGGCGTGCGGGTGGCGGATCCGGATCAGGCGGTTTCGACGCTGTCCGGCGGCAATCAGCAAAAGATCGTGCTGGCCAAGTGGGTGCTGACCCAGCCGCGGATCCTGATCCTCGACTCGCCGACCGTCGGCGTCGACGTTGGCGCCAAGGCCAGCATCTACCAACTGATCCATCTGTTGGCGCAGGAAGGGATCGCCATTCTGCTGATCTCCGATGAAGTGCCGGAGGTGTATTACAACTGCGATCGGGTGCTGCACTTCAGCGGCGGCAGCGTGATCGGCGAATACCTGCCGGGGCAGGTGAGCCAGCAGCAGCTGGCGGAGGCGGTCAATGCGTAGATTCAGTCTGAAACCGCGCGGCAACGAAGGCTATCTGGCCTGGGTACTGCTGCTGACGGTCATCGTCTTTTCGCTGCTCAGCGATCGGTTTTTGACGGTGCAGAACCTGCTCGATCTTAGTGAAAGCTACGCGGTGAGCGGCATTTTCGCCCTCGGCCTGTTCGTGGTGCTGGTGACCGGCGGCATCGATATCTCCTTCGCCGCAGTCGCCTCGGTGGTGCAGTACCTGATCGCCACGCTGGCGACGCATTACGGCCTGGCCAGCCCGGCGGGCAGCATTTTGCTGGCGTTGGCGATCGGCGCCGCGCTGGGCATGGTCAACGCGCTGCTGATCTACTGCCTTCGCATCGTCTCGATCATTGTCACCATCAGCATGCAGGCGTTCTTGTTCGGCATGCTGATGTGGCTGACCAACGGCCGCAGTCTGTACGCCTTGCCGGACTGGTGGACGCTGCCGCGCAGCGTGCTGCCGTTCCAACTGGGTGAGCAGAGCTATCAGCTCGGTTTGCCGACGCTGGTGATGCTGGCGGTGGCGCTGTTGACTTGGCTGCTGCTGAACAAAACGCACCTCGGGCGCCAGCTGTTTGCCGTCGGTGGCGATGCGGAATCGGCGCGGCGCATCGGCATCCGCGTCGGCCTGCTGCATCTGTTCGCCTATGGCTATCTGGGCGCGATGGCGGCGATCGGCGGCCTGGTGCAGGTGTACCGCATGGGGGAGGTGGTGCCCAACGCGCTGGTGGGCGGCGAGCTTGACGTGCTGGCGGCGGCGGTGCTGGGCGGCGCCAGCCTGAACGGCGGCAAGGGCAGCGTGGTCGGCACGCTGATGGGCGTGTTCCTGATCGGCGTGCTGAAAAACGGCCTCAACCTGATCGGCGTGTCCAGCTACTTCATGAACGTGGTGATCGGTCTGGTGATCGTCGCGGCGATCACCGTCACTCACTACAAGAAACGCAAAGAAACCGACGTCGGTTTCGCCTGAGGAGCACCTGATGGGCAACAACCTGAAATTTCGTCCAGACGGGGCCGCCGTCGGTTTGCTGGCCTTGCTGTTGGCGGTGGTGCTGGCCTTCAGCCTGCTGATGCCGGGGCGCTTCTTCAGCGGCGCCACCTTCACCAGCGTGGCCTTCCAGTTGCCGGAGCTGGGCCTGCTGACGCTGGCGATGTTCATCCCGATCCTCAGCGGCGGCCTGAACCTGTGCATTATCGCCAGCGCCAACCTGACCAGCCTGCTGATGGCCTGGCTGTTCATCAGCTATCTGCCGGCGGACGCCGGGCTGGGCTTGCAGGCGCTGTGGCTGGTGTTGGCACTGGCGGCGGCGATGCTGTTGGCTGGGCTTATCGGCGCGGCGACCGGCGCACTGGTGGCGTACGTCGGTGCACATCCGATTCTGGTGACGCTGGCCACCATGACCACGGTCAACGGTATCGGCATCTACCTGACGCGCGGCGCGGCCCTAAGCGGCATGCCGGAGATCGTGCGGTTTATCGGCGCTGAGAGCGTGCTGGGCGTGCCGGTACCGCTGTGGATCTTCCTGGTGGTCGCCGCGTTGCTGGCGCTGTTCTTGCAGAAAACCCGGCTCGGCAAATGCATCTACATGAGCGGCAGCAACATCAACGCTACCCACTTCAGCGGCGTGAATACCCATCGGGTGCTGATCGCCATTTACACCCTCTCCAGCCTGCTGTGCGTCATTGCCGGGCTGGTGATGATGGCGCGCTTCAACTCGGCGCGCATGGGCTACGGCGACTCTTACCTGCTGCTGACGGTGCTGGCGATCATTCTGGGTGGCACCGATCCGTTCGGCGGTTTTGGTCGGGTCAGCGGCGTGGTATTGGCGCTGATCGTGCTGCAGGTGATCGCGACCGGTTTGAACCTGATGAACGTCAGCCCGCATTTCAGTCTGGCGATGTGGGGCGCGGTGCTGATCGCGGTGCTGGCGATGAAGTTTTTCCGGCATCGCTATCGGCAGCGGCGGGCGATGCGCCGCAGCGCGGCCCAGGCCAGAACCGCGGCGGGCCACTGATCCCTTTTCCCTTTTGCGCAGGATAACGCTAATGAAATACCAGATTTCACCTTCACTGATGTGCATGAACCTGATGGATATCCGCCAGCAATTGGCGGTGCTGAATCGCCGCGCCGATATGCTGCATATCGACATCATGGACGGGCACTACGTTAAAAACATCACGCTGTCGCCGTTCTTTATCGAACAGATCCGCCCGCACACCTCGTTGTTGCTGGATGTGCATTTGATGGTGGAGAACCCGACCGATTTCATCGACCCGATCGCCCGCGCCGGGGCGGACTTTATCTGCCCGCACGCCGAAACCATCAACCGCGACGCGTTTCGGGTGATCAATCAAATCCGCGCGCTGGGCAAAAAAGTGGGGGTGGTGCTGAACCCGGCCACGCCGGTGGAGTTTATCCGCCACTACCTTCACCTGCTGGACAAGGTCACCGTGATGACCGTCGATCCGGGCTATGCCGGGCAGCCGTTCATTCCCGAAATGCTGGAAAAGATCCGTCAGTTGCGCGATCTGAAACGCCAGCAAAATCTGCGCTATCTGATCGAGATCGACGGATCCTGCAATCAGCGGACCTACCGCGATCTGATGGGCGCCGGCGCGGAGGTGTTGATCGTCGGCAGCTCCGGGTTGTTCAACCTCGATCCGGATCTGGAGACGGCATGGGAAAAAATGCTGGATCAAATGCGGCAGGCGGCCTGAGGCGGGGGACATGATGCGGCATTTTCTTGGCGTTGACGTCGGCGGCACCAATACCCGCCTGTTGTTGATGAATGATGACGGCGAGTTCAGCGGGTACCGCAAGATAGCGACCGCCGACTGGGCGCAGCAGGCCGATCCGCTGGCGGCGTTGGGCCGCCTGATCGCCGGGCATTGCGAGGATCGTCAGGTGGCGCAGGTGATGCTGGGGCTGCCGGGGATCCTCAGTCGCGATCGCTCGCGGGTGCTGTCGCTGCCGTTTATTCCTGCGCTGGACGCCCAGCCGGTGGCGGCGCTGTTGGCCGATGTGTTGGCGTTGCCGGTGCGAATGGACAAGGACGTCAACCATCTGCTGTGGTGGGATTTGCAGCAGCTGCCGGCGCTGCCGCAGGTGGCGGTGGGGCTGTATCTGGGCACCGGCATGGGCAACAGCCTGTGGCTGAACGGCGACTTTTATCACGGGGCGCACGGCGCCGCCGGCGAGCTGGGTCACATTCCCTGGCCCGGCCATCAGGGCGAGTGCCCGTGCGGTAAACGGGGCTGCGTCGAGAGCCTGACTTCCGGGCATTGGCTGACCGGCTGGGCGCGCGCCAACGCGGCGCAGACGCCGTTCGAACGTCTGTTCGAGCGCCACGGCGATCATCCGGATCTGCGGCGCTTCGTCGAACGATTGGCGCAGACCATCGCCATCGAAATGAACGTGCTCGATCCCCAGCGGCTGATCCTGGGCGGCGGCGTGATCGCCATGAGCGGTTTCCCGTTGGCGCACCTTGAGCAAGAGATTCGCCGCCATTTGCGCGGGCCGCAGCCGGCGCAGGGGCTGGCGATCTCCGTCAGCCGCCTGACCGATGAAACCGGCAGCAAAGGCGCCTGCCTGGCCGCCCGGCGCCACCTCCAATTGAGCAGGGAGTACCCGCAATGAAAGGCAAAGTCTGCGTGTTCGGTTCGTTCAACCTAGATATCGTCGCCGGCATGGCGCGCTTTCCGCAGCCCGGTGAATCGCTGATCGCCCGCAACAGCATGATGGGCGCGGGCGGTAAGGGTGCCAACCAGGCCACCGCCGCGCTGCGCGCCGGGGCGCGGGTGCATTATATCGGCAAGGTGGGGCGCGACGACTTCGGCACCTTCGCCCGGCGCCACCTCGCCGCCGCCGGTTTCGATGCGGTGACGCTGTTTTCGACCGGCGATTGCCCGACCGGCAATGCGCTTATCTATGTTGCCGGCGAGGAGGCGGAGAATATGATCGCCGTCGATCCCGGCGCCAACCTGACGGTCAGCGAAGACGAGGTGCGCCAGTGCCGCCCGGCGATCGCCGCGGCGGATATTCTGTTGACCCAGTTGGAGAACAACCTGCCGGCGATCGAGCAGGTGATCGCCATTGCCCGCGAAGCGCAAACGTTCATCATACTCAACCCGGCGCCGTTTCAGCCGGTGCCGGACAGCCTGTTGGCGCAGGTCGATCTGCTGACGCCCAACGCCACCGAGTGCACGTTGCTGACCGGCGTGCCGGTGCGCGATGTGGCTTCGGCGCGCCAGGCGGCGCAGGTGTTGCACGCCAAGGGCATTCGTTTGCTGATCGTGACGTTGGGCACGCAGGGGGCGTTGTTCTCGGATGGGGAAAACAGCGAGCTGATCCCGGCGTTTCCGGCACAGCCGAAAGACACCACCGGCGCGGGCGATGCGTTTAACGGCGCCCTGGCGGCGCAGCTGGCAAATCAGGTGCCGTTAGCCGATGCGGTGCGCTTTGCCGCCGCCTACGCATCGGTCTGCGTGGAACGCGCCGGGGCGGCGGGGTCGATGCCGAGCTATGAGGAGGCGTTGGAACGCCAACGGGCGTTCGCGTGACGATAACGGGCTGCGGCCAAGAGGCGGCAGCCCGGTTCCCTTACTTCAACCAGCCTTTGCGCTGCGCATCCCGCAGGTGTTGCTCCATATGGCGCCACAGCTCGGGGTGTACGTCGGCGATCGACGCATTGCGCGACAGTACCTGCTCCAGGCTGATGCCGTTTTCCACCCAGCTTTGGCCTTCATTGTGCAGGTTCATCAGCATCGGCATGGTGCGATCCAGCAGCAAGGCGAAGCGTGCATCGGCGCTTTCGCCATCTTCATATTCCTGCCATAAAGCGGTGAAATACTCGCGCTGAGCCTCCGGCAACATGCCGAACAGACGACGCGCCGCCGCCACTTCCTGATCGTGGATCGCTGCGCGGGCCGCCAGATCGTAGACCAGCACGTCGCCGGCGTCGATTTCCACGATGTCATGCAGCAGCGCCATCTGGATCACGCGCTGAATGTCTACGTCATCACCGGCGTAGGGCGCCAGGCTCATGGCGGCGATGGCGAAGTGCCAACTGTGTTCGGCGGAGTTTTCCTGGCGCTGGGTGCCCAGCACTTTGGTGCGGCGTTGCACGCCTTTCAACTTATCGATTTCCATCAGGAATTGGATGACTTGGGTCATTGAGCCGAAATCTAACGCGGGTACAGCGGATGACATGGTGTAAACCTCAAGGTGGGTGGGTTGAAGCCTGACGATTGTAGACCACCGGACGGGGGATTTCGATGGTTACACGCGTTCACATTTTTATTTTAGCGTACACGTGTACACTGGAATTATTCTCAGTTAAGCTGCTTTGCGTTAATTTCGCACAAAGCAGGGCATTTTGAGGGGTTGCGCGTTATGGGGAAAACGGACGTAGTGAAAGCCGGGAGCAATAAGATTGTCGCCGCGGCTTATCCGTGGGCGGAAGAGATCGCCAACAGCATCAGCCACGGCATCGGGCTGGTGTTCGGCATCGTCGGCCTGGTGTTGCTGTTGGTGCAGGCGGTGAATACCGGTGCCGATGCGACGGCCATCACCAGTTACAGCCTGTACGGCGGCAGCATGATCCTGCTGTTTCTCGCTTCCACGCTCTACCATGCGATCCCGCATCAGAAGGCCAAGCATTGGCTGAAAAAATTTGACCACTGCGCCATTTATCTCCTGATTGCCGGGACTTACACCCCGTTTTTACTCGTGGGGCTGGATTCGCCGTTGGCGAAGGGCCTGATGGCGGTAATCTGGGGGTTGGCGCTGCTCGGCGTGCTGTTCAAGCTGGCCTTCGCCCACCGTTTTGAAGCCCTGTCGCTGGTGACCTACCTGACGATGGGCTGGCTGTCGCTGATCGTAATTTATCAGTTGGTTACGCGGCTGGAGGCCGGCGGCGTCACGCTGCTGGCGATCGGCGGGGTGGTCTATACCCTGGGCGTGATTTTCTACGCCTCCAAGCGCATTCGCTTTGGCCACGCCATCTGGCACGCCTTCGTGCTCGGCGGCAGCGCCTGCCATTTCATGGCGATCTACCTCTACGTCTAAGCGTTCCCGCTACGTCTGAATGCGTATTGAACTGGCGCCTCTTTTGTTTTAAAAAAGAGGCGCTTGCTTCTTTCGGGTATCCAGCAAGCCCGTTCCTTCATTTCTGAGCCCGCATACCGTTTCTTTAACCTCTGTTCAGGACTCACCAAGATGATCGTTCGCTTATCCAAAGCGCTGCTGGTCTGCGCTATCGCCTTGTTCGCTTCGCTGGTCGCCTTCGGCAACATCACCGACTACGGTTCCAACTTCGCCTTCGTGCGCCACGTCTTTATGATGGACACGATTTTCCCCGACGCCACCATCGGATACCGCTCGATACAGACGCCGTGGCTGCATCACGCCGGTTATATTTTCATCATCGCGCTGGAAAGCCTGACCGCGCTGCTGTGCTGGATCGGCGGCCTGCGTTTGTTGGGCGGCCTGAAACTGCCTGCGCACGCCTTTAACGGTCGGAAAAAGCTGGCGATAGTGGGGCTGACGCTGGGCTTTCTCACCTGGCAGGTCGGCTTTATGTCGATTGGGGGCGAGTGGTTTGGCATGTGGATGTCGAAGCAGTGGAACGGCGTGCCGGATGCGTTTCGCTTCTTCGTCACCATCATTCTGGTGCTGATTTATCTGGTGCAGCGCGACGGGGAATTGGACGAGTAATGAAGATGGCCGCAGGCAGGGCGCCTGCGGCCGACGGATTATTTCTCTTCGGCCAGCGAGTAGGGCAACGGTTTGATCGCCAGTTGGCTGGCGGCATCGTCGCGCACCCGCAGCTGGCTGTCGGCATCCAAATCGTTGTTCATCACCACCTGTACCCACAGCGTGCCGTCGGCCAGTTGGCTCGACGCCAATACGGTGCCGGTGCGGCGCCAGTTTTCACCCAGTTGGAGCTCCAGATCTTCCGCCGCCTGCGGGGCGCGGGCCGCTTTACCTTCCAGCCAGTAGAGCGCCCGCTTGTTGGCACCGCGGAATTTGGCGCGCGCCACCATCTCCTGACCGGTATAGCAGCCCTTGCTGAAGCTGATGCCTTCCAGCGCCTGCAGGTTGGTAGCCTGCGGGATCAGCTGTGCGCTGTTGGCAGCGTCGATAACCGGATAACCGGCTTCGATCTCCAGCGCCAGCCATTGGCTGCTGTCATTCAGCTCTGCCTGGTCATGCAGCTTGCCGATCAGCTGTTCGGCCACGGCGGCGCGGGTCACCAGCAGAAAACGTTCCGCCGGCGTAGCGAAGTGCAGAATCATGGTCTCGCCGTCCTGCACCACCGGGTGCTCGGCGTCCGGCAACGTGGCGAACAGGCCCGTCAGCGCGGCGCGCGCCTGGAAACCGGCGACGCCCAGCAACACCGCGTCATTATCGGCGGCGATAGTGACTTTGGAGAACACCGCGTATTTTTTGATTTCAGCCAGCTGGCTGTCCAGCACGCTGCGGCGTTCCAGATAGGCGAAGCCTTCGCCACGGTGGAACAGACGCAGGTTGCTCCACATTTTGCCCTTGGCGTCACAGTGGGCGCACAGCACGTGCTGATCGGCCGCCAGCGCGTCGATGTCCGCCGTCACCTGGCCCTGAAGATATTTCACTGTGTCCGGCCCGTTCAACGTCACCAGCGCCCAATCTTCCAGCGAGATCAGCGTCAGGGGGAGATGGGTGGAAGCGGAGGGCTGACGGGGTGGGAATGGAATGTTATGCGCCATAGTAAGTTCCTGCTCAACGTTTAGCTTACCTGAAGGGTATTGAACCCATGGTAAAAGAGGCGGCGGGCTTTGCAAACTGTTATTCGCGCCGTGGGACCGGGGGGCGCTTTTTTTGGCATTTTGCGCTTTATTACGTTTTCCGCAGCAAAGCGCCTTCCCGGCGTGTATGTCAAATTGTTACTCTATAGGCTTGCGGCCAGGGCACCCTTGCAGACAGATCCCCGGCTGATGGAATTATATTGCGACGGCGTTGCCATACAGTGTGTCATTTGAACCCTGCGCTGGCGCTGCCGCGCTGAAAAGAGGTGAGTCATAACAACATGGATATTAACAACAAAGCACGTATTCACTGGGCTTGCCGTCGTGGCATGCGCGAGCTGGACATCTCCATCATGCCGTTCTTCGAATACGAATACGACAGCCTGAATGACGCGGACAAGGCGCTGTTTATCCGCCTGCTGGAGTGTGACGATCCCGATCTGTTCAACTGGCTGATGAATCATGGCGCGCCGCAGGACGGCGAGCTGCAGAGAATGGTGACCCTGATCCAAACGCGAAATAAAGACCGTGGCCCAGTGGCGATGTGATATCCGCATTTCCTGGCGCACCCAGCTTTTTTCCCTGTTGACTCATGGCGTTCTGATCTTGCTGATCCTGATTTCGCCCTGGCCGGAAGGTTATGGCCCGCTTTGGCTGGTGCTGCTGACGCTGGTGGTGTTTCAGTGCATTCGTAGCCAGAAGCGCATCGCCGCAGTGCAGGGCGAGCTGCGGCTGCTGGCGGACCGGCGTTTCAGCTGGCACGGCCGAGAATGGCGGCTGGCGAAAAAGCCCTGGATGCCGGGCTACGGCCTGCTGCTGACGCTGCAGCCGATGGAAGGCAAAAAGCGCCGCCGGCTGTGGCTGGCTTCCGACTGCATGAGCAAAGAGGAGTGGCGCCACCTGCGGCAGCTGTTGCTGTATCCGCCGGCGGGTAACGGCGAGGAACCCTGATGAAACCCGTGCTCTGGTTGGTGGAGGATGAACCCAGTATTGCCGATACGCTGGTTTACACGCTGGAGAGCGAAGGCTTCGAAGTACGCTGGTTCGAACGTGCGGAACCGGCGTTGCAGGCGCTGGCGCAAGGCGCGCCCGCGCTTGCTATCCTCGATGTCGGTTTGCCGGATATCAACGGTTTTGAATTGTGTCGCCGCCTGCTGGCTCAGGCGGCTGACCTGCCGATTCTGTTTCTTACCGCCCGCAGTGATGAAGTGGATCGCCTGATCGGGCTGGAGATCGGCGCCGACGACTATGTCGCCAAGCCGTTCTCCCCTCGCGAGGTCAGCGCCCGGGTGCGCACCATTTTGCGCCGCCTGCATAAGCAGCAGCGCCTGCAACAGAGCGCGCGCTACCATTTCGGCGCTTTCACGCTCGACGAAGACGCGGCCACCATCTCCTACCATCAGCGGCCGCTGCCGCTGACCCGTTATGAATACCTGCTGCTGAAGACGCTGTTGTTGGCGCCTGGACGGGTGTTCTCGCGGCAGCAACTGATGGAAAGCGTTTGGGCGCAAGCGGAAGAAAGCCTGGATCGCACCGTCGATACCCACATCAAAACGCTGCGCGCCAAGCTGCGTGCGGTTGAGCCCGGTGAGCCGCCCATCCACACCCACCGCGGATTGGGCTACAGCGTGAGCCGCCAGCCATGAAAATTGGCCTGCGCCTGCTGCTGGGATATTTTCTGATCGTGGCGGTGGCCGGGTACTTCGTGCTGAGCATTTTCGTCCAGGAAGTGAAGCCCGGCGTGCGGCGCGCTACCGAAGGCACGCTGGTGGACACCGCCAACCTGTTGGCGCAAATCGCCCGTCAGGACATGCAGCGCGGCGATGCGGCGCATGGCCAACTGGCGCAGGCGTTCACGCAGCTGAACCAGCGGCCGATCGGCGCCAATATCTCCGGCATCCGCAAGGATCGCAGTGAATACCACGTCTATCTGACCGATGCCCAGGGCCGGGTCATTTTCGATTCTGCCGGCCGCGCGCAGGGGCAAGACTACTCGCGCTGGAATGACGTTTATCGGACGCTGCGCGGCCAGTACGGCGCCCGCAGCACCCGTAGCGATCCAGAAGATGAAAACAGTTCGGTGATGTATGTGGCCGCACCGGTGATAGAGCAAGGGCGTATTATCGGCGTGCTCACCGTGGGCAAACCCAACAGCACCATGGCGCCGGTGATCAAACGCAGCGAACGGCGCATTCTGTGGGCCGGCGCATTGCTGCTGGGGATCGCGCTGCTGATCGGGGCGGTATTCGTCTGGTGGATCAACCGTTCGATAGGCCGGCTGGTGCGCTATGCCGACGGGGTGGCGCAAGGGGAAAGCGCGCCGCTGCCCAAAGTGGGTGGCCGGGAATTGACGCAGCTGGCGCAGGCATTGGAGAGTATGCGGCTGAAGCTGGAAGGCAAAGCTTATATCGAACAATATGCACATACCCTGACGCATGAGCTGAAAAGCCCGTTGGCGGCGATCAGGGGCGCGGCGGAGCTGTTGCAGGAGCTGCCGCCGCCGGAGACCGCCCGGCGTTTTCTCACCAATATCGAGCAGCAAAGCGCACGCATCCAACAGCTGGTGGACAAACTGCTGGTGCAGGCGCGGCTGGAGAGTCGGCCAGACATGGAAACCGCGCCGATTGCGATCGCGGCGCTGGTCAGCCAGACGATGGCGGGCAAAGAGGCGCAGGCGACGCAACGCGGCGTCAGATTGCAACTGGAGGCGTTGGCGGAGGTGACGCTGAACGGCGATGCGTTGCTGATCAGCCAGGCGTTGACCAACCTGCTGGACAACGCGATCGACTTTACCCCGTCGGGCGGGGGCGTCAGCGTGCGAGGCGAACGGCGGGAACAGTATTACTGCATCAGCGTCTGTGACGACGGCAGCGGCATTCCTGACTACGCCCTCGATAAAGTGTTCGAACGTTTTTATTCGCTGCCGCGCGCCGAACGGCCGAAAAGCAGCGGGCTGGGCCTGAACTTCGTGCAGGAAGTCGCCCGTCTGCATCATGGCGGCATTCACCTGCGCAACCGCCGGCCGCACGGGGTGGAAGCGACTTTCATGTTATCGCTGTGACTTCACCTTCCCTTCACATAACCACATTCTGATTTCACTTGCGGGTTTTATCGTGGCCTTATTACCTACGAGGAGCGAGCATGATGAAATCGGTACTTTTCTGGAAAATAACCACGCTGCTGGGATTGATGGTGGTGATGTTGATCCCCATCGCCCAGCTGATGAGCGTGATCGACGAACGCAGCGGCTATCGGCAAAGCGTGGTCGGGCAGGTGGGCGAAAGCACCAGCGGGGCGCAGCGCGTGCTCGGTCCGTTGATTGTCATTCCCTATGTCGAACGCGAAGAGAAGAAAGACGAGAAAGGACAAACGGTAGTGCAGCGGGTGCAGCATTACCGCTATTTGCTGCCGGAGTCGCTTCAGGTACAGGGCGCGCCGAATGTGGAGGTGCGCAAGTTGGGCATTTATCAGACGCAGGTTTACCAGGGGCCGCTGAACTTCAAGGTGCGTTTCGGCCAGCCGGAGCTGACGGATTTGCAACGCGCCAACGTGACCGTCGGCCAGCCGTTCCTGCTGGTGGCGCTGAGCGACTCTCGCGGCATCAAGCGCATTTCCCCGCTGGCAATGCCGCAGCCGGTGGCGTTTGAGCCGGGCACCGGCGTGGGCTCGTTGCGCCAGGGGATCCACGCACCGCTGACGTTGACGGCGCTGCAACAAAAAGAGGGGCTGAACGCTGACTTTACCCTGACGTTGGCGGGCACCAGTAGCCTGTCGCTGGTGCCGCTGGGGCGCAGCAGCGAGCTGCAGCTGCAAAGCAACTGGCCGCACCCGAATTTCCTCGGCAACTTCCTGCCGGACGAACGCAAGGTGACGGAGCAAGGGTTTAGCGCTCGCTGGCGCAGCACCTGGTTTGCCAACAACATCAACAGTGCGTTCTATTACGACGATGCCATTATCGACGAGGACAAGCTGCCGGCCTTCAGCGCCAGCTTGGTCGAACCGGTCGATCACTACCAGCTGACCGAGCGCGCGGTCAAATATGCGCTGCTATTTATCGGGCTGACGTTTATGGCGTTTTTCCTGTTCGAAACCCTGACCGGGCTGCGGGTGCACCCGATTCAGTACCTGCTGGTCGGTGCGGCGCTGGTGTTGTTCTACCTGATTCTGCTGGCCTTCTCCGAACACCTGGGATTCGCTCCCGCTTACCTGGCGGCCAGCATCGCCTGCAGCGGACTGATCGGCTTCTATCTGAGCGCCGTACTGCGCGGCAAGCTGCGCGGTGCGCTGTTCGCCGCGAGCCTATTGTTGTTGTACGGCGTGCTCTATTTGCTGTTGCAGTCGGAGGATAATGCGTTGGTGCTGGGGGCCGGGCTGCTGTTCGCCATTCTGGCGGGCATTATGCTGTTGACGCGCAAACTGGACTGGTATCAGGTGGCCGATCCGGCGCGTTTGACCAAGGAAACGCCGGCCGGGGAAGACGAACCACGCTTCCGGCTGTGGAAATAAGCGAGGGGAATCGGGCGCGTTCAGCGCCCGATAGCGGCTACAGCAGCGGCTCCATCTCCAGCAGGATCTGTTCGCACCATTGCTGCAGGCGCTCTTCGCTCAGATCGTATTGGTTGACCTCATCGAGCGCCAGGCCGACGAAGTGTTTGCCGTCGGCGCTCAGCGGTTTGGGGCTGGTGAACTCGAAGCCCTCAGTTGGCCAGAAGCCGATGAACTGCACGCCCAGCGGCGCGATGTGATCGTGCAACATGCCCAGCGCGTCAAGGAACCACTCACCGTAACCGAGCTGATCGCCCATGCCGTACATGGCGACGATCTTGCCTTTCAGATCCAGCTCTGGCAACTGCGGCCAGATCGCTTCCCAGTCTTCCTGCAGTTCGCCGAAATCCCAGGTCGGGATGCCGAGGATCAGAATGGAATAGTCCTCCATCAGCTTGGGCGAGACGTCTTTCAGGTTGTGCAGGTCGACCAGGTCTTCACCCAGAATCTCACGGATTTTTTCTGCCGCCATCTCGGTGTAGCAGGTGCTGGAGCCGTAAAACAGACCAATCTTCATGTGTAAACCGTTACGTTGCTGTTTAGAGAATTGCAGCGAGTATACCTGATTTGCGTCGGCTTAAGGCATAATGGCGCGGGTGGAAATGCAACAAAGAGAGGACCGCGTGCAACAGCAAGACAATGCGCTGATTGAACAATTCCTGGATGCGCTGTGGCTTGAGCGCAATCTGGCGGAAAATACGCTGGCCTCCTACCGGCTGGATTTGCAGGCCCTGGGCGCCTGGCTTGGCCAGCAAAATACCACCTTGCTGCAGGCGCAGGCGTTGGATTTGCAGGCGTTTCTCGCCGAGCGGGTGGACGGCGGCTACAAGGCCACCAGCTCCGCGCGTTTGTTGAGCGCCATGAGGCGCCTGTTTCAATATCTGTACCGCGAGAAGCTGCGCGCCGACGATCCCACCGCGCAACTGGCGTCTCCCAAGTTGCCGCAGCGTTTGCCGAAGGATCTGAGCGAGGCGCAGGTCGATGCGCTGTTGCAGGCGCCCTGCGTCGATCAACCGCTGGAGCTGCGCGACAAGGCGATGCTCGAAGTGTTGTACGCCACCGGGCTGCGGGTTTCCGAGCTGGTGGGGTTGAGCATCAGCGACGTCAGCCTGCGCCAGGGCGTGGTGCGGGTGATCGGCAAGGGCAACAAGGAGCGGCTGGTGCCGCTGGGCGAAGAGGCGGTCTACTGGATCGAAAATTACCTGGAGCACGGCCGCCCATGGCTGGTCAACGGCCAGACGCTGGATGTGCTGTTCCCCAGCACCCGCTGCCAGCAAATGACCCGACAGACGTTCTGGCATCGCATCAAACACTATGCCATCCTTGCGGGCATCGACAGCGAGCGTCTGTCGCCGCACGTGTTGCGGCACGCGTTCGCCACCCATTTGCTGAACCATGGGGCCGATCTCCGTGTCGTACAGATGTTGTTAGGGCACAGCGATCTCTCGACCACGCAAATTTATACACATGTAGCGACCGAACGACTGAAACAGCTACATCAACAGCATCACCCGCGCGCCTGAGCGGCGGGTTCGAAAGGATTGGAACAATGAAAAAAGGTTTAATGCTGCTCTCTCTGCTGGTGGCTTCGGTGGCCGGCGCCGCCCATGCCGATGACGCGGCGATCAAAAAAGCGCTCGCCAGCCTGGGCATTCAGCAGGCGGACGTGCAGCCTTCACCGGTAAACGGCCTGAAAACCGTGCTGACCGACAGCGGCGTGCTGTACGCCTCCGAAGACGGCAAGCACATCCTGCAGGGCCCGCTGTTTGACGTCAGCGGCAAAGAGCCGGTCAACGTGACCAACCAACTGCTGGGCACCAAGATGGACGCGCTGAAAGATCAGATGATCGTTTACAAAGCGCCGAAAGAGAAACACGTGATCACCGTGTTCACCGACATCACCTGCGGTTACTGTCACAAACTGCATCAGCAGATGAAAGAGTACAACGATCTGGGCATTACCGTGCGTTACCTGGCATTCCCGCGCCAGGGGCTGGCTTCCCAGGCTGAAAAAGACATGCAGTCGATCTGGTGCACCGCCGACAAGGCCAAGGCGTTCGACGCCGCCATGAAGGGCGATGCCGTTTCTCCGGCGACCTGCAAAACCGACATCAGCAAGCATTACGAGCTGGGCGTGCAGTTCGGCATTCAGGGCACGCCGGCCATCATCCTGGAAAACGGCATGATGATCCCGGGCTATCAGGGGCCGAAAGAGATGGCCGCCATGCTGGATGCGCACCAGGCCGCCACCAAAGCCGGTGGTTAATCGCCGGTGAGTATTAAAACGCAACTACGCCGCCGCCCGGCGGCGGACGACACGCATCTGCCCGCCAGTTTGCCGCCGCTGCTGCGTCGGCTTTACGCCCTGCGCGGCGTGCAGGCTGAGCAAGAGCTGGAACGCGGCGTCAAGGGCATGCTGCCCTGGCAACAGCTGGACGGCATCGACGACGCCGTCGGCCTGCTGCAACAGGCGCTGGCCGACGGTCGCCGTATCATGGTGGTGGGCGATTTCGACGCCGACGGCGCCACCAGCACCGCGCTGACGGTGCTGGCGCTGCGCAGCATGGGCGGCGCAGCCGTCGATTATCTGGTGCCTAACCGTTTCGAAGACGGTTATGGCCTGAGCCCCGAAGTGGTGGAGCAGGCGGCGGCACGCGGCGCAGAACTCATTGTCACCGTCGATAACGGCATCTCCTCCCACGCCGGCGTCGACGTGGCGCACGCCAAGGGCATGCAGGTGCTGGTGACCGATCATCACCTGCCGGGCGAGACCCTGCCGGCGGCCGAAGCGATCGTTAACCCCAACCTGCGCGGCTGCGCCTTCCCGTCCAAATCGCTGGCGGGGGTTGGTGTCGCGTTCTACCTGATGCTGGCGCTGCGCGCCCGCCTGCGGGACAGCGGCTGGTTCGAGCAGCGCGCGCTGGCGATGCCCAATCTGGCGGAGCTGCTGGACCTGGTGGCGCTCGGCACCGTGGCCGACGTGGTGCCGCTGGATGCCAACAACCGTATTCTGGTGTATCAGGGGTTAAACCGCATCCGCGCCGGCAAATGCCGACCGGGCATCCGCGCGCTGCTTGAAGTGGCTAATCGCGATGCCCGCCAACTGGCGGCCAACGATCTCGGTTTCGCCCTCGGCCCGCGCCTCAATGCCGCCGGCCGGCTGGACGACATGTCTATCGGCGTGGCGCTGCTGCTGAGCGACGACATTGCGCAGGCGCGTATGCTGGCCAACGATCTCGATGCGCTGAACCAGACGCGACGCGAGATAGAGCAAGGCATGCAGGTGGAAGCCCTGCAGCTGTGCGATCAGCTGGAGCGCACCAGCACCGAGCTGCCTTACGGGCTGGCGATGTATCACCCGGAATGGCACCAGGGCGTGGTGGGCATCCTCGCTTCGCGCATCAAAGAGCGTTTCCACCGCCCGGTGATCGCGTTCGCACCGGCGGGCGACGGCATACTGAAAGGCTCCGGCCGTTCGGTGCCCGGCCTGCACATGCGCGATGCGCTGGAGCGGCTGGATATGCTGAACCCCGGGCTGATGATGAAGTTCGGCGGCCACGCGATGGCGGCCGGGCTGTCGCTGGAAGAGGCCAAATTCGACGAGTTCCGCCAGCGTTTCGGCGAGCTGGTGGGCGAATGGCTCGATCCGGCGATGCTGGAAGGGGTGATCTGGTCCGACGGCGAACTGGCGATGCAGGAGCTGTCGCTGACGACGGCGGAGCTGCTGCGCGAGGGCGGCCCGTGGGGCCAGGCGTTCCCGGAACCGACCTTCGACGGCAAGTTCCGCATCCTGCAGCAGCGGCTGGTGGGCGAGAAACACCTGAAGCTGATGGTGGAGCCGCTCGGCGGCGGCCCGTTGCTCGACGGCATCGCGTTCAACGTGGACACCACGCTGTGGCCTGACAGCAGCGTGCGCGAGGTGGAACTGGCCTACAAGCTCGACGTCAACGAGTTTCGCGGCAACCGCAACGTGCAGCTGCTGATCCAGCATCTTTGGCCGCGCTGAGGCGGAATTGACGTTCGTGCATCGGTAAGTGACTGGTGCACGAACGCTCATCAGTTTCGTGGTGAGATGATCAGGCTGGCGACCCCTTTCTGTTCGATAATTTCCAGCATTCTGAGTGCGGCTCCCTGGGGTTTTACCGCGTTACGTTCCCATTTTTGTACGCTGGTGGTCGACATGTTGACCACGGCCGCTAAATCGGCCTGGCTCAAGCCGAGCCGTCTGCGCAGCATTTTGATGCGTGCGCCGTCCATTTGATCATGCTGCTCACGCTGGGCATATTGTTCCTGCGCCTGTACTCGTGTGGCGATGTTGCGTACGGTATCGTCTGACACCGCACCGATCTCATTAAAACGCTGTGCCATTTTTTGCAGTCTGAGCAGGCGATTATCAGTCATCGCATTTCACCTCTCGCAAGTAGCCGCTATCGATGGCTCGTTTGATAATTTCCGGCGGCATGGCAAGAAAATCTCTGGCGAGCTCGCGATAGGTTGCCAATTCATCATCGTTGATTTCTTTTGCACCGTTCTGTTTTACGGTGTTTTTCAGCCATCCATCAATAAAATACTGATGACGACCGCGTTTAAACGCCACGATGGATCGAGCGCCACCCCGTTTACCCCGATTGAGCGAAATACGTTTCTTGTAGACGCCGCCGCCCAGATCGCCGTCATGGTTACCGTGTGCGAGTTCGTGAGCCGCGGTGCAAATCTTTTGATCGACGATGCGATTTTTCTTCATAAATTTGTCGAAATCATCCGTGACGAAAATGTCCATTTTGGCACCGCCTGTCCCTGTGAGTCATCATAGCGACTATAGTCTCAATGACCACATTGCTCAATACTTGAACAGCTTAGCGGCGTGAGGGGCACCGGTAATAAAACGCTGGTGAAATTCCTGCTCTTCCTGCCACCCGCTTTGTCGCCCGATCGCCACAAAAACTGACCAACTCGCTATAAACTGCCGCCCGGATCCGTTAGAATTAGCGGTTCCAATGGCATTCCGCCATCGACGACATCAACGTAAAAGAACGAAACCATGTTTGAAATTAACCCGGTAAAAAACCGAATTCAGGACCTGTCCGAGCGGACTGCGGTTCTTAGGGGGTATCTTTGACTATGATGCCAAGAAGGAACGCCTAGAAGAAGTCAACGCCGAGCTGGAGCAGCCGGACGTTTGGAACGAGCCGGAACGCGCACAGGCGCTCGGCAAAGAGCGCGCCGCGCTGGAAGCCATCGTTGAAACCATCGATCAGTTGGAGCAGGGCGGCGAAGACGTCGGCGGGCTGCTGGAACTGGCGGTGGAAGCCGACGATGAAGAGACCTTCAACGAAGCGGTCGCCGAGCTGGATCAACTGATGAGCAAGCTGGATCAGTTGGAATTCCGCCGCATGTTCTCCGGCGAATACGACAGCGCCGACTGCTACCTGGATATCCAGGCCGGCTCCGGCGGCACCGAAGCGCAAGACTGGGCCAGCATGCTGCTGCGCATGTACCTGCGCTGGGCCGAAGCCAAGGGCTTCAAGACCGAAGTGATCGAAGAATCCGACGGCGACGTCGCGGGCCTGAAATCGGCCACCATCAAGATCATCGGCGACTACGCGTTCGGCTGGTTGCGCACTGAAACCGGCGTGCATCGCCTGGTGCGCAAGAGCCCGTTCGATTCCGGCGGCCGTCGCCACACCTCGTTCAGCTCGGTGTTCATCTACCCGGAAGTGGACGACGATATCGATATCGAAATCAACCCGGCGGATCTGCGTATCGACGTGTACCGCGCCTCCGGTGCGGGCGGTCAGCACGTCAACAAGACCGAATCCGCCGTACGTATTACTCACCTGCCAACCAACATCGTGGTGCAGTGCCAGAACGATCGTTCTCAGCATAAGAACAAGGATCAAGCGTTTAAACAGCTGCGAGCCAAGCTGTACGAGTTTGAGATGCAAAAGAAAAATGCTGATAAGCAGACGATGGAAGACAACAAGTCCGACATCGGCTGGGGCAGCCAAATCCGTTCTTACGTGCTGGATGACTCCCGCATCAAGGATTTGCGCACCAACGTCGAAACGCGTAACACGCAGGCCGTACTGGATGGCGACCTGGATAAATTCATTGAGGCAAGTTTGAAAGCCGGGTTATGAGGAATAGAAATGTCTGAACAACAAGTACAGGGCGCCGATCAGGCGCTGGATCTCAATAACGAACTGCAGTCCCGCCGCGAGAAACTGGCCGGCCTGCGTGAGAACGGCATTGCGTTCCCGAATGACTTCCGTCGCGATTCCACCTCCGACAAACTGCACGCCGCGTACGGCGATAAAGACAACGAAGAGCTGGAAGCGCTGGGCGTAGAAGTGACCGTCGCCGGCCGTATGATGACCCGCCGCATTATGGGCAAGGCATCCTTCGTTACGCTGCAGGACGTGGGCGGCCGCATTCAGCTGTACGTCGCGCGCGACGATCTGGCTGAAGGCGTGTACAACGAGCAGTTCAAGAAGTGGGACCTGGGCGATATCCTCGGCGCGCGCGGCAAGCTGTTCAAAACCAAGACCGGCGAACTGTCGATCCACTGCACCGAGCTGCGTCTGCTGACCAAAGCGCTGCGCCCGCTGCCGGACAAATTCCACGGCCTGGCAGATCAGGAAACCCGTTACCGCCAGCGTTACCTGGACCTGATCGCCAACGAAGAATCGCGCAACACCTTCAAGGTGCGCTCGCAGGTGATGTCGGCTATCCGCAACTTCATGGTGGAACGCGGCTTCATGGAAGTCGAAACCCCGATGATGCAGGTGATCCCGGGCGGCGCGTCCGCGCGTCCGTTCATCACGCACCACAATGCGCTGGATATCGACATGTACCTGCGCATCGCGCCGGAACTGTATCTGAAGCGCCTGGTGGTCGGTGGCTTCGAACGCGTGTTCGAAATCAACCGCAACTTCCGTAACGAAGGCGTTTCTCCGCGTCACAACCCAGAGTTCACCATGATGGAACTCTACATGGCTTACGCGGATTACAAAGACCTGATCGAGCTGACCGAGACCCTGTTCCGCACCCTGACCGAGAAAGTGCTGGGCACCTCTCAGGTGCAGTACGGCGACGAAGTGTTCGACTTCGGCAAGCCGTTCGAGAAGCTGACCATGACCGAGGCGATCAAGAAATACCGTCCGGAAACCGATCTGGCTGACCTGGCCGACATGGGTAAAGCGGTGGCCATCGCCGAATCCATCGGCATCAAGGTTGAGAAGAGCTGGGGTCTGGGCCGCGTCGTGACCGAGATCTTCGAAGAAGTGGCGGAAAGCCATCTGATTCAGCCGACCTTCATCACCGAGTACCCGGCTGAAGTGTCGCCGCTGGCGCGCCGCAACGACGTGAACCCGGAAATCACCGACCGCTTCGAGTTCTTCATCGGCGGCCGTGAAATCGGCAACGGCTTCTCCGAGCTGAACGACGCCGAAGACCAGGCGCAGCGCTTCGCCGATCAGGTGAACGCCAAAGACGCCGGCGACGACGAAGCGATGTTCTACGACGAAGATTACGTTACCGCGCTGGAGCACGGCCTGCCGCCGACCGCCGGTCTGGGCATCGGTATCGACCGTATGGTGATGCTGTTCACCAACAGCCACACCATCCGCGACGTGATTCTGTTCCCGGCGATGCGCCCGCAGAAATAATCGCGTTTAGCGTGAAACCACCGGTGCGGGAAACTGCGCCGGTTTTTTTTCGTCTACGGGACTTAACCGCTTAAAACATCGACAGTTACGCGCCATCTCCGCTTGCCCGCCGCCGATAACCGGTTATAATGCCTGTCGCACACCGATGCGGGTGTAGTTCAATGGTAGAACGGCAGCTTCCCAAGCTGCATACGAGGGTTCGATTCCCTTCACCCGCTCCAAACACACCTCTACCAACGTCTACTAACCCCAGTAACGACAAGTATCCCGGTAAAATCTGGTTATCCCAATGTCTACACACATCGACCCAAATCTATACATCCATGTGTATAGTAATGAGTATGGGACGTTTGATTTACCTCGGAGCTATACACAATGCCCCTCACAGACCTTGAGCTACGGCGCTCCACGAGATCGGCAAAATGTAACTGGCAATACCTTCGAAGGGATAGCGCGGGAATGATACGGCAAGCGGCGCGTTCGCTGGTCCGAATCATATGCAGAAGAGATGATGAAAACGTTTGAGAGCGATGTATTTCCATACATCGGCCATCGCTCAATTGCTGATACTAGGCCAATGGAGCGTATGGGGACGTTTTCTAAACTAGACATGCTAGAGTTGCGCACAAGGGTTGCTACGGCACTAGCCGCAAAAGAACGACATCGACAGAGGATGAACGCACCGACATACCAGTGGAAGAAGTCAGAGGGTTCAAGATAGTGTTCGTTTAACTTATTGATTTTATTTTAATGATTATTAGGTGCAAAAAAAGATACCTCACAAGCGAAACAGAAAGCGATTCGGAAAATGATTTTTTTCCCCATGTAGAGGTGTATGGTGGTGTTGTTTGACGCACTACAAAGCCAGTGAAGGCATTTTAAGACAACTTACGGTGAACAAAACGGATGGTCTACGTTGAAAGATTACCACTAAGGTAATACACTTCACAAAAAAGAGAGGGGGGATTGGAAGGTCACTCTCATACCTAATGGACTGAAGAGCCTTGCGTTGTTGAGGATTAATTATGAAATTTGTAACTATACAGTCGTCAGCACTGCCGGAAATAACGGAGCTTGTCAAAGAGTGTGTGAACCTCGGACAGTGGTTGCTTTTTAAGGCACATTCTGATGATGCTAATGTTTTTTTCTATCTTAAAACAGACAAAGATCTATATGCTTTAGGTAAGAGTGGGAAAGTTTTGACATCAACTCCTGTGGAAGGTGTTGAAATGAATGAGTTATATTATTTCTCTGATATACCTAAACCAATTTCCCTGAGTAATGCTATTGTATTTAAACATTGATTTATTAATATGTAGAGTTACAAAGGGGGGCTGCTTATGAAATTAAGAAGTCAAAGAACAAAGTGGATCTTGTTTTTATCAAGTTCAAATACTGCTCCAGAGTTCCGACACGTAGTTGATCTTGTATTCGGTTTAATGTGCTTGGAGCGTTCGGGGGTCCGTCCTCAAGATATATTTATTTATATTGATGGACCAACTGACCTTCTGGAAAAGGTTTTTTCACTAGGAACGATAAATCAATATAAAATCAAATCTTCCGAAGATTTTTTCGACGATTCGACACAAAATGTATATGAAAACTTAGTGATGTTTATCACTGGTCATGGCAGCCCCAATGGTATTGATGCTGTTGAAGACATTACACCTAATAGACTTGTCAGTACTTTAAAGAATATACCTGGTCTGAATAACGCAATTGTATATCTAGGGCAGTGCTTTGCGGGGCTATTTAATTATGTCAATGCGGCGAAAGGTAAAGAAGGTGTTGATATCATTTTTATTGGTGCAACAAACCTTCATGAAAGCCTTAGCCATCCAACGTCAGAAGACTTCATCTCTGGCCCCTTTCCTTGGCCTGCCAACCTGTTTTTGCTACATGTATTTAAATGGATTTCCTCCCCCACTGATGTAGACGGTGATGGACGGGTAACGGTTATGGATTCTTATAAATATGCAGGTGTTCATGCGAATATGCATAATAAGCAGTTTAAAACTCAAAGCTTCATTGATATGTTAGATCAGCATCAGGCATACAAAGTACTGCATGAAAGAGTTCAAGCCCCCACAGGAGATCCAAGTATAGATATGGATAATCAACTCAACTTAGAGGCAGCACATAGTAAATATCAAAATAGTCTTTCTGCACATTATGTTCACCAAGAGTGTTGGATTTTGAACTCAATTCCTGCTCAGCGAATTGAGTTTTAGAATTGAGTTTTAATTATTGCTGATTCAAGATATGTTTCTTTTTTAGCGTGGAACATCCTATTTTTATTGGCTTTGAGTATCAACTGGAAGTGTTTTGTGTGTGAGTGTAGGTTTTCTTAAATTATTATTGATTGTTATATAAAGATATTTTTCCTTTTTTTTTAGCCTTAAAAATAAATAAAACGTATTTTCAGTTAATTATTCTAAAATAAATGTAAAGAGTTTATAGCGTCTATATTTTTCAAAAAATCCCATGGTGAAAGAAGAGCACCAAAAACTAGTGTTAAGAATAACAAACCTACGTGAGTGGGATTTTATTTTGCTATCTGTAATGCCATAAATTATGGGGTGCTAATTTCCTTATGCACTGGGTATAAGTGCCCACATGTATCATGATACTGGCTAACGACTTTTTTGTTTTGGTGTCATCAATAACATGTTGATTTATATAGTTAATTGTGTTATTTACGCCCGCAAAATGAGAAGGGTTGATCTCGACCTCTCATTTTGGTCGTTAGTGAGCAGAAATGAGGGGAGACGGAGGGTTAACTCGTCTTTTTTATGGAGTCTAAAAACTCGCACTTCAGCTGATTGGACACAACAAAACCACTCTACGATCACCCTAAGGTCATACCAAGTTTGCACTAATGTACGCAGACCTGTACGAACTAAAACGCCATTTCTAAAATACTTACCCAATGAGTAGTGCAAGATTACAGCAAGGTTTTTGGCAGAGCGCAAAAATGCACGGCGGTAAGATTACGGTAATATGATTTTGGAAATGATTGCGTTAAATTGATAAGGAGTATCATGTAGGTGAACAAAGAAATATGATGCGCACTCATCTGTGGATGCGAATAAATTCGCATCCCTAGTGTACTGAAAGACTAATACTAGATTGTTGTCGCAAATATAAGATTAACTATTATGCCGCGACGTTGGGTTAGCCAGTATACGTTGAGAAGCAGTAACGAAATTTCTAACTGATTGCCAAGATTCTTAGTAGCAAGGTTGACCACTTTATGGAGTCATAAATCAACGCACTGATAACCGGTTTCGTGCCATGTACATCACCCATGTCGGATCGTAGTTTTTGCATAACAAACGCGGCTTGGTTTAATGAGCCATCGATGTTTGCGGATAGGGGTTTATAGTCAGACTCTGTCCATCCGATCTCGGCTAGTTCACGTATAAGACGATCTTTCACCTGCAGAGCATCGATCGATCTCTTGATTCGCTCTTGAAACGATGCTTTCCCTACATCACCTAGACCATATCTTTTGTAAATATCATTAGTAACTGCATCCAGGGCGCCACAGGCTGCCGATAGCGCGCCACTTAAATCACCATCTCGTAGTCTACTGGCTGCTTTTTGGATATCCACATGAGCCGATTCGGGGATTTCTGCCAGCTCTGCGATATCGAAAATTTCAATTGGGATGAGATATGTGCCGGAGAATTTCCAGCCTATACGAGAAAGCACTCGATCTATTTCGGCGATGGTTTCGGGCTTGCGGCGCATCATTTCTTCGCAACAGATGGAAACGAATACGTTGCGACGTTTCTCATCCATCAAAGCAACCTGCTTATCAATTGCGCTCAGAAGTTGAGACTTTGAGGCGCCATTCTGCGGCTTTTGTTCAAGGTTAGCTAGGGAAGACATATCCAAATCTCCATATCCGACGATCTGCTTTATGTCACCAAAACTGAATTTATCGGTCAAAGTAGAACGAATCGGTCCCCATGGAATCGTTTTTATTTCTTTAAACATATATTATCCCTTTGAACTAACATTGACAGAACCTACATTTTTCATGTGTATTGGTTCAGCTAAACCCAAGTACGGTGTTGCCTGGAGACTCGTGAACCAACCGAGCTGACATATTTTCTGTATATATACACATTATGCCAATTCAGATCTTTCGCCCTTCCAGATGGCATTTGTAAGCAGTTCCGCCATGTTCGCCAATAAGCCAATCTACAGCTTGTCCTGAAAGTCGATTAATTGACACGTTTGACACTAACCCCCAATTTTTCTTATCCCTTGAGCCTTCTATTTTGTACTCAATGCTCTTGTCGGTGATGGTCGGGTGTACGACTCTGAACCACGTATCATCCCGGCCCCGTGATTCACCGTCTATGTCAACGATCACTGCCTCAGTAAACCAAGCCGTGGTCTGCATGTTACTGACGCATGCATTACCGGAATCTACTCGAATGTCGAAACATAGTTGATTTTGTGACAAATATGGTGCAGGCCAAATACCTGTAGCGGTTTGATCATTTGCATTTTGCGGTTCACATACGATAAGGGATGGTTCTGATGCCATCGCCGGTAGGCTTATTAATAGGGTATATATAACAGACTTATAATTCATATTGTTAGCTATCTGTATCGATGATTAAAGTATTGTAGAGTTATAAAGTGGGTTGATAACTTTGGTCAAGCGTTGTGCAGTCTTGGGTACTTGAGTAGGCAGCCAGAAGCCAGGGCAAGTTTTACCTAATATATTTCGTTCTGTCTGGCGTCAGCAGTTCAGAGCGCTCTCACTTTGGCCATTGAGACAGGGAAGACGTGAGAACAGAGGCCCAAGCAAAAACTAATGTGTATAGAAATGTGTGTAGTTTGGTTTTTTTAAAGTCAGAATTACCCAGTTTTACTGGGTTTGTGGTTCTGGGTTCTACTCCCTTCACCCTCCAAAAACTCACTAAGCATCACCCCATTGAGCTATAACCGTTTTCAGAAAAGCTGATTCTCAACGATTGCATCACCGTTTGGTGTGGGTTGACGTGTGAGACGAGCAAGCCGCTGGTCTGGCATCTTACCGCGATAACACAACGCGCCATCCAGTCCTGATGCGGGTGTGAGCCACCGTCGCTGCCCACACCGCGTTATTGCCGCTTAACTCCACTTCTGTTTGGCCCCGGAGGGGGGGAGATTGTCCGTTTCTTCGCAGGAGCGATCGCATTCTTTCGGCAGCAGGAAGGTGATACTTCCCGCCAGCAGCAGCGATGCCGCCAGCGCGCAAACCGCGACGTTCTGTCCGTACACATAAATCATGACGCCTACCAGATAGGGGCCGCAGAACCCACCGAGGTTGCCCAGCCCGTTGATCACCCCGCGTGCGCTGCCCGCCACTTCTGCCGTCGCAATGCGTCCGGGAATTGACCAGAAGGGGCTGGTCGCCGCTTTAAGGAAGAAGCCGCACACCACCAACGCGATATAGGCGGCCACCACGTGCTCATGCAGGATCACCGAGGCTATCAGCGCCGCCGCAAAACAGTACAGGGAGATCCTGACCCACAAACGGCGTTTACCGCTGCGATCGCTGAACATCGAAATCACATAAATCCCCGCCAGAGTGGCAACAAACGGCAGGATCGCCAATACCCCAACATTGGCCATGCTGCCACCGGTCAGGTTTTTCAAGATGGTGGGCAGCCACAACGTATATCCATAGTCTCCGGTCTGGTAAAAGAAATTCAGCACGACCAGGCGCATTAATCCCTTGTTGCGAAACACCGCTTTTAACGGTGCTTTTGCCGCCGGCACCATCCCTTCTCGCGCTTTGCTCTCCCGGGCCAGCTCGGTTAATAAATAGTCGCGTTCCTTCGCCGGCAGCCAACGCGCCTCTTCCGGGCGGTCACTGATCACCAGCCACCAAATGGCCAGCACCACGACCGACAACAAGCCTTCGATAATGAACAGCCAGCGCCAGTCGAGAGTGGCAATAATCGCGCCGGAAACTGGGGCGGTCAGCATCCCCCCTAGTGGGGCAAACATCATGACAAAGGCATTGGCCCGGCCCAGTTCTTTTTCCGGGAACCAATTGCTGACCATGGTCAGCACGACGGGCAACATTCCTCCTTCGGAGATCCCGAGAATAAAACGCAGCACGAGCAGCTGATACTGATGGGTGACAAAGCCGGTGGCGATAGAGACAATCGCCCAGGCCACGAGCGACCAGGCGATAAAACGTTTCCCGCTACCGTAAACCGCAAGTCGTCCGCCAGGGATTTGCAGAAATAAATAACCAATAAAAAATATCCCACTGGCCACGCCAGCCATTTGGCTGGTAATACCTAAATCCTGTTCCATGCCGCCCGGCAGAGCAAAGCTGATATTAACGCGATCCATAAATGAAATAATGCAGGTGACAAGGATCGGCGCGATAACCCGCAGCCAGCGAGTTCCTGGTATTTTATCGGTCATAGTAATGCCTCGATGATATCCGCCACGATAAGCGGATATTTTGTTAGGCTGAATAAAAATGATGGTGCGCCATTCAGGCGATCATTTTTATTGAATTAAGCCAGGAATATCCTGATGGGAAAAATAACCTGCGAGATTATCCAAAACGGATTGGCTCATTCCCTGGCGGGTTTCTACGGTAGCGCTGGCCACGTGGGGCTGAAGCAAAACATTCTCGAGCGCAAAGAACGCTGTCGGGACATGGGGCTCGTTTTCAAACACATCCAGAGCGGCCCCGGCGATAACATGATTTTGTAACGCCTTTATCAGCGCCGCCTCATCGACCAGGCTGCCGCGGGCGATATTGATAAGCCAGGCACGATCGGGCATGGCGTTAAATACGCTGGCATCAATAATCCCGCGGTTTTCCGCACTGCCAGATGCCGCGATCACCAGGAAATCACTCTGCGCTGCGAGCGTGTGCAGATCGGCGCACCACGGGTAATCCAGGTCGTCTTTGCGCCGGCGGTCAGTATACAGGATGGTCATATCGAAGCCTTTCGCCCGGCGGGCGATGGCTTGGCCAATATTCCCCATGCCAAAAATACCGATGCGCTTACCGCTCACTTTGGTCGCCAGCGGTGGCGGCGTCGTTTCCCAGCGGCCTTCGCGTACAAAACGGTCTCCTTGGCAGAGGCGGCGGCTGGCGGACAGCAAGAGCCCCATCGCCAGATCGGCCACATCATCGGTCAGCACGCCGGCGGTGATCCCGACGCTGATATGGCGTTCCCGGGTGTAGTTGAGGTCGATAGCGTCGGTTCCCACGCCAAAAACAGCAATCATGCCCGCCTGCGGCAGCTGCTCCAGCGTCTCCCGGGTTACCCCCACGTCGCCACGGGTGACCACCGCCTGAACGTCTGCGCCATGGCGAGCCAGGAAGGCTGGAATATCTGATTGTTCATAGAGACGGAATACCCGGTAACTGGCGTCCAACGCGGCCTGTAAAGCATCCATCACCGGCGCGATAAGTAAAATGGTAGGTTGAGTGTCAGTGTGCATCGTTGCGATCCTGTCTGAAAACAATAGGGGATATTCTGTATCAGACGTTTTTTTACCGCTTATTATTGCGATCTACATCACGCCAAAGAGTGTTAAAAAAGCATGTTACTGCTGGCGTGATCTCGTGTGCAATTTCGTGGCTTCTGTCGATTATTATCGGGGGCGATAGCCCGTTATGCCCGTAGGCGGAGAGTGTGAAATCGGTCGATTCTGGTGAAAAGGGTGAATAGCCAGTGATTTTCTGCCGTGGATCACAGGATAAGTAACGCTGTTTCGTAACACTTAATTAAGTGACTTTTGTCACAGTTTTAAACGGCTAAAAACCGTGAGATAGGCCATGACTTATTTCACCATGCCGAATGGCCTTTCAGGTGGAGTTTACTCACAGTGGTGATAGGTTGTAAATATTAGAAACAAAGCGGTTTGCTTTGTTGTTTATTCATAGTGGCGCCCGTAGAACGATCTAATAGTGATTCTGCCGTAATTACGCCGAGATTGCGTGTTGCCATAACACTATCCAACCATTGTTTTTGTCGGTGAAATACCGAGCCGATATTGACCAGAGAAAATATTATGGTTATTGATGCTTTAACCACTGCCGTAAATAATAGGTTCTATCCGGCGGCCATCCGTAAAATGCTGGCCAGTATTATTGAAAATGAGCCGTACAATTTACCTGTCGGGCACTATCAGGTGCAGGGTAAACAGATGTTCTTTAACGTCGTTGAAGGGGAAACCAAACTATTGGCCGACCAGAAGCCAGAGTTTCATCGCCAGTATCTGGATATCCATCTTGTCCTGGAAGGGAAAGAAGTGATTGGCGCCGGGGTTCTGGGGCTACCTCTGCCCCTGAGTGAGCCGTTTAACGAGGCGCACGATCTTGGGTTTAGCCCGGCGATCCCCGGTGAGACTCTCATCCACCTGCAACCCGGTGAACTGGCTGTTATCTTCCCGGGTGAGTTGCACCGCCCGATGAGTACCTGCACGGCACCGGCAGCTCTGCGTAAAATTGTGGCGAAAATCGACTGCGCCCTGCTGACGTAGCAAGACGTTCAGCGGCGGCTGGTATCGCGACTTCAGGCTGCCCGGCGGAAAGCCTCGCTCATCCGCTGTCTGCAGCGATTCCGAAGAATACGCCTTTCCCGTCAAAGCCATAGCCCCTAATTTTTAAAGATTGAGTTGGGTTGAATAAATTTACGGCAGAGATTACGCCGTATTATTTACAGGGATATTTTCTTCAGGTTCACATTACATCCTTAAAGGCCGTGAGTTTACCTCTGTAGTCGATGTAGCCAATCTCATAACGCCTTGATCTTTTAATGCGGTTCCTCCCCATTGGCACAATTTTTTATTTTGGTTTGCCTGCGTTCTGATAGATATTAAAAAAAACTATATAAAAATAAATTATTTCGGAGCTAACAATGTCGTTGCAAATCGTGCTTACCCGCAGGGAGGCGCTGGGAAAAATGGTGGGCGTCATCGTCGCCGCCAGCCTGTTGCCTTATTCAAATATAACCTATGCCGAACGGGCACAAATTGCCGCCTCGCCCGTTGAATACGCGCAATTTTTGCAAATTTCGAGAAAAATTACCGAGTTTGACGATTTGGACGTCACCCTCTCCGCCCGCTTTTTTTCCGCACTGCGCGAACATTTTCCGCAGTTGAACTCGCAACTCAACGCCCTGTTCACCCTGAGCCAGCAAGCTACCGATGCGGAAACCTTGAACCGACATGCGATTGAACAGGGGCAGAGGGAGCTTATTCAGGCCATCGTGACCGCGTGGTATACCGGAACCGTAGATCCTTCAAGCGCCGAGCAGGGTCAGTTGATTACCTATAAAGAGGCACTGATGTATCGCACGGTTCAGGATGCCCTGATCGTGCCGACCTGGTGCAATTTTGGTCCGCTGTGGTGGACCGGCTTGCCGCCGGGCGTTACTCGCCAACCTTCCATTCCCGCAACAGATTTGCCTGCCGTAGCCGATAAAAAATATGGGGACCGCGTGTGAAAAGCCCAATAATTAATGCTTCCGGCGATGCAGAGGCCGATGTCGTCATTGTCGGTTCCGGTATTGTGGGCGGTCTGATGGCGGATGCTTTGGTGAGCCAGGGCTACTCGGTGCTGGTACTTGAGGCAGGCCCGCGCATTGAGCGCGCACAGGCTGTGGAAAACTGGCGCAATATGCCACTGCACAATCGTGCGGGGTCGGATTTTCAGGGGCTTTACCCGCAATCGGAGTACGCCACCGCGCCGCTCTATTTCCCGGAGAACGACTATATCAAACTGACCGGCCCCAATGGCTCTGGCTTTAAACAGGGCTATTTGCGTGTGGTGGGGGGAACCACCTGGCACTGGGCCGCTTCTTGCTGGCGCAACCATCCCAATGATTTTCGCATGAAATCTCTCTATGGCGTGGGGAGAGACTGGCCTATTTCTTACGAAGATATCGAACCGTGGTACGCGAAAGCCGAAGAGGAAATAGGCGTTGCCGGCCCGAATAATCCGGAGTGGCAGTCCCCTGCGGAACGCAGCGGGCCTTACCCGATGGACATGGTGCCCTGGGCCTACGGCGACAGACGCATTGCTGAGATTGTTAATCCTCACGGTTTTAAATCGGTGCCCATTCCGCAAGGCCGCAGCACCCGGCCCTGGAATGGACGGCCCACCTGCTGCGGCAATAACAATTGCCAGCCGATTTGCCCGATCGGGGCGATGTACAACGGTATTCACCACGTTGAACGGGCCGAACACAAGGGGGCGAAGGTGATCCCTGAAGCGGTGGTGTACAAAATTGACACCGACGACAATAACCGCGTCACCGCCGTTCACTGGTATGACACGGCGCACAACTCCCATCGGGCGATCGGTAAAACGTTCGTTCTGGCCTGCAATGGGATTGAGAACCCGCGCTTGCTGTTGCTGGCGGCCAACGAAAAGAACCCGAACGGCATCGCGAACAGCTCGGATCAGGTGGGACGCAACATGATGGATCACTCGGGCCTGCACTGTTCCTTCCTGGCGCGAGAGGCCCTGTGGGTTGGCCGCGGCCCGGCGCAGAGCAGCTGCATGGTGGGGTATCGTGACGGCGCGTTCCGCAGCGACCACTCCGCCAACAAGATCATCATCAACAACATCAACCGGGTGATCCCCTCCGCCCTTGAAGTCCTGAAAACGGGCAAGGTCGGCAAGGCGCTGCAGGATGAAGTGCGCGATCGCGCCAGCCGCTCGGTGGATCTTTCCATCAGCCTGGAACCGCTGCCGGACCCGAACAACCGTCTGACCCTGAGCCCCACTCGCAAAGACAAGCATGGCCTGGCCTGCCCGGACATCCACTACGACGTCGGCGATTACGTGCGCAAAGGGCTGGAAGTGGTCAAAACCCAGCTACGGCAGATTGGCGACTTGTTCGATGCGCAAGAGTTTGTGATTAACGACAAGCTGAATGCCAACAACCACATTATGGGCGGCACGATCATGGGCAGCGACCCCACGAACTCGGTGGTGAACGGTAATTGCCGTGCTCACGATCACGACAACCTTTGGATCCCGGGTGGAGGCGCCATGGTTTCAGCCAGCGTTGTCAACACCACGTTGACGATGGCGGCGCTTGGACTCAAGGCGGCCAATGACGTACTTCGAGCCCTGGAGAGCAAATGAATAAAATCCCCCACGCGCTGGCAGCGACGCTGCTGCTGGGAAGCGGTTTTGCGGCGCATGCCCAGGACGGCGATCTGATCGCTAAAGGGCAAGCGCTGGCTATCGCCTCGGACTGCATGGCCTGCCATACGAATACGCAGCAGCAGGGTAAACCTTTTGCCGGGGGGTACGGCATCGCTTCCCCCATGGGCACTATCTACGCCACCAATATTACTCCATCGGTAAAATACGGTATCGGCGGCTATTCCGAAGCGGCGTTTGCCGACGTGCTGCGCGCCGGGATCCGGAAAGATGGGGCGTATCTCTATCCGGCCATGCCCTACACCGCCTACACCCGTCTGAGTGATGACGAGATCCACGCTCTGTATACCTATTTCATGTATGGCGTTGCCCCGGTCGATGAGCCGGCCAAGCACCAAACCGATCTGCCGTTTCCGTTCAACATCCGCCTCTCCATGGCGGTGTGGAACAGGCTTTATTTGGACAATCGGCGCTTCACCCCGGATCTGACGAAAGGTGAGGCGTGGAACGAAGGGGCCGCGCTGGTGCAGGGCCCGGCTCACTGTGGAACCTGTCATACGCCGCGTAATGTGCTGATGGCGGAAGACAATTCGCGCTTCCTGATGGGGGCATCGTTGGGCTCTTGGTACGCGCCGAATATCACCGCAGATCGCCAAGAAGGGATCGGTGGCTGGAGCGAGCAGGAGTTAGTGGCCTACCTGAAAACCGGTCGGGCGGAAGGGCGCGCGCAAGCGGCGGGGCCAATGGCTGAAGCCGTTGAGCACAGCTTCCAATACCTGACCGACCGGCAGCTGCAGGCGATAGCGACTTACCTGAAGACCGTGCCGTCACAGGGCGATGAGCGCCAGGGCAATAGCTTTAGTCAAGCGCATTACAACGTTGAGCACCATCTCCGCGGCATCAATTCGCCCAACGCCAACCACACGCTCAATAGCGGCGAGGCGCTCTACAGCGGCTACTGCGCCAGTTGCCATCAGCCGGATGGCAGCGGCAGTTTGAACCAGGCCTACCCTTCGCTATTCAACAACTCCACCACGGCCGCGAGCAATCCGTCAAACCTGATTGCCGTCATTTTGCAGGGGGTTGATCGCCGGGTTGACGGTAAGCACGTACTGATGCCGAGCTTTGGCGCCGGTTCCTATGTCGGAGAGCTGACGGATAAGCAGGTTGCCGACATCGCTAACTTCGTGCTGCAGAAATACGGCAACAGCACGCTGAGCGTGACTGAGGCGGACGTGAGTGAAGTCCGCGCCGGGGGCCCGAAACCGCTGTTGGCGCGCGCGCAGCCGATGATTCTGCCTGGCATGGCCGTCGCGGCGGTCGTCATTATTCTGCTGGTCCTATTCTGGCTCCGGCGCCGCAAGGCCCGTTAAGGAGACGTTCGGTCAGGTGGGTGGCGCCATCTGGCCGAATCTCTGGCCGGGATAACGAGTGATGCTCTTCTGGCGAAGCGGGCAATGATGGCCAGTGATAAAGTCACTGGCAGGGGCAAGTTATATTGTCTCCCCCATCGACAGGCGGAAGTGGAGATCGACACGTTCAATGGTCGGCAGCCCTTTAATTTTTTTTATTATGATTTCTGTCGCCACTTTCCCCATCTCATACCGTGGCGTCAATACGCTGGCTAACCGAGGGGTAATGATCTGCCCGATCTCAAGACCGTGAAATCCGGCAATGGCAATTTGCGCTGGAACGCTGATACCGTTTGCCAGACATTCCTGTAACACGCCCACGGCCAGATCGTCGTTGGTACAGAGAATCCCATCCATATCCGGATACATCTGGCTCGCAAGCGTCATCATGCCTGTTCCAATCGAAATGGAAGAGATCTTATTGGGGGAGATACGACCGGTAGGTAAATCATGGTTAGCCATTGCCTGACAGTATCCCGTATAACGCTGTTCATCGCGGATATCAGACATTGAACCAAAATAGATAATGCGTTTTTTACCGCTGGCCAGCAGCATGGTGGTCATATCGTAGCCAGCTTTCACATTATCAAAACCCACGTTAATTCGATCTGTATTGCCTGACAGCCCCATGATTTCAGCAACGGGTATTTTTGCCGTCTTCAGGAATTTTTCCGCCCGCAGACTATGGACCGACTCGGTCAGCAGCAGCCCTTTTATCTTAAAAGCCAGGATCGCGGCAATTTGCTCCTCTTCGCGTTTGCTGTTGTAGTCATAATTGACGACCAGCGTCTGATAACCCTGTATAGACGTCACGGATTCAATGCCGGCGAGGACATCAGCAAATATCAGATTGTTAAAAGAAGGAACCAGAACGCCGATGAGGGGAGGGCTATTGGAATAGAGGGCGGGATTGTCGGGATCGGCCTGATAGCCGACTTCCTCGATAACGGCGGCAATGCGCGCAGCTGTTTCCGGTTTAACCCTGTCCGGCGTGCGCAGATAGCGACTGACCGTCATTTTGGTTACACCCGCCAGTACAGCAATGTCATTTAACGTAATTCGCTGCGACTTCACCATTCATACTCATCTGACCCAGACCGTGTTTGTCATTATGCCCACTGCTGAGTCAAAAGAGAATGCGTGCAATGCGCTACCTCCGGCGTATCCGGTGACAACCGCACGATGCGCCGATCCCGGCTTCTTTTGCCGTTCCAGCATGAGTATGTTCATTATCCCCGCATTTCGTAACGGAGTGAAAGAAAGGCACGCATCAGCGTGCCGTGGACTCTCATGGAAGAAAAGGCGGGCAGTTTGATTCCTTTTCGTCCGCTCAACCCGCTCAATAAGGTGAGCGGGCGATGTGGCCGGGTTAACTGAGAATATCTTCGGCGATCACGTTGAACAGCGTATCGATCTCGCCTTGAGTGTTGTAGTGCATCATGCCGATGCGCAGCACGCCGCCGTCCTGCAACCCCAGCTGTTGCACCAAGCCCAACGCATAGAAATGCCCGCTGCCGGCGCAGATGTTGTGCTGCCCGAGGCGGCGGGCGATTGCGTCAGGCGTATGGCCGCTGAAGGTCAGGGCGAAGGTCGGTGTGCGGCGCGCGCTGTCCGCCTGGGGATTGCCATAAAGCCGCACCCCGTCGAGCTGCTGCAGCCGTTGCAGGAAGTGGCGGCACAGCGCCTCTTCATGCTGGTGGTAGGCGGCGAAGCTCTCCTGCAAACGCTGCCTTAACGGCGCGCCGGGCGAGCCCCACTGCGCCAGATACTCGATAGCGGCCGCGACGCCGGCCAGCGCTTCGAAGCTCTGAGTACCGGTCTCGAAACGGCCGGGGCCGACGTCGGTGGCCGGCTCGACTTTGTACGGACGCAGGCGCTGCAGCCACTGCGGCGCGATGTAGGCCATGCCGATGTGCGGGCCAAAGAACTTGTAGGCGGAGCACACCAGGAAATCACAGCCCAGCGCCTGTACGTCGATCAGGTTATGCGGGGCGTAATGAACGGCGTCGACATACACCTGCGCACCGACCTGATGCGCGGCTTCGACGATGGTTTTGATATCGACAATGCTGCCGGTGACGTTGGAGGCGTAGCTGACCGCCACCAGGCGGGTGTTGGCATTGATGCGCTCACACACTTTCGCGGCATCCAATGCGCAGTCGGCGCTCTCGAGCGGTATCTGATGCACCACGGCCCCTATGTCGGCAGCGGCCTGCTGCCAGCTGGAGACGTTGGCGTAGTGATCCAGCGCGGTGACGATGACCTCATCGCCGGCCTGCCAGTCGCGGCTGATGATGCGGCTGAGATGAAAAGTCAGCGTGGTCATGTTCATGCCGAAGACGATGGTGTCGGCCGACGGGGCATTTAACAAGGCGCGCACCGATTCCCGCGCCTGGCCCATCACCTCGCCGGTGACTCGGCTGGAGAAGTAGTGGCCGCCCAGGTTGGCGTTGTATGCCCCCAGGTAATCTGTCATTTTTTCCAGCACGCCCCGTGAAACCTGCGCACCGCCGGGGCCGTCGAAAAAGATCGCCGGTTTGCCGTCGATTAGCTGGGACAGGGCGCTGAACTGGCGGCGGGCGAGCTCGGGAGTAAAGGTCATGCTTTCTCTCCCCGCGCGGTGAGGACGAAGAGGTCCAAATGGCCTTCTTCTGTTGGGCTCACGGCGTTGATCGGCGTGGCGTTGTGCCACAGTTTGCTGTCCGCCAGCAGCACGGCTTCGCCGTCCGCCAGCGCTTTTTTAAAGAAGGGATCGTGGTGACTGTCGTCATACAGCATGATTTCACCGCCGACGATGTTGTGCCGGTGAATGGCGATCATCGCGATGTGGTCGAAACCGTCCTGGTGAATGCCTTCCGGCGCCACCTGGGTGTCTTTCTCGATGGCGACCACGCGCATCTGGTGGATCTCTATCTCGGCGCCTTCCGGCAGTTCGTTGCTTTCTGCAAACAGGTTGCACATTTCTGCCATGCCGGCGCTCTGCAACACGGCGCTGTCGATAGGTTCGAAGCGGCGCACCACGTTGCCCTGAAAGTGGTTGATCTGATCCGACTGCATGAAAGTGCGCGGCCCCACTTCGGCGACGTTGGGGTTGAGGTATTTGACGACCGAGTAACGGCGCAGGCGATATTTTCCGTCGGCGTGTTGCGTGTGGGGCAAGGAGGAGAACGATGGCATCAGCTGTTGGGTGGCTTGCGGGCTTAGTACAGTCATACTTATTACGTTTTCGTGTTTCTGTAACATAATCACCTCTAATAATAATAATTTCTGATGTTGTAGGGGGTAATTCGATTGAATTGTAGACGACTCTATAACCAACGCAATTTGGCGGTGGCGCGGTGTGACGGCGGTCGTAAAGTGGGGTGAACAGTAGAGAGGGGCGGTTGCATCAACGCGTTTTTCGGTGGTAATGAGAGGCAAACGTCATTTTTACAAGAGCATCCCAATCAAGCCTGGTTTACACCTGGCTAAGGAGTGGAGGCATGATAGAACACTACCTGTCAGATGAGGGGGTAGGGATAAGAGGACATATTATCGAATGCTGTGCACAATACTATCATATCTATTGGCGATTTTCCGTCAGGGCAGAGGTCTGCTTTATTATATTGAATGTTTTAACTTTAGTGAAAAGGAGCGGTGGTCAAAGATATTCTATCCAAGATTTTTATGCATAGGTAAACCATTGTGAAGAACAAAATATCAGACGATCGTTGATTTCTTAGATTTAAATTTCAAACTAAAAGTCTATAACTAGAAAAGTGGAGGAAAAAAAGTACTGAGCTATTTTTATAAATAAGTGTCTGTGTTGTGAGCTTAGAATATGAATAATCTATTAGCTTCATTATCATTAGCGTGGATGCTTTCTGGCTGTACTAGTCCTTATCCGATCCCGGTAGAAACACCTCGGCCCGCACCGTGGCCGGTCGAGGCAGAAAAAAAACCTAAGATTGATAACATTAAAAAAATCGCTTTGGTTTATCGGAATTTATGGCGAGAAAAATACATAAGTCTTTATCAGCAAACTTATGGATATAATGAAGTGGGTTTTTTTGGTACTCTCGTTGCTGTGATTTCGGCCGCAAGTGGTTCAGTGACCACTGCGATGTACAGTGGCGGTATTGCAGCTGGCGCTAATATCTTTCCCGGTCATTATAATTATGCAACGCAAATCTATAATTACAAGACGGCTGCGGCATCGGCTAATTGCATGTATGAAGCCGTTAACCTTTTAGATCAGGATATTGCGTTAATTATTAATGCTAACAAGGCATACTATACTGATATTGGAAATTATCTCTACCAGAATCTGGAGGATTTGGCCTATGAATTGGAGATCAGGCAGGCGGGTGTTGAATTAATCACGCCTAATCTTGATGCGTTGGCGTAAGCCATTAAAAAAGAACAACAAAATAAAGAAAGATTGCTGAGTGTCACAATGAGTCAAGGGAGTAAATTTTACAGTAAAGAAGACAAAGAGTTGGTGGTCGCATCTGTTAAATCGAAGATAAAACTCTGCCGAATTAATATGACCGACAAGCCGTCATAATGTATCACGTATATCTTTTTGCTTGTCGGTAATATATATCGGTTGGTGCCATCCTTTCACCGAGGGTAACATTATGTCAAATATCATCTCCCACCCATGGAAAAATAACCGGACTTCCCCAGATGAGCCGGTCATGCCAGATCCTGTAGTTATGATTAAAGATGATGGCCATATTTTAATTATTGCCGATGCGGATACGGATGCCGATGGCAGTCCTGATGCCGAGGAAATCGATCCGACAGGGCAAAAGGAAACCAGCTTAAGAAGAGGGAATGGTTGGCGAGGTGAGGGAGATTATGTTAATGCACGTATTATTCCATATTTTGTTATTCCAGGTAATTGGAAGAAGATCACCGGGGTCGCTGTGAATATGGGAGATATGGCTAAAATAAATTATAAAAATAATCATATCTATGCAATCTGTGCAGACGTCGGTGGAAAAGATTCTATCGGAGAGGCCTCCATTGCCGCAGTCGAAGCGCTTGGCGTTAACCCATGGAGTAAAAATAAGAAAAAAATAATCAGGGGGATCGGATATGGCGTGACCTATGAGGTCATTGCAGGTTCTGCAAGCTTGGGGGCAACGGTGAGTTTTGAAACGATCCAGGCATATGGTAGAGAGTTATTCAAGGAAAACTTGCCTTTTAGTTTGCCGATGAAAATCGAAGATATCTCCGGTGTTATGTTAGGTATTAATGGAAAGGGAACTCCGACGGTAGTTATCTCGTCGAAATCGGGAGAAAGTCATGTTAAAGAATATAGTGATACTCAGGAGCTCGCTCTGATACTGCAACTACTGCCCAAAACAAAGGTCACGATAGATGCACCGTTTGTTGTGCAACTGGCTGATGCCATGGTGTGGAATGATCAATTTCCCAGTAATGCTGAACGGTTTGTCGGGATGTTTAAAGAAGATTACCGTTCAATCAGGGAAGCAGTAGAAGACTGGTTTGTGCCGGAATACAGCCCTACCGCGACAAGTAATGCCTGTGTTGCACACCAGGTCAGTTGCCTTAAACTTTGTGACCTACCTTATCCGCAACTTGGCAGCATGCAGTCTATCAATGTTGATTATTTCGTTGAATGGGCTCTGGAGCAGGGATGGCAGAAGATAACCCACCGTGCGAGTTTGGCGCCGGGAGATATTTGTGTCTCTGGGCCGATTGGCCACCTCAAGGAATTTGACCATGTTTATTGCTTTGTCTCGTTTTCTGCCGAGCAGGTCGGCTATGCGGCTATTTTTGATAATCAATATTTTGGTATCCACCTACGTTCTCTCGATGGTATAGGTTCAACGATTGGGGAATGGCGTTACGCAATAAGAATGCCCTAGGGAATTTTTATTGGCGTGTTATTCAAAGCCGCCGCTCAAGGGAGTGGCGGCTACCGAGTTAGCTTTTTCTAAACAGATTCGCCGCCTGGAACAGCGCAAAGGAACTGACCAGCATCTCGATGCCGACGATCGCCGTCACCAGCGTGACCGACGCCGCCGGGCCTGAACCGATCAGCATCCAGGCGATGATCAAATCGAGCACGCCGATAACGAACTGCAGCCAGTTGCCCGGCAAGCCGCGGCGCATATAGCCAGCCGCCAGGCGGGCGATGCCGCCGAGCGCGAACAGCACGGCGAGGTACACTGCCAGCGCCAGAATGCCCGCCAGCGGGCTGGTGATGAACACATAGCCGATAATCAGGTAGGCCACACCCAGCAGAATGCCGCCGATCATCGGCCAAGTATTCTGCGCTCGGTTGGCGATCATGGCGATAATCAGCCCGGCGCCGCTCAACAGCAGCAGGACGCCGACCACGATGCTCAGCGCCGCGCCGGAGGCGAAAGGATTAACCAGGCACACTATACCGCCCGCCAGCAGCAGGAAGGCGATGATCAGCAGGGTGGTGCGTTGCTTTTTGAGCAGTTCTTCGCTCAGGAGGGGCAGATTATTGCGATCAAGGTTTAGCATGTTACAGCTCCATTCTCTTTGTTGCGATCCTCGGGGGCACTCTATTTTTCCGAGCGCTCTATTATAGTAGTCACTTTTTAATCACTGCGGTAAATCCGGCGTGGCGTTTATGCTTGGTAGCGGCGTGTTATTCGGCCAGTTCATCAACGATGAAATCAATCAGCGCCCTTACCGAAGGGGGGAGTCCTTGTCTGGAAGGGTAAAACGCGACAATCTTGTGTTGTTCCAATGTCCAGTCGTCGAGCAGCGTTTTCAGGCTGCCGTCGAGCAGTTCCTGGCGGGCTAATTTCAGCGGCAGGCAGCCAACACCGACGCCTTTTACGATCGATTCCTTGATCAGGCGAATGTCATCGCACACCATGCGCGACTCGTTGTTTATTTTGACTTCGCGATCGGCTTGTTGAAACGTCCAGGCGGCCTGAAGATGGGTCGATAACCACCCGACCGTTGGCAAACTGGAGAGATCTTCGGGCGTATTGATACTTTGGTACTGAATAGTTGCAGAGGGGGCGACCATAAATGCGGTGGGCACAGCGCAAATTCGACGCATCACCAAGTTGCTGTTTTTGGGTTCATCGGCGATGAGTTTTAATGAGAGGTCATACCCTTCAGAAATAATATCCACGTTGCGATTAAATATTTTCACATGCAAACTGACCTTAGGGTATTGCAGCATGAATTTCGCCAGGACTTCCGTTAGGCCAAGATCCAGGAGAATGTTTGAGCAGGTTAGTTTTATTTTTCCAGTGGGTTTTTCGCTTTTGTTAATAATTAGGCATTCCGCTTTCTCTGCGGTGCTAATCATCTGCAGGCAGTACTGATAATATTCTTTTCCTATATCGGTGACCATGAGGTTTCGCGTTGAACGCTGAATAAGTCTGACATTGAGCCTTTTTTCCAAATTGGATATTCGTCTTGATAGCGTCGATTTGGGTATACCAAACTTCTTACTGGCGGAAAGAAATCCACCGCATTCAACTACTCTGGCAAACATAACCATCTCATTGAAATCTATCATATAAAGTTGACCTTCCCAGTGGTGAGATACTCATTCCCAATAATCGTTCTATTTACCCGGCTGGTTCATTGCTAGCCTGATGTCGGAGCGTTTGAAAGCATGCTACATGCTTGGAATGCATGGGGCGATCGGAATTTGATGATTTTGATGATAAAGGAGAAGGGAATGACTTTTAAATATAACCGATTAGATAAGGCACAGGCCGCCGTGTTATTAGTCGATCATCAGACGGGGCTACTGTCCCTGGTTAGAGATCAGGATCCGGATAAATTCAAAAATAATGTTTTGGCGCTGGCCGATCTGGCTAAATACTTCAATTTACCGACGATACTGACCACGAGTTTTGAAAACGGACCGAACGGCCCTTTGGTGCCAGAGCTAAAGCAAACGTTCCCTGACGCCCCCTATATTGCTCGTCCCGGCAATATCAATGCCTGGGATAATGAAGATTTCGTCAAGGCGGTAAAGGCCACGGGCAAGAAACAACTGATCATCGCCGGCGTGGTGACCGAGGTTTGCGTGGCGTTTCCTGCGCTCTCTGCGTTGGAAGAGGGGTATGAGGTTTTCGTCATCACCGACGCATCCGGCACGTTCAATGCGATTACGCGCGATGCGGCTTGGGATCGCATGTCCCAGGCCGGCGCGCAGCTGATGAGTTGGTTTGGCGCGGCGTGCGAATTGCACCGCGATTGGCGAAATGATATCGAAGGGTTGGGGAACCTGTTCTCTCAACATATCCCTGACTATCGCAATCTGATGACCAGCTTCAGTTTGCTGACCTCAGGTAAACAGTAACCCCGGCATCGCTGCATGATTTGGCGCCTTATGGCGCCATTTTTCCTCCCGCCGATCGTGCCGCAGCGGCCTCCGTGCCAGTTGTTTTCCGATAGTTGCCTCTTTCCCGCTTTTTGACTGACCCGGCGCAAATGTTACACTGTGCGGCTGACGCGTATCAGAACCGAAAAGACGATTGGGGACAGGATTTGAGCACAGGAAGCAAGCTGGCGAGGTGGCGCCGCATCGCGGTGTGTCTGACATTGGGGCTATTGTTGGCCGGGTGTTCGGGTAAAAATACCTACAACCGTGACTACGACAAACTGCCGAAGGGCAGCTACACCGGCAAGTCTTACACCGTCAAACGGGGCGATACGCTGTACTACATCGCCTGGATCACCGACAGCGAAGTCAGCGATCTGGCCAGAATCAACAAGATACGCCCGCCTTATAGCCTGGAAGTGGGGCAAAAGCTGCGGCTGAGCGGCAGCGCGCCGACCAAAACCGCCGCCACGCGCCGTAAAACGTCTTCCTCCGCTATCGCCAAGCAAACGCCACCGCCGGGCGCCGCACGTTGCTGGCGCTGGCCAACCAGCGGTCGGATCGTGCAGGCGTACTCCAATGCCGATGGCGGCAACAAGGGCATCGACATCGCCGGTAAACGCGGCCAGCCGATCTATGCTTCCGCCAAGGGCAAAGTGGTGTACGTCGGCAACCAACTGCGCGGCTACGGCAACCTGATCATGATTAAGCACGGCGAAGACTTTATTACCGCCTACGCGCACAACGACACCACGCTGGTGCGCAACGGCCAGGATGTGAAAGCGGGGCAGAAGATTGGCACCATGGGCAGCACCGGCACCGATTCGGTGTTCCTGCATTTCCAGATCCGCTACCGCGCCACCGCGCTCGATCCACAGCGCTATCTGCCGCCGCAGGGATCGTCGCCGTCCTGTTAACATTAATCCGGCTCCTTACGGGGCCGGATGTCAGCTATTTCAGTGGCAGATAAAGATCGGTCACCAGTTCATATTCCGCCACCTCGTGCACGAAGTTGTGGTAGTGGAAATAGAGCGGAAAGTCACGCAGCTCCTCGCCGCTGGCCGGCAACCACTCGCGGTACAGATAGTGGGCACTTTCCGAGAGCCCATCCAGCGAGCCGTGATGGCGCAGCACCGCGCAGCGTCCGGCCGGCAGCGTGCCGTTCACCACGCCAGAGGCGTTGTCCTCCGGGATCGGTGCAGTGACCTCGCCGCAAATGAAGAAGTGGAAGTCTTGCGCGTCGGTGGTGGCCGGATCGTGCGGTGCAATGCCGTAAGTGCGGCTGCTTCTGACCGGCGACAGGCCGCTGGTTTTGCGCCACTCGATAAAGCGTGCGGCGGTTTCGTTGACCAGCGCGGGCGGGCCGCTATGTTCGATCATCGCCACTGGCGTGGCCGGGAAATCGACAATGTCTACCTTCATGGGTTGTTTCCTTTTGTGTTTCGGCTCGGGAAAGCGCTGCTGCCAATCGATCCAGGCCGGCTGTTTGCGAAACTGGCTCGGCGTTTGGCTGAACGCCTGTTTGAAGGCGCGGCTGAAGGACTCCGGGTTTTGAAAACCGGCGTCCAGCGCGATGTCAATCACCGGCTCCAGCGGGTTATACGCCAGGCGGTAAGAGGCGCGTTTAAGCCTCATCCACTGGATATAACGCCACACCGAGATGCCGCAATACGCGCTAAACTGGCGTTGAAAGTGAAAGCGCGAAAAATGGGCCACTTCGCTCAGCGTGTCGACGGTAAGCGCCTCGTCCAGGTGGCGGTCGATATAGTCAAAGACCTGCGCAAAGCGCTTTGCATACGTCTGGGTCATGTGATTGTCTCCTCCATGCCTGAACTTTGCCCGAGTCGCTGCTGCTTCTCCTGACGGATGATGCTGAGTTGCCACCGCAGGAAAACGGAATGGCTGCGGCGTTCGCCGCCGGCCAGGCCAAACTCATAACCCCCGCGCGGCCATGCGCCGCGAGCCCGACCGAGAAGATGAATATTACATGATGGACCGTTCCCGTTTGCTGAAATTCCTACTGCCCTACCTGTGGCCGAAAGACAACCCGCGGCTGCGGGGGTATCTGGTGGTGGCCTTCGTGTTTATGGTGGCGGCCAAGGTCAGCACCACGCTGGTGCCGCTGGCCTACAAAGCGATGGTCGATGCGCTGAGCGGCGAGACGGCGAAAATGCTGGCGGTGCCGCTGGGGCTGATTATCGCCTACGGCGTGGCGCGGGTGGGCGGTGCGCTGTTTGAGGAGCTGCGCAACGTGATGTTTATCCACGTCAGCCAGAACGCCACGCGCCTGTTGGGCGTGCGGGTGTTTCGCCAGCTGCATGCGCTGAGCCTGCGCTTTCATCTGGAGCGCCAGACCGGCGGGCTGTCGCTGTCTATCGAGCGCGGCACCCAGGCGGTGTCCACGGTGTTGTCGCGGCTGCTGTTCTCCATCGTGCCGATCCTGTTCGAACTCTCGCTGGTCACGGCAATCATGTGGCATATGCTGAACGGCTGGTTTGCGCTGGCGATCCTGACCACGGTCGGCTGCTACATTCTGTTCACCGTGCTGGCGGTGAGCTGGCGCACCCGTTTTCGCCGCGAGCTCAACAAGGCCAACGCCGACGCCAACAGCAAATCCATCGACAGCCTGCTGAACTATGAGACCGTGAAGTACTTCGGCAATGAAGCGTTCGAGGCCGAGCGTTTCGATCTGTCGCGCCGGCTGTACGAATACGCCGCCATCAAGAACCAATTCAGTTTTACCGCGATCAACCTGGGGCAAACCGCCATTATCTCGATCGGGCTGATCGTGATGATGGCCATGGCGGCACAGGGCATTACCCAGGGGACGATGACGGTCGGCGACTTCGTGCTGGTCAACGCCTACCTGCTGCAGCTGTATCAGCCGCTGAACTTCTTCGGCTTTATTTATTCCGAGGTGCGCCAGGCGCTGATCGACATGGAGAATATGTTCGATCTGCTGCAGGAAAAGCGTGAGATCGTCGATAGCCCGGATGCGCAGCCGCTGCGCCTCGATCGCGGCGAAGTGCGGTTCGACGCGGTCAGCTTCGGTTACGACACGCGCCGACCAATCCTCAAGCAGGTGAGTTTTACCATTCCGGCAGGCCACACGGTGGCGGTGGTCGGCGCCTCCGGCGCGGGCAAGTCCACGCTGTCGCGCCTGCTGTTCCGCTTCTACGACGTGCAGGGCGGCGCCATTACCCTCGACGGCCAGGACATTCGCCAGCTGACCCAGGCCAGCCTGCGTCAGGCGATCGGCATCGTGCCGCAGGATACGGTGTTGTTCAACGATACGCTGCGCTACAACATCGGTTACGGCAAAACCGGCTCCAGCGATGAAGAAATCGAGCGGGCGGCGCGGCTGGCGCATATCCATGATTTTATCGTCGGTCTGCCAGACGGTTACGACACCCGGGTGGGCGAGCGCGGGCTGAAGCTGTCGGGCGGTGAAAAGCAGCGGGTGGCGATCGCGCGCACCATCCTGAAAAATCCGGCCATCCTGGTGTTCGACGAGGCGACCAGCGCGCTGGATACCCAGACCGAGCGCGAAATCCAGGGGCATCTGCGCGAGGTGAGCCGCAACCACACCACGCTGGTGATCGCCCACCGGCTCTCCACCGTGGTGGATGCCGATGAGATCATCGTGCTGGAGGCGGGGGAGATCGTCGAGCGCGGGGGGCATGAGGCGCTGTTGGCGGCGAACGGCCGCTACGCTGCCATGTGGCAAACCCAGTACAGCGAAGAGCAGGAACCGCGCTGACGCTGCCGTTCACTCCGCCGATGGCGCGGCCCTGAGCCGTTGTATCACGTAGTCGCAGGCGATGCGGTAATCCTGCTGCAGATCGGTGTCATCCCCGGCCAGGCTACCGCGCAGCCAAAGCCCATCGATCATCGCCGCCAGCCCGCGCGCTGCGTCGCGCGCCTGCTGCAGCGGCAGCTCGCGGCGGAACTGGCTGCAAATATTGGAATAGAGCCGCCGATCGTTGGCGCGCTGTAGGCGGCGCAGCACCGGCTGGTGCATGCTGGCGGCCCAGAAGTCGAGCCAGGCGCGCATGGAAATAGCGTTGGTTTGGCTGGGGTGGAAGTTGCCCTGAATGATGGCGCACAGCTGCGACTGGCTGTCGCTCGCCGCCTGAGCGCGGCACTCGGCCACCGCGTCGCGCAGATCGCGCAGGATCTTGCGCATGGTCGCGCTCAACAATCCTTCTTTATCGCCAAAATAGTGGCTGACGATGCCGGTCGACAGCCCGGCCTCTTTCGCCACCTGAGAGAGGGTGACGCCGGCCAGCCCCACCACGCTGATGGTTTCGAAGGCGGCATTAATCAGCTGCTCCTTGCGCTGCTCAGGAATGTCTCTGCGGTACATATTTTCCCCAACTGATAGGCAAATCACACTTTGAATTTGATTGATTGAACGGTCAATCAATACTCTATATGCTGCGAAAATGTCAAATAAATGACGATAAGATGTTAACTGAAGGTTGCATTTAAATCGTCTGTCTTTCGCATCATGGAAGCCTGCCAATGACAATGAAAACTCCCCCATCGCTTGACGAAGAACCTGTCAGATTAAATGTCCCGGTATTTTTCGGTTCAGCGGCAGTGATCCTGCTGCTGGGATCGCTGATTGTGCTGTTTCCCGCCGCCAGCAAACAGTGGTTGAATGTCGCGCAAAGCTGGGTGGCCGATGTGTTCGGCTGGTATTACATGCTGCTGATGGTCGCCTGCATGGCGTTCGTGTTCTGGCTGGCGCTGTCGCGCTTTGGCCATATTCGCCTGAGCCAGGATGACGAGCCGCCGCAGTTCAGCTACCCCTCCTGGGTGGCGATGCTGTTCTCGTCGGGCATCGGTATTGCGCTGGTGTATTACGGCGCCTATGAGCCGCTGGATCACTTCCTGTCGCCACCGGAAGGCAGCGGCGGCAGCGTACAGGCGGCGCGGCAGGCGATGGCGCTGACCTTTTTACACTGGGGGCTGCACGGTTGGGCGCTGTATGCGTTGATCGCCACCGCGCTCGCCTATTTCGCCTATTGTCGCGGTTTGCCGCTGGCGCTGCGTTCGGCGCTGTACCCGATCTTCGGCGAGCGTATCCACGGTGGCGTCGGCCATCTGGTGGACAGCTTCGGCATTCTGGTGACGGTTATCTCGATGGTGACCAACCTGGGGATCGGCGCGCTGCTGGTGAACTCGGGGCTGTTTTACCTGTTCGACATCCCGCAAAGCACCGGCGTACTGCTGGCGCTGATCGTGGTGATGATGGTGGTGGCCACGCTGGCGGCGGTCACCGGCGTCGAGAAGGGCATTGCCATGCTGTCGAACATCAACGTCGGCTTCTTGTGCCTGCTGCTGCTGTTCGTGTTTCTGGCTGGCCCGACGCTGAACCTGCTCAACGGCATGTTGCAGAACCTCGGGGATTATCTGACCTCGCTCGTCAGCCGCAGCTTTGATATGTATCTGTACGGCAAGGCGCGCCAATGGCAGGGTGCCTGGACGCTGTTTTATTGGGCCTGGTGGGTGGCGTGGGCGCCGTTCGTCGGGCTGTTTATCGCACGCATTTCCAAAGGCCGCACCATCCGTGAACTGATCTTCGGCGTGTTGCTGATCCCGCTCGGGTTCACGCTGGCGTGGCTGTCGATCTTCGGCAATACCGCCATCAGCCTGGTGCTGGAAGGCGGGCAGGCGATCCTGGGGCAGGTAGCGCAAAGCGATCCGCCGATGGCGGTGTTCAAGCTGTTCGAATACCTGCCCTATACCCAGCTGACCGCCGGTTTCGTGGTGGTGATAAGCTTTGTGCTGTTCCTGACGCCGGTCGACTCCGGCACGCTGATGATAGCTAACCTCTCCTGCCAGGGCGGTTCCGCGCACGATGACGCGCCGGCCTGGCTGCGAGTGTTCTGGGCGGCGGTCACCACGCTGGTGTGCGCCGGGTTGCTGTACGCCGGCAGTTTCAGCGCGATGCAGACCGCAGTGGTGCTGTGCGGCCTGCCGTTCTCGGCGGTGATCGTGCTGTACATGGTCAGCCTGCGCAAGGATCTGCGCGGTTACGCCATGACGCCGGCGATCCCCTGAGGCGGTTTATTCGTCCGCGCGCGGCCGATGATGCACGTACTCGACAATCGTGCCGTCCGGCAGGCGCGCATTGAAACAGGCGCCGGTGGGCACTTCCACCGGGCCGAAGAAGATCTCGGCTCCGGCCGCCAGCAGCCGCTGGTGGTAAGGATAAATGTCATTGACCAGCAGCGTGCCGACGGTGCTGCGAAAAGGGCGCAGGTTTTCTTCCGCGCCTTCCAGGATCAGAAACGGTCCTACCGCTGCCAGCACCAACCGATGCTCGGGAAAGTCGAAACGCATATCCGCTTCCACGCCGTGCAGCTGCTCGTAAAACGCGATGGCGCGGTCAATCTCGCCTTCGTCGACGTAGACCCGGATCAGCACGCGCGGCTCGCGCAGCGATGAAGAGTCTGCGGTTTTGCGCCAAAAGCCCGCTTCTGTCAGTTTTGCCGTCATTGCTCATTCCTCATGGTGGCTCGTTTCCCCGTCATCATGCCGCCGTTTGGCCGCAGGGATTAGACTGAGTTGTTATGAACTAGCAGCGGCGGAAATAAAAAAGCCCCGGTAACGGGGCAAAGACCAGCTCAGGTCGGAATAGCGAGCTAAAGCGGGCGTCAGGCGCGATGGAATTCCGGTAACACCAGTTGGCCGATCTCCTGCATCGTCTCTTCCAGCGGCCGCTGGTTGCGGCGGAAATGCAGGCCGATGTGGTTGACCCCGGCGTCACGCATGGCGCTCAGTTCCTCAATCAACCCATTGCGGCCGCTCTTGATGCCGAAGCGATGGCGCTGAATCGGCGCGTCGGCGTTATCTGTGAGGTCGAGATGAATAAAGCTGACGTAGGGTTTGTCACCGGCCACGTTACGCCAGAGTTTGACCCGCGAAACGTGGTCCGCAGGCGTGCCGGGATACGACAGCCAGCCATCCATATTTTTTCCCACCCACTCAGGCGTTTGTTGCGCCAGCCCGGCGACCAGCAGCGGCGGCGGCGGCGTGGCCGGCAGCAGGCGCAATCCAGGCTGGAGCGCGCTGTCGGCTTCCCCTTTGAGAATGCCGACGCTGGTGCGAAAGCGTTCACCGCGCGCGGCGTAATCGGCGCCGAACAGCGGGTATTCCACAGGGCGATCGCCGCTGGCGACGCCGAGTAGCAGACGATCGCCGCTCAGCGTTTGCAGCGTGGAAGCCGCTTTGCGTACCAGCCACGGCTGGCGCAGCGGCAGCACCACGGCCGCGGTGCCCAGCAGAATATTGCGCGTCAGGCTGGACAGGTAGCCGAGGTAGGTAAAGGTCTCAAACACCTGCGCGGCGTCGCCGAAGTCCGGATCGTACAGCGGCACGTCGCGAACCCAGGCGGCGCGAAAGCCGAGCTCATCGGCCAGCTTGATGCGCGCAGCGTGTTCGCTCATGTCCGGCACGCCGAACGGTCGCCCATCCTGCTGGCGTTTCAGCTGCCCGCTGGTGGACCAATCGTTGTCCAGCGGCAACTCGATGCCGATGGAAAGCGGCTCCCGGGTTAGTTTTTCGATGCTCATGTGTCACTCCGTCTCTGGCCTTGCGGCGCGGTGTCGAACGATGGCTCGAAGTGTTGCATGGCGCTTAATTGAGATAAACAGCCCTAATCGCAATAGATAATTGCTGTTGCGAGCATAATTACTTTGCAGGATACGGCATGATTGCCGTGATTTACGTCACGCTCTGCGCTTTTGTTATTGTCCAGATTAAATGATGTAACCCTGCCAATAGCCTTTCCCTCGTAAGAGTTACTTTGCTGTGTGGTAATAAAATAAAACGAAATGATTCAATAGATAAAAACGAATCCGAATGCTGCCTATCGTTAACTGAAAGTGGATAAAAAATTAATAAACCTGAAGAGTGAATGATGGGATTATTCGCAGATGGCGTGAAAATAGGCGTTTTTAACCGCGGTAAAATACCCGTTATTATTTTATTGTCTGTAAAAACAAAGTGATAAAATATCTGATTGTGATAATTCGATTTTAAAATAGTACCGGATAAAAACTTCATTCGTCTCTAAGAAAGCGCCGGTTGACAGACCGCCGGCTTGCGATAATTTTATGTCATTAATATGTTAATGAGTTGTTGTCGTGAAGGGGGCCAATGTCTCTCTTGGCCGAGCGCTTAATACACTTATGCCATGGCGGGTCGCCATTCATAAGTTAACTTATGGACAAATGACGCTATGAATACATCGCCAGGGCCTCGCCGCGCATTAAGTGAAGAGAACCGGTTGCTGATTATTTTGTTTTTCGTCTTCGGCTGCGTGTTCGTCGATCGTCTGACCATCTCGTTTCTGTTTCCGATGATTGCCGCCGACCTCAAGCTCAGCAACGTGCATCTCGGCACGCTGTCGGCGGTGCTGGCATTGACTTGGGCGCTGTCTGGCGCGGGGCTGGGGGCGATAGCCGATCGCTTTAATATCCGCAAACCGATGCTGATCCTGTCGATCCTGGTGTTTTCGCTGTTCTCCGCGTTGTCGGGATTGGTCAGCGGGTTTGCCATGCTATTGATCTTCCGGGCGCTGATGGGGATCGCCGAAGGGCCGGTTTTGCCGATCGCGCAATCGTTGATGGTGGAAAAATCGCAGCCGCAGCGCCGCGGTTTCAACATGGGATTGATCCAGGGCGCGGCGCCGGGGCTGTTGGGCGGCATCATCGCGCCGCCGCTGATCATCTATCTGGCGCAGAAGTGGGGATGGAGCATGGCGTTTCACCTGACCGCCGTGCCGGGTATCATTCTGGCGTGGCTGATCTATCGCTATGTGAACGGCAAAAAGGATCCCGCTTTCAGCGCCGCGCCGGCGGCCGGTAAGTCGGCGGGCAAGGCCGCTTACGGCGAGCTGTTCAAAATCAAGAACGTGGCGCTGTGTATTCTGATCTCCTGCGTGTTCGTCACCTGGTTCATGATCATCATTACCTTCACCCCTAACTTTTTGGTGACCGACCGTGGCTTCGGTGAAGGCACGATGGGCGGCATCATGAGCGCCATCGGCGCCGCCTGGGTCTTCTGGGGCGTGGCGGTACCGGCGATCTCCGATCGCCTCGGGCGCAAACCGACGCTGATTTTCTTTTCGCTGCTGGCGGTGTGCTGCCCGCTGTTCCTGAGCTACGTCGACAACCCGTGGCTGCTGGGCGTGCTGGTGTTCCTGTCTTATACCGGCCTCGGCTGCTTCACGCTGTTTATGGCCACCATCCCGTCTGAAACGGTATCGCCAGCCCGTATTGCCACCGCATTAGGGCTGGTGATGGGGATCGGCGAGGTGATTGGCGGCTGCCTGGCGCCGTTTATCGCCGGGCTGATCGCCGATCGCTATGGCCTGGTCAGCGTGATGTGGCTGGCGGCTGCCGGCGCGGTCTGCGCCGGCGTACTGAGCTGTTTTCTCGATGAAACTGCACCCGCGGTGGTGAGCCGCAGAACGGTGAAACCGGCGAGCGTCGCCGACGTGTAAGACGGTTTTATCCCATTCAATCAAGGAGAGCGAAGATGTCAGCAGAACAATCCGTACTGAATCAAAATGCCGAACCGGACTGGAAGAATTACGACGATTTCGCACGCGGCATCGACACCAACCGGCTGCCGGGCACCCAGGACTGGCGCGGCAAAACGTTGCAGATCGCCTTTGAAGACGGCGGGGACTTCACGCTGCGTTTCAGCGCCGATCGGCAACGGGTGCTCTGGGCCTGGGGCGGGGAGAGCGGCGAGGACGCTTACGAAGAGGTGCAAACCTCCGCCGCACGCTATTTCTTCAATATTCCGCTGCAGTCGCCGGGCAACGAATGCCTGACGCTGGTGCTCAACCGCGACAGCGGCCGGGCGCTGCTGGTGCGCAGCACGCTACTGCCTGAACATGCGGTAGAAAAGGGGTCTCGCCTCAAGCAAAGCTTCCACGTTGGGCTGATTGCAGGCGTCACGCCGGGCGGCATCGCACCGCATTTGACCCGCGAGCTGATCGGCTATCGCACGCTGAACGTCTACAGCCCCAACCATTACTACGAGCACTTCTACGTCAACACCGAGCGCTACGCCTGGCAAAACCTGCGCGGCGAACAGTTCGGCCACGGCGACATGGACTACGCCACTTACTACAAGTTTGAGGATGAGATGTTCCTGTTCACCTTCCGGGAAAAGATTATCCCGGTGTGCTCGGTGTTCTTCTTCGACTTTATCTCCGGGCGCTGCACCGGCACCTTCCTCGGGCTGGACGCCGCCGGCCGGGTGCTGGTGTCACCGGCCGGGGCATTCATCAGCAAGATGAGCTACAACGCGTACCCGGAGGGCGTGCAGCCGCTGTGAATCAGGCGTTTCTGACCAGCGATCCGGCGTTGATCTCCGTGATGGATTTCGCGCCGGTGAGCGTCATAGCGACGCGCATTTCCTTGTCGATCAGATCCAGCAAGTTGGCCACCCCGGCTTCGCCCGCCGCCGCCAGCGCATAGACGAAGGCGCGCCCCAGCAGCACGCTGTCGGCGCCCAGCGCGATCATGCGCACCACGTCCAGGCCGCTGCGGATGCCGGAGTCGGCCAACAGGGTAATGTCGCCTTTCACTGCGTCGGCGATCGCCGGCATGGCGCGCGCGGTCGACAGCACGCCGTCCAGCTGGCGGCCGCCGTGGTTGGAGACGATGATGCCGTCGGCGCCGAAGCGCACCGCGTCTTTGGCGTCTTCCGGATCCAGAATGCCTTTGATGATCATCGGGCCGTCCCAGAATTCGCGGATCCACTCCAGATCTTTCCAGGAAATCGACGGATCGAAGTTGGCGCCCAGCCAGCCGATGTAGTCTTCCAGGCTGGTCGGTTTGCCGCGGTAGGCCGAGACGTTGCCCAGATCGTGCGGCTTGCCGAACAGGCCGACATCCCAGGCCCACTGCGGATGGGTAAACGCCTGCAGAACGCGGCGCAGGGCGGCGTTAGGGCCGCTCATTCCCGAGTGGGCGTCGCGGTAACGGGCGCCGGGCACCGGCATGTCGACGGTAAACACCAGCGTTTTCACGCCGGCGGCCTTGGCGCGCTCCAGTGCGTTGCGCATAAAGCCGCGATCTTTCAGCACGTAGAGCTGGAACCACATCGGCCGATCGATCGCCGGCGCTACCTCTTCGATCGGGCAGACCGACACGGTGGACAGCGTGAACGGAATGCCTTTTTTGGCCGCGGCACGCGCGGCCTGCACTTCGCCGCGGCGGGCGTACATGCCGGTCAGCCCCACCGGCCCCAGCGCTACCGGCATCGCCAGCTGCTCGCCGAACAGCGTGGTCTCCAGGCTGAGTTCGGACATATTGCGCAGCACGCGCTGGCGCAGGGCAATATCGGCCAGATCTGCGGTATTGCGCTTCAGCGTATGCTCCGCGTAGGCCCCGCCGTCGATGTAGTGAAACAGAAACGGCGGCAGTTTGGCCTGGGCGGCGGCCCGGTAGTCGGTTGACGCGGAGATGATCATAGTGTTTACCTTCTTGTCTTGCTTGCGATAACGAGTGTTCAGTCAGAGCGTGAGGATCGCTGCCATACCGGCCGCAATCCCGCCGTACGCCAGCATCGGCAGCACGGTCTTTCTGATGATTTTGCCTTCGGCGTTACCGATCCCGAGGATCGAACAGACCGCGATAATGTTGTTCAGGCACACCATGTTGCCCATGGCGCCGCCGACGGACTGCAGGGCCAGCGTCAGATTGACGTCAAGGCCGCTGCTCTGGGCGATCGATTGCTGAATGCCGCCGAACGTCAGGTTCGAAACGGTATTGGAACCGGAGAAGAACGAGCCCAGCGCACCGAGGAACGAAGAGAACAGCAGCCAGCTCTCGCCGGTCAGCGCCGCCAACGCTTTCCCGATCAGGATCACCGGCGCGTTGTCGCCGCCCTGCATCATCAGGTTGACCATCACCAGCGCGCCGAAAAGCGCGATAAAGGGCCGCGCGATGCGCCCGCCGGTTTCGCTGAACATTTGCCGCACCTGGCCGCCATTCAGACGGAACAGCGGAATACACAGCACCACCACCAACAGGAACGGGATCAGCGCCGGGACATACAGCGTTTTGTAGCCGGCGGCGGCGGAGGTGCCCAGTACCTGCTGCAGTTCGACGATCAGCGCCTGACTAATGCGCAGCTCCCCGAGCCAGCCGAGGTTTTCCTGCCACAGCAGCGTGGTGTTGTTGAGCAGCGCCTTCAGGCCCAACTGATGCACGCGCGTCACTATCAGAATAGCAATCAGTAGCAGGGTCGGGGTCATGGCCTTGACCACCTGCAAGAACGGCACCGCCTGCCCGGCGTTCTGCAGTTTGTCGCTGCGGGCGAGACCGATGCCGCCGCGTGCCAGCAGCACCGAGAGCGCCAGGCCGATGGCGCCGCCGACCAGCGCCGGGAACTCATAGTTCACCTGGGCCAGCAGCAGATAGGGCAGGGTGCAGCTCAGCACGCTGAGCAGGATAAACGGCAGGTTACGGCGGATATCCTGCCAGGAAACGATAAAGCGCAGCGCCAGCAGAGGAATAACGAAGCCGGCGATGAAGTGGATCAGCGCGGTTTGCCGGCCGATCTCCAGCAGGCTGGCGTCCGACAGGCCGAGATTGGCAAAGCCGAACCAGGTGGGGGTGCCCACGGCGCCGAAGGAGACCGGTACCGAGTTCATTACCAGCGTCAGCAGGGCGACGCGCAGCGGGTTGAAGCCCAGCCCGACCAGAATCGGCGCGGCGATGGCGGCCGGGGTGCCGAAGCCGCTGGCACCCTCGATCATAAAGGCGAATGCCCAGCCGATAATCATCAGCTGAGCCACGGGATTGGGGCTGATGGTTTCCAGCCAGCGCCGCACCACGTTTTCCGCGCCGCTTACCTGCATCAGTTTGTTGAGCAGGATGGCGCCGGCGATGATGGTGATCGGCGTCAGCGTCGACACCAGCGCGGTGATGATATTCGCATGCAGCAGCCGCAGCGAGGCATCGAACCACAGGAGCTGTACGGCATACACCGCGGCGGCCGTCAGCGGCAGGGCGAGATAAGAGGGCACGCCATTCCTTTTGGTCATCATCCAAATCAGCAGGACGATGGGCGCAATACTAAAAAGCAGGGGCATAAGATCCTCAGGGTTATTATTTTTATGGGCAGAGATATGTAGCTGAAAGGTTAATTACCGCAACATTTTCATTCTAATCACAACGTTGGTGACGATGCCATGCGGTAATTTTTTAACATCGGCGAACGGCGTCGGCGGTGAGAAAATCGCCGGTAGAAGGGGTTAAATTAATTGATTTAAAATCAGTGTGATAGGGATCTTTGCTGTGTGATGAGTGCGCGAGCTCACATTAATTAGGCGCTAATGTTCAATAGATTATGTCCAAAAATGCCGTAATCCCCGCGGTCTTTTGCGGCAGCGGGGAAATAATCAGAGAGGACCATTCAGAAGTAGTGGCTGATATTTTGGTAGGAACCGATGATATGTTCGATCAGCAGGCGAGTTTTTAACGGCAGATTGCGGGTGTAAGGATAGACGGCGTAAATGCCCAATACCTTGCCGCAGTGGCCGGCCAGGATCTCCGTCAGTTTGCCGTCCTGCAAATCCTCATACACCATGCAGCGCGGCACCATGGCGATGCCGTGGCCGCCGATCACCGCTTTGCGGATCGCCCGCGCATTGTTGGCCGACAGGTTGCCGTTAACCTGCAGCTCGTAGATTTCGTTGCGCCCCGGCCGTTTCATCAGCCAGTTGGCGGTGCCGCTCTCCTGGTAGGTGTAGGTCAGGCAATTGTGGCCGAGCAGGTCTTCGGCGCTGCGCGGTTCCGGGTGGCTTTTCAAATAGCCCGGCGAGCAGACGATCACCCAGCGGGAATCGAAGATCGGCCGGGCAATCAGGCTCGAATCTGGCATAGTGCCGGTACGGATCGCCAGATCGATGCCTTCTTCCACCAGATCGACGAAGCGGTTTTCCAGCCGCATTTCGACCTTTAGACTGGGATGCAGTGCGCAAAACTCCGCCACGCTCTCACTCAGCAGCAGCTCGCCCGAAATGGTCGGCACCGACATGCGGATGGTACCGGTTAATTCTTCGCTTTTTTCGCTGACGGCGTACAGTGCCTCCTGCACTTTGGCGCCGATCTCTTTGGCCTGTTGGTAGAGCGCCTGGCCGCTTTCGGTCAGCGTCAGGCTGCGCGTGGTGCGGTACAGCAGCCGGGCGCCCAGGGATTTCTCCAGCCGCCCGATGCGTTTACTGACCACCGAACTGGTGATGCCGGCGCTCTCCGCGGCCTTGCTGAACGAGCCGTAGTCGACAATCAGGGCGAACAGAATCAGGTCGTTGGCGTATTCGTGAGTGGCGAGCATAATCGGCTGTTCCCTTCAGCGGATAGAGGCGTCAGTGTAAGTCTCTCGTTTCAATAAGCAATCATCAAAATGCCCTTGGCGTCGAAATCAGAGGCTGCGCGAGCAATGAGAATTCGTCTTGATCTCATTCTCGTGCCGCTTACAATGCCTGCCAGATCGCGACTTCAGAGGTTTTTTCATGGAACTGCTACGGGTGGTTTATCACCAGTATCGTTGGCCATTTCTGGCGGTTATGGCATTGACCATGACCAGCGCCGGCTTAGGCATCGGTATTATTGCGTTTATCAATCAATACCTGATGGACGCCGGCGGCGATGCGTTGGCCGTACTGCCAATGTTTCTCGCCCTGCTGGCATTGTTGATGGCGGTCACGCTGGGATCGCAATTGGCGCTGACGACATTGGGCCATTACTTCGTCTACCGCCTGCGCGGGCAGTTAGTGAAGCGCATCCTGGATACCGATATTGAACGCCTTGAACAGTTAGGCAGCGCCTCATTGTTGGCGAGCCTGTCCAGCGATGTCCGCAATATCACCGTCGCCTTCGTGCGCTTGCCCGAACTGGTGCAAGGGGTGATTTTAACCTTGGGGTCGGCGGCCTATCTGGGGTGGTTATCGCCGAAAATGTTGGCGGTGACGGCGGTGTGGGTCGCCGTCACCGTGGTGGGCAGCGGCTGCCTGGTCTCGCGGGTTTATCGCCATATGGCCAGTTTGCGCGAGTCGGAAGAGCGTCTCTATCATCATTACGAATCGGTGATTGACGGTCGCAAGGAACTGACGTTAAACCGCAAGCGAGCGCAGGCGCTGTACGAACAGACCTATCAACCCGATGCGCAAACTTACCGCCACCATATCATTCGCGCCGATACCTTCCATTTGAGTGCGCTCAACTGGTCAAATATCATGATGTTAGGCGCGATTGGGCTGGTGTTCTTTATGGCTAACAGCCTGGGATGGGCGGACTCGGCGGTGGCTGCCACCTATTCCCTGACGCTGCTGTTCTTGCGCACGCCATTACTGCAGGCGGTGGGGGCGTTTCCGACGCTGGTCAGCGCCGAAGTCGCCTTCAACAAGCTGAAGACGCTGCACTTGGCCGAGTACCAACCGGCGTTCCCTGTCGCCGCCTGCCGTTCCTGGCAGACGCTGGAGCTGCGTGACGTGGTTTTTCACTATGCAGATAAGGAACAGCAGCCCGGTTTTGCCGTCGGGCCGCTTAATCTGACGCTGCGGCGTGGCGAGCTGGTCTTTTTGATCGGCGGCAACGGCAGCGGCAAGTCAACGCTGGCGATGCTGTTGACCGGATTGTACCGACCGGTGAGCGGCCACATCGTGCTGGATGGCGTCGCCCAGACCGCGGCGGATATGCCGGACTACCGCCGGCTATTTTCGGCGATTTTCACCGATTTTCATCAGTTCGATCGTTTACAAGGGCCGGAAGGCGGTGAACCCGATGCGAAGCTGGTCGCCGCCTGGCTCGAGCGGTTGAATATGAAAAGCAAACTGCAGTTCGACGGCACCAGGGTGACCAATCCGCAACTGTCGCAGGGGCAGCGCAAGCGTCTGGCTTTGCTGCTGGCGGTGGCGGAACAGCGCGATATCTTGCTGTTGGATGAATGGGCCGCGGATCAGGATCCGCAATTCCGGCGCATTTTCTATCGTGAACTATTGCCAGAACTGCGTGCGCTGGGCAAAACGGTGTTTGCCATCAGCCATGACGATCACTATTTCGAATACGCCGATCGGTTGCTTGAGATGCGCTCGGGTCATTTACGTGAGCTGACCGGCAGCGAGCGTGAACATGCCAGCCGGGATTCCGTCAGCAGAATCGGTTAACTCACGCCGGCCCGGGCGAGACCAAAGCGGGCCGGTGCTTCTCTTCGTATGATCCCAGTATGTCGTTTCATTTTATCCCCCGCCTTTAGCGCTGTCTGTTGTCGATTTGGCTTACGGCCAGTCAAATAATTGATAGTTGAATTATTTACCAGTGGTTTAATTTTGACCTTTCAAGGTATGACACACTGCACGTTCGTTCGCCTATCAATTCAAGTTATCGCCTGCCGATAACAGTGATATCCACGGTGCCGTTCTTACCAGGGCGGTAATGCAGATCTATGGCTAGCAGCTGTTTTTTAAATTTCCATAGGAAAAAACGACTTTATTGATCGTTAAAACAGATCGATAATTAATGTTTGAATGGTTTAATCTATTGGTTGGGGGCGCTGTGGTGAGCAAGGATGGATCTGATATCAAACGTAGAGCATGGCTGTGTGTGTTTATCGGTAGCGGGCTATTCTGGCTGTTAACCGCCGCCGTGATTTACTGGTTACTGAGTTAGCAGGTTAAGCAGGAAGGCGATTCGTGAACAAAAAGCAGGCTAAAAACCGTGAGGGCGCTGAGCGTCGCGCACCGTCCAAAATTCCGCCGTCATGGGTGCTGAGCGATGAGCAGCGCGCCTTTATTGAAGATTTATGGCAGGACACCGACTCTGAGGCGGCGCGGCCCCCATCGCGCCGCAGCGTTAGCTGATCACGCGGCTGCGGCCGGCCAACGCGCCGAACAGCATTTGCAAGACGGTCAGGCACAGCAGGGCGATCAACGGCCAGCGCCAGCCTTCCGTCAGATCGTGCAGTAAGCCAAATAGGGTGGGCCCCAGCGCCGCTAACAGATAACCGACGGATTGCGCCATACCCGACAGCAGCGTCGCCTGATGATGATGCTGACTGCGCAATCCAAAGAACGACAGCGCCAGCACCAGCGAACTCCCCGCCCCCAACCCGGCAAACGTCAGCCACACCAGTGAACTGGCGGGTTGCACCAATAATCCCCCGACGCCGATGAAGATCAGCAGCGAGCTGCCCAACGCTATTGCCCGCTGATCGCGCGCACGCGGCAAAATCACCACCATGACAAAGTTGGCGACGATTGCCACCACCTGGTAAACGAACAGTTCGAAACCCGCCTGCTGAGCGGAGGTGCCGTGGCTGGCGGCAAAGGCGCTGAACCAGCCGATGATGGTGTAGAAGGCGATCGATTGCAGCCCCATGAACATCGCTACTTGCCAACCCAGTGCACTGCCCCAGGGAGAGCGATAGCGTTGCAGCTCTGTTGGCTGCGGCTCTTTGGCGACGGGGGTGGCGGAGCGCCGCAGCTGCGGCAGCCACACCAACAGCGCCAGCAGCGCGGGCAAACCCCAACACAGCAAAGAGAACCGCCAGCCGAGGTTGGCCAGGGAGGCCAGTGGCACGGCCAGGCCGGAAGCGATGGCGGCAACCAGTGACATCACCGCCGCATAGGCAGCGATCATCGCGGCGGCGCGATGTGGGAAATCTCTTTTCACCAGCGTTGGCAGCACCACGTTGGCGAAGGCGATGGCGGCGCCGATCAGGACGCTGCCCGGCCAGAGCATGGCGTCTTGTGGCAGGGAACGTAGCACGATACCGCAGACCAGCAGCGCGAGGGCCAGGCCCAGGGTGCGCTCGATGCCGATGCGTTTCGCCAGCGCTGGGGTCAGCGGCGAGAGAATGGCGAACAGGATCAGCGGCAGTGAGTTGATCAGGCCGGCGGCGGTGGCGGACAACGCCAGCTGTTGCTGGATCTGCTCCAGCAGCGGGCCGACGCTGGTCAGGGCGGCGCGCAGGTTGGCCGCGATCAGCATAATGCCGACGATCAGCAAAATAGGGCGGTGTAACCGGCGACGCGGGGTCGCGGTGGACGCTGGGGATGAAGCGGGTTGCGGCATGGGTTCCTCGCACCAGGGCATGCAGTCAATCAGCGCTGCATGGCGTGATGCGTTGATTGACGTTAACGCTTACGTACCGACAAGGGGCCGATATCTGATCGCAAGTGTAGGGAAGATGGCTCGTACTGACAAGGGGATGGCCCGGCGGGATGGTGGCGGTTAATCCCCGCCGGCCGCAGGATAATTATCATTATGTGATCCTGGTCACTGAGTGAACTAAAAGTCATGGCGTTGGGCGCACCATGCGCCGCTTTCGCTTTCCGTGCAGCCCACGTCTCAGCGCTCCGGGGGTTAGCGCTCGTCATGGCATTTCATTTTTCTCCCATTCCACTTTTTGCTTTTCGATTCGTTTCGATTCGAAAGGTTTTTTGGCGGTTTTTTTGCTAAAACGGGGCTGTAAGCCCGATCACAATTTCATTGCTTTCGCTTTGCTGTAATGCCAGCGCAGTAGAGCGAAAGCCATCTTCTCCCCGGCGATGCCGGAAACCTGAGGACCGCAGCTCATGCCAGTGAATACCGCAAAGCGACGTGAACACATCATCGATCTGTTATGCGAGCACGGCAGCGTGCGCGTGGAGCAGCTCAGTAAGCAGTTTGCGGTATCCACGGTGACGATCCGCAACGATCTGCGCTTTCTGGAACGAAAAGGGTGTGCGCTGCGCGCTTACGGCGGCGCAATGCTCAATCAGCAATTCGCTTTCGATCGGCCGTTACGGGACAAAGGGCGGTTGAATCGCGACGTCAAAACGCTGATCGCCAACGCGGCGGCCGGCTATGTGCGCGATGGCGATGCGTTGATCCTCGATTCCGGTTCCACCACCGCGCAGATCGTGCCGTTCCTGAAGGGGCGGCGCGATCTGGTGGTGATGACCAATGCGCTGAACATTGCCTACGAGCTTTCGGGAAACGACGGGGTGGAAGTCATGGTGCTGGGGGGCAGCGTGCGCCGCAACTCTTACTCGCTCTACGGTCCGGCTGCCGAGCAGCAATTGCGTCAGTACCGCTTCGACAAACTGTTTTTGGGCGTCGACGGGTTCGATCTGAGCGCCGGCATCACCACGCCTCACCCCGGTGAGGCGCACCTCAATCGCGTGATGTGCGAGGTGGCGCGCGAGATTATCGCGGTGGCGGATGCCAGCAAATTCGGTCGCAAGAGCTTTTGCATGATTCGCGAAGCCGGACAAATCCATCGGCTGATCACCGACAGCCGTCTTCCGGACGATTACGAGCGGGCGTTAACCGAGCTGGGCGTGGAGGTCATCATCGCCGATCGGTAGCAGGGCGCCTGCATGGGGGCTTCATGCAGCAGTTGTTACAGCTTGTCGAGCAGCACAAGGCCGGTATGCCGGTCGGGATCTTTTCCGTCTGTTCCGCCCATCCCTGGGTTCTGAAGGCCGCGCTGCGGCAGGCCAAAGCGCGCGGCACGCCGGTATTGGTGGAGGCGACGTCCAACCAGGTTAATCAATTCGGCGGCTATACCGGCCAAACGGCGGCCCAGTTCCGCGATGCGCTGTGGCGCCTGGCGGATGAAGTGGGCCTGGCGCGCGAGCGCGTGTGGCTGGGTGGCGATCACCTGGGGCCCAACGCCTGGCAAGATCGCCCGGCTCAGGAGGCGATGGCGCTGGCGGAAACCTTGATCGACGATTACGTTCGCGCCGGATTTCGCAAAATTCACCTCGATTGTTCCATGTCGTGCGCCGGCGATCCCTCGCCCCTGGGGGATGCCACGGTCGCCGAGCGTGCGGCGCGCCTGTGCGCGGTGGCGGAGCGGGCCTGGGCGCAGAGCGGCGGCGAAGCGCCGGTCTATGTAATCGGCACCGAAGTGCCGGTCCCGGGCGGCGCGCAGGAGGCGCTGGCGGGTCTGCAGGTCACCACGCCGCAGGCGGTGGCGCAAACGCTGGAAACGCACCGCATCGCCTGGCAAAAAGCCGAGCTGAACGATGCCTGGCAGCGAACTATCGCGCTGGTGGTACAGCCGGGCGTCGAGTTCGATCACCACAGCGTTGAGCATTACCAACCGCAGCGCGCCGACGCATTGAGCCACTTCATCGAAAGGCAGCCGGGCATGATCTATGAAGCGCACTCTACGGACTACCAACCACCGCAGGCCTACCGCCAACTGGTGCGCGATCACTTCGCCATCCTGAAGGTGGGGCCGGCGCTGACCTTCGCGCTGCGCGAAGCGCTGTTCGCCCTCGATCGCATCGAGCGTGAATGGCTGGGGGAACGCCAGTCGGCGCAGCTGTGCGCCACGCTGGAGCAGGTGATGCGCGAGCAGCCGCAGCAGTGGAGCCGCTATTACCACGGCACGCCGCACCAGCAGTATCTCGATCGCCACTACAGCCTGAGCGATCGGGTGCGTTACTACTGGCCGCAGCCGCAGGTGCAGCAGGCCGTCGACGGGTTGCTGGACAACCTGCGCCGCAGCCCGGCACCGCTGGCGCTGCTCAGCCAGTACCTGCCGGATCAGGCGCGGGCGCTGAACGCCGGCGAATTAAGCGCCGATCCGCAGGAGTGGGTGCTGCATAAAGTGACGCAGGTGCTCGACGATTACCACGCCGCCTGTTACCCGGAGGGCCGCTGACATGCCGAACATTTTAATGACCCGCATCGACAATCGCCTGGTGCACGGCCAGGTGGGTGTGACCTGGACCAATACCCTCGGCGCCAACCTGGTGGTGGTGGCCAACGACGAGGCCGCCGCCGATCCGGTGCAGCAGAACCTGATGGACATGGTGGTGGCGGAAGGGGTGCAGACCCGCTACTTCACGCTGCAGAAAACCATCGACGTGATCCACAAGGCGGCGGACAGGCAGAAGATTTTTCTGGTGTGCAAAACACCGCAGGACGTGTTGACGCTGGTGCGCGGCGGGGTGCCGATCCGTTTCGTCAACGTCGGCAATATGCACTTCGCCGAGGGGAAGCGGCAGGTGCACAAAACGGTGTCGCTGGACGACGGCGACGTGGCCGCGTTCCGCGCGCTGGCGGCGCTGGGCGTGGAGTGCGAAGTGCGCCGGGTGCCGGATGAAGCGGGCGAGGCGATCGGCAAATTGCTCTTTTGAGCCTGGGGGGAAGCATGTTGACGGATGCGTTATTGATTGCGCTGTTGGCCGGATTGGCGGGGGTTGACCTGTTCGACGGTCTAACCCACTTCCACCGGCCGGTGGTGATGGGGCCGCTGGTGGGGCTGATTTTGGGTGACGTCTACACCGGCTTGTTGGTGGGCGGGACGCTGGAGCTGGTGTGGATGGGGATGGTGCCGCTGGCGGGCGCCCAACCGCCGAACGTGGTGATCGGCGGGGTGATCGGCACCGCGTTCGCCATTCTGACCAAGGCCGATCCTAAAGTGGCGATCGGTGTGGCAGTGCCGTTCTCGATTGCGGTGCAGGGCTGCATCACGCTGCTGTTTACGCTGTTCTCACCGATGATGCACCGCTGCGATCGTATGGTGAAAGAGCTGAACTGGCGCGGCATCGAACGGGTGAACTATCTCGGCATCAGCATTCTGTTCATCTTCTATTTCGTGGTGGCGTTCCTACCGATTTACTTCGGCGCCGACGCGGCCAGCGCCATGGTGCAGAAAGCGCCGGGCTGGCTGCTGGACGGGCTGGCGGTGGCGGGCGGCATGATGCCGGCGATCGGTTTCTCGCTGCTGATGAAGGTGATGATGAAAAAAACCTACGTGGCCTATTTTATCCTCGGTTTCATCTCGGTCACGTTCCTCAAGCTGCCGATCCTGGCAGTGGCGCTGGGCGCCCTGGCGATCGCTTTGATTGATTTCTTCAACACGCAACGCGGCGCGGCAGAGGCGACCGCCCGGCCCGCTCCGCAGGAGGACGCCGAAGATGGCATTTAACGATTCCGACGATCTGCTGGCGCAAAAGGCCGAGCAGCGCATGGCGCAGGCGCTGGCCACCAGCCAGGTGGAGCAGGATGATTATCTGGACAGCCAGCCCGCCGAGGCGCTGACGCGCGGCGACATCAACCGCATGGCCTGGCGTTCGCTGCTGCTGCAGGCGTCGTTCAACTATGAACGCATGCAGGCGGGCGGCTGGCTGTATCAGCTGATCCCCGGGCTGCGCAAGATCCACCGCAACCCGCAGGATCTGGCCAACTCGATGAGGATGCACATGGAATTTATCAACGTGCACCCGTTCGACGTCACCTTCCTGTCCGGCCTGGTGCTGGCGATGGAGCAGAACAAGGAGAAAATCTCCACCATTCGCGCGGTGAAAGTGGCGCTGATGGGGCCGCTCGGCGGCATCGGCGACGCGTTATTTTGGCTGACGCTGCTGCCGATCTGTGCCGGGATAGGCGCTTCGCTAGCGTTGGAAGGGAGCTTGTTCGGGCCTATCGTCTTCCTGCTGCTGTTCAACCTGTTTCATTTCGGCCTGCGTTTTGGGCTGGCGCACTACGGCTATCAGGCCGGCACCAGCGCGCTGGCGCTGCTGAAGACCCACACCCGGCGCATTTCTCACGCCGCGTCGATCGTTGGCATGACGGTGATCGGCGCGCTGGTGGCGTCGTATGTGCACCTGTCCACGCCGCTGGTAATGCATGCCGGCAAGGCCAGCGTGGCCTTGCAGACCGACGTGCTGGACAAGTTGATGCCCAATTTATTGCCGCTGTGTTTCACGCTGCTTATTTTCTTCCTGATGAAGCGCGGATTCTCACCGGTGAAGCTGATAGGCGTCACGGTCGCGATCGGCGTAGTAGGCAAATTTATCGGCATTTTGTGAGGAGCGAGCGATGCCAGGCATTGTGATTACCGGCCACGGCGGTTTTGCCACCGGGCTGTTGCAGGCGGTGGAACAGGTGGTGGGGCCGCAGCGGCACTGCGCGGCGGTTGATTTCCCCGAACAGATGAGTACCGCGCAGCTCAGGGACGCCCTACGCTCGGCGCTGGCTGCGGTGATGCAGCCGGACGGCGTGGTGTTCCTGACCGATATGCTCGGCGGTTCGCCGTTTCGCAGCGCCTGCGAACTGGCGGATGAGCAGGGCGATTGCGAAGTGCTCACCGGCGTCAATATGCAGCTGGCGGCGGAAATGATGCTGGAGCGCGACGGGTTGAGCCTGGATGAGTTTCGCGAGGTGGCGCTGGCGTGCGGCAAACGGGGCCTGACCAGCCTGTGGCATGAGCGCCGCCGAGTGAAGTGCGAAGACGTGCAGACCGACGGCATCTGAACGAACGCCGGGCGCGGTAGCGCCCGGCTCTGCGGGTTATACCGGCAGCGGGCTCAGCGCCAGGCGCGCCGGTTGATCTTCGCTGCGGCTGAAGCGCCAGCAGGTCTGGTGGTACTTCGCCACGCTGTTGCGGTGCGCCACGCTGATCAGCGTCACGTCCGGCAGTTCATCCACCAGCAGGCAGTACATCAGCTGCTCGGTTTCGTCGTCCAGCGCGCTGGTAGCCTCGTCGAGGAACAGGATGTTCGGGCGGATCAACAGGGCGCGGGCGAACGCCAGCCGCTGTTGCTCACCCGGCGACAGGCGATGGCTCCAGTTGGCGGCGGTATCCAGCCAGCGCTGCAGGTGCTTCAGGCGGCAGTTTTCCAGCACCCGCATCAGCTGTTCGTCGCTGTATTCTGACGCCAGGCTCGGGTAGCTCAGCGCCTCGCGCAGCGTGCCGATCGGAATGTAGCTGCGCTGGGGCAGGAACAGCGTGTTGGCGTTGGCCGCCACCCCGATGGCGCCCGCGCCGTAAGGCCAGATACCGGCGATGGCCCGCAGCAGCGTCGACTTGCCGCAGCCGGAAGGGCCGACGATCAGCAGGCGATCGCCGCGTTGCAGCGTCATCTCGGCGCCGGCCAGCAGCGGCTGGCCGTCGGGTAAGTTCAGGCTGAGGTTATCCAGCGTTAACGGATGGGCGGCCTCTTTCCGCAGCTGAATGCCGCGCGGCTGATGGTGAACCTGATCGACGGCGGCGTTGAAGCCGGCCAAACGGTTAACGCAGGCTTTCCAAGTCGCCAAATCGTTAAACGCGTCGATAAACCACGACAGCGCACCCTGCACCTGGCCGAAGGCCGAGGCGATCTGCATCAGGCCGCCCATCTGAATGGCGCCGGAGAAGTAGCGCGGCGCGGCCACCAGCAGGGGAAACACGATGGCGAACTGGCTGTAGAAGTTGGTGGCAATGTTCAGCCGCCGGGTGATGCGCATAATTGCCCACCAGTTGCTGCGAATGGTGTCAAAACGATCGCCTAGCTGCTGTGCCTCGCGCGGTTCGCCGTGGTACAGCGCGATGGCGTCGTTGTTTTCGCGGATGCGGATCAGGCCGAAACGGAAGTTCGCCTCGTACCGTTCCTGGTTGAAGCCCAGCATGACCAGCGGTTTGCCGACCCACCAGATCAGCAGCGATCCCAGCACCGCATACAGCAGCGCGAACCACACCATATAGCCGGACAGCGTGATGGCGTGCTGACCGAGCGCGAAGGTCATCGGCCCGCTGACGTGCCATAAAATGTCGATAAAGGAAAACAGCGTCACCAGGCTGGAGAGCAGCCCGAGTGACAGCGACAGGGTATATTGGGTCAATACGTTGAGATCTTCCGCGATACGCTGATCGGGGTTATCGACGATCTGTTGCTGCTCGGTGTGATAATACGCCTGGTGCGCCAACCACTTCCCCATGAACTTTTCCGTCATCCAGCGCCGCCAGCGCATCTGGAGCCCCTGGGTGAGGTAGATCTTGTAGACCGCCAACACGATAAAAATCAGCGCCAGATAGGTAAAGCGCCACAGCTGCGCCTTGAACACCGGGTAGTTTTTGTTCTGCAACGCATCGTAGAACACCTGGTTCCACTGGTTGATCAGCACGCTGATATAGACCAGGCCGAGTGACAGGATGACGATGGCGATCAGCATCATCCAGGCGCGCCATCGTTCCTCCGACACCCAAAAGGGTTTGATCAGCTGCCACACGGCGTGTTTCTGCAAGGGGGTTGCGTTCATAACGGCTCGATAATTGCGGTATTTCGTTCAGCATGGGCTGCGGGCCGGTAACAAACAAACCGTGACTGTAAGCAGTTTTAACTCCGCTAACCGTTTGAAATAAAGCGGCTGAATCGCCGGCAGCGTGCAGCTGGGCGCAATTGCGGCATACACTCCGGCGCCGGGCGGTTATACTGGCGCCGAATTTTTGCAGAAAGGATAAACGATGAAGGCTTGGTTTCCTCTGTTGCTGACCTGCGGCGTCTTCGCCAGCGTCCGGGCCTGGGCGCACATTGACGAGCCGGACATCGCCGCCGACTGCCAAAAGGTGGCGAGCTACGCCGAACTGGGAAAAAAGGCCTATCAGCGGCAGGATTACGCTAAAGCCGCCGACATCTTTCGCGATCAGGCGGCTTGGAGCGAGTTTTGCGGCCTGAGCGAGCAGGCTGTCGCCACGGCTTACAACAACGTGGCGTTGTCGCTGATGCACGCCGGCGAATTGCTCAAGGCGCAGGCCTATCTGGCGCTGGCGCCGCACGATGACAAATCGCAGCACAACATGAGCCTGTTGCGCCAACGCCTGGCGCAGCGGCCACAGCCGCAGGGGCCGGCCGGCGTGTATTGGCAATACGCCGGGCGCGGCGTGTGGAGCGAAGTGACGGTGAAGCCGCAGGGCGAGCGGTGGCTGATTGATTTTTCCGGCTACGCCATGCCGCAGATGGGGTTGTATTACGGGCCGAACATGGGCGATTTCACCGCCGAGCTGCCCATTGAGCACGGCAAGGCCGTCTACCATCAGCATGACTCGGAAAGCGCGCAGGTCTGCGACGTCATGCTAGAGTTTGGCGAGCAAGCGCTGGAGATGCATACGCGGGGGGATTGCGGGTTCGGTCACAACGTGCGGGCGGAAGGGCGGTTCGTGCGGGTCGAATGACCCGCCCCGGCGATCGGGGCGAGAAGGGTTACGCCAGCGCGGCGGCGCCCAGCAGGTTTTTCCAAGCTTCCACATTGCCCAGATAGTTGCCGGCCGGCAGCAGATGCAGGCGGCCTTCGCTGTCCTGCAGCGCAAAGGTCGGGAAGCCCTGGCCTTGCACTTTGGCCAGCAGCGCCCGGCTTTCCGCGATGTGTTGCGCGGTTGGCGCGCCGCTGCTAAAGCGCATTTCGGCGATAAACGCCGCCGAAGGCAACCCCAGCTCTTTCGCCAACGCTTCCAGCACCGGCGTGTCGGCGATGCGCCGGCCTTCCTGGTAGTGCGCCCGCTGAATGCGGTGCAGCATGTCCAGCCCGCGTCCCGCCAGTTTCTCCGCCGCCAGGATAGCGGTGATCGGCGGCTCGGAATCCATCACTGCCGTGGTGTCGCGCAGCAGGCCGTTGAAATAGGCTTCGCCGAAAGGCTGGCCCGTCATCTCCGCGATGCGTTTGTCGTGCGGAATGACGTAGTTGCGCCATTCGTCGGTGATTTGGCGGCGGTTGTTACCGGTCATCATGCCGCCGGCGTGCGGCACCACCTTCAGCCCGGGGAGGCTCTGAGCCGCTTTCACCAGCGGCGCGGCGCCGTAGCACCAGCCGCACAGCGGATCGAAAATATAATGCAGAGTGGTTTCGGTCATTTTTACTCCTCGCTTGGCGCGCGGCAGTTCACCGCGGCGCCAGGGCTGGTTCAATCACGCACGGGCGCTTATTGCGGCCACTTCATCTCGCCTTTCAGCACTTTCGCGCTCAGTTCCAGGCTCGACTCGTCTTTCAGCGTCGGGTAGTGTTTTTTCATCGCTTCAATCAGCGCGGCGGAATCCTTGGCTTTCGGCAGCTCGGCTTCCAGCGTGGTCAGGTATTTTTGGGTAAAGTGCACCGATGCCAGCGTTTGCGCTGCGCCCGGCAGGAAGTGGCCCGGCACGACGACCTGTGGCTTCAGTGCTTCGATGTTTTTCAGCGTCTGCTGCCAGTGCTGGCGCGATTCTACGCTCTGGTTGTCGGCGATCCACGGATGGATATTGTCACCGGCGACCGCGACACCGCCCACGACCGCTTTCAGCGCCGGGATCCACACGAAGGTGCGATCGGGGGTCGGGCCGTTCAGGCCTTTCACTTCCACTTTCTGGCCGTCGATGGTGAAGCTGTCGCCCTGCAGCGGCTGCGGCACGATCACGGTTTTCGGCGCGTTGTCTTTCAGGATCGGGCCCCAATAGGCGACTTTACCGTCTTTGGTGGCGTTGATGTCCTTGATGGTGCCTGGCGAAGCGATGATTTTCGCCTCCGGGAAGGCTGCCTTGATCACGTCCAGACCGAAATAGAAATCCGGGTCTGAGTGGCTGATATAAACGGTGGTCAGTTTCTTGCCGGTCGCCTTGATCTTTTTCACCAGCTCTTCGGCATCGTTACGCTGGAACTGAGCGTCGATCAGCGCCACTTCGTGTTTGCCGCTGACGATTTCGGAAGACACCGGGAACACGCTTTTCTCGCCCGGGTTATACACTTCCATGGTCAGGGTATCGGCAGCGGTGGCGTAAGTGCTCAGGGTGGCGACGCCGGTGAAGGCCAGAGTTAACAGTGATTTCTTAAACATGGGCAGAGGTCCTTAGGTATCAGTTAATGTTGTAATGATGTTAGGTTGCATAAAGCGATAGAAAAACCGGATAATAAGCAATTATTCGTTGCATAAATCGGACTAATCATGGATCGCATTACCGCCGCTGAGGTTTTTGTCACCATCGTCGATCGCGGCAGCATGATCGCCGCCGCGGAAACGCTGGAGATGTCGCGCGCGATGGTGACGCGCTACCTGGCGCAGATGGAGCAATGGGCCGGGGCGCGTTTACTGCACCGCACTACCCGTAAGCTTAGTCTGACCGACGCCGGGGAGCGTACTCTGGAACGTTGCCGGCAAATGCTGGCGCTGGCGGGGGAGATCGATCTGGTGGAGGAAGGGCAGAGCGACGAGCTGCGCGGCCTGCTGCGCATTACCTGTTCGCAGTCGCTCGGGCAAACGGCGCTGGTGGGGGCCGTCGCTCAGTATCTGAAGCGTCACCCGCAGGTGGCGGTCGATCTGCAGATGAACAACCGGGCGGTGAACCTGGTGGAGGAGCGCATCGATCTGGCGCTGCGCATCACCAACGAACTGGATCCCAACCTGATCGCCCGGCCGCTGTCCACCTGCGCATCGGTGGTGTGCGCCGCGCCGGCATATCTGGCGGCGCACGGCACCCCGCGCCAGCCGCAGGATCTGGCGTTGCACAACTGCCTGACCTACTCCTATTTCGGCAAAAGCCTGTGGCACTTCGATGCTCAGGGCGTGAAATCGGCGGTGGCGGTCAGCGGCAACCTGAGCGCCAACGAATCGGTGGTGCTGATGGCCGGCACGGTGCAGGGGGCGGGCATTTCCATGCAACCCTATTATTCGGCGGCGCCGCTGCTGGCCAGCGGCGAACTGGTTGAGTTGCTGCCGGGTTATCGGCCGCAGTCGATGGGCATCTACGGCATCTACACCTCGCGCCGCCAGATGCCCGCCACCTTGCGCACCATGCTGGACTTTCTGGTGGAGTGGTTCGCCACCGATCCGCAGTGGCAGGCGACGCTGCGCTGATACTTCGGCAATATTCCCACGCCGCTTTCAGCGCCTGACGGCGGCGGCCAGCCGGGCGGCAAAGGCGGCGGCCTGCTGATGAAGGTGGTCGATAAAGGCGGTGACCAGCGCCGATGAAGGGCGGTGCAGCGGCCGGATCAGGCTGACGGTGAACGGCACGTCGATGCTGAACGGCCGCACGTGCACACCGTTGCCGGCATAGTCGAGCGCCGTCAGCGGGTTGACGATCGACACCCCCACGCCGGCCCTCACCATGGCGCACACCGACGCCGCGCTGTGCGTTTCCATCACCATGCGGCGCTCGACGCCCTGTTCGCCGAACAGCGCATCCAGCAGGTGGCGATAGCTGTCGGTGCTCGACAGGCTGATAAAGTTCTGCCCGGCGAAGTCCTGCGGCGTCAGCCGATCTTTCACCAGCAGCGGGTGGCCCGTCGGCAGCACGCAGACTTCGTTCAACGTCATCAACGTCACCCGCTCGGTGCCCGCCGGCGTCAGGGTGGTTTCCGTCAGCCCGAGATCGTGACGCTGGGCAGACAGCCACTCTTCCAGCAGCGGCGACTCTTGCGGGATCACGCTGAAGCTGACTTCCGGGTAACGTTCGATAAAGGGCCGACACACCGCCGGCAGCAGCGATTGAGAAAATACCGGCAGGCACACGATCGACAGCTGCGCCTGCTGAAACTGGCGAATGCCGGCGGCGGCGTTGACGATGCGATCGAGGCCGTAATAGGAGCGCTGCACTTCTTCGAACAACCGTAGGCCCTGCACCGTGGGGGACAAGCGACCGCGCACCCGGTCGAACAGCTGCAGCCGGATCAGCTTCTCAAAGCGCGCCAGCTCACGGCTGACGGTCGGTTGCGAGGTTTGCAACAGGGCTGCCGCCTCGGTCAGGTTGCCGGTGGTCATCACCGCCCGAAAGATTTCGATCTGCCGCAAAGAGATGCTGTGCATGGCGAGGCTGCTCGACTATAGAGAAAGTCATATCATAAATGAATAGACTACGGCTAAATAGATATTTTTCACCCGATTCAGCGTGCGGCACTATGGCTCTATCTGCCGTCATTTTCGAATTGGGAATATCGCCATGCCTCGCCCGTTGCACGACACCTCCACCGCGTTGAATGCCGCTAACCTGCTGGCCTTGCCGCCGCGTTTCGGTTGCCCGGTCTGGGCCTATGATGCGGACATCATCAGCCAGCGCATCGCTCAGCTGCGCCACTTCGACACCATTCGTTTCGCACAGAAGGCCTGTTCGAACATTCATATTTTGCGCTTGATGCGTGAGCAGGGCGTGAAGGTGGATTCGGTGTCGCTGGGCGAGATTGAGCGGGCACTGCGGGCCGGTTTTCAGCCGGGCGGCGAACCGAGCGAGATCGTGTTTACTGCGGACGTGTTGGATCACGCCACGCTGGCGCGCGTCAGCGAATTGAAGATTCCGGTCAACGCCGGTTCCATCGACATGCTGGATCAGCTCGGCCAGGTTTCCGCAGGGCACCCGGTGTGGCTGCGCATTAACCCGGGGTTTGGCCACGGCCATAGCCAGAAAACCAACACCGGCGGCGAGAACAGCAAGCACGGTATCTGGTATGCCGACCTGCCGCAGGCGGTGGAGAAGATCCGCCGCTACGGCCTGAAGCTGATCGGCGTGCACATGCACATCGGTTCTGGCGTCGATTACCAGCACCTGGAGCGGGTCTGCGATGCGATGGTGCAGCAGGTGATCGATCTCGGTCATGACATCAGCGCCATTTCCGCCGGCGGCGGCCTGTCTATCCCGTATCAGTATGGCGAAGAGGCGATCGATACCGAACACTATTTCGGTTTGTGGAACCGGGCGCGTGAACGCATCGCCGCGCATCTGGGGCATCCGGTGCAGCTGGAGATTGAACCCGGGCGTTTCCTGATGGCGGAAGCGGGCGTCTTGGTGGCCGAGGTGCGGGCGGTGAAAGACATGGGCAGCCGCCACTTCGTGCTGGTGGACGCCGGTTTTAACGATCTGATGCGCCCGGCAATGTACGGCAGCTATCACCATATTTCACTGTTGCCGGCCGATGGGCGCGCTACCTCGGGGCAACCGCTGCGCGAAACGGTGATCGCCGGGCCGCTGTGCGAATCCGGCGACGTCTTCACCCAGCAGGCGGGCGGCGGCGTGGAAACCCGCGAACTGCCGCCGGTCCAGATCGGCGATTATCTGGTGTTTCACGACACCGGTGCCTACGGCGCGTCGATGTCCTCCAACTACAACAGCCGCCCGCTGTTGCCTGAAGTGCTGTTCGAAAACGGCGAGCCGCGTTTGATCCGCCGCCGCCAAACCATCGAAGAACTGATCGCGCTGGAACTTATCTGATCAGCGGGCGGGCGCCTGGCGCCCGCTTCACAGCGTCATGCGGCGGTGCTGGCCATTGGGCAATTGCACATCCAGCGACAGCGTGCCGCCCATCGCCTCGATATAGCGTTTGAGCGACGACAGCTTTATTTCGCTGCCGCGCTTTTCCAAATTGGCGACGGAGGGTTGGCTGATACCGAGCCGCTTCGCCAATTCAACCTGAGAGACCGCCAGCTCTTCCCTCAGCATTGCCAGCCGCAGCTCGAAAATTTCCTTGTCCGCTTTTTGCCTGGCTGCGGCAACGACGGCGGGATCGAGTTTATCGATCAGTTGGGATAAAGGTTTGGCCATCTGCACTACCTCCGGGTTGCCAGATAATGTGAAAACTCCATGGCGGCGATGGGCAACATGCGCTGGTAAAAGCGTTGGTCGCCAGTTTTATCGCCGCCGCACAGCAATACCGCTTGCCGCTGTGGGTCAAAGGCGAAAAACACTCTGAAAGGGCGCCCGCGATGTTGAACGCGCAGCTCCTTCAACTGCCGGGCCGCGTCGGAAAAATGCAGCGTATCGGCGTGCGGCCGCGCCAACTGCGGGCCGAACGTCTGTAATTTGAAGATCGCCGCCAGGATGCTGGTTTGCTGGGCGTTGTTCAGCGCTAAAAACCAGTCGTCGAACCGTTCGACGGTCACCACTTGCCACATGATACGCTCAGAATATAGCTTTTATGCTATATAGTGTAAAGATTATTGTTCGAACAATATGCACGAACGCAGGGAGCGGAAAAAATCCAAAAGCGGGAAATGCGGCGGGCTACGCAATATGAACGCATGGGTGACTGCTCACCCATGCAGCGATGTCATTACGGCTGTTCGTGCGCGTTGTTGAGGGTGGCGACCGAGTGGCGGCGCACCAGCGTCGGGCTGAACATGTTGGTGATTTCCGGCAGCGGTTGCCGGTTGGCCAGCGCCAGGGCCAGCTCTGCCGCCTGGGTGGCCATCGCGACGATAGGGTAGCGAATGGTGGTCAGGCGTGGGCGCAGGTAGCGCGAAATCAACACGTCGTCGAAACCGATCAGCGAAATTTCCCCCGGTACGTCGACGCTGTTATCGCTCAACACCGACAGCGCGCCGGCGGCCATCGGATCGTTATAGCAGGTAATGGCGGAGAACGAACGGCCGCGGCCGAGCAACTCGGTCATCGCCTGTTCGCCGCCGATCTCGTCCGGTTCGCCATAGGCGATCAGCTTTTCATCCACCGCGATACCGTGTTCCCGCAGCGCGTCGAGATAGCCCTGCAGCCGGTCGGTGGCGTCGGAAATCTGGTGAGTGGAGCAGATGATGGCGATGCGCTGGTGCCCTTGCTGGATCAGATGACGGGTCGCCAACCAGGCGCCGTAGCGATCGTCGAGCGCCACGCAGCGTGTTTCGAAGCCCGGCAGCGTGCGGTTGATCAGCACCATGCCCGGGATCTGTTGCATCCAGCCGCAAAGTTCCTGATCGCTCAGCCTTTTGGCGTGCACCACCAGCGCTTCGCAGCGGTGCCGCACCAGCTGTTCAATCGCCTGGCGCTCTTTTTCGGCGTCGTGGTAACCGTTGCCAATCAGCAGAAAATTGTGGGTGGCATAGGCCACCTGCTCGACCGCTTTGACCATTGCGCCGAAGAAGGGATCGGAAACGTCGGAGACGATCAGGCCCAGCGTCTCGGTGGATTGCTGCGCCAGCGCCCGTGCGTTGGCGTTAGGGTGATACTGCAGTTGTTCCATGGCGGCCAGCACCGCGGTGCGCGACCCTTCGCTGGCCTTGGGGGAATTGTTTATCACGCGGGATACCGTGGCCACGGAAACACCCGCCAGCCTGGCAACATCCTTTATCGTAGCCATATCAGTCAACACATCCTGGGTAATCGCTTACATCCCCCAGTTTTGCGGAAAAAAACCGGGGCTGCAAGCGGTCTCGTGCGCAACTTGTGGCGGCCGTTGCAGAATCTCTTCGAGTCTGTACGCATAACCATCGACGACCGAACGATAGCGCAATTTGTACGTTGGCACTGGCGCCGGGCTGAGGTAACGTCTGTGCATTCCGATTTGCGCCGAGAATGCCATGTCCATTAAACGCTATCCGCAGCTCGCCCATTGGGGCGCTTATACCGCCGTGGTTGAAGACGGTCGGCTTATCCGTTGTGAACCCTTCGTCGACGATCCCGACCCTTCGCCGCTGCTCGATTCCATCGTCCCGATGGTCTACTCCGACAAACGCATTCGCAAACCGGCGGTGCGCCGCTCGTGGCTGCAAAAGCGCGAGGGCAGCGACCGTACGCTGCGCGGCAGGGAAGATTTCGTCGAGGTGGGCTGGGAGTTAGCGCTCGATTTGGTGGCGGAAGAGAATCGCCGGGTGCGCGATCGCTACGGCGCCTCCGGGCTGTTCACCGGTTCTTATGGCTGGTCGTCGGCCGGGCGGCTGCACCATGCACGCTCGCTGGTGCGGCGGTTCTACTTCGGCGGCGGCGGCGGGGTCGATCAGCAGGGCAACTACAGCTGGGGCGCGGCGCAGTTCTTTCTGCCGTATGTGATCGGCACTTTCTCGCCCTTGACCGGGCGCGTCACCAGTTGGCCGAGCGTGGTGGAGCATTGCGAGTTGTTTGTGGCGTTTGGCGGGCTGGCGCTGAAAAACGCTCAGGTTTCTTCCGGCGGCGCGGCGGAACATGCGCTCAAACCCTGGCTGCAAAAGCTGGCGCATAAGGGCACGCCGGTGATCAACATTAGCCCGATGCGCGACGACTGCCCCGCGTTCGTTAACGCGGAATGGATCCCGATCCGGCCGAATACCGACGTGGCGCTGATGCTGGCGCTGGCTTATGAAATCCAGCGGCTGGGCGCGCAGGATGAAGCCTTCCTGCACAGCCACTGCGTGGGCTATCAACAGCTGGCGGATTACCTGAACGGCGCCGGTGACGGCGTGGCGAAAACCCCCGACTGGGCCAGCGCCATTACCGGCATTCCGGCGGCGCGTATTGCGCTGCTGGCGCGGCAACTGATCGGCGTGCGCAGTTTCATCACCTGCTCCTACTCCGTGCAACGCGCACATCGGGGGGAACAACCGTACTGGATGATGATCGCGCTGTCGGCGATGCTGGGCCAGGTGGGGCTGCCGGGCGGCGGCTTCTCGTTCGGCCACGGCTCGATGAACGGCGTCGGCAACCCGCGCGTGGATACCCCCGCGCCGACCATGCCGGTAGGAGAAAACCCGGCCGGGCTGGCGATCCCGGTGGCGCGCATCTGCGACATGCTGTTGCACCCCGGCGAAGCCTATCAATTTTGCGGCGAGACGCGGCATTATCCGGATATCCATTTGGTGCACTGGGCCGGCGGCAACCCGTTCCATCATCATCAGCAGTTGAATCGGCTGGTGGAGGGGTGGCAGAAGCCGGACACGGTGATCGTTCAAGATATCTGGTGGACGGCGGCGGCCAAAATGGCGGACATCGTGCTGCCGGTCACCAGTTCGCTGGAGCGTAACGACATCGGCGGCTCGTCGCGCGATCGCTACGTGTTGGCGATGCATCAGGCCATTGCGCCGCAGCATCAGGCGCGCAACGATTTCGATATTTTCGCCGATCTGGCGGAGCGCCTCGGCTATCGTGAGCGCTTTACCGAGAATCGCGACGAGCGGGCCTGGATCGAAGCTATCTACCGGCAATGCGGCGCAGCGCAGCAGCGCGCCGGCGTCGCCTGGCCCGAGTTTGAGGATTTCTGGCGCCGGGGCTATGTCGAACTGCCCGCGCCGGCCAAAGAGTTCGTCTTTTTTGAGGCGTTCCGCGCCGATCCGCAGGCTAACCCGCTGCAAACGTCCAGCGGCAAGATAGAGCTGTTCAGCGAGCGGATCGCCGGCTATCGCTACGAAGATTTCGCGCCGCATCCGCAGTGGCGGCCGCCGGTGGAGTGGCTGGGCGCGCCGCAGGCCAAAAACTGGCCGCTGCACCTGATCTCCATTCAACCGAGCGATCGCCTGCATAGCCAGATGGATCCGGCGCCGCTGGCGCAGGGCAACAAGACTGCCGGGCGCGAAACCTTGTACATGCATCCGGACGATGCGGCGCCGCGCGGCGTGGCGGACGGCGCCGAAGTGCTGGTTAGCAACGCACGCGGCAGCTGTCTGGCGGGGGTATCGCTCACCGATGGCGTGACGCGCGGCGTGGTGCTGATGGCGACCGGTGCCTGGTTCGAGCCGAGTTACGACGCGCAGCGCCGGCCGGTCGAGCAGGCGGGCAACCCGAACGTGCTGACGCTCGATATCGGCACCTCGCCGCTGACGCAGGGGCCGAACGCCATGAGCTGTCTGGTGGAGGTCAGCGCATTCACCGAACGTCGGGATCAAGATAGTTAGCGCTGACCAGCAATTGGGTCGACAGCGGGATGTTATCGCGTTGCTGTTGACGCAGTTGTGTCGCGGCCGCGGCGAAACTGGAGACTGTTAATGACAGTGTGAAGTGTTGCCCAACCTCGTTATCCGGTACAAGGATGTGTAATGCTTCCCGATCGACGGATAAACGATAGTTGGGTAGATGTCTTTGGCGTGGTTGCCCGGGGGCGAGTGAAAAGGAAAGGGCCTCACCATCATCGTTGCGTAATTCATCAACCGTGAGGCTGAGATAGCTAGAAGCATCGGTTGCGCCGCCTCCTTCTGCCAGGTTTCTATTCTCCCGCAGAGTGAACCCCTGCAACTGCACTGGCTCATCGCAAGTCAACCGATACTGCAATGGGGCGCTGTGCAGCAGAGTGGATTGCTGAGACAGTGTCCCAATATTGTGCTCCCCCAGATAAATGCTGTTTTGTGTGGTCGTTAGCGTGCAGTTAGCGTTAGCCCCAAAACTGATGGCTATGGCTGCCAACCCATAATAAATCACTTTCATGTGTTCTCCTGATATCGATGACCGTTTAGCGACACACGGCTTCGGAGTGGCTGATGCCGGCACGATTGCGGGAAGAGGTGTCTGCAGCAATTGCGAAATAACATGCCTGTCCCGACGAGTTTTTCATGCTGAAGCGTTGTGAAGACGCCTCGTTCTTCGCGTGGTGCGCTTTCTGATGTTCAATGAAGGCTGCGCCCTGATCATTGGTAAAAGCGACCACTCGTTGTTGTTCATCCAAAATCATGCTGCCGATAGCGGGTTTTGTGCCGTCTGCATAGCTAATCTGGACAATGGCCCGCAATGTATTAATGGCACCGATATTGATACGTTTAACGCTGCCACGAGCCAGATTGATCTTGCGCACGCCGTTATCGATATCGGCGCCGGGGGGTAAGGTGCTGGTGTCTACGTTAATCAGACTTGGTTGATACTCACGCAGCCTTGGGATGACCGCCTTACCTTGCTTGCCATAGGTTTTCACCTTTCCGCCTGGCGTAGACACGCTGATTCCGGCGAGGCCCGGTATCGTCAAGACGCCGAAGGTATCGCCGATTTTCTGTGGTGAGAGCGTTAGCCCGCTGCTGTCTGCCACCAGGGAGCCAGAGGCACTGTAGTAAAATGCCTGCTGATTTTCTGACAGATGGCTATAGCTGCCGGAAAGCGTTGTGAACGGACTCAAATAGTTCACATTGCCTGAGTAGGTGCCGTTGTTGGATTGGGTGCCCTGTGTTGCATTGAGTCCATAAGCCAGATCGCCATTCAACGCTTGGCCGGAAAGCGAATTGCTGATGCTACGATGTCTTCCGTTGCTTATCATATTGGCGCTATAACGTCGGTTTTTTCCCAGAGGCAATGAAAGGGTGGCGAACACCCTGGTATCGTTATCGCGAACCTCGCGGCTGCGCTCTTTTTCCAGGCTAACGCCAACGGTGGCTGCGCCAAATTGACGGTTCCAGAAGGCGTAGACTCGTTGATTTTGTTGCTTATCTCCCCCTTCAGCGCGTGTAACGCCTAAAGATAGATTTCCAATGTATTTATGGTGCCAGCCTAGGCCCAGGCTGTAGCTTTGACGTTGGTGTGAAGATGATGCACCGTACGATACAGGCCAATAAGTTCCTTCGCCGTCATCTTTACGTGGAGAACGAAGCTGTGTGGGCGAACGGTATCGCTCTGACTGGATGCTGTAACCGGCGTTCAGCTTAAGGTTTTTTATCAGGGGCAATGCACTATTCAGCTGCAGCTTGGTGCCCTTTCCACTTGGCGACTGCGCCACGTGGCTCAAGGCTGTAAAACGATAATCGCTATTGGCAATGCTATAACCGGCGGCGATGCCGCGATAATCGCGGCTGAGGAAACTTCCCCCTCTCACCTGGTGGTGGTTGAGCCATGGCAAAGAGAATGAGCCAGTGATGAAAGGCATTTCTGTACTTTTTTCCAGGCTGTGAGTGCGCCCGAGAGCAAGGGAGTAACTGCCCTGGCGGGGAGTAGAGCGTCCTGAGGTCGTCAGATAAGGGACGATGAATTGTTTGCGGCTACCGTTACTTTCCGTGACGGTGACGGACAAATCGACTGCGTCGAACTGCGCAGGGATATCGGTCAGGCGGAAAGTGCCCGGCTGCACCTGCGTAGCGTAAACTAATCTGCCATTCTGAAAAATCTCAACCTTGGCTTGGCTCTCGGCGATACCTTCGACTACCGGCACATCACTGCGTTGACTCAATGACAACGACGAGTCAGGCAGCCATTGCAGGCCATCTAAGGTAATGCCGCTGTAAAGCGAATCTGATAACGTCGCTCGTCCCAAACGCATCATGGCGTCGTGATCCGTCAATGTCCGCTGCAGATAACTATTATAAGGCGTGTACCCCTGATGTCGTTCTGACTTGTTATAGGTGCCATTATGGCGAAACAGCCAATTATTGCTGTTAAAGCCGGTTTCCAACGCCGCGTAATCACTGCTGTGATTTTGGCTGTCGAATCGGCTCGCGGTATAATTCAGCATCAGGGCATGGCCGCCAAATTCATAGTCCGCCGGTTGTCGACGGATATAGCGCTCGGGCAACAGCAAAATCAATTGATTATTACCGGTTTCATTGTCGATGCGGCTGCCTTGATAACATTGGCTCATCAGCATATCTGCCTGAGTGTTGAGCTTGCAGGGGTATAACCCTAGGCTTTCTACGAGTTCAGCGTCGTATTGCCATTCGCCTTGTTTGTCTATGTTGACTTCATGTCGTCCATGATTTTGTCCGTTGACGTTGATGAATAGCGCTTGTTTTCCTGCGGGGAATTTCGCTCCAGAGGAAAAGTAATCAGCAATCTCACTGGGTAATCCAAGTGCGCGCATCATTTCAATATCGTAGTCAGCCAGGCTGGTCGAGGCATAGCCTATAGGCAGACAAAACGCCAGCAGACGTAGCGGTATATGCAATTTCAAAGGCTGCCTCACTGGATTGGGGCAAGGTTGACCGTGATATCGGGTATGGCGCGCCCCGTGTTACTGATTGGCGTGAAGTGCAAACGGGAGGGGGGGCTGGTAAGCCTATCGCTCTTACGTGTACCGATCGTTTGCCCAGGCAGCAAATAAGGTTGTTCTAAAACAAACTGCTGGTTACTGGGTTGTACGGTGATGGAAGGGGCTAACCTGATAACGTAAGGGCTGAGATTTTTGACTTGTATAGAATGCCCATTTTGTTGCCAATGTAAGGTTTGCCAGGGAGATTTGTTTTCCACCAGCGCGGAGGGTGTGGCGATAGCGACGACCCTATGCCGAGTATTCACCTTAAGCTGGTTGCTTTTTTCTCCCATATCGGGAATTTCCTGGAAATAGATATGGCGCATTTGCTGACGGGTTTTATCAAGTCCCGAGGGATCGGCAAGCATGACGCGTACCAGCTGAGATTTACCCGGATCAATACGCGCGGCAGGCGGAGAAAGAATGAATAAGGGATCTTCTCCTTGCTTGCTTAATGCATTTTTAACAACGGATGAGAATAGCAATACAGGATAATTACCGATATTATCGACTCTTACCGTTGTCTCTCCTTTCTCTTGATTGACCAAAAGGCTTATTTTTTCCAGTTTAATGGTTGCTTGGCCATAAAATGGAGTAAGCAATATAAATATTGCGGTGAGATAATGGATGAGACCTTTCATTTTATTTCCTGAATAGCGGAGAATAACGAACTCTAGTCAAAGGACGTTAAGGTATTTTGCCAAACAAAGAGGCTGAAATAAGTGGGGACAGCGAAGTGTCCCCACCTGGTGATTACAGGTAGTGAACCGAAAGATTCACAGAAGCTTGCAATGCAATGCTGTCTTGCATTTGGATGCTTTTATCATCAATGTAGCTAAGCGGGGTAAGGAATGAACGGTAGTTGAATGTGCCGCTCAGGTTCTGACCGATCGCCATGTTGTCGTAATTAGCATCTGATGTGACCGCAAAGCGATTACCTGAGGCAACAGAGAAAATAGCCTGTTCGTGATCTGCACCGTCAGTTACATTGGTCAAATCAAAAATATCATCGCCTTCAGGAATCAGCGCCGCACGCACGGTTTCACCATCCATAGCGATATCTGACAGTGCAAGGCCCAGCACGGCGATATCTTTATTGCTGGCGTCTTTTGCCAGCGATGCGGTGAAGCTTCTGTCCATATATTGATAATCGGCATCGCCGCTGGCGCTGGTAACTTCAATGCCCATGCTGGTCGGTGCCGTGCAGTTTACGGTGAACGGGATGCTGCCCATGCCGTTGCCTTCCAACTGGACAGGATTTACTTTATCAAAAGCTTCGCTGGAATGGCGGCCAAGATCAATGCTATTGGTGTTGGCAGCAATACTGCAGCTGGTGTTATTGTAAATTTCTCCGGAGAAATCTACAGACGTACTGGCTGTTTTTGCGGCCAGTACGCTCGTGCACGACAGAGGTAGTAGGGCTAAAAATAAATATTTCTTCATTCAGGTTTCCTTCTGAGAATATGCCACTAAATAAATAAAAGTCGTATTGCTTGAAAATATAAAGCAAGGATGTCGCAATTTTTTACTAGCGATTCAATGCAGGGTTATTTTATTTTTCAATCTCAATTCTTGCAATATTCTGCTAAAAATTTACATCAAAATAGATTTATATTCTGATTGGTTGGTTTTTATTATTCAATTTTAATTATTAATTCTGTTTGGTTGTTGGTGCATAGGTTTTATTGCTTGCGGTTTTTTTAATTATTAATAATTAATTATCCTCGGCGCGCACTTTTGCCGTGAGATCACGATAACAGCAAGGTCTGGAGGTGGCTCTGTTGTTAGCTGGCGCTTTTTGACTTTGTCTTTTTATTGTTACCGTGCTTGAAAAGCAAGAAAACGCATTGCATACGTTGATCAAAATGACACGTTGGATAGCACGTCTAACTTGGCTCTTGCGTTTGAGAATAGTTTTCGTAATTGATTTCTTTAGCGTGGATGATACAAGAGGGATTAAAGGATCTGCTTCAGTCTCGATTAGGCCGAACCCTCATGTGCTGCACTTACCTGCATATGCGCATGGTCTTTTTGCTCCCCTCACTCGCTTCCTGCGGATGACGCATCATTATTGATCTTTCCGTCGTGAGGATTATTTAAGTTTCATTGAGTTATTACAATAGAACGCGGGAAATTTACAGCTGGTTGCATTTGGAGCAGAACTCTTGCGATTCGGCGGTAGTTTCCTGCACGACATCTCTCTAGAGTAGGTGATCCCAGAGGTATTGATTGGTGAGAAATCAGCATACTCTGTATGTTGAAGCCATTTTCAATTGCACCAACCTACGCGGATGCGTAGGTTTTTTTTTGCCTGCCATATAGTATTCTTTTCCCTACAACGATTTACGCCTCCATGGCCAAGGGAGAAGGGCATGATCTTTTCACTGCTGCGCGCGCTGTTTCGCCTGTTGTTTCGGGTTCGGGTCGAAGGGGACGTCCAGCACTTCGAACGGCAAAAATTACTGATTACGCCGAACCACGTCTCTTTCCTCGACGGCGTGCTGTTGGCGCTATTCCTGCCGATAAAACCGGTGTTTGCGGTTTACGCCAGCATCGGCGAGAGCTGGTTTATGCGCTGGCTGCGGCCTTACATCGATTTTGTCTCGCTCGATCCTACCAAGCCGATGGCCATCAAGCAGCTGGTGCGGATGGTCGAACAGGGACGGCCGATCGTTGTGTTCCCTGAAGGGCGCATCACCGTGACCGGCGCGCTGATGAAAATCTACGACGGCGCGGCGTTTATCGCCGCTAAATCGGGCGCCACCGTGGTGCCGGTGCGGATCGACGGCCCCGAATTCAGCCCGTTCGGCCGTATGGCTGGGGTGTTCAAGATCCGCTGGTTCCCGCAAATCAACATTCACATCTTGCCGCCGACCACGCTGCCGATGCCGGAGGCGCCGCGTGCGCGCGATCGCCGGGCGTTGGCGGGCGATCGGCTGATGCAGATTATGATGCGGGCGCGGATGGACACGCGCGAACCGCAGACGCTGTTCCATGCCTTGCTGGCGGCGCAGCACCGCTATGGGCGCCGAAAACCGTGTATCGAAGACATCGCTTTCAAAGAAGACAGCTACCAGACGCTGATCAAAAAATCGCTGGGTGTCAGCCGCATTCTGCAACGCTTTACCGCCGAAGGGGAACACGTCGGGCTGCTGTTGCCGAACGCCACTATCACCGCGGCGGCGATCTTCGGCGCTTCGCTGCGCAATCGCATTCCGGCGATGCTCAACTACACCGCCGGCGCCAAGGGCCTGAACAGCGCGATGACGGCCGCCGGCATCAAGACCATCGTCACCTCGCGCCAGTTTCTGGAGAAGGGCAAGCTGACCCACCTGCCGGAACAGGTGCCGCAGGCTAACTGGGTATATCTGGAAGATCTGAAAGACACCGTCACGCTGGCGGATAAGCTGTGGATCCTGCGTCACTTGCTGCAGCCGCAACGCGCGGCGTTGCCGCAACGCCCGGAGGACGCGGCGCTGATCCTGTTCACGTCTGGATCTGAAGGCCACCCCAAGGGCGTGGTGCATTCGCACGCCAGTCTGCTGGCCAACGTAGAACAAATCCGCACCATCGCCGATTTCACGCCGCGCGACCGCTTCATGTCGTCGCTGCCGCTGTTCCACTCGTTCGGCCTGACGGTGGGGCTGCTGACGCCGCTGATCACCGGCAGCCGCATTTTCCTCTACCCCAGCCCGCTGCACTATCGCGTGGTGCCGGAGCTGGTGTATGACCGTAACTGCACGGTGCTGTTCGGCACGGCGACCTTCCTTAACAACTATGCGCGCTTCGCGCATCCGTATGATTTTGCCCGCCTGCGCTATGTCGTGGCCGGCGCGGAGAAACTGGCGGACAGCACCAAACAGATCTATCAGGACAAATACGGCATCCGCATTCTGGAAGGCTATGGCGTGACCGAGTGCGCGCCGGTGGTCTCGATCAATGTGCCGCTGGCGACCAAGGTGGGCACCGTCGGCCGCATCATGCCGCAGATGGAAGCGCGCCTGATCGCGATGCCGGGTATTGATAACGGCGGCCGTCTGCAGCTGAGGGGGCCGAATATCATGAAAGGCTATTTGCGGGTTGAGCGCCCCGGCGAACTGGAGCCGCCGGCGGCGGAAGATGCGAATGGTGTACTGCAGCCGGGCTGGTATGACACCGGTGATATCGTCAGCCTGGATGAGCAGGGTTACTGCACCATTCGCGGCCGCGTGAAACGCTTCGCCAAGCTGGCGGGTGAGATGGTGTCGCTGGAGAGCGTCGAACTGCTGGCGCAACGGCTGTCGCCGGAAAAACTGCATGCCGCCACGGTCAAAGGCGACAGCAGCAAGGGGGAGGCGTTGGTGCTGTTCACCACCGATCCCGCTATTACCCGCGAGGCATTGCTGCGGGTGGCGCGCGAACTGGGCAGCCCGGAGCTGGCGGTGCCGCGCGATATTCGCCTGCTGAAAACGCTGCCGGTGCTCGGCAGCGGCAAACCCGATTTCGTCACCCTGCGTCATATGGCCGAACAGCCGGAGAGTGCCTGATGAATCCTTCGACCGAGTCCCCTTTGTTGTCACGCGGCATGATCGCGGTGATCAGCGCACAGTTCCTCTCGGCGTTCGGCGACAATGCGTTGCTGTTCGCCACGCTGGCGTTGATCAAGCAGCAGCTGTATCCAGACTGGAGCCAGCCGATCCTGCAGATGGCCTTTGTCGCCACCTATATCATTCTGGCTCCATTCGTCGGGCAGATCGCCGACAGCTTTGCCAAAGGGCGGGTGATGATGTTCGCCAACGCCCTAAAATTGGCGGGAGCGTTGGTGATCTGTTTTGGGGGGAACCCGTTCCTGGGTTACAGCCTGGTCGGCGTGGGGGCCGCCGCATATTCACCGGCCAAATACGGCATTCTGGGCGAGATCACCAGCGGCGAGAAACTGGTCAAGGCTAACGGCCTGATCGAGGCCTCGACCATCGCGGCCATTCTGACCGGTTCGGTGGCCGGCGGTATTCTGGCGGACTGGCATTTGGTCGCGGCGCTGGCGGCCTGCGCCTTGGTTTACGCGGGGGCCGTGGTCGCCAACCTGTATATTCCGCGTCTGGCGGCGGCGCGCCCGGGGGCTTCATGGCGGCCGCGGGCCATGACGAACAGTTTCTTTACCGCCTGCGTTACGCTGTGGCGCGATGGGCAGACGCGTTTCTCCCTGATCGGCACCAGCCTGTTTTGGGGGGCCGGCGTGACGCTGCGTTTTCTGCTGGTGCTATGGGTGCCGGTGGCGCTGGGTATCGCCGATAACGCCACGCCGACGCTGCTGAACGCCATGGTGGCCGTCGGCATCGTGGTGGGCGCGGGTGCCGCCGCGCGCTTCGTCACGCTGAAGACGGTGAAACGCTGTATGCCGGCCGGGATCCTGATCGGCGTCGCGGTCGCGGTATTTGCGCTGCAAACGACCATGCTCAATGCCTACGTCTTGCTGGCGATCATCGGCATGCTGGGAGGCTTCTTCGTCGTACCGCTCAATGCGTTGCTGCAGGAGCGGGGCAAACATTCGGTCGGCGCCGGCAATGCGATCGCGGTGCAAAACCTGGGTGAAAACGCCGCCATGTTGCTGATGCTGGGCCTGTATTCTTTGGTCGTGAAGCTGGGCGTGCCGGTAGTGGGCGTCGGCGTAGGGTTTGGCGTGGTGTTTGCGCTGGCGATTTGCGCGTTGTGGTGGTCGCAGCGGCGGTGAAACGGGGCGCAGCCTGGCTGCGCCCTCAGGGTATTAAGGTGCCGGAATGGTAAACCGGGTGTGGATTTCTTCGAGCGCCTGCAGCACGTCCTCATCCAGAATCACGTCGAGGCTGTCGAGGTTGATTTTCAACTGCTCCACCGAGGTGGCGCCCAACAGGGTGCTGGCGACGAACGGCTGTTGACGCACGAAGGCCAGCGCCATCTGCGAAGGGTCCAGCCCGTGTTTTTTGGCCAGCGCCACGTATTCGGCGATCGCCAGCTGGGTTTGCTGCCCTGAATAACGATTGAAGCGGGTGAACAGCGTATTGCGCGCACCGGCCGGTTTAGCGCCGTTGAGGTATTTACCGCTCAGCGTACCGAACGCCAGGCTGGAATAGGCCAGCAGTTCTACCCCTTCGTGCTGGCTGATTTCGGCCAGGCCAATCTCAAAGCTGCGGTTCAGCAGGCTGTACGGGTTTTGGATCGACACGATGCGCGGCAGCTCGTGTTTCTCCGCCAGCTGCAGATAGCGCATCACGCCCCAGGGCGTTTCGTTGGAGACCCCGATATAGCGAATTTTACCGGCGCGCACCTGCTCGGTCAGCGCCTCCAGGGTTTCCAGCAGCGTGACCGTGGCTTTGTCATCGGTATATTGATAGTTGAGTTTGCCAAAGCAGTTGGTGGCGCGCTGCGGCCAGTGCAATTGGTAAAGATCGAGATAATCGGTGTTCAGCCGCTTGAGGCTGGCGTCCAGCGCGGCGCGGATGTTTTTGCGATCGAGCGCCTGCTGCGGGCGGATGCTGCTGTCAGTGCCGCGCACCGGGCCCGAGACTTTGCTGGCCAGGACGATTTTTTCGCGATTGCCGCGCGCTTTGATCCAACTGCCGATATAGCTCTCGGTCAGGCCCTGGGTTTCCGGGCGGGGCGGCACCGGATACAGTTCGGCGGTGTCTATCAGGTTCACGCCTGCGGCCAATGCATAGTCCAGTTGCGCATGGGCGTCGGCTTCGCTGTTCTGTTCGCCAAAGGTCATGGTGCCCAGTCCCAGCACGCTCACTTCTAAAGAACTGTGGGGAATACGGTGGTATTGCATTAACGGCCTTCCTTTCTTGTTAGCGCTGACGGGCCGTGCGGCCCGGTGAAACAGGAGCCCAATTCAGAAGACGGCGCAAAGTCCGTCGGGCGGCGATGTCGCCTTTCCTGACTATAACCAAGCGGTGAAGATGGGGGAAGCGGATTCCGTGCGGACACGAATGAGGGCTACCGCGCTCGAGCGGGCGATAGCCGGCGGGCGGTGATTAGCGTTCGATAACCTGGGAAACCTGATCGCCGTTGATCTGGCGGTGGTTGCCTTTCTCATCTTTATAACTGATGAGTCCGGTGTCTGTGTCGATCTCTGGTTTGCCTTGCGTCAGGATCATGTTGCCGTCTTTGGTCGCCATGACGTAGTCGCTGGAACATCCCGTCAAACCGGCGGCCATCACCAGCGCAGACACTGCCATTACCCACTTTTTCATCCTGCGGATCCTCGATTATGCAGAAAACAATGTTCTTTCAAGATTAGCAAACTCTTGGCCGGGGGCGTCTCAGATAAGTCTTTATCTGATAAGAAAAAGTGAAATGAGGGGGCAACGAAACGGCGGAAGCCGCCTATGGCGGCCTCCGCGTAGGGTTATTCCGGCGAACGGTTTTTCTTGCTGCGCATCAGATTGAGCGCCTCTACCGACATGGAGAAGAACATGGCGAAGTAGATGTAGCCTTTCGGCACGTGCACCTGGAAGCTTTCCAGCATCAGCGTGAAGCCCACCAGGATCAGGAACGCCAGCGCCAGCATTTTTACCGACGGATGGCGATTGACGAATTCGCCGATCGGCCGGGCGGCGAACATCATCACGCCGACGGCGATCACCACCGCCGCCATCATGATGAACAGATGGTCGGAGAGGCCCACGGCGGTAATCACCGAGTCCAGACTGAAGATGATATCCAACAGCATGATTTGCACGATCGCGCCGAAGAAGCTGTGCACCTTGGTGTGGTGCTCTTCTTCCGACCCCTCGATGGTTTCGTGGATCTCTTTGCTGGCTTTCCAGATCAGGAACAATCCCCCCAGCAGCAGGATCAAATCGCGGGCGGAAATAGAGTGATCCAGCACGGTGAACAGCGGGTGCGTCAAGCGGATCACCCAGGCTATGGAGGCCAACAGCGCCAGACGCATAATCATGGCGGCGGCCAGCCCGAGCCGGCGAGCTTTGTTCTGTTGCGCTTTGGGCAGCTTGGCCACCACCAGCGACAGAAAAATGATGTTATCAATACCCAGTACGATCTCAAGAATGGTTAGCGTACCTAACGCTAACCAGGCATTGGGATCCATAATCCATTCGAACATTGCCCGACACACCTTAATACTAAATAAATGCAAAGTGTGAATTATACGCGTTTATCGCGGCGCTGACAGGGTTAGCTAAACCAGAGTTAAACGAAATCGCCTAGATTGAGAAATGTCTTGCCAGCAGCGCGCCGGTAAAACCCTTTTTCAGATAGAAACCGCGCGGCAGCGTCATGATAGGTTGCCCCTGTTCGCCGATGGCTTCGGTGAGCGCCTTGTTGTTGGCCGCTTTGGGGCGCAGTTGCAGCACTTCGCCGTGGCGCGCGGTGATGCGTTCTACGTGACCGAGCACGATCAGATCCATCAGCTCTTCCCAATCGCGGCGCAACCTCTCTTCTTCTGCCGCGCTCGGGCTCCACAGCAGCGGCGAACCGACGCGGCGCTGGGCCAGCGGGATCTGCCGTTCGCCTTCTACCGGTATCCATAACACGCGCGCCAGCTTGTGGCGAACGTGGCTGCTGGCCCAGGTGACGCCGCTGTTGCCGGTGAGCGGGGCGACGCAGACAAAAGTGGTTTCCAGCGGTTTGCCGGCGGCGTCGACAGGAATGGTTTTCAGCTCAATGCCCAGCTCGGGAAAATCCTGTTCCGGTTTGCTGCCGGCCATGGCGCCGAGGTACAGCTCCAGCAGCATGCCCACCCAACCCTTATCGCGTTTCAGATCCTTGGGGATCGGCAATTGCGCACGGGCGGCCAGTTCACCAAAGCTGAAGCCGGCCAGCGCCTGAGCGCGCTCGAACAGCTGCCGTTCATTTTCCGGCGGGGGCGGCAAAGGGGATAAAAATGCCATAAATAAAGCCTGTCGAATTTGGTTGAAAAATGTACTGCAATTATACGCGGCGAGCGATAACCGCTGTCGCCTGGGGAAAAGAATAATAGTAGCATGATTTTACATGACTTTTTTTCTTTCCTTACGTGGTCGACAATACACTCACGGGGCTTGTTCACCTGAAGCCACCGACAATAAACAGGATCTTACACCTATTTATCCACAGATTTATGGGATAACCCAAATTTTTGCCGATCACTGGTTCAATTTACAGCCTTGACTCAGGCGGTTTTTTACGAATTTGTCCGTTTTGTGCGTAACTTGCCCGCATAATCTGTGGATAAAAACGGCGTTGGTGGATCTTTCGCCAGGGTAAGATCCTTACCGTGCATAGATCACATTTTTGACCTGTTCATCATTGCGTGTTGTTGGTTAATCATATGTTTTTAAAGTAAATGTGTGTTTTTCGGTATGAGGGGATATTTGAGGGGGTGAGAGTTTTACCGGCTTATCCCTCGAGTTCTGCACACACCTATCCACAGAAAAAGTGAATAAAACCGGCTTAAAAGGCTGGGGTATGTTTATAACTTTGCCTATATCTGTGAGTTATCCCAATGTTATCCGGCCCGCAGCACCGTAAAGCAGTGGTTTACCGCCTGTAGCTTGTGTGAAACAATCAGGACATCTATGCGAATTTAAGCTTATCGAGGTAGTCCGGTGATCGATGATGATGGCTACCGCCCGAATGTTGGTATCGTAATCTGTAATCGTCAGGGGCAGGTCTTATGGGCCCGCCGTTACGGTCAGCACTCCTGGCAGTTTCCCCAAGGTGGGATTAACCCTGGCGAAACTGCGGAGCAGGCGATGTACCGTGAGCTGTTCGAAGAAGTGGGGCTGAGTAAAAAGGATGTGCGCATCCTGGCTTCGACCCGCAACTGGTTGCGCTATAAATTGCCGAAACGTTTGGTGCGTTGGGACACAAAGCCGGTTTGTATCGGCCAAAAGCAAAAATGGTTTTTGTTGCAGCTACTGTGCAATGACGCTGATATCAACATGCAGCGCAGCAGCACGCCGGAGTTCGACGGTTGGCGCTGGGTGAGCTTCTGGTATCCGGTGCGCCAGGTGGTGTCGTTCAAACGCGACGTCTACCGCCGGGTGATGAAAGAATTCGCCGTGACCGTGATGCCGATGCAAGAGCAGGCGGCGCCGCGGCAGGCCCCCGCTTATCGCCGAAAGAGAGGTTAAGTTAAGCCGACTATGCTCACGCGCTTGCGAGAAATTGTAGAGAAGGTGGCCGCGGCGGCCAGTCTGACGGATGCGCTGGATCTGCTGGTCAATGAAACCTGTCTGGCGATGGACACCGAAGTGTGTTCCATCTACCTGGCGGACAACGATCGCCGCTGCTACTACCTGATGGCCACGCGCGGTCTGAAAAAGCCGCGCGGGCGCACTATCGCATTGGCGTTTGACGAGGGCGTCGTCGGGTTGGTCGGCCGCCGGGCCGAGCCGATCAACCTGGCCGATGCTCAAAGCCACCCCAGTTTCAAATATGTCCCTCAGGTGAAAGAGGATCGTTTCCGATCCTTCCTCGGGGTGCCAATCATTCACCGGCGCCAGCTGTTGGGCGTGCTGGTGGTGCAGCAGCGTGAGCTGCGCCAGTTCGACGAAAGCGAAGAGTCTTTCATGGTCACCCTGGCCACGCAGATGGCCGGGATCCTTTCACAGTCGCAGCTTAACGCCATTTTCGGCCAGTATCGCCAAACGCGCGTGCGCGCGCTGGCGGCCTCGCCCGGCGTGGCGGTGGCGGAAGGGTGGCAGGACAGCAGCCAGCCTTCGCTCGATCAGGTTTACCGCGCGTCGACGCTGGACACCGCCAGCGAGCGCGAGCGCCTGACGTTGGCGCTGGAAGAGGCCGGCGCGGAATTTCGTCGCTTCAGCAAGCGTTTTGCCGCCAGCTCGCAAAAAGAGAGCGCGGCGATCTTCGATCTTTATTCTCACCTGCTAAACGATGCCCGCCTCAAGCGCGAATTGTTCGCCGAAATTGATAACGGCTCGGTGGCGGAATGGGCGGTGAAGCAGGTGATAGAAGCCTTTGCCGAACAGTTCGCCAAACTGCAGGACACCTATATGCGCGAGCGCGGCAGCGACCTGCGCGCGCTGGGCCAGCGCCTGCTGTTCCACCTCGACGACACCACTCAGGGCGCCACCCAGTGGCCGGCGCGCTTTGTGCTGGTGGCGGATGAACTGACCGCGACATTGCTGGCCGAAGTGCCGCAGGATCGCCTGGTCGGCGTGGTGGTGCGCGACGGCGCCGCCAACTCGCATGCGGCGATTTTGGTGCGGGCGATGGGCGTGCCGACGGTGATGGGCGCCGACATCCAGCCTTCTCTGCTCAGCCAGCGGCTGCTGATCGTTGATGGGTATCGCGGCGAACTGCTGGTCGATCCTGAGCCGGTGCTGGTGCAGGAATACCAACGGCTGATCAGCGAAGAACAGGAACTGAGCAAGCTGGCGGAAGACGACGTCGAACAGCCGGCGCAGTTGAAAAGCGGCGAACGCGTTCAGGTGATGTTGAACGCCGGCCTCAGCCCGGAACATGAACAGCTGTTGGGCGGCCGGGTGGACGGCGTGGGATTGTACCGCACTGAAATTCCGTTCATGTTGCAAAGCGGTTTCCCTTCCGAAGAAGAACAGGTCGCGCAGTATCAAGGTATGTTGCAGCTTTACCCCAACAAACCGGTCACGTTGCGCACGCTAGACATCGGCGCCGACAAGCAACTGCCCTACATGCCGATCAGCGAAGAAAATCCCTGCCTGGGCTGGCGCGGCATTCGCATCACTCTGGACCAGCCGGAGATCTTTTTGATACAGGTGCGCGCCATGCTGCGCGCCAATGCCGGCACCGGCAACCTGGGCATTTTGCTGCCGATGGTCACCAGCCTGGAAGAGGTCGATGAGGCCAAGCGCCTGATTGACCGCGCCGGGCGCGAGGTGGAAGAGGTGCTTGGCTACGCGATCCCGAAACCGAAAATCGGCGTGATGCTGGAAGTGCCGTCGATGATTTTCCTGATCCCGCATTTGGCCGGGCGCGTCGACTTCATCTCGGTAGGCACCAACGATTTGACCCAGTACCTGCTGGCGGTGGATCGCAACAACACGCGGGTAGCCTCGCTGTACGACAGTCTGCATCCCGCGATGCTGCAGGTGCTGAAGCTGATCGCCGAACAGGGGAAAGCGGCCGGGCTGCAGCTTAGCCTGTGCGGTGAACTGGCCGGCGATCCGATGGGCGCGCTGTTGCTGGTGGGCATGGGCTATCGCAATCTGAGCATGAACGGCCGCAGCGTGGCGCGCATCAAATACCTGCTGCGACATATCGACCTTGCCGACGCGGAAGTGTTGGCGCTCCGGGTGTTGAACACCCAAATGACCACGGAAGTGCGCCATTTGGTGGCGGCGTTTATGGAGCGACGCGGCATGGGCGGGTTGATTCGCGGCGGCAGATAATCGCCGCGCGATGTGATTTTTTTACAGAACTTTTCCCGCGCTGCCGGCCCGGACCACGCTAAGCCTATGTTATGATGCGCAACCTCAGCGCGACGCATGTTCGTCGTCTTGCAAACCGCAGCGGCCAATGCTGCCGTTTGCAAGGCGCGAGGTAATGTCCGTCGCCGTTTGGCACCTGCCGCCCCCGCATGGGGAAAAATAACAGACATGTTGTGGTGATAGATGAGCAATAGCTATCTGGCGTTTCCTAAATTTGATCCGGTCATTTTCTCCATTGGCCCGGTTTCTTTGCATTGGTACGGCCTGATGTATCTGGTCGGCTTCGTTTTTGCCATGTGGCTGGCGGTGCGCCGCGCCAACAAGCCGGGCAGCGGCTGGACCAAAGACGAAGTGGAAAACCTGCTCTACGCCGGTTTCCTGGGCGTATTCGTCGGCGGCCGCGTGGGCTATGTGCTGTTCTACAACCTGCCGTTGTTCCTGGATAACCCGCTCTATCTGTTCAAGGTCTGGGATGGCGGCATGTCGTTCCACGGCGGTTTGATGGGGGTGATTCTGGTGATGTTCTGGTTCGCTCGTCGTACCAAACGCACCTTCTTCCAGGTTTCCGATTTTATCGCGCCATTGATCCCGTTCGGTTTGGGCGCCGGCCGCCTCGGCAACTTCATCAACGGTGAACTGTGGGGCCGCGTGACTACCGACACCCCTTGGGCGATGCTTTTCCCAAGCTCGCGCAGCGAAGACGTGGCCCTCGCCGCCGCCGATCCTTCTCTGCTGCCGCTGCTGAACCAGTACGGCGTGCTGCCGCGTCACCCGTCCCAGCTGTATGAACTGCTGCTGGAAGGCGTGGTGCTGTTTATCATTCTGAACCTGTTCATCCGCAAGCCGCGGCCGATGGGTGCCGTATCGGGCCTGTTCCTGATCGGTTATGGCGCATTCCGCATTATCGTCGAAGCGTTCCGCCAGCCGGATGCCCAGCTTGGCCTGTTCGACGGCGTGATCAGCATGGGGCAGATCCTGTCCATCCCGATGGTGGTGGCCGGTATTATTATGATGATTTGGGCGTACCGTCGTCGCCCGCAGCAACAACTGTCGTGAGGGACAAATGAAACAGTATCTGGATTTGATGAACAAGGTGCTCGCCGAGGGCACTCCTAAAGCCGACCGTACCGGCACTGGCACGTTGTCGATTTTCGGCCACCAGATGCGTTTCAATTTGCAGGATGGCTTTCCGTTGGTGACCACGAAAAAATGTCACCTGCGTTCGATCATTCATGAGCTGTTGTGGTTCCTGAACGGCGATACCAACACCGCCTACCTGCGTGACAACAAGGTCACCATTTGGGACGAGTGGGCCGATGAAAACGGCGATCTCGGCCCGGTGTACGGCAAGCAGTGGCGCGCCTGGGGGGCGGCGGATGGTCGTCAGATCGATCAGCTGAGCAACGTGCTCCAACAGCTGAAGCAGGATCCGGATTCGCGCCGCATCATCGTTTCCGCCTGGAACGTCGGTGAGCTGGACCAGATGGCGCTGGCGCCGTGCCACGCGTTCTTCCAGTTCTACGTGGCGGACGGCAAGCTCTCTTGCCAGCTGTACCAGCGTTCCTGCGACGTGTTCCTGGGCCTGCCGTTCAACATCGCCAGCTATGCGCTGTTGGTGCACATGATGGCGCAGCAGTGCGATCTGGAAGTGGGTGATTTCGTCTGGACCGGTGGTGATACCCACCTGTACAGCAACCACATGGAACAGACGCGGCTGCAGCTGACGCGTGAACCACGTCCGTTGCCGAAACTGGTGATCAAACGCAAGCCGGCTTCGCTGTTCGATTACCGTTTCGAAGACTTCGAGATCGAAGGTTACGATCCGCATCCGGCCATCAAGGCGCCGGTCGCGATCTGACCTTAACCGCATCACACCAGGGGCGCAGCGATTGCGCCCCTTTTTTTATCCGCATTGCGCGCCGCGCCGCATTTTATTGTCGCCATTTGTCACTATAGGGAAAACATTGCGCAGCTTGCCGCAAGGCTTGCGCATGCGGCTTTACCACTTTGTTACGGCCCTTACACTGGCCGCATGAACGAAAATACGCTATCGAACATCGATGACCGCCAGCGTGGTATGACGCTGATTGAGCTGTTGGCGGCGCTCCTGATCGCCGGCATGCTCACCGGCTGGGGCGTCGGGCAATGGCGCTATCATCAGCAAGCGCTGCGGCTGGAACACACGGCCCAACAGCTGCTGGCGTTTTTGCTGCGACTGCAGGCGGACGCCAACTGGCGTAACCGCCCGGCGCTGCTGTGGTTCAAGAACGGCACGCCCTGGTGTCTGGGCGGTGGCGTGCCGCCGCCGGATTGCGGTTCAGCCGAAGGCTCCGTTTTTTTGCCGTTTTATCGTGACGTTGCGCTGAGCGGTTATACCGACAAAGAAATCGGGTTTTACGGTTTGCGCAATACTGCGCAGGCGGGGCATATCCAGCTCAGCAATGAGGCAGGCGGCCTGCGGCTAGTGCTGTCTGCCCGAGGGCGGCTGCGTTTATGCAGCGAAGGGCTCCGGATAAGAGGGATCGCGCCATGCTGACTGTCGAACGCGGTTTTACTCTGCCGGAGGTCATGTTGGCGCTGGTGTTCGGCAGCGTGATCGCGCTTGGCGCGGCAAAAACTTACCCGCTGTTACGCCAGCAGAACGTGGCCGTCGGTCAGCACTTTCGGCTGGAGTCAACGCTGCGACAGCTGGCGTTCGGCATTGAGAAAGATCTGCGCCGCGCCGGTTTTTGCGCCGGACAGTGCGCAGGCCGTCCGTTGCTGATCGGCCAGGCATCGGGAGAAGCGGCGGGCAGCTGCGTTATCGTCGCTTACGACATCATCCGCAGCGGGCAATGGCTCACCTCGGGTGAGGATGCAGGCTATTTCGGTTATCGGCTGCGCAATGGCGGCTTGGAAGGGCAGCGCGGCGTAAGCCAATGCGATGGCGGCGGCTGGGAGCGGCTGCTCGATCATGACGAGGTGCGCATCGAACGGTTTCATGTAGCGATAGAACGGGGGGAGCATGGCGGGGCCTTGGCCCGCCTGACGCTCGTGGGGCGCTCCGCCAGCGATACGCGTATCAGGCGCAGTCTGAGCGGGAGCGTCGAAATGGCGGCGCTGCCATGAAGCGGCGCACCCAGCGAGGCGGTAGCACCCTGGTGGCGGTGATGTTGCTGCTGGCGCTGGGGCTGATGTTGCTCAATGCTCAGCATCGGCAATTGGATAACGCGCTGTTACTGGCCGCCGATCAGCAGCGTTACCTTCAGGCTTACAATCAGGCCGCTTCGGCGCTGAGTTGGGGGATGAGCCAGCGTTGGCCGCGCGTCGAGCTGAGTGCAGCGGCCTGGCTATGCAGGCAGCGCGTGGAATTGACGGCCTGCGCCCGGCTGTCTGCCAGAGCGGGGGTGGTGACGGTACGCGGCCTTGGTGAGATGCGCGGGGGGGAGCCGCTTTGGCTGTATCAATGGGGCGTGTTTGACGATGCAGAGGCTGCTGGCAAGGTGCAAGCGCAGCCAGGGGGGCGGTTGGATTTTTGCCCCGAGAAAAGGCTGGCTGACTGCGATGGCTAACGCTCGCGCAGGGCGGCTATCCCGCAACGGCTTCAGCCTACCGGAGGTATTGGTGGCAGCCTTGCTGTTCTCGGTGTCGCTGCTTGGCTTGTTACAGTATCATCAGGTGCTGTTGCAGTCGTTTCAGCGCCAGTGGCACTACCGGCAAGCCTGGGCGCTGGCGCACCAGCAGTTGGAAACGTTCGCTGTCACCGGGCGGCTCGATGCCGAACCACCGCCGGAAGGCTGGCGACGTGAGGCGGCGCTTGACGATGCGGAGAGTGATTGCCGTCGATTGACGGTCAGGGTTCAAACGCCGCAGCGGCAGTGGGCAACGCTGAGCCGTTGGTATTGCACCCGTTTTTGAGCCGGTATGTTTTTTGTTTTAAAGGAGCGTTCATGTTCACGGTTTATCATTCCAATCAGCTGGATTTATTGAAGACGCTGACCAGCGCGCTGATAGCCAGAGATCCGTTGGCCGATCCTTTTCAACAGGAAGTGGTGCTGGTGCAGAGCCCCGGGATGGCGCAATGGCTGCAGATGCAGCTGGCGGAACAGTTCGGCATCGCCGCCAATGTCGCGTTTCCGCTGCCGGCGACCTTTATTTGGGACATGTTCACCCGGGTGCTGCCGGATATCCCGAAAGAGAGCGCCTTCAGCAAGGACGCCATGACCTGGAAGCTGATGTGGTTGCTGCCGGAGATGCTGACCCAACCGGCGTTTGCGCCGCTGCAGCACTATCTGACCGATGACGGCGACAAGCGAAAAATTCATCAGTTGGCCGGCCGGGTCGCCGACCTGTTCGACCAATATTTGGTTTATCGCCCGCAGTGGCTGGAGAGTTGGCAGCGCGGTGAGCGCATCGACGGTCTGGCGGAGGCTCAGCAATGGCAGGCGCCGCTCTGGGCGCGGTTGGTAGAGTACACGCGCGAACTGGGGCAGCCGGAATGGCACCGCGCTAATCTGTACAGCCGCTTTATCCACGCGCTGGAGCAGGCAAAAACGTGCCCGCCCGGTTTGCCGCCGCGGGTGTTTATCTGCGGCATCTCGGCGTTGCCGCCGGTCTATTTGGAGGCGCTGCAGGCGCTGGGACGGCATATCGATATCCACCTGATGTTCACCAATCCCTGTCGTTATTACTGGGGCGACATTCAGGATTACGCTTTCCTGGCCCGCTTGCAGAGCCGCAAGCGTCGTCATTACCATCAGGCGCGTGAGCAAGGGCTGTTTCGCGAGCCGGCCGACGCGGCGCGCCTGTTTGACGCCGAAGGTCAGCAGCAGCTCAGCAACCCGCTGCTGGCCTCCTGGGGCAAGCTGGGGCGCGATCACCTCTATCTGCTGTCGCAGATGGAAGGGGCGCAAGAGGTCGACGCCTTTGTCGATATCCCGGCGGACACCATGCTGCACGCCGTTCAGCGCGACATGCTGGAGTTGGAAGATCATGCGGTGATCGGTATTACCGCGGAAACGCTGGAAAGCAGCGTCAGCAAACGCCCGCTTGATGAGAATGACCGCTCCCTCAGCCTGCACGCCTGCCACAGCCCACAGCGGGAAGTGGAGGTGCTGCACGATCAACTGCTGACCATGCTGGCGCAGGATCCGTCGTTGACACCGCGCGACATCATCGTGATGGTAGCGGATATCGACAGCTACACGCCTTATATTCAGGCGGTGTTCGGCAACGCCCCCGCCGAGCGCTACCTGCCGTTCGCCATTTCTGACCGTAAAGCGCGGCAGGCGCATCCGGCGCTACAGGCGTTCATTTCACTGCTCGATTTGCCGCAAAGCCGCTTTACCTCGGAACAGGTGCTGGCGCTGCTGGAGGTGCCTGCCCTGGCTACCCGTTTCGCCATCGGCGAAGAGGGGCTGCGCCTGCTGCGTCACTGGGTTGGTGAATCCGGCGTTCGCTGGGGCCTGGACGACGATAACGTGCGCGAACTGGATCTGCCCGCCACTGGCCAGCATACCTGGCGCTTCGGCATTACGCGCATGCTGCTTGGCTACGCGATGGACAGCAATGCCGGCGATTGGCAGGGCATTTTACCTTACGACGAATCGAGCGGGTTGGCCGCCGAGTTGGCGGGGCAGTTGGCAGACCTGCTGGCGCAGCTCAGCCACTGGCGGCAAGTCTTGAGCGAAGCGCGCCCGCTCGAGGCGTGGCTGCCGTTGTGCTGGCAACTGCTGGATGCCTTCTTCGCCGCGGATAGTGACACTGAAGTCGTGCTGGCGCTGATCGAACAGCAGTGGCAGCAGGCCATCAATTTTGGCCTGGCGGCGCGCTATCCCGACGAGGTGCCGTTGACCATTCTGCGTGACGATCTGGCGGCGCGCCTTGATCAGGAACGCATCAGTCAGCGCTTCCTCGCCGGGCAAATCAACTTCTGTACGCTGATGCCGATGCGTTCCATTCCGTTCAAGGTGGTGTGCCTGCTGGGCATGAACGACGGCGTGTATCCGCGCACGCTGCCGCCGCTGGGGTTCGATCTGATGGCGCAGCAGGTCAAACGTGGCGACCGTAGCCGTCGCGATGACGACCGCTATCTGTTCCTGGAAGCGATTTTGTCCGCTCAGCAGCGGCTGTATATCAGCTTCATCGGCCGTTCCATTCAGGACAACAGCCCGCGCTATCCTTCGGTGCTGGTCACCGAGCTGCTGGAGTACCTGGAGCAAAGCTATTGTCTGCCGGGAGATGACGAACTCAGCGCAGACGACAGCGCTCGGCGGGTTGGTGAGCACTTGCTGAAGTGGCATGCGCGCATGCCGTTCGCCGCCGAGAATTTCTTGCCGGGCTCGGAGGAGCAAAGCTATGCCGCCGAGTGGCTGCCTGCCGCCGATGGTCGCGGTGCGGCGCATCCGGCGTTCAACCAGCCGCTGCCCGTCGAAGCGCTGCAGCAAATATCGTTGGATGAGCTGCTGCGGTTTTATCGCCATCCGGTTCGCGCCTTCTTCCAGCTGCGTTTGGGCGTCAGTTTTATCCTGGAAGAAACCGAGCTGCCGGACGAAGAGCCCTTCACGCTGGATAACCTCAGCCGCTACCAGTTCAATAGCCAACTGCTGAATACCCTAATCGACGGCGACGATCCCGAACGGTTGTTCCAGCGGGTACGCGCCGCCGGCGGCTTGCCCTATGGCGCCTTCGGCGAAATCTATTGGCAAAAGCAGCAGGAAGAAATGAGCGATTTGGCCGAGCAGGTGCGCGCGGAACGTGCAGAGAGCCATAGCCTTGAGCTGGATATCGATATCGCCGGCGTACGTCTCAGCGGCTGGCTGCATCAGGTGCAGGATGACGGCCTGCTGCGCTGGCGGCCCGCTACGCTGTCGGCGGTGGACGGCATATTGCTGTGGCTGGAGCACCTGGTGTATTGCTGTGCCGGTGGCACCGGCGAGAGCCGCATGTATGGCCGCAAGAACTCCGCCTGGCGCTTTGCCGCGCTGGCGCCAGAAGAAGCACTGGCGCAGCTGGCGGAGCTGCTGGCGGGCTATCAGCGCGGTCTGAGTCAGCCGTTGCTGTTGCTGAACAAGAGCGGCTGGGCATGGTTGAGTCAGTGTTATCTGCCGGAAACGCAGCAAATCGACTGGGAGGAAGACGCGCAAATTAAGGCACGCGCCAAATTGCTGCAGGCCTGGCAGGGCGATCAGCGCATTCCCGGAGAAGGGGAAGATCCCTACGTGCAGCGAGTGTTCCGCCAATTGGATAATGAATATTTGGCGCAAATTCTGGCCGAAACAGAGCGTTATCTGTTGCCGGTGGCGCGGCATAACCTGGGGTAACAATCCCCCGGTGGTGCTGTGCGGCGGGAGGTGGTAAAAATAACAAAGGTTATATTCAACCATTGGGGTAATTCCCGGTCTTACATAACGTACAGGCATATACCCGCCGTGTTTCGGGCCGCACATTGGCGAAGAACCCGGCGAGTACCGATTTGGTTATGTGGTTTTGATGCACGTCGCCAACGTCAGGGAGTGGGCGTAGCGACGTCAGAATAGGGGTTTATTTTGGATATGCGCAGACAGTTGGCCCGTATCGCCGGGCTGGTATTATTGGCTATGTGTTGGGCACCGTTGAGTTGGGCCGCGCAAGGATGGCAACCGCTGGCGGAGAAGATCAACAAGAGCGAACACGATCCGCGTCAGTATGAGGCGATCAAGTTGGCTAACGGCATGACGGTGTTGCTGGTGTCCGATGCCCAGGCACCGAAATCGCTGGCGGCACTGGCATTGCCGGTCGGGTCGCTCGAAGATCCGAACAGCCAACTGGGCTTGGCGCACTATCTGGAGCATATGGTGCTCATGGGCTCCAAACGTTACCCAGAGCCGGAGAACCTCTCCGAATTCCTGAAAAAGCACGGCGGCAGCCACAACGCCAGCACGGCCTCTTATCGCACTGCCTTCTATCTGGAAGTGGAAAATGACGCGCTGGAGCCGGCGGTCGATCGCATGGCCGACGCCATTGCCGAGCCGCTGCTGGATCCGGGCAATGCCGATCGTGAGCGCAACGCGGTGAACGCCGAATTGACGATGGCGCGTTCGCGCGACGGCATGCGCATGGCGCAGGTCGGCGCGGAAACCCTTAACCCGGCGCACCCGAGCGCGCGCTTCTCTGGCGGTAATCTCGATACGCTGAAAGACAAGCCGGACAGCAAGTTGCATGATGAACTGACCGGCTTCTATAAACGCTACTACTCCGCCAACCTGATGATGGGCGTTTTGTACGGTAATCAGCCGCTGCCGCAGCTGGCTGATATTGCGGCGAAAACCTTTGGCCGCGTGCCGAATCACGACGCCAGCGTGCCGCCGATCACCGTGCCGGCCGTGACGCCGGAACAGCAGGGCATCATCATTCACTATGTGCCGGCACAGCCGCGCAAGCAGCTGAAGGTCGAGTTCCGCATCGATAACAACAGCGCCGCGTTTCGCAGCAAAACCGATACCTACATCAGCTACCTGATCGGCAACCGCAGCAAAAACACCCTGTCTGACTGGTTGCAGAAACAAGGGCTGGCGGACGCCATCAATGCCGGCGCGGATCCGATGGTCGATCGCAACGGCGGCGTCTTCGCCATCAGCGTTTCACTGACCGACAAAGGTCTGGCCAAACGCGACGAGGTCGTCGCCGCCATTTTCAACTATCTGAAAATGCTGCGCAGCGAAGGTATTAAGCAGAGCTACTTCGACGAAATCTCGCATGTTCTGAACCTGGACTTCCGTTATCCGTCGATCACGCGCGATATGGACTACATCGAATGGCTGGTGGACACCATGCTGCGCGTGCCGGTTGAGCATGCGCTGGATGCGCCTTACCTGGCCGATCGCTATGATCCTAAGGCGATTGCCGAACGCCTGGACGCCATGACGCCGCAAAATGCGCGCATCTGGTTCGTCAGCCCCGATGAGCCGCACAACAAGACGGCCTATTTCGTCAACGCGCCTTACCAGGTCGACAAAATCACGCCGCAGCGCTTTACGCAGTGGCAGCAGCTGGGCAGCGGCATTGCCCTGTCGTTGCCGGCGCTCAATCCGTACATTCCGGATGACTTCACCCTGACCAAACCGTCGCACGAGTTCAAAAAGCCGGAAATGGTGGTGGATAAACCCGGCCTGCGCGTGCTGTACATGCCGAGCCGTTACTTCGCCGACGAGCCGAAGGCCGACGTCACCGTCGCTTTCCGCAACGCCAAGACCATGGATTCCGCGCGCAACCAGGTGCTGTTCTCGCTGACGGATTATCTGGCCGGCCTCGCGCTGGATCAACTGAGCTATCAGGCGTCGGTCGGCGGGTTGAGTTTCTCGACGTCGCCGAACAACGGCCTGATGTTTAACGCCAACGGCTTTACCCAGCGTTTGCCGCAGTTGTTGACGGCGCTGATCGAGGGCTATTCCAGCTTCACGCCGACGGAAGATCAGCTGGCGCAGGCCAAATCCTGGTACCTGGAGCAGTTGGACGCCGCCGAGAAGGGCAAAGCGTTTGAACTGGCCATTCAGCCGGTGCAGATGGTTTCCCGCGTGCCGTATTCCGAACGCAGTGAGCGCCGTGAAGTGCTGAAGACGCTGACGCTGAAAGACGTGCTGGCTTATCGCGACAGCCTGTTGGCGGAGGCCACGCCGGAGCTGTTGGTGGTGGGCAACATGAGCAAGCAGCAGGTCGACACGTTGGCGTCGACGCTGAAACATCGTCTGGGCTGTACCGGCATCGAATGGTGGCACGGCGAAGACGTGGTGGTGGACAAGAATCAGCTGGCCAACCTGCAACAGGTGGGCAGCAGCACCGACTCGGCGCTGGCGGCGGTCTATGTGCCGACCGGCTACGACGAAGTGACCGGCATGGCCTACAGCTCGCTGCTGGGGCAGATCATTCAGCCGTGGTTCTACAGCCAGCTGCGCACTCAGGAGCAATTGGGGTATGCGGTCTTCGCCTTCCCGATGTCGGTGGGGCGCCAGTGGGGCGTGGGCTTCCTGCTGCAGAGCAACAGCAAGCAGCCGGCCTACCTGTACCAGCGCTATCAGGATTTCTACCCGAAAACCGAGAAGCGCTTGCGCGACATGAGCGAGGCCGATTTTGAGCAGTACAAACAGGCGCTCATCAATGAGCTGAAGCAGCGGCCGCAAACCCTGAGCGAAGAAGCCAGCCGGTTCGCCAACGATTTCGATCGCGGCAATTTCGCCTTCGATACCCGTCAGAAGCTGATTGCGCAGGTGCAACAGCTGACGCCGGCCAAGCTGGCGGATTATTTCCACCAAGCGGTGATCCAACCGCAGGGGCTGGCGGTGCTGTCGCAGGTGAGCGGCAGCGGGCAAGACAAGGCGGATTACGCGGCGCCTAAGGATTGGGTTACCTATCCGAACGCGTCTGCATTGCAGCAGATCCTGCCGCGCAAAGTGGCGACGCCATGACGGAAGTTGCCCCGCAGAGGCTGGAGCCGCTGACGTTACCGCTGTTCGGCGAACGCCTGATCGAGGCGTCGGCGGGCACCGGTAAAACCTTTACCATCGGCGCGCTGTATTTGCGTTTGCTGCTGGGGTTGGGCGGTGAAGCAGCGTTTCCCCGCCCGCTGACGGTCGAAGAAATCCTGGTGGTGACCTTTACCGAGGCCGCCACCGAGGAGCTGCGCGGGCGTATCCGCGACAATATTCACGGGCTGCGTATCGCCTGCGTACGCGGTAAAGACGCAGAATGCAAAAATCTGCTATTTATCGAATTGATGGCTGAAATTGACGATTTGACCGACGCCGCATCGCAGCTGCTGGCGGCGGAGCGGCAGATGGACGAAGCGGCGATCTACACCATCCACGGCTTTTGCCAACGAATGTTGACGCACAACGCCTTTGAGTCCGGCATGCTGTTTGAACAAACGCTGGTGCAGGATGAACTGCCGCTGCGGCGGCAGGCCTGCGCCGATTTCTGGCGTCGCCACTGCTATCCGTTGCCACTGGGCGTGGCGCGTGCGGTCAGCCAGGAGTGGAGCGGCCCGGAAGCGTTGCTGGCCGACCTTTCCGGTTATCTGCACGGTGAAGCGCCGGCGCTGCGTCGGCCGCCGAAGGACGAAGAAACCGTCCTGATGCGCCACGAGCAGATCGTCGCGCGCATCGACGCCATCAAGGCGCAATGGCGGGCGGCGGCGGGCGATCTGGAGGCGTTAATCGCCCAGTCCGGTGTCGATAAGCGCAGCTACAGCAGCAAACACCTGCCGAACTGGCTGAACAAGGTCGGCGAATGGAGCGGGCAGGAGACTCAGGACTACCAGCTGCCGAAGGAACTGGATAAATTTCGCCAGTCGGTGCTGCTGGAGAAGACCAAGAAAGGCGAGCCGCCGCGGCATGCGCTGTTCACGGCGATCGACGAGCTGTTTGATGAACCCTTGACGCTGCGCGACCTGATCATGGCGCGCGCGCTCAGCGAGATCCGCACTTCCATTCAGCAAGAAAAGCGCCAGCGCGCCGAGCTGGGGTTTGACGACCTGCTCAGCCGGCTGGACGGCGCCTTGCAAAGCGGTGGTGGCGAACAGCTGGCACAGGCGATCCGCCAGCGTTACCCGGTGGCGATGATCGATGAATTCCAGGATACCGATCCGCAGCAATACCGCATTTTCCAAAAACTTTACGTCGGCCGGCCCGATTGCGGCCTGCTGCTGATCGGCGATCCCAAGCAGGCGATTTACGCCTTTCGCGGTGCCGACATCTTTACCTACATGCGGGCGCGCTCAGAGGTGAGCGCCCACTATACGCTGGAGACCAACTGGCGCTCGTCGCCGTCGATGGTCGCCAGCGTTAATCACCTGTTTTCTCAGGTAGAAAAGCCTTTCCTGTTCGGCCAAATCCCCTTTATCGAGGTCAGCGCGGCGGAAAAGAACCAAGGGCTGGCGTTTGACCTGCACGGCAAGCCGCAACCGGCGATGCAGTTCTGGCTGCAGCAGGGGGAAGGCGCCGGTGTAAGTGATTACCAACAGCTGATGGCGCGCCTGTGCGCCACGCAAATTCGCGACTGGCTCAGCGCCGGGCAGCAGGGGCAGGCGTGGCTGCAGGGCGGCAAGATGCCAAGGCCGGTACAAGCCTCCGATATCACGGTGCTGGTGCGCAGCCGCAATGAGGCGGCGTTGGTGCGCGATGCGCTGAGTGCGCTTTCTATTCCGTCGGTGTATCTGTCCAACCGCGATAGCGTGTTCGACACCCCGGAGGCCAAAGACCTGCTGTGGTTGTTGCAGGCGGTGTTGGCGCCGGAGCAAGAGCGCACGCTGCGCAGCGCCATGGCCACCGGGCTGATGGGGCTGGACGCGCCGACGTTGGACGGCCTGAGCCGCGATGAGCGCGCCTGGGACTCGCTGGTTAATGAATTCGACAGTTACCGCACGCTCTGGCTGCGCCGCGGCGTGTTGCCGATGCTGAGCGAGGTGATGAAAGCGCGCCAGCTGGCGGAGAACCTGCTGGCCAGCGCCGGCGGCGAGCGTCGCTTGACCGACGTGCTGCATCTGGGGGAGCTGTTGCAAGAGGCGGCGGCGCAGCTCGACAGCGAGCATGCGCTGGTGCGCTGGCTGGCGCAGCAGATCGCCCAGCCTAATCGTCAGTCCGATAATCAGCAGCTGCGGCTGGAGAGCGACCGGCATCTGGTGCAGGTGATCACGATTCACAAGTCTAAGGGGTTGGAGTTCGATCTGGTGTGGCTGCCGTTCGTCGGCAACTTCCGCCAGCAGCAACAGGCGCTGTATCACGATCGCCACAGTTTCCAGGCGTTGCTGGATCTCGACGCCAATGAAGAGAGCCAGGCCTGGGCGGAGGAGGAGCGATTAGCGGAAGACCTGCGTCTGCTGTATGTGGCGCTGACCCGCTCGGTGTACCACTGCAGCATCGGCATCGCACCGTTGTTCCAGGGCACGCGCAAGAAACAGGGCGATACCGATCTGCACCGCAGCGCATTGGGTTATCTGGTGCAGGGCGGGCAAGCCGGTGACGCCGTGTATCTGCAGGAGCGGCTGCAGCAATTAGCGGGCGGCGGTATCGCGCTGTCGCTGGTTGAACCGCCGGATGAAGAACCCTGGCACCCCCAGGCTTCGCTAACCGAGGCGTTGGAGGCGAAAAGCTTTACCCGGCGGATCCAGGATTTTTGGCGGGTGACCAGCTATACCGGTTTGCAACAGCACGGCGCGAGCCTGATGCAGGATCTGCTGCCGCGTCTGGATGTCGACGCGGCCGGTGAGCGCGGGGAAGAAAGTGAGCCAGCGCTTACACCGCATACCTTCCCGCGCGGCGCAACGCCCGGCACCTTCCTGCACAGCCTGTTTGAAACGCTGGACTTCACCCAGCCGCTCGACGAACAGTGGCTGCTGGAACAGCTACAGCAGCAAGGGTTCGCCGAACACTGGCAACCGATTCTGCTGGCGTGGATGCAGGTGCTGCTCAATACGTCGCTCGACGACAGCGGCGTGACGCTGGCGGCGCTGACGCCGCAGCATAAGCAGGCAGAGCTGCAGTTCTATTTACCGATTAATCGGCTGTTGCAGGCGAAGGAGCTCGATTCCCTGGTGAAGCGTTACGATCCGCTTTCCGCCCGCTGTCCGGCGCTGGATTTTCACCAGGTGCAGGGCATGCTGAAAGGCTTTATCGACCTGGTGTTCTGCTGGCAGGGCAAATACTACCTGCTGGACTACAAGTCCAACTGGCTAGGAGAGGACAGCAGCGCCTATACCCGGCCGGCGATGGAGCAGGCGATGGCGGAGCATCGTTACGATCTGCAATACCAGCTGTACACGCTGGCGTTGCATCGTTATCTGCGCCATCGGTTGCCGGATTATGATTACCGACGCCATTTTGGCGGGGTGATTTATCTGTTCCTGCGCGGCGTGGATGCGGCGCACCCGGGCAATGGCATTTTCACCTGTCTCCCCGAGTTTGAGTTGGTGGAGGGGATGGATCGCTTGTTCAGCGGCGAGGCTGCGGCGGCGGAGGAAGGATCATGATCGCACTGCTGGAGCAGGCGGTGGCGCTTGGCGCGCTGCGCCCGCTGGACGTGCAGTTCGCCCGCGTGGTGGCGAACGAAGACGAGCCTGATATTTTGCTGGCCGCCGCCTGCCTGAGCGCAGAGGCGGGGGCAGGTCATGTCTGCCTGATGCTGGAGCAGCTGCAGGCGGACACGCTGTTTGAAGGGCGCCAACCGGCGCTGGCGTTGGCGCTGTGGGAGGCCGTCGGGCGACCGGATAGCGCGCGTTGGCAGCAGCGTTTGGCGGCCAGTGCGGCGGTCGGGGATGGCAGCGGCGCAACGCCGCTGGTACTGCACGGGCCGCGTTTATACCTGCAGCGCATGTGGCAAAACGAAGGTGAAGTAGCGGCGTTTATCGGCGGCGAAGGTGAATCGCTGGCGGTGCCGGAGGAGGCGTTGCGCGCCATTCTCGACCGCTTGTTCGGCACGGCGAGTGACGAACCCGACTGGCAGAAGATCGCCGCCGCGGTGGCGGCTACGCGGCGTATCGCGGTGATTTCCGGCGGACCGGGTACCGGTAAAACCACCACCGTCGCCAAGCTGTTGGCGGCGCTGGTGCAGCTGGATGAAGGCGAACGCTTGCGCATCCAGCTGGCGGCGCCGACCGGCAAGGCAGCGGCGCGCCTGACGGAGTCGCTTGGCAGCGCCAGCCGTCAACTGGCATTGACCCCGGCGCAGCAGGCGTTGTTCCCGACGGAGGCGGCGACGTTGCACCGTCTGTTGGGAGCGCAACCGAACAGTCAGCGCATGCGCTATCACCGTGGCAACCGGCTGCATTTGGATGTGCTGGTGGTGGATGAGGCTTCGATGGTCGATCTGCCGATGATGGCGCGCCTGATTGCCGCGCTGCCCGATCGGGCGCGGGTGATTTTCCTTGGCGACCGCGATCAGCTGGCTTCGGTAGAGGCCGGCGCGGTGCTGGGGGATATTTGCCGTTTTGCCGAGCAGGGATACAGCGATGCGCGTGCCGCAGAGCTGAGCCGCCTGACCGGCTGTTCGATCGAAGGGCGGCAGGCCGACGCGGAAGCGGCGGTGCGCGATAGCCTGTGTCTGCTGCGCAAGAGCTATCGCTTCGATGCACGTTCCGGCATCGGCCAGCTGGCGTTGGCGGTCAACGCCGGCGCGGGGGATCGCGCACTGGCGGCACTAAACGGCAGTTTCGGCGATGTCGCGGGCTATGCGCTGGCGACGAGCGAAGAGTATCAGGCGCTGTTGGATGCCTGCGTGGCGGGCTACCGCGACTATCTGCGGCTGACCGCCGAAGGGGCGGACGCGGCGGCGGTGCTGGCCGCCTTTAGCCGTTTCCAGGTGCTGTGTGCGCTGCGTGAAGGGCCGTTCGGCGTCGCCGGCCTGAACGAGCGCATTGAGCTCGGGCTGCAGCGTGCGGGCCTGATCGACCGCAAACCGGGCGTGCTCGGCCGCTGGTACCGGGGGCGGCCGGTGATGATCGGCCGCAACGACAGCGCACTGGGGCTGTTCAATGGGGATATCGGCATTACATTGCCGGATGAGCACGGCGATCTGCGCGTGCATTTCCAACTGCCCGACGGCAGCATCAAGTCGGTACAGCCAAGCCGTTTGCCGGCGCATGAAACCGCTTATGCCATGACGGTGCACAAATCACAGGGATCGGAGTTTGACCATACGGTTCTGGTGTTGCCGAACCATTTCCTGCCGGTGCTGACGCGTGAGCTGGTCTATACCGCGATCACTCGTGCGCGTAAGCAGCTCTCACTGTACGCTACGGAGACGGTACTGCTGCGGGCTATTCGCACGCCGACCCAGCGCCGCAGCGGATTGGCTGAACGGTTGCAGGCAACGGAATAAGCGATGAACGGGCGCGGCAACGGCCGCGCCCACTGTGATTACAGATCCGCCAGCAGAATTTTGGAGCGGCGCTGGTAGTTGTACAACGCCTGTTTCTGCATCGGCAGCACGTCGACCTCCGCCGGGGTAAAGCCACGTTCCTGGAACCAGTGGATGCTACGGGTGGTCAGCACGAACAGCTTCTTCAGCCCCATCTGGCGCGCCTGGTTTTCTACCCGCTGCAGCAGCATCTCGCCGCGCGAAGAACTGCGGTAATCGGGATGTACCGCGACACAGGCCATCTCACCGATTTTTTCCTCCAGGAACGGGTACAGCGCCGCACAGGCGATGGTCAGGTTGTCGCGTTCGATAATGGTGAACTTGTCGATCTCCATCTCCAGCTGTTCACGTGAACGGCGCACCAGAATACCCTGTTGTTCGAGCGGCCGGATCAGTTCCAGGATGCCGCCGATGTCGTTGATCGTCGCCCGGCGCACCTGCTCGGCGCTTTCCATCACGATTTGGGTGCCGATGCCGTCGCGCGAGAACAGCTCTTGCACCAGCGCGCCATCCTCCTGATAGCTGATCAAGTGGCTGCGGCGCACGCCGCTGCGGCAGCCTTTCACTGCGCCGCGCAGGAAGCGCACGGTGCCGGAATGGTAATCGCCGCCTTCCTCCAGTTCTTCAAGGCGCTTTTGCGCGTCGTTGGGGAACAGTTCGGAAAGGATATTGCCTTCTGCATCGGTCACGCCCTGTGAGGAGCAGAAACCGATCATTTTTTCCGCTTTCAGTTTGATCGCCAACTGGGTGGCCACTTCTTCCGAAGTCAGGTTGAAACTCTCGCCGGTGACTGAGACCGCGACCGGACCGATCAGCACGATGGCGTTGCTGTCGAGTTGGCGATGGATCGCTTCTTCATCGATGCGGCGAATGCGGCCGCTGTGGCAATAGTCGATGCCGTCATCGATACCCAGCGGCTGAGCGATGATGAAATTGCCGCTGACCACGTTAATGTGCGCGCCCTGCAGCGGCGTGTTGTTGAGGCTCATCGACAGGCGGGCGGTGATGTCCAGCTGCAACAAACCGGCGGCCTGCTTGACCAGTTCGAGCGTATGGGCGTCGGTTACGCGCGTGTGCTTGTGGTAGATCGGCTCAGAGTTATGCTGCGCCAGGTTGGCGTCGATCTGCGGCCGTGCGCCGTAAACCACTACCAGGCGGATGCCCAGACTATGCAACAGCCCGATATCGTTGACGATGTTGGAGAAATTCTCGTGTTCGATGGCTTCCCCGCCGAGCATGATGACAAACGTCTTGCCACGGTGGGCATTGATATAAGGGACTGAGTGACGGAATCCTTGCACCAGCTCTGTACTACGTTCCTTCACGGGCAAACCTCTTGTGAATATTTATACGATATTTTTGTATTTTTATTCTTTTATGGCGCTAATGGCAAGTGGGAAATCGTCATGAAGAGCGAGCTAAGGGCGCTAAATCGTTAATAAATTGAAAAACCATAAAAAGATTTTCTGATGACAGGGCTGGCATGATTGGTTAAAGTTTTTCGGCACCCCCATTTTATTGGTGTTTTTTTAACCTGTTGTAAACAGCTATTACTGCCGGAGCCGCATGCCAAACGCTAATCACAATCTGGGCCGCCGTCGTTTATTACAGGGCGTTGCCGCCAGCTGGTTGCTGAGTGTTAGTCGCACGGGCTTCGCCGCGTCGTCGCACGTGATTGCCGTGCGCGTCTGGCCATCCTCCACTTATACCCGCGTCACGCTGGAATCCAACGTCGAGCTGAAATACAAGCAGTTTGCCCTGACCAATCCCGATCGCGTGGTGGTGGATATCGAAGGCGTCCACCTCAACAGCGTGCTGAAAGGTATTGCCGGGCAGGTGCGCGCCGACGATCCGTATCTCAAGCAGGCGCGCGTCGGCCAGTTTGATCAGAATACCGTGCGGCTGGTGCTTGAGCTCAAGCAGAGCGTCAGCCCGCATATTTTCACGCTGGCGCCGGTACCGGAGTATCGCAACCGTTTGGTGATGGATCTCTACCCGACCAAGGGCGGCAGCGGCGGTGAGGAGTATGATCCGCTACTGGCGTTACTGGAAGATTACAACAAGGGCGATCTGGAGCGCACGCTGCCGCCGGAAGCGCCGCAGGCCGGCAAGGCGGGGCGCGATCGGCCGATCGTCATCATGCTGGATCCTGGCCACGGCGGCGAAGATCCCGGCGCTATCGGCAAGTACAAGACGCGCGAGAAAGATATCGTGCTGCAGATTGCCCGCAAGCTGAGCGCCATGATCAAGCGCGAGCCGAACATGAAAGTGTTCATGACGCGCAACGAAGATGTGTTTATCCCGCTCAAGGTGCGTGTCGCCAAGGCGCGCAAGCAGCGCGCCGATCTGTTCGTTTCGATTCACGCTGACGCCTTTACCAGCCGCGCCGCGCGCGGTTCATCGGTGTTCGCGTTGTCCACCAAGGGCGCCACCAGCTCGGCGGCCAAGTTCCTGGCGCAGACGCAGAACGCGTCGGACCAAATCGGCGGCGTCAGCAAGAGCGGCGACCGCTATCTCGACCATACCATGTTCGATCTGATCCAGACCGCGACCATCAACGACAGCCTGAAGTTCGGCAAGGAAGTATTGAATCGGATGGGGAAAATCAACCGGTTGCACAAGAATCGCGTCGATCAGGCCGGTTTTGCGGTGTTGAAGGCGCCGGATATCCCGTCGATCCTGGTAGAGACGGCATTTATCAGCAACATCGAAGAGGAGCGCAAGCTGCGCACCAGCCATTTCCAGCAGCAGGTGGCGGAGTCGATTCTGGCGGGGATCAAGGCTTATTTCGCCAACGGCGGCGCGCTGGCGAGCCGATAAAAGCAGGGCCGGGCGCGAGTCCGGCTATTTTTGCGGATTGCAGATACAAAAAAACACCCGGAAGGGTGCTTATCTGTTGTCATCAAGAGTTGGTTGCGGAGGCCGGATTTGAACCGACGACCTTCGGGTTATGAGCCCGACGAGCTACCAGGCTGCTCCACCCCGCGTCCGTCTTGATGCTGTATTACTACGAAACCACCGTTCATGTTATGCCGCTGGTACGACATTCGGTTGGTTGCGGGGGCCGGATTTGAACCGACGACCTTCGGGTTATGAGCCCGACGAGCTACCAGGCTGCTCCACCCCGCGTCCGATGGATGCGCACTATACTCTCCGTGCGTTTTGTTGCAAACCCTTTTTGCATTTTATTGGCCTAAACCCGTTTTTCTGCTGGATTTGCCCGCAATTTGCCTTCTTTTTCATCACCATCCTCCGTGCGGCTTTTTTTATTTGCAGCGATTCCTTTATCAATGAGCGTTTGTTATCGTTCAGCCGGTAGATCATATCAGTTTGAGAGTGTGCGCGATGAAAGGACGTTGGGGCAAATACCTGCTGGGCGGGTTGTTGGTGGCGGTGTTGGCGGGCTGTTCGTCCAAGCCGACCGATCGGGGTCAGCAATATAAAGACGGCCGTCTGGATCAATCGCTGGAGCTGGTCAATCAGCCCAACGCCAAAGGTTCACCGGTCAACGCCAAGGATTATTCGGATCAGCTGATGGAGATCAAGTACGCGTCACCTTCGCTGTTTAACCGCAACAACAGCACCTATCAGGCGGTGCAAAGCTGGATGGCGTCCGGCGCCGACACGCGCATGCTGAGCCAGTACGGCCTCAGCGCTTACCAGATGGAAGGTGTCGACAATTACGGCAACGTGCAGTTTACCGGCTACTATACGCCGGTGGTGCAGGCGCGCTATACCCAACAGGGCGAGTTCCGCTATCCGCTGTACCGCATGCCGCCGAAGGGCAGAGGCCGCTTGCCGGATCGCGCGGGCATCTATTCCGGCGCGCTTGACGATCGCTATATCATCGCTTACACCAACTCGCTGATGGACAACTTCATGATGGAAGTCCAGGGCAGTGGCTATGTCGACTACGGCAACGGCCAGCCGCTGGTGTTCTTCGGCTACGGCGGCAAGAACGGCCACGCCTATCGCAGCATCGGCAAGGTGCTGATCGATCGCGGTGAAGTGGCCAAGGCGGACATGTCGATGCAGGCGATCCGTCAGTGGGCGGATACCCACAGCGCCGCAGAGGTGCGTGAGCTGCTGGAGCAGAACCCGTCGTTCGTGTTTTTCCGTCCGGAAGCTTTTGCGCCGGTGAAGGGCGCCAGTGCGGTGCCGCTGATCGCCAAAGCCTCGGTGGCCTCCGACCGTTCGCTGATCCCGGCGGGCACTACGTTGCTGGCCGAAGTGCCGCTGCTGGACAACAAGGGTAAATTCACGGGAAAATACGAGATGCGTCTGATGGTCGCACTCGACGTGGGCGGGGCCATCAAGGGCCAGCATTTTGACATGTATCAGGGCATCGGGCCGGATGCCGGCCACTCGGCGGGATACTACAACCACTATGGCCGCGTCTGGGTGCTGAAGAACAACGGTGGCGGTCAGTTGTTCAGCGCCAATCAGTCAAACGGCGGCGGTTCGTTGCTGGCCACTCGGTAAACGCATACGACGTGAAAAGATTGACCCGCAAGGGCCGGATTTTCCGGCCCTTATCATTTGCATTACGAAGGTAATTAAAGCGTTATGAGCACAGCTTATTCGGAAGCCTATCTGCAGCGTTTCGGCGGCACGGCGCGATTGTACGGCCAGCAGGCGCTGGCGGTGTTCGCGCAGGCGCACGTCTGCGTGATCGGTATCGGCGGCGTGGGTTCCTGGGCGGCTGAGGCGCTGGCGCGCACCGGCATCGGCGCCATCACCCTGATCGACATGGATGATGTCTGCGTTACCAATACCAACCGCCAGATCCACGCGTTGCGCCAGCATGTCGGGCAATCGAAAACCGAGGTGATGGCGGAGCGTATCCTGGCGATCAACCCGGAATGCCGGGTGACCTGCATCGACGATTTCATCACCCCGGACAACGTCGCCGAGCTGCTGGACCATAACTTCAGCTACGTCATCGACGCGATCGACAGCGTGCGGCCGAAGGCGGCGTTGCTGTCATACTGCCGCCGCTTCAAGATCCCGGTGGTGACCACCGGCGGCGCCGGCGGTCAGGTCGATCCGACCAAAATCGAAGTGGCCGATCTGGCCAAAACCATCCAGGATCCGCTGGCCGCCAAGCTGCGCGAGCGGTTGAAGCACGATTTCAACGTGGTGAAAAACGGTAAGGGTAAGCTGGGCATCGACTGCGTCTTCTCCAGCGAACCGCTGGTTTACCCGCAGCCGGACGGTTCGGTGTGCGCTTCGCGCAGCACGGCGGAAGGGCCAAAAAGAATGGATTGCAGCGCGGGGTTCGGTGCGGCGACCATGGTTACCGCCACCTTCGGTTTCGTCGCCGTATCGCACGCGCTGAAAAAGATGGTGGCGAAGGCGGCGCGTCAGGCGTAACGGGCGGCGATCGCCTTGACGGCGGAGCCCAAGGCCGCCAGGCCGCTGGCGCGGGTGGCGCTCAGCTGCGCGCGCAATGCCAGACGGTCGAACAGCGCCAGCGGATCCAATGCGGCGATCTGCTGCGGCGTTTTTCCTTCCACTTCGGTCAGCAGCACCGCCAGCAAGCCGCGCACGATGCGGCCCTCGCTGTCGCCATAGAAGTGCAGCGTGCCGTCTTCCAGCAATTGGTGCCCTAACCAGACACGGTTTTCACACCCGCTCAACGCCATTTCTTCACTGCGCAAGGCCTCCGGCAGCGGCGGTAGCCGTTTTGCGAGCATGATCAGCTGGCGGTAGCGGTCTTCCCACTGTTTCAGCGCGCTGAAGGTAGCGATCAAGGCTTCGGCGGTGATCTCTCGGCCAAAAGGATGGGGGGCGAGCATAGTGTCTCCGGAAATCACGTCAGTCGGCCAGCAGATCGAGGGCGTGAGTCAACGCGCTGACCAGCGTATCGACATCCTGTTGTGTATTGTAGGGGGCGAACGACGCGCGCAGCGTGCCGCTGACGCCTAATGCCGCCATCAGCGGCTGCGCGCAGTGCTGGCCGGCGCGCAGCGCAATGCCTTGCTCCGCCAGCAGCGTGACGATGTCGCTGTGGTGTATGCCGGCGACATCGAACGCCAGCAGGCTGGAGCCGGAGCTGCGGAAGCTGCGGAAGCCCGGCAGCTGCGCCAACCGCTGTTCGGCCTGATCCGCCAGCTCGCGGCTGTAGCGCTCCGCCGCCGCCATGTCCTGTTCGCTGAGCCAGGTGAGTGCGGCGGCCAACCCCAGCACGCCGGCGATGTTTGGCGTGCCGGCTTCGAAACAGTGCGGCGGCTTTTGTGGGGTAAAACCGTCGAACGACGCCTGGGTCAGCATCTTGCCGCCGCCTTGCCAGGGGGCCATCTGCGCCAGCAGCTCGGCTTTGCCGTACAGCGCGCCGATGCCGGTCGGGCCATACAGCTTGTGGCCGGAGAAGGCGTAGAAATCGATATCGAGCCGCTGTACGTCGGCCGGGCCGTGAACCACGCCCTGAGCGCCGTCAATCATCACGTGCGCGCCGGCGGCATGCGCCATGGCGATTGCCGGTGCCAGATCCGGGCAGCCGCCGGTGACGTTGGACATTTGCCCCAACGCCAACAGGCGGGTTTTGTCGTTGAGCAGGGCGGGCAGCTGCGTCAAATCCGGCAACCGATCGGCGCCGATGGGCAGTTTCACCACCCGCGCGCCGGTTTGTTCCGCCACCATCAGCCAGGGGATCAGGTTAGCGTGGTGTTCCGCTTCGCTCACCAGGATTTCATCGCCCGGCAGCAGACGCGGGCGCAGGTAGCTCTGCGCCACCAGGTTGATCGCCTCGGTGGTGCCGCGCGTCCAGACGATGTCGTCGGCCGACGGCGCATTGATCAATTTCGCCACCTGGCCGCGTGCCTGCTCGAAGCGGGCAGTCAGATCCTGCGCCGCCCGATGCTGGCTGCGGTGCACGGTGGCGGCGTCATCGCGATAAAATTGCTGCGTGGCGTCGATGACCGCCTGCGGTTTCAACGCGGTGGCGGCGCTGTCCAGATAGATACCATCCTGCGCGAGCGCGGGAAACTGTTGGCGAAAAAGGCTGGGGTTAAAAGGCGTCATACCCTGATTGTCACTGGCTTGAGTCGATGGGTGATCCTGTCCTATTTTGCCGCCGGAGACAAGCGATCCTGCCTATTAGGACTTATCGCCTGGCAAAATTGGAAAAGTTTGTTATGCTATTAAATGTGCGCTTATTAATCGCATCTATACACATAAAAGGTATTTATCAGCATTTAAAACTAAAAAGGAGTCCTCAATGAAGAAAACAGCCGCAGTTCTCTCTGCCCTGATGCTTACGTTCACCCTGGCCGCCTGTTCCAGCAACTACGTGATGCATACCAATGACGGACGCACCATTGTCGCTGACGGCAAGCCAAAAGTGGACAACGATACCGGCATGATCAGCTATAAAGACGCTAACGGCGTCGAGCAGCAGATCAACCGCGCCGATGTGAAAGAGATGGTTGAAAGCAACCAGTAACCGTCAGGCAAAAAAAAGCACCGCAAGTTTTGCGGTGCTGCATAAAATCACTATGGACAGACAGGGTAAATGTACAGGAAGTGAAAAAACAGTAGCCTAGCTACCATGTCCGGAATCGCCGGACAATTTGCAAACACAACATCACAACCACAAGCCAAAAGTTCATCGGCGTCCTCGACACCCACTCCCTTTTCGTTCCGGCCCGGGAAGTGCCGCCACTATAGGTATTTGCTGGCGCATCCTCAACGGACAAATTATAATGGCTCGGATTAAAAAAACTAATGGCAATACGCCGTTAGCGTTTACCGATGGCTTGCCACACAAAGCCGCCCGATTTTCGGCGCCGAATCATTCGGATTAATGTTACACAAAAGTAGCTAATTTAATGTCTAAACGCTTACCTCCCCTCAATGCGCTGCGCGTGTTCGATGCGGCCGCTCGCCACCTGAGTTTCACCAAGGCGGCGGAAGAGTTGTTCGTGACCCAGGCCGCGGTGAGCCACCAGATCAAGTCGCTGGAGGACTTTCTCGGACTGAAGCTGTTTCGCCGGCGCAATCGCTCGCTGCTGCTGACCGAAGAGGGCCAAAGTTACTACCTCGATATCAAGGAGATTTTCTCTTCGATCAACGAGGCGACGCGCAAGCTGCAGGCGCGTAGCGCCAAGGGGGCATTGACCGTCAGTCTGCCGCCGAGCTTCGCCATTCAGTGGCTGGTGCCACGGCTGTCCGGCTTTAACTCAGCTTATCCGGGCATCGACGTGCGCATCCAGGCGGTGGACCGCGAAGAGGACAAGCTGGCGGACGACGTCGACGTGGCGATTTTCTACGGCCGCGGCAACTGGCCGGGACTGCGCGCCGAGCGCCTGTATGCGGAATATTTGCTGCCGGTGTGTTCGCCGAGCCTGCTGACCGGCGATCATCCGCTGAAAACCGCAGAGGATCTGGCTTATCATACGTTGCTGCATGACGTTTCACGCCGCGACTGGCTGGCCTATACGCGCCAGCTGGGGTTGCAGCACATCAACGTGCAGCAGGGGCCGATCTTCAGCCACAGCGCCATGGTGGTGCAGGCGGCGGTGCACGGTCAGGGCGTGGCGCTGGTGAACAACGTGATGGCGCAAACCGAGATTGAAGCCGGTCGCCTGGTGTGCCCGTTCAACGATGTGCTGGTCAGTAAAAACGCTTTTTATCTGGTATGTCATGACAGCCAGGCAGAACTGGGTAAAATAGCCGCCTTCCGGCAGTGGATCCTGGCGCGTGCCGCCAGCGAACAAGAGAAGTTCCGCTTCCGCTACGAACAATAAGGCCGGCCGCCGCCTTGCCGCGGCCGGTGATTTTTAATGGGATAGATCACGATGAGCAGCCGTTCCATGCTGGTTTTCGCCGCTATCAGCGGCTTTGTGTTTGTCGCGCTGGGCGCATTCGGCGCGCATGTGTTAAGCGGTACGCTCGGCGCCAATGAAATGGCCTGGATCCGTACCGGGCTGGAGTATCAGGGGTTCCACACCCTGGCCATCCTGGCGCTGGCGGTCGCGATGCAGCGCCGCGTGAGCCTGTGGTTTTACTGGAGCGGAGCGCTGTTGGCGTTCGGCACCGTGTTGTTCAGCGGCAGCCTCTATTGCCTGGCGCTGTCGCACCTGAAGGTCTGGGTATATATCACGCCGGTTGGCGGCGTGTGCTTCCTGATCGGCTGGATATTGATGTTGATTGGCGCTTTGCGTCTGAGGAAAAAGGCCGAGCGCCATGAATAAGATTGCGTTGTACTGCCGCCCCGGCTTTGAAAAAGAGTGTGCGGCAGAGATCACCGACAAAGCCGCCCAGTTGGAGATTTACGGCTTTGCACGGGTAAAAGAGCACAGCGGTTACGTGCTGTTCGAATGCTATCAGCCGGACGATGCCGATCGCCTGGCGCGGGAGATTCCGTTCCGCGAACTGATTTTCGCCCGCCAGATGATCGTGGTGGGTGAGCTGCTGCGCGATCTGCCACCGGAGGATCGGGTATCGCCGATCGTTGGCATGCTGATCGGCGTGGTTGATCGCGGCGGCGAGCTGCGGGTGGAAGTGCCGGACACCAACGAAAGCAAAGAGCTGATGAAATTCTGCCGCAAATTGACGGTGCCGCTGCGCGCCGCGATGCGCGAGCAGAAGGTGCTGATGGCGCGCGAGAACCCGACTCGCCCGGTGGTGCACGTGTTCTTCATCGCGCCGGGCTGCTGCTACGTCGGTTACTCCTACAGCAACAACAACTCGCCGTTCTACATGGGCATTCCGCGTCTGCGCTTCCCAGCCGATGCGCCGAGCCGTTCGACGCTGAAGCTGGAAGAAGCGTTCCACGTGTTCATCCCCGCCGACGAGTGGGACGAACGCCTGGCCAGCGGCATGCACGCGGTCGATCTGGGCGCCTGCCCGGGCGGCTGGACCTATCAGCTGGTGAAACGCAGCATGATGGTGCATTCGGTGGATAACGGCCCGATGGCGCCGAGCCTGATGGAAACCGGCCAGGTGACGCACCACCGCGCCGACGGCTTCAAGTTCGAGCCGAACAGCAGCAAAATCTACTGGCTGGTGTGCGACATGGTGGAGAAACCGGCGAAAGTGACCAGCCTGATGATTCAGTGGCTGGTGAAAGGTTGGTGCCGCGAAGCGATCTTTAACCTCAAGCTGCCGATGAAAAAGCGCTATGAGGAAGTGTCGCAAAACCTGATGAGCATCCGCGAAGCGCTGGGCGCTGCCGGCATCAGCGTCGAAGTGCACGCCAAACAGCTGTATCACGACCGCGAAGAGATCACCGTACACGTGCGCCGCATGTGGTCGGCGGTGCCGGGTCGCCGCGACGAGCGCGATTAATCGCGTTAAACCTGATGAAGGGCGCTGCTTGCAGCGCCCTTATTGTATCGGCAGTCGCAGCTGCTGCAGGTTGCCGTCCAGCGACAGATCGGTGCGCAGCGTGGCGACGTGTTTGCTGACGTAGGCCAGCTCGCGGTGCTGCTCCAGCTTGCCGCGCCATTTCTCCGGCACCTGCTCCAGGTGCTGATAGATCCCGTCCAGACTGCCCGACTGCTGCAACAGCAGCACGGCGGTTTTCGGCCCGATGCCGGCCACGCCGGGGATCTTGCTGCTGCCGATCCCCGCTAACCCCCAGTAGTCCGGCAGTTGCTGCGGCTGCACGCCGAATTCCTGCTGCACGAAAGGCATATCCAACCAGCGTTTCTGGAAGTAATCGCGGATCTGTACGTTCGGCGCCAGCAGCTGGCAATAGCCTTTGTCGGTGGAGACGATGGTCACCTGGTGGCCGCCGCCGGCGACCTTCGCCGCCAGCGTGGCCGCCAGATCGTCCGCTTCGTTGCCGGGCGAATGCCAGCTGGCGACGCCCAGCTCGGCGAAGGCCTCACGCAACTGCGGCATCTCCTGCTGCAGGTTTTCCGGCATCGGCGAACGCCCGGCCTTGTAGTCCGGCAGAATTTGGTGACGCCAGCTATCGCTGCGATCGTCCTCGTCGAATACCGCTACCGCGTGGGTCGGGCGGCTGTGCTGGATCAGCTGCTGCAGCGCGTGGCGGCAGGCGTTGACGCAAGGAGAGCCCTGTACGGCGTGAATGCGGCGGATGAGGTTCAGGGCGTCGACAATCAGTAGGTGTATCATCATGGGCGGCAAGGTCAGAAAAAACAGGGCGGCCGTTACGCCGCCCAGGATTGAGGATCAGGCGACGATTTCGTAGCAGGGCACATAGGCGCTGCCCGGCAGCTTCATGCGGTGCTGGGCGACAAAGCCCTGCAGCAGGCTGTCCATCTGCTTCATCATCTGCGGTTCGCCGTGCAGCTTGTACGGGCCGAACTGTTCAATGGCGTGGATGCCGTTTTCCTTCACGTTGCCGGCCACGATGCCGGAGAACGCGCGGCGCAGCGCGGCGGCCAATTGCTCCGGCGGCTGGTTCGGATACAGATTGAGGTTCGCCATGTTCTCGTGGGTCGGCTCGAACGGCAGCTGCAGATCCGGCGCGATGCGGATCGACCAGTTAAAGCTGTAGGCGTCGCCGGTGTTGCGGCGGTTTTCCTTCACCAGCGGCATGGCTTTCTTCATCTGCCGCGCCACTTCCGCCGGATCGTCGATGATAATGGTGTAGTGACGGCGCGCCGCGTCGCCCAGCGTGTTCATGATGAACTCGTCCAGCACGCGGAAGTAGTCGGCGCTCTCTTTCGGCCCAGTCAGGATCAGCGGCAGCACCTGTTCGCTGTTCTCCGGGTTCATCAGGATACCCAGCAGGTACAGCAGCTCTTCGGCGGTGCCGACGCCGCCAGGGAAGATGATGATGCCGTGCGCGATGCGCACGAAGGCTTCCAGGCGTTTTTCGATGTCCGGCATGATCACCAGCTCGTTCACCAGCGGGTTAGGCGGCTCGGCGGCGATGATCGACGGTTCGGTCATGCCGATGAAGCGGCTGTTGCGATAACGCTGCTGCGCGTGACCGACCGCCGCGCCTTTCATCGGCGCTTCCATGGCGCCCGGCCCGCAGCCGGTGCAGATGTTCAACTCGCGCAGGCCCAGCTGGCTGCCGACCTTGCGCGCGTACAGGTATTCGTTCTCGTTGATTGAGTGGCCGCCCCAGCACACCACCATGTTGGGATCTTCATCCAGATGCAGCGTGCGTGCATTGCGCAGGATCGAGAACACCAGGTTGGTGATGTGGGCCGAGTTTTCCAGGTTCAGATGCTGGAAACGGCCGGCGCTGGCGATTTGGCCGTGCACGAACAGGATGTCGCGCAACACGGCGAACAGGTTGGCCTGCAATGAACGGATGATGCGGCCGTCGACGAACGCCTCTTCCGGCGGGTTGACCAGCTCCAGTTTCACGCCACGCTCGCGGCGCAGCACGTTGATATCGAAGGTTTCATAGCGCGACAGCAGCTGTTTGCTGTTGTCGGTTTGGCTGCCGGAGTTCAACACGGCCAGCGAACAGTTGCGGAACAGGCGGTACAGGTCGCTGCTGGCAGTGCGTTTCAGCATGTCTACTTCCAGCTGCGACAATAAATCCATAGAGCCAAGCGGGCTGATGTGTGTAATCAAGGTAACTCCTTTGCACCCGGTGCGGGGCGGTAGTAATCCATACGCAGCAAAACAGCATCTCGTTATGGTTGGTGTACTGCGGTGCAACGGGCGTTCTGCCCGGCTGCAGCCTCGTTTTAACCTTACCGCCGTCCCTGCGCTTTTACCAACACAAACCGCTCGTTAGCTCAGTTGTTGAGCAATGTTTCGCACTTATTGGCGCGCCAGGCGGCCGTGCTCGGGAGTGAACGCGACGTTGCTGCGCCACGGGTTGATGTCCAGCCCGCCGCGACGGGTGTAGCGGGCGTAAACCGTCAGGCTCTGCGGCCGGCAGTAGCGCATCAAATCATTGAAGATGCGCTCGACGCACTGTTCGTGGAATTCGTTGTGGTGGCGGAAGGAGACCAGGTAGCGCAGGAGCGCTTCGCGATCGATCTTGCCGCCGCGATAGCTTATCTGCACCGAGCCCCAGTCCGGTTGATGGGTGATCAGGCAGTTGGACTTCAGCAGGTGGCTGACCAATTGCTCTTCCACTGCCTCTTCTCCGACGGCGTTCAGCAGGTAGTCGGCGTTGAACTCATAATTGTCGATGCGGATATCCTGTTGGTCGATGCAGTCGCCGGCCAGACGGGCGATCGGCGTGCCTTCCAACTGCTCGACGCTGAACAGGGTGACGCTGACTTCGCCCTGGGCGCAGGCGGACAGATCGCGCTGCAGGGTGCTGCGCACCGTTTCCCCATCGGCGAACGGCGTTTGGTTGAAGCTGTTGAGATACAGCTTGAAGCTTTTCGATTCGATCAGGTTCAGGCTGTCGGCGTTGAGGCTGATCTCGCCGACCGCCACCTGCGGCAGCCCGTTGGCGTTGAGCCAAGAGAGTTCGTACAGCGTCCAGATGTCCGCGCCGTGGAAGGGCAGGTTGTCGGGGTACAGCCCCAGCGGCTCGCGGTTCATGCTGCGCGGCACCGCCTGCAGCAGCGTGGCGTCGTAGCGATCGCGGTAGGCGGTGGGTTTGCCCAGCGTCAGCCCCGACAGGGCCTGGTGGTCTTGATATGAGGACATCTGCTGTCACCTCGGTCAGAGATAGGTACAATGGCCGTCAGTTTAACGTATGCGAGAAAGAATATGGACCATGATGTATCGCACGCCCTGCGTGAATTCACTCAACGCTATGTCGAGTTGTGGCAGCAAGAGCGCGGCCACGCGCCGGCCAGCGAGGCGCTGTACGGCGTGCCGTCGCCCTGCATCGTGGAGAATCGCGAGGACGACGTGCTGTGGTTGCCGCAGCCTTTCGAACCGGCGGCGACGCTGGAAAAGGTAGAGACCGCGCTGGAGCTACGTTTGCAGCCGGATGCGCATCGCTTCTACACGCAGCAATACGCCGGCGACATGAGCGCGCAGTTCGGCGAGCATCGCCTGAGCCTGCTGCAGGTCTGGAGCGAAGAGGATTTTATCCGCCTGCAGGAAAACCTGATCGGCCATTTAGTGACGCAAAAGCGCCTCAAATTGTCGCCGACCCTCTTCCTGGCGACCACCGAATCCGAGATGACGATGGTGTCGCTGTGCAACGTCAGCGGCAACGTGGTACTGGAGCAGTTCGGCAGCGATAAGCGCACCTTGTTGGCGGCGACGCTCGGGAATTTCCTCGATGCGCTGCGCCCGGTGTTGGACTGAATCGCGACGGATTCGCCGTCGCCCGTGTGAGAGATCTCTCACACGGGCTGTGAGATATCGCTCTTAATTTTTCCCACCTTTTTCCAGGCTATGAGATTATTGTTATCCAGATCAATTGGTTAGAATTTCTTTAGGATAACTCTTAGTCTTAATTTAGTGTGAGACACCTCCCAAACCCTTGTGATTCCGGGGAATTTAAGCGATCTTATCGTTACCGGAACGGAACCGGCGGAGCAGGAAAGCATCAGGATGATGCAGCTTCAGGAAGAAGAAAGGGATGCGCTCAGGCACGAGCGAAGGATGGCGTCAGGAGATGCCCAGGATGTTTCAGGATAGAAACCAGGGACACCTCCAGGACGGAGATTGAGAGCCGGCACAGGACTGTCGGCGGGTCAGGAAGGCTGAGGAACCGCGTCAGGACGATGCTGCAGGATGATGCAAGGATCACTTGGTCAGGATGGCCGCAGGAAAAGTTTTCAAGGATTGAGCAGGGAGCACACTGTGTAGCGGGATAGCTATAAAACGAACCGGGGGCACTGTTAACGCAGTGCCCCCAACTTTTTGTTCTCTCCCGCCGTGCGTGCTCCTCTGCTTAATCCATCGCCAGCGTTAACCAATCGCGCCCAGCGTATCGCCTGCGCCCTGTTTTTTCGGCAGCAGGAACAGCGTGGCGTAGATATCCAGCAGGTAAATCGCCGCCAGCAGGCTGATGGCGGCGGTAAATGACACCTGCGTCACCAGCGCACCGATCACCAATGGCCCCAGGCCGCCGACGCCGCGCCCCAGATTGAACAGGATGTTTTGCGCGGTGGCGCGCGCCTGTACCGGGTAGGTATCGGAAATCAATGCGCCGTAGCCGCCGATCATGCCGTTGACGAACATGCCCATCACGGCGCCGGCGAACAGCATCAGCATCGGATCGCTCAACTGAGCGTAACCGATCACCATCACTACCGCGCCTACCTGATACAACACGAAAATCTTCCAGCGGGCGAAGCGATCGGCCAGAACGCCAAACAGCCAGATACCGAACGTCATGCCGACCACCGTCACCGCCGTCCACAGGCCGGACTTGGTGAGTGAGAAGCCGAAGTTTTTCGCCAGGTAAGTCGGCATCCAGATCATCAGCCCGTAGTAACCGAAGTTCTGCACCGAACAGAGAATGAAGATGCCGATGCTGGCCTTGCTGGTAGTGCGATCCTTAAACAGCAGGCGCAAACGCTGCAGGAAGGAGAGCGGCCGCCCGGCGTCTTTCTGCCGCACGAACGCCTCCGGCTCGCCCAGCGTGCGGCGGATCAGGAATGACGCCAGCGCCGGCAGCAGACCGACCAGGAACATACCGCGCCAGCCGATGTGTTCCAGCAGCAGCGGCGTCAGGAAGGCGGCTGCCAGCACGCCCAATTGCCAGCCCATGCCGACGTAAGCCGAAGCGCGGTTGCGTTTCTCCGCCGGCCAGGCTTCGGCGATCAGCGCCATGCCGATGCCGAATTCGCCGCCCAGCCCGATGCCCGCCAGGGTGCGATAGGCCAGCAGATCCCAATACCCTTGCGCCACGGCGCACAGGCCGGTGAACAGGGAAAACATCAGAATGGTGATGGTCAGCACCCGGATGCGGCCGAAACGATCGCTGAGGTGGCCGAAGATCACGCCGCCCAGCACCGCGCCGATCAGCGTCCAGGTGACCAGCGAACCGGCGGCCGATGAGGTTAATCCTAATTCGATGCTGATGGCCGGCAGCATAAAGCCGAGGATCAGCAGGTCAAACCCGTCCATGGCATAACCGGTGACCGAGGCCAGCATGGCTTTACCGGGCGTCGCGTGGTTTTTTTTCTCTGTTATTACGGACATGAATCTTTATCTGTGTGGTGAATTCGGTGGCCTATTGTGCCGCGCGGCGGCGATCGCCACCAGATAAAAACGGCAGCCGGTCTCGGGCGCGCCAAATTTGGGCTATAAAAATGCTATGCTTTGCCGCCTTTCAGCCAGCGAGCTGAATACCATAATGAAAAGAGATCGGGAATGCAGATGAGTATACATAACCAGGTGCGCCGCAGTTTGCAGGCGATTGAACAATCCATGCGCGATCTGGCGCTGTGGCAGGCCGCGCCGCCTGAGCATGAGGCTTTTTCCAGCACCGAGCCGTTCTGTATCGACAGCATGTCGGCCGAAGCCTGGCTGCAGTGGGTGTTTCTGCCGCGTATGTATGCGCTGCTGGACGCCCAAGCGCCGCTGCCGACGCGCTTCGCCATCACGCCTTATTTCGAAGAGGCGCTGAAAGATCGTGAGCCGAGCAGCCTGCCGCTGCTGGTGCTGCTGCAACAGCTGGATTTGATGTTAAACAAAGAGCCGTAATTCACCGGCGGCGCGCAGATTTTTGCCGCCCGGCAGTGTAGAGTACTCGCGCGGATGCCGGGCAGGAGAGCCGACGGTGTCTTTCGGCTCGGTTGAACCGCGACGGTTGACCGGGGGCTGCATTAGGATGATGAGGTGCTGCAATAATGGATTTATTAAGGTTTATCCTGCGTTTGCCTTTTACCCTGGTTAAGGGCGTTTGTCGCCTGCTGGGTGGGGCGTTGTCGCTGTTGGGACGGTTGCTGAGACCGCTGGTCGGCAACCTCAGCTGGCGCGCGCCGGCCTGGTGGGCTGCGCTGCCGCGCGGTTTTTTGCGGCTCGAAAGCGGCGTGGATAAACACCCGAAAGCGATCGGTCTGGGCCTGCTGCTGCTGGCGGGGGCCGCGGGCGGCGCGTTTTACGGTTGGCACTGGTGGCAAAATCGGCCCCAGCCCATCGAGCCGGCGCCGTTGGTGGTTCAGGAGATCAGCGCCGAGGTGGCCAACCCCGAGCCGATAGATTACGCCGCCGCCCGGCAGGCGCCGCAAACGGTGAGCCTGACCTTCAGCGGCTCGGTCGCGCCGATCGCCGTGGTGGGTAAAACCGTGAGCGCCGGTATCACCCTCAAACCGACGGCAGAAGGGCAGTGGGCGTGGAGCAATGAATCAACGCTGGTGTTCTCGCCGAAAAAACCGCTGCCGATGGGGGCGAAATATGAGGTGGCCCTGGAGCCCGCCACCTTGCTGGCGCCGCAGGTCAAGCTCGCCAAAACCCGCTATGCCTTCACCGTGCCCGCGTTCGATTACCGTCTGGGGCAGGCCGAGTATTACCGCGATCCGCAGGATGCACAGAAACGCAGCGCGATTTTCAATCTGCAGTTCAACGCGCCGGTCGACGTCGCCAGCTTTGAAAAACAGATTTCGCTGGGATTGAAGGAAGGCAGCACGTCCTCCGAGAAAAAGCTGAACTTCTCTCTGGTCTATGACGAGAAAAAACTGAACGCCTGGGTGCATTCCGAGCCTCTTCAGGCGCTGGATCAGGGCGGCGCGGTGCATCTGACCGTCGGTAAGGGCGTTAAATCGACGGCGGCCGGCAACGCGGTCGAAGAGGCGAAAAGCAACTGGGTCAAGGTACCCACCCTCTACAGCCTGGCGCTGAGCGACGCCAGCGCTCAGGTCGTGGACACCGACGGCGGCCAAGGGCAGCGTGCGCTGGTGGTCGGTTTCAGCGATGCGGTGAAGGATAAAGAGTTGGTGCGGGCCACCAAAGCCTGGCTGCTGCCGCAGCACGATCCGAGCGATGCCGAGGCCGCCAACGATGCCGAAGACTTCTATCAATGGACGGTCGACAGCGTCGGCAAAAACGTGCTGGCGCAGGCGACGCCACTGCCGTTGACGCTTAACGAGGCGGAAGAGGCCTATCAACCGCAGTTCAGCTTCCGTTTCGACGCTCCGGCGCACCGCTTTGTGTTGCTCGAGATAGACAACCAGCTGGTCTCTGTCGGCGGTTACAAGATGCCGAAGAAGGTTTATCGGGTGGTCGACGTGCCGGAGTTCCCGAAATCGCTGCAGTTCATGTCGCAGGGCTCGCTGCTGTCGGTTAACGGCGACAAGCAGATCAGCGTGGCGGCGCGTAACGTGGCGGGCCTGCGGCTGGACATCAAACGGGTGATCCCGAGCCAGCTGCAGCACATTGTCTCCTTCAAAAGTCGGGACTACTCGTCCACGGAATTCAACCGTCTCAACGACGAATATTTCACCGAGCATTTCAAATACCAAACGGCGCTCAACAACGAGCGGCCGGGGGAAGTGAACTATCAGGGCATCGATCTCTCCCGTTATCTCTCCACCAACGTCAGCTCCCATCGCGGGGTATTCCTGCTAACGCTGTCCGAATGGCAGCCGAACCGAAAACCGGCGGCGGAAGAGGCGGGCACCGAGCAGGATCAGGAACAAGATGAAAGCGAAGGGGAAGAGCAGCCCGACGTCGGCGATTCGCGCTTTGTGGTGGTGACCGATCTGGGCATCGTCGCCAAGAGCTCGCAGGATAAGACGCGCGATGTCTTTGTGCAGTCGATCCAAAGCGGCGCACCGGTCAGCGGCGCCACCGTGTCGGTAGTGGCCAAAAACGGCGTGACGCTGCTCAGCCAAACCACCGGGGCCGACGGCCACGTGCGTTTCCCGGCGCTCGATGTATACACCAACGAGCGCCAGCCGGTGATGTTCCTGGTGGAAAAGGAAGGGGATGTCTCCTTCCTGCCGACCGGTAGCTATAACGATCGCGGGCTGGACTTCTCGCGCTTCGACGTCGCCGGTGAACAAACGCCGACCGATCCGCGCACCCTCAGCAGTTATCTATTCTCCGATCGCGGCGTTTATCGGCCGGGGGATACTTTCAATATTGGCCTGATCACCCGCGCCGCCGACTGGGGCGTTGGCCTGGCCGGCGTGCCGGTGCGTGCCGAAATTCGCGATCCGCGCGACAAGCTGATGTCCACCGTACCGCTGACGCTGGGCGCCAGCGGTTTCAACGAGCTGAGCTATACCACCGATGAAAACTCACCGACCGGCGAGTGGAACGTCTATCTGTATCTGATCGGCAAAAACAACGATACCTCCACGCTGCTCGGCCATACCGCGGTCAATGTGAAGGAGTTCGAACCGGATCAGCTGAAAGTGAAGCTGGCGTTGACGCCGGACCGCCAGCAAGGCTGGGTAAAACCGTCTGAGCTGAAGGCCAGCATCGACGTGCAGAACCTGTTCGGCACCCCGGCGCAAGATCGCCGCGTGACCACCAGGCTGACGCTGCGGCCGATGTATCCGAGCTTCGATCGCTTCCCGGATTATGCGTTCTACGAAAACCGGCAAAACAGCGACGGGTTCGAAACCGAGCTGGAAGATCGCACCACCGATGAGCATGGCGCGGCCGATATTCCGCTCGATCTGAAATCCTACGCCGACGCGACCTATCAGCTGCAGCTGTTGTCGGAGGCGTTCGTCGCCGGCGGCGGGCGTTCGGTGGCGGCTACCGCCCGTACGCTGGTTTCGCCTTACGATTATCTGATTGGGGTGAAGGCCGACGGCGATCTGGGCTACATCAATCGCGACGCGGAGCGGCATCTGAATGTGATCGCCATCGATCCGGCCCTGAAACAGATCGCCATGCCGAATCTGAAGCAGGTGCTGATCGAACAGAAATACATTTCGGTGCTGACCAAACAGGATTCGGGCGTTTACAAATACCAGTCGAAGATGAAGGAAGTGCAGCTGTCGGAACAGCCGCTGGCGCTGAGCGAGCAGGGCGCGGATCTGCGGCTGACGACTGATAAGCCGGGCGACTTCGTGCTGGTGATTGAAGATGCGCAGGGCAAGACGCTCAACCGCGTCGCCTACAGCGTGGCCGGCAACGCCAACCTGAGCCGTTCGCTGGATCGCAACGCCGAACTGAAGCTGAAACTGAACCAGGCGGAATACCAGCCGGGCGAGGAGATCGAGGTGGCGATTAACGCGCCTTATACCGGCAGCGGTTTGATCACCATCGAGAAGGACAAAGTTTACGCCTGGCAGTGGTTCCACAGCGATACCACCAGCTCGGTGCAGACGATCCGCGTGCCGGCCGGCATGGAGGGCAACGGCTACATCAACGTGCAGTTCGTGCGCGACATCAACTCCAGCGAGATCTTCATGAGCCCGCTGAGCTACGGCGTGATGCCGTTCAAGATCAGCACCAAGGCGCGCCAAAACAGCCTCGAGGTGACGGCGCCGGCGGTCATCAAGCCGGGTGAAAACCTGACGATGACGGTCAAGACCGATGCGCCGCAGCAGGTGGCGCTGTTCGCCGTCGATGAGGGCATTCTGCAGGTGGCGCGTTACCGCCTGAAGGATCCGCTGGAGTTCTTCTTCAGCAAGCGCGAACTGAACGTGAGCAGCTCGCAGATCCTTGATCTGATCCTGCCGGAGTTCAGCAAGCTGATGGCGCTGACCGCGGCGCCGGGCGGCGATGCGGGCGAAGGGTTGGATCTCAACCTCAACCCGTTCAAACGCAAGCGTGACAAGCCGGTGGCCTACTGGTCCGGCATTACCGAAGTCAGCGGCGAGAAGCAGTTCGTCTACCCGGTGCCGGACTACTTCAACGGCAAGATCCGCGTCATGGCGATTTCGGTGACGCCGGAGAAAATCGGCAAGGCGCAAACCGCCGCCACGGTGCGTGACAGCTTCATCATGACGCCGAACGTGCCGGCGATGGTGGCGCCGGGCGATGAGTTCGACGTCAGCGTGGGCATCAGCAACAACCTCGAAGGGCTGAACGGCCAGTCGGCAGCCATCAACGTCCTGCTGACGCCGCCGCCGCAATTGGAGGTGGTGGGCAACGCGACGCAAAGCCTGACGCTGGCGGAAAAACGCGAGGGCGTGATCGCTTTCCGCCTGCGCGCCAAAGCCGTTTTGGGCGATGCGCCGCTGGTGTTCGACGCCCGTTACGGCGACCAGGCCAGCCGCCGCACCGTCAGCACCTCGGTGCGGCCGGCGGCGCCGTACCGCACCCAGTCGGTGATGGGGCGCATGAGTGGCAGCAGCCAGAACGTCGATGGCCTGCGCCAGATGTTCGATGCTTTCGCGCAGCGCCGGGCTGCGGTGTCGAATTCACCGCTGGTGCTGACCAATGGGCTGGCGCAATACCTGGCGGATTACCCATATTACTGTTCCGAGCAGATCGTCAGCCGTTCCATTCCGCTGATGCTGCAGAGCCGTCACCCAGAGATGAAAAGCAGCCTGAGCCAGGCGGAAGTCAGCAAGCAGCTGCGCAATCTGCTTGGCGTGCTGCGCGCCCGCCAGAACGACAGCGGGGCGATCGGCGCCTGGCGTTCATCGCCGGATGCCGATCCTTTCGTCACGCCTTATGTGGTGCAGTATCTGCTCGAAGCCAAAGCGGCGGGCTACGCCCTGCCGGAAGGCATGCTGGATGAAGCCAACGGCGCGTTGCGCGAGCTGGCGGCCAGCGGGTTCGACGATCTGTATCTGCTGCGCCTGCGCAGCTGGGCGGTTTACCTGCTGACGCTGCAGGGCGAAGTGACCACCAACTCGCTGGCGGCGGTGCAGGATACGCTGCAAAAACGCTATGGCGAGGAGTGGAAAACCGACCTGAGCGCGCTGTATCTGGCCTCTTCCTATCGCCTGTTGAAGATGGACGACGAAGCCGTCGCGTTGCTGCAACCGAGCTGGCAGCAACTGAGCAAAGCCTATGACAGCGCCTGGTGGACGCAGAACTATTTCGATCCGCTGGTGCAGGATGCGACGCGGCTGTATTTGATTACCCGTCACTTCCCTGAGAAGGTGGCGTCGATTCCGCCGCAGGTGCTGGAGAATATGGTCAAGGCACTGAAAGAAGAGCGTTACACCACGTACTCCTCTGCAATGAGCATCCTGGCGCTGGAAAGCTATTCGACTGAGGTGGCGGCGCAATCCGCCAATGCGGACGCGTTAGGCATCGTGCAGGTGGGCAAAAGCGGCAGCGAGCCGCAGCGCATCAGTGAGCTGCAGGGGCTGTTCGTTCAGGGGCAGTTTAACGCCGATGCCACCGCCGTGCGCTTCACCAACGGCGGCAATGCGCCGGCCTGGTATGTGGTGACGCAGGCCGGTTACGATCTGAATGCGCCGCAAAAAGCGCTGTCGCGCGGCATTGAGATTGTCCGCGATTACACCGACGAGCAAGGCAAAGCGGTGACGCAGGTGACGCTGGGGCAGAAGATCAACGTCCATCTGAAGGTGCGCGCCAACTCGAAAGAGGGGCAGAGCAACCTGGCGATCGTCGATCTGCTGCCGGGCGGGTTCGAAGTGGTGCAGCAGACGCCGCCGGAACCGGCCGATACCGGCGAGGAGAGCGACGATCGCGGCGGCTGGCAGTCGCCGCTGGCCGCCACCGGCTCCACCTGGGCGCCGGATTACAGCGATATCCGCGAAGATCGGGTGATTATCTACGGCAGCGCTGGCACCGAGGTGCAGGAGTTCGTCTATCAGATCAAGGCCACCAATACCGGCAGCTTTATTGTTCCACCGGCCTACGGCGAAGCCATGTACGACCGTGAAGTGCAGGCCATGTCGGCCGGCGGCGGCAAGCTGGTGGTGGTGCCGGCGGGCAACGACTAGGCCATATCCGGCGCCAGGCCAGCGTCTGGCGCCGGAATGCTGAGAACGTATGAAGATCCTGACCGGGCGCGTGCTGCAAAACGGCTTGATGGCGGTGTTTTTACTGGCGCTGCTGTTGGCCGCGATTCGGCTGTGGCCGCATCCGCCCCTGTGGCAGGGGCTGCCGCAGTCTTCCGTTTATTACGACAGGCACGGCGCGTTGCTGCGCATCACGCTGGCCAACGACGATCGCTACCGGCTGTGGACCCCGCTGGAGCAGGTGTCGCCGTTGGCGGTGCGTGGGCTGCTGCTGCACGAAGATCGCTGGTTCTACTACAACCCCGGCTTTAACCCCGTCAGCCTGATGCGCGGCTTCTGGCGCAGCTATGTCGCCGGCGGCAAAATGCAGGGCGGATCGACCATCAGCATGCAGCTGGCGCGGATGCGCTGGCATCTCAATACCCGCACGCCGGGCGGCAAGCTGTTGCAGGTGCTGCGCGCGGTGCAGCTGGAACTGAGCTACTCCAAGCGCGATATCCTGGAAGCCTATTTGAATTACGCGCCCTACGGTCGCAACATTGAAAGCATCGGCGCCGCCAGCCTGATCTACTTCGCCAAGTCGCCGAAGGCGTTGACCCTGCCGGAGGCGCTGACGCTGGCGGTGCTGCCGCAGTCGCCTAGCTACCGTCTGGAGCCAAAAACCGGCGTGCTCGGTGCCGCATTGACGCAGGCGCGCAACCGTCTGTTCCAGCGCTGGCAGCAGGTTTACCCGACCGACGCCAGCCAGCAAACGCTGTTCCGCCTGCCGCTGGCGCTGCGGCAGCCTGAGCAAGTACCCTATATTGCGCCGCACTTTATCGAACAGCTACGCCTGCAGACGCAGCAACTGGTGCAGCGCGACACTCGCGTCGACACTACGCTGGACGTCGGGTTGCAGCGGCTGGTCGAGCGGCAGGTTAACGCCTTTATCGCCCGCAACCGCAGCCGCGGCATTCAAAACGCCGCGGTGCTGCTGGTGGACAGCCGCGATATGGGGGTGCGCGCGCTGGTAGGATCGGCGGACTATTACAATCGGCCGATCCAGGGGCAGGTGAACGGCACCAACGCCAAACGTTCGCCGGGATCGACGCTGAAGCCGTTCATCTACGCGCTGGGCGTGGAGCAAGGCGTGTTGCATCCGATGACTATCCTGAAAGACGTGCCTTCGTCGTTCGGCGCCTATGCGCCGGAAAACTTCGACCGGCGCTTTCTCGGCCCGGTGACCGCCACCGATGCGCTGAACTTCAGCCGTAACATCCCGGCGGTATATGTCGCCTCGCAGCTGCGCCAGCCGACTTTTTATCAGTTCTTACGCCTGAGCGGCGTCGCCAATATGGCCAATGAGAGCCACTACGGGCTGTCGCTGGTATTGGGCGGCGGTGAGGTGACGGCGCAGGAATTGGCGAAGCTGTATGCGCTGCTGGCGAACCGCGGCGAGCTGCGGCCGCTTCGCATGCGATTGAACGAGGCCGAATCGACGCCGGTGCGGCTGCTGAGTGAGGAGGCCAGTTTCATCACGCTGGATATGCTGCGCCAGCACCGGCGGCCGGGCGATACGCTGGCACAGCGTTCTTCTTCGCTGCCGGTGTATTGGAAGACCGGGACTTCATGGGGCTTTCGCGACGCCTGGAGCGTCGGAATCTTCGGCCCTTACGTGCTGGTGGTGTGGGAAGGCAACTTCGACGGGCGCGGCAACAATGCGTTGGTCGGCGCCGAGGCGGCCGCGCCGCTGTTTTTCAATATCATCGACAGCGTCAACGCCAGCTACCCTGGCCTGCGGGAACCGAAACATCCGTTCCCCCAACGGCTGCGGCGGGTGGAGATTTGTCTCGCCAGCGGCGATCTGCCGACGCCGTGGTGCCAGCAAAAGGGCAAGACCTGGTTCATTCCCGGCAAGTCGCCGATCAAGGTGGACAGCGTCTATCGGCCTGTGGTGCTGGATATTCACAGCGGCGAGGTCGTTTGCCCGCCGTATGACGCGGCGCAGACTCGTACCGAAATCTTTGAATTCTGGCCTTCCGATTTGGCCAACGTGTTCGCCCAGGCCGGGCTGCCGAAACGGACGCCGCCGGTTAACCACTGCAAGGATAACGGCATCGCCGTCGGCGGCAACGCACCGCGCATCACTTCGCCGCTGAAAAATACCACCTATACCCTGCGCCAGTCGCAGCAGGGGCGGGACAAAATCGCCTTCAATGCGGTGACGGATGCCGACAGCAAGACGGTGTACTGGTTTGTCGACGATATCTATCTCGGTAGCAGCGCCAGCAAAAAGCCGATCGACTGGCGGCCGATCAACAACGGGCGTTATCGCATTCGGGCGGTGGACGATCGCGGCCGCGCCGATACGCGCCTGGTGACCATCGAATGGGTAAACTAGCGCTGAGCCGCACGCCTGTTATACTCGCGCCCGAAACGGCTATTGACCTGGGAAAGCGATGTGATTGAGATTTTGTATCAGGATGAACACCTGGTGGCGGTGAACAAACCGTCGGGCTGGTTGGTACACCGCAGTTGGCTGGATCGTCATGAAACACGTTTTATGATGCAAACGGTGCGCGATCAGCTCGGGCAGCACGTCTTTACCGTGCACCGTCTCGATCGCCCGACCTCCGGCGTGCTGCTGATGGCGCTTTCCAGCGAGGTGGCGCGCCTGCTGTCGCAGCAGTTCGAGCAGCATCAGGTGCAGAAAACCTACCATGCGGTGGTGCGCGGTTACGTGCAGGAGGGGGCGACCCTCGACTACCCGCTGACGGCGGAGCTGGACAAAATCGCCGATAAACATGCCGATGCCGACAAGGGGCCGCAGCCGGCCGTCACGCACTACCGGCCGTTGGCGCAGGTAGAGATGCCGGTGGCCGTCGGCCGCTACGACAGCGCGCGTTACAGTCTGGTGGAACTGCAGCCGGAAACCGGCCGCAAGCACCAATTGCGGCGCCACATGGCGCATCTTCGCCATCCGATCATCGGTGACAGCAAGCACGGCGATCTGCGGCAGAACCGTGGGATGGCGCAGCATTTCGGCTGCCCGCGCCTGATGCTGCACGCCAGCCATCTGCAGCTGACGCACCCGGTGAGCGGCGAGCCGCTACAGGTGACGGCGCGCTGGGACGAAGACTGGCAAGGGGTGATGGCGCAGTTCGGCTGGGCGGGGGTATTCCCTGAACTTGCCGGGGTTGAGTTTAGCGCGGCTAACGGTCAGGATAGCTGACAATTTTTAAAGGTAATGAAGGGAGTAGGAGCCATGGCTCAGGTTGGTATCTTCGTGGGAACGGTCTACGGCAATTCGCTGCTGGTGGCGGAAGAGGCGCAAAACATCCTCAGCGAGCAGGGCCATGAGGTCAAACTGTTCGAAGAGGGCACGCTGGAGGCCTGGCAGTTTTATCGTCAGCACTACGCGCTGGTGATCACCTCCACTACCGGGCAGGGCGATCTGCCGGACAGCATCGCGCCGCTGTTCCACGCTATCCGCGATCAGGTTGGCTATCAGCCGGAGCTGCGCTATGGGCTGATCGCCCTCGGCGACAGCAGCTATGACCACTTCTGCGGCGCCGGGCGCACGTTCGATGCGCTGCTGCAGGAACAGGGCGCCACCCGCGTTGGCGAAGTGCTGGAAATCGATGCGATGGAACAGCCGGAGCCGGAAGTGGCCGCCTGCCCGTGGGTCGAGCAGTGGGGCACGCTGCTGCAGTCATAACGTAAAAAGGCGCCGTAACAGGGCGCCTTAACGATGATGCGGATCAGCCGATCCGCATTATTTGCCGCGGGTGAGTTTTTCCAGATCGGCTTCGATCTCGGCAATCTTGTGCGACACCACGCCCTCGAGATGGCGCAGGTCGTCGAGGATTTTACGCTTCAGATCCACTTCCACCTGATCGCGCTGGCACAGCTGATCCAGTTCGTCGATCACGTAACGCAGGTTCGGGTTGATCTCGTGAATTTCCTTGTAGCCCTGGCCGGCGTTGTCCGCCACCACGGTTTTACGCTGGCGCGGATACTTGAACTTCACGCTCTTGGCGAAGAACTCGCCCTTGTCCTTGCGGAAATAGATCTTGAGGATGTCGTTGTTGGCCTCTTGACGCAGGCTATAGCGATCGACGTCTTCCGGTTGATTGATGCCCAAACTCTTCAAGTTATCGTACATACTGCGCCCTCTTTAGATGTGATCGTTATATTCCACGACTGCGATTATGGCGGAAAGCGAGATCTGCGACTGTGACTGCCAGCGAAACGCAGACAAAAAAATAGCGGGTGAATCACCCGCTATTTCAATTTAGTCGATAGTACGCAATAACTCATTAATGCCGACTTTACCGCGCGTTTTGGCGTCGACTTTCTTGACGATCACCGCGCAGTACAGGCTGTAAGAACCGTCTTTCGACGGCAGGTTACCGGAAACCACCACCGAACCCGCCGGCACGCGGCCGTAATGGATTTCGCCGGTCTCGCGGTCATAGATGCGGGTGCTCTGGCCGAGGTAGACGCCCATCGAAATCACCGAGCCTTCTTCCACGATCACGCCTTCCACCACTTCGGAGCGCGCGCCGATGAAGCAGTTGTCTTCGATGATGGTCGGGTTGGCCTGCAGCGGCTCCAGCACGCCGCCGATGCCGACGCCGCCGGACAGGTGAACGTTCTTGCCGATCTGAGCGCAAGAACCGACGGTGGCCCAGGTATCGACCATGGTGCCTTCGTCGACGTAGGCGCCGATGTTAACGTAAGACGGCATCAGCACGGTGTTGCGCGCGATGAACGCGCCCTGGCGCACGGTGGCCGGCGGCACAACGCGGAAACCTTCCTTCTGGAAGCGCGCTTCGTCGTAGTCGGCGAACTTCATCGGCACCTTGTCGTAGTAGCGGGTTTCCGCGCCGTCCATCACTTTGTTGTCGTTGATGCGGAAAGAGAGCAGCACGGCTTTCTTCAGCCACTGATGGGTGACCCATTGACCGTCGATCTTCTCGGCAACGCGCAGGGCGCCGCTGTCCAACAGGCCGATCACTTGGTTTACCGCTTCGCGCGTTACGGTGTCTACGTTCACCGGGGTGATGTCCGCACGGCGTTCGAAGGCGCTTTCAATAACGTTCTGTAATTGCTGCATGCTGTTCTCTTTCCTGATGTTGTCGGTAAAAAGTTACTTGTATCACATTTTATCGTTCGGGGTGAGGGCCTCTGTCAACCGTTGCTCCAACTTTCTGCGCGTTTCTTGGTCGAGCGCGCGCCGCTCGCCGTCAGCCAGGATAAACAAATCCTCGACCCGCTCGCCGATGGTGGAAATGCGCGCGCCGTGCAGCGACAGCCCCAGGTCGGCGAACACTTCGCCCACCCGCGCCAGCAGGCCGGGTTGGTCGAGCGCCGTCAGCTCCAGGTAGCTGCGGCGATCGGTGTGGGTCGGCAGGAAGGTGACCTCGGTCGGCACGCTGAAGTGGCGCAGCTTGGAAGAGGGGCGGCGCACACGCGGCGGCTGATACTCTCGTTGGGTGATGGCCTGTAGCAGCGCCTGACGGATCGCCGCGTGGCGATCCTGCGCCAGCGGGCTGCCGTCCGGTTCCAGCACGATAAAGGTGTCCATCGCCATACCGTCGCGGTTGGTGAAGATCTGTGCGTCGTGCACGCTGAGGTTGCGGCGATCCATCTCCCCGGCGACGGCGGCGAACAGATAAGGACGATCCGGGCTCCAGATGAAGATCTCGGTGCCGCCGCGCGTCGCCTGGCGGCTGACCAGCACCAGCGGCTGGGTGGAATCGTGGGCAAGCAGATGGCGGGCGTGCCAGGCCAGCTGATTCGGCGAGTGGCGCAGGAAATAGTCGGCGCGGCAGCGGCTCCAGATGCGGTGCAGCGCCTCTTCGTCGATGTTGTCCATGCGCAGCAGCGCCAGCGCCTGCAGCCGATGGTGGCGCACGCGTTCGCGCAGATCCGGGCTGTTTTGCATGCCGCGGCGCAGCTGTTTCTCGGTGGCGAAATACAGCTCGCGCAACAGGCTCTGCTTCCAGCTGTTCCACAGGGTTTCGTTGGTGGCGCAGATATCCGCCACCGTCAGGCATACCAGGTAGCGCAGGCGAGTTTCGCTCTGCACTTCGCTGCTGAACTGCTGGATCACCGTCGGATCCTGGATATCGCGGCGCTGCGCGGTGACCGACATCAGCAGGTGGCAGCGCACCAGCCAGGCCACCAGTTGGGTTTCTCGCGAGTTGAGACCGTGCAGCTCGGCGAACTCGACCACGTCCTCCGCGCCGAGGATCGAGTGATCGCCGCCGCGCCCTTTGGCGATATCGTGGAACAAGGCCGCCAGCAGCAGCAGTTCCGGGTGCGGCAGGCGCGGATACAGCTCCACGCACAGCGGATGGCGCGGCCGGGTTTGCGCATCGGCGAAGCTCTCTAGCTTCTGCAGCACCCGGATAGTGTGCTCGTCGACGGTATAGGCGTGGAACAGATCGAACTGCATCTGCCCGACGATCTTGCCCCACTGCGGCATATAAGCCCATAGCACACTGTGACGGTGCATCGGCACCAGCGCGCGCGACACCGCGCCGGGGTGGCGCAGGATGGCCATAAACAGATCGCGCGCTTCCGGGATGGTGCACAGCGGCTGTTTCAGGTGACGGCGCGCGTGGCGCAGCTGGCGCACGGTGGTGGAGTAAATGCCTTTGATCTCGCGGTTGCGCACCATCAGGTAGAACATGCGCATGATGGCTTGCGGCTCGCGGATGAACAGCGTTTCGTCACGCAGATCGATCAGATCGCCGCGCAGCTGGAAATCGTCGTTCAGCGGACGCGGTTTCTCGGTGGCGTCCAGCGCCAGGATGGCCTCGTCGAACAGCTGCAGCAGCATGTGGTTCAGCTCGCTGACGCGCCGCGTCATGCGGTAGAAGTCTTTCATCATGCGTTCGACCGGCTCGTTGCCTTCACCTTCATAGCGCAGCAGCTGCGCCACGTTGAGCTGACGATCGAACAGCAGACGGTTGTCGTAACGCGGCAGCACCAGATGCAGCGCAAAGCGGATGCGCCACAGGAAGCTCTGACATTCGTTCAGTTCGTTGCGCTCGGCCTGGGTGAGGAAACCGAAACCGACCATTTCGTCCAGCGAGGTGGCACCGAAGTGGCGGCGCGCCACCCACAGCAGCGTGTGGATGTCGCGCAGGCCGCCAGGGCTGCTTTTGATATCCGGTTCCAGGTTATAGCTGGTGCCATGGTAGCGCTGGTGGCGTTCCTGCTGCTCGTTGATCTTGGCGTGGAAAAACTGCGGCGAAGGCCAAAAGCCGTCGCTGAAGATGTGCTTTTGCATCTGCAGGAACAGCGCGACGTCGCCGCAGATCATGCGCGATTCGATCAGGTTGGTGGCCACGGTCAGATCCGCCAGGCCTTCCAGCAGGCACTCTTCCAGGGTGCGCACGCTGTGGCCCACCTCCAGCTTGAGATCCCACAGCAGGGTGATGAATTCGCCGACTCGCTGCGACTGCTGTTCCGTCAGCCGGCGTTGGCTGAGCACCAATACGTCGATGTCCGACAGCGGATGCAGCTCGCCGCGGCCATAGCCGCCGACCGCCACCAGCGCGGTTTCCGGGATATCCTCGAAACCGTAGAAGGTCCACAGCCGGCGCAGCAGGCGATCGATGAAGTCGCTGCGCGCCGCCACCAGGCTTTCGGCGCTGGAGCCGGCGTCGAACGCCGCCGCCAGCCACAGCTGGAACTGTTCCAGCCGCTGTTTCAGTTCTGGACAGGTGAGCTCGTCGTCGCCGTAAGCGCTGGGAGAGACGGGCGGCATCGGCACGGCCGGGGCCGCCTGTTGAAGAAGATTGTCAGACATAGTGCGCAGCCCATAAAAAAGGCCGGCATAAGCCGGCCTGGTGATATTCTGCACGCGGCGTTCGCCGCGGTGCTTACATCTCGTGCGTAATGATGTTGGGGATGGTGTCATCCTTGCGCAACGTCATTATCTCGCAGCCGTTATCAGTGACCACAATAGTATGCTCATACTGCGCCGACAAGCTGCGATCTTTGGTTTTTACCGTCCAGCCGTCTTTCATGGTGCGGATGCGGTAGTCGCCGGCGTTGACCATCGGTTCGATGGTGAAAGCCATGCCTGCCTGCAGCACTACACCACCGTCGTCCGCGTCATAGTGCAGCACCTGCGGCTCTTCGTGGAACACTTCGCCGATGCCGTGGCCGCAGTACTCGCGCACCACGGAGAACTTCTCGGCTTCGACGAATTGCTGAATAGCCTTGCCCAGGGTGCGCAGACGGATGCCCGGTTTGACCATCTTCAGCGCCAGATACAGGCTTTCCTGAGTGACGCGGCACAGGCGCTCGCCCAGAATGGTCGGTTTGCCGACGATGAACATCTTAGAGGTGTCGCCATGGAAACCGTCTTTAATCACGGTCACGTCGATATTGACGATGTCGCCGTCTTTCAGCGTTTTGTCGTCGCTCGGGATGCCGTGGCACACCACTTCGTTCACCGATATACACACGGATTTCGGGAAGCCGTGATAGCCGAGGCAGGCGGAAATGGCCTGCTGCTCGTTGGTGATGTACTCGTGACAGATACGGTCCAGCTCGCCGGTGGTCACGCCAGGTTTGACGTGCGGCTCGATGATCTCCAGCACTTCGGCGGCCAGGCGGCCGGCCACGCGCATTTTTTGGATGTCATCAGGTGTTTTAATTGAGATTGCCATGAAATTTGTCCGCAGGTGTCGTTATCGTCGACAATAAGAAGCAGTGACTTATGGTATCAGCCCGGCCGGAGGCTGCCAAATTTCATTTCCCGACGCCCGGCGAAAAGCAACAAAAGTTGGTGTCGGCAGCGGGTTTATGGTATAAAGCGCGCCGGCGATCCGCGACTTGGTTCTTGTGACCTGGCAGGAATTGGCCGAAAATACTTTAACTGCACTCATTTTGTGTAAATAACACACACGTATCGGCACATCCGCCGGGGTGCCCTGAGGTGACTTGTCGCCGCCAGGGTCGGCGTTATGGGATACGTGGAGGCATAACCCCAATTAATCTATAGAGGTTTAATCATGGCAACTGTTTCCATGCGCGACATGCTCAAGGCTGGTGTTCACTTTGGTCACCAGACCCGTTACTGGAACCCGAAAATGAAGCCTTTCATCTTCGGCGCTCGTAACAAGGTTCACATCATCAACCTGGAGCAGACCGTACCAATGTTCAACGCCGCTCTGGCTGAACTGAGCAAGATCTCTTCCCGTAAAGGCAAGATCCTGTTCGTTGGTACCAAACGCGCAGCAAGCGAAGCGGTAAAAGACGCTGCGAACAGCTGTGATCAGTTCTTCGTGAACCACCGCTGGTTGGGTGGCATGCTGACTAACTGGAAAACCGTTCGTCAGTCCATCAAGCGTTTGAAAGATCTGGAAATCCAGTCTCAAGACGGCACCCTGGACAAGCTGACCAAGAAAGAAGCGCTGATGCGCACTCGTGAACTGGCCAAGCTGGAAAACTCCCTGGGCGGTATCAAGGATATGGGCGGTCTGCCAGACGCACTGTTCGTTATCGATGCCGATCACGAGCACATCGCGATCAAAGAAGCCAACAACCTGGGTATCCCGGTATTCTCTATCGTTGATACCAACTCCAACCCAGACGGCGTTGACTTCATCATCCCTGGTAACGACGACGCAATCCGTGCAGTAAACCTGTACCTGACTGCTGTTGCTGCCGCTGTGCGTGAAGGTCGTTCTCAAGATCTGGCCGTTCAGGCGGAAGAAGGCTTCGTAGAAGCTGAATAATAAGGCAAGCTCGTCACTGAGCCCTTATTAACCAGGTATTGACATATGTTGGTTAGGGGGGCCTGTAAAGGCCCCCTTTGCTTATCTGAATGAGAACTGTCTCCACGCGAGATAACCGAGGAAAAATAAATGGCTGATATTACCGCTGCCCTGGTAAAAGAACTGCGCGAGCGTACCGGCGCTGGCATGATGGATTGCAAGAAGGCGCTGGTTGAATCCAACGGCGACATCGAACTGGCAATCGAAAACATGCGTAAGTCCGGTGCGATCAAAGCCGCTAAAAAAGCAGGCAACGTAGCTGCTGACGGCGTGATCAAAACCAAGATCGAAGGCAACTACGGCATCATTCTGGAAGTTAACTGCCAGACTGACTTCGTCGCGAAAGACGCCGGTTTCCAGGCGTTCGCCGACAAAGTGCTGGATGCCGCTATGGCCGGCAAAATCACTGACGTTGACGTGCTGAAAGCACAGTTCGAAGAAGAGCGCGTAGCGCTGGTGGCAAAAATCGGTGAAAACATCAACATTCGCCGCGTTGCTTCCCTGGAAGGCGACGTGCTGGGCAGCTACCTGCACGGCGCGCGTATCGGCGTTCTGGTTGCGGCTAAAGGCGCTGACGACGAGCTGGTCAAGCAAATCGCAATGCACATTGCGGCGAGCAAGCCAGAGTTCGTGAAGCCAGAAGACGTGTCTGCTGAAGTGGTAGAAAAAGAGTACCAGGTTCAGCTGGACATCGCCATGCAGTCCGGCAAGCCGAAAGAAATCGCAGAGAAAATGGTTGAAGGCCGCATGAAGAAATTCACCGGTGAAGTTTCTCTGACCGGTCAGCCTTTCGTTATGGATCCGAGCAAATCTGTTGCTCAGGTGCTGAAAGAGCACAACGCTGACGTGACCAACTTCATTCGCTTCGAAGTGGGCGAAGGCATCGAGAAAGTCGAAACCGACTTCGCTGCTGAAGTTGCCGCGATGAGCAAACAGTCTTAATGACTGTCGATGGAACCGCCGTCTGGCGGTTCCATACTATCCAGCCAGAATTACACCGGTGGCAGGCCCTGCAGCGTGATACTCACCTCAGGCGCGTTTCATCGGCTGAAATCCCCAATACTAATACTGCTTCTTAGGACAGAACACCATGGCAACCAATGCAAAACCCGTATATCAGCGTATTCTGCTTAAACTGAGTGGCGAAGCCCTGCAAGGTGCAGAAGGTTTTGGTATCGACGCCAGCGTTTTGGATCGCATGGCTCAGGAAGTGAAAGAGCTGGTCGAACTGGGAATTCAGGTCGGTGTAGTTATTGGCGGCGGGAACTTGTTCCGCGGCGCGGGCCTGGCGCAAGCCGGCATGAACCGCGTAGTGGGCGACCACATGGGAATGCTGGCTACCGTGATGAACGGCCTGGCTATGCGTGATGCACTGCACCGTGCCTATGTGAACGCCCGCCTGATGTCGGCGATCCCGCTGAACGGCGTGTGTGATAATTACAGCTGGGCAGAGGCGATCAGCCTGCTGCGCAACAACCGCGTGGTGATCTTCTCCGCCGGTACCGGCAACCCGTTCTTCACCACCGATTCCGCCGCTTGCCTGCGCGGTATCGAGATCGAAGCGGACGTGGTGCTGAAAGCCACCAAAGTGGATGGCGTATACTCCGCCGATCCGGTGAAAAACCCGGATGCGACGCTGTATGAACAATTAACCTATCAGGACGTGCTGGAGCGCGAGCTGAAAGTGATGGATCTGGCGGCGTTTACGCTGGCCCGCGATCACGGTCTGCCGATCCGCGTGTTCAACATGAACAAGCCTGGCGCACTGCGCCGCGTGGTGATGGGTGAGAACGAAGGTACGCTGATCAGCAAGTAAGGCTGTTCGCCCCCCTTTTTCGGAGCGCGTGACGCCAGGCGCCGCGCGCTCTTCGAGTACGATTACGGGCTATACTTGAGTATCGCCTGCCAAGTAACCAGCTTCCAAGGGTTTGCAACGTGACTAATGAAATCAGAAAAGATGCTGATTCACGCATGGAAAAAAGCGTAGAAGCATTCAAAAACCAAATCAGCAAGATCCGCACCGGCCGCGCTTCTCCAAGCATTCTGGACGGCATCATGGTGGAATACTACGGCGCCGCTACGCCGCTGCGTCAGCTGGCCAACGTAACCGTAGAAGACTCCCGCACGCTGAAAATCAACGTGTTCGACCGCAGCCTGAGCCAGGCCGTTGAGAAAGCGATCATGAGCTCCGATCTGGGCCTCAACCCGTCTTCCGCCGGTTCTGACATTCGCGTTCCGCTGCCTCCGCTGACCGAAGAGCGTCGTAAGGATCTGATCAAGATCGTGCGCGGCGAAGCCGAGCAGGGCCGCGTAGCGGTGCGTAACGTGCGTCGTGACGCCAACGACAAGGTCAAGGCGCTGCTGAAAGACAAAGAGATCAGCGAAGACGAAGAACGTCGCTCACAAGACGAGATTCAGAAAATGACTGACGCTTACATCAAGCTGGTCGACGCCGCGCTGGCGGAGAAAGAAAAAGAGCTGATGGATTTCTAATCAGCATCGCGCAGAAAGAAAGCGTCGCCTGGGCGGCGCTTTGTTTTTTGTGGCGCAGATCCCGTTTCATCGTACTGAAAGATCATGGACAAGCGGTGTCCAAGGTTCCACACTGGAACACCTCCGATCTCATCAGACAGTTATTCAGAGTGAACTCATGAAGCAACTGACCATTCTTGGCTCGACCGGCTCGGTAGGGACCAGTACCCTGGCCGTGGTCAGGGCGAATCCCGACCGTTTTGCGATCAAAGCGCTGGTGGCCGGCCGTAACGTCGCGCTCATGGCGCAGCAATGCATGGAATTCCGGCCCGCCTTCGCCGCGATGGCGGATGAAAACGCCGCGCGCGAGCTGCGCGCTGTCCTGGCGGAAAACGGTGTCGCTACCGAAGTCTTGGCCGGAGAACAAGCGGCCTGCGAGCTGGCAGCGTTGGATGACGTCGATCAAGTGACGGCGGCCATCGTCGGCGCTGCGGGGCTATTGCCGACGCTGGCGGCGATCCGCGCCGGCAAACAGGTACTGCTGGCCAACAAAGAATCGCTGGTCACCTGCGGCCGTCTGTTTATGGACGCGGTGCGGCAAAGCCAGGCGCAACTGCTGCCGCTCGACAGCGAGCACAACGCAATTTTTCAGAGTTTGCCTGAGAACATTCAGCGTCAGTTGGGATACTCTTCACTGGACAGTCATGGTGTTTCGCGCATCGTGCTTACCGGTTCCGGCGGCCCGTTCCGCACCACGCCGTTGGAACAGTTCGCCGCGATGACGCCGGATCAAGCCTGCGCCCACCCGAACTGGTCGATGGGCCGCAAGATCTCGGTGGATTCCGCCACCATGATGAACAAAGGTCTGGAATACATTGAGGCCCGCTGGCTGTTTAACGCCTCGGCCGAGCAAATGGAAGTGATCCTGCACCCGCAGTCGGTGATTCACTCGATGGTGCGCTATGCCGACGGCAGTGTGCTGGCGCAGTTGGGGACGCCGGATATGCGCACGCCGATCGCCCACGCGATGGCGTATCCGCAGCGCGTGAACTCCGGCGTGGAAGCGCTGGACTTCTGCCGCATCGGTTCGCTGACCTTCGCCGAACCGGAACGCGAACGTTATCCTTGCCTGTACTTGGCGATCGAGGCGTTCGAGGCCGGTCAGGCGGCGACCACCGCACTGAACGCGGCCAACGAAATCGCCGTGGCGGCATTTTTGCAGCAGCAGATCCGCTTTACCGACATTGCCGCGGTCAACCGCCAGGTGGTGGAACGTCTCGCGCTGCAGGAACCGACCTGCATCGACGCGGTCTTAGACATTGACCGTCAGGCGCGCGCCGCTGCCGAGGAGCGCGTTCGCGCGTTGTGCGGCTGATCACGGCGATTATCCGATTTTGCTCGTAATTCGCGCGTGCCGCAGCGGGGCCGTTTGTTCATGCCCCGCTGAGGTGGTATAGTCTGCGCCACCTGTCAGCGGTTATACCGTTGAATTATGGCCCGATTGGCGCTCTGTGCGCCAATGGCGGCCCGGCTGTGCCGGGTATCGCGAGGGCAGGCTGAAAGCCGTGTCGGGCACACGGCTTTTTTTGCGCGTAAGGGCCTGATGTTCCGGAAAGGCAGTTATATTTCTACTGAGGAAATAAGTACGAGTTATGTCGTCCGCAAACCAACAAGAGGCTAATCCATCTTCCCAGGGGCCGCGCCATGTCGCCATTATCATGGACGGTAACGGACGCTGGGCCAAACGTCAGGGCAAGTTACGTGTCTTCGGTCATAAAGCAGGGGTGAAATCGGTTCGCCGCGCGGTCAGTTTTGCCGCCAGCCACCATTTAGATGCACTCACGCTTTATGCCTTCAGCAGCGAAAACTGGAACCGTCCGGTGCAGGAAGTCTCCGCCCTGATGGAGCTTTTTGTCCGCGCTCTGGATAGTGAAGTAAAAAGCCTGCATAAACATAACGTCAGGCTGCGGGTGATCGGCGATATCAGCCGATTCAGCGCGCGTTTGCAGGAGCGGATCCGCCGCTCTGAAGCACTGACGGAAAATAACGATGGCCTGACGCTCAATATCGCTGCCAACTACGGTGGCCGTTGGGATATCATTCAGGGAGTAAGGGAACTGGCCGAACAGGTACGGGTAGGGGAGTTGCACCCGGATCAGATCAGCGAGGAATTATTGAGCGAGCGGGTTTGCATGAGCGACCTGGCGCCGGTGGATCTGGTTATCCGCACCGGTGGCGAGCATCGCATCAGTAACTTCCTGCTGTGGCAAATCGCCTATGCTGAACTTTACTTTACTGATGTGCTCTGGCCTGATTTCGATGAACTTGTCTTTGAAGGTGCGCTGAATGCATTTGCACAACGTGAGCGCCGCTTCGGGGGAACAACACCTATCGGCGCCGATGCGTCCTAGGGAGAACTTTTGCTGAAGTATCGCCTCATAACTGCTCTGATTTTAATCCCGATCGTTATCGCGGCGCTGTTCCTGTTGCCGCCGCTGGCCTTTGCTCTGGTAACGCTCGTCGTGTGCATGTTAGCAGCCTGGGAGTGGGGCCAATTGGCCGGTTTTACCTCCCGTTCGCAGCGCATCTGGTTGGCGATACTGTGCGGTTTTCTGCTGGCGTTGATGATGCTCAGCGTCCCCGCTTACCATCAATCCGTGCCGCAGATAAGCGGCTCGCTGTGGCTGTCGCTGGCCTGGTGGCTGGCGGCGTTGCTGCTGGTGTTGTTCTATCCCGGCTCGGCCTCTATCTGGCGCAATTCGCGTCCGCTGCGCCTGCTGTTCGGCTTGCTGACCATCGTGCCGTTCTTTTGGGGCATGCTGGCGCTGCGCCAGTTCGGCTACGAGCAAAATCCGTTTACCGGCGCCTGGTGGCTGCTGTACGTGATGCTGCTGGTGTGGGGCGCGGATTCCGGCGCCTACATGTTCGGCAAGCTGTTCGGCAAGCATAAACTGGCGCCGAAGGTCTCGCCGGGTAAAACCTGGGAAGGGTTGATCGGCGGGCTGCTGACGTCGGCGGTCATTTCCTGGCTGTTCGGCCGCTACGCGCCACTGAACGTGGTGCCGACCACGCTGTTGGCCTGTTCGGTGCTCGCCGCGCTGGCTTCGGTGCTGGGCGATTTGACCGAAAGCATGTTCAAACGCGAAGCGGGCATCAAGGACAGCGGGCATTTGATTCCCGGTCACGGCGGCATACTGGATCGTATCGACAGCCTGACCGCGGCGGTGCCGGTGTTTGCCTGCCTGATGCTGTTGGTGTTTTAATCCGTCGATGACGGAAAGTGAGGGATGATGGTCAGCGTGCTTTGGAACCTGGTGGCGTTTCTGATTGCGCTCGGTATCTTGATTACCGTGCATGAGTTCGGACACTTTTGGGTTGCCCGTCGTTGCGGCGTACGCGTTGAACGCTTTTCCATCGGCTTCGGCCGGGCGCTGTGGCGCCGTACCGATCGCCAGGGCACCGAGTACGTCATCGCCTTGATCCCGCTTGGCGGTTACGTGAAGATGCTGGACGAGCGCGTGGAGTCGGTGGCGCCGGAAATGCGCCATCAGGCCTTTAACAACAAAACCGTCTGGCAGCGCGCGGCCATCATCAGCGCCGGCCCCATCGCCAACTTCCTGTTTGCTATCCTTGCCTATTGGCTGGTGTTCATCATCGGCGTGCCGAGTTTCCGCCCGGTGATCGGCGAAATCGCGCCGCAATCCATCGCCGCCAAGGCCGAAATTTCGTCTGGCATGGAACTAAAGTCGGTTGACGGCATCGAAACGCCTGATTGGGAATCAGTTCGTCTGGCGCTGGTGGCGAAGATTGGCGATGCGCAAACCGAAGTCGGCGTCGCGCCGTTCGGCTCTTCGCAGGTGGTGACCAAAACCCTGGATTTGCGCCAGTGGAACTTTGAACCGGACAAGCAGGATCCCGTTGTCGCGCTGGGCATTATGCCGCGCGGCCCGCAGATCGAATCCGTGTTGGCGGAAGTGCAGCCTAACTCGGCGGCGCAAAAGGCGGGTTTACAAGCGGGGGACAGGATCGTTAAAGTCGATGGTCAGCCGTTGGGTCGTTGGCAGACGCTGGTGAAGCGTATCCACGATGGCCCGGGGCAGCCGCTGGCTTTGGAGATTGAAAGAAACGGCGCCCCCTTGTCTTTGACGCTGATACCGGATACAAAGCCGGTGGGAAAAGACAAATCGGTGGGGTTTGCAGGCATCATTCCAAAGGTGCTGCCGCTGCCGGAAGAGTATAAGACGATTCGCCAGTATGGACCGTTCCCGGCGCTGTATCAGGCCGGCGACAAGACCTGGCAGCTGATGCGGCTGACGGTCAACATGCTGGGCAAATTAATAACCGGTGATGTAAAGCTGAACAACCTGAGTGGCCCGATCTCGATTGCACAGGGAGCTGGGGCGTCAGCCGGAGTCGGATTCGTGTATTATCTGATGTTCCTGGCGTTGATTAGCGTCAACCTGGGGATCATCAACCTGTTCCCATTACCGGTGTTAGATGGTGGGCATCTCCTCTTCCTGGCGATAGAAAAGCTGAAGGGTGGGCCGGTTTCCGAGCGAGTACAGGACTACAGCTACCGCATAGGTTCGATCGTGCTGGTGTTGTTGATGGGTCTTGCACTTTTCAATGATTTTTCCCGCCTCTAGGGGCGGGGATAGGTTAGGAAGAACGCATAACAACGATGGCGATGAAAAAGTTGCTCATAGCGTCGCTGCTGTTTGGCAGCGCCACCGTATACGGTGCAGACGGGTTCGTAGTGAAAGACATTCATTTCGAAGGCCTGCAGCGAGTTGCCGTCGGTGCGGCGTTACTCAACATGCCGGTTCGCGTCGGCGATACCGTCACTGACGATGACATCAGTAATACCATTCGTGCCTTGTTTGCCACCGGCAACTTCGAGGACGTGCGCGTACTGCGCGATGGTAATACCTTGATCGTGCAGGTGAAGGAACGTCCTACCATCGCCAGCATCACTTTCTCCGGCAACAAGTCGGTGAAAGATGACATGCTCAAGCAGAACCTGGAAGCCTCCGGCGTCCGGGTGGGCGAGGCGCTCGACCGCACCACGATCTCCAGCATTGAAAAAGGGCTGGAAGACTTCTACTACAGCGTCGGTAAATACAGCGCCTCGGTGAAAGCCGTAGTCACGCCGTTGCCGCGCAACCGTGTCGACCTGAAACTGGTGTTCACGGAAGGGGTCTCCGCCAAGATTCAACAAATCAACATCGTCGGCAACCATGCTTTCACCAACGACGAACTGATCTCACGCTTCCAACTGCGTGACGAAGTGCCGTGGTGGAACCTGGTCGGCGACCGCAAATACCAGAAGCAGAAACTGGCGGGCGATCTCGAAACCCTGCGCAGCTTCTATCTGGATCGCGGCTATGCCCGCTTCAACATCGATTCTACCCAGGTGAGCCTGACGCCGGATAAAAAAGGCATCTACATCACCATCAACATCACCGAAGGCGAGCAGTACAAGCTTTCCGATGTTGTCGTGAATGGCAACCTGGCCGGCCACTCGGCGGAAGTCGCTCAGATCACCAAAATTGAGCCAGGCGAGCTGTACAACGGCAGCAAGGTGACCAAAATGGAAGACAACATCAAAACGATGTTGGGCCGTTATGGTTACGCCTACCCGCGCGTCGGCACTCAGCCTGAGATCAACGACGCGGATAAAACCGTCAAGCTGCACGTCAACGTTGACGCGGGCAACCGCTTCTACGTGCGTCGCATCAAGTTCGAAGGTAACGACACCAGCAAGGATTCCGTACTGCGTCGCGAAATGCGCCAGATGGAAGGCGCCTGGCTCGGCAACGAGCAGGTCGAGCAGGGTAAAGAGCGTCTGAACCGTCTGGGCTATTTCGAAACGGTTGACGTGGAAACCCAGCGCGTGCCGGGCACCGCCGATCAGGTCGACGTGACCTATAAGGTGAAAGAACGCAACACCGGTACCTTTAACTTCGGCGTCGGTTACGGCACCGAGAGCGGCGTCAGCTTCCAGGCCGGCGTGCAGCAGGATAACTGGTTGGGTACCGGCTACTCGGTCGGCATCAGCGGCACTAAGAACGACTACCAGACCTATACCGAACTGTCGGTCACCAACCCGTACTTCACCGTTGACGGTGTGAGCCTGGGCGGCCGCATTTTCTACAACGACTTTAAGGCGGATGACGCGGATCTGTCGGACTATACCAACAAGAGTTACGGTATCGACGGCACGCTGGGCTTCCCGATCAACGAAAACAACTCGTTGCGCACCGGCCTGGGCTACGTCCACAACGGTCTGTCGAACATGCAGCCGCAGATCGCCATGTGGCGTTACCTCGACTCGATGGGCGTGGATGCGAACAAGACCGACCGCGCCAGCTACTCGACGGACGACTTTACGCTGAACCTGGGCTGGACCTATAACAACCTGGACCGCGGCTACTTCCCGACCTCGGGTAACCGTACCACGTTGAACGGCAAGGTCACCATTCCGGGCTCGGACAACGAATACTACAAGGTGACGCTGGACAGCGTACAGTACGTGCCGATCAACGACGACCGCACCTGGGTGCTGTTGGGTCGCGGTCGTCTGGGTTACGCGGATGGGCTGGGCGGCAAGGAAATGCCGTTCTATGAGAACTTCTATGCCGGTGGTTCGAGCACCGTGCGCGGCTTCCAGTCCAACACCATTGGTCCGAAGGCGGTGTACTACAATTCCAACTCGTACCAGTGTCAGTTCAACGCCGGCAGCACGACCGATCGTCAGAGCATCTGTAGCTCGGATGACGCGGTAGGCGGTAACGCCATGGCGGTCGCCAGCCTGGAGCTGATCACCCCGACGCCGTTCATCAGCGAGAAATACGCCAACTCGGTGCGGACGTCGCTGTTCATCGATGCCGGTACCGTGTGGGACACCAAGTGGAAGAATACCAACGAAACGCTGATGTACGGCGTGCCGGACTACAGTAAAGCCAGTAATATTCGTTCTTCCGCCGGTATCGCGCTGCAGTGGATGTCGCCACTGGGGCCGTTGGTGTTCTCTTACGCCAACCCGATCAAGAAATACGAAGGCGACAAGTCCGAACAGTTCCAGTTTAACATCGGTAAGACCTGGTAACGGGTCTCGCCTCTGGGCATAACAGTTATTAAGAATCGCAATGGCCAGGCGCCCGCCGGCAGAGGGAGATGATTCTCATTGTTTGGTGGGACAAGTCTGGCAAATTGTGTACTTCAGTGTCATATGACACAAATGGGTGATGGTAAGGAGTTTATAGTGAAAAAGTGGTTGTGTGCCGCAGGCCTCGGTTTAGCAATGGCTGCTTCAGCTGGCGTTCAGGCAGCAGATAAGATCGCTGTCGTTAACGTCTCCAGCATTTTCCAACAGCTGCCGGCCCGCGAAACGGTCGCTAAACAGCTGGAAAACGAGTTTAAAGGCCGTGCAAGCGAACTCCAGAACATGGAACGTAGCCTGCAGACCAAAATGCAGCGTCTGCAGCGTGACGGCGCTACCATGAAAGCCAGCGATCGCAGCAAGTTGGAAAAAGACGTGATGGCGCAGCGCGAGCAGTTCTCTCAGAAAGCGCAGGCTTTCGAGCAGGACAACCGTCGTCGCCAGATGGAAGAGCGTAACAAGATCCTGAGCCGCATTCAGGACGCGGTGAAATCTGTCGCCAGCAAAGGCGGTTATGACGTGGTGATCGACGCCAACGCCGTTGCCTATGCAGACTCTTCCAAAGATATCACTGCTGACGTGCTGAAACAGGTTAAATAACACATGCTTTCAATTCGACTGGCTGATTTAGCGCAGCAGTTGGATGCACAATTGCACGGTGATGGCGATCTCGTCATCACCGGCATTGCTTCTATGCATTCGGCACAGCCTGGCCAAATCACGTTTTTGTCAAACAGCCGCTATCAAGAGCAGCTGTCTTCCTGCCAGGCAAGCGCCGTGGTGCTTACCGAAGCGGATTTACCACACTGCCGTGCTGCGGCGCTGGTGGTTAAGAACCCTTACCTGACCTATGCGCGCATGGCGCAGCTGATGGACACCACGCCGTCGCCGGCCCAGGATATCGCGCCAAGCTCGGTGATCTCACCTGAAGCGCAGCTGGGGCAGAACGTCGCCATTGGGGCGAACGCGGTGATCGAGTCGGGTGCGGTGCTTGGCGATAACGTGGTTATCGGCCCGGGCTGCTTCATCGGCAAACACGCACGCATCGGCGCGGGAACGCGTCTGTGGGCGAACGTCACGATTTATCATGCGGTCGAAATCGGCCAGCGTTGCCTGATCCAGTCGGGCACCGTGATCGGCGCAGACGGTTTCGGCTATGCGAATGAGCGCGGCGAGTGGATCAAAATCCCTCAGTTGGGCACGGTGATTATCGGCGATCGCGTCGAAATCGGCGCTTGCACCACCATTGACCGCGGCGCTTTGGATAACACCCAAATCGGGAATGGTGTTATCATCGACAACCAATGCCAGATTGCACATAACGTCGTGATTGGCGACAATACCGCCGTCGCCGGCGGTGTGATCATGGCCGGCAGCCTGAAAATCGGCCGCTACTGCCAGATTGGCGGTGCCAGCGTGATCAACGGTCACATGGAAATTGCCGACAAGGTGGTTGTCACCGGAATGGGAATGGTTATGCGACCAATCACCGAACCTGGGGTATACTCTTCGGGCATTCCGTTGCAGCCTAACAAGGTTTGGCGTAAAACCGCTGCGTTGGTGATGAATATCGATGAGATCAGCAAACGCTTGAAAGCTGTCGAACGTAAAGTCGGAAAAGACTAATCATTGCCGCCCGCCCTGGCGGGTACAAAACGAAACGCGTTGGTCGTGAGACCAAAAGCGCAAAGAGATGTTAATTTGCGGCCTGCATGATGATCTCCTTTTGGGGTCAGCGCAGGCCGTGTTGTTGATGCCATCAGTTTTTAGAGACAGGAAGAGTATTTTGACTACTGACACTCATACTCTGGATATTGCAGAAATTTTGGATCTGCTTCCTCACCGTTACCCGTTCTTGCTGGTCGACCGCGTCCTCGAGTTTGAAGAGCACAAATATCTGCGTGCGGTGAAGAACGTATCGGTGAACGAACCGTTTTTCCAGGGCCACTTCCCTGGCAAACCGATTTTCCCAGGCGTATTGATCCTGGAAGCCATGGCGCAGGCCACCGGTATCCTGGCGTTTAAAAGCGTCGGCAAACTGGAGCCGGGCGAGCTGTATTACTTCGCCGGTATCGACGAAGCACGCTTCAAGCGCCCTGTGGTGCCAGGCGATCAGATGGTCATGGAAGTCACCTTCGAGAAAACTCGCCGCGGTCTGACTCGCTTCAAAGGCGTGGCGACCGTTGACGGTAAAATTGTCTGCGAAGCAACCATGATGTGTGCCCGCAGCCGGGAGGCTTAATCCGTGATTGACCAAACCGCCTTTATCCATCCTAGCGCGATAGTCGAAGAGGGCGCCGTGATCGGCGCCAACGTGCATATCGGCCCTTTCTGCTACGTCGGCTCCCAGGTGGAAATCGGCGCCGGCACGGTGCTGAAATCCCACGTGGTGGTGAACGGTATTACCAAGATTGGCTGCGATAACCAGATTTATCAGTTCGCTTCCATCGGTGAAGTGAACCAGGATCTGAAATACGCAGGCGAACCGACGCGCGTTGAAGTGGGCGATCGCAACCGCATCCGCGAAAGCGTCACCATTCACCGCGGCACCGCGCAGGGCACCGGCCTGACCAAAGTGGGCAACGATAACCTGCTGATGGTCAATGTGCACGTTGCACACGACTGCGTGGTCGGCAACGCTTGCGTGCTGGCCAACAACGCTACGCTCGCAGGGCACGTGGAAATCGACGATCACGCCATTATCGGCGGCATGACGGCGATCCACCAGTTCTGCATTATCGGTGCGCATGTGATGGTAGGCGGTTGTTCCGGTGTCGCTCAGGACGTGCCTCCATTCGTCATCGCTCAGGGCAACCACGCGACGCCGTTCGGCGTCAACGCGGTCGGCCTGAAGCGCCGCGGTTTTGATAAGGATGAAATGCAGGCGATCCGCAACGCCTACAAAATCCTGTATCGCAGTGAAAAAACGCTGGATGAAGCGAAGGCGGAAATCGAAGCCCTGGCCAAAGAGCAGCCGGTGGTGCAGCAGTACCTCGATTTCTTCACCCGTTCTACCCGCGGCATCATTCGCTGAGTTATGTCGAATCGTCCATTGACTATCGGACTGGTCGCCGGAGAAACCTCCGGTGACATTCTCGGCGCCGGTTTGATCCGCGCGCTCAAGGCGCAGATCCCCGACGCGCGTTTCGTTGGCGTCGCCGGCCCGCTGATGCAGGCCGAAGGCTGCGAAGCCTGGTACGAAATGGAAGAGCTGGCGGTCATGGGCGTGGTGGAAGTGCTCGAGCGCTTGCCACGCCTGTTGAAGATCCGCAAGGATCTCACTCGCCGCTTCGTTGAGCTGCGGCCGGACGTGTTTGTCGGCATCGACGCGCCGGACTTCAACATCACGCTGGAAGGCCGCCTCAAGCAGCGCGGCATTCGCACCATCCACTACGTCAGCCCGTCCGTGTGGGCCTGGCGACAAAAGCGCGTTTTCAAAATAGGCAAAGCCACCGATTTGGTGCTGGCCTTTCTCCCTTTCGAAAAAGCGTTTTACGATCGTTTCAACGTCCCCTGCCGGTTTATCGGCCACACCATGGCGGACGCCATGCCGCTGCAGCCCGATCGGTTGGCGGCGCGCGCTCAGCTTGGCATCGCTCCGCAGGCGCGCTGTTTGGCCTTGCTGCCGGGCAGCCGCGGCGCCGAAGTCGAGATGCTGAGCGCCGACTTCCTCAAAACCGCGCAGCTGCTGCGCACGCGTTATCCCGAGCTGGAAGTGGTGGTGCCGCTGGTTAACGCCAAACGGCGCGAGCAGTTTGAGCGCATCAAGGCCGAGGTTGCGCCGGATCTGACGGTACATCTGCTGAACGGCCAGGGGCGCGAGGCGATGATCGCCAGCGACGCGGCGCTGCTGGCGTCCGGCACGGCGGCGCTGGAGTGCATGCTGGCCAAGTGCCCGATGGTGGTGGGCTATCGCATGAAGCCGTTCACTTTCTGGCTGGCGCAGAAGCTGGTGAAAACGCCTTACGTTTCGCTGCCGAATCTGTTGGCGGGGCGCGAAATTGTCACCGAGCTGCTGCAGCATGACTGCGTGCCGGACAAACTGGCCGCCGCCGTGATGCCACTGTTGGAAGAGAGCCCGGAAACCGACGCGCTGAAACAAACTTTCCTTACCTTGCACCAAAGCATTCGTTGCGGTGCGGACGAACAGGCCGCTCAGGCTGTGTTGGAGCTGGCGAAAGCATGATTGAACCCTTTATCTATCCCGCTGCCACGCTGATTGCCGGTGTGGACGAAGTGGGCCGCGGCCCGTTGGTCGGCGCGGTGGTCACCGCTGCCGTGATCCTCGATCCGGCGCAGCCGATCGTCGGTCTGGCGGACTCCAAGAAACTCAGTGAAAAACGCCGCCTGGCGCTGTATGACGAAATCGTCGCCAAGGCGCTCTCCTGGAGCCTGGGGCGCGCCGAACCGGCGGAAATCGACCAGCTGAATATTTTGCACGCCACCATGTTGGCGATGCAGCGCGCGGTGGCCGGGTTGCATATCGCGCCGGACATGGTTTTAATCGACGGTAACCGTTGCCCGAACCTGCCGATGCGTTCGCAGGCGGTGGTGAAGGGCGACAGCCGTGTGGCGGAGATCAGCGCGGCGTCCATTCTGGCGAAGGTCACGCGCGATCGCGAAATGGCCGAGCTGGACAGCGAGTTCCCGGACTACGGTTTCGCGCAGCATAAAGGCTACCCGACCGCCCTCCACCTGGAGCGGCTGGCTGCGTTGGGCGCCACCGAGCATCATCGCCGCAGCTTCGCGCCGGTGAAAAGAGCGCTGGCGCTGTAGTCTGCGGGCCTGACCGGGCTCGACGATAGCATTAACCCGGGCTCAGCCTGCTGAGCCCCTTCAATCAGGTATCTGGAGATGGCCGAACCTCGTTTTATTCACCTGCGCGTCCACAGTGACTACTCCATGATTGATGGATTGGCCAAGACGGCGCCGCTGGTGAAAAGAGCCGCCGCGTTAGCCATGCCTGCTCTGGCAATCACTGATTTCACCAACCTGTGCGGGCTGGTGAAGTTCTACGGCAGCGCGCACGGCGCCGGGATCAAACCGATCATCGGCGCGGATTTCCATGTGCAAAGCGATGAGCTGGGCGACGAACTGGCTCAGCTGACGGTGCTGGCCAGCAACAACGAAGGCTACCAGAACCTGACGCTGCTGATTTCCCGCGCCTATCAGCGTGGCTACGGCGCCGCCGGCCCGACCATTGATCGCGACTGGCTGATTGAACATCGCGAAGGGCTGATCCTGCTTTCCGGCGCGCGTCAGGGCGACGTCGGCAAGTTCCTGCTGCGCGGTAACCAGGCGCAGGTGGATCAATGCCTGGACTTCTACCAACAGTATTTCCCGGACTGTTACTACCTGGAACTGATCCGCACCGGCCGCCCGGACGAAGAGAACTATCTGCATGCGGCGGTGGCGCTGGCCACCGAGCGCGGTTTGCCGGTGGTGGCCACCAACGACGTGCGCTTCCTGGTGGAAGACGATTTTGACGCTCATGAAATTCGCGTCGCCATTCACGACGGTTTTACGCTGGACGATCCCAAGCGGCCACGCAACTACAGCCCGCAGCAATACATGCGCAGCGAAGACGAGATGTGCGAGCTGTTCGCCGACATCCCGGAAGCGCTGCTGAACAGCGTCGAGATCGCCAAGCGCTGTAACGTCACCATTCGCCTCGGCGAATACTTCCTGCCGCAGTTCCCAACCGGCGATATGAGCACCGAGGACTTCCTGGTGCTCAAATCTAAAGAAGGGCTGGAAGAGCGTCTCGAGTTCCTGTTCCCCGATCCTGAAGTGCGCGCGCAGCGCCGCCCGGAATACGACGAGCGTCTGGACGTCGAGCTGAAGGTGATCAACCAGATGGGGTTCCCCGGCTACTTCCTGATCGTGATGGAGTTTATCCAGTGGTCGAAGGACAACAACGTGCCGGTGGGCCCAGGGCGCGGCTCCGGCGCCGGTTCTCTGGTGGCCTATGCGTTGAAAATCACCGACCTCGATCCGCTGGAATTCGACCTGCTGTTCGAACGCTTCCTGAACCCGGAACGTGTTTCGATGCCCGACTTCGACGTCGACTTCTGCATGGAGAAGCGCGACCAGGTGATCGAGCACGTGGCGGAGATGTACGGCCGCGAAGCGGTATCGCAGATCATCACCTTCGGGACCATGGCGGCGAAAGCGGTTATCCGCGACGTAGGCCGGGTGCTGGGGCACCCGTACGGCTTCGTCGATCGCATCTCCAAACTGGTGCCGCCGGATCCGGGCATGACGCTGGAGAAAGCCTTTGCCGCCGAACCGCAGCTGCCGGAGATTTACGAGGCCGATGAAGAGGTCAAGGCGCTGATCGACATGGCGCGCAAGCTGGAAGGGGTAACGCGCAACGCCGGTAAACACGCCGGGGGCGTGGTGATCGCGCCGACCAAGATCACCGACTTCGCGCCGCTGTACTGCGACGCCGAAGGGCACCATCCGGTGACCCAGTTCGACAAGAACGACGTGGAATATGCCGGGCTGGTGAAGTTCGACTTCCTCGGCCTGCGCACCCTGACCATCATCGACTGGGCGCTGGAAATGATCAACGCCCGGCGCGCCAAGACCGGGCTGGAACCGATCGACATCGCCGCCATTCCGCTCGACGACAAGAAAAGCTTCGACATGCTGCAGCGCTCGGAAACCACGGCGGTGTTCCAGCTTGAATCGCGCGGCATGAAAGATTTGATCAAACGCCTGAAGCCCGACTGCTTCGAAGACATGATCGCACTGGTGGCGCTGTTCCGTCCGGGGCCGCTGCAGTCAGGGATGGTGGATAACTTCATCGACCGCAAGCATGGCCGCGAAGAGATCTCCTACCCGGACATTCAGTGGCAGCACGAGTCGCTCAAGCCGGTGCTGGAACCGACCTACGGCATCATCCTGTATCAGGAACAGGTGATGCAGATTGCCCAGGTGTTGGCCGGCTACACCTTGGGTGGCGCGGATATGCTGCGTCGTGCGATGGGTAAAAAGAACCCGGTCGAAATGGCCAAGCAGCGCGGCGGCTTTGAAGACGGCGCGAAATCGCGCGGCATCGACGGTGAACTGTCGGTGAAAATCTTCGACCTGGTGGAGAAATTCGCCGGTTACGGCTTCAACAAATCGCACTCCGCCGCCTATGCGCTGGTGTCGTATCAGACGTTGTGGCTGAAGGCGCACTATCCGGCCGAGTTTATGGCGGCGGTCATGACCGCCGATATGGACAACACCGACAAAGTGGTGGGGCTGGTGGACGAATGTTGGCGCATGGGGCTGAAGATCCTGCCGCCGGACATCAACAGTGGCCTGTATCACTTCCACGTCAACGACGACGGCGAGATCGTTTATGGCATCGGCGCGATCAAGGGCGTGGGGGAAGGGCCGATCGAGGCCATTATCGAGGCGCGCAACAGCGGCGAACAAGGTTACTTCAAAGACCTGTTCGACCTGTGCGCGCGCTCTGACATCAAGAAACTGAACCGCCGCATTCTGGAAAAACTGATCATGTCCGGGGCGTTCGATCGCCTTGGGCCGCACCGCGCTGCGCTGATGAATTCGCTCGGCGACGCGTTGAAAGCGGCGGATCAGCATGCGAAAGCCGAAGCTATTGGCCAGGTGGATATGTTTGGCGTGCTGGCGGAAGCGCCGGAGCAGGTGGAGCAATCCTACGCCAATATCGCGCCCTGGCCGGAGCAGGTGGTGCTGGACGGTGAACGGGAGACGCTGGGGCTGTACCTGACTGGCCACCCGATCACCCAGTACCTGAAGGAAATCGAACGTTACGCCGGTGGCCAGCGTTTGAAAGACATGCACCCGACGGATCGGGGCAAAATGACTACCGCCGTCGGGTTGGTGGTCGCCGCGCGGGTCATGGTGACCAAGCGCGGCAACCGTATCGGCATTTGCACGCTGGATGACCGTTCGGGCCGTCTGGAAGTGATGCTATTCACCGAAGCGCTAGAAAAATACCAGCATTTGTTGGAAAAAGACCGTATCCTTATCGCCAGTGGACAGGTCAGCTTTGATGACTTTAGCGGCGGGCTTAAAATGATGGCCCGCGAGGTAATGGACATCAGTGAAGCCCGGGAAAAATACGCTCGCGGGCTTGCTATCTCGCTGACTGACAGGCAAATTGATGACCAGCTTTTGAACCGTCTCCGTCAGTCGTTGGAACCCCATCGCTCGGGGACGATTCCAGTGCATCTCTACTATCAACGGGAAGATGCACGAGCCAAGCTGCGTTTTGGCGCAACCTGGCGCGTGACGCCCACCGACCGCTTGTTGATCGATTTGCGGACGTTGGTAGGCAATGAGCAGGTGGACTTGGAATTTGACTAAAATAGGAATGCTATGAGTCTGAATTTTCTTGATTTTGAACAGCCGATTGCAGAGCTGGAAGCGAAAATTGACTCGCTGACTGCAGTCAGCCGTCAAGACGAAAAATTAGATATTAATCTGGACGAAGAGGTTCAGCGCCTGCGTGAAAAGAGCGTTGAGCTGACGCGCAAGATTTTTGCCGATCTTGGGGCCTGGCAGATTGCCCAATTGGCACGCCACCCGCGCCGTCCTTATACCCTGGATTATATCAAACACATCTTTACCGACTTCGAAGAGTTGGCGGGCGATCGCGCTTACGCTGACGACAAAGCGATCGTCGGTGGCATTGCGCGCCTGGATGGCCGCCCGGTGATGATCATCGGGCACCAGAAAGGCCGTGAAACCAAAGAGAAGATCCGCCGCAACTTCGGCATGCCGGCGCCGGAAGGTTACCGTAAGGCGCTGCGCCTGATGGAAATGGCCGCCCGCTTCAAGATGCCGCTCATCACCTTTATCGATACTCCGGGCGCTTATCCGGGCGTGGGTGCGGAAGAACGCGGCCAGTCAGAAGCCATCGCGCGCAACCTGCGTGAGATGTCGCGTCTGAACATCCCGGTCATCTGCACCGTCATCGGCGAAGGTGGCTCCGGCGGCGCGCTGGCGATCGGCGTGGGCGATAAGGTGAACATGCTGCAGTACAGCACCTACTCGGTGATTTCGCCGGAAGGCTGTGCCTCCATCCTGTGGAAGAGTGCCGACAAGGCGCCGCTGGCCGCAGAAGCGATGGGCATTACCGCACCGCGTCTGAAAGAGTTGAAGCTGATCGATTCGGTGATCCCGGAGCCGCTGGGTTCCGCGCACCGCGACGTGCCGGCGATGGCTGCCGCGCTGAAAGCGCAGCTGCTGGCCGATCTGAAAGATCTGGATGGTCTGAACGACGAAGAATTGCTCAACCGTCGCTACCAGCGTCTGATGAACTACGGCTACTGCTGAGTTCTGTTCTTCGCTGCAAGAAACCGCCTCCGGGCGGTTTTTTTTTGGCTACACACCGCCGGATTTTCGTGGTGTTATAGAGACTTGGCCGTTAACTGACAGGAGCTGCCGATGAATATCATCGCCATCATGGGCCCGACGGGCGTCTACTACAAAGATGAGCCGATCCGCGAGCTCCACGCTGCGCTGGCCACCATGGGATTCCAACTGGTGTACCCCAAAAACAGCGGTGACCTGCTGAAGCTGATCGAAGCCAATGCCCGCATCTGTGGGGTGATCTTCGACTGGGACGACTACAGCCTGGAGCTGTGCAGCGAGATCAACGAGCTGAACGAATACCTACCGCTGTACGCCTTTATCAATACCCACTCCACCTTCGACGTCAGCCTGCATGAAATGCGCATGGTGCTCTATTTCTTCGAGTATGGCCTGAATGCGGCGGACGATATCGCGCAGCGCATCCAGCAGTACACCGCAGAATATATTGATACCATTACGCCGCCGCTGACCAAGGCGCTGTTCAACTACGTGCGTGAAGGGAAGTACACCTTCTGCACGCCGGGCCACATGGCCGGTACCGCGTTCCAAAAAAGCCCGGTGGGCTGCCTGTTCTATGACTTTTTCGGCGCCAATACCCTGAAGGCCGACATTTCGATTTCGGTCACCGAGCTCGGCTCGCTGTTGGATCACACCGGGCCGCACCTCGAGGCCGAAGAGTATATTGCGCGTACTTTCAACGCCGAGCAGAGCTATCTGGTTACCAACGGCACCTCCACCGCCAACAAGATCGTCGGCATGTATTCGGCGCCGGCGGGCAGCACGGTGCTGATCGACCGCAACTGCCACAAATCGCTGTGCCACTTGCTGATGATGAGCGATATCGTTCCGATCTATCTGCGCCCGCTGCGCAACGCCTACGGCATCCTTGGCGGCATTCCGCAGCGTGAGTTCACCCGCGCCAGCATCGCCGCTCGGGTGCAGGAGACCCCGAACGCCACCTGGCCGGTGCATGCGGTGATCACCAATTCCACCTATGATGGCCTGCTGTATAACACCGACTACATCAAGCAGACGCTGGCAGTGCCGTCGATCCACTTTGACTCCGCCTGGGTGCCTTACACCAACTTCCATCCGATTTACGACGGCAAGAGCGGCATGAGCGGCGATCGGGTGCCCGGTAAGGTCATCTACGAAACCCAGTCCACCCACAAGCTGCTGGCGGCCTTCTCCCAGGCCTCGATGATTCATATCAAGGGCGACTACGACGAGAGCACCTTCAACGAAGCCTACATGATGCACACCACCACCTCGCCGCACTATGGCATTGTGGCATCGATGGAGACCGCCGCCGCCATGCTGCGCGGCAACCCGGGGCGCCGCTTGATCAATCGATCGGTGGAGCGCGCGCTGCATTTTCGCCGTGAAGTGCAGCGGCTGCGCGAGGAGAGCGACAGTTGGTTCTTTGACATTTGGCAGCCGGAGGAGATCGATGAGGCGCAGTGTTGGCCATTGGATCCTGACGATAACTGGCACGGCTTCGGCCAGACCGATCGCGATCATATGTACCTCGATCCGATCAAGGTGACGATCCTGACGCCGGGCATGAATGAGCTGGGGGCGCTGGAGGAAGAGGGGATCCCGGCGGCGCTGGTGGCGAAGTATCTCGACGAGCGCGGCATCGTGGTGGAGAAGACCGGGCCGTACAACCTGCTGTTCCTGTTCAGCATCGGCATCGACAAAACCAAGGCGATGAGCCTGTTGCGCGGCCTGACTGATTTCAAGCGCGCCTACGATCTCAACCTGCGGGTGAAGAACATGCTGCCGGATCTGTACGCCGAGGATCCGGATTTTTATCGCCATATGCGTATCCAGGATCTGGCTGCCGGCATTCATCGGCTGATCCGCCAACACGATCTGCCGCGCCTGATGCAGCGGGCGTTCGACGTGCTGCCTGAAATGAAGCTGACGCCGCACCAGATGTTCCAGGAGCAGGTGCGCGGCAATGTGGAAACCTGCGAGCTGGATCAGTTGGTGGGCAAGGTGGCGGCCAATATGATCCTGCCTTATCCGCCGGGCGTGCCGCTGGTGATGCCGGGAGAAATGATCACCGAAGAGAGCCGGGCGGTGCTCGATTTCCTGCTGATGCTGTGCTCTATCGGTGAGCGCTATCCCGGTTTTGAAACCGACATCCACGGCGCCAAACTGACGGAGGACGGGCGCTATCTGGTGAAGGTGTTGAAAGCGCCAGCATAATCGTTTAGGCGAATTCTCGGCAGATCAGGTTCACGCTGTCGAGCGGCAGCGGTTCCTGTGTCAGGCCGCAAAACGGTTGGCCATTGCGCTGCTGGTGATAGCGGCAGCGGTGGCATTCGCCGAACAGCGCCGCATTTTCCTGCCGCTGCAGTTGGCGCAGCAGCTGGGTTAACAGCGCCTGCAACTGTTCGCCGTCCTGCTGCATGGCGTCTTGCGCCTGCTGCAGATAGGCAGGAGGAAACAGAGTCTCCATTAAACTTCGCGATTTTTCTGTCAGCCGCAGCCGCACGCTGCGGCGATCCTTTGCGTCCGCCGTGCGGGCGATCATGCCGTTCAGCTCCAGCTTTTTCAGCGATTGGGACACCGTTCCCTTGGTCAGGCCAAGGTATTCCGCCACGGCCATCGGCGTGTTGGAGTAATGATTACAGCGTGCCAGATAGTAGAGCGCGCTCAGCTGCACCGGCGGCAGGCTTTCCAATTCTTCGTGGCTGCGCAGCCAGCTGCGTTGCAGGCTATTCAGGCGTTCAAGCAGATCAAACAGTTTTAGCATCGTATCCTCATCAGGCTGCGTAAATAGTATCGATTAAAAACTATATTGACAAGTCATTGATGCTGGCATACTGTTCACATTGTTTCGATTCGAAACAATATGGGTAAGTAAACGTGCCCGAAACCGTCAATACCAAGGAGAATGAGGATGACTAAGGCCGTGTTTTATCATGCCGGCTGCCCGGTATGCGTGAGTGCCGAACAGCAGCTGTTGGGACTGTTGAGCGATAACGTGCAGGTGGAAGTGGTGCACCTGGGGGAACGCCCAACGCGCGTGGCGGAAGCTGAGCGCCTCGGCGTGCAGAGTGTACCGGCGCTGGTGGTCGATGGGCAGGTGCTGCACATCAACTTCGGCGCGGCGTTGGTGGATCTGAAGGCCTGAGACGCCGTGTGCTGAATCATGCCCCGCGGCAATCCGCGGGGTTTTTGCCGTTGACGTCATCGCCGCCGCCGGATACCGTGCCCCATCAGAATGAACAGGAGAGGGTTTCTATGCTGGGATTACGTCAGGTACACCATATCGCGATCATTGGCGCGGACTACGCTGCCAGCAAGCATTTTTACTGCAATATTCTCGGTTTTACCCTGTTGGGCGAAGTCTACCGCGAGGAGCGCGACTCCTGGAAAGCGGATCTCGCGCTCAACGGGCAATACACTATCGAACTGTTTTCTTTCCCTTCGCCGCCGGCCCGCGTCAGCCGCCCGGAGGCCTGCGGTCTGCGCCATCTGGCGTTCAGCGTTGATGACATCGAGCGGGCCATCGCCCATCTGCAGGCGGCCGGCGTTGCCTGCGAACCGGTGCGCGTCGATCCCCACACCCAATCCCGCTTTACCTTTTTCAGCGATCCCGATGGTTTACCGTTAGAATTATACGAGAGTTAACGGCTTAATCGCCTCCCGGCGGCCACAGCCGGGGGCGGTTATGCTATGATCGCGCCCTTGCCCTACATGCCTACAGAGTTATTTCCGCCATGCAAGAGCCTGCTTTTCGCGTCGGGGAGTGGCTGGTTACCCCTGCCGACAACACCATCAGCCGCGACGGCCGCCAAAGAGCGCTGGAACCGCGCCTGATCGACATGCTGTGCTATTTCGCCCGGCATCCCGATGTTGTGCTGAGCCGCGACGAGCTGATCGACAACGTCTGGAAGCGCAATATCGTCACCAACCATGTGGTGACCCAATGTATTTCAGAGCTGCGCAAATACCTGAAAGATGGCGACAGCGACAGCCCGGAATACATTATCACCGTGCCCAAGCGCGGGTATAAGCTGGCGACGTCGGTGATATGGTGTGAAGAGGGCGAGACGCAACCCGCTCCCGCACAGGCGCCGCAGATCGCGGTGATCATGCATGAGCCGGAAGACGGCAGCGATGATGACGACGGGACGCCGTACGTGCCGCCGAGCCGGCCCCGAACACCGGTCGCCGCGCCTGGCGAAAAGAAGCCGCGTTTTTATCGCCGCTCGACGTTCTGGGTGTGGCTGGCGTTTCTGGCGGCGCTCAGCGTCTGCGTGGCGTTTGTCGGCATCGCCACGCTGTCGCAGCGCGTGCCGGTATCCACCATGCCGGTGCTGCTCAACCCGCGCGATATCGATATTCGCATCCAGGGTGGCGAGAGCTGCAGCAACTGGATGCCGCAGCTCTCTTATGTGGTGGGCGTCAGCGAGCTGATCACCGATTCGTTGAACACCTATTCGACCTTTCTGGTGCACGACCAGACCAACTACAACTATTCCGGCCCCAGCAACTCGGGCAAGTCGCTGTATATCGAGTTCGTCAATCAGCGCCACTACCGCGCCCAGCAGTGTTTCCTGTCCGTGCGGTTGGTGGATAACGCCGACAGCTCAGTCATGCTGGACAAGCGTTACTTCATTACCGCCGATAATCAGCTGAAGATCCAAAGCGACTTTCTCACCAGCCTGTCCATGGCGCTGAAGCAGCCCTGGCCGCCGCAGTTGGAGCAGCGTCTGGCGCAGCTGCTGCCCGACAACGGGCCGCTGCTGCAGCGCTTCTACCAGGCGCATCAGTTGTTGATCCACGGCGATGCCGATTCGTTGACTCGCGCCAGCGCCCAGCTGAGCGAGCTGATTAAAAGCGCGCCGAATTTCCACTACCTGCTGGCGGAAAAGGCGCTGGTGGATGTGCTGCGCAATTCTTACCAACCGTTCGACAGCCAGGCCTTGGCGCAATTGCGCGCCGATATCAGCCATCTGGCGACGATCCCCGAATTGAAAAACACGCCGATCATGCAGCAAGTTCTGGCGGTCGATGCGTTGGCGCAGGGGCGCATTGACGAGGCGCACCGGGCGATCGATCTGGGGATTGAGTTGCAAATGTCGTGGCTGAATTATGTGCTGCTGGGCAAGGTGTATGAAATGCAGGGGCAGAATCATTTGGCGGCGGATTCTTATATTACCGCATTCAATCTTCGCCCCGGCGAAGACACATTGCATTGGATCACCAATGGTGTATTCCAGACGTCATTGACCAACGTGGTGCCTTATTTAAATAACTATCAGCGCCAATAATTAACCGATATCACACCGCCATTATTCTCAGGGAATTTTGGTGGCGTTATTTATTGGTGAAGTTATGTTGCGTCATTGTATTGCTTTGCTGCGCAATATTGCTATTTTTTTTCGTTTGTTATTCATTATTAACCTGGGCATCATTCTGTTTTTAAACGATGTTTATCTTTTCTTTAGCTTACCTTTTTATCTTGATGTGTTAATGAAAAACCTCAGGTTATCATTTGTATGATCATGAGCGTAATCTCACTTTATCTTTAGGACTTTATTCCCCCCGATGGTTAGCATCCTGACTATCAAGCCGGCTCATTAAAATCTTTTATTTATGGGTGTGGCTTATAAGAAACGTAAATCAGGAGAAACTGACCATGGCTTCACCCAAGAAAATAGGGCTTATTGCCTGCACCGGCGTCGTCGCCGGTAATATGATGGGGAGCGGGATTGCCTTATTGCCCGCCAACCTGGCGAGTCTCGGATCCATCGCTATTTGGGGATGGGTGATCTCGATTATCGGGGCGATGTCGCTGGCCTATGTGTATGCCCGTCTCGCCACCAAAAACCCGCAGCAGGGCGGCCCTATCGCCTACGCCGGTGAAATTTCCCCGGCCTTCGGTTTCCAGACCGGCGTGCTTTATTACCATGCCAACTGGATCGGTAACCTGGCCATCGGCATTACCGCCGTTTCTTATCTCTCCACCTTCTTCCCGGCGCTGAACAACCCGATACCTGCCGGTATCGCCTGTATCGCCATCGTGTGGGTCTTCACCTTCGTCAACATGCTGGGCGGAACCTGGGTCAGCCGTTTGACTACCCTGGGCCTGGTATTGGTGTTGATCCCGGTGATCGTGACCGCCACCCTCGGCTGGCACTGGTTTGACGCCGCCACCTACCAGGCTAACTGGAATACCTCCGGCACCACCGACAGCCATGCGGTCATCAAAAGTATTCTGCTGTGCCTGTGGGCGTTCATCGGCGTGGAATCCGCGGCGGTCAGCACCGGCATGGTGAAAAACCCGAAACGTACCGTGCCGCTGGCGACCATGCTCGGCACCGGCCTGGCGGGCATCATCTACATCGCCGCCACCCAGGTGATCAGCGGCATGTTCCCGGCGTCTGAAATGGCCGCCAGCGGCGCGCCGTTCGCCATCAGCGCCTCGGCGATTATGGGCAACTGGGCCGCACCGATGGTTTCCGCCTTCACCGCCTTCGCCTGCCTGACCTCACTCGGTTCGTGGATGATGCTGGTCGGCCAGGCCGGGGTGCGCGCCGCCAACGACGGCAACTTCCCGAAAGTGTACGGCGAGCTGGATAAAAACGGCATTCCGAAAAAAGGCCTGCTGCTGGCCGGCTGCAAAATGACCGCGCTGATGGTGCTGATCACCCTGATGAGCTCCGCCGGCGGCAAGGCTTCCGACCTGTTCGGCGAGCTGACCGGCATCGCGGTGCTGCTGACCATGCTGCCTTACTTCTATTCCTGTGTAGATCTGATCCGCTTCGAAGGGGTCAACGTGCGCAACCTGCTGAGCCTGATCGCTTCGGTGTGCGGCTGCGGCTTCTGCTTCATCGCGCTGATGGGCGCCAACTCATTCGAACTGTCCGGCACCTTTATCATCAGCCTGATTATCCTGATGTTCTACGCCCGGAAAATGAATACCCGCCAGGCTGCCAACGCAGCGGCGGTCGATGAAAACACCACGGCCAAAGCGCACTGATTCGCGTCCGCTGACCGACTGAATTTACCCAGCCCCTTTCTTTCCGACCTGTCAGCCGCGACGGGAAGGGGCTTGCTTTGCCAGGAGAAATGCATATGAACGTTATCGCCATCATGAATCACATGGGTGTCTACTTCAAAGAAGAGCCTATCCGTGAACTGCATCAGGCGCTGGAAAGTCTGGATTTCCGCATCGTTTACCCTAACGATCGCGAAGACCTGCTGAAACTGATCGAGAACAACGCCCGCCTGTGCGGGGTGATCTTCGACTGGGACAAATACAACCTGGAGCTGTGCGAAGAGATCAGTCAGCTGAACGAATACATGCCGCTGTACGCGTTCGCCAACACCTATTCCACGCTGGACGTCAGCCTGAACGATCTGCGCATGCAGGTGCGCTTCTTCGAGTATGCGCTTGGCGCGGCAACCGACATCGCCGCCAAGATCAAACAGAATACCGACGAATATATCGACACCATCCTGCCGCCGTTGACCAAGGCGCTGTTTAAATACGTGCGCGAAGGCAAATACACTTTCTGTACGCCGGGCCACATGGGCGGCACCGCGTTCCAGAAGAGCCCGGTGGGCAGCCTGTTCTACGATTTCTTCGGCCCGAACACCATGAAGTCGGATATTTCGATTTCGGTGTCCGAACTGGGGTCGTTGCTGGATCACTCCGGCCCGCACAAAGAGGCGGAGGAGTACATTTCCCGCGTGTTCAACGCCGAACGCAGCTACATGGTCACCAACGGCACCTCCACCGCCAACAAGATCGTCGGCATGTATTCGGCACCGGCGGGCAGCACGGTGCTGATTGACCGTAACTGCCACAAGTCGCTGACTCACCTGATGATGATGAGCGACATCACGCCGATCTACTTCCGCCCGACCCGCAACGCCTACGGCATCCTCGGCGGCATTCCGCAGAGCGAGTTCCAGCGCGCCACCATCGCCAAGCGCGTGAAGGACACCCCGAACGCCACCTGGCCGGTGCATGCGGTGATCACCAACTCCACCTATGACGGCCTGCTGTACAACACCGACTTTATTAAGAACACCCTGGACGTGAAGTCGATCCACTTCGATTCCGCCTGGGTGCCTTACACCAACTTCCACCCGATCTATAAAGGCAAGTGCGGCATGAGCGGCGGCCGCGTGGAGGGCAAGGTGATCTACGAAACCCAGTCCACCCACAAACTGCTGGCGGCCTTCTCGCAGGCTTCGATGATTCACGTGAAAGGTGACATCAACGAAGAAACCTTCAACGAAGCCTACATGATGCACACCACCACCTCGCCGCATTACGGCATCGTGGCGTCGACCGAAACCGCCGCGGCGATGATGAAAGGCAACGCCGGCAAGCGCCTGATCAACGGCTCTATCGAGCGCGCGATCAAGTTCCGCAAAGAGATCAAACGCCTGAAAGTCGAATCCGACGGCTGGTTCTTCGACGTCTGGCAGCCGGAGCATATCGATGAGCCGGAATGCTGGCCGCTGCGTTCCGACAGCGCCTGGCACGGCTTCAAGAACATCGATAACGAACACATGTATCTCGACCCGATCAAGGTCACCATACTGACCCCGGGGATGAGCAAGGAAGGCGAGATGCAGCCGTTCGGCATCCCGGCCAGCATCGTGGCGAAATACCTCGACGAGCGCGGCATCATCGTCGAGAAAACCGGGCCTTACAACCTGCTGTTCCTGTTCAGCATTGGCATCGACAAAACCAAGGCGCTCAGCCTGCTGCGCGCGATGACCGACTTCAAACGCTCGTTCGATCTGAACCTGCGGGTGAAAAACATGCTGCCTTCGCTGTATCAGGAAGCGCCTGATTTCTATGAAAACATGCGCATTCAGGATCTGGCGCAGAACATTCACCGCCTGGTGGAGCAACACAACCTGCCGGACCTGATGTACCGCGCGTTCGAAGTGCTGCCAACCATGGTGATGAATCCGTACCAGGCGTTCCAGAAAGAGCTGCACGGCGAAGTGGAAGAGGTCTATCTGGAAGAGATGGTCGGCAAGGTCAACGCCAATATGATCCTCCCATACCCACCGGGCGTGCCGCTGGTGATGCCGGGCGAAATGCTGACCGAAGAGAGCCGGCCGGTGCTGGAGTTCCTGCAGATGCTGTGCGAAATCGGCGCGCATTATCCGGGTTTTGAAACCGACATTCACGGCGCCTATCGTCAGGCGGACGGACGTTATCGGGTGAAAGTGCTGAAGGCGAAATAACCGCAGCCAATAAGAGGGGAGGCGCTCGCGCTTCCCCTTTGCCGTTCACCGACTGATGGGAGACCTCCATGAAAACACCCTCACAGCCGCGCGCAATCTACTATGTCGTAGCGATACAAATTTGGGAATATTTCAGCTTTTACGGCATGCGTGCGTTACTGATCCTCTATCTGACCCACCAACTCGGCTATACCGACAGCCACGCCATCGATCTCTACAGCGCTTACGCTTCGTTAGTTTACGTCACTCCTATTCTTGGCGGCTGGCTCGCCGACCGCCTGCTGGGCAATCGCGTCGCGGTGATCGCCGGTGCGGCGCTGATGACCCTGGGGCATATCGTGCTCGGCCTGAGCGCGGTTTCCGCCCAGTCGCTCTATCTGGCGTTAGCCATCATCATCTGCGGCTACGGCCTGTTCAAATCCAATATCAGCTGCCTGCTGGGCGAGCTGTATCCGGCGCAGGACTCGCGCCGCGAAGGGGGCTTCTCGCTGCTGTACGCCGCCGGCAACGTCGGATCTATTCTGGCGCCGATCGCCTGCGGGTTGGCGGCCGAACGCTATGGTTGGCACGTCGGCTTTGCGTTGGCCGGGATCGGCATGTTCGCCGGTCTGGTGATTTTTCTGCTGGGCGGACGCCATTTCCGCCACACGCGCGGCGTGAATGCACCGCTGATGCGCGCCAGGAGTCTGGGCTTGCCGCACTGGGGATGGCTGCTGGCGGCGCTGCTGGCGTCGCCGCTGTTCTTCACGCTGCTGTTTGAACGTGGCTGGGCCGGCTATTTGCTCGGGTTGGTGTGCGTGGCGGCGGTGGTGCTGGTGGCACGCATTATGCTGCGCGCGGACGCCGGCCAGCGCCGGGGGCTGTGGCAGATCGTTGTGCTGATGCTGCTAGGCACGCTGTTCTGGGCCTTTGCCCAGCAGGGCGGCAGCTCCATCAGCCTGTTTATCGATCATTTCGTTGACCGGCGCTGGTTCGGCTGGACGGTGCCGACCGCCTTGTTCCAGTCGGTTAACGCCTGTGCGGTGATGCTGGGCGGCGTGGCGCTGGCCTGGCTGGCGAGTGGCGATGGCGATCGCACGCTGCGCATCTGGTGTAAGTTCGCCTTCGGTTTGCTGTTGATCGGCGTCGGCTTTACGCTGATGGCGCTTAATACCCGGCTGCACGGGCCGGGATCGATGGGGCTGATGATCGCCGGTCTGGCGGTGATGGGCTTTGCCGAACTGTTTATCGATCCGGTGGCGATGGCGCAGATCACCCGGCTGAATATCCCCGGCGCCACCGGCGTGTTGACCGGTATCTATATGCTGGCGACCGGTTCGATCGCCAACTACCTGGCGGGCATCATCGCCAATCAGACCGCCGAAGACCACATCGAAGGGGCGGCGATGCAGGCGTATGGCCGCATTTTCGCCCAGATCGGCTGGGGAGCGGCCGGATGTGCGCTGGCGGTGATCGCGGTGCTGGGCGGCTGGTGGCTGCTGACGCGACGCCAGGCCCGGACGGTTAATGCTTGATTGATGGCGGTAGGCGGGGTTAACGTGCAGCTATGTAGAAGTGACAAAGCCTACCGATGGATACTGATCAATTAACGACGCAGGTGGCGGACCAGCTGGGCGCGCAGCAGCGGCTGCTGGTGGCGTTCAGCGGCGGCCTGGATTCCAGCGTGCTGCTGCATCTGCTGGCGGCGTTGCGCCGCCAACGTCCGGCGCTGCAGCTGCGTGCGCTGCACGTGCATCATGGCCTGAGCGCCTTTGCCGACCGTTGGGTTGAGCATTGCCGCAGCCGGTGTGCCGACTGGCAGATCCCGCTGACGGTGACGCACGTGCAGGTAGATGCCCGCCAGGGCGGCATCGAAGCGGCGGCGCGTGCGGCGCGCTATGCCGCCTTCAGCGCCGCCCTCACGGAGGGCGAAGCGCTGCTCACCGCGCAACACCTCGACGATCAAAGCGAAACCTTCCTGCTGGCGCTCAAGCGCGGCAGCGGGCCGGCGGGGCTGTCGGCGATGGCGGCGCGCGCGACGCTGGGCGAGCACCTGCTGTTGCGGCCGCTGTTGGGCTGTTCGCGTCAGACGCTGGAAAGCTACGCGCAACGTCACGCCTTAACCTGGATAGATGACGACAGCAATCAGGACACGCGCTTCGATCGCAATTTCCTGCGGTTGCAGGTGTTGCCGCAGCTCAACCAGCGCTGGCCGCACTTCGCCTCGGCGGTAGCGCGCAGCGCCGGCCTGTGCGCCGAGCAGGAGCAACTGCTGGACGAACTGTTGGCAGAACCGCTGCAAAGCCTGTTGGCGGCGGATCGCTCATTGGCGATTGACGGCCTGACCGACTGTTCGCCGGTGCGGCGCTTCGCCTTGCTGCGGCGCTGGATCGCATTGTTTAACGTCACCATGCCGGCGCGTGAGCAGCTTCAGCGTCTGTGGGATGAGGTGGCGCTCAGCCGGGAGGATGCCGAACCGCAGCTGCAGCTCGGCGCCTATCAGATCCGCCGTTTCCGCGGCCGATTGCACCTGTTGCCGCCGCTGGCGGCGCTGCTCGATGTGCATCTGCCCTGGCAGCCTGACCAGCCGCTGACGTTGCCGGACGGGCTGGGGCAGTTGATTGCCGGTGAGGGCGAGCTGGTGCTGCGCGCACCGCAGCCATCGCAACAGGTCAGCGTTCGGTTCGGCGGCGTGCAGGGTGCGGTGCGCATCGTGGGGCGCGTCCATTCGCGGCCGATAAAAAAACTGTGGCAGGAGCTGGGTATTCCTCCCTGGCAGCGTGAACGCATCCCGTTGATTTATTATGATGAGCAGCTGATCGCCGCGCTGGGCGTATTCGTCTGTGAGGCGGGGCAGGTGCCGGAAGGCGAACGCCCGTGGCGGCTGCGCTGGGAAAAAAATCATAATCGTGAGGAGCAATGATGAAGTTTGTGGAAATCGCGCTGTTGGCTGCCGGCCTGTTCAGCCTGCCGGCGTTGGCGGCGGGAGATGCGGCGGCCGGCCAGGCCAAAGCCGCCGCCTGTGCGGCCTGCCACGGCGCGCAGGGCAAGGTGACGGTGCCGATGTACCCGAATCTGGCCGGGCAGAACGCCATGTACCTGCAGCACGCGTTGCAGGCGTATAAGAAAGGGGAACGCAACGGCGGCCAGGCCGAGGTGATGAAGGCCTACGTGTCGGGGCTGTCGGATGACGATATCGCCGATCTGGCGGCCTATTACGCCAGCCTGAAGCCCTAAATGACGAGGGCAGCCGTTGGGCTGCCCTGTTGGGATGGGGTTACCGCTGCTCAGTCCGACAGGCTGACGACCACGGTACCGATTTCCGGATGACTGAAACTGCTGATATGGTCCAGACGCAGGTCGCGCTGCTGGCCGTTCTGTTCGATGGTCAGATACTCAACGCGTTTCTTTTGCAGCAGGTCGATCGCCTTGGCCTCGATCACTTCTCCGTCGCGTAACTCCAGCTTCAGAATAAGTTTATGCTGACAGGCGAGTTCCAGGTTGTCGTAGTCATCGCAATTGATGGGTTGGTACTCATCATTCATCAACATAGTCGCTCACCAATAAGTTAGCGGCGGCAAAGGCCGCCTGTTCCCTAACGGAGGACGGTAGCGCATCGTTCGCTGCGACATCGTCCAATGCCTTTAACGCACAAGCCAGCGCATCAGGCACGTAGCCAAGATCTCCACTGCCAATCTCGGCGTAAGTACGGCGTACTAACTCACAGTATTGTTGCACAGTTTCCTCCCTTAAGAACCTCTGCATCATCAAGACTACTATCGCGATGAGGCGCAGGCTCTCGGAGTTTTATCCTATCCTAGACGACTATAGCACAGCTGTTATGGAGTTATCAGCACCCCGGCACGCCTTTCGCACTGCCGTGGCCTGGCCGCGCTGGCGGGGTTTGGCCCTGATCAAGTACACTGTCGCCGGATAATAACGAGGTCACCCATGGCGCTGAAAGCAACCATTTATAAAGCCGCGGTCAATATTGCTGATATGGATCGTCACTTCTACCACGACGCCACGCTGACGCTGGCGCAACACCCGTCCGAAAATGAGCAGCGCATGATGCTGCGCCTGTTGGCCTGGATCTGTCATGCCGACGAGCGGTTGGTGTTCACCAAAGGGCTGAGCGCCGACGACGAGCCGGAGATCTGGCAGCGCAACGACCACAACGGGCTGGAAATGTGGATCGAGATGGGATTACCCGACGAAAAACGCATCCGCAAGGCCTGCAACCAGTCGCCGCGCGTGGTGTTGTACGCTTACGGCGAGCGCGCTGCGCACGTGTGGTGGCAGGGAATGCAGGGTAAGGTGGCCGGCTACAAGAACCTGAGCGTGCGTTTCCTTGACGACGAGCAGTTGGCGCGCCTGACGGCATTGGCCAGCCGCACCATGACGCTGCAGGCAACGCTGCAGGAGGGAACTATTTGGCTGTCCGATGCTCAGAATAGTCTGGAAATCCAGTTTGCCGAGTGGCAGCAGGCACAGGTGTAACCGGTGCTGGAACTGTCAAGAAACGTAGCCATACCGGATAATGAACTGGAATTGACGGCGATCCGCGCACAGGGCGCGGGCGGCCAGCACGTGAACAAAACCTCAACGGCGATCCATTTGCGCTTTGACATCCGGGCATCCAGCCTGCCAGAGTATTATAAGGAAAGGCTGCTGGCGCTGAATCATCATCTCATTACCGCTGATGGCGTAGTGATTATCAAGGCGCAAGAGTATCGCAGTCAGGAATTGAATCGCGAAGCGGCGTTGGCCCGGCTGGTCGCGCTGATTCAGCAGGCGATGGTGGTGGAAAAAACGCGCAAGGCGACCAAGCCGACGAAAGGAGCGAAACTGCGTCGCCTGGAAGGCAAGACGCGTAAAGGCGCCACCAAGGCGCTGCGTGGCAAGGTTCGCACTTAGGAATACATGAACACAGTAGGAGAATAACTGTGAAGAAAATTACGATAGCCCTGTTCTTGGCGGCAGGCGCACTCTCGTTGTTGGGATGCAACAATCATTATCAGCCGAAGGAACAACCGCTGCAGGCGATGCCGCAGAGTTATCAAGGATTGTTGCCTTGCGCCGATTGCGGCGGTCTGGACACGGCGCTGTTCCTGGATGAGGACGGCACCTTTGTGCTGCAGGAAACCTACCGCGGCACCAAAGACGGCGATCAGACATTTGCCGACTACGGCAAATGGGCGCGCACTGCGGATAAGCTGGTGCTGACCGACAGCACCGGTGAAAAACGCTACTTCCGCCCGGTGGGCAAGAGCCTGGAGATGCTGGATCGCAGCGGCGCGCCGATCGCCTCCAAGCTGAACTATCGCCTGGAGCCGATTGAAAAACCGTTGCCTAAAACCCCGATGGTGATGAAAGGCAGCTACAGCTATATGGCTGACGCGGCGGTGTTCAAAGATTGTGCCACGGGCATCACGTTCCCGGTGGATAACAACATCGCGCTGGAGCAAGGTTACGCCAAAGCCAACAAAAATGCCGGCGAGCCGGTGTTCCTGACCTTCAATGCGCACTTCAGCGTGCAGCCATCGATGGAAGAAGGGCAGATAGAGAAGGCGGTGGTGCCGGACGGCAAAATCGCGTTCGACCGCAGCAAGAACTGCAGCAGTAAGTAAGCGTTTTCGGACATAAAAAAACCCGCCTAGGCGGGTTTTTTTATTTTCTGGCGTTCGTCGCTTAGCGTTTGATCTGGCCCAGCAGGAAATCAACGATTTCGCCGGTTTTAATCATTTGCTTCTCGCCGACGCGGCGGTTCTTATACTCGATCTCTTCGTTGTCGAGGTTACGGTCACCGATGACGATAGAGTGCGGCACGCCGATCAGCTCCATATCCGCGAACATCACGCCCGGACGCTCTTTGCGGTCATCGAGGATCACATCGATGCCGTGGGCGCGCAGGGTGTTGTACAGCTCTTCAGCGAGCGCCTGCACGCGGAACGACTTGTGCATGTTCATCGGCAGAATAGCGACCTGGAACGGCGCGATAGCGTCCGGCCAGATGATGCCGCGTTCGTCGTGGTTCTGCTCGATGGCGGCGGCCACAACGCGCGTGACCCCGATGCCGTAGCAACCCATGGTCAGTACCTGGTTACGGCCATCTTCGCCTTGCACGGTCGCTTTCATCGCTTCCGAATACTTGGTGCCGAGCTGGAAGATATGGCCCACTTCGATGCCACGTTTGATCAGCAGCGTACCCTGACCGTCCGGGCTGGCGTCGCCTTCCACCACGTTACGGATATCGGCCACCTGCGGCAGCGGCAGATCGCGCTCCCAGTTGATGCCGAAGTAGTGTTTGCCGTCAACGTTGGCGCCGGCGCCAAAGTCGCTCATCGCCGCCACGCTGCGGTCAGCTACCACCGGCATCGGCAGGTTGACCGGGCCGAGTGAACCCGGGCCGGCACCGACGATGGCGCGAATTTCTTCTTCGGTAGCGAAGGTCAGCGGCGTGGCAACCTGCGCCAGCTTCTCTGCCTTGACTTCGTTCAGCTCGTGATCGCCGCGCACCAGCAGAGCGACCAGCTTGTGGCCGCTCTCTTCGGTGGCGCGTACCATCAGCGTCTTCACGGTTTTTTCCACTGGCAGCGCGAATTGCTCGACCAGCTCGGCGATGGTTTTTGCGTTCGGGGTATCTACCAGGCGCAGCGCTTCGCTGGCCGCCGCGCGCGGAGCCGCCGGCGCGACCGCTTCCGCCAGCTCGATGTTGGCGGCGAAGTCGGAACCGGTGGAGAACACGATATCGTCTTCACCGCTGTCTGCCAGCACCTGGAATTCGTGCGACGCACTGCCGCCGATCGAGCCGGTATCGGCCTGCACCGGGCGGAAATCCAGGCCCATGCGGCTGAAGATTTTGCTGTACGCTTCGTACATCGCGTCGTAAGTCTCCTGCAGAGACTCCTGCGAGGTATGGAAGGAGTAGGCATCCTTCATCAGGAACTCACGGGAACGCATCACGCCGAAACGTGGGCGCACTTCATCACGGAACTTGGTCTGGATCTGGAAGAAGTTCAGCGGCAGCTGCTTGTACGAGCTGATCTCGTTGCGGATCAGATCGGTAATCACTTCTTCATGCGTCGGGCCCAGCACGAAAGGACGGTCACCGCGGTCGACGAAGCGCAGCAGCTCGGGGCCGTATTGCTCCCAACGGCCGCTTTCCTGCCACAGGTCGGCAGGCTGAACCACCGGCATGGACACTTCGATCGCATTAGCATTGTTCATTTCTTCGCGAACGATGTTTTCAACCTTCTTCAGAACGCGCAGGCCGGTCGGCAGCCAGGTGTAAAGACCGGAGGCCAGCTTGCGGATCATCCCGGCGCGCAGCATCAGCTGGTGGCTGATCACTTCGGCGTCGGCAGGTGTCTCCTTCAGAGTGGAGAGCAGATATTGGCTAGTACGCATGGTGTTTTGGTTCCGTTAGAACTGCAAATTGCATCGGGCTGCCAGAGTGGCGGCCAAAAAGTGATTTAGTTTACCAGCGCGAGCGGGTCGCCAAAAGAGAGGCGGCGGAATTTTAACGCGGGTCGAGCGACAGCACTTCGGTGTGGCCGTCCACGACGCGCCAGCGCACGTTGAAATCCAGCAGCCAGACGGCGTAATCCCGTTCGACGTCCTCTCCTTTACGATAGGCGGGACGGGGGTCCTGTGCCAGCACCTGGCTGATAAAACGCCTTAATTGCGGGTAGCGCGCCTGATGTTGCTGCAGCTGCTGTTCCGCCTGCGGCGCGAAACGCACCGGCATATCGCCGGCGGGCGCGGCCTGGGCAAAGCCAGCGCGGGCCTGCGGTTGGCTCTCGGCGAACGGCAGATAAGGCTTGATGTCCACCACCGGGGTACCGTCGACCAGATCGAGGCTGCCCAGTTCCAGCGCCACTTCCCCGTTTTTCACCCGTACGCCTTTGAGCTCAATGAGCGACATGCCGAGCGGGTTGGGGCGGAAGGTGGAGCGGGTGGCGAACACGCCCATGCGGGCATTGCCGCCTAAACGCGGTGGGCGTACCGTCGGGCGCCAGCCGCCTTCCATGGTTTGATGGAAAATGAACATCACCCACAGATGGCTGAAATCGCTGAGACCGCGAACCGCTTCCGCCTGGTTGTAGGGCGGTAGCAACAGCAGTTCGCCGCCACCGTCTTCGACCAGCCCAGGTTGGCGGGGCACGGCGAATTTCTCTTTATACGGCGAGCGGATCACGCCGATCTGCTCGAAAACGAATTCGGTCATTTGGACGAGACGTTAAGCGCCGAGCCCTGGCAGACGGCCTGCTGATAACAACCGGCGACGCCGCTGACAATCTGGCAGTCGTGCAGCAGCACGGCGTTGGCCTTCATGTAAGACGCGCGGATTTGCATGCGTTTACGGGCGGTAGCCAGATTCGGTGGGGAGTCTTGTACGGTGGTTTGGCACGATTCGCCGGACACTTCACCCAGATCGCAGAACGGTTTACCCACGAGTTCTTCTGCACTTTTATACAGTTTTACCGGAGCGGGGCGGGCGGCCGGCGTGGTCTTGGCCGGGGCGGTCGTGGTCGGCTTGCTGGTGCTGTTTGTTGAGGATGGCGCGATACGTTGCGATGAACATCCGGCCAGCGCGAGCGCTAACAAACAGAGAGGTAAAACACGCATTGAGATTCCTCTGCCTTAATGAAAGTGGCGCTATTGAAGCAATCTATGGCGGAAATAACAAGACGGGCCTTGGCCCGTCTTGCAATTATAGGAATAAAATTGGTGAATAAGCGCTTACCAGCCTTTCACCGCACCGCCGTTGAAGATTTTGTTGGCGGCGGCGTCAACTTCGTCAGACTGATAGGCCTGCACGAATTTCTTCACGTTTTCCGCATCTTTGTTATCTTCGCGCGCAACCAGCAGGTTGACGTAAGGCGAGTCTTTATCTTCCACGAACAGACCGTCTTTCGCCGGCGTCAGGCCGATCTGGCTGGCGTAGGTGGTATTGATCACCGCCAGCGCGATCTGCTGATCGTCCAGAGAACGTGGCAGCTGAGGCGCTTCCAGCTCAACCAGCTTCAGGTTTTTCGGGTTCTCGGTCACGTCCAGCACGGTCGGCAGCAGGCCAACGCCGTCTTTCAGTTTGATCAGGCCGATTTTCTGCAGCAGCAGCAGCGAGCGGCCCAGGTTGGTCGGATCGTTCGGCAGTGCGATCTGAGAACCCTCTTTCAGTTCGTCCAGCGATTTGATTTTCTTGGAGTAACCGGCGATCGGGTAAACAAAGGTGCTGCCGACCGGCACCAGCTTGTAGCCGCGATCTTTGATCTGCTGATCCAGATAAGGCTTGTGCTGGAAGGCGTTCAGGTCGATATCGCCTTTGCTCAGCGCTTCGTTTGGCAGCACGTAATCGTTGAAGGTGACCAGCTCGACGTCCAGACCGTATTTCTCTTTCGCCACTTTCTGCGCCACTTCAGCCACTTGCTGCTCTGCGCCGACGATCACGCCGACCTTGATGTGGTTTGGATTCTTTTCATCCTGGCCGCAACCCGCCAGAGCCAGAGTGCCGATCAGTGCGCCAATTGTCGCGATGGATTTAAATGTTAACGACATATCCCTTCCTCATTAGACTCGCATTAATATGCTGTAAAACTATTTATTTATGGGTAACGGCTTTGACGATGCGATCGCCGCAGAATTGGATCAGATAAACCAAAACTACCAGTAATACTAATACGGTATTCATAACTGTGGCGTTATAACCGATATAACCGTATTGGTAACCGATTTGGCCCAGACCGCCGGCACCGACCGCGCCGCCCATGGCGGAGTAGCCCACCAGGGTGATCAGGGTGATGGTCGCGGCGTTGACCAGGCCAGGCAGGGCTTCCGGCAGCAACACTTTCTTGATGATCTGCATCGGCGTGGCGCCCATGGCGCGCGCCGCTTCCACCAGACCGGACGGGATCTCCAGCAGGGCGTTTTCCACCATGCGCGCGATGAACGGCGCGGCGCCCACGGTCAACGGCACGATGGCCGCCTGAAGACCGATCGAGGTACCGACGATCATGCGGGTAAAAGGAATCATCCAAACCAACAGGATAATGAACGGGATGGAACGGAAGATGTTCACCAGCCCGGACAGGATCTTATACAGCGAATTGTTGGCGATGATCTGCCCCGGGCGGGTCACATACAGCAGCACGCCGACCGGCAGGCCGAGCACGAAACCGAAGAAGCCGGAGACAAAGGTCATCATGACGGTTTCCCACACGCCACGTGCCATCAACCACATCATTGCCTCAGACATAACCCAGAACCTCTACTTTTACCTGATTTTCTTGCAGGAACTTAATCGTCGCCAGCGCGTCTTCGTCGCTGCCGTGCAGCTCCGCCAGCATCACGCCGAATTTCACGCCGCCGGCATAATCCATCTGGGCGCTGATAATGTTGTTGTTCACGTTGAAGCGGCGAGCGGCTTCAGACAGCAGCGGCGCATCGACCGACTGGCCGGTGAATTCCAGGCGCAGCAGCGGCTGACGGTCGCCCTGGCGCTCCGGCGACAGGCGCGCGGCGTAGTCGTCCGGAATATCCAGATGCAGCGTGGACTGAATGAACTGTTGGGCCAGCGGGGTTTTCGGGTGTGAGAACACTTCGCTGACGCTGTCTTTTTCGATCAGTTGCCCCTGGCTGATGACCGCGACCTGGTCGCAGATGCGTTTCACCACGTCCATTTCATGGGTGATGAGCAGAATGGTCAGGCCCAGACGGCGGTTGATGTCTTTCAGCAGTTCCAGGATGGAACGGGTGGTGGCCGGATCCAGCGCGCTGGTGGCTTCGTCGCACAGCAGCACTTTGGGGTTACTGGCCAGCGCGCGCGCGATCGCCACGCGCTGTTTCTGGCCGCCGGACAGGTTGGCCGGATAGGCGTCGTGTTTGTCCGCCAGGCCGACCAGCTCCAGCAGTTCGGTCACGCGCTTTTTGATCTCGGCGCGCGGCGTATTGTCCAGCTCCAGCGGCAGCGCGACGTTGCCGAACACCGTGCGGGAAGAGAGCAGGTTGAAGTGCTGGAAGATCATGCCGATTTGGCGACGGGCGCGCGTCAGTTCGCTTTCCGACAGCGAAGTCAGATCCTGACCGTCGACCAGGACCTGGCCGGACGTAGGGCGCTCAAGCATGTTGGCGCAGCGAATCAGCGTGCTTTTACCGGCGCCGGAAGACCCGATAACGCCATAGATTTGCCCGGCAGGGACGTGAAGGGTCACGTCAGAGAGCGCGGTAATGGTGCGCGAACCCTGCTGGAACACTTTAGTGATGTTAGAAAGTTTAATCATATTCTTCTTATTTTAGCGTGGTTGCCCGTGGCTAGATAAAAGTAAACCTCGGCGTGGAACCAAGGTATGGATCAGATGTTAAGGCGTCTAGACGTCTAAGTCAACGGCCAGCGACGTTCTCCGGCGTTCTCAGTGCGGGGTAAAACATGCGATACTGTCAGCGTATTCAGCCCCTCAGGAGCAAAGCGGTGACACAAAGCGTTCCAGCAATTTTTCTCGATCGTGACGGTACGATTAATGTTGACCATGGTTATGTCCATGAAATCGACAATTTCCACTTTATTGACGGCGTGATTGACGCCTGTCGCGAACTTAAAAAGATGGGCTTCGCGTTGGTGATGGTGACCAACCAGTCCGGCATTGCGCGCGGCAAGTTCAGCGAAGACCAGTTTATGTACCTGACCGAGTGGATGGACTGGTCGCTGGCCGATCGCGATGTCGACTTCGACGGCATCTATTTCTGCCCGCATCATCCGGAGGCGGCAGTAGAGGAGTATCGTCAGGTGTGCGACTGCCGTAAACCGCAGCCGGGCATGCTGTTGCAAGCACAGCAGGAATTGAACATCGATATGGCCGCTTCTTATATGGTGGGGGATAAACCGGAAGACATGCAGGCGGCGATCGCGGCCGGCGTCGGCACCAAGGTGCTGGTGCGTACCGGCAAGCCGGTGACGGAGCAGGGCGAAAAGCTGGCCGATTGGGTGCTAAATAGCCTGGCGGACCTGCCTGCAGCCATCAAAAAGCGGGTTTAATAGGCGTTACGAATGAATAGTGAGCGGTCAGATAAAAAATGCATATTAACGCTTGTCATTCTGAACCGGCTCCCTATAATGCGCCTCCATCGACACGGAACATGTGAACAACTTCACAGAGTCTCCGGGGGTCGCAGAGAAAAAATCCTGAAAATTAGGGTTGACTCTGAAAGAGGAAAGCGTAATATACGCCACCTCG
>NZ_JASGBT010000010.1:0-1539 GCF_030053255.1 Serratia sp. PF-27
GTATGCAACCGGATTTACCAGGTCACACCCCCTACACGCTTAAACCGGGACAACCGTCGCCCGGCTAGCCTAGCCTTCTCCGTCCCCCCTTCGCAGTAACACCAAGTACAGGAATATTAACCTGTTTCCCATCGACTACGCTTTTCAGCCTCGCCTTAGGGGTCGACTCACCCTGCCCCGATTAACGTTGGACAGGAACCCTTGGTCTTCCGGCGAGCGGGCTTTTCACACGCTTTATCGTTACTTATGTCAGCATTCGCACTTCTGATACCTCCAGCAACCCTCACAGGCCACCTTCAACGGCTTACAGAACGCTCCCCTACCCAACAACGCCTAAGCGTCGCTGCCGCAGCTTCGGTGCATGGTTTAGCCCCGTTACATCTTCCGCGCAGGCCGACTCGACCAGTGAGCTATTACGCTTTCTTTAAATGATGGCTGCTTCTAAGCCAACATCCTGGCTGTCTATGCCTTCCCACATCGTTTCCCACTTAACCATGACTTTGGGACCTTAGCTGGCGGTCTGGGTTGTTTCCCTCTTCACGACGGACGTTAGCACCCGCCGTGTGTCTCCCGTGATAACATTCTTCGGTATTCGGAGTTTGCATCGGTTTGGTAAGCCGGGATGGCCCCCTAGCCGAAACAGTGCTCTACCCCCGAAGATGAGTTCACGAGGCGCTACCTAAATAGCTTTCGGGGAGAACCAGCTATCTCCCGGTTTGATTGGCCTTTCACCCCCAGCCACAAGTCATCCGCTAATTTTTCAACATTAGTCGGTTCGGTCCTCCAGTTAGTGTTACCCAACCTTCAACCTGCCCATGGCTAGATCACCGGGTTTCGGGTCTATACCTTGCAACTATTCGCCCAGTTAAGACTCGGTTTCCCTACGGCTCCCCTATACGGTTAACCTTGCTACAAAATATAAGTCGCTGACCCATTATACAAAAGGTACGCAGTCACACCACGAAGGTGCTCCCACTGCTTGTACGTACACGGTTTCAGGTTCTATTTCACTCCCCTCGCCGGGGTTCTTTTCGCCTTTCCCTCACGGTACTGGTTCACTATCGGTCAGTCAGGAGTATTTAGCCTTGGAGGATGGTCCCCCCATATTCAGACAGGATGTCACGTGTCCCGCCCTACTCATCGAACTCACGACCTGTGCATTTTAGTGTACGGGGCTATCACCCTTTGCTGCGCGACTTTCCAGACGCTTCCACTAACACACAAGCCGATTCAGGTTCTGGGCTCCTCCCCGTTCGCTCGCCGCTACTGGGGGAATCTCGGTTGATTTCTTTTCCTCGGGGTACTTAGATGTTTCAGTTCCCCCGGTTCGCCTCATGCCACTATGTATTCATGACATGATAGTGTGTCGAAACACACTGGGTTTCCCCATTCGGGTATCGCCGGTTATAACGGTTCATATCACCTTACCGACGCTTTTCGCAGATTAGCACGCCCTTCATCGCCTCTGACTGCCTAGGCATCCACCGTGTACGCTTAGTCACTTAACCTCACAACCCGAAGATGTTTCCATCGTTCGCG
>NZ_JASGBT010000011.1:0-5346 GCF_030053255.1 Serratia sp. PF-27
GCGCCGATGGTAGTGTGGGGTCTCCCCATGCGAGAGTAGGACACTGCCAGGCATCAAATTAAGCCGAAAGCCCTGAACTGACGTTCAGGGCTTTTTGCTATGCGTAAAATAAATATACTGGCTGTATCTATTACTTTGAAAAATACCTTTTTGGCATATGTAGCTTATTCTTATAAGGAATAATAATGTTTTTTGCCAGAGAAATAGCCAGATTAATATATAATTGATAGCTTCAGATTATTATTTAAATAATAAAAATGCCTATTTATTAATGTGTTGATAAGAAATATCTGGCTATATCAAAGATAAATCTTAATTCTTTAGTGTATTATTCGATAAATTTCACGTTAATTAAAACAAATATTAGCCAGACGCCTCGAATCGAGTAGACTAGGCGAAAGATTATTTCCGTATAGGTACTGAACGTTATGTCTACTGAAAGCGCGTCTTTAAAAAACCACAATACGTTTGCGCTCCCGGTCAACGCAGCGCACCTGATCATGGCCGATAGAATTGAGCTGATGCTCAAGGTGTGGCAACAAACGCGCAAGCGTCAGGAGCCGCTGCTGATTCTCGGTGAAGGTAGCAACGTGCTGTTCCTGGAGGATTTCTCGGGCACGGTAATGGTCAATCAGTTGAAGGGTATCGATGTTCGAGAAGATAACGATGCCTGGTATCTCCACGTCAGCTCCGGTGAAAATTGGCATGACCTGGTGCAATATACGCTGCAGGCTGGGATCTGCGGCCTGGAAAACCTGGCGTTGATCCCTGGATTGGCCGGTTCCGCCCCTATTCAGAACATCGGCGCCTACGGCGTCGAATTGAAAGACGTCTGCGAGTATGTCGATTTGCTGGACTTCTCTACCGGCGCTATCGATCGCATCCCGGCTGCCGAGTGTGGTTTTGGCTACCGGGAAAGCATTTTCAAGCACCGTTTCCAAACTGGGCATGTCATTGTCGGGCTGGGTCTGCGTCTCAACAAACAGTGGCAACCCAAATTGAGTTACGGCGATCTGGCCAAGCTGGAGCCCACCACGGTGACGCCGCTTCAGGTATTTGAATCCGTATGTGCTATGCGTCGCAGCAAGCTGCCCGATCCGCGCGAAACCGGCAATGCCGGCAGCTTCTTCAAGAATCCTTTGGTGAACGCAGAGAAAGCCGCAGAACTCGTCGCCAAATATCCTGGCATGCCGCATTATCCGCAGCAGGATGGTCAGGTGAAGCTGGCCGCCGGCTGGCTTATCGACCAATGCGAGCTGAAAGGATATCGCATCGGTGGTGCTGCGGTACACCGCCAGCAGGCGCTGGTGCTGGTGAACATCGACAATGCCCACAGCCAGGATGTGGTGGCGCTGGCGCGCCACGTACGCAAGACGGTGGCCGATAAATTCGGTGTGTGGTTGGAGCCTGAGGTGCGCTTTATTGGCGCGACCGGTGAGCTGAATGCCGTGGCGGTGCTGTCATGAAAGATACCAAGGTTCCGTTAAAACTGATCGCGTTGTTGGCCGACGGCGAATTCCATTCCGGGGAACACCTCGGTGAGTCACTCGGCATGAGCCGTGCTGCGATCAATAAGCATATTCAAACCATTCGCGAGTGGGGGCTGGATGTCTTTACCGTGCCTGGCAAAGGGTACAGCTTGCCTGCCCCCATGCCGCTATTGGAGGCGGAACGCATTCTAAAAGGGTTGGACGACAAACGCGTTACCGTGTTGCCGGTAGTCGACTCTACCAATCAATATTTGCTGGATCGTATCGAAACACTACAATCTGGCGACGCCTGCATCGCTGAGTATCAACTGGCTGGCCGCGGTCGTCGTGGGCGCCAGTGGATTTCGCCGTTTGGCGCCAATTTATACCTGTCGATGTTTTGGCGATTGGAACAGGGGCCAGCTGCGGCGATGGGGCTGAGCCTGGTGATCGGCATGGTGATGGCGGAGGTCTTGCAGCGCCTTGGTGCTAAAGACGTACGGGTAAAATGGCCCAACGACCTCTACCTGAACGATCGCAAATTGGCAGGGATCCTGGTCGAGTTGACAGGAAAAACTGGCGATGCGGCTCAGTTGGTCATCGGTGCTGGCATTAATTTGGCGATGCGGGATACCAATGCCGGGGGGATCAACCAAGGTTGGATCAACCTGCAAGAAGCCGGCATTAACATCGATCGTAATGAGCTGACTGCTACTTTGCTCAATGAATTGCGGCAGTCGTTAAAACAATTCGAGATAGATGGGCTGGGGCCATTCATTGGTCGTTGGCGCACGTTGGATAATTTTATCGACAGACCGGTCAAACTGCTGATTGGTGAGCGGCAGATTGTAGGGATCGCACGAGGCATCGATTCGCAGGGGGCACTGCTGCTGGAACAAGATGGGGAGATCAAACCCTTTATCGGCGGAGAGATATCGCTGCGCAGTGCAGAATAGCGAGCGCAACCAAGGGGACGTTACCGTCCCCTTGAGCGATCGGTAGTCTTACTTTCTTAAGCGCACGCTTTCAACGGCATGGTTGGCGCTTTTGGTCATGATCAGGCTGGCGCGTTCGCGGGTAGGTAGTATATTCTGCTGCAAATTCAAGCCGTTAATTTCATTCCACAATTGTGTAGCGATATTAATCGCTTCCGGTTCCGGCAATTTTGAATAGTTATGGAAATAAGAATCGGGATTGGAAAATGCGCCCTGACGGAATTTCAGGAAACGATTGATATACCAGCTTTGCAATAGCGTCTCCGGGGCATCGACATATATGGAGAAGTCGACAAAATCGGAAACGAATACGCGATGAGGATCGTGCGGGTAATCCATACCGCTTTGCAATACGTTAAGCCCTTCCAGGATCAGAATATCCGGTTGCTCGATGACTTTATTACCCTCAGGTACAACGTCATAGATTAAATGAGAATAAACCGGAGCGGTAACGCGTTTGGCGCCGGATTTCACTTCTGACACGAATTTCACCAGGCTATGCATATCGTAAGACTGCGGGAAGCCTTTTTTCTTCATCAGGCCGCGTTCGTTCAGCACCTTATTAGGATGCAAGAAGCCGTCGGTCGTGATCAACTCAACGCTGCGGTGTTCCGGCCAGCGGCTCAGCAACGCCTGCAACAGACGTGCGGTCGTGCTCTTACCTACGGCTACGCTGCCGGCGATGCCGATGACATAGGGAATTTTTTGCCCGTCGGTGCCGAGGAATTGCTCGAGCACCGCCTGTCGGCGCAGGTTGGAACTGATATAGAAGTTCAATAGTCGTGACAGCGGCAGATAAATCTGCGCAACTTCTTCCAACGAGAGATCTTCGTTAATCCCTTTCAGCTTAACGATCTCTTCTTCCGATAACGTCAGCGGCACCGAATCTCGCAACGCAGCCCATTGGGTACGATCGAACTGTAGGTAAGGCGTTGCTAAAGATTGATCTCTTTTTATCATAAGCCAAATTCTGCCTGTTAACGCAGGTTGGGAAAGGCGCCGGACGCCAACTCCAGAGAATAAACAAGCTGCATATTATAGACAGCTTCGTTTTTGGCGTAGACTTTTTTCGCAAAAGTTGTCGATAGGCAGCAGTTTATGTCAATTGTGCGAAGCGGCGCGCAGTTGATAAGGCGGGGTTGCAAGGCGGTATCATCGGGGCCGGATACCGCCTGAAGGCTAGCAGGCAATGGCGCGCGAAGGTTGGTTTACGGTGAATAGACGTTTGTAATAAATGACGGTCGGATGATAATGCCCATCGGGGCCCGCTGCATAATCCGGTAGCTCGCCCAAACAGCGATAACCCAGGCTACGATAAAGCGCTTCAGCCGCTGAGCCAGCCTGCGTATCCAGGTACAATAGCCCGCGCTGCTGTTGCAGTGCCGCCTGCTCCAACGTCTTCATCAGCGCCAGACCTACGCCGTTGCGGCGAGCGCGGCTATGCACCAATAGCTTCACCACCTCCGCACGATTACGGCCATTCGGTTTCTGGCAGAGCTCGAGTTGCACGGTGCCAACGACGCCGCGTTCGTCGCGGGCAATCCACAATAGCAGCTCGCTTTTGGCCAAGGCGGGACGCAGGCTGTGGAAGTAACTCTCGGCGTCTTCATGCGGGATTAAGGTGTCGTAGCCCACTGAAGCACCGTGGGTGACCGCATCGGTCAACAGGCGAGCCAATTCATCGCGATAAATCGGGAGCGTAGCGGCGTTGATAGGCACTATTTTCATCGGTCATTCCTCCAGAGATGGGGGTAATGAAGATAAGCAATAACTGCGCCAGAACGACGAAAGGCATAGCCACGGCGAAAGAGCGAGCAATAAGTGTAGTTCACGCCACGAACCTGGGCAGCGATCCTCTTTTTGGTGCATCGATCCCGCTCACGGTTTACCGATGCAGGTTACGTGTTTTGAGAAGCCGACACGGAGAAAGGGGCTCTCAATGCTTGCAAAAAGTGGATAAAATTGTAGAGAATGATTGCAGCAAGTGATGAATGTTTGCACGCCGCAGGCTGCGAATTGCATGACAGCATGCAAAATTGACTGATTTGTGAGCGAAAGTGCGCGTAAAGCAATTTTTTTGTTGCATAGGCCGTCCGCTCTACCTAGAATGCGCTGCACTTGATGCCGGCTTAGCTCAGTAGGTAGAGCAACTGACTTGTAATCAGTAGGTCACCAGTTCGATTCCGGTAGCCGGCACCATTCAAGTCACAAGTAGTTAAAATCTGGTGGGGTTCCCGAGCGGCCAAAGGGAGCAGACTGTAAATCTGCCGTCACAGACTTCGAAGGTTCGAATCCTTCCCCCACCACCAAATCTTGCCTTCGGCGATTAACTGAGATGCGATAAATACCGCAGCGGTTGATGGCGGGAGGAGAGGGCGAAAGCCTTCGGCAAGGTTCGAGCTGTGCAGCGCAAGGCGCAGCCGGCCCGAAGGATGCGAAGCGAGTGATGAATAGTCCTGCTCCATCCCAAAATTCTACAGAAAAATCAGGTAGCCGAGTTCCAGGATGCGGGCATCGTATAATGGCTATTACCTCAGCCTTCCAAGCTGATGATGTGGGTTCGATTCCCACTGCCCGCTCCAAGATGTGCTGATATAGCTCAGTTGGTAGAGCGCACCCTTGGTAAGGGTGAGGTCGGCAGTTCGAATCTGCCTATCAGCACCACTTCTTAATTTCTCGCCCCCTGATTTTCTTTCTGTTTTGGATTCAACGAGCAAATGCTTGGTTGATGTGGTGATACCACCGATTTATCCGTGTCTTAGAGGGACAATCGATGTCTAAAGAAAAGTTTGAACGTACAAAACCGCACGTTAACGTCGGTACTATCGGCCACGTTGACCACGGTAAAACTACCCTGACTGCAGCGATCACCACCGTTCTGG
>NZ_JASGBT010000012.1:0-1459 GCF_030053255.1 Serratia sp. PF-27
GCGTGTAGGGGGTGTGACCTGGTAAATCCGGTTGCATACTAACCCTGAGGCGTGATGACGATGCACTACGGTGCAGAAGTAGTTGATGCCCTGCTTCCAGGAAAATCCTCTAAGCATCAGGTAACATTAAATCGTACCCCAAACCGACACAGGTGGTCAGGTAGAGAATACCAAGGCGCTTGAGAGAACTCGGGTGAAGGAACTAGGCAAAATGGTGCCGTAACTTCGGGAGAAGGCACGCTGGCATGTAGGTGAAGTCCCTTGCGGATGGAGCTGAAGCCAGTCGAAGATACCAGCTGGCTGCAACTGTTTAATAAAAACACCAGCACTGTGCAAACACGAAAGTGGACGTATACGGTGTGACGCCTGCCCGGTGCTGGAAGGTTAATTGATGGGGTCAGCCGCAAGGCGAAGCTCTTGATCGAAGCCCCAGTAAACGGCGGCCGTAACTATAACGGTCCTAAGGTAGCGAAATTCCTTGTCGGGTAAGTTCCGACCTGCACGAATGGCGTAATGATGGCCAGGCTGTCTCCACCCGAGACTCAGTGAAATTGAACTCGCTGTGAAGATGCAGTGTACCCGCGGCAAGACGGAAAGACCCCGTGAACCTTTACTATAGCTTGACACTGAACATTGAGCCTTGATGTGTAGGATAGGTGGGAGGCTTTGAAGCGTGGACGCCAGTCTGCGTGGAGCCATCCTTGAAATACCACCCTTTAATGTTTGATGTTCTAACTCGGCCCCATAATCTGGGGTGAGGACAGTGTCTGGTGGGTAGTTTGACTGGGGCGGTCTCCTCCCAAAGAGTAACGGAGGAGCACGAAGGTTAGCTAATCACGGTCGGACATCGTGAGGTTAGTGCAAAGGCATAAGCTAGCTTGACTGCGAGAGTGACGGCTCGAGCAGGTACGAAAGTAGGTCTTAGTGATCCGGTGGTTCTGAATGGAAGGGCCATCGCTCAACGGATAAAAGGTACTCCGGGGATAACAGGCTGATACCGCCCAAGAGTTCATATCGACGGCGGTGTTTGGCACCTCGATGTCGGCTCATCACATCCTGGGGCTGAAGTAGGTCCCAAGGGTATGGCTGTTCGCCATTTAAAGTGGTACGCGAGCTGGGTTTAGAACGTCGTGAGACAGTTCGGTCCCTATCTGCCGTGGGCGTTGGAAGATTGAGAGGGGTTGCTCCTAGTACGAGAGGACCGGAGTGAACGCACCACTGGTGTTCGGGTTGTCATGCCAATGGCATTGCCCGGTAGCTAAGTGCGGAAAAGATAAGCGCTGAAAGCATCTAAGCGCGAAACTTGCCTCAAGATGAGTCTTCCCTGGGCCTTTAAGGCCCCTGAAGGAACGTTTAAGACTAAGACGTTGATAGGCTGGGTGTGTAAGTGCAGCGATGCATTGAGCTAACCAGTACTAATGATCCGTGAGGCTTAACCTTACAACACCGAAGGTGTTTT
>NZ_JASGBT010000001.1:0-69073 GCF_030053255.1 Serratia sp. PF-27
GGTCTGGCCACTCCCAGGCACGCATTGAGATGTCTTCGGCCAACATCCAGATGGACTCTGAATCCGGCACGTCTGGGGCATTTCCCGTCAGATCGTCGGTCATGAGTTCTTCCGCCATGCGGTGCAGAGTCCGTAGCTCTTCCTGCATCATCGTCACCCCGTGTGCCACCCTGTCGAGGTTATCGATGGCACGAAGAATGCGATCGGTATCAAAATCATCCTGGAACGCCTCGAAGGCGGTCTCATCCACGTAGCCGTAACGGGTTTTGATAGGCATCGGTGACCTCCGGTTTAGCCTGTCGTCAAATTGTAAATTCGTTTCTAATTGGGTCATATACGCACTTTATATGCCCTGCAGCAAGTTCGGCGTGAAATTCTGCGCACCCACCCGACCGGTATTCGATGGCTTTGAATTACCCTGCGTAAAACCATGATTTCATGTTGTCATGTTTTTATAGTGGTGCGGGTTTTGGATAAATTAGTCATTAAATCATGATTTAATGCTTTCATTTTTTTGTTGGTTGTGCCAATATCACTATGGTTAACATGAAATAATGAAAGGTTGATATCATGATTATATCGTGCATTGGTCAGAAAGGCGGTGGTTCTAAAAGCACAACAGCCAGAACATTAGCGGCGGGCTTTACCGAGGCCGGGTGGAAGACACATCTGGCGGATATCGATGAGAAACAACAGACCTCGCTTAAGTGGTGCAAGCGACGTGAGGATGCGGGGTTACCTACTATTGATTGTGGGTTGTATCGCAGGGTAGAGACAGCAGTAAAAATTAAAGATCAGTATCATCTCGTTATCATTGACGGACGTCCGGCGGCAGAGACCACGTCGCTGGATGTGGCAGTAGAATCTGACTTGGTACTGGTTTCGACAGGCACTACTGTTGATGACCTGGAGCCCTCTCTTGAACTGGCCAGAGAGTTAATTAAAAAAGGGATAAACAAAGACCGTATCGTATTTACAGTGGCCAAATCCCCTTCAGACGCTGAAGGTTTGAAAGCTCAAGAAACTATACGTGCATGGGGATTCCGTGTGCTTAATACCGTCATTCCTTTTAAGGCTGGATATGGCAGCGCGCTGGATGTTGGTCGAGCTTTATATGAAACGCCATTTAAGTCCCTGAACGCGACCGCCAAGGCTATGGTTGAGGAGGTTCATGATATCGTTAACTCATGATATCATGAATTCATTTTTTAATTATGTCATGCCAGCTTGAGAGGTTTGTAATGAAAGGTCCCAAGAATAGCATTAAACTCGCTCCCCCTCCTTCCAATGAACCTACACTGGATGTGACGGGCAAGGGAGCCCAACCTGATACTGAGGTTAAACCCATCCAGATAAAGGTCCCTGTCAATAAGCACAAAGAGATGAAAACTTACGCTGCTGAGCAAGGCATCACGATGACAGATATGTTGTTGGCCGGATATGATATGTTTCGCAAAAAAATGAATTAATGAAATCATGAATTCATGTTCCAATGGCGGTGTGAAATACAGATTATTGGCTAGCGTGTTAAGTCAATAATAAATACTGAACAAGAATATTTTACGCCGTCTCCTTCGATTGTTCAGGTACTGTCTTTGTTGTATAAGTGGATCAATACATGGTTATTAATCATTTTTTCATTAAATCATGATTTAATGTTTTTGTTTCTTTTCTATCTATTCTTGATATTCACTACTTGGATTTCCCTTTGCTATAGGGTTTATCCCATAGCGCAGTATCTTTATACCTTCCTTCGTCTCCTCGTGCGTACAGCTCGAGGAGTCGCCTATATTCCACCGGTTCTGTTGTTTCAGCCTGAAGCCGGCTGCGGGTTTACCGGCTGCGGGTGACGATGGCCTGGGCGAACAGGCGGCCTGACGGGTAGAGCACCAGGCTGCTCTCGATGTTGTAAACCTGGCCGGAGCGTTTGGCTGCAGCATGCATGGCCGGCACCAGCAGGCGCCTGGCGCGTTTTTTCAGGCTGTTGACGTCCTGGACTATTTGCCCGGCGGCGGTGTCAGGGGAGAGGGGCACTGAGTGGGTGTAGGACATGCCGGGCTCGAGCAGCACCATCATGGCCACCACGTGGGCAAACTCTTCGGTGCCGGTGTCGATAATCTCGTCTTCGATAATCTCAGGCCCAGCAGGCTGGTCGCTCATCATGTTGTCCCTCTCCGGTTGTTCTGTCTTTCGCGCAGTATCGCACAATCACGCGGCTGGGGCATCCGCTCCCGGCGGACGGACTGGCGCCGCGAGCGCCGCCCGCCCGTGAAGGTCAACCGCCACGCGCCGGGGCGCAAAGGTCGCCGGCATGGCCGGCCCTTCTCCGGCGGCTGCCGCGTCGCTTTGCATTTTTGCCTGCCTGTTGCCGTATCTGCGCTTCACCGGACGATGAACGGCCTTCAAAAAATGTTTCCCCCTGCAGCCCGATGACATATTGGCAGGCGCCGCATTCCGCGCGCCGGCGGGCAAGCCCGGCCTTCAAGCGGCTTTCGCGACATAAAATCGCCTCGGCAAGCCTCGTCTCTTTATTTCACGTCCGCTTGACGCGCAGCGACCCCTGCCGGCCATGACATCGGGCAGCAGGGAACGGTGGCCGTACCGGCCCCCTCCTGCACCCCTCGAATGGCGAGGTATTTCTTATGTCCCGATTTGTCCTGGGTGATTCCGTGCAGGTGATGGCTGGCTATCCGGCGAGCAGCATTGATTTTGTGTTGACCGACCCGCCGTACCTGGTGGGCTTCAAAGACCGCAGCGGCCGCAGTATCGCGGGTGACGTCAACGATGAGTGGGTGCAGCCGGCGTTTGCCGAGATGTTCCGGGTGCTCAAGCCCAATTCGCTGGCGGTGAGTTTTTATGGCTGGAACCGCGTCGATACCTTTATGACCGCCTGGAAGCGGGCCGGTTTTCGCGTGGTGGGGCACCTGGTCTTTACCAAGCGCTACGCCTCGAAATCGGCCTTTGTCGGCTACCAGCACGAATGCGCCTACATCCTGGCGAAAGGGCGCCCGCCGCTGCCGGCGCAGCCGCCGGCGGACGTGCAACCCTGGGAGTACACCGGCAACCGGCACCACCCGACCGAAAAGCCGGTGTCCATCCTGCAACCGCTGATTGAGACGTTCACGCCGCCGGGGGCGATTGTGCTCGACCCCTTCGCCGGCTCCGGTTCGACCTGCGTCGCCGCCTTCCAGGCCGGGCGGCGTTACATCGGCATCGAGCTGCTTGAGCAATATCACGCCATCGGCCGGCAGCGGCTGGCCGACCTGCAACGCGCGGCAGTGGCTGGCGCCACGCGCACCCCTACCGCCGCATGAGGACGCAAAGATGAAAAACTATGAGGGTCACGACGGGCTGCGCGCCGACATTGCGGCGCTGGCCGATGAGATGTGCGAGCTGCATCTGCGTCTACGGGGGCTGGTGAGTGCGTATTTCTGGAACAGCGACGTGCTGGCCGAGCGCCTGGCGGGTCATATCCTGCGGGACGCGCACGACCGTTACGTCGAGATCTACAAAGCGATTAACGAACTGGAACACCATTTCAAGGATTGAGCGACAGGAAACAGGCGATCGGGCGGGGTAACCTGCCCGGTGGTTTTGCGTGCGTTGCCTGCGCCCGCGTTGGCGCATCGAGCGCCGCGCGCACGCGACACCCCACCGCCACGCGGCACTTGCCGGCAGGCCGGCGCCGCAAAGGGCGCAGGCAGAGCCTGCCCACACCGCTTTAATCCTTTTCCTCTGACGCCCAGGTGTCGTGACGGCCAGAGCCGTACCCAAACGCTAGTCCGGCACGGTTGGGCCGCAAGGGTACGCTTCGCCGCCTCCTCACCCGTTCGCGCCCGTTACGGGCATTCAGCCGCGCAACGGGCTTGCGCTGCGGCTTGCGGTGGCGCCCCTGCTTCCCGCCCTCAAGGCCGGCCTTTCGAATGGGTACGGCACTGGCCGGTGCCGCAATCCCTGAACGTTTGGAGGTAGCCCCATGCAACAGAACACCGCGTTAAATCTGCACGTTTGTGAAGCTGACCGTCTGTCATTTCTGCCGTACCTGTTCGGCGACGATTACCTGCTGGCAGAAATGCAGGTTTACGCCACCGCCGACCGCTACCTGCCGCAGTACACCGGCGGCTTCTGGCACTTCATCATGTTGCCGGCGGGTGGCGGCTACATGGCGCCGGACTGCGACCGTGTGCTGGTGCTGAACGATGATAACGGGTTCGACAAGACCCTCAGCGGTGACGCTGCTGGCATTGTCGTGACGCTGCTTGCCATCAATCACCGCTGCTGGCTGCATCACGACCGGAACAAGGCGGGGCTGGTGCAACTCTTCATGCAGCGTGAGCAACAGCTTTACGACTATATCGACACCCATCCTGAACGCGCGGACATTTTGCGGGCGCTGGACTAGTCCATGCAGCGGGCGGCGCTGCCGCCTGCTGGTTTTTTTACTTATTAAATTCTTAATTAACTTAAATAATCAGAGGTGTGCATGTTTGGTACAGCGAAGGAAATCAGCGCGGAACTGTTTCGGGAATACCATTACGACGAACCGCTGGCGGTGCTGATATGGGATACGCAGTCGCTATGGTATGCGCTGGCGAAGTACAACCCCACCAATCTGGATGTGCTGGCCATCCTCGAGTCCATTGGCTGCATGGCGATTGATGACTATCAGCACAGCGGTGTCGGTCAACGTGATATCGAGGCAATGATGGTGTCCATCCAGGAGGCCCGCGACGCCACGCCGTGCGTGAGTGTCGATGCGCAGGCGCTGGAAACCGTGGTGTCACTGGCGGCACTGGCGATAGATGCCGATGACCCGCTCAGCAAGGAAGGCGAATTTATCGACGATATGGCCGCCATTGAGAAAGTGCGCACGGCGTTGAGGCGTTAAACCGCGTTCGGGCCGCTAATGAGGCGGCCTGCATGGGCTGAAGGAGAGGTCTTAGCGCGCGCAAACCCCTTCCCGCCGCCTGCGGCGGCCGGCAGGCGAGGACGTGCGGCTGCGCCGCCCGCTGTCGCTGCCGTTCGGGTCTGACTGACTATCCAGCTGCTGTTTTGCCTCTTCCTCTTCATCTTCCTGTTTGTCTTAACTTTCCTGGTGGTGTTCATTTGCGTGGTGGTCTGGGCGTCCGGTCGGCTGTCATGCTTCGCACAGAGCCGGCGTCGCCGTCTCTGCCCGGCCCTTCGGGCAGCGGGTTTCCATCCTGACGCAAGGGCACGCTTGCAGCGGCAAGATAGCCGCGCCGCGCCAGGCTCACCGCCCGGCGGTGCCGGGCTTCAAGGCCGCCCCGGCTTATCGCCGTGTCGGGTGTGTTCCTGCTCATCCGGCCCCGGAGGCACTCTCTCGTCAGCCCCTTACGCGGCCGCTTTTGTCGCACCGTCGCCCACGTGCCCGCAAGGGTAAATGGCACGCCGCGAGCGGCGCCCTTGCGTTCCCCCGTTCGCCGTCGCAACTCAGCTTTTTTGCCGCGCAAGGTTCCGACGAGAGATAGATAAACCACCCAGGAAGGAGAGCAGCATGAACACACGAAACGTCAACGTCAAAACCGCCACGAAGGCACACTCAAAGAGATATGGGCAACCCCGTTGGGAGATCATGTTTTTCGGCCAGAGTGCTAACGGATCAATTCCGATGTTTTCACGCGTGACCGCCCAAACAGCAGCAGAGGCAAAGGCGCGGTTTATTTCGCTGTTAAATCCGGTGAATGGGTATTTCCTCGGCGAGCCGGTACAAATTTCGGAAACAGAAATTAAGGAGGTCAACGGGGGCGGGGAAGCCCTGAATTGAAAAAGCAGGCTTGCGCCTGCTTCCTCATGCCGTGCTGGCTCGTGGAAAGTCAGTGCGGCTTCAATAACCGATTGGAGTAAATCTATGACTATTGAGTTTTCAATCATCGCACCCGCTGCGGGAAATGTACAGAGTGGCGTGAAAAAAAAGCACAAGCGTATCAAGCGGGATTGCATTGCTGCCAAAGACGTAAATTCCAGCGTTAAAGCATGGAGTCGTCATATTGTCAAAACGCATCGTAAAGGCCAGCGCGTGCATATTCCGGCGCTCAAGGGCAACGAGTTAGGGCAGTTGCTTCGCGCCCTGGAAATCAAACGGGCATACGCCTGATTAACCGACCGCCGCCCTATGGGTGGCGGTATTAATCGCATGGAAAGAGGTGAACCATGTCAACAACGACAGAGAACGGCGCGAGCACAATAGATACTATCGGCATCAACGACAATATGGGCGGCGATGTCATTCCTTCGGCAGCAATTGATGTCATTATCGCTCAGCGAAACTTGGGGTTAATTGAATTGAAAGCCGCAGCGGAAAAACTTCATGCAGCACTTTCTATTTTGCGCGAAGCAGGCAGTTACAGCTATCAACTCGATGAATATACCATCATTGAGAAGCTAAAAAGCAGGGCGGGTTTGAATGATTTTAACCGCACAGCACAAATCAATGTCGACCGCAGCATCTGGACGCGTCTGATGAATGAAACGGGGATGTTTACGCTGATGAGCCAAAAGCAGCGCGATAAATGGAATGAATCTCTGTATAGCGATAAATGCCCCGCCGTGACGCTGGACAATGTACTGGCAACATTCGAGGCATTAAACGCAACGAAAGCGGAAACGTTTGAGCAGGGTTTAATCGACGTTTTCCAGCGGCTATCGTGGGATTACAAGACGAACAATCCTTGCAGACTTGGCAAGAAGATCATCATCGAGCGGTTGGTATCACGATTCTATAGAGAAAGTTTTCGCGTAGAGGACAGGACCATTCAGGCAGTAGACGATCTGGCCAAAATATTCTTTATCCTGGATGGTCAAAGGGTGCCAGATGTTCGCGTGGGGGAAGGAGATCGATTTACAAACTTCTTTAACAGGGGAGAGGGGATCGGGGTCACTTGTGAATTAACCTATTTTACTGTCAGAGCTTATGCCAAAGGAACGGGGCACATTGAGTTTAACCGGTTAGACCTGGTAGAGCAGATCAACGATATATTAGCGAAACGGTTCCCGAATACATTGCCGGCCAGAGTATAACAAATAAGGCGGGGCTTACCCGCCATTCCATTATATTGCGCGCTGTTCCGCTTTTTCCCCATTGAGGGGAAACGCGAAATATCCCCCGCCCGCCCGTCAAAAACATTTATGTTTTTGACCCGTCCGCCCCCAGGGGCTCCCTTATTACCCCTGACGTGTTCCACGTCAGATTGGGATTGAAATACCATGCGGCCAGCCTTATACACATCCCCACAGGCAAAGTTATTTCACCTTGCCCCGGTGAAATAACCGCTCCCGTTCGTAACCGGTCAGGATAGGCCGGTTACTCACTGGCTTTATTGCGTGTGGATATGTGCATAAGGGCAGAGTCAGTTGATAGCAGGTGGTTTTAGTTTTCCACTTTTGATGTCTTTATAGATTCGGTCAATCTTCATTGCGTAGTTATATCTGTTAGATATGGTCTCCTGCCGATTTTTTACGCCGGCATTATACATACCCACTGCTAACCAACTCAGGCCGTATTGGTTGAAGTTGCGTCTTAATACGAGGGCGCCAACATGTATGCAAAGGCAGGGGTTATCTTTGAGTTGTTTTATCGATAGCAAGGGGTACTCTCGTTTGAAGCGATTGAGAGTGTTGGTGTTGATTTGCATGACGCAATGATCGGAGCTGAGGATTTTTCCCGTCTTGTCTCTGTTGTGATTGACCGCCGAGTTGTTAAAACCGGATTCTCTAAATGCGATGGCGCGGAGATAGTCCGGATCTATACGGTAATAATCCCCCGCGCGATTGAAACAATCTGCGCGTACGCTACCACTGAAGAAAACCGAAATTGCCATCAGTGCTGCCGCTATTCTACACATCATCGCAAGAGGCCCGTAAGGTATTAACTCAACGTAGGTTAATATTAACACAGGCATATATGTAAAACTAGATTTTTCACACCACATGCAAAAAAAATATTTTTGGATAATTCCTTTTTAAACAATGCGTTACTGTGTTCATTGTGTGATTTATATACTATTCGAGTCGTAACGATATGGTTCCGTGCAAGTAATTCCTGAAATACTGTGATGTAACATTTGAGTTATTGCATTTTAATCAATTGCATAGTGTAATTTAGTACCACGAAGTAACTTGGGAGTAACTGATAAATCTACGATATTGATACAATGATTACTTCCAAGCTCCTGCGAAGTTACTTGCTAGTTACTACGTGGTGTGCTATTGGTTACTTCAATCACATCGTTCATTGTATGAATCATAACTTTATTCGTTAAACTTTTGATAGGTAGACTATGGAAGAAATATCTAGAAGACCAAATCGAGTTAACCTTACAATACCTTATTCTTTCCTCGATGTGATAGACCGGCATGTCCAGGTTCGGCTCGATGATGGCGAGACGAGAGAGACAGCAAATAGGTCAGCTTTTGTAATGGAAATGTTTAAACTCGGATTAAGAGTTTATGAAAACAAAAAGGCTAAGGATGAAGGTCAACTTTCACTTGATGACAAGTTGAAAATGATAGCGCGTAACGTTCTGATATCATCATATTTGAGTGAGGCTATTTATCATGTAAATAAAGAAACTGCAGATTTGAGTAAAGTTAATAAGTCTGAACATTACTTAGATCCAGAGTTTTTGAGTATGGTAACAGAACGAATCAATGGAAAGTTAGCTGAATTTTTTAAATAAACGACTAATATAGAGCTACGGTTAATTGTAGCTCTTTTAAGTTTTTTCAGATCTTTTTTAAGATTGAAATGAGATCAGCTTTTCTTACCGGCTTACATAACCTGCCATGACTATTGACTTCATCTATTTGATGATAAGCAGATATGATAATAAACGGGGTCATCCAATTTGGCCCTTTACCCGATTTAATATTCTCAATTATTTCCAGTCCAGATAAATTAGGCATCTGTAAGTCTGTTATCACAAGGTCATATGGTACACGCCGTAACTTCCTCAACGCTGTATTTGGATCGTTTTCTTTGGTAACTACTTGACCTAATGAGTAGAGCATATCAGAGATAGTATTAAGTGTTTCAATATCATCATCAATTACAAGAATGCTTAGATTTTTCAGCGTTATAGTTTCATCTTCATTTTCTCGAGGAATGGGCCGTTCTAGTGGTATCTGAACAGGTAGCTTGATATTAAAATGTGTGCCTTTACCATATTTACTATCAACTGAAATTTGCCCATTCATTACGTCTGTTAGACCCTTGACTATGGCAAGGCCCATTCCAACTCCTGGTATTTCATTTGATGTAGTGCGATAAAATGGTGTAAATATATACTTAATTTTATCTGCTTTTATTCCGATACCTTCATCATAAATATCCAATGATAATAAGTTTTCTCTTTCTAGCGAAAATATAATTTTTTTGTTCTTATTTTTTGCGTATTTGAAAGAGTTGCTTACTAAGTTGTCTATGATTTGTGCTATTTTGTCCTTATCGGAATATAGATAAAGATGGTTATCCCCATCTACTAATATCTTCTCATTGGATGAGAATCGTATGTTGTTGTCTTGAATTACATTACTTATCAAATCATAAAGATTGAATGTTGTGTTATTTATAGGAGTTTCGTTTGAATCTATTTTCGCGTAGTCACTCAGGTCTTTCATTTGCCTTTCAATCTTCTCGGAAGCTCGTAACAGACGAAGGATGTTATCATTTTTTGATTGGGTATGTTCTTGCATCATTAAATCTATTGTCCCTATTATAACTTGAAGGGAAGACCTCATTTCATGTCCTAGTTTTCCAAGGAACGCATTTTTATTAAGCAGGTCGATGCTTTTAGATTTTAGATTGTTCTTTATTTCCAGTGTTCTGAACAATGTGATGATAATGATTACAAGTAATATAACATGTGACATTATAAGTGTGTTTCTGATTTTATCTCTCAGTGCTGTATATTCAGAAATAGATACATTTTTTTGACTTACAAGAGCGTGATCTGCAGAGTTAAGTATTTTCCTGGATATGTATATCAGAGTGTCAACATCTCTTTCAATTTTATTTGAAGTGTTTTTTTTACTTTCTATCTCTCGATCTATATCAGTGAGTTTTGATGTAAACTCTAACATTAATGGTTTGAAGTCATTTTCATAATACAAATACTTTGTTGATTCAGACCCCTCATTTAACACATATACTCGAGAAAATAGTATATCAATTTTTTTTGCTATTTCGTCATGTTTATTTTTTACTAAAGCGTCTCGTAACTCTATAGTCGATGTGTATAACTTAACTACTGACCAGGAGTAATTCTCTTGGGTACCTACATAAGAAATATATGCAGCTTTAGTAAGAGAGTTATATGTTACCCATGTCAAAGTGACTGTGACTATATAAAGTATGACGCAGGTTATGAAAATTAGATTTTTTTTCATTCTTTTAATCCCCATGAAATCGTTTTAACATGACGTACAAGTCTTGCAAAAACAAGCGGTGCATTTTGTAATTCATATGTTGAATCGATAGGGTATACTAAGAAAAAAGGTCCATCGTCTCTCATAGTCAACCTTATCCCATCTGCTTCATAGGCTACAATTGGATTGTAAGTGATAACGTCTGTATGGGGTATCATTGCGCAATAATCATCAAAAGCACACAGTTGAAGATCGTCAGAATGAAAATCAAGCAAAGAAAGAATGTCTGACAAGAAGTATCCTTTATAAGTTCTAGACTCCCGCCAGGGTGTGCTAGTTTCAATTGTATGAGTTGAAAGTTTTTGAAGTTCTTTGACATTTAATTCGTAAGTGTACATGAATACATTTTTTTCTAATGCAAATGCTGTTGATGGTATTGAGATCGATAAGATTGCAAACAGAAGAGCTACATTAAAAGTATTCATCAAATGCCTTTCTAATCTTTTGAATAATCATGGGATTGTCAGTTTGGTGGATGTAATCAATTTCATTATTGCCAATGTATATTGGTTCGCAGTTTGTGTAATACTTAGTCCTAAGCTCTGGTCTTATAGTTGTAAAAATTGATTGACAAGGTTTATCGAAGCCTGCAGCAATATGTAGAGCTGCGGAATCGACGGTTAGTAAGAAATCACAAAATGCTATTGATTTAATAAAGTCAGAGGTTGTTCTAACCAAGTCGCCAATATATTTATATCCAGGAGTGACAAGTTTTGAAAATCCCAGAACCTGCTTTTTATGTTTTTTTGATAAATGTTTAATAAGTTTTTCATGATGGTTATCTGGGATGCTTCTCACTGGAGTGCTTGCATAAGGAGCGAATAGAACATAGTTACCATCAAATTTAAAATTTGATTCAATGGCAATTTCTTTCAAAAAATGGTTTTTTTTGAACTCTGAGTTTTTTATAAACCCTAAACCCATTGACTCGAAGAAATAGTCGTGCATTTCAATTGAGTCAAAGAGTTTTCTGTATATTTGATTTCCCATATCAATTGTTATACCATCTTCAAGCCTTTCTAATCTTTGTGGCATATACTTGATAGATTTGAATATGTTATCACTTAATAATTTATATAGATCTTCCACCATAGCAGGTGCGCTCTTAGGCCTTATTATATGTATATCAAGTTCCTCGTTCATTTTCTTCATAGCATGCAAGCAGGATATACCTACTATTGAATCGCCAAGCGTAACGCCCATGCCATTGATTATATTAATATTTTTGATTTTTTTGATATCAATCTCGAATTTACTTAAAGCATAGTTAAATATGCGAGGATCTTTTAATAGGCTTATCCCCATTGGTTTTGTCTGGTCTTTATCCAGATCATAAGAACTACAAATATAACCGTTATCACAGATAAGACTTCCGGGGAAATTGTTATAGTTTTTCATTTTTTTGCCCCAAAGTATCTGTTAATAACAGAATTTATAACATCAAGTCTGATTGGTTTCTCATATGGACCTACTACATCATACTTCGAGATGGCATAACTTATGTCTGAGTCAATTTTTCTGCCTGACTGCCCGGTAAGTATAATTATCAATGAGTCACTATTAAGCCTGTTTCTAATATCTTCTACTACTTCAAGGGCGCTGTTATTACCTATCAGCCAGTCCAGTATATATACATCGTACACATCAAAGGCATTTGCCTTAAGCATGGAGCTAATACTATTAAATTCTTCGGTTCTAATGTCCTGCATATTTAGTAAAAGTGATTGCGATATGGTTTTTGTTATATCTTTGTCATCGTCCAATATAGCTACTTTTTTTCTCGTTGCTCTATTTTTAGGTTTTATTGATATTAATCTCACTTCTCTGGTGTCGTCAATTCTTGTATTATAGATGTCAAGGTCACAGGTTCTTACGATGGTCCATTTTTCATTTATTTTTATTGCAGCAAGTGCTGAATCGTTATCAGCAGGTTTATTCCCCAATATCAGATTGCAACTTAATTTTTCACTATTAAACTCTATTGATGAAGTAACTAACTCTTGGTCTTCTCCTTCTACAATAGCAAAAAAGTCACTAAGACTGACTTCTAGCTTTTGACAAATTGTCGAGATTTGAACAACATCCCAAGGTGAAATATCCTTTAATTTTCTAAGAGCTTGAGGTTGAGATATGTTTAGGCTGCTCTTTATATATTCGACCTGCTTGTGCTTAATTATTCCATTTTTTGACATCAAAGCTCTAAGCGCTTTCCCAATTTTAAATGTAGAGTTCATCTTTATTATTCTCCTTCGTTTTGTTTCTTGAAGTGTAAGTTAAACCTCCTAAAAGATCTATAAAACAGATAGTTAACAGATATTCTAATCATTATAAGCCTGTTGTCTTTGATAAAGATGCACTAGGTGATGCTTATATGTAAAATGTAGTCTTTACATGCATTTGTTTGGGTGCTATAAAATCCTTGGTACAGTTCAGTCTCGGCCTCAACTCAATGGTCATATTGAAATGAATAAATCAGAATTAAATCATGATTTTAGAGAGGTTACCCTCACTATAAAAATCACTTCGAGGGTAAATGCGCTCCTTTCTCGTTCGGCTGAGCGCTCAGGGCGCACCAAGCGTCAGGAAGCCTTGTTGAGACTTGAAGACCACCTCAATGAGTTTGTTGATATTGCTGCCACCGGGAAAAGATTTAGCAGGTGACTATTTTAGTTGTAAATAAAAGGAGGTCCATTACCCAGAGTCTTTAATCAGTTATACGCATATTCATTTTTTATTTCGTTAACCTTGAGGATTTTGCCATGCAAGGAAAAGTGGCTTTGTACCTGAAGAACCCGCTCTTTTTGGGTGCGGTAGCTATGACTGTACTCATGCTGGCGCTGATGTTAATGCCGGCTACTGAAGCTTATGCCAAGGATTATTTTGCCAAGGCTAAAGGGGATGTGAAAGCGACATTCGGCGCCGGGAGTGCGGTTGTTTACGTTATTTATTTCGTCGAAATGCTGGCGGCGTTGTGGATGTTTATTAAGTCGAAAAGCCCGGCGGTATTCATCGGTATCGTTGCCGTCCTGCTGTTCGTTAACGTCGTAACTGGCTTGTTTTAACGGGTGAACTATGGAACAGCGTAACCGGTATGTCTTTCCGGCTACGCTTTCCGAAGCAAAGCGTTGGTTTGGATTGCCCCGCGACGAATTTGTTCTCTATATACCGCTGTGCGCGCTGACCATCTTCGTCAATATGTGGATTTTCGGTCCAACGGTTTTTGCGGCTTTTTTCGGAATGCGTGCCTTAAAGAGAGGGAAGGGCTCCAGCTATATGCTTAGCCTTGCCTATTGGTTCCTGCCTACCAGCTGGCTTCGACTTTTTGTTGATGTATTGCCAGAAAGCTACAAACGTCACTGGATACCCTGAGGTCACCCCATGGAATATAACCTGAAGTCCCGCCGTGACCGCAATCTGGCACTGGCGTTGGTGATTATGCTTATTATCGCCGCTATCAGCGGACTGCTGGCGCATCGGCTTTATTCCGATAACCGTGCGCTCACCAACGCGCTGCTCAATAACCGCCAACTGATTATTTTACCGATGAGCGCCAACAGCGAATTCGGGTTTGTGGGGGAGCGCGGTGATGCGCGCTACCTGCGTTTGATGGCGCTGAGCCTGGTCAATTTACGCCTCAACATCTCCAGCGAGACGGCTGATGCCGCGCACAAGCTGCTGATAGCCTACGCCTGCGAAGGGCAAAAGAAAGTGCTCGAACCGGCCCTCAGTGCGGAGAGAAAGAGTATTGCCATGAATGAAGGCAGCTCGGTTTTCTATCCCAACAAAATTCAGGTCAATGCAGACAAGGGCATCGTTGATGTCGCCGGCAATCTGCAGTTCACCTACGGCATGAACGATGTCCGGCCCGTTGAGAAAAAATATCGCATTCGCCTGGACACACGCAATGACGGCATGTGCTTCAACGCCTTTGTGGAGGTGCCCGTTGAACAGTAAATCCCTGGTGATTTCCGCTGCGCTGTTTGCCTTCGCCGCGCAGGCTCAGGAAGTGGATATCAACCCCAATGCACGCGTTGCGGTCACCGTCAGCACCACCGACCCCAACTACATCACCGTGAACGATGACCGGGTAAAAGGCATTCTGGCCACCCGCGGTGTCATCACGCAGCAGGCCGTCAACGATGCCGGCGGGCTGGTGTTCGCGACGGTTCACGACAAGCCCTTCACGCTTTATGTCACGACCGAAAGCGGCTTCACTTTTTCGCTTTACGCCACGCCACGCCGGCAGGCCGGGTTGTCGCTCATCGTCAACAACAAGGCCATTCGTGGCACGGCGCAGGCCAGTGCCTGGGAAGTCGATAAGCCCGGGTACAGTGAGCTGATTTCTCAGCTTGTCTCGCGTTTTGTCAATAACGACATGCCGACAGGGTTTGTCTACACCAAGAACCGTGAGGTGCCGTTGTCCGCGTCGGTTCTGCAGGCATTTGGGGTGCGCCCTGTATCAGCCTGGCAGGGTGACCGGCTGCGTATCGTCCGGCTGGATATCACCAATCGCAGCGCAGGGCGCATCGAACTCAACGAGCGTTATCTCTGGAGCAAGGGGGTCATGGCCGTCTCTTTCTGGCCGCAGCTTGATGTCATTTCACCCGGCGTGACCGTCTCGGCCATTGTGGTGTTGAAGGAGGGCGGCGTAGATGAACATTAACCGTTGGGTCAAGGGAAAGCAGCAGAAACTGTTTACCGTCATCATCGCCGGCGTCGTCGTTTTCGTTGCGCTGCTCTGGTATCTCAACAAATCCACCGGGGGCGGCGCAGCTGGCGCCGATGACGCTGCGGGTGGTGAAGTGCCCGCTGAACCAGACCTGACCGGTCAGGTGGTGAACACGTTTGAAGGCGCACAGGGTGGCGTGCTTTTGGATTCGCAGCAGCGAGAAAGGGAAGCCAACAAGGCCGTCGCCGACCTGAAGGACATGGTGGCTGACTTCAACAAAAAACTCAGTGACGTCAACAGCGAGAATGCCGAGCTGAAAGGCCGTATCGACGACATGCTTACGCAGATGCAGGCGCTCAAGTCGAAAGAACAAACCACCGCGCCGGCGGCAGCGGCCGGGCAGGGCCAGCCAGCTGCCCAGTACCGTCTTCAGCCCCCGCCCGTAGCGCGCGGGCAGCTCGATAACTTCACTTTTGATTACAGCAAGGTCGACGCGGCAAAAAAGCCCAGGCCCGATAGTTTCTATGTGCCGTCAGGCACGTTTTCCAACGCCATCATTCTCGAAGGCGCCGACGTCAACGCGTCCGTTTCCGGGGAAGATCACCTCAAGCCGATGCAGTTCAAGCTGACCGGCATGGCGCACCTGCCCAACAACAAGCGCCTGGGCAAGCTCGACAACTGCTTTGTGACCGCCGGCGCTTTCGGTGATGTCTCCAGTGAACGTGCAGAGGTGCGCGTCAAATCGCTCTCCTGCGTGGTCGGTGACAAGCATATCGATATGGAAGTGAAGGGGCACGCGGTGTTCTACGGCAAGGCCGGCATCAAGGGTGTGCCCGTGATGCGCAACGGCAAAATCCTCGGCCTGGCCTTTGGGGCCGGCGCGCTGTCAGGCATTGGCCAGAGCGTTCAGCAGGTGGGGCAGACCGTTGCCGGCGTGGGGGCAACTTCAACCATATCCGGCGGCGACGTGGCCCGCGCCGGTCTGGGTGGCGGCGCCAGTACGGCGGCCACCAAGCTGGCCGACTACTACATCCAGCGGGCCGAGCAGTACCACCCGATTATCCCGATTGGCGCCGCCAACCGCGTGGAAATCGTGTTTACCGAAGGTTTCAGGGCGTCGTTTATCGAAGACCAGGAAGCGAGTGAGCAGGCGGTGCAAAAAGGCGCGGCAACCCACACTGCAGATACGACCACCGCCGCGCAGGGAAACAGCGACCTGCCACCGGAGCTTATCGGCAAGCTCGGTGACGCCGAGTCCCTGCAAATCAATGATTTTATCACCCCGACGGGGCCGCAAGGCGGCAAACCGTCACAAGGAGGAAATTGATGCGTTCATTTACTTATCTGGCACTCATTGGCGTTGTGGCTTTCGCGTCCTGGGCTGGTTATAACGCCGGCGTAACCGTAGCAGCAAATGACGCGGCCAAGTCTACGCAGCAAACGGCAACTCTACTGAATGAGAGTGAGCTTCACGAAGTAGCCGCGGGCGACGAAATAGTGCGTGAGGTGCAGAACGCTGCCGACTCGGAAACGCAGTCGCTCTTGCAGGCGCAGTTGGAGGTCATGCGTGAACAGCTGGCAGAGACCAAGGTCATGCAGAGCAGGCTGCAGGTAATTTCCTCCGCCTGTGAAACAGCGAAAGCAACCGAAGGTGAAACCCATGAGTCCCTCCGTGATGGCCAATGAGCAGCGTAACAGGCTGAACCAAATCGGACGACTTGGCCGGCGATATGCGCGCTTCGAAAAGTTCAGTCAAAGATCGCTCATCGTCGCCGCTTTGGCCACGTTGGCCTACGTGGCCCTTGTTGGTCTGGTGGTGAGCGAGCAGGTGGCGTCCTTACGGGATTTTATCGTAATGCTGCGTTCGCCTGATTCGGACCCTTTGGTCATGCACAGTCAGTACTTTTTGTGCGCGATTGCGCTTTGGGCGGTTCTGGCTCTGGGGGTGCAAGCCCAGATCAGACGAAAAATTACGGTCTTGCTGGCGCACTACGTTCCCCGGAGACCGGAGTGGCACCAGGCGTTACTGGAGCTTGCTCACGAAGACAGACTGACGCCCCGCCAACTTTTGACATGGGTGAGAGAAGAGGCCTGGCTTCTGCAAAGCGATTCTGAACGTGCGTAAGCAACGGCATTCATATAGGAAAACGGAGGGCGCAGCCCAATGCACCAACACAAAAATTACGATACCGGCCTGTCCACGATGCTGACGAGTGCGCCGCACAACATGGCTATCTCCGGGACGTGCGGCGTCGGGGTTAGCACTCTACCGGATGCGTTGATCGTCGATGGTGATATGCAGCGCCGATGGATTATTGAGATCGGCCAGACGCCGCACGCCGATGACGCTGCAGCTGAAAACTCCGCTCTGTAGCCACTCTATTTTACTGGCCTCCGGAAAGGACGCCATCAACGGGAGTTACACCATGAATATTCTCGGTATCACAACCAGCCCAAAATCTCGCCAGCTGTTTGCGAGCGATTGGAAGTATCATCGTGGCGCTCTGGCGCTGCGCATTATTGAGCAGGTATCGCTGGCGATATTGATCACTTTTCTTATCGTCATGGCGCTGATGGGCGTGTTAATGGTCGCTCAACCGGTTCTCCATGGCGCCGATACGCTCTTTGCTGACCACTTGCCTCCTGAAGCGTTGGCGTCAGGGTTTCGAACCTTCACCCTGGCGGCGTTGTGCTTTGGCATTTACTGCCTGATGGTGAAGTTCTCCCACGACTATTACTTCGCCGCCGAGCTTGGCTACGACAGCGTGTTCGACTACGACCTTAGCCGCAAATCCTCTGCGCGCCTTCGCGTTTTGCGCGCACGTCAGCAGGCGGCGCAGGAGGGCCGGAACGATGCGTAAGGCTCTGGTGTTTCTTCCCTTGATTCTGACAGGCTGCGCAGGCATGAACTCCGAGTTCGAGTTCGACAAGCCGGCGCGGGATACCGGCGTCTGGATGTCTCAGGCTGACGAAATGACCTCTGCATCCGCTGGTAAGCTCGGTAACGTCGGAGGCAAGGGCCTCAACCTCGCCGGCTATCGGCTGATAGATACCGGGCATGTGCGGCTGGATGTTCAGCCGGCACTGGCAGGGGGCGTTGCGGCGCTTGCGCGCACCGTCGCGGGTTCATCGGTGTTTACGTCGACGTCGCAGGCCCGTTCCGGCGTGGCTGTTCCCGCCGACACCGGCGTCTCATGCAACAGCCCGCGCTGCTATCCCGAACCCGCGTCGGCGTTTCGCCGGCCCGATGGCGTGGCCCGCATCTGGATAGCCCCCTACGTTTCTCCCGATGACAACGTCCATATGGGCGAGGTCGTTTATACCGTCACCAAGCCTGCCAACTGGCACGGCGTGTTGTGAGGTCTGATGCATGAAGTTCGACCTTTCCGGATTAAAGTTCAACCCGCTCAATATTATTGACGATGTCGCCAGCATTCTCGGCGACAAGGAGACCGTGCGGGAGACCCAGAAGATGCTGGACGATATGGATTACCCCCATATCCGTGACCTGCTGCCGTTCGCCGACTACATGAGCGAAGAAAAAATCTTCATCAATAAAAGCTCCATCGGGTTTGTGCTCGAATCCCAGCCCCTCATCGGGGCCAATGAGCAGGTGGTCAACAGCCTGGAGGCGCTGTTGCAGGAGGCCATTCCGCGCGGTACCCCCCTGCAGGTGCTGATGGTCAGCAGCGGGGCACTGCAGGAGCAGATTGACTATGGTCTCAAAGACTTCGGCTGGACCGGCCATCGGGCCGATGAGTGTAACGATATCAACCGCCGGTTCGCGCTGCACGGTGCCCGCCACGGTTTTCCCAATGGGCTCGGGCACCCGCTGACGCTGCGTGACTATCGGCTGTTTTTCACCTGGGCGCAGAAAGTTCGCCGGGTGACCGAAGCTGACCTTATCCATGTCAAGGAAGTGCGGCGAACCCTTGCCAATGCTCTGGTGGCGGCCGATATCTACACGCAGCCGGCGTCGGCTGACGATGTCATCGGCGTAATGCGTGAACTCTGCAACCACGATGTGACGCGCCTGGCGAGCTATGAAAAGCCCTACGACCCGCAATCCGACCTGACAGCGCAGATGGTCGATAACAGCACCTCGTGGCTGGTCAAGCCCGGGTATATCCGGATATCGGGCACGGATGAGCAGGAGCGGGATTTCTCCAGCCGCATGGTCAGCATGAATCTCGACCGCAACCCGCATGAGCACTATCTGTGGCAGAACGGCAATCTTCTCGCCGACCTGGCATCGCCAACCAGCAGCATTCAATGCCCGTTCCTGTTCAGCATGGTGCTGGTCACCGACGAACAGATGAAAAGCCAGGGCGAGGCCAAAGGCCGTTTTCTGAGCCTCGACAGTCGCGTCAACACGCCGTATGCCAAGTATATCCCGGGCGTGGTTCGCCAACATGCCGAATGGAAAGGCCTGGTAACCGAGCTGGACGCGGGGCGCACGGCGCTGACGCGCTATTTTTATGGCCTGACGTTCTTCTGCGAAGACGATGATGACGTCATGTCCAGGCAGACAGAGAACACCAAGAAAGCCTTTGCTCGGCAGGGGGTGAAGATGGTGCGCGCCGACTACATGCAGGTGCGCAACCTGCTGGCGACGCTGCCGTTCACCATGGCCGACCCGAAACTGTGGCGTGACCTCAACCGCACCGGCGCCACGCAGCGCGCGGAGTGCTTCCACGCGGCCAACCTGATGCCGGTTATCGGCGACAACAAGCTGTCAAACGCCGGGATACTGCTGGCAAGCTACCGCAATCAGGTGGCGTTCCTTGACGTGTTCGATGAGAACCTGCCCAACGTCAATTACAACTGGTACCTCTCCGGTACCTCCGGTGCCGGTAAATCAGTGCTGGCTCAGGCGCTCGCGCGTCAGGTCAGCGACAGTGGCGGCTACGTTGCCATCACCGATATCGGTGACTCCTACAAGGCGTTCTGCAGCAGCATCGGTGGCGACTACATCAACGGTGAAAACCTGCGGTTCAACCCGTTCGCCAACGTCACCGACATCAAGCTGGCCGCCGAGCGCATACGCGACCAACTGTGCATTCTGGCCAGCCCCAGCGGCTTGCTGGATGAGGTGCACGAATCCCTGATGATGGAGGCCATCACCGAACAATGGCCGGAATATCAGCAGGGCATGCGCATCGACCATGTGGTGGATTACCTCAAGAAGCGCCAGGGTGACGTGGCGCGGCAAAGTGGTCCGCAGATAGCCGGGCGTATCGACGAAATGGTCACGCTGCTCAACAAGTACACGACAAAAGGGGTTTACGGCGAGTACTTCAACAGTGACCAGCCGACGCTCGGCCACGACCTGCGCTTTGTGGTTACCGAACTTGGCGACCTGCGAAGCCGTGGTGACCTGCTGTCGGCGGTGTTGTTCACGCTGATGATTTGGTCGGAAAACCTGATGTACTCAACGCCGCGCGACCTGCGCAAGATGAGCATCATCGATGAGGGCTGGAAGCTGCTGGGCGGATCGAACGTCAAAATCCGTGAGTTCATCGAAGAGGGTTACCGAACTGCCCGCCGGCACAACGGCTCCTGCGGCACGGTGACGCAGTCCATCCGCGATAAAAACCTCAGTACCGCCTCGCTGGCCGCCTTTGATAACAGCTCCTACAAGTTCACCGGCAAACAGAATGCCACGGCCTTCGCCATGTTCGAAAAGGAAGAGCCAAATGCCTTCGCAGAACACGAGTGGGCACTTATCAAGAAGTTTCCCGCCGCGGGCAAGGCCAAGTACAGCTCGTTTCTGGTCAAGATTGAAGAATCCAGCAGCTTCCACCGCCTGTTGCTCGATCCGCTCAGCGACAAGCTGTTCTCGTCCAAGGGAGAAGACTTCACCTATCGCGAAAAGCGGCTGGCGGAAGGGGCGGATATCAAGGACATCCTGTTCGAGATGGTCGAGCGGGATGCGGACAAGCGGCGTGAGCTGCACGCACTGCTGAAAATGTCGTTATGACAGCGGTGGCGCGCGTGCGTTGGGCGCTGCGCCGCCATTCGGCCGTTGTGCTGACTGCGTCGATGGTGGCCATCGGCCTGATGGCAGCGCGAGATATGGGCACTGGCGAGTTCACCGCGGCATGCGTGCGCTGCTGGTCGCCGGGCTTCTGGCGGCCGCGGGGCTGGCGCTGCGGTATCAATGGGCGGGCAAGGGGCATCAGGCAGTAAGCCTGCTGCGTCTGGCTCTGGGACTGTGGGTAATAGCCGGCGTCGCTGGTCTGCAGTCCCCCTCAACCCTGTAATGGAGACGAATGATGCAACATACGAAGAGCAGCACGTTGAAGGGGCTGGGTAATGGGAAGGCGACGGCGTCTCCTCTTGTGGTGCCCTCCCGCGAATACTGGCTGACCGGGTTTATCTCGGTGGTGTGCGCCGTGCTGGTGACGGCGGCACTCTGGCTGCTGCTCTTGCAGCCGCCCAAGCTGGTGACCTTCGACATGAAGGGCACAACCGATAGGTTTTTGCTGCAAAGCGCGCGTCTCAAACTCAGCGATGACGAGCGCACCGCGCTGCTGCAGCGCTATAACCAGAAGCTCAATCAGGTGCTGACGGCGCGGGCCGCAACGCAGCATGAGGTGATTGTGGTCAGCGCCGCCGTGGTGGCCGGCCTGCCCGATGTGACGCCGCAGATACGCAAGGACCTCGCTGCCGCTATGCAAGGAGGACAGTAATGCGCCGCGTACTGGTTACCCTTTGCCTGGCGCTGCCTTCGCTGACTCAGGCGGCCAACCTCGGCACGGTGGGCGATATCTGGCCCATCCGGGAGCATGACCTCCTGACCGTTATTCGTGAGCGGCTCGGTGAGCATTTCGCCGGAAAAACGCAGGAACGTATCCAGCAGGAACTGCGTGACCGTGTCACGGACAGCGTGTTGAACCCCGCCCCCATCGAGGGGGTGTGGCGTGCCGAGGTCAGGGTGGTGCGGACGTTCGATCCGGCGTTCGTCGTGCAAAAAGATATTGCCGACGACAAGGGGAACGTGTTTGCCCGCAAGGGGCAGCGGGTGTCGCCGTTCGACGTGCTGCCAACGTTCAACCAGACGCTGGTGTTTATCGACGGGCGCGATGCCGCGCAGCTCTCCTGGTTCAGGCAACGTCCACGGCCGGGCATCATGGACAAGCTCATCCTGGTCGGCGGCAACATCAAGGACAGTAGCGACGCGCTGGACGTGCGCGTCTATTTTGACCAGGGCGCCGTGCTGGTCAACAAGTTCGGCATTCGCCGGGTTCCGGCCATCGTTGACCAGATGCCGGGGAAAAAACTGCTGCGCATCACCGAAGTGGCCGTGGCCGATGACGGTCAGGAAATCCCAAAAGGACCCAAATCATGAAGATCAAAACGACTGTACAAGCTGTCGTGGTCAGCGTCGCTGCAGCGCTGTTTACGCAGCTGCCGGCACACGCCTCGCCGGGCGCGGTGAGCTTCACCTCGGAACAACAGGCCGCGATTGGCCAAATTGCCGCCGACTACCTGCGAGAGCATCCCGATCTGCTGGTCGAGATGAGCGAGAAGCTGCAGCAACGTGAACACGATGCCGAACAGCGGCAGGCGCTGGATGTAGTGCTGGCGCAGCAGAAGGTTTTGTTGGATGCGGAACAGGCGCCGACCGTGCGCCCTGACGGCGACGTCACCCTGATCCAGTTTTTCGACTATCAGTGCATCTGGTGCTCGCGCATGGCGCCGGTGGTGGAAGCGGTGATGGACAAGGACGCTTCCTTGCGGGTGGCGTTCCGGGAGTATCCGATTTTTGGTGAGCGCTGGCCGCTTTCCCGCGAAGCCGCTATCCGCGGGGTGAGCATCTGGCGGCAACAGGGAGCTGACGCCTATGCCCGCTATCACCATGCGCTATTCAAGACGGGACACGCCGAGGGACAGCTGACGCAGGCGGATATTCGGCAGGCTACGCAGCTGGCGGGTGCCGATGCGCAAAACGTCGGCAGCACGGTCTCGGGCATCGGGGCGGAAATCGACCTGAAAGGCAATGCGGTACTGGCCGGTGATCTGGGTATCAACGGCACGCCGGCGTTTATCGTGATGCCAACGAAGGGTGCAAACGCCGACAACACGTCGGTGATGTACGGCGCGGTGGACGCATCCACGCTGCAGGCGGCCATTGCAAAAGCGCGCGGCAAGACTGCGGGCAAGGCGGACAAATGAAACGCCCTGGCATGGCTGATGTCGCAGTGGCGCTTGCCCTGGCCCTGGCCAGCGGTGTTGCACAGGCGAAAGATCCGACCTGCGACGGTCGCTGGATGAACCCCATCACGGATATCTGCTGGAAGTGCCTGTTCCCGATGACCATCGGCAAGACCGAACTGTCCAAGGGTGACCTGCCGGATACCAGTAACCCCAGCTCGCCGATACAGCTTTGTCCGGCGCCGCCGCCGCTTTTTCAGCGGCCCGGTATCGCCATCGGGTTCTGGGAGCCGTTCGCCATCAGTGACGTCACGCGCGCGCCCGGCTGCATGGTCAATATGGGCGGGTTTTCCATTCCCATCCCGAAAGTGGGTACCGGTACGGGAACCAAGTTGGGCGTGAATAATCCCGGCACCTTCTATCACGTTCACTGGTACAAGTACCCGCTCATCAGCTGGCTCAACATCATCACCTCCGTCGGCTGCATGCAGGGCGGTGAATACGACATCGCCTACATGTCGGAGCTTGATCCGATGTGGAAAGACGACTCGCTGGCGCTGTTTATCAGTCCGGAAGCGATCTTGTTCGCCAATCCGGTGGCGCAAATGGCCTGCGCGGCCGATGCCATCGCCGCCGAGGTGCGCAAGCCGCTGGATGCGCTGTTCTGGTGTGCCGGCGGCCACGGCTCGATGTACCCGTTTTCCGGCAACCTGGTCAACGAGAGCAGCGGCCTCAACAGCGGCATTTTGCTGACCGAGCGCATGAATTTCAAACTGCACCGCCAGGGGATGATCTGGGACACCATCGGCGCCAACCGGGCGGTCTGCCACGAGTATCCGACCGTCATCATGCCCAAAAGCCGCTACCGCTATCAGATGGTCAACACGGTGCCCGACGCCAATGCCTGTCATCCGCTGGGGCGCAGCGTGATGCGCTGGCAGCTGGGCAAAGAGAAGCCAACCACCAAAAAGAACTACGGGTACCTGATATGGAAAAAACGCAATTGCGTCGTGCTCTGATGTTGCCGGCCTTGATGCTTGCCCTGGGGGCGCAGGCAGAGGAGCGCAGCCGTCCGCTTGACCAGACCCCGGACGAGGTCGCCTATTTTGTCTCGTTCTCCATCCCTGAGAAAAGCCTGGTTGCGCTGCTGCGCGCCGCACAGCGCGAGAAGGTACCGGTGTACCTGCGCGGGCTGGTGAACGACGACATGAAAGCCACCGCGCAGGCGGTGTACCGGCTGGAGAACACGTATGGCGTGGGCAGCGTCAATATCGACCCGCTGCGGTTCGCTCATTACGGCATTGCGAGCGTGCCGGCATTGATCAAGCGCTGCGGCGAGAAGTTTGACGTGGTGTACGGCAATCTGGCCGTGCGCGACGGGCTGGAGCTTATCGATGCGCGCGGCGAGTGCGCCAAAACGCGCAGCACCCAACAACCACAATAAAAAGAGCAGGACCAATACCGGGGTTTTCAACACCAGGGAAACCCCACGACAGAGAACCGGCAGGGCGGCACGGAGGTGATATGACAATACGAAACGCGCTATCTCGCACACTGCTCGGCAGTCTGCTGGCGGCCTGTGCGGCCACCCCGGCCATTGCCGGCGACAACGACATGAGCGAGGGAGAAGCTGCAGCCTCGGCTGCGCTCAGCGGTGCACAGCAGGGGGCCGGACAGGTGAAGCCTGAGCAGTATTTTGACCGTTACACCGATAACCCGCCGGAAAGCGGCTATTACCAGGGCGGGACGCAGACGGATACCGATATCGGCGCCAAAGGGCAGCAGGCACTGGCGGACACGGAACTCGGCAAGGAGATGCGCAAATCTTTCATCAACAACCCTGCCGACAAGATTGATTACGGCTCCGACATGATTAAACGCAGTGACGACATCCGCAAAGACGCGGATGTCATCGCCGCCGGCGTCGGGCCCCAATGTGTCAAGCAGGTGATCAACAAGGTCAGCTATACCTCGCATGCGTGTGAGAAGGCGCAGTCGGTGACCGCGCAATGCCACAACACGGCCAACATTGTTGGCAGCGTCACGGGCGGCAAGGAGACAAAATCATTTGAAGTCACCTTGTCGGATTTGCCTTACCAGATTTACGGGGACGCGGTGCACATCACCGTGACACCCCCCATGAGCGGGCGGATTGTGCATGCGTCCTACCGGTATCCCAGGGTGGCCGGCAATCAGCGCACGGATATCAGCCTGCTGGGAACGGCATTGTATTACCACGGATGGACCGAGCAGGCCGGCGCCGACTTTTGGCCGGCGCAAACGGAACTCGTTGCCGGCCAGGCTTTTGAAGCCACGCATGGCGACATGCAATATGTTCGCGGCTCTGGCGGTGCACGTATTCGCCACCAGTCTCCTATCCCGGCCACCCTCCACTTTGATCTCGAGGTCGACACGCGCGTGTTTACGACGCGCGTCGAATGGACGCCCAGCTGCGGCGTGGACAAGGAAAATGCCGTCATGCTTCGGGAATATTGTTCCCAGGGCGCGGAAACCCGCACGGTCTGGGATAACGGCGTGGCGTATCCGGTCTATCAGGACTGCTGGCAGACCACGCAAGACTGGCAGCTCTATGAGAGTGATGACAACAGCTGCGGGCGCTGGGAGAGCGACAGGAACTGCACGGTCGGCACCCGCCGCTGCCTGCAGCGCGTCGGCGACTTTTGCGTACGCGAATCGCTGAGCTACCAGTGCCAGCACACCGTCAGCGGCGAAGGCTGGCTGTGCGGCGACAAATTCTATTGCGATGACGGCAGCTGCGCGTCCATCAAGGACGAGAAGAACAACGACTTCCAGTCTGCCGTCTCTCAGCTGGCCGCGCTGGCGGCGGCCGGCAAGGACGTGGCCGGGCTTGACCCCAACACCATCCGTTTCTTTACCGGCAAGCCCATGTCGTGCCGCAAAACGGCCATCGGGTTCAGCAACTGCTGCAAGGGCGGCGGTTGGGGGCACGGTGTCGGGCTGGCGCATTGCAATGATGAGGAAAAGGCCATCGGCAAGGCCAAGGAGCGCAAGCTGGTTATCGATGTCGGGGAGTACTGCTCGAAAAAGGTCCTGGGTGCCTGCCTGCAGAAAAAACACAGCTATTGCGTCTACGACAGCCTGCTGGCGCGCATCGTGCAGGAGCAGGGCCGCCAGGGCCAGTTGGGTATCGGCTTTGGCAGCGGCAAAAGCCCGGACTGCCGCGGCATGGTGATGGGCGAGTTCGAGCGGCTCAAGTTTGACCGCATTGATTTCAGCGACTTTTACGACGAGCTCCAGGGCAAGGTGAAGCTGCCCGACCAGGATGCGCTCTCTGCGCGTATCCGTGAGCAAATCAGTCGCAACATCCAGAAGGGGAGCCCGTGATGAAGCTGATGGAACGCACGTTGTGTCTGGCGTTGATGCTGCCTGCGCTTATGGCGGCGGCAGCGCAGGACGACGAGCCGGCGGGGTATGTCGATAAGCCCGTCAAGGGCTGGTACTGGTACGACAAGAAGAACAAACCGCCGAAGAACGCGCCGCCGGCGCCTGCACCAGCACCGCCGCCCGCATCACCCACCGAACGGCTGGCGCGTATCGAGAAAATACGCAAGGAACTGCTTATCACGGCGGTGCTCGATCCGCAGCCGGAAAACATACGGCGCTACAAGGTGGTGCAGGATTTTCTGGTCAACAAGGCCAGTGCATTCAGCGCCACCTGGCAGAAGGTGCTGCTGGACTACCCGGAGCTGGACTACAACCTCAAGCACCCCTTCTACAACGGGGCGGCGCCTATCGAATACGCCAAAGAGCGCCAGGCGCAGGCGCGCGCTATCGACCAGGTCAACCAGCGCTACGGGGTGTTCTTGTTCTATCGCGGCCAGGAGCCGCTGGATACCAAGCTGGGCGGCGTGGTGAAGGAGTTTGCCGCGCAGTATGGGTTGCACCTGGTGCCGGTGAGTATCGATGGCCGCATCAGCGCGGATCTGCCGGACAGCCGGAGAGATACCGGTCAGGCCCAAAAAATGGGCATCAGGCACTTTCCGGCCATCTACCTGGTGGAGCCGGGGACGGGAACCTACAAGCCGCTGGCCTACGGTTTTATCACGCAGGATGACCTGGCACGGCGCGTGCTGAATGTCGTCACCGATTTCAAACCCCGAGACTGAACGAACAAAAGGAGCAAAACATGGCAAAACGACACATCGTCGCGTCGGACGTCAACCGCGACAGGTTGGGGTTCTGGACGCACCCGGCGCTAAGACCGAGCGCCATTGTGACGCAAGGCGATCTGGACTGGTGGTTGCGACTGCGCGCCATGGACGCCTGGGTGGTGACGCTTGCGCGAGATAATCCGCGACTTTACCGGATCTGTCACGGGCGCGATGGCTGGGACGTCAGCCTGTGGGTGCCGACGCCACCGCCGGAGCGGGGGTGGTTTATGGGGGCCATCCAGCAGGGTGATGCCGGTCCGGAGTGTCTCTGGTTAAAGCCGGTCGATGAAGTGCTGGGTGGGCCGAAGCCGTCAAAAAATGAAGAGGAAATATACCAATGAGAAAACTCACATTTGTATTGATAACGCTGCTGTCAGTCATGGTGTACGCAGAAAAATACGGCGTGGCCGCCATCAAAGCGATCTCGTCCGAGTCTTCGTTGTTCGCGTATGGCATGGCGTCACAGGCTGTTTCCGCGGGGAGTCCGGCGTCTCTGCTTGCGCTGGTGCTGATTGCCGTCGCTTTGGTTGCCGCATTGCTTTTCGCAAGCCTGATGACCGCTGCCGCCCTGATTGCAGTCTATGACCTGATGTTCACGGTAATAGGATCACTCATGATGGGGGGAATTGAGCTTTGGAAATTGGCCTTGCCGAAGCTATCCGGGCGGGGAGGTGCTGAATGAACTGGCTGGCGTCATTGTCTCCCCCTAATGCCATTTTAGGCGCGGCTTTTTTGCTTTTCGTGCTTTATAGCTTTCTGTGGGCATTGAAATATCACGACCTCATCAGGAAAGCAGACGGAAAAGGTGCCAAGGCAGCGCCTGGCAAAGGGATGTCTGCCCGGCTGCAGGCGCAGGGCGATGCCTGGCAGCGCAAGCCGTTCATGACGGACAGCGAGCGACAGTTTCTCCGCGCGCTTGAGGTGCATGCTTTGCCGTTGGGTTTGCGGGTATGTCCGCAGGTTCGCCTTTGCGACATCGTCACCGTGTCGGCGCGGTACAAGTCCCGGAGCCGGGAGTATAACGCCCTGTTTCGTCAGATATCGCAGTGGCACTGCGATTTCGTGTTGGTGCGTCATGACGATTTTACCGTGCTGGCCGTTATCGAACTTGACGACCTTTCGCACCCTCATCCGGACCGGCGCCGGCGTGATGCCATCTTTGATGATGTTTTGAAGACGGCTGGCATTCCCTGTTGGCGCGTGAGTCGTCCGAACGAGTTTCTTGCCATTGCCCCGGCGTGGCTGCAGGAGCTGGGCGTATGACGACACGTAAACGCTGGAGCGTGCTGGCCGCAGCGCTGCTGGTCGTGGCGACCGTCGCGCACGCCGGGCTGCGCGACGAGCTGCAGGCGCTGGAGCAGGGAAAGCCGGATGCCTTGTCTCTCGGCGATGCCGGGCGCGTTTCGCCGGCAGCGGGCGCGCAGGGGAAAGACAAGACGGCTGCCGCGCCCAGGCGCGGTCGAGTTGACTACCGGCTGCGCGACGGTCGCAGCATCAATATCGCGCAGTGGCAGGTGGTGCATTTCATTCGCTCCGACTGCCCGTACTGCCACCAGTTCAATCCGGTACTCAGGGCGGTCAGCGCGCAGCTGAACCTGCCGGTGTTTGTCTACAGCTTCGACGGCAAGGGCGATGCCACTTTCCCTGACGTGTTGCCGGCCAATGACACCGTGATTAACGACTTCTTTGCCGAACTGCCAAAGGCCACGCCCACCGACTTTCTGGTCAACCGCGAAACGCTGGTTGCCATTCCGCTTTCGCAGGGCGCCATCAGCGACGAGGTGCTGAAGCAGCGTATTGACGAGAGCTTTGCCATGGCGCTGCGTATGGGGGTGCTGTGAGGGCATTTATCGCGCAGCCGTATCGCCAGATGGGCTATGCGGTCTTGCTGGTGTTGGCGGCAATAGGGCTTCGGGGGTGGTGCGCCGACATGGTGTGGCTGTCGCTGCACCTGCCGGGGCTGGAATGGCTGGCCGCCACAGCGCTGCCGGTGCTCCGCTGGGACGGGGTGATAAAGGCGCTCATCTGGGCGGGCATGGGGCTGGCGCTGTTGGCAACGTTAGTGTTTTACGTGCAGCTGTTGCTTGCAGTTTTCCGCGGCGCACGGCGGCTGCTTAACAAATTCGGGGCGGACGGGAGACGCAAAAATGAGAAAAAATAACCTCGGCGGTCTGCTGGCAGCAGGTGTCTTGCTTGCCTGCAGTGCGCAGCCGTCGCACGCCGGCATTCAGGGTGACCTCAACAAGTTTTTTGACCAGATGGGCGACGGCGGCGCCAACGTGACGCAGGCGGCGGCCTGGCAGGGGCAGTCGGCGGGCTATCTGACCGGGGGCAACCTCTTCATGCGCATGCCGGTGCGTAACATCCAGCTGATTTCCGTGACGCTGCCCGACATCAAATCCGGCTGCGGCGGCATCGATGCCTATCTGGGGTCATTCTCTTTCATCAATACCGACCAGCTCAAGATGATGGGCAAGCAAATCCTCAGCAACGCCGTGGGGTACGCGTTCGACCTGGGGCTGGAAACCGTGTGCCCGCAGTGCAAGGCCATCAAGGACAATCTGCAGAACATGCTCACTTCCATCAACAACATGAACATCTCGACCTGCCAGGCCGCGCAGTCGATTGTCGGCGGCCTGTGGCCGAAAACCCAGGAAGCCTCGAAGAAAATCTGCCAGGACATCGGCGGCCAGCACGACATGTTCTCGGATTGGGCGGCCTCGCGGCAGGGGTGCGGCGTGGGTGACGAAACCGACAAGGTGTTCAGCAAGGCGACGCCGGAAGAGAAAAAACGCATTCCCCGCAGTCGCAACCTGACCTGGTCCACCTTCGAGAAAATCAATCAGTTCATCAGCAATGACCGGGAGCTCAAAGAGCTCATCATGTCGATGGTGGGCACGGTGATTTACGACGAAAAGGGCAACCCCACGTTCCTGGCACCGAGGGGTGGCAGCGAGGCGCTGTTCAATACCCTGCTGAACGGTGGCACCGCCAAAATCTACCGCTGCAACGACAACAGCGAGTGCCTCAAACCCTCGGCCAGCGAGTTTACGCTATCGCCTGACAAGGGCATGACGTCGCGCGTGCGCAACATCATTCAGGAAGTGTTCCGTAAAAGCCGCAGTGACGCCAGCCTGACCAATGAAGAAAAAGCTCTGGTAGCCAGTACGCGCGTCAAGGTGCTGCGTTACACCATTGACTCGGCATCGCTGGGGCTGGATGCGACGGTGGTGACCTCGCTCTCGGAATATATCGCCGCCGATATGGTGATGACCTACATCAACGGCCTGCTGGATGTGGCCGAGACGGCGGCGTCGGGGACCCTCAATACCGAAGACGAAAACGCGCGGTTCCGCGAGAACCTGCTGTCGGTACGCAATCAGCTGGGCCAGCGCGTACAGCGCATTCAGGTGCAGCAAAACGGCGTGATGGAACTCGAGCAGAATCTGGGGTACATGCGCCAGCAGCTCTCCAGCAGCCTGACCGACAAGACCCTGAGCAACTACGAGTTTGGAGGCTGATGGATGGATATCTGGGTGACGGGTAACGGCAGCATCATCACCATGGGCCTGAACTTTGTGGCGACGATGGTCAATACCGCCGGCTGGCGCAGTATCCTGTGGCTGGCCGAGACGCTGGGCGTGCTGACCTGTCTGATTGCCTTTGTGCGCACGCATGATGCGAAAGTGATGTTTGGCTGGGGGCTGACGTTCGTCATCGTCACCTCCGCCTTGCTCACGCCGCGTGCCACGGTGGTGGTCAACGACCTTAACCGGCCGCAGGAGATAGGGCGGGTCGACAACGTCCCGATGGGGCTGGCGGTGCCGATGTGGCTGATGACGACGGCCTCCATCACCCTGTCGACAGGGTTTGAGGATATCTTGCATCTGCCGGCAGAGCGGGCCTACTCGCAAACGGGCATGATGTTCGGCACGCGCCTGATGCAGGAATCGTTCGTCGTCAGACTCAGGAATGAGGTGCTGGCGGAGAATTTCAACGAATACGTGAAGAACTGCATCATCCCCGATGTGCAGCTCAACCACAAATACACGGTCAGCCAGCTGATGCAGTCCAGGGACATCGATGCCCTGATATTCAAAAAGCCCAGCCCGCTGCGCGGCATCATGTTCAACACCGGCACGGACACGGTTTACAAATCGTGCATCGAGGTCACCCCCACCATCCGCAGCCAGATAGCGGCGGAAAGCGGACAAAACGGCGGCAGCTTCCTGCGACTGGTGCAACGCATGCTGCCGGGGCTGCGCAACAGTACCACGGTACTGCCGCAGTACCTGGAAGGGTCATACAACTACTTCTTTGAGGCAGGCAAGTCGTCGAGCGACATCCTCAAGCAAAACGTGATGATTGCCGGCATCAAGCGCGGCCTCAGCAGCTACAGTCGCTCGATGGGCGACATGGGGTCACTGGTCGACATGAACTCGGAAATGTCGCTGATGAAACTCAAGCTCACCCATCACAGCGGCTACCAGATGGCCAGCCAGGTGATGCCGCTGCTGCATACGGTGTTCATGGTGATGTTCGTTTGCCTGTTCCCGCTGATGCTGCTGCTGATGTTTGTGCGCGAGATGGCCTGGCCGGTGGTGAAGAGCTACCTAGGCTGGTTCGCCAGCCTGATGATGTGGCCACTGATGTTCTCCATCCTGAACTTCATCGTCAACTTCACCAGTGCCTATATGCTCAAGGGCGCCGGCCCGACGCTGTCCAACGAGAACCAGGTGATGTCTGACGCCACCACCCTGGCGGGCGTTGCCGGCTGGCTGACGCTGACGGTGCCGTTCCTCTCGAACTACCTGTTCACCCGCATCGGGCAGGGGGTGGCCAGCGCCGGCTCGTATGTGGGCAACGCGCTGATGAGCGCCACGGCGGGCGATGCCGGGAACGTGGCGAGCGGCAACTACAGCATCAATAACCAGTCGGTCGACAACGTCAACGGCTTCAAGACCGACCTGAACCGCGTCTGGCGCAGCGGTCAGACCACCACGCAGCTGGGCAACGGCGCCACCGAAACCCGTACCGCAGATGGCCAGCATGTGTATCAGACCGGGGAGGCGATGTCGAAACTGCCGGTCGACATCAACTTCGACCACCATCGCGCCTCGGCCGCCCAAAAGCTGACGCGGGAGAGCGAGGTGCAGACCCAGACGGCGCTGGAGGGCTACAATCACTCGGTTACTGGAACCGGCGGCAAGCTGCGCCAGTTCCACGACCAGTTCGGCAACAGCGACAGCACCACGCTGGCAGCGCAGACCGGCATGTCAACCGTCGATGCACAGCGCATGAACAAGGCGATGGCGGTGACAGAGGCCTACGCGAAGCGCAACCATGTCTCCTTCGATCAGGCTTACACTGAGCTTGAAACCAAGGCGAGGTCAGGCAACCTTAATATGGGAGCCAAGGCAGCGCTTGTCGTTGATAGCGAAAAAGCAGCACTCGGAAAAGTAGCGTCATTAGCGCTTGGCGGGTCCGTCAGGGGAGATATTCATGGCGGTGTGGACTACAACGCCAGCTCTGGCAGTTCGGCCCAAACCTCCGAAGGTGGGCGCAACACCAGGGATGCGGGGCACGATATCTCCGCCAGTGATGCCAAGACCTTCAGTGATGGCCTGGACGTAATGCGCAACTACAGCGTCAACTACAACGGGCAGCACGTCGACAATAACGCTGCCGGCCTGATGGAGCAAATCTCTGCCGGCATCACAACCAGCGACAGCCACTACCAGCAGTTCACCGACAGCCAGACCCGCACGCACGAGTTCCAGCAGATGGCATCGAACACCGATACCCTCAGCGCGCAGGCGCGCAGCAACTATACGCAGGAGTTTGTGGGGTATGTGCACGGCAAGCTGTCTGATGATGAGGCGCGCGAGGTGCTGACCAACACCAACAGCGAGGCGGTGCGCATGCGCCGGGAAGACCTGGCGGAGGCGTTCGTCGAGGACAAGCTGCGCGGACGACTGGACACGCACTACGACCAGGCAGCCAGCCACGTCGGCGACGGTATCCACGCGCCCGTCAACACGGCGAAAGCGCAGGGCGGTGCATACGGTGCGGCGATGGGAGATATAGATGCCAAGGTCGCCGATGCAAAAATCAAGAAGGACATCAAACAGCGAGTCGATACCATGGGGAAAGATACGACCGCTCGCATGAAAGACAATGAAGACCTGGTTAATTACGATAAAGGCGATGTGGAAAAAGGCCTGAATAATAATAAAACAAACTTTAACCAACAGAATAAAGATTATACAATAAAGCATCAGGCGGCGGAATTACATCAGGCGAAGTTTACATGGCCGTGGGATGATAAAAATTCAGATTATATAGGTAAGGCCCAAGAAATGCTGAATAAACAAAAAGGCGGTAAGGATGAAACAAAGTGAAGTCCGTGAAGAAGTTGAAATGATAGTCAAAGCTATGAAGAACTCTGATGAAAAAGTGCCCACTTTCTCTCAAGCGCTTATGCCATCACTCAAATATTCCGGGTTTTGTATTGCATTGGCGGTTATAGGGGTTGTGCCTAGGTTTCTTTTAGGGCTTAGGGTAGATGAAGGTTTGTTGCTGTTTGCAATCAGTGCGTCAGTTGTAGCTAATTTGTTTATGGGGGCTTTTATTTACGCATATCACGTGCAGTACCTCAGCATTCCTGAGGTTGTAAGAAATAACTCTAAAATTCTCTTGATGATGAAAGAGAAGGTTGTGAGGTATGCATGTTTCCATTGTGGAATTCTATTGGTGTTCTCTGCGGTGTTTTTACCAAATGGAACTTCTGCCTTTATAGTATTAATTCAATTTCCTCTTTTCATTTTTACAGGCATAGCACTTTCGATGGATCTATCTCGCTACAATATCCCTAGCATTGCTGGTTTGGTAAACGCAGCGAAGGACGAATTCAAAAACAATGAGTTGCAAGAGTTTATCAATGGTGTAAATAAGGAAAAAAAATGAAATCTACTCAAAAATTAATGATGGTAGCCCTGGTCAGCAGTACGCTGGCGCTCTCCGGCTGCGGCGCCATGAGCACCGCCATCAAAAAGCGCAACCTCGAGGTCAAGACCCAGATGAGCGAGACCATCTGGCTCGAACCGGCCGGCGAGCGGACCGTGTACCTGCAGATCAAGAACACCTCTGACAAGGACATGAGCGCGCTGCAGGCCAAAATCGCCGATGCCGTCAAGGCCAAGGGCTATGCTGTGGTCAGCAACCCCGCCTCGGCTTACTACTGGGTACAGGCGAACGTACTCAAGGCGGACAAGATGGATCTGCGCGAGGCGCAGGGCTTCCTCAGTCAGGGCTACGAAGGAGGCGTGGCCGGCGCGGCGCTCGGGGCGGGGATCACCGCCTACAACTCCAACTCCGCCGGTGCCACCCTGGGCGTCGGTCTGGCCGCCGGCCTGCTTGGTGCCGCCGCCGACGCCCTGGTTGAAGACACCAACTACACCATGGTGACCGATGTGCAAATCGCCGAGCGCACCACCGCCAGCGTGCGCACCGACAACGTCGCGGCGCTGCGTCAGGGCACGTCCGGCGCCAAGGTGCAGACCAGCACGCAGCAGGGTAATCAGCACAAGTATCAGACCCGGGTGGTGTCCAACGCCAACAAGGTCAATCTCAAGTTTGAGGAAGCCAAACCGGTGCTCGAAGACCAGCTGGCCAAATCCATTGCCAATATCCTTTAATACAAAGACAATAATTTTTCTGCACTTAATGCTGGCAACAAAGAAAACCCTGCGTATATGCAAGCCAGTGCCATGCCGAAATCAAGAAAATCACAGGTTTGCCAGTAAGGGCGAATAAGATGGTTTTTACGTAAAGAGCAAGTAAACCTGCGCTCTTCTCTATCCGTGTACTGCTGAACGTCTGGTTATTCTTTTCAATCAGCGCGAATAACAATGGGTATCGGGTATGACGACCGAAAAAACACGCAAATGCAAGAATCATGCGGATGTCCGAGACTATCCGCAACCCAAGGTGGATATGAAAACAATGAATGCCATTTTACAGAACTGTAATGCAAAGATATTTCTTAAGGAGACTAAAAGCTGTTGCCATAAATCTTGATTCAAATGCTGAATAAATCATTTTCACCTCCGATGAAATCGGAGTTTTTCGCATGATCATAAATATTTAAATGCACATGAGCGCAGAGGAATTACATGGAAAATGAATATTCGGTCTTCGCTAAGGATTACGTCCTGCCACATTATCAGGAAATCACTACGCGTGTGGAAGTACTTATCCCTGATTACGGTCTGCATATGGACAGCCAAATCCTTCATCGCAGAGGAAAAGAAATAAAGAAAATTTTTCCTGCATTAGATGACTGGCCTGAAACCACGCTGGCAGAAGCTGAAATGTATCAGGAGGACGCAAGGAAGATTGACCAACGTATCGGGGTGCTTACGCTGCATCAATTTCTGATACTGCTTTTTAATCCTGAGTGCCGTGCTCATTGGGGGGCGTGGCAATGACGCATTGCCGGCATGTTTGGCGAGCGATGCTCGCCTTGTTGCTCAGCCTGGTCTGCATGCGTGTGCTGGCTGCCGGTGTGATGACGGGATTTTCACCCGGCGGCACCGCGCAGCAGGTGGTGCTGGCCGCCATCGGCAGTGCGCAGGTGTCCATCGACATGGCGGCCTACAGCTTTACCAGTAAACCCATCGCCACCGCGCTGCTCGCCGCCCAAAGGCGCGGCGTCAGGGTGCGGGTGGTGGCCGATGATAAAGCCAACAGCAAATACACGGCCGTGACCTTTTTGGCCAACCAGGGCGTGCCGGTGCGCCTCAATGACCGCTACGCCGCGATGCACCACAAGTTTATGGTTATCGACGGTCGCTCGGTGCAGGCGGGGTCCTTTAACTACTCGGCGAGCGCGCATGTGCGTAATGCCGAGAACGCCCTCTGGCTGCAGGATATGCCATGGGTTGCCGCCGATTTTTCACGTGAGTTCGCCCGCCTGTGGGATGAGGGTGAGCCTGTTTTGCGGAGGTACTGATGAGTCTTAATACCCGCGACTTTACCCAGGGCGGTCAGGTCCTCAAGTACATGATTGGCATGTTCCTGCAAATCATGAACATCGCCACCTTCTGGATATTGATGGCCTCGCTGGCGGTGTTCGCGCTGTGGGTCGGGTTGTCGATGCGTTTTGAGCAAATTATCCACGGCGGCAGTTACTGGCTGGTCAAATGGGTGGTGCTGCCGTTTCACCGGCAATTCCCCGCCGGTGCCGGCAACACCATGACCTTTCACTGGACACGGCCGCAAACCGGTCAGGTCGTCGAGTTCAAGTTCACGGCGGCGCAGGTGGTGGCCGACCGCTATTTCCAGCAGCAGGGCAATCACCTCAAGGAGGTGGCGTTCTGGGGCTGGGGTGCAGCCAGCGTCACCTTTGCGCTCGGTTTTCTCGCCGTGTTCTGGTATCTGGGCCGAAGTGGTCGCCGCCAGCGCGAGAACGTCATCGTGGGCGGGCGCGAGCTGGTCGATGACGTGAAGGTGGTTAACAGGATTTTGAAAAAGCACGACCGGCTGTCGCCGCTCTCGCTGTGCGGGCTGCATATGGTGCGTTACAGCGAGATGCAGAACATCGCCATGCACGGCACGGTGGGTTCCGGCAAAAGCACCATGATAATCAACATCTGCCGGCAGTTGCGGGCAGAAGGTCATAAGGTGATGATTTACGACAAGGGCAGCAACTTCCTGCCGTTGTTCTACCGGGCAAACAAGGACATCATCCTCAACCCGTTCGATGCGCGCTGCGCCGCCTGGGATTTATGGGACGAGTGCCGCACGGTGGCGGATTTCGAGAACTTTGCCAAGACGTTGCTGCCTGATGCGCCGAGCGGCGACCCCTTCTGGCTGCTGGCCGCCCGCCGGCTGTTTGCCGACGTAGCGCGGCGCCTGGCCAAAATAAACGAGCGCAACCTGCGCACCCTGATGAAAAAGCTGCTGTCGGTGACGCTCGCGGATTTGCGCGGCTTCCTCAAGGACACGGATTCGGCCAACCTGGTGGATGGCAGCGTCGAGAAGACCGCCATGACCATCCGCATGGTGCTGACCAGCTATGTCACCGCGCTGCGCTTCCTGCAGGGGCTGGACGAAGAGGGCAAGCGCCCCTTCAACCTGCGCGACTGGGTGCACACCGAAGACATGAACGGCGACAACGGCTGGATATTCATCACCAGCGACGGCCGTCATCATGAGGCGCTCAAGCCGCTGCTGACCGCCTGGCTGCACATGCTGATGGTCAACGTGCTGGGACTGCGTCCGGACAACGGCGACCGCGAGCGGCGCATCTGGCTGCTGCTTGACGAGCTGCCGTCGCTGCACAAGCTGCCGATACTCAAGGATTATATCGCCGAGGCGCGCAAGTTCGGCGGCTGCACCCTGATAGGGCTGCAGAACTACCCGCAGCTGGAGGCGCAGTTCGGCCGTGAGGGCGCCGCCGATATCTGGGACCTGCTCAATACCCGCGTGTTCGGCCGCGCGCCCAGTGCGCACGTGGCCAAGTTCGTGCAGGAAGAGCTGGGTGAAAAACGCCACCTCAAGTTCCGCGACCAGTACAGTTACGGCGTCGATATCATTCGTGACGGCGTGCAGTTCTCCAAGGACGAGGTGAGCGAGCACCTGGTGAGCTACTCGGACGTGCAGAACCTTGATGACCTGGAGTGTTACGTCGCGCTGGCCGGGCGATTGCCGGTGGTGAAGATGAAGATGAAGCGTGAGAAGTACGCAGTGGTGGCCGACGCCGCGGCGGCGCGTGACGTTGACGCGGTGCTCGACGAGGACATCGAGTCGCTGATTGAAGCCGGTGTCGATGACGCGCAGGGGTTGGCAACCAGCGCGCTGGATGCGCTGTTTGAAGACAGGCAGGCGGCTGAGGTGCCGAAGATGTCGTCGCCGGCGGCGGCCGCGCAGGCGACCGAAGAGGATGATGAAAGCGAAGGACGCGGCACGGATATTGAGCCGCCGTCCCCGGTTGCAGTGCAGGCGGCCGATCCGCAGCCGGAAAAAACCGGTGCGACAGGCAAGGCGGCGTCGCCCGAGATGGCGGACGAAGACCAGATGGTGCGCCCCACCGAAAAGGTCGTTTTCACCGAAATGGAGCGATAACCATGCTATCCGTCTCAGCGGTCAAGTCGGCCGCCAACGCCGCCGGCTACTACGAGCAGAAAGACAACTATTACTTTATCGGCGAGATGGCCACCGAGTGGCTCGGCACCGGCGCCGAGAGCCTGGGGCTTGAAGGGCCGGTCAAGGGCGAGGTGTTCAGGGCGGTGCTGGAAGGCCATCTGCCGGATGGGGGTGACCTGTCGCACATGAAAAACGGCAAGAACACCCATCAGCCGGGCATCGACCTGACCTTCTCGGCGCCGAAGAGCGTGTCGGTGCTGGCGCTGGTTGCCGGTGACACGTTCCTGATAGGGGCGCACAAGCGGGCGGTGGCCGCCACGCTTAACGAGCTGGAGAAGTTTGCCTCGACGCGCACCATGACGGACGGCGTCAGCGCGCTTGAGCAGACCGGCAACCTGGTGGTGGCGACGTTTTTGCACGACACCTCGCGCAACCTCGACCCGCAGCTGCATACCCACGCCATCGTGGCCAACGCCACGCTGGCGGCCGGCGGCTGGAAAACGCTCTCCAGTGATACCCAGGCCGGCAGTGGCTTTAACAACATCCTCTGGAAAGAGCAGGTGAGTATCGGCGCGATGTACCGCGGTTTTCTACGTGCTGACCTGGAAAAGGCGGGATATGTGCTGCGTGACGCCGGCCCGCACGGCATGTATGAGATTGACGGGGTGCCGACCGAGCCCTTCTCGTCACGGCGCCAGGATATTCTCGCCGCAGCGGGGACGGATGCCGGCAGCCGGGAGAAAACCCGGGCGGCGCTCGATACCCGCAAGACCAAGGATTTTACCAGCATGGATGCCGTGCGCGACTACTGGCGGCAGAAGCTGAAGGATGAGCTCGGCTTTGATTACGCGGCTTTTAAGGCGGGCGTTGACGCGCGGGCAGAGGGTAAAGAGGTGGAGCCGGCGCCGCAGACCGCCGCGGCCGCGCTGCTGGCGGCCCGCACGCAGCGTCAGGCGGCGCAGGACGATGCTATGACACCGGCGCAGGCCGTGGAGCAGGCGATAGCCGTCGTGTCCAAAAGCGCGGTTCGCTTTGGTATTGACGCAGTGCTGACCGCGGCGCTGGGTCGCCTGCCGATGCGCGAAGGGGTGTATGGCGCCGTGCGCGCGGAAATCGAGACCGCGGTGGCGCGCGGCGCGCTGCTGGCAGTGGACGGTGCGCAAACGCTGTTTACGTCGGCGGCACACGTGCGGGACGAGCAGCGATTGTCTCAGCTTGCCGCCCGGCTGGCCGCGAGGCGGGCGGATACGCCTGCGCCTGCGCAGGCGACCGGCATCGTCGCGCAGTGGGCGCAGGCAGGCAGGGGGCTGACGCTCATCGATGCGCGCGGCGGCCAGGCGTTTCAGGCCGACCTGCTGGCGCGCTTTGGTGAGGCGGCGGCGCAGGCCGGGCGCGAGAGCGTGGTGGTGGTGGCGAGCCGGGCGGCCCGGTCGCGCCTGAAGGGGGCGGACGTGGGCACGGTGATGACGGTGGAGGAGGTCGCCGAGCGCGGCCTGCCCGCGTCTTCGCAGGTATTGCTGCCCGAGTCGGAGCAGCTGAGCGTGCCGCAGCTCCATCAGGTGCTGCAGGCAGTTGACCGCAGCCAGGGTGTGGCCGTCGTACTGGATACGCATGCGCGGCGCGCAACCGGGTTCGGCGCCGAGGTGCTGCGCGCCGCCGGCGTCACGCAGCTCAAAACCTCCGAGCGCCAGGAAAATGCCACGGTGACGCTGGTGCAAAAGGATACGGTGGATGATCGCCTGCAGGTTGCCGCCCGGCACGTGGCGAAGCAGGCGGCTGCCGGGCTGGCAGTGGTGGCGCAGACGGGCAATGCCCGCACGCGCGCCCAATTAACGCAGACCATTCGGACCGCGCTGGGTGAGGAAGGCGTACTCGGCGCCACGCTCAGGACGGTTGATACGCTTTCGCCCGTGTGGCTGGACGCCGGCTCGCGGCAAAATCGCGGGACTTACAAGGTAGGGATGGTGCTGGAGCGGGTAGAGGGCAAGCAGGTTCTTGAGCGCATGACGGTGGTGGGCGTCAGCAAGGAGACCCACAAATTGTCGGTCGAGGACGCAAACGGGAACCGCAGCGGTCTTTCGATAAGCGCCATCGACAGCCGCTACCGCCTCTGGCAGAAGGCATCACTGACGCTGCAGGAAGGTGAGCGGGTCAGGGCGACCGGCGAGCTGGGGCATACCCTGCGCGCCGGGGCCGAGCTGCGGGTGGTCGGCTTAAAACCCAAAAGCCTGCTGTTTCGGGAGCGACTGGTTGTTGAGGACGCGCAGGGCAAGCGTGCGCACATCCCGCTAACCGGTGCTCCGCTGAAGATGGACTACGCCTATACCGAATCGCTGGGGGCGAGCCGCAAAACGCAGGGGCAGGTGGTGGCGGTGCTGGCCGGCAAGGAGGTCTCGGATGCGACGGTCAACCAGCTGCGGCGCAGCGGAGACGCTATCCTCGCCTTTACGCCGCTCTCGGAGGCGGACATCACCGCCAGGCTCACGCACACGCGCACCTCGGTGACGATAACCCAGGGGCTGCAGGCGCTCAGCGGCAAGGATGATGTCACAGACGCCCTGCGCAGCCTGCAACAGGCGCGCCTGACGCCGACGACGCGCGCGGTGGGACTGGCTATCGAAAAGGCGACGGGCACGAACGTGATGTTCTCCGCGCTGAAGGTGGCGGCCCTGGCCGGGCAGATGGACGAACGCGTCACCCCGGATGTGGCGCTGGGTGAGCTGGCGCGACTTGAGCGGCGCGGCGACATCATTGCCCTGGCCACCGTTCAGGGACGCGGTGACACCTATATCCGGCGCGAGAGCTGGGAGCAGGAGAAAACGGTGCTGCGGCACATCGCCGAGGGGAAGAACAGCCTGCCGCCGTTGACAACAAACAGTGGCTTAACCAAACCCGAGGGTGACCCCAGTCAAACGGGGAGAGCTGCGGACCCGTACCCGAACCTGACTCAGGGACAGCGGCAGGCTGCAGAGATGATTTTAACCAGCAAGGACCGCTTTGTCACTATCCAGGGCTATGCCGGGGTAGGCAAAACCACCCAGTTCAAGGTGGTCGCCGCCGCGCTGGCCAGCCTGGAAAACCCGCCGAAGGTCGTGGGGCTGGCGCCGACGCACCGGGCGGTCAGCGAGCTGACCGCGGCGGGTATCCCGGCACAGACCCTCGCCAGCTTCCTCAGCGAGCAGGCACGCGCGCAGGAAGGCGGTGAGAAGCCGGACTTTTCCCGTACGGTGTTCGTGCTGGACGAAAGTTCAATGGTGGGCAACCGCGATATGGCCACCGCCGTCTCGCTGATTGCCGAGGGGGGCGGCCGGGCAGTGAAGAGCGGCGACGAAGCCCAGCACAAGCCGCTCGAGTCCGGTGTGCCGTTCTCGCTCACGCTGCATCGCAGCGCCGCCGACGTTGCCATCATGCAGGATATCGTGCGTCAGACGCCGGCGCTGCGGCCGGCCATCGAGGCGATGATTGCCGGCAACGTGCGCGAGGCGGTGAACGTGGCACAGCAGGTGGGGCCTGACATTATCCCGCGCGAGGCAGGTGCTTTGGCGCCGCCACGGAGCGTCGTCGACCTCAAGACGCACGGCGAGTCCGATGTGGCGGCGCTGATTGCCGCCGACTATGTCGGCCGCACCCCCGAGGCCCGGGACAATACCCTGATTATTGCCGAACTGAACGCCGACCGGCGTGCCATCAATGACGCGGTGCATGACCGGCTGCAGGCAGAGGGCAAGCTGGGTGAGAGCATCACGGTCAGCACCCTGAACCGCGTATCGAACAGCCAGGCGGACCTCGGCAGCCGGGCGTTCTGGCAGGCGAATACGGGCAATATTGTCAAAATGAACGACGACTATTTCACCATCAGGGCCGTCGATGGCCAAAGCGGCACGGTATCACTCACCGGCCTGGACGGTCAGGACGAGCGCTGGCTGGCGCCGGCCACCCTGCGGCGCAGCCAGTTTTCGGTCTTTGAGGCAAAAACGATGACGGTATCGGTCGGGGAGCGGCTACGGCTGACCACCACCGACCGTGACCGGCTGCTGCGCACCAACGACATCGGCGTGGTGACCGGCATCGATGACCGCGGGCGGCTGCAGGTGACGGTCGGTGAACAGCAGGTCAGCCTTGACCCGAACGCAGCAATGGGCGACCGGCATATCGACTATGGCTACGCCGTCACCACCTACAGCGCCCAGGGCGCCTCGGTGGATTACGTGATTTTACTGGAAGGGGTTGAGGGTGCACGCAAGCGCATGGCGGCACAGGACAGCGCCTACGTTGCCCTGTCGCGCACGAAAGAACACATCCAGATGTATGTCGACGACCTTGAGGGCTGGCAACGGCAGGTGGAAAAGCACACCGGCAAGCGCGAGACGGTGCATGACGTGCTGCTGCGCGCCGATGACGCCGCGGCGCAGGCGGCGGTGCGCGCCTTTGAGGCCGGGCGACCGGCCGGCGAAACGCGCCTCGCCGGCCGGCTGGACGCGGACATGCGCGATGCAGCGCACTTCCAGGGTGGCGGCAGGCCGGCCCTGTTGTACGCCGTGGTCAACGAGCACGGCCGGCATCGCGGCAACTGGGTGGTGCCGGTGTCGCCGGCCACCGGGAGACTGGATATCGATAACGCGCACTACCAGGGCGCGGAAGACGGGGAGAGGGTGGTGCTGCGGCAGGGTGAGAAAGAGACCACCCCGCTGACGGCGACGACGCTGGATGAGGCGCGCGCCCTGATGCAGGCGCAGCCTGACCGGGCAGTGCTGCTGCTGCGGGGCGACGCCGCGGCTGCCACGGACGAAACCGCAAGTGCACAGAGCGATACGCCGGCGGCCGATACGCTGCGTCTTGAGGAAGAACTGAAGGCGGCACGGGAGCGCGAGGCGATAGCCGAGGTGTTCGGTGAGCGCAAGGCGACTGACCTGCCGGATGAAAAGGCGCTGGAAGCGGACGCCAAACCGCAGGACGAGGCGGTGCTGCTCGACCTGTCCGGACGCGACATCGACGCGATACAGGAGGCTGACCGCCTGCGGGACGCGGTGCGCGGTCTGGAAGCGACGGATGACAAGCGCCCGGCGATGGCCAACGACGAGGTCAATATCGTGCGCCATGCGCCGGAAACTGACCCTGACATGCCCAAAACCAAACAGAAAACCATGGAATAACGATGGGGCATTACGGTAACCCGATCGCTGATCCCGGGGGGGGGCCGTTCTGCGATCTCGATCACCACAATTTTACGAGTTCAGCCAAGAGGAAATCATAAGATGACAACGATTAATGTAGTATCAAAGTCTAGAATGATCATGATGATAGCGGCCGCAATGCTTTCAGGGGCGGCCACCTTCTGGGGGTATGTGGAGTGGGAGGCGCTCACCGATCTGCCGCTATACTGGCGTAATGCGCTTATTCTCCTGCCCCTGCTTACCCATATGGGTCTGATGAGCTTGTTGGCTACGCAGGCACGAATGGAGGGCGGCAGATAGCGATGCGCAGTTTTAGAGACCCGGCCGCCGGCCGGTTGAACTTTACCTCACTGCAGCAGGACGGCATCAGGCTGCTGGCGCTGTTGCTGATGATGGGTGACCACGCCAACGCGGCGCTGCACCTTAATATCGATGCCCTGATGTGGCTGGGGCGTGGCGCCTTCCCGCTGTTTGCGCTGGTATGGGGATTTAACCAGGCGCGGCGACCCGTCACTCAGAGGCAAGCCACGCGGCTGTGGCTGTGGGCGCTGGTTGCCCAGCCGGTCTACTGGCAGGCGGTGGCGCCGGACGCCGGCATGCTGGAAGACATGAACATCCTGTTTCTGTTTGCCGTGGTAACGCAGTATCTGTGCCTGTTCGAGCGGTTCCACGTGAAAGGCGGACTCGGGTGGCCGGCACTGAGCGGCGTGTTGCTGGTTATCTGGGTCAATCACTTTGCGGCCGGTTGCTTTGGCTGGGCCGGGGTGTTCGTGATGCTGGCGAGTTATCTGTGCTATGCCCCGGCGGACGCAACTCGCCGGCAGGAGTGGATTGCCGGGTGTCGGCCGGCGATTGCGCTTGTCTGGTGCGCCGGCGTCTTGCTGCTGAACCTCGGGGGCGGCACTATTCCGATGGTGGCCGGTCTGCTGGTGTCGGCAGTTGTGCTGCTGGTCTCCATTGCACTGCGTCCGCTCGGCACCGTTCGCGAAAGGCGACTGCTGCCGCGGCAGTTCTTTCCTGTGGCCTACGTTGCGCATCTGGCGCTCCTCTGGACGTTATCGGTAGGGCTGTCATGGAATGCGTAACGGCCCGGTGCGCCGACGGCCGGCGTTGCCGGCTGCGGCTGCCGCGCGGCTTTGATGTGCGCGTGCGCCGGCGCGCGGAGGTTGCCTGGCGAGACTGGCTGTCGGGACTTCGCAAGGCAGTACGTTTAAGGCCACGCAGGGAGCTGCTCAAGCTGGACGTGGGTCAGGGGTGGCGGCTGCTGAGCGATGACGAGGGATGTTGCTGGACGCTGCTGTCGCATGCGCAATACACGCAGCGCCTGCAGCGCAGGCCGTGAAATCAACCACAAGGAGAGCAGAAGATGCTGGAAACCGTCATTGGATTTTTGACCGTGGGAGTGAGCGTATTTGTGGCGGTGTCGTTTTTGCCGGCCATCCAGCCGCAGAACGCGGCGCTGCTGCGCTGGGTTCGCGGCGGCTGCGTCCGGCCGCCCGGCGACGCCGGGCGTGACGGTGACCGGTTTTCCCGGGCGGCCAGGGAGGCGATTAATCGCTTTGCCCGCCATCACCGGGTTACAGACCAGGAAGAACAGGCGCTGCTCGGGGTTCGGGGAGCAATGGAACAACGAACCGACTTAGGTGGTTCGATTAATCCCTCGTTTTACCGAACACAATGGTTGAGGCCTCAGACGGAGCGCAATAAGCCTTTAATTGGTTCGAAAAAAACGTATTCACAATCAGAGTTTGATTAATGCCAGATAGAGTGATTTTGTCGAACTTGAAAACAGAATTCGCGCAACCTGTTGTCAATGTAGCCTTTTCGGTCTTAAGTCGGTTGACGGTTCCATTGCTCCCCAGACCCCTGCTCGGCCTGGTGAAGCGCCCCGGCCTGTTGCCGGTGACGGCCCTGCTGCATCCGACGCTGGTGCGGTATCAACACGAGCCCCTGCGCCGTCCGCCGCAGGGTGACAGGCCTGACGCGTTTGTGCGCAGTCGCCACCTCGCTGCGTTGATGGCCTGCCTCACGGTGATTGCAGTGATTTTTCCGCCGTCGGTGGGAATTGCCCTGGGCCGCAGCAGCTACGGGTTGTTTCCACTGCTCAACGTGCTGGCGTTTGTCAAATGTTGGGCGCTGGTGCGGGCGCTGACCGACGATATCGGCGTGCTCAACATGGTGATGCCTCGGCTTGATGAACCCGGGTGAGGCGCTGACGCCCGTTGGTTGTCCGATGACTGTGCCATCCCAATATGAAATTGGCATGCCCCACCCATCACGAAGAAAGGAACCTGTGCCATGGATAAACAGGAATACCGGCTGTATCTGGCCATGCTGAAGGCGCGCGGCGACCTGGCGCGCAAGGCAATGGCCGACAATGCCCTCCGGCGGGAGCGGCTCAAGGCGCAACGATATCATCGCTCTGACGATATCAAGGCGCTGTTGACCGGCAATGAATTTGGCGTGTCGGTTGACGGCCTGCTGGTCAGCGACGGTGAGCTGGACGCGCGTGAACGGGCATTTGGCAAGTAAGGCAAACCAGGGCCGCCGGTCGGGCGGCGATGAGGGCGGATTTATGGGGACGCATTACCGTCGCGACAACAGGTCGCAGGATGTTGCATTGCTGATTGATGACGTCGCGCTGGGTCTGGAATCAAAGGGACTGTGGCGCCGCGCGGCCACACGCTGGCAGCAGGTGCTGCTCAAGACGCAGGACGTCCATGTGGCAGAAGCGATACTGCAGCGCCAGCGTCATTGCCTGGCGCGGATACCGGCAGCGAGACGCCATCCGAGTGATGGTACCGCCCCGGCCGGGGTAACACTGGTGGCAAGGCAGGGCGTACCGAACGGTCCGGACCTGTGGCGAATGGAATAAACAGATTGGAGAACAATCACGTGACCCGACGAGTAAAGAAAGCCGAAGACCTGGATGAGTACCAGCGCACGGTGCTGGCGGGACTCTATGCGCGGCGCGAGCTTGACCAGGGCTATCGCCTGTCTGCGCGGCAGAAGCAACTGATACTGGACGACTATCTGGCCGAGCTGAGCGCCCCTCCCAACACTCGCCGCCCGCGAACGCGCCACTCGACCCTGCCGCCGATGGCTGACTATCACTGGTATCCGCCGACACCGGCGCGCCGCCTGCGCGGGCGCTGACCCCCTCGCCTGCCTGACCTGCAGGTCTGCACATTGCTTCACGGCGTCATGACCACCGGCCCTTGCCGGCGACGCCCGCCCGTGCCGGTTTTGCCGCGCGCGTAACCGGTTGCCGCTTGCTGGCAACCGGGAAAGTTTGGTATCGTGAAAGCAGTGTGTGTTCAATGGTCGTTCACGCCAGAAGGTGAACAGGATTGGGCAAGGCCCAGACGCAAAAACCCCCGGATTACGAGCAACTTTGGTCGGCTGAACGTAAATCCGGGGGTCAAAAGCAGGCTCCGCGCCTGCAGAGAGTATACTCATGAAGCGTAATTGCGATCAACATCCCCTGCCGACCTTAAGTGCAGGGGAGCATGAATAGTCAAACTGCTGCGCAGGTAAATCCTGCAAAATCAACACCTTCGCGCCGTGGCGTTAATAATATTTTACGTCGCGGGCAACAAAAAATTCATCGTCGATACACCCCGCAGATGCGTTGCAGCGTCCCCAGAGGCATGGCGGGCAAGGTGGTCGCGCGCCTTTCGGGGCATGACTGGCGCCGCAACGGCGACCTGCGCGCCCTGCGTCAGACGGGATATGTCCCCTATGCCGAGCGTGGCAATCCTCACTACCAACCCAAACCCATGCGCGTCTGCGCGCGCAGCGAGAGCCGCGAGGCACTGACGGCACTTTCGATGGTGCTGGGCGCCAACTGTGATTACAACCCGGACAGTGATTACCCGTTTGAACTCATGCTGCCGTTCGAGACGGTGGCGCAGTACATGGGGGTGCTGCACGTCTACGAGAGTGGACGCAAGGCGTATGACGTGGCGCTCAATGCGCTCTCGGTGCTCGAGCAGCTGGAGTACGTCATCGTCTCGCGCGGACGCGACAGTGACTCGGGGCAAAACAAGCCGCTGCGGCTGTGGCTGACGGATAAATTCTTCACCAGCCGGGGTATCGGCGTGGAAGAAATCCGTCAATGGCTGAACCAGTACCGGCTTTGGGCCATCAGGAACGGCCTGACGGTGACGCTCAGGCAGAAATACGAGCGTCACCTGCTGCGCATCAACCGCCTGGGTATCGACATCGAGCGCAAGCACTCGCTGAAAAACCGCCTGAAGCAAATCAAGCGCTGGGTAGTGAGTCCCGACCTGCAGAACCTCAAAAAAGAGGCTGAAGCAGCCATTGAGGACGAACTGGCCAGACGCCAGCAGAACGAACACCGCCTTGACACCCTGCTGGACGACACGGCCGATACCATCAAACAGTTGGCCAGCGCCAAACGGCGCCAGCAGAACGGCTTCTACCAGGCCTGGGTGCGCTGGTCGATGCAGGGCTCACCCATTCAGGCGATGCAGCTGGAAGCGGCGCTCAAGCGCGAACAGCCGGGGCTGCTGACGGAAAACCCGGAGGCCTACTATCGCCTGCTGCTGGAGCGCGCCGGCGCGCTGCCTACCTGATCCAAATCTCGCCAACGACTGTCTCTGACGCCTACCCTGCCGGCCACCGCCTGCGGGGCGTTTCCCGTGGGCGCAATCCAGTAACACGGACGCCGGGCACGCGCCGGCAGCGTGATGCCGCCCCAAAAACCGAACAACCCACGACAAAAAACGCCGATGTCGACCACTGGCCAGGCCGTGCAGCTTCGGGCAATAACATTAATTTCGTCATTAATTTCGAACAAGCGGTTAACTTCGAACACGCCGACCGCATACTGATTAACTTCGAACGTTACTCCTGAACAAAACAAGCCCTTTAAAAAGGGAGTATTCATCGCACCGGCTGACGCCAGTGCAGGTGTAGTACCTCCCTCACGTTGTTCGGGCAAAACCATACGCTGCAGAAAAACTGCCTACTGTCGCTAAACTAGTCATTCACGAAAACCGCTCCATGCCCGCCTGGCCAACACAGAAACCGTCTCCTGCAGAAATCACCTGGCCAAACCCCAATTTAGTCAAAACCCATCCGCGGACGCCCAACCATTCACGGAACTCTGCAGCTCTTCAGCACCGAACCTCGCCTCCGCATCATTGGCATGACCACCAAACACCTAACCCACCCTGAAAAGCGGCCCCGCCCCCGGCCAACGGCCGGGGAACTGTGTCGCTTTTATGATGAGTGTTGTAACTAAAGTGTTGGGTGTCGCTGTGGGTGGTGGCGCTTTGGGGTTTCAGGTACACGCCCGTAAGCGCCCTTACAGGCCGCTAACGCGGAGATACGCCCCGCCTCTGGCGGGACCACTCCGACGGCGTAATGTCACTTCCGTATGGCTTTGAGCGGGGTTGGCTTGGCAGGGAAGTGGATGGGTGCGGTGAAACCTATCAAACCCGAACCGGCTGCGCCGGGCGACCGGCGCCCCTTGCCTGTGGGTGTTCTTTTTAACTGAGGCTGGCGCCTTCATGCGCGTTGCGCATCACTACCCTACAATACATTAACAACCATGCTGAATTGTTTGCTTTTTGAACATCAAAATGGATAATGCGGCCACTCTTTTACATTTGTTTACGCTCAGGATGACCATGTCGGGCTCTCAGGGAAGTGTGCGCCGCTATTTGCCATTCATCTTTATCACGGCTATCGCCTTATCGAAGGGGGCTCAGGCCGCTCCGGATTTGTCACCAGCCGACCGCGATACTCTCCAGCAGCAGCAGCGTGACTTGCTGGAACAAAACCGGCAGCAGCGCCAGGAACTGCAGCGCACCCTGACGCCTGAGCTGCCTTCGCCACGGGAAACGGCAGCCCCATCCGCAGGCCCGTGCTTCACCATTAATGCCATTCGGTTGGAGGGCGCCGACCATCTGCCGGTCAGCGCTCAGCGCCAACTTACGCAGCCCTATCTGCGGCAGTGTTTGACTCTGGGGCAGATCCAAACTTTGGTACAGAAAATTTCCGACTGGTATATCACCCACGGCTATATCACCAGCCGCGCATTTTTGACAGAACAAAACCTGTCGCAGGGTGAATTGCGGCTGCTGGTACTTGAAGGGCGACTTGAGCGTATCCAGCTGGAGCAGCGTGATGACCGTATGCTGAAAATGGCGTTCCCCGGTCTGCCGGGCCAGCTTCTCAACCTGCGCGACATCGAGCAGGGCATGGAGCAGATTAACCGCCTGCGGCGTCAACCGGTTCAGATTGAAATTCTGCCCGGCAGCCGACCGGGATACTCGGTGGTGAACCTGAGTGCGAAGCCGGCGTTTCCGCTGACGCTGGGGCTGGGGTTCGACAACAGCGGCCAGAAGCGCACCGGCACCGGGCAGGTAAACGGTTCGCTCACCGGCAATAACCTGCTGGGACTGGCAGACCAGTGGTTCGTCGCTGGCGCCCGCAGCAGCGACTTCGCCAACGACCACAATGCCCGCAGCGTCCAGGCCGGCGTCAGCCTGCCGTACGGCTACTGGACGCTGGATTATAACTACGCCTACAGCGATTACCTGGCCACCCTCGAGAACCGGGGCTTTGACTGGCGCTCCAGCGGTGACAGCCAGACGCATCGTCTGGGGCTTTCCCGCGTGCTCTACCGCGACGGCCAGATGAAAACCGGCCTCTCCCTGGGATTGACGCACCGCATCAACCGCAATGACCTTAACGACACCCGCCTGACAAGCAGCAGCCGCAAGCTGACCAGCCTCACGCTGGGCGTCAGCCATGGTCAGAAGCTCGGGGGCGGCTTCGCCACCTTCAATCCGGCTTACAGCCGCGGCGTGCCCTGGCTGGGGGCCGAGAACGACAGCGGCAAAATCAAGGAAGCGCCGAGAGCCGAGTTTCACAAGGTGTCGCTGTCCGGCAGCTATTACTTGCCGCTGGCGCAGGACTGGACCTATCTCACCAGCCTGTATGGCCAATGGACGCCGGGTCGGCTGTACGGCAGCGAGCGACTGACGCTCGGTGGCGAAAGTTCGGTGCGGGGGTTCAAGGAGCAGTACCTTTCCGGCGACAAGGGCGCTTATTGGCGCAATGAGGTCAACCGTACGCTGGTGACGTTGCCCGTCCTTGGCAGCATCACGGCCCTGGCTGCGCTGGACGGTGGCTGGTTGCACCGCGACAGGCAGGACATCAACGCCTCGGGCACGCTGTGGGGCGCCGCCGTTGGCCTGGGCAGCCGCAACCGTTACGTCGGCAGCCAGTTGACCGTCGGCTGGCCGCTGGCCTACCCGGACGCCCTGAAACCGGACCGGGTGTCGGTCTATTACCGCATCAACCTTGTCCTTTAAGCCCAGCCACGCACAGGAAATTCTTCGCGATGAAACAGCACGATAAAAAGCCATTGAATACCGCTCAGCGCCTGCTGAGCTATACCCTGTGCGGGGCACTGGCCGGGCAGCCGTTACTGCCGGTATTGGCTGACGGCGTCAACGTGGCCGCCGGCAATACGCAGGTTGACCAGGCTGCCAACGGCGTCCCGGTGGTCGATATTGCCACGCCAAATCAGGCCGGCATTTCCCATAACCAATACAATGATTTCAACGTCGGCAAAGAGGGGCTTATTCTCAACAATGGCACCGACAAGTTGACGCAGAGTCAGTTGGGTGGCCTTATTCAGAATAACCCCAACCTGCAGGCTGGCCGCGAAGCGCAGGCCATCATCAACGAAGTGGTGGCACCCAACCCGTCCCAATTGCAGGGCTATCTGGAAGTGGCGGGCAAGCAGGCGAGCGTGATGGTGGCCAATCCCTATGGCATCACCTGTGACGGCTGCGGCTTTATCAACACGCCCAGTGCCACGCTGACCACAGGGAAACCGGTGCTGGGCGCCGACGGCAAACTTCAGGCGCTGGACGTTACGCAGGGCGCCATCACCGTTCAGGGCAAGGGGCTCGATGCCAGCCAAAGCGATAACTTCGCGCTGATTGCGCGCGCCACCGAAATCAATGCGCAGCTGCATGCCAAAGACCTGCGCGTCACGCTGGGGGCCAATCGGGTGGATGCCGACGGCAACGCTACGCCTATCGCCGGTCAGGGCAACGCACCCAAGGTGGCGGTCGATACCGGTGCGCTCGGCGGCATGTACGCCAACCGCATTCATCTGGTGTCCAGCGAGCAGGGGGTGGGCGTTAACCTCGGCAACCTCAATGCACGCGAGGGGGATATCTCGCTCGATGCCAGCGGCAAGCTGACGTTGGGCAATACCCTGGCTCGGGGCGCGCTGACGGCGAAAGCGCAGGGGATAGTGCTCAATGGCAGTCACGAGGCTGGGCAGGCGATTGCCCTGCGCAGCGGCGGCGATATGGTCTTGCAACAGGCGACGCTGAGCGCCGCCGGCGACATGACGCTGAGCGCCGCGGGGGAGATGCGGGGCGAGGGCAGCACCCTGCTGGCCGGGGCTGACGCGCAGCGGCGTGCCACGTCCGATAAGCGATTGAATGTTGAAGGTGCGCAGCAGCAGTGGCGCGGCAGCCACCTCAGCGCAGGCTTGGTGACCGCCCACGCACAGCGCGGCCTGCAATTGGACGGCGCCTCGAGCCTGACCGGGGTGAGCGCGGCTGATGTGCAGGCCGAGACGCTGACACTGGCTGGCAACCTTTCGTCGAGCGGCGATTTGCGATTCAATGCGGGCAATCTGACCAGTGAGGCCGGCGGACGCGTGACCGCGGCCGGTGATATCGACCTGCGGCTGCGCGGTGACGGTGACTGGCAGGGGGAGTTGACCGCCGGACGAGACCTGCATCTGCAGGCGGGCAATCTGAACAACCGTGGTCAGCTGGCCGCCAATCGCGATGGCACGCTTCAGGTGCAGTCGCTGACCAACACGGGCCTGATACAGTCCACAGGAACGCAGACACTGACGGGCGGACGGCTGACAAACGGCGGTCGACTGCAGTCGGGCGGCAAGCAGACGCTCAACTTTCAGGGTGCAGACAACCAGGGGCTGATTGGCGCTCAGCAGCAGCTGTCGCTAACGGTCCGTGACCGCCTCGATGTGGCTGGCTCGCTGTACGCCGACGGCCCGTTGACGGTGCAGGCCGGCGAGTTCTTGCTTGCCGGCAGTGCGACCGGCAAGCAGGGCATGACGCTCAATGCCGCGACGCTGACCACGGGGCGTGATTCTCGATTGCTCAGTGACGATGACATCGCCGTGCTCGGCGATGTCGTGCGCCTTGGCGGATTGCTGTCAAGCGAACGCAATCTGTCGATAGACGCCGGGCAGCTGAAGACGGAGGGCGATAGTCAGACCCAGGCCCGGCAGAGTATGCGGCTGGCGCTGGGCTCCGAGGGTCAACTGGCAGGCGTATTCAATACGCTGGGCGACCTGACGTTGACGGGCAGGTCGGTGGTTAACACCGGTAATATCGGGGCGCGCAACATCGACTGGCGCAGTGAAACGCTGAGTCAACGCGGGACATTGCAGGCGGATAACGGTCTTCAGCTGGCCACAGGGGCGTTCGACCAGCAGGGTACGCTGTCGGCTGGCCGGCAACTGACGCTGCAGGGTGACACGCTGCGCAATAGCGGGAAAATCGGTGCATTGACGCTGGATATGGCATTGACGCAGTCAATGGAAAATGCCGGCAATCTCGTGGCGGGAAATAGCCTGCGGTTGACCACGCAGGCATTGAGTAACGGCGGCACACTGGCAGCTCAGGATATGATCCTCAACGTCGATGCGCTGGAGAACCGCGGGCTGCTGCAGGCCAGGGGCCAGGCTGATGTGACGGCAAACGCGCTGAATAACCGGTTGGCGGGCCGTATCCTGGCCGGCGGCGTACTGACGTTGCACGGCCGGCAGTTTAACAATGCCGGCAAGTTGCAGGGGCAGACGGTCGATATCACCGCGCAGCGCTGGGACAACGCCGGCAGCGCGCTGGGGATTGATGCGCTGAATGCCGCTGCCTCCCAGCGGCTGGATAATGGCGGGCAGGTGCTTGGTCAGGGAGCGATGACGCTCAACGCTGCGGAGTTGGACAACAGTGGCAAGGTGCTGAGCGAGGGGGATTTGCAGCTTTCGGCTGCCAGCATCAATAATTCGGGGGAAATGCAGGGTGCACAAACCCGGCTTGAGGCCGGCACGCTAAGCAACAGCGGCAATCTGATTGGCGTGCAGGCGCTGGCGCTGCAACTGCAGCAGGATGTGCACAATCTCAGCGGCGGGCAATTGCTGAGTGACGGTGAGCTGAACGTTGCTGCCGCGAAGGCCACCAATGACGGTCTGTGGCAGGGCAAGCGCATCCTGCTGGCCGCGCAGCAGTTGACGCACAACGGCACGCTGCAGGCGGGTCAGGGGATTAACCTCACTCTTAAGGGCGCCCTTGATGCCGGTCACGACAGTCAGATAGTCACCAACGGCGAGGCAGCGCTGACCGCGCTGGCGCTGAACAATCAGGGCAGCTGGCGAGCAAGTCGGTTGAGCCTGACGGCTGACCGCCTGAACAACGTCGGCGTGCTGGTCGGTGTTGAACGTTTGGCAGCTGATATCGTCGGCACGGCGCAGCAACAGCGTGATGGTCAGATGTTGAGCGATGGCGATCTGCGGTTGACGGCAGGCGGTATTGAGAATCAGGGCCTGCTGCAAGCGGGCGACCTGGACCTCACGGCGGCGCAACTGGATAACAGCGGTCAGCTGGTCGGCAAGAACAGCCTGAATGCGGCGCTTACCGGCGTCTTCAACAACCTGGCGAGCGGCAACGTGCGCAGCCAACATGCGCTGACGCTGATGGCCACCGCACTGAACAACGCCGGGGCTATGCAGGGTGACGGACGCGGCGAACTGCGGCTGTCTGAACGGCTCACCAATACGGGAAAACTGGTGGTTGGCGGCGCGCTATCACTGTCGGCACCGGCAGTAGACAATACTGTCTGGCTGCAGGCCGATAGCCTGACGCTGAATGGCACAACGCTGAACAACCGCGGTACCCTGGTGGCCGCAGGCGTTAATCAGTTGACGCTGAACCGGCTCGACAATGCGGGCACGCTGCAGGGCGGTACGGTGCGCCTGCAGGCGGACAGCGTGGACAATGCCGGTACCGTACTGGCGACGCAGAGGCTGGCCGTTGACGCGAGGCAGGTCGATAACCGGCAGGGCGGCAAACTGTTCAGTGCCGGCGATGCCACGCTGACGGGCAGTTTGCTGAACCAGTTTGGTCAACTGGTGGCGCTGGGCAACATTGGGCTGACGCTGAAAGCGGCCTTCACGCAACAAGGTACCCTGGCGGCGGGCAAGGCGCTGAGCCTGGGGACCGACGGTGATGTCAACCTGCAGGGCACTACCCAGGGGCAGAGCCTGGCTATCCGCAGCGGTGGGCAGCTGACCAACGCCGGCAGTGTTCGTGGCGGCAGCGGTGATGTACGCGTCGAGGCATCGAACATCAAACAAAACGACGGCGCCAGCCTGCAGTCGGGCGGGCGAGTGGAACTGCTCAGCCGGGGCGATATCACCAATCACGGCTTTATCGGTAACGCTGGCGAGCTGTTGCTGAGTGCCGCCGGTCAACTGCTGAGCAGCGGCATGCTGTACAGCGGCGGCAACATGCAGCTGCTGGCGGACCGCATCGTCAATCAGCGCGGCGACATTCTGGCAGGCAAAGACCTGTGGATGCAGAAAGACGCCGCCAGCAACGCCAATGCAGAAATCGTCAACACCTCCGGCACCATTGAGACCGAGACGGGGGATATTTATATCAACACCGCGCACCTGCTCAATCAGCGCGATGGCCTCAAGACGTCGGTGACACAGGAGGATTTGACGCAGAAATACGATTGGCTCAAGGGGCTCAGTGCCAACGTGCCGCTCGACTATTTTGAAAAAGGGGCGCTGGGCTACTACACGGTCGTTGAAAAACGGCAGTTGCCTGGTGATGCGGCCAGGGAAGTGTATTACACCTACACGTACGCGGCACCGTTCAAGAAAACCCTCGAGCTGGCGCTGTCCACCTCGACGGTATCGGTGACCAGTGACGGCGGTGCCGGGCGTATTGCCGCCGGACGAAATATCAACGCCTCCGTTGGCGTATTGGATAACCTGGCAAGCAACATACTGGCCACCGGCGACATCACGTTATCGGGCGAAAGGCTTAACAACCAGTCCTGGCAGTCCGGCAGTGAAACCCGCTATCAGACCTATAAAACCGCCGACCTGCCAAAATCCAGACCCGATTACAAAGTGTCGTCGCTAAAGCCGATGGACGACTACGCGCTGGGTAACATCAAGCAGCGCTACGTGACCTACACGGCCGACGGCGAGGTGCGCACCGAGCGCACCGATGACGGCACCTACCGCAGCGTCATTCAGGCCGGCGGCGCGGTCGACGCCAACTTCAAGGGCAATATCAGCAACACTGCCGTAACCCCCAATGCCGGTGGCGTCAGCCCTACCCTCGCGCGCCCGACGCTTGATGCGCTGCAGCGCCCGGAAGCGATAGATGGCGTACAGCAGCAGAAACTTGCTGACGCACAATCGGTCGCCATCGGCGACACGACCTGGCGCGACCAGCTGCAAGGTGCGCTCAGTCAGCTTGGTAACAACGCCGCCGACCTGGCGGATTACCCGCTGCCGAGCGGCGGAAATGGGCGCTTTGTGCCGTCAGACAATCCGAACAGCCCGTATCTCATTACCACCAACCCCAAACTGGACGGCCTGGGACAGTTGGACAACAGCCTGTTCAATGATCTCTACGCCATGCTGGGGCGTCAGCCCGGCGGGGTTCCGCGGGAAACCGACAGCCGGTTTACCGATGAGAAGCAGTTTATCGGCTCGGCCTACTTCCTGGATCGGCTGAAGCTGAACCCGGATTACGACTACCGCTTCCTCGGGGATGCGGCCTTCGACACACGCTATATCAGCAACGCCATGCTGACCCAGACCGGTCAGCGTTACCTCAATGGCGTAGGGTCCGATTTGGAACAGATGCAGCGGCTTATCGATAATGCCGCCGAGGCGCGACGTGGCCTGCAGTTGCAGTTTGGCGTCAGTCTGACGCCGGAACAGGTGGCGCAGCTGGACAAAAGCATCGTCTGGTGGGAAACCGTCACGGTCAATGGCCAGACGGTGCTGGCGCCGAAACTGTATCTGGCCAAACACGATGTTTTACCACTGACCGGCAGCACGATTGTTGGTAACCGCGTCAACCTGAACGGCGGTGCCATTCGCAACGACGGCAGCTCGCTGCAGGGCGGCGAGCGCCTCAGCGTCGCCAGTCAAACCGGCATCGCCAATATCAACCAGGGGCTTATCGGCGGGGCTGGCGAGCTGCAGCTCAGCGCTATCGGTGATATCAGCAATATCGGCGCCACCATCAGCGGGCAACGGCTGACGCTGGAAAGCCTCGATGGCAGTATCATCAACAAAACACAGGTTCGCCAGTGGGATGCTACCGGCACCCAGGGCGGGCAGGTGCTCAGCCTGTCGCATACCGAAATTGGCCCGGTCGCCGACATTCGCGCCGGCGACAGCCTCAGCCTGCAGGCGGGGAAAGACATTGACATCACCGGGGCCAGGGTCAGCGCCGGCGGCGCGCTGAACCTGCAGGCGGCGGGCGACGTTAACGTGCGTGCCAACAGCACCTACACCGCCGAAAAAGCCGAGGGTACCGGTTGGAATGGCGTACGCAAGGAAACCGAGGCACGCGGTAGCCAGGGGAGCGACATCAGCGCCGGTGGCCGACTGGATGTGCGGGCCGGGCAGGATGTGAACCTGACCGGCAGCGCGGTCGGCAGTGGGGGTGATGCCGTGGTGAGTGCGGGCCGGGATATCAATATCCAGACCGCCGAGCAAAGCCGCCGCCAGAAAACCGAGGACAGTGAACACATCAGCAGCGACGGTACGCGCAGCAGCATCACCAGCGGCAGCAACCTGAACCTGCACGCCGGACGCGACCTGAACGCGCAGGCGGCGGCGCTTGTGGCGGACAACAATGCAACTCTGAGCGCCGGGCGCGACGTCAACCTGGGTGCGCAGCAAAGCCGGGACTATCAGGCCAGCCACGGCGGCGGCAAGCAGCAGGTGAGCGAGGCGTTCCGTCAGCAGGGCACGGAAATCGCCAGCGGCGGCGACACGCGTATCCAGGCCGGGCGTGACCTGTCCGCTCAGGCCGCTCAGGTCACCGCGCAAGGCGATATCGCGGCGCAGGCCGGGCGTGACGTGCATCTCGACACCGCCACCGAGAGCGATTACAGCTTCTTCGAAGAGACGAAAACCAGGAAGAAACTGTTCTCCAAAACCACCATCCACGAGGTTAGAGAGGACTACGCCACCCGTGAGAAGGGCAGCCTGCTGAGCGGTAACGGCGTCAGCGTCAAGGCCGGCAACGACCTGACGGTCACCGGCTCGGCCATTGCCACCGACCGGGACGTGAAGCTGCAGGCCGGCAATAATGTCGAGATCACCGCGGCCACCGAAGAGCAATCCAGTTACCGGCTGAATGAAAAGAAAAAGAGCGGGCTGTTCAGCGGTGGCGGTATTGGCCTGACCCTCGGCAGCACGTCTTCGCGCCATCAGGTGAACGAAGACGGCACCACGCAAAGTCAGAGTGTGAGCACCGTCGGCTCTACCGGTGGCAATGTCAATATCGAGGCGGGCGGCAAGGCACACATTGGCGGTGCCGACCTGGTGGCGGGCAAGGACCTCAGTCTCACGGGTGACAGCGTGACCATTGACCCGGGTTACGACCAGCGCACCCGCAAGGAAATCGTCGAGCAGAAACAGAGCGGCCTGAGCCTGGCGCTGTCCGGTACGGTGGGCAGTGGCATCAACAGCGCGGTTACCACAGCGCAGCAGGCAAACAAGGAGAGCGACGGGCGTCTGGCGGCGCTGCAGGGCACCAAGGCGGCCCTGTCGGGCGTGCAGGCCGCGCAGGCGCAGGCCAAGGGTGACCTGATGGGGGGCGACAAGGCTGCCGGCTTTGGGGTCAGCGCCTCGCTGGGCAGCCAGTCGTCCAAAAGCGAGACCCGCACCGAAAGCAGCCTGTCGCAGGGCAGTACGCTCACCGCCGGGCAGAGCCTGTCGGTTACCGCAACCGGTAAGAACCGCACCGGGCAAAGCGGCGATATTGCCATTACCGGCAGCCAGCTCAAGGCCGGTGGGGAGACGACGCTTGACGCCAGCCGCGACCTGCGGCTCACGGCTGCGGGTGACACGCAAAAGACCGACGGCAGCAACAGCAGCCGGGGTGGCAGCGTGGGCGTGAGCGTCGGGGTGGGTCAGAACAGCGGCGTGAGCGTGTTCGCCAACGCCAACAAGGGTCAGGGGCGCGAGCGTGGCAACGGCACCACCTGGAACGAGACGACCGTGGACAGCGGCGCTGCGGTGACGCTGCACAGCGGGCGGGATACCACCCTTGCCGGCGCGCAGGTCAGCGGGGAGAAAATAACCGCCGACGTCGGCGGCAACCTGACGCTCGGCAGTCGGCAGGACAGCGACCGCTATGATGCGAAGCAGAGCAGTGTCAGCGGCGGAGTCAGTGTGCCGATTGGCGCCGGGACCGGCTCGGCCAACCTGAGTGCCAGCCAGGACAAGCTGCACAGCAACTTCGACTCGGTGAAAGAGCAGACCGGGCTGTTTGCGGGCCATGGTGGCTATGACATCAAGGTCAAGGAACACACCCAGCTCGACGGCGCGGTGATTGCAAGCCAAGCTGACAAGGAAAAGAACCGTCTGGAGACCGGCACCCTGGGCTGGACGGACATCCACAACCAGGCGGACTACAGCGCAACGCACAGCGGCGGGAGCCTCAGCACCGGCGGGCCGGTGGGCAAGGACCTGCTGACCAATATGGCCGGCGGCATGCTGTCGGGGGCCAACCACAGCGGGCATGCAGAGGGCACGACCAGGGCCGGCGTCAGTGAGGGCGCGCTGATAGTCCGCGACACCGACAGGCAGCAGCAGGATGTGGCACAGCTTAACCGGGATACGGATAACGCCAACGCCGGCAGCATCAGCCCCATCTTTGACAAGGAGAAGGAGCAGAAGCGGCTCAGGCAGGCGCAGCTGATAGGGGAAATCGGCGGCCAGGCGATGGACGTTATCCGCACACAAGGGGAACTCAACGGTCTGAAGGCTGCGCTGGACAAGCACCCCGGGCTCAAGGGCAACGAGACGGCGCTGAAGCAGACCGACGCTTATCGGAAGGCGATGAAGGCCTACGGCACCGGCAGCGACCTGCAGAAGGCGGCGCAGGCGGTGACGGGGGCGCTGACGGCGCTGGCGGGCAACAACCTGGCGGGAGCGCTGGCGAGCGGCGCCTCGCCGTACCTGGCGACGAAAATCAAGGAGATGACCAGCACCGACGGCAAGGTCAATGTGGCAGCCAATGCGATGGCGCACGCGGTGCTGGGCGCGGTGACCGCGCAGCTGAATAACCAGTCGGCACTGGCGGGCGGGTTGGGTGCCGGCGGCGCAGAACTGGCAGCGCGGGTTATCGCGGAACACCTGTTCCAGGCCGATACGCCAGCGAAACGCGCGCAACTGAGCGAAGACGAGAAACAGCAGGTGAGCGCGCTGAGCCAGCTGGCGGCAGGACTTGCCGGCGGCCTGACAACGAGCGATACTGCAGGCGCGGTAACGGCAGCCCAGACCGGCAAGAATGCGGTGGATAATAACTTATTGGTGGTTCCCGCACCTGTGCCGCCGCCAGTGGCGGTGCCGACTACGTCAGTCAACGGTACAGGTGGTAATGAAGCCTGGGACGCGGATGACGGTTCGGACCCGAATAAGTCACGTGAAGAAAACGCGCGTAAGCCGAATGTAGCCAAGGATCTGACGGACGAGGATAAGGCTGAGCTGGGTGGTGCCGGGTCTGGAACGCCGGGCGGCCATGGGCCGGAAGATGAAGAGAATGCTCGTAATCAGGAAGCTCTTAGAAATGGCTTCTCAAAGGATAAACTTAATCAAGCTGCTTCAGCCCCTAATAGAAATGGTTTGACTGATGCAGGTCGTGCTTTGCAAAAACATGGTGGAAGGGAAGGGTCCGTTTACTCTTATACAAGCCAAAAGGCCTCTGTTTTAAATCAAGAGGCTCAAGCGATAGTTAACGATATTTTGAGTAATCCTAGTACGAAGGTGGAAACTAGAGTTGTATTTGAAAATAAGCAAAGAATTACTGTGGTTGAAGCAACCGCTCCTGATGGACGTGCTTTACGATTTAATGCTGATGGTTCAAGGCTGATTGGTTTTAGAGAACCGCCGATTAAATAATTAGGTTTACATTATGTTGGAATATAGCGTAGGAAGTTCTGTGGATAGGGAGGATCTTTATGCTGAATTATCATTTAATAGAGTTCAGTGGGGGGAAATATCCTTGTCCAAGGATAGAAAATTCGTGAATATTATTATTTATCCGAATGACAATGATGTCCTTGAGTTCGAATATGATGAGTTTTTACATCTTGTCGAGAAGGCCAAAGAACATCTTCTCAAGCTGGAACCGTTAGCAGAATGAGGGTAAGCAGCCCATGTAGGACATCTTCCGGGTAATGCTTTCAATCGTAAGCGTCGTTAAATCCGAAAACGAAAAAGTAGCTGGCTGAAGGTTCGGCAGAATAGGTGTTTTACCAAATACCCGGAGAATGATTGCCGGTCTGCCTGGTCAATGCTAATGTATGCATACATTAGCATTGACAGGGATATGGCGTATGCGGGATGAAACCAAAGAGGCCATGCGGTTGTTCATCGGTGGCAGATGTTACACGGTGGCAAACCTCGAAAGGGATTACCTGGCCGAAGTGTCCAGGTACAGTGACGACCGCTGGGAAGCCCCGCAGCGTGCCGCACGCCTGGCAGCGGCGGTAAAGCGTTACAAGACCTCTGAAATGTTGCGTTTTATTTTTGCCACCATCGCATACGATCCCGACCCGGATTTAACCCCGCTGGCCGTGAAGCGGCTGTGTAATGCCCTGTTCGGCAGAACGGGGAGCCAGTGGTTGATTGTGGAAATTTTCGGGGAGAAAGGGCGGCAGCACCGCAGCGCTGACAGCACCCCGGAGGCCGTGGAAAAAATGGCCGCCAGATACCGGCGTGATGCCGGGCGGCACTGGTCGGCAACGCTGGCCGAAATTGAGCGCGTAAAGCGGCGCTATCAGGCGGGAATCCGGGCATCCAGGGATGAATAGGGCTGATTCAGCCTGATATCAATGCTAATGTATGCGTACATTAGCATTGATAAGATTCGGCAGATTGGGCTTTTTGCCGAATCCCTGCCGGAAGCGTGAAAACCATCACGTTGTCACGTAATTAATTAGTTTGTTTGTTAGTTTATTTATTTATTTGTTTATTGTGTGTAATACGTGCACAATCACCAGAACAGGAACAGGTTTATGCGTCCGGCAACTTTTGAACCACAGCAGATCATCGAGGCGGGCCTGGCATTACAGGCCGAAGGGCGGAACATTACCGGCTTTGCGCTGCGTAACCGGGTTGGCGGCGGTAATCCGGGGCGGCTTAAGCAGGTATGGGACGAATATCTTTCATCACAGACAGAAGTCACCGCCGAGCCGGTGGCCGAGCTGCCCGTTGAAGTGGCCGAAGAAGTTAAGGCCGTATCGTCAGCACTGGCCGAACGTATCAGCCAGTTAGCTACCGAGCTGAATGATAAGGCCGTGAGAGCCGCCGAACGGCGGGTAGCCGAAGTGACCCGCGCGGCAGGTGAGCAGACGGCACAGGCCGAGCGCGAGCTGGCCGACGCCGCACAGACCGTTGACGATCTGGAAGAAACACTGGATACCCTGCGGGATGAACACCGCACCACACTGGCGGCGTTGGACGACAGCCGGGGGAAAGAGCAGGCTCAGGCCGTCGAACTGGCTCAACTGCGGGAACGTCTGGCCGCGACAGAGAAACAGCTTGGTGAATCAGAGAAGGACGGAAAAGAGGCCGCAGAGCAGCACCGGCAGCAACAGGCAGATCTGCAAAATCGGTTAGACACTGAATTAAAAAACCGCCAGAACGCACTGGATAAAGCGCTGAAAGAAGCAACGGATGCGCGGGAAGCAAAAGCGGCCATGGCCGGTGAACTCAAGGCGCTGAAAGCGCATAACGAACAACTGGCGACGCTCTTGGCCGGAAAAGCAGAACCGGCAGCGGCAAAAGCGAAAAAATAGCGTGGCACGGGTTCGGCAGAATTGGCGTTTTGCCAAATCGCAGCAGGCAGGCCAAGAAACGGATACATAATGTGACGCATCACATTATTTGTGGTAGATATAATTATCGTGACTCGTCACTAAATATCCATTAATTTCAGCCAAGGAGCCTCTCGTGAACGATACCAGCATAAAGCGGCAACGGGGCCGTCCCCGCACCGGAAATGCCCTGTCAGCGGCGGAACGGGCACGGCGTTACCGCGAAAACAAGAAGATCCGGGAGGCGGAACATCCCCAGCTCTCCAGGACGGAACTGCTTGCCGAATTGGAGACGGCGCACAATCGTATACACCAACTCGAGGCACAATTATCGTTATTCGTCACAAAAAATCACGACTCAACCAAAACCTGGTCAATTCAGGATCGCAAAGGAAATGCCCGCTGGCTGACGGTTCAGAAAGGTCTGGCGCGGGCTGAAGCGGAGAAGATACTGGATAAACTGATATATTCGGAAAGTTCAGGGAATTATACCTACCGCATGATTGAGGAATAAGCGTGATGGATCACGATAATTTAGAACCAGTCACTTGGTAAACTGGGCGTTCAAGCCTCGCCATTCGAGTCTGTCAACGCCACGATCTTTGACCGTTTTGAGACTTATATCACTGTCGCTGACATGTCAGCACAATGCGGGCAATGGCATTTCTCCGGTGCTTCAGTCCGGGAGAACGCCGTCAGATTGTGCAGACAGACGCGGGGTATTCGACGAAACGCCATATGACCACAAGATAACCTCAGCGCCCAGATCCTTCCACCTCTTTCACCTTCGATGATCTCGATGTACGTAACATCGCGCCAGCACTTCATCCGATTGTCTCCCGGTCTGAAAAATGAAACAGATCGCCGTAGTAGCGGGTTATGTGTTCCCTGCTTATCCCCGTCATTCGTGCAACAGCAACCTTGCTGACTTTCTTTTTCATCCGTTTCAGACTGTGTATAGCCTCTTTTACAGCGGTTTCCGACTGTGCGCGTCGTTGTCGGTGAACCCGCAAGGCCGCCTTCTGACGGTTACTCAGACTGCTATCGGATCCAATATCAGGAGCAACAATTAAGCTTTTCTTGTTCAGACAGTTAGGAGAAATCCACAGGCACTCCATTCTGAGCGTTCGCTTTTTACTGGTAGCGGCAAACGTTTCGATCTCCACCCGTTGCCACCCGGAATTTTCAAGCGGTAAATAGACGTCTGAACGATAGCCTGACAGTACACACATGCCCCGGATGACAAGCAGCTGCGCCACAAGATCACGATGATCGTCTGCGGTCATGTCCTTTTCATAGGTGCCGTGAATACGGGTTTCAGGTACGTAAGGCGGGTCGAGATAGAAAAGCGTGTTTTCCCGATCATAGCGGGGTAGCAGATCGCGCCAGCACAGGTTTTCAACCTGGACTTTGCGCATTCGCTCCTGAATTGCCGGAAGGCGTTCTATCCCGGCATGAAACTTTCTTACGCTGGCGCTATAGCCTCCGGCGGGGGCATCAACACAGTAAGACCATTGCTTGGCCAAACCGCCATGAGACTGACGCTGTACCACAATCATCAGCCTGGCAAGCTCGATTTCATCGGCTTCCGTTTCCACTGCTGCACGTGCAAGCTGAAAACCTTCCCGGCTGTAGGGGGTCAGCTCAAGACGACGAACCAATTCGCGGGTTTTATCCCGATCAGAGAGCACCCGGAAAAGAGATGCCATCTTGTGGTTCAAATCGTTGTATACCTCAACCTTTGATGGACGTTTTCCCAGCAGAACGGCACCACTACCGCCGAAGACGTCAACAAAAGTCTGATGCGGAGGAAAGTGAGTCACAATGTCTTTCACCAGGCGGCTTTTGCTGCCGAACCAGGTGACCGGTGGCGCTACGGGAATGTATTTTTTCATCGTGTTTAACCATATATCACATGGTCAAAGAATATGTGATATATGATTATAGGTCAATAAAAGTGTGTTTTGGTTCAACGGAGCATCAATCTTCTAATTGGTGTCGCTGTAAGGGGGTTACGCCGGAATCGCCGAAATATCCGATCTCCAAGCTGCCCCTACCTGGACACCTCACCCGAGTGGGTGTTATAAACAAAAGTGCTTATAAACACATTAGTGATTAACGTTATGCTCCTGCTCGACTATATCGAGATGCTGTATGGCCGTGCACGTGGTAACAAGGCCCGCTTTCTGCAGGATAACCCGACTATCCTGCCGCAAGAACTCAGCCGCTGGCTGAAGGCTGGGTTGAAGATCCGCCCGGAAACCGGGGAAATTTACAAACCGGTTTCCCGCCGGGTCACGGTGCCGGAACACGCTGCGGTGACAGCGGGGATCATCCGGTCCGACGAACTCAGAGAGCGCATCGGAGCCCTGGCCGCGACACAAGGCCTGTCGGTGGAGACCCTGCTGCGTTCCTGGGTCGACAGGGACGAATTACGCCAGCAACTGGCACCGATCCCGACGTTGAATGCGGTGCCCGAGCAACACATCGCGGGGCTCGTCAGTCGTCACCTGGCCCCGCTGTCTGCCGACAGCGAAGTGATAGATTATCGGACGGCACTGGACTCGTTGCTCCTCGCGCTGACGAATGCCGAGCTGCTCTCACTGACAGTGCGCGATGTCGCCGAAAGCCGGCGACTGGCCATTCCCCGGACCGCGTATTACTGGTATGGATGCGTGGTGGCGAAGGGCGTTTCCCGGATGCTGGGGACGCTGGAGGTCTATCTGTGGCATGATTTTATTCGCCCGGAAAGCGAGGTCATTTTTGTGGGGGATGCGCGAAACGTCGTCGCGAGCTATTTTATCTGCCAGCAGCTCTGCCGGGTGCTGAAAAGCGCCAGAACCGCTTTCAAGAAGCAGCAAGGGCACTGGGCGAGCCGCCGTCAGGAAGAGGAATATGCCTACGAGCACATTTTCCGCTTTGCCCAGGGCGTGATGGACACCGGCATCGATATGGGCAATATGCAGGATGACGCCCGGTTGTTTGACTACGCCTGCAGGCATTATGCGTATGCCATGGACTGAACGTCGGCATCTGTCCTGCCTGCCTATCGTCTGAGGGGCCGAGACGAATTTGGGCGATAGCGTGACGGTTGCGCTATGTGAAATCTGGGTATCGATGCGTGGTGTGAGGCTGCGGTATTTTACACAGCACGATCTGGGCAGTCACGTTTATCACTTTAGCTGCGGCTGCGCTTTTCTCAATCATCAGACTGATGACACAACACCCAGGCACTGCCACCGAAACGGGTGTTTCCCACTACCTGCTCCCAGGCTTCTGTCTCTGTCAGTTGCGTTTTTACTGCTAAAAAGTCAGCGTGGCTCAACATGACGTCGCCCCGATCGCCAGGCGACGTCAGCACGTAGCCGTCAGCGAGCACAGAACCTGCTGGCCGGGGGGCCCGCACGGCGCGGCGGTAAAAACTCTTGATGACCCCGCCGTTGCGCAGGGCCGATAAAATGACGTGATCCGGGATACGCATATTCTCACTACCCCCGCCGTTCACACAGGTTAGCCCTGACCCAGCACCAGTCCTCGTTGGTGCCGTTTTTCGCCAGATGCTGTGCGGTGCGCCAAAAATGGGCGGCCTGCGCAAAATTGCCGCTTTGTTCCAGCTTCGCGGCCATCGAGGCTGTGCTTTGGTATGCGTTTTTTTTGTCCATGAGACGCTCCTGTTTTTGTGACCGCAGGCGATTGTCACAGAGGCAGGCCTCGCGCGATAGTGGGGATACTGGCCCGCAGGGATCCATTACGTTAAGGGAAGCACAAACCGTATGCCGGCGTCGACATCGTCAGCGAGCTCCGCTGCCTGTGGTACGGACAAACCCCAACGCCGCGATAGTGAGCCGGCGGCCGAACATGTTACGATAGCCTCATGAAAAAGACCCCAACGCCGCATGATTTGGCTTTCAAACAGTTTTTGACGCATCCCGATACCGCGCGGGATTTTATGCTGTTGCACCTGCCGGCAGAGCTGCAGGCTATTTGTGATCTGAGCACGCTGAAGCTGGAGTCCGGCAGCTTTGTCGAAGATGACCTGCGTCCGTATTTCAGCGACGTGCTTTACAGCCTGAAAACCACCACCGGCGCTGACGGTTACGTGCACGTGCTTATCGAACACCAGTCCTCGCCGGATAAACACATGGCCTCCAGGATGTTTCGCTATGCTATAGCCGCCATGCAGCGCCATCTGGATGCCGGGCATAAAAAGTTGCCGCTGGTGATCCCGGTGCTGTTCTATGCCGGTAAACGCAGCCCGTATCCGTACTCCACTCGCTGGCTGGACGAGTTTGATGACCCGGCGCTGGCGGAAAAACTGTACACCGGGGCGTTTCCGCTGGTTGACGTGACCGTGATTGCTGACGATGACATCATGAACCACCGCAGCATGGCGGCGCTGACGTTATTGCAGAAACACATCCGGCAGCGCGATCTGTTCGAGCTGATGGAACAACTGGTCACTTTGTTGCTGGCCGGATACACTACGAGTGATCAGCTGGCATCATTGATGAATTACATGCTGCAGGTTGGCGATACGGCCGCCCCGGAAGCTTTTATCCGAGAACTGGCCCGCCGCGTGCCACAGCACGAAGAGGTACTTATGACCATTGCACAAAAACTGGAGCAAAAAGGGCTCGAGAAAGGCCGACTGGAAGGTCTCCAGCAGGGCATCGAAAAAGGCATCGAAAAAGGCATCGAAAAAGGCATCGAAAAAGGTGAGCGACTCGCCGCGTTGAAGATCGCCCGTTCGCTGCTCGACAGTGGCCTTGATCTAGCGACGGTAATGAACGCCACCGGCCTCACTGCCGATGAACTGGCGCAGATCCGCCATTAATCCGTTGCGGAGAGACTTACGACTTTGCCGGACAACATGCCTTCTACCACGCAGGCAGACACCACCACCGCGTTAAGCCACCTGGCGTTCTGCGCACTGGTGGCCCTGGGACTGGCTCGCCAGGATGGTGTCGTGTCAACGCCCTACGCGGAAAACCTGTTTCTTATCCGCTGGCTGGCCAGCGCGCAAAAGCAAAAGCGCTTTCCCCGGAGCGTGGCGATTGATATTCAGTGGATGCTGGAGCGAGGCCGAAAATACGGCCTTGCCGGCAAGTTGCAGCAGCATCTGGACTATTTGTGGCGCTCCTGCAGCGGCAAGCTGGCGGAACAGTCCGATCTGTTTCGGCTGACCTATGCGACCGAAACCCTGAAAGATCAGGGCTGGGACAATTACGTGATGGATACGCGGGAGTGGTTATCCGGCGCGACGCCGATACCCGCTCGGCACAACGGCTTCTACGTGGAAAAAGCGACGCTGCATGTCGCCTTTGCCCAGGATGGACGCCACCTGCTGCCGGTCCCGTTTCGCGTCATCGGTGATGCTGCGCGGTTTTGCCAGGTCATGGCGGAATACGGGTTGAGTGCCCGTGTGCACGCCAGTACGCCGGTTTATCACACGGTCGTCATGGAACCCGTGTAGACATTTATCGCCAGGGGACGCCCAAGTCATACCGCCCGGACGGCGCTGAGTCTCCTGGCGAGCGGCAACCCGGCCTCGGTCAGTGCAAACGCCAGCTGCAGCGACTGATTACGGTATTTTTTTAGCAGACCGTGTTTGACCAGCGTGTGGCAGGAGGTGCGGAAATTTGTCGGGTAGACCTGCGCCGACCTGGCTGCGTTAATCATTTCCAGCAGGCGGGTCGCCGGCACGGGCGCAGTGATCCCTCTCGCCTCCAGCGCCGACAGGACAAACAACACGTCTTTCTGTATGGCGGATAATCGCACTGCGTCCCTCTTATTCATGTCAGGTATGAATAACGAACATTAGTTCATGAAGACCTTAATCATGTCAAGAATGATTAAGGTCTCCTCCTAACGCCTCATTAAGGTGGGGGAAACAGGAAGCGACCGCGGGATTCTTTCTTTTGGTTGTTTTTTAATCATTCATTGGGCGTATAATCGCTGCGCGATTAGTCTTCTTCTTCCCATTCGGCGTCCGGGTCGGGGGCCAGTTTTGCCACTTCGTCAGCGATATCCGTGGCCGCCTCAATGAGGTCTGGCCACTCCCAGGCACGCATTGAGATGTCTTCGGCCAACATCCAGATGGACTCTGAATC
>NZ_JASGBT010000014.1:0-1268 GCF_030053255.1 Serratia sp. PF-27
GGATAACGCCCGATGAACCTCATCGGGCGTTTTGTATTTCAGCGACAAGTGCGGCCGCCGCGTGTTGTAGAGGTTCACCGATTCCCTGACCATCTTTCTTGCCTGCGCGATATCTTCTGGCCTGCCGAGCAGGTATTCCGTTTTGAGTATCCCGTTTATCCGTTCCGCCAGCGCGTTCTGATAACAGTCATACCCGTCCGTCATCGAGCAGATGACGTCATACTGCTGATGTAACGCCTGATATTCCTGCGAGCAGTACTGGATACCCCTGTCCGAGTGATGCACCAACGGCAACGCCGTGCGTCTGCCGGCCAGTGCCATTTTGAACGCGCAGGCGACATGCCGGGTATGCAGACTGTCATGCACGTGATATCCCACGATTTTTCTCGACCAGGCATCCGTTACCAGGCTGACATACGCCGTCCCCGTTCTCAGCGGCAGGTAGGTGATATCCGCCACCCATACCTGTTCCGGACGGCTGGCTATTACTTGATTGTCTCCCGCTTTTAGCAGGTTGGGATGGCGATAAAAACGATGATGGCTGTGCGTCGTCTTGTGATATGCCCGTTTAGGCATCACCAGTAACCGCGCGCAGCGCAGGATACTGAACAGCCGGTCACGGCCCACATGCAACGCCGGTTCGGGGTGTTGCCGCAACAGGTGATGCAGCTTACGTGTCCCCAGTCGGGGTTGGTGCAAGCGGATGGCCGTCACCTGTTCGACGAGATGCCGGGCCTGCTCCTCTTTGCCTGCTTCACGCTGCAGGGACTGATACCACGCTTGTCGGCTGATGCCCATCCATCGGCAGGCCCGCGTTACTGTGAGTCCCGGTACTTGTGTTTGCGCGATAAGGCGGTTAGCTGCTTTTTTGTCAGCGTGGCGCCAAAGTCGGTGTTCATCACTTTGACGACAGCTTCGAAGAACTGGGCTTTGACTTCAGATTCAGCCAGTTGCTGCTCAAGTTCTTTAATACGCTGTTCGGGCGTCAGGGGGAGTTTGGGCATGTTGTCTCCGCACGTTCTGGTGGAAGGAGAAGTTCGCCAGTCAAGTTGACCGTATTTGCGCAGCCAGTTCATGACAGTCTGGCTGCCTTGGATACCGTAGCGATCTTGCGCCTGGCGGTATGTCATCTCGCCTTTTTCGACCTGTTCGACGACAGCCAGTTTAAAGGATAGAGAGTAATCGCGTTGTGTGCGTTTAATATACTGGTTCATCACATTTTCCTCTGTGCGTGAGTAAAATGTGTCAACGCTATTCAGGACGGGTCA
>NZ_JASGBT010000002.1:0-145170 GCF_030053255.1 Serratia sp. PF-27
CTGGTTCATCACATTTTCCTCTGTGCGTGAGTAAAATGTGTCAACGCTATTCAGGACGGGTCAATAGCCACAAAAAAACCCGCCGCAGCGGGTTTTTATTTAACAACCGAATCGGTCGAACTTACTGGCCTTTAACTTCTTTCAGGCCGTTGAATGGCGCACGGTCACCCAGCGCTTCTTCGATACGGATCAGTTGGTTGTATTTAGCAACGCGGTCAGAACGGCTCATGGAGCCGGTTTTGATCTGGCCAGCCGCAGTCCCTACCGCCAGGTCGGCGATGGTCGCGTCTTCGGTTTCACCGGAACGGTGAGAGATCACCGCGGTGTAACCAGCGTCTTTCGCCATCTTGATTGCAGCCAGCGTTTCGGTCAGAGAACCGATCTGGTTGAATTTGATCAGGATGGAGTTAGCGATGCCTTTCTCGATGCCTTCTTTCAGGATCTTGGTGTTGGTCACGAACAGGTCGTCGCCCACCAGCTGAATTTTGTCGCCCAGCACTTTGGTCTGGTAAGCGAAGCCCGCCCAGTCAGATTCATCCAAGCCGTCTTCGATAGACACGATTGGGTACTGTTTGGTCAGCTCTTCCAGGAAGTGAGTGAACTCTTCGGAAGTGAAGGCTTTATTGCCTTCGCCGGCCAGCACGTATTTACCGTCTTTGTAGAATTCGGAAGCCGCGCAGTCCATCGCCAGAGTAACGTCTTTGCCCAGCTCGTAGCCCGCCGCTTTTACCGCTTCAGCGATAACGGCCAGCGCTTCGGCGTTGGAACCCAGGTTTGGCGCGTAGCCGCCTTCGTCGCCCACGGCGGTGTTCATGCCTTTGGCTTTCAGAACTTTCGCCAGGTGGTGGAACACTTCAGAACCGATGCGCACCGCTTCTTTCAGGGTCTTCGCGCCAACCGGCTGAATCATGAATTCCTGAATGTCGACGTTGTTGTCAGCGTGCTCGCCGCCGTTGATGATGTTCATCATCGGCAGTGGCATGGAGAATTTGCCTGGGGTGCCGTTCAGTTCAGCGATGTGCTCATACAGCGGCATGCCTTTAGAGGCTGCGGCCGCTTTCGCTGCTGCCAGGGAAACCGCCAGAATGGCGTTGGCGCCGAAGTTGGATTTGTTTTCGGTGCCGTCCAGATCGATCATGATCTTGTCGATGTTCGCCTGGTCTTTGGCATCTTTACCCAGTACTGCCTGAGCAATCGGACCGTTTACTGCAGCAACGGCTTTCAGTACGCCTTTACCCAGGAAACGAGACTTGTCACCGTCACGCAGTTCCAGCGCTTCGCGGGAACCGGTAGAAGCACCTGACGGCGCAGCAGCCAAGCCGACGAAACCGCCTTCCAGATGAACTTCGGCTTCAACAGTCGGGTTACCGCGGGAGTCGATGATTTCACGACCGATGACTTTAACGATTTTGGACATTAGGTTTTCCTCAGTACAAGTTAAACTAAAACTCCAGACAAACAGCGCGCGGTTCTCACCGCGCGCCGCCCACCAAATATTTTATTTCACCTGGCGCTTCTGATGCTCGCCTGCGGCTTTCACGAAGCCGGCGAACAGCGGATGCCCATCACGCGGCGTAGACGTAAATTCCGGGTGGAACTGACAGGCTACAAACCACGGGTGATTCGGCAGTTCAATGATCTCGACCAGCTTGTTGTCGGCGGAACGACCGGCGACACGCAGCCCTGCGGCTTCGATCTGCTTCAACAGCATGTTGTTAACTTCGTAACGGTGACGATGACGCTCGACAATGGTCGGTTCGCCGTACAGCTGACGCACCAGGCTGTTGTCGCTCAGGTTGCACTGTTGGCCACCTACGCGCATCGTGCCGCCCAAATCGCTTTCTTCGCTGCGCACTTCGACGTTGCCGTCTTCGTCGCGCCATTCGGTGATCAACGCCACCACCGGGTACTTACAGTCTGGCATAAACTCGGTGGAGTTGGCGTTTTCCATGCCGGCCACGTTGCGAGCGAACTCCATCAACGCCACCTGCATGCCCAGGCAAATGCCCAGGTAAGGAATGTTGTTCTCGCGCGCATAGCGTGCGGTCATCACTTTGCCTTCCACGCCGCGGTAGCCGAAGCCGCCCGGGATCAGGATCGCATCCAGCCCTTTCAGCACTTCCACGCCGCGGGTTTCTACGTCCTGCGAGTCGATCAGCTTGATGTTCACGGTCAAACGGTTTTTCAGCCCGCCGTGTTTCAGCGCTTCGATCACCGACTTGTAGGCATCCGGCAGCTCAACGTATTTGCCGACCATTCCGATGGTCACTTCGCCGCCCGGATTGGCTTCTTCGTAGATCACCTGTTCCCATTCGGCCAGGTTGGCTTCCGGTGCGTTCAAGCTGAATCGTTTACAAATATAATCGTCCAGCCCCTGAGATTTCAATAGGCCTGGGATTTTATAAATAGAATCAACGTCTTTCAGAGAGATAACCGCTTTTTCCGGCACGTTACAGAAAAGCGCGATTTTCGCGCGTTCGTTAGCAGGAACCGCGCGATCGGAACGGCAAATCAGCACATCAGGCTGAATACCGATGGAAAGCAGCTCTTTTACAGAATGCTGGGTCGGCTTGGTTTTCACTTCGCCCGCCGCCGCCATGTAAGGCACCAGCGTCAGGTGCATGTACAGGGTGTGCTCGCGGCCCACTTCCACCGCCATCTGACGGATGGCTTCGAGGAACGGCAGCGATTCGATATCGCCGACGGTGCCGCCGATTTCCACCAGCACCACATCGTGGCCTTCGCCGCCTTCGATGATGCGTTCTTTGATCGCGTTGGTGATGTGCGGAATGACCTGCACGGTCGCGCCCAGATAGTCGCCGCGGCGTTCTTTACGCAGCACGTCGGAGTAGATGCGGCCGGTGGTGAAGTTGTTGCGACGCGACATTTTGGTGCGGATGAAGCGCTCGTAGTGACCCAAATCCAGATCGGTTTCTGCGCCGTCTTCGGTGACGAAAACTTCCCCATGCTGAATCGGGCTCATGGTGCCCGGATCCACGTTGATGTACGGGTCCAGTTTCATGATGGTAACGTTGAGGCCACGGGCTTCAAGAATAGCCGCCAGAGAGGCTGCGGCAATGCCTTTACCCAGAGAGGATACGACCCCGCCGGTCACAAAAATATAATTAGTTGTCATGCTGAACCTGAGAGTTTAGGTTTAAAGACGATGGAAGAACCAGGACGGGAAAGTAGTATACCCGAACCTCTCCTGACCTACAAACGATCGTTTTGCTGTCCATCATCTCGGCCGCCCTCCCGTGTTCATCAGGGTTTACTCCGCCGGCGCCGCCTAAACCCTCTAGGAAATACAAAGAGTTAGCGGAGAAAATTTCTTTTTACCGCCCCTATCGAGCGATAAAACGCCTTAGATTTCAGTTTGTTGGCCTTTTGCTGCCGACGGCAGCCCTGCGCCTGTGACCTGACCGTAAGCTTAACCGTTTCAGCCTGAGTGAACCTTGTTTGCGATCAACATTGTCGTTGCAGCGATTCAACTTTCCTTGCGCTTCACCTGCTGCCAGGCGTCTTCCATCTGCTCCAGCGTGGCGTCTTCAAGCCGCAGCCCGCGTTGCTGGACGATCGCCTCCACCTCCCGGAAGCGGCGTTCGAACTTGCGGTTCGCCGCCTGCAGCGCGTTCTCGGCCTTGTGGCCCAAATGGCGCGACAGGTTCACGGTGGCGAACAGCAGATCGCCGATCTCCTCTTCCAGCTTGCTCTCATCAACCACCGCCTGGCGGGCTTCGTGCATCACTTCGTCGATCTCTTCATACACTTTGTCCAGCACCGGGCCCAGCGTGTTCCAGTCGAAGCCGACCGAGGCGCAGCGTTTTTGGATCTTTTGCGCCTTCATCAACGCCGGCAACGCCTGCGGAATGTCGTCCAGCACCGAGTGCAGCGCTTTTTCGGCGCGCTCGCCGGCCTTGAGCTGCTCCCAGCGCGCCGCCACGGCTTCGCTGTCTCCGCCCTTGGCGTCGCCGAAGATGTGCGGATGACGGCGCTCCAGCTTGTCGCTGATGGCGGTGCACACCTCATCAAAATCGAACAGCCCCTGTTCCTGCCCCATCTGGGCGTAGAACACCACCTGGAACAGCAAGTCGCCCAGTTCGTCGCGCAGATCGGCGTAGTCCTGCCGTTCGATGGCGTCCAGCACTTCGTAGGTCTCTTCCAACGTATAAGGCGCAATGGTGGCGAAGGTTTGCTTGCGGTCCCACGAGCAGCCGAGCTGCGGGTCGCGCAGCGTTTTCATGATGTTCAGCAGACGCTGCAGCGGAGTGGATTGGGTCATAAAAAATCTCTGAGAAAGAATGGGGGCGCAGGGGAGCGCCCGCAGAATTCATGGATTTCGGGCCGCATCCGCTATCGATACGGCCCGAAAGGCGATATGGGCTTAGTTGCCGTGCAAACGCTTGGCGTCTATCACGTCCGGCAGTTGGTTCAGCTTCGCCAGCACCCGGCTCAACACCTGCTGGTTGTAGATTTCGATATCCATGTCGATAGTGGCCAACTGCTTCTTGGTATCGCTGCGGCTGGCGACGCCCAGCACGTTGACCTTTTCGTTGGCCAGAATGGTGGTGATATCGCGCAGCAGCCCGCTGCGATCGTTGGCCATCACGCGCACCACCAGCGAATAACCGCTGGAGTAGCTTTCGCCCCACACCGCATCGACGATGCGCTCCGGCGCATGCGATTGCAGATCGACCAGCTGATCGCAGTCCGCACGGTGGATCGAAATACCGCGCCCCTGGGTAATAAAACCGACGATGTCGTCGCCCGGGATCGGCTGGCAGCAGCGGGCGATGTGGTGCATCAGGTTGCCCACGCCCTCCACCACCACGCGGCCGTTATCCTTGTTGCGGGTCGGCGGCGGCGCTTTCTGCTGCACCAGCTGGCGCAGCGCCTCGCGATCCTGCTCTTCGGCGCTCGGCTTGTTGAACTTGCCCTGCAGGTAATTCACCATCTGGTTCAGGCGAATGTCCCCGCCGCCGATCGCCGCCAACACCTCGTCCAGCGAGTTCATGTTGTAGCGCGGGATCAACAGCTTCTCAGCCTCTTTCAGGCTGATGCCGAGATGCTCCAGTTCGTTGTCCAGCATCTGGCGGCCGGCGAGAATGTTCTTGTCGCGATCCTGCTTGCGGAACCAGTTGTGGATCTTCGAGCGCCCGCGGCTGGTGGTCACGTAGCCCAGGTTCGGGTTCAGCCAGTCGCGGCTCGGGTTTGGCTGTTTCTGGGTGATGATCTCAATCTGATCGCCCATCTTCAGCTGATAGGTAAACGGCACGATGCGGCCGCCGATCTTGGCGCCGATGCAGCGGTGACCGACGTCGCTGTGAATGTGGTAAGCGAAATCGAGCGGCGTGGAGCCGGCCGGCAGATCCACCACGTCGCCTTTCGGGGTAAAGACATAGACCCGATCGTCGAACACCTGGCTGCGCACTTCGTCGAGCATTTCGCCGGAGTCCGCCATCTCTTCCTGCCAGGCGATGAGCTTACGCAGCCAGGCGATGCGCTCTTCGTAGCCGGAGCGCACGGTCACGCCCGCGCCCTCTTTGTACTTCCAGTGTGCGGCCACGCCCAGCTCGGCGTCTTCATGCATTTGCCGGGTGCGGATCTGAATCTCGACGGTTTTGCCGCGCGGCCCCAGCACCACGGTGTGGATCGACTGGTAGCCGTTGGGTTTCGGGTTGGCGACGTAGTCGTCGAACTCGTCCGGCAGGTGGCGGAAGTGGGTATGCACGATGCCCAACGCCGCGTAGCAATCCTGTAGACGCTCCGCCACGATGCGCACCGCGCGCACGTCGAACAGTTCGTCAAACGCCAGGTGCTTTTTCTGCATCTTGCGCCAGATGCTGTAGATGTGTTTCGGCCGGCCGTAAATCTCCACCCGAATGCCTTCTTTGGCCATCTCGGCGCGCAGCCCGGCGACGAAGTCGTCGATGAACTGTTCGCGATCGATGCGGCGCTCATGCAACAGCTTGGCGATGCGCTTGTATTCTTCCGGGTGCAGGTAGCGGAAGCAGAAATCTTCCAGCTCCCACTTCAGTTGGCCGATGCCGAGCCGGTTAGCCAACGGGGCGTAGATGTTGGAACACTCTTTCGCCGCCAGCACGCGTTCGTCTTCCGGCGCGTCTTTCACCTCGCGCAGGTGGGCGATACGTTCCGCCAGCTTGATGACCACGCAGCGGAAATCCTCCACCATCGCCAACAGCATGCGGCGCACGTTGTCGACCTGTTCGGAGGCCATCGAGTCGTTTTGGGTGGCTTTCAGTTGACGAATGGCGTCCATGTCGCGCACGCCGTGCACCAGCGCGACGATGCCATTGCCGAACGCTTCGGTCAGGGTCTCTTCCTGCACGATGCCGGCGTCCACCAGCGGGAACAGCAGCGCGGCGCGCATACTGTCGTTGTCCATGCTCAGCGTCGAGAGGATTTCCACCATCTCCAGGCCGCGCCACAGCAGCAGCGAGGCGTCGGGATGGTTTTGGGTCTGCTGCTCACAATAACGCCAGGTTGCGGCCAATCGCTCACATGACTGCGGGTTGGGTAGCCCCAAGCCGGCGATCCACTCATCGAGAGCGAACTCACCCGCCGTATTCAGATGTGCACTTCTTACCGCAACCATAACTTCTCCCTACTTTGCAGCGACCTCTGGCGCGCGCTCGTTGATAAACAGCGCCATTGATTCAAGATGCCCCGTGTGCGGAAACATATCCAACATCCGCACGCGCGCAAGACGATAACCGGCGTTCAACAGCACTTTGCTGTCGCGAGCCAGCGTGGTGGGGTTACAGGAAACATACACCACCCGCGCCGGCGCCAGTTTTACAATGTGTGACATCACCCCGGCCGCACCGGCGCGGGCGGGATCCAGCATCACCTTATCAAACCCTTGTGCTGCCCAAGGTTGCCGCTCAACGTCGTCCTCCAGATTCTCATGGAAGAACGACGCATTATTCAGCTTATTCTTATGTGCATTATATTGCCCATTCGCTACCAGCGTGGCAACACCTTCGATGCCCACCACCGCAGCGGCGCGGCGCGCCAGCGGCAGGGTGAAATTCCCCATGCCGCAGAACAGGTCCAGCACCCGATCATTGGGTTGAATGTCGAGCCATTCAAGGGCCTGCGCCACCATTTGTTGGTTTACGGCGTCATTGACCTGAATAAAGTCGCGCGGACTGAAGTCTAAGCGTAGCCCGTCAACCTGATAATACGGCGTTTCACCGCACAGTTTTTCCACGCGGTCGCTGTCCGGCGCCAGATAAACAGCGACGTTTTCCCGCTCGCCAAACGCCAACAGCGCCTGGCGATCCGCCTCTTTCAGGGCATCGAGATGGCGCAGCACCAGCAGCGGGCCGTTATCCGCCAGCACCAGCTCCACATGCCCCAGCCGCCGCACCGCCTGCAGCCCGCTCAGGCAGGCGCGCACCGGCGCCAGCAGCTGTTCCAGCTCCGGGCGCAGCACCGGGCAGTGCTCCACCGCTACCAGCTCGCTGGAGGCCGCCTGTCGAAACCCCATCATCAGGCGCTGCAACTTCGGCTGCCACGCCAGGCTCAGGCGGGCGCGGCGGCGATAACCGTATTCCGGGCCGGCGATCACCGCTTCCTGCTGCGGGGTCACCCCGGTTTCGCGGGCGATCATGCGCACCAGCGCCGCCGCCTTGCTCTGCTGCTGCAGTGCCTCATCCGCATGCTGCTGCTGGCAGCCGCCGCACACGCCGAAATGCGGACAGCGCGGTGCCACCCGCTGCGGGCTGCGGCTCAGCAGGCGCTTGAGCTTGCCTTTGGCGAACTGGCGCTTGTCTTCGGTCAGCTGGATTTCCGCCTGCTCGCCCGGCAATACGCCCGGCACGAACACCGCTTTGCCGTCGTGGCGCGCCACGCCCTGGCCGAAAGGATCGAGATCGCTCACCGTCACGGTGAAGATTTGTGAGCTCTGCCGGGTCGTCACGCGGCGTTTGGGAGAGTAGAATTGCGCCATATTTGTCGATTGTGTGCTGGTTCATTAAGCTAGTGTCAGCTGTCAATTCTCCCACATTGGAATCCCATGACCAAATACAGCCTGCGTGCGCGCATGATGATCCTGATTCTGGCCCCGACCTTGCTGATTGGTTTGCTGCTCAGCACCTTCTTCGTGGTGCACCGCTATAACGAGCTGCAGGAGCAATTGGTCGACGCCGGCGCCAGCATCATCGAGCCGCTGGCGGTGGCCAGCGAGTACGGCATGACGTTCCGCAGCCGCGAATCGGTCAGGCAGTTGGTCAGCCTGTTGCACCGCCGCCATTCGGACATCGTGCGTTCGATCACCGTGTTCGATGCGCAGAACAATTTGTTCGTCACCTCCAATTATCACCACAACTTCGCCCAGCTGCAGCTGCCGAAAGGCGTGCCGTTGCCCACCGAACTGATGCTCACCCGGCGCGGCGATTCGCTGATCCTGCGCACGCCGATCCTGTCGGAAAATCAGTATCCGGATGAAACCGCCGACGGCGGCAGCCACCCCGACAACAACCTGGGCTATGTGGCGATCGAGCTGGATCTGCAGTCGGTGCGGCTGCAGCAGTATAAAGAGGTGTTCGTCTCCACCCTGCTGCTGCTGCTGTGCATGTGCATCGCCATCCTGTTCGCTTACCGCCTGATGCGCGACGTGACCGGCCCGATCCGCAACATGGTGAACACCGTCGATCGCATTCGCCGCGGCCAGCTCGACAGCCGCGTGGAGGGCTACATGCTCGGCGAGCTGCACATGCTGAAGAACGGCATCAACTCGATGGCGATGTCGCTCACCGCCTATCACGAAGAGATGCAGCAGAACATCGATCAGGCCACGTCCGACCTGCGTGAAACGCTGGAGCAGATGGAGATCCAGAACGTCGAGCTGGATTTGGCGAAAAAACGCGCGCAGGAGGCGGCGCGCATCAAGTCCGAATTCCTGGCCAACATGTCGCACGAGCTGCGTACCCCGCTCAACGGCGTGATCGGTTTTACCCGCCAGATGCTGAAAACCGATCTGAGCGCAACCCAAACCGATTATTTGCAGACCATCGAACGCTCGGCCAACAACCTGCTGACCATCATCAATGACGTGCTGGACTTCTCCAAGCTGGAGGCCGGCAAGCTGGTGCTGGAGCATATTCCGTTCGCCCTGCGCGAAACGCTGGACGAAGTGGTGGTGCTGCTGGCCCCCAGCGCCCACGACAAAGGGCTGGAGCTGACGCTGGATGTGCACAACGACGTGCCGGAGCAGGTGATCGGCGACTCGCTGCGCCTGCAGCAAATCATCACCAACTTGCTGGGGAACGCCATCAAGTTCACCGAAACTGGCAATATCGATATCCGCGTCGAGCTGCGCAAACAGCTGGATCGCCGGGTGGAAGTGGAAGTGCAGATCCACGACACCGGCATCGGCATCTCCGAACGCCAGCAGTCGCAGCTGTTCCAGGCATTCCGTCAGGCAGACGCCAGCATCTCCCGCCGCCACGGCGGCACCGGGCTAGGGTTGGTGATCACGCAAAAGCTGGTGAAGGAGATGGGCGGCGACATCTGCTTCCACAGCCAGCTGAATCGCGGCTCGACCTTCTGGTTCCACATCACGCTGGATCTGAACGAGGGCATGCTGTCGCTGGCGCCAAGCCTGCCGGATCTTAACGGCAAAACGCTGGCCTATATCGAGTCCAACCCGACGGCGGCGCAGGCAACGCTCAACATGCTCAGCGTCACGCAGCTGGTGATCACCCACTCGCCGACGCTGGGCCAGCTGCCGTCAGGCCATTACGATTTCCTGCTGGCCGGCGTGCCGATCCCGTTCCGCGACAACATGGCGCAGCATCAGGACAAATTGTTGGCCTCGCTGAAGCTGGCCGATCGGGTGATTCTGGCGCTGCCGTGCCAGGCGCAGATCGACGCCGAACTGCTCAAGCAACAAGGTGCGCTTGGCTGCCTGATCAAGCCTATCACCAGCACGCGTCTGTTCCCGCTGCTGAGAATGGAAACGCCCGATCGGCTCGCCGCCCCGCCTGAGCGCAAACGTCTGCCGCTGACGGTGATGGCGGTCGACGACAACCCGGCCAACCTGAAGCTGATCGGCACGCTGCTGGGCGAACAGGTGGAAAAAACGCTGCTGTGCGAGAGCGGTGAGGAAGCGCTGGCGCTGGCGCGCAACAACGTGCTGGATCTGATCCTGATGGACATTCAAATGCCGAAGATGGACGGCATTCACGCCAGCGAACTGATCCGCCAACTGCCGCACCACAACTCTACGCCGATCGTCGCCGTCACTGCCCATGCCGCCAGCGGCGAACGCGAGCATCTGCTGCAGGCCGGGATGGACGACTACCTGGCCAAGCCGATCGACGAGAAAATGCTGACCCGCGTGCTGTCGCGCTACCACAGCGGCGACGTGGAAAGCGCCGTCGCCGACGATGCCCCGCTGTCGCTCGACTGGCCGCTGGCGCTGCGCCAGGCGGCCAATAAACCGGATCTGGCGCGCGATCTGCTGCAAATGCTGCTCGATTTCCTGCCGCAGGTGCGCGAACGGGTGCAGGCGCTGCTCGAGGGGCAACACGACGACGAGATCCTCGACCTGGTCCATAAGCTGCACGGCAGCTGCAGCTACAGCGGCGTGCCGCGCCTCAAGCAGCTGTGTTTCTACCTCGAGCGGCAGCTGCGCCAGGGCATCACCAACGACGAACTGGAGCCGGAGTGGCTGGAGCTGTTGGATGAGATTGAACTGGTGATCCACGCGGCGCGCGCGCATCTGGCGCAACCGGCCTGAATCCTCAGGCCATAATGCAAAAAGGCACGCCGTAGCGTGCCTTTGTTGCTTTTAGCGCCTGACGTTTATCACTGCGCCAGCAGGTACAGTTGGCTATCGCCACGCTGAATATTCAACGCCAGCACCGACGGTTTGCTGTCGAGGATTTTACGCAGCTCGCCCAGGTTCTGGATCGGCTGTTGGTTCACGCCCAGGATCACGTCGCCCTTTTTCAGGCCGATGCGCGCGGCGGCGCTGCCGGCTTTCACGCTGTCGACCTTGACGCCTTTCACGTTGCCGACCTGGGTATTGCTCAGCTCGGCGCCTTCAATGCCGGTGTAGATATTGCCCGAGGCCACCTGGGTCTGCGCGCTTTGCTCCAGCGTGACGTCAATCGTTACCGGCTTGCCGTCGCGAATAATGCCCAGCGACATCTTGCTGCCGACCGGCAGCGTGCCGATCTCCGCCCGGAACGAGGCGAAGCTGGAGATGGCCTTGCCGTTCATGGTGACGATCACGTCGCCGGCCTTGATGCCCGCCTTCGCGGCGGAAGATTTCGGCATTACCTGGCTGACGAAGGCCCCGCGCTGCGCATCGACCTTCATCGCCTTGGCCAGCTCAGAGTTCAGCTCGGTGCCCATGATGCCCAGTTCGCCGCGTTTCACCTGGCCATACTCGACCATTTGCGCCGTCAGGTTTTTCACCATGTTGCTCGGAATAGCGAAGCCGATACCGATATTGCCGCCGTCCGGCGCCAGGATCGCGGTGTTGATGCCGATCAGCTCGCCGTTCAGGTTAACCAGCGCGCCGCCGGAGTTACCGCGGTTGATCGCCGCATCGGTCTGGATAAAGTTTTCGTAGTTTTCGATGTTCAGGCCGCTGCGCCCCAGGGCGGACACGATGCCCGAGGTGGCGGTTTCACCCAACCCGTACGGGTTGCCGATCGCCACGGTGTAATCGCCGACGCGCAGCTGATCGGAGTCCGCCATCTTGATCGCCGTCAGGTTCTTGAAGTCTTTCAGCTGGATCAACGCGATATCGGAACGCGGATCCTTGCCGATCACTTTGGCGTCGAAGCGGCGGCCGTCGCTCAACTGCACCTGGATCTTGTTGGCGTTGTCCACCACGTGGTTATTGGTCACCACATAGCCCTTGGCGGCATCGATAACCACCCCGGCGCCCAGCGCCTGGAATTTCTGCTGCGTGCCCTGCGGCTGGCCATCCGGCCCTGGCTGTTCACCGCCCTGACACATCGGCGAGCCCTGGAACGGCGAACCGTCCTGGCAGAACGGCGAATCCTCACCGAAGAACTGTTGGAACTGCTGCGGCATGCGCGGCGTATTGACCGTGGTGCTGCCCTCAACGTTAATGCTCACGACGGAAGGCATCACCTTCTCCAGCATCGGTGCCAGGCTCGGCAGCTGTTGGGTGCTGGAAGAGGCGGTTTCAGCGGCGCTGACCGTCGCCGGGCCCATCGCCATACCGATACTGAATGCCAGTGCGCTCAGAACTAATGCGGTTTTTTTCATCTGTGTGTCTCTTATAAAGTCGTTCAAAAAGAATGGCCGTCTTGCGTGCTTATTCAGAGTTAATTAATAGCCCGAAGTTCCGGCACAGATGATTGGCAATAGTAAACAAATATTGTCCGTCTTTACAAAACTCGAGACAGCCAACCGGTTGGAATTGCTGGAAATTATTCTTCAGCTCAATTATTCCGCCGCCATCAATCGACGATATTCATCATAGGCGTACAGGTCGGTCATTCCGCTGATATAGTCCTGCAATAAACGCGCGCGGAAATAATATTCCCGAATGGCTTGCTGCTCCGGCGATAAATGCTGCAGCCCTTCTACCGCCTCCGCATACGCCAGCCGATGCTTGGTGGACAGCTTGTGGAACAGGCGTGTTTCAATCGGATAAGCGCGATGGCTGTCCTCGCGCACCAGCTGGCTGAAGTCCGCCAGCGACATCGCCAACAGCGGGCTGTAAATGTCCAGCAGGCCGCTGATCACCCGATAGCCTTGCAGCTCGAGCTGCTCGACCTCAGGGTGGTTGAACACGTGCTTGAACGCCACATTTTTAAATATCTTCAGTAGCCGATAGGCCGGGCTGGAATCCTCCAGCAGCGCCTGATTGAAACTGCCCTGATAGACCGCGTCCAGATTGTCGATAAAGCGCTGCGCCGCATGCGGCACCAGCCGCGCCACGGTAAACACCCGCAGATACATGAAGAACTGATCTTCCGCGCTGCGCCGCGCGCCGCCGCGATCGATCTTGCGAAACGCGCTGGCGACGGTCTTGTCGAACAGATCGCCCGGCACCACCTCGCCCCACTCCTGAATCAGGTGCTGATACAGCTGCTCGACGGTGAAAATGCTCTTCTCCACCGCGTCTTCCAGATCGGCCACACAGTACGAGATATCGTCGGCGGCCTCCATAATATAGGTCAGCGGGAAACGATCGAACTCGCCCATGTGCAGCTCGCGCCGCAACCGATCGACGAAGGCCTCTTCCGCCAGATAGTAGCCGGGCTTTTTCATCAGGTAACTGTGGCTGGCAGGGATGTCGCTCGCCCAGTAGGCCGGGCGGGTGTATTTCAAAATGCAGCCGACCTGCGCGTAGGTCAGGTTGAGCTTGAGCAGGCTGTACACCATACGGATCGCCTGGGCGTTGCCCTCGAAGTGGCTGAGATCCTGACGGATCCGGCTGCGCAGCCGGTTCAGATCGCCCTCCCCTTCATGCAGGCGCAGCGTCGCCACCTGGCAGCGATCGTGGCTGCCCGGCTCGCTGCCGCAGCTGGCGGGATCGAGCCGCTGGGCGAACCAGTCGTTGATCGCCGACTCGCCGAAGTGTCCGAACGGCGGATTACCGATGTCGTGCATCAGGCAGGCCATTTCCACGATGCTTTCAAACGGATCGAGCAGCCGGGTCAAGCCGAGCTCATCAATTCTCCCCGCCTGTTTGAAGCGATTGAGGATCTCTTTGGCGATGTGGCGCCCAACCTGCTGCACCTCCATCGAGTGCGTCAGGCGGCTGCGCACCGCCGCGTTGCGTTCCAGCGGAAACACCTGGGTTTTTTGCTGCAGACGGCGAATGGCGGCCGAGTTGACGATGCGCCCGCGATCGCTCTCGAACTGCCGCACGATGTCGTACTCTTCCTCGGCCTCGATCGGTTTGCTGAAAGGCCGTTGGAAGCTGATTTTTTGCTTGAAGTCGATCCCGGACATCTGTTTCTCCGCCGTTGCGCCCTGCCCCCGTGATAACAATTCCCGGCAGCGGATGCAACGCATTATCTCTGATACACAGCCATGATAGACTATGCCGCAATTCTCACGGCCAATCAGCGAGTGTTATTTATGAAAGTAGGCATCATCGGCGCAATGGAGCAGGAAGTCACCCTGCTGCGCGATCAAATCGAAAACCGTCAAACCATCCAGCGCGCGGGCTGCGAAATCTACACCGGCCAGATCGGCGGCGTTGACGTGGCCCTGCTGAAATCCGGCATCGGCAAAGTCTCTGCGGCCATGGGCACCACCCTGCTACTGGAACACTGCAGCCCGGATCTGGTGATCAACACCGGTTCCGCCGGCGGCCTGGCCAGCACCCTGCGCGTGGGCGATATCGTGGTGTCGGAAGAAGTGCGCTACCACGACGCCGACGTCACCGCCTTCGGCTACGAGCCAGGCCAGATGGCCGGCTGCCCGGCGGCGTTCGTCGCCGACGACGCGCTGATCGCGCTGGCGGAAAGCTGCATCAAACAGCTGGATCTGCACGCGGTGCGCGGCCTGATCTGCAGCGGTGACGCCTTCATCAACGGCGCCGAGCCGCTGGCGCGCATCCGCGCCACTTTCCCGCGCGTCGCCGCCGTGGAAATGGAAGCCGCGGCGATCGCCCACGTCTGCCATCTGTTCGGCACGCCGTTCGTGGTGGTGCGCGCCATTTCCGACGTCGCCGACAGCGAGTCGCACATGAGCTTCGACGAGTTCCTGGTGGTAGCGGCCAAGCAGTCTACGCTGATGGTCAATGCCATGCTGCAAACCCTGGCCAAGCGCGGTTGATGTGAGGCTGCGCTTCACCTCGATGCTCTGTCTGTTGGCGCTCTGGCTGGCCCTGCCGGTCGGCGCCGCCCAGCGGGTGATTAGCCTGGCGCCCAACGCCACCGAGCTCGCCTATGCCGCCGGCATGGGCGATGTGCTGGTGGCGGCGAGCGCCTATTCCGATTATCCGCCGCAGGCCGCCAAGCTGGAGCAGGTGGCCTCCTGGCAGGGCATTAACCTGGAGCGGGTGCTGGCGCTCAAGCCGGATCTGATCCTCGCCTGGCGCGGCGGCAATCCGCAGCGCGTGCTGGATCAGCTCGCCGCGTTCGGCATCCCGATTTTCTATGCGGACGCCGACACCCTCGAAGGGATCGCCGGCTTGCTGGATAAGCTGGCGCAATACAGCCCGCACCCGGAGCAGGCGCATCAGGCGGCAGACGACCTTCGCCGCCAGTTCGCCGCTCTCAAGCAACAATACGCCGCTAACTCACCACGGCGCGTGCTGCTGCAGTTCGGCACCCAGCCGCTGTTCACCAGCGCCGGCGCCACATTGCAAAGCCAGGTGCTGGCGCTGTGCGGCGGGCAGAACGTCTTCGCCGATAGCCGCACCCCTTGGCCGCAGATCAGCCGCGAGCAGGTGCTGGCGCGTCAACCCCAGGCCATCGTCATCACCGGCGGCGCGAAAGAGGCCGCCAATGTGAAAGCCTTCTGGGCGCCGCAGCTGCAGGTGCCGGTGATCGCGCTGAACGAAGACTGGTTCAATCGCGGCGGGCCGCGGCTGCTGTTGGCGGCGCAGCAACTGTGCCGCCAGCTGGCGGAGATCCGCTGATGCTGGTGTTCTGGTTGGATATTCTCGGCACGGCGGTGTTCGCCGTCTCCGGCGTACTATTAGCCGGCAAGCTGCGCATGGATCCGTTCGGCGTACTGGTATTGGGCGTGGTCACCGCGGTCGGCGGCGGCACCATCCGCGATATGGCGCTGGCCAACGGCCCGGTGTTCTGGGTCAAGGATCCCACCGATCTGGTGGTGGCGATGATCACCTGCGTCTTGACGCTGCTGCTGGTGCGCCAGCCGCGCCGCCTGCCGAAATGGGTGCTGCCGGTGCTCGACGCCGTCGGGCTGGCGGTGTTCGTCGGCATCGGCGTCAACAAGGCTTTCGCGGCCGGCACCGGCCCGCTGGTGGCGATCTGCATGGGAGTGATCACCGGCGTCGGCGGCGGCATTATCCGCGACGTGCTGGCGCGCGAGATCCCGATGATCCTGCGCACCGAAATTTACGCCACCGCCTGCATCATCGGCGGCATCGTGCACGCTACGGCGTTTTACACCTTCCACATGCCGCTGCAACAGGCCATGATGCTGGGCATGATCATCACGCTGGCCATTCGGCTGGCGGCCATCCGCTGGCACCTCAAGCTGCCCGCCTTTATTCTCGAACGCTGAGCCGTCGCCCTGCGGGGCGACGCGTGGCAACGCCGCACCGGGTGATTTATTAGACTAAAAACGGGTCCAGTGGTATTACTTTCGTCCAAAAAATAGCGTAGTGTCGATGTAAAATTCTGTTAACCGCAGGTTAATCCCTTCCCCACACTGTTAAAACTTTTTAACTTTTTGCCGATAAGTCATCACAAGATGGCTTACGGATGACTATTCCCGCAATGATGAAAAAAATTCTGCTTGCCTGCTGTGGCGCCCTGCTGAGTGGCGCCGCGTATGCCGATGCCGTCAGCGGCCAGATCGGCGTTACCCTGACCATTGAACCGCAATGCGCCGTGCGCCTCGAAGCCGCCGTCCCCCAGGCCGAATGCAGCCACGCGACGGCGCAGCCGAAGATCATCCGCAACCCACCGACGCAGCAGAACGGTGCGGAAGTGATCCTCGTGGAATGGTAATGGTAGGCATAAAAAAACCCGCCGGCCTAAGGCGAGCGGGTTGATGTTCTGACGGGCAAACTCAGATGCTGAACGACGAACCGCAACCGCAGGTGGTTTTGGCATTCGGGTTGGTCACCACGAAGCGCGACCCTTCCAGCCCTTCGGTGTAGTCCACCGAACCGCCGACCAGATACTGCAGGCTCATCGGATCGACCACCAGCGCCACGCCCTGCTTCTCGATGGTCATGTCGCCATCGTTGACCTTGTCGTCAAAAGTGAAGCCGTACTGGAATCCGCTGCAGCCGCCGCCGGTAATGTAAACCCGCAACTTCAGGTTCGGGTTTTCTTCGTCAGCAATCAGGAACTTAACCTTGTTTGCTGCTGCCTCGGTAAATTGCAGGGGCAGTGCCGTTTGATCACTCATACTCTTTACTCCCAACATTGTTCAGCATCAGATCGCGACTATGGCTGCCTGATTAATATTAACGATTATCCGATACCTGAGTGTTGCGTTCAAGTATTCACCGCATTTGTTGTATTTTCTTTACCTGTTTTCTCCGCCGCTTCCCGTGCCAGCTGCGCCTCCTGCCTTTGCAGGGTGCGAGCCAAGATCGATGAATACAGCGGCTTGCCGCCGAGCAGCTGCGCCACTACCGTGGCGCCGAGGCAGGTGATGATCATCGGTAAAATCAGCTGGTAGTTGTCGGTCATTTCCAGCACCAGCACGATACCGGTCAACGGGGCCCGCACCGTGGCGGCGAACAGCGCCCCCATACCGGCGATGGCGAAGGTGCCCGCTTCGATGCCGTATTGCGGGAACAGATGCGCCCCCGCCAGCCCGAAGGCGGTGCCGAACAGCGTGCCCAGCGCCAGCATCGGCGCAAAGATGCCACCCGGCGCGCCGGAACCGAAGCACAGCAGCGTGGTGAAGATGCGGGTAATGAAGATAAACATCAACATGCCGACGCTGTAATTGCCCGCCGCGGCGATCGGGATCAGCCCAAAGCCGCCGCCCGCCGCCTCTGGCTGAATCAACCCCAGAATGCCACACACGCCGCCGAGCAACCCACCCATCAACAAGATATTGCGCATTCTGCCGCCGTGCAGGCGCGCGAACATGTCTTGGGTGCGGAAGATCAGCGCGTTGAACCCCACGCCCACCGCGCCGAATATCGCCCCCAGCACCAGATAGAGCCACAGGGTGTTGATGGGCGCCGAAGAAAGTTTGTCGACCGCGATCACCGAGCCCTGGCCGTTAAACAGCTGGTACACCACGCTCGACATGATAACGCCGATAAACACCGCTTTAATCGAGATCAGGTTGTAGCGAAACTGCGGCCGCATCTCTTCGATGATAAACAGAATGCCGGCCAGCGGCGCGTTGAACGCGGCGGACAGCCCGGCGGCGGCCCCGGTCGCCAGCAGCGAATGACGCGCCTCGGCGCCGCGAATGCGCAGCACGTCCAATACCATACGCCCGACGTTGCCGCCCATTTGCACCGTGGGCCCTTCGCGCCCCAGCACCATGCCCGCTCCCAGCGTGCCCATGCCGCCGATGAATTTCACCGGGATCACGCGCCACCAGCGCACCGGCCGCAGCTCCTCCAGCGCGCCTTCGATCTCCGGAATGCCCGAGCCGCCCGCCTCAGGCGCAAAGCGCCGCACCAGGTAATAGCCCAGCGCCGCCAGCGCGGCGGACAGGATAAATGCCAGCGGCCACACCAGGAGCCAAGAGTCGGCGACCTGTGCCAGCGAAGCCAGCCGCTGCTGCTGCACCCACTCCACCGCCTTATCGAAAGCCACGCCGAGCAAACCGGCCAGCGTCCCCACCAGCGCGGCCATCACCAGGATCGCCACCGGGGTTTTATCACGGCGAATAAACTGACGCACCGCATCGCTGCGGCTAAGACGCGGGCTCAACGTCCCGACTGGCTGTGAATGTGTTTCCGTCATCGCGAGTAATTCGTCAGGTAATTTGTAATACAAATAGGCAAGGCGGTTATTCTACCCCAACCCGGTGGCGGGCGCTGCCGTTAATGGTATCTGACTGTGATCGTTTCATAACGCGGCGCTCTCCTCTAGAATAGCGCGGTCAAATCATTCAAAAGAGAATCCAGGAGCCGATTTATGAGCCTACACAGCAAGTCCGAAAGTCTGTACGCCCAGGCGCAACAGTTGATCCCCGGTGGGGTGAACTCTCCGGTGCGTGCATTCACCGGCGTAGGCGGTGTGCCGCTGTTTATCGAGCGGGCAGACGGGGCTTACCTGTTCGATGCCGACGGTAAGGCCTATATCGACTATGTCGGTTCCTGGGGGCCGATGGTGCTGGGGCATAACCACCCGGCGATCCGCGACGCGGTGATCGAAGCGGCGCAGCGCGGCCTGAGCTTCGGCGCGCCAACCGAGATGGAAGTCAAAATGGCGCAATTGGTCACCGAGCTGGTGCCTACCATGGATATGGTGCGCATGGTGAACTCGGGCACCGAAGCTACCATGAGCGCCATCCGCCTGGCGCGCGGCTACACCAACCGCGATAAAATCATCAAGTTCGAAGGCTGCTACCACGGCCACGCCGACTGCCTGCTGGTGAAAGCCGGTTCCGGCGCGCTGACCCTCGGCCAGCCGAACTCACCGGGCGTGCCGGCCGACTTCGCCAAGCACACCCTGACCTGCACCTACAACGACCTGGATTCGGTGCGTGCCGCCTTCGAACAGTACCCGTCCGAGATCGCCTGTATCATCGTCGAGCCGGTTGCCGGCAACATGAACTGCGTACCGCCGCTGCCGGAATTCCTGCCGGGCCTGCGCGCCCTGTGCGACAAGTACGGCGCGCTCTTGATCATCGACGAAGTGATGACCGGCTTCCGCGTGGCGCTGGCCGGCGCGCAGTCCTATTACGGCGTTGAGCCGGATCTGACCTGCCTCGGCAAAATCATCGGCGGGGGGATGCCGGTGGGCGCCTTCGGCGGCCGTCGCGATGTGATGGAGGCGCTGGCGCCGACCGGTCCGGTCTACCAGGCGGGCACCCTGTCCGGCAACCCGATCGCCATGGCGGCGGGCTACGCTTGCCTGACCGAAGTGTCGCAGGTTGGCGTGCACCAGACGCTGACCGAACTGACCGAGATGCTGGCCGCAGGCCTGCTGCATGCGGCGCAGGAAGAGAATATCCCGTTGGTGGTCAACAACGTCGGCGGCATGTTCGGCCTGTTCTTCACCGACGCCTCGACAGTCACCTGCTACCAGGACGTGATGCAGTGCGACGTGGAACGCTTCAAGCGCTTCTTCCACCTGATGTTGGAAGAAGGGGTGTATCTGGCACCGTCCGCCTTCGAAGCGGGCTTCATGTCCGTGGCGCACAGCAAGGAAGACATCCAGCGCACCATCGACGCCGCGCGTCGCTGCTTCGCCAAGCTGTAATCCCGGCCGAATGGCCAAAAAAATGGGCGCCTCGGCGCCCGTTTTGTTTTTCGCTGCGGCTTAAAGCAGCGTGCCGTAAATGGTCAACAGCGCCACCACCACCACGATGATCATCGTCACCTTGCGCGCCAACGTCACCGCCGCGCGCGGCGTTTGCACCGGATCCATATGCGGATCGCGCGCCAGCGAGAACTGCGCCAGCCGCGTCAACACCTGATACGACGACGAATGCCGATCCCCCAGCGAGGCGAACCAGGCCGGCAGCGCGCGCTCGCCGTGGCCAAATAGCGCATAGGCCACCCCGGCCAAACGCACCGGGATCCAGTCCAGCCAGTTCAGCAGATGATCGATGCCCGACTGCGAACGCTCCAGCGGCGTATTGTGGCGCGCCAGCCAGGTTTGATAGGCGCGCAGGAAGGCATATCCCGCCAGCGCGATCGGCCCGTACGGCCCAAAGGCCACGAACCAGAACAGCGGCGCCAGGTAATAGCGGAAGTTGATCCACAGCAGCGCGTTTTGCAGCTCACGCAGGCGCAGCTCTTCGCTGCAGTCCACCGGCAAGCCGTGGATCAACGCCAGCTCTTCCGCCATCTGATCGCTGGCGTGGGTATCGCCCTGCCGCGCCGCTTTCAGGTAGGCGCGGTAGTGTTTGCGCTTGATGCCGGCGCCGACGCACAGCAGGTCGATGACGATCCACAGCAGCAGCGTCACCACGCCGAAGAACAACCCGTGCGACAACCACAGAACGCCCCAGACGACAACCATCCAGGCGGCGGTCATCACCAGCGTCTGCGCCAGCGAAACCCGATGCAGCCGTTGAAATACCACTTCGAGGCGATGATCCAGCTGCCAGTGTTCTCCCAGCTTGAACAGGCGTTCCCAGGCCAAAACCAGCAACAGCGTAAACAGCGTCATTAGCGATTCCTCTCCCTTTTTCTTGTCTCAAGCATAGCGTCGGCGGGCGCGCCGCGTTGTTCCAGAGATGCCAGATAGCGATCCCAATCGAACGCCGGCCCGGGATCGGTTTTGCGGCCGGGGGCGATATCGCAATGCCCGGCGATATGCGCCGCCAGCGGCGGATAATGTTCGGCCAGCAGCGCGGTGACCGCCTGCAGCGTGCGATATTGCGCCTCGGTGTAGGCTAACTGGTCGGTGCCTTCCAGCTCGATGCCGATGGAGAAATCGTTGCACCGTTCGCGCCCCTGATACAGAGAAACGCCCGCGTGCCACGCGCGCTGGTCGAAGGGCACATACTGCACGATCTCCCCATCGCGGCGGATCAGGCAGTGCGCAGACACTCGCAGCTGATGGATCTCGGCGAAATAAGGGTGCTGCGCGGGATCGAGCGTGCCGGTGAACAGCTGGTCGATATAGGGGCCACCGAATTCGCCGGGCGGCAGGCTGATGTTATGGATGACCAGCAGCGAGGGCGGCTCGTCATCCGGGCGACGATCGCAGTGCGGCGAAACCACTCGCGTCACCCCGACAATCCAGCCATTTTCCAACTGCATCAGACACCTCTCTGCGGTGGTACTTATTCCTGCAACAGAGTAGCATGTTCCCCTACGATCTAACCGTCCATTTCGGAGTTTTCCATGCCGACACGCCGCTACAGTGCCGACCGTCGCCGTACCGAGCTTCTTGAACGTATTGAAAGTGATATTCCCTATTCCGTCGCCCAGGCGCTGCGCGAAGACCTGGGAGGTGAAGTTGACGCCGGGCGCGATATTACCGCGCAATTGTTACCGGCGGACAAGCAGGCCGAAGCCACCGTCATTACCCGCGAAGCCGGCGTGTTCTGTGGCTGCCGCTGGCTGAACGAAGTCTTTATTCAGTTGGGCAACCAGGTGCAGGTGGAGTGGCTGGTGGCAGACGGCGACCGTCTGATACCGAACCAACCGCTTTGCCGGCTGCGCGGCCCTGCGCGGGTGCTGTTGACCGGCGAGCGCACCGCGCTGAACTTCGTGCAGATGCTCTCCGGCGTGGCGACCGAGGTCAGCCGCTATGTGGCTCTGCTGGAAGGCACCCAGACTCGCCTGCTCGATACCCGCAAGACCTTGCCCGGCCTGCGCACCGCGTTGAAATATGCCGTACTGTGCGGGGGCGGCAGCAACCACCGGCTGGGGCTGTCCGATGCCTTCCTGATCAAGGAAAACCACATCATCGCCTCCGGCTCGATCAAAAACGCGGTGGAAAAAGCCTTCTGGCTGCACGCCGACGTGCCGGTGGAAGTGGAAGTCGAATCGCTTGATGAACTGCAGCAGGCGCTGGACGCCGGCGCCGACATCATCATGCTGGACAACTTCAGCGTCGAGATGATGCGTCAGGCGGTCGCCCAAACCCAGGGCCGCGCCCAGTTGGAGGTATCCGGCAACGTCACCAGCGAGACGCTGCGCACCTTCGCCGAGACCGGCGTGGATTACATTTCGGTCGGCGCGCTGACCAAACATGTGACCGCGCTCGATCTGTCGATGCGCTTCAAATGATCCCCTCGCCCCCGGCCGCCGCCGGGGGCGTTACCGCAGATTTGCGAAGCCCCTCGCACCGTTTTTCCCTCCGCTGCAAACGGCATCATTACTGATGGAAGCACGCCGAGAAACGCGTAAAACCCGCTCGCCGTTCCCCCGCGCAAACCGCTACCGTTGTTTTCCACACCCTTATGGAGGAAACAACGCATGGAAACGCAACGCGGCTTTAGCCTGATCGAACTGATGGTGGTGATCGCCATCATCGCCATCCTCAGCGCCATCGGCATTCCCGCCTACCAGCGCTACATACAGAAAGCGGCGATGACCGACATGCTGCAAACCATGGCGCCGTATAAACTGGCGGTCGAACTGTGCGTGCTGGATGAAGGCGCGCCCGCCGGCTGTGACGCTGGCAGCAAAGGCATTCCCACCGGCGGCGCGTCGCGTTACGTCAGCGGGGTGAAAGTCGTTAAAGGCGTCATCACGCTGACCGGCGCCCAAACGCTGCAGGGGCTGGCGGTGGCGTTAACCCCCAAATCGAACGCCGATGGGCTGACCCACTGGACCCGGCTGTGCAGCAGCGAAAACGCGACGCTGGTTGAGGTGTGCCGAGAAGTCTTCCGCTTCGACGACGCAGCGGAGTAGCAGCGATGAACGCGCAAATCAGCGAAGAGGTTCACACCCTGTGTCGGCGCTATCAGGCGCTGGCGCTGAGCGAAGACCCGACCACCCTGACGGTCGCGCTCAGCGAAGAAGCGCCGCAGGGGCTGCTGGCGGCGCTGCGTTTCGCCACCGGCAAACGCATCCATCTGGAACAATGGCCGGCGGCCAGGTTGGAGCTGGCGCTGAATCAGCACCACGAGCCGCTCTCGGCACCGCTGGCGGCCGAAGAGGACACAACCGATATCGCCTACCCCGACGACGGCGATGCGCCGGTGGTACAGTTCATCAACCAGACGCTGCGCCTGGCCATTCAGCGCCGCGCCTCGGACATCCACTTCGAGCCCTTTCGGCAGCATTTTCGCATTCGTCTGCGCATCGACGGCGTGCTGCAAACCCTCGCCTCACCGCCGCCGCAGCTGACCGCGCGCCTCATCGCCCGGCTGAAGATCCTCGGCCAGTTGGATATCGCCGAGCGCCGTCAGCCTCAGGACGGGCAGCTCAGCCTGACGCTGGACAGCGCGCGCTATGCCATGCGTATCGCCACCCTGCCGACGCTGCACGGCGAAAAGGTGGTGCTGCGCGTCCAGCAGGGTGAGCAGCAGGAGCTGCCGCTGGATAAACTGGGCATGAGCCGGGCGGATCTGGCGCGCTACGCGACGGCGCTGGCCTGCCCGCAAGGGTTAATCCTGGTGACCGGCCCGACCGGCAGCGGCAAGACGGTCACGCTGTACAGCGGTCTGCGCCAGTTGAACGATGCGCAAAGCAACCTATGCAGCGTCGAGGATCCGGTCGAGATCCCGCTGTTCGGCATTAATCAGACCCAGATCAACGCCAAAACCGAGCTGAGCTTCGCCCGGGTGCTGCGCGCCCTGCTGCGCCAGGATCCGGACGTCATCATGATCGGCGAGATCCGCGATACGGAAACCGCCGAGATCGCGGTCAAGGCCGCGCAAACTGGCCACCTGGTGCTGTCAACGCTGCATACCAACTCCACTGGCGAAACCCTGACGCGGCTGATGCACATGGGGATCCCCGGCTACCTGCTCGCCGGCTGCCTGAAGCTGATCGTCGCGCAGCGGTTGGTGCGCAGGCTGTGCCGCCACTGCCGCTATCCGCAAAGCCAGCCGACGCATTTTCCCACCGCGATCTGGCCAGAACCGCTGACCGCCTGGCGCGCCGACGGCTGCGAGCACTGCTTCGGCGGCTACTATGGGCGCATCGGCGTGTATGAGCTGTTGGCCATTACGCCGGAAATACAGGCGGCGCTGCTGGCGAACGCTGCTCCTAGCCTGCTGGCGAATATCGCCCGTGAGCAGGGGCAGCTTTCGCTGCTGCAGGCCGGGCTGACTCTGGCCGCCGAAGGCACGACCTCGCTGGAAGAACTGTATCGCGTGATCGACGTCGTCCAGCTCGGCGCAACCACGTCATGAAAGCACGCCGCCTGTTTCTGTGGCAGGCTTTCGACGCTCAGGGCGCCTTACGCCGCGGCGAACTGATGAGCGAAGAAAAACGGCAGGTGAGCCGATTACTGATTGAGCAAGGCATGCAACCGTGCCGAATCGGGCACGGCAAACGCGTTACGCCCGGCCAATGGCGTGGAGAACCCTTAATCCACTTCACCCGCCAGCTCGCCACTCTGCTGCAGGCGGGGTTGCCGCTGGTCGATGCGCTGCAGTTGCTGGCAGCAGAGCATCCTTCGGCAGCCTGGCGCTGCCTGCTGCGCCAGCTGGCCGACCAGGTGCGCGAAGGGCAACCGCTTTCCGAAACCCTCGCCGAACAACCGGGGATTTTTCCCCTGATCTACCGCCAGCTGATCGCCATCGGCGAACTGACCGGTAACCTCGATCGCTGCTGCCTGCAGCTGGCACAACAGCAAGAAGCCCAGCTGCTGCTGCGCCGCAAGGTGACCAAGGCGCTGCGGTATCCCCTCTTCATCTGTACGGTGGCGCTGCTGGTCAGCGTGCTGATGCTGGTGATGGTGCTGCCAGAATTCGCCAAGGTTTATCAATCGTTCGATGCGCCACTGCCCTGGTTTACCCAAGGGCTATTGAAGTTGTCCGCGCTGCTGATCGCCGTTGGCCCCTATTTGGCGCTGCTGCTCGGCGCATCGCTGTTCGGCTACTGCCGCTGGCTGCATCCGCGCCCGCCGTGGCGCAGACGTGAACAGGCACTCTTGCTTCGCCTGCCGCTGATCGCCCGGCTGGTGAGCGGCGGCGCGCTGAGCCAAACATTTCGCATCCTGACCATGACCCAACGCGCCGGGCTGACGCTGGTGGAAGGCTTGAGCGCGGCGGCGCTGGCGGCTGACCATCTGCTGTACCGACAGGCGCTGGAGCAGGTGCGACGGCAGATCGCCGAAGGCGAAGCCTTTCATCAAGCCATGGGCCTGCAACCGCTGTTTCCGCCGCTGTGCCGGCAGTTGGTGCGGGTGGGCGAAGAGTCCGGTTCGCTGGACGCCTTGCTGGATAAATTGGCACAGTGGTATGAACGGCAGACGCACGAGCTGGCCGATACGCTGGCGCAAACGCTGGAGCCGCTGCTGATGCTGGTAGTGGGCGGGATTGTCGGCGCTTTGGTGATCGCCATGTACCTGCCTATCTTTCAACTGGGCAGCGTGTTGGGATAAGGGGAAGAGGATAGCGGGCACCGCGGTGTGCTGTGCCCGAATGCAAGCTGTGGCTTATTTGCTGCCGAAGACGCGGTTTTCCTGCTCTGCCACGCGGATAAAGGTGGTGCGCTTGGTCAGCTCTTTCAAACGCTCGGCGCCGACGTAGGTACAGGCGGAACGCAGGCCGCCGAGGATATCGCGCACGGTGAACTCCACCTCGCCGCGCAGCGGCAGCTTGACGGTTTTGCCTTCGGCCGCGCGATATTCCGCCACGCCGCCGACGTGGCGCTTCATCGCCGACTCGGAGCTCATGCCGTAGAACAGCATGAACTTCTCGCCGTTCTCTTCCACCACGGTGCCTTCGCACTCGTCGTGGCCGGCCAGCATGCCGCCCAGCATCACGAAGTCCGCGCCGCCGCCGAAGGCTTTGGCGACGTCGCCCGGTACCGAGCAGCCGCCGTCGCTGACGATTTGGCCACCCAGCCCATGGGCCGCATCGGCGCATTCGATTACCGCCGACAGCTGCGGGTAGCCCACGCCGGTTTTCACGCGGGTGGTACAAACTGAGCCCGGGCCGATGCCGACCTTAACGATGTCGGCGCCGGAGAGGATCAGCTCTTCCACCATCTCGCCGGTCACTACGTTACCGGCGCAGATCACGTGATTCGGGCAGGCTTCGCGCGCTTTCTGCAGGAAGGCGACGAAGTGTTCAGAGTAGCCGTTGGCCACGTCGATACAGATGAATTTCAGCGCCGGAGACAGGGCCAGGATCTGCTGCATTTTGGCGAAGTCGGCTTCGGAGGTGCCGGTGGACACCATCACGTGGCGCAGCACCGATTCCGGCATGCGCTGCACGAAGTCAGCCCATTGCTCGACGCTGTAATGTTTGTGTACGGCGGTGAGAACGTCGAAAGAAGCCAGGGCCTCGGCCATGCGGAAGGTGCCCACCGTGTCCATGTTGGCGGCGATAATCGGCACGCCGGACCAGCTGCAACCTGAATGCTTGAAGGTAAACTGACGTTCCAGTTCAACCTCGGAACGGCTTTTCAGCGTGGAACGCTTAGGGCGGATCAACACGTCTTTAAAGCCTAACTTCAAATCTTCTTCAATACGCATGACTTATGATTTCCTGGTTAATGGCGACGGATCGCAAGGAGGATATTCGAACCTCTGCCCGACGGCTTTCCCGTGGCGCGGAAAGATGACGGCGAGATTAATGCCAGTTCCAGTGACGTTATAATACGCGCTAATAATCGCCGAACAAGACTGCGAATTCGCCTTTATTTACGCTACAATCCGACAAATTTACCTGCATAATCGCAGTGTGATTGCCCGCTCATTTCTGCCGTGCCGCTGCGCTTTTTCTCGCCGCCCGAACGGGGCCGAGGCGCAAGCGCCGCCTGCCGACTTGCACTTCTGCGCGATCGCTTTATGATTCGTCTATTATTTTTTTATGAACATCGGATGCACCTAACACCATGGCCTACATTGTTGCGTTGACCGGGGGCATAGGCAGCGGCAAAACGACCGTTGCGAACGCCTTTGCGCGCCACGGCGCAGCCATTGTCGATGCCGACGTGATCGCCCGTCAGGTCGTTGAGCCGGGCACCCCTGCTCTGGCCGCGATCGCCGAGCGATTTGGTAATGAAATGTTGCTGCCGGACGGTGCGTTGAACCGCGCTGCGCTACGTCAGCGCATCTTCAGCCACCCCGATGACAAAACCTGGCTGAACCAACTACTGCATCCGCTGATACACCGCGAGACCCAACGCCAACTGGCGCAGGCTGCCAGCCCGTACGCACTGTGGGTGGTGCCGCTGCTGGTGGAAAACCGCCTGCAGGATCGCGCCGATCGGGTGCTCGTGATCGATGTCGACGCTGAGACCCAGTTGGCTCGCACCATCGCGCGCGACGGCGTCAGCCGCGAGCAAGCGCAGAGCATTCTCGCCGCCCAGGCCACGCGCCAGCAGCGCCTCGCCGTGGCGGATGACATTATTGACAACAGCGGCGCCGCTCAGGGGATAGAGCCACAGGTCGCCGCACTGCATCGTCGCTACCTTGAACTGGCGGCAACAGCGCCCCAACAGGATTAAACTGCATGAGTGATGTTTCCCCAACCGTTCTCTTTGAACACCCGCTTAACGAAAAAATGCGCACCTGGCTGCGCATCGAGTTTTTACTGCAACAGCTGCACGGCCAGCGCGCCCTGAGCGAAACCGCCATCGCCCTTACCTTCTTTCGCACCGTCTCCGACCTGCTGGACGTGCTGGAGCGCGGCGAAGTGCGCACCGAACTGCTCAAAGAGCTGGAGCGCCAGCAGCAAAAACTGTTGGCCTGGGCCGATGTGCCGGGCGTGGATATGGCGCTGATCGATCAGCTGCGCGGCCAGTTGAAGTCGCGCTCATCGGCGCTGATGGCGGCGCCGCGCCTCGGTCAGGCGCTGCGTGAAGACCGGCTGATCGGCCTGGTGCGCCAGCGGCTGAACATTCCCGGCGGCTGCTGCAGCTTCGATCTGCCAACCCTGCACATGTGGATGCACGCGCCGCAGCAGGATCGCGACGCCGACGTCGCCGCCTGGCTGCAATCGTTGGATCCGCTGAACCAGGCGCTGATCATGGTGCTGGATCTGATCCGTCAGTCGGGGCCGTTTCGCAATCAAATCAGCCTGAACGGCTTTTTCCAGGACAACGCCGAAGGGGCGGATCTGCTACGCCTGCGCCTCCATCTGGCGCCGCAGCTTTATCCGCAGATTTCTGGCCACAAGACGCGTTATGCCATTCGTTTCCTGCCGCTGGACAGCGAAAATGGCGTGGTGCCTGAACGCCTGACGTTCGAATTGGCCTGTTGTTGAACTCATGAAAGCAAGCCTTCTCAGCACTGACAGAAGGCGTAAGGAACCGTTATGACGACCGTAGTGAAATGCCCAACCTGTGGCACCGGCGTGGTTTGGGGTGAAGTCAGCCCGTTCCGGCCGTTTTGCAGCAAGCGCTGCCAGCTGATTGATCTTGGCGAGTGGGCCGATGAAGAGAAGCGCATTCCGAGCAACAGCGATCTGTCGGAAAGCGAAGACTGGAGCGAACTCGACGATCGCTAGTCGCCGGTTGAAGGCCTGGCGGACGCCAGGCCAATCTTGTTATTGCGCGGCGTTCGCCTGCGCTACCAGCAGTTGAATAATGCCGACGTTGGCTTCCGGGAACTCGTCTTCACGCAGATCGGCCTGTTTTACCCAGCGCATCGGCTGCCCCTCACGGCCAAACGGCTCGCCCGCCCAACGCTCCACCAGATAAAAATTCAGTGTCACGATGCGATCGCTGAAACGATGTTCCACCACCTCCAACAGTTCGGCCCGCTCGGCTTCGATACCGGTCTCTTCACGCAACTCGCGGCTCAGGGCCTGTTCCGGCGTCTCACCCGGTTCGATCTTGCCGCCGGGAAACTCCCAAAATCCGGCCATGTGCGTGTCAGCGGCGCGGCGGGTAATAAAGATCTCCCGTTGAGCATTGCGGATGATGCCCACGGCGATATTCAGATGTTTCATCTCACCCTCCTGATGGGTGCCAAAAAACAGGGGCTCAGCAAGCTGAACCCCTGGGTGTTATCGGTTAACCGCAGCCGGCATTACTGCAGGCGGCCGTGGCACTGCTTGTATTTCTTGCCGGAACCGCATGGGCAAGGATCGTTGCGGCCCACTTTGCGCTCGGCGGTCGCCGGCGCGTTCGGATCTTCGGTCACCAGCGCGTTCTCGTCGTGGTGGCTCAGCTGTTGCTGCTGCGCCAGGCGCTCAGCCTCTTCACGACGCTGCTGTTCCAGCGCTTCCACTTCTTCCGGCATCCGCACCTGTACCTTGCTCAGCACACTGATCACTTCATATTTCAGCGATTCCAGCATGGTGGCGAACATGTTGAAGGATTCGCGCTTGTACTCCTGCTTCGGATCCTTCTGCGCATAGCCGCGCAGGTGGATGCCCTGACGCAGGTAGTCCATCGCCGCCAGGTGCTCTTTCCACAGGGAATCCAGCGTCTGCAGCATCACGCCCTTCTCGAAGTTGCGCATCATTTCGCTGCCGACCACGTCTTCCTTACGCAGGTACTGCTCTTTGGCGTTCTCCAGAATACGTTCGCGCAGCGTCTCTTCGTGCAGCTCCGGCTCTTTGTCCAGCCACTGGGCAATTGGCATCTCCAGATCGAAGTCGTTCTTCAGGCGCTCTTCCAGCCCCTGAATGTCCCACTCTTCTTCCAGCGACTGCGGCGTGATGTAGTTGTCGATGGTGCTCTTGAACACGTCCTCGCGGATGCTGGCGATGGTTTCGCTCACGTCGGACACGTCCAGCAATTCGTTACGCTGGCTGTAGATAGCGCGGCGCTGATCGTTGGCGACATCGTCGTATTCCAGCAGTTGCTTACGGATATCGAAGTTACGGCTCTCCACCTTGCGCTGAGCGTTGGCAATCGCCTTGGTCACCCACGGGTGCTCAATCGCCTCGCCTTCTTTCATACCCAGTTTACGCATCATGCCAGACACGCGATCCGAGGCGAAGATACGCATCAGGGCATCTTCCATCGACAGGTAGAAGCGGGATGAACCGGCGTCGCCCTGACGACCGGAACGGCCGCGCAGCTGGTTATCGATACGGCGCGATTCATGGCGCTCGGTGCCGATGATATGCAGGCCGCCCGCCGCCAGCACCGCATCGTGGCGCACTTTCCAGGCGGCTTTGATGGCTTCAATTTGCTCTTCGGTCGGTTCTTCCAGCAGCGCCACTTCGGCCTGCCAGCTGCCGCCCAGCACGATATCGGTACCACGGCCCGCCATGTTGGTGGCGATGGTCACCGCACCGCTCTGACCCGCCTGGGCGACGATGTCCGCCTCCATGGCGTGGAATTTGGCGTTCAGCACCTTGTGCTCGATACCCGCTTTGGTCAGCTCATGGGAAACCACTTCGGATTTCTCGATTGAGATGGTACCCACCAGCACCGGCTGGCCTTTGGCGGTACGCTCGCGGATGTCTTCGATGATGGCACCGATCTTCTCTTTCTCGGTCATGTACACCAGATCCGGCATATCCTTACGGATCATCGGACGGTTGGTTGGCACCACGATGGTATCCAGCTTGTAGATCGAGCTAAATTCGAAGGCTTCGGTATCGGCGGTACCGGTCATCCCGGCCAGCTTCTCGTACAGACGGAAGTAGTTCTGGAAGGTAATCGAAGCCAGCGTCTGGTTCTCGTTCTGGATCTCCACGCCTTCTTTGGCTTCCACCGCCTGGTGCAAACCGTCGGACCAGCGGCGGCCCTGCATGGTACGGCCGGTGTGCTCATCGACGATGATCACTTCGCCGTCTTTCACGATGTAGTCCACGTCGCGGGTAAACAGCACGTGGGCGCGCAGCGCGGCGGTAACGTGGTGCATCAGCATGATGTTGGTCGGCGAGTACAGCGATTCGCCTTCATCCATGATGCCGGCTTCTACCAGCATCTCTTCGATCAGGATCAGGCCGCGTTCGGTCAGGTGAACCTGACGCGCCTTCTCATCCACCGAGAAGTGCCCTTCACCCTTGAAGGTGTCGGAGTCTTCTTTTTCCTGGCGGATCAGTTTAGGGATCAGCTTGTTAACCTTGATGTACATCTCGGAGCTGTCTTCTGCCGGGCCGGAGATGATCAGCGGCGTACGCGCTTCATCGATCAGGATGGAGTCCACCTCATCCACCAACGCATAGTGCAATTTACGCTGCACGCGCTCTTCCGGGCTGAACGCCATGTTGTCGCGCAGGTAGTCAAAACCGTATTCGTTGTTGGTACCGTAGGTGATGTCGGCAGCGTAAGCTTCACGCTTGGCCGGCGCAGGCATGCCCGGCAGGTTGATGCCGATGCTCAGGCCGAGGAACTCAAACAGCGGACGGTTGTTTTCGGCGTCACGCTGCGCCAGATAGTCGTTGACGGTCACGACGTGCACACCGCGGCCGCTCAGGGCGTTCAGGTAGGCCGGCAGCGTCGCGGTCAGGGTTTTACCTTCACCGGTGCGCATCTCGGCGATGCAGCGATCGTTCAACACCATACCGCCCAGCAGCTGAACGTCGAAGTGACGCATGCCGAACACGCGCTTGCTCGCCTCACGCACTACGGCGAAGGCTTCAGGGATCAGGCTGTCCAGCGACTCGCCTTTCTCCAGGCGCGCGCGGAACTCGTTGGTTTTCGCTTTCAGCTCGTCATCGGACAGTTTTTCCATGTCCGGTTCCATACGGTTGATCTGCTCAACCACTTTGCGCATGCGGCGCAGGGTACGATCGTTACGGCTGCCAAAAACTTTGGTTAATAATTTCACTAACATGATGTTTGATATCTCTGTCATGACGGCCGAGCACGGCAGTCAACTTGCTATTATTTATGGTTTTTGTGCCCGAAGGGCGAAGTCAGACGAGCGCGGCGGGCCCGGCACGAATGCCTTGCACCTGCGCCACCCACAGGCCGGTCTGGTGCCGTGCCAGCGTTGGCAACACCTCAAGGTGGGTGTGACGAATGATGGTCGGCGGCTTCGGCTCGTGCGTCAGCAGCGCGTTGAGAGTAGAAAGCAGCGCCAGTTGCGCCACTTGCAAAGGGGGCTCCGCTTCGGCTTCGCTCTCCTGCACCCGCGCATAAACTGCCTGCGGCGCCAGCGCGAAAGAGAGGTGACGAATGACGGTGCGCAGCGCATGTTGCTGCCAATAATCTACGCTGAAGGTAGGACGGCGGTGCGCGTCCTGGAGCAGAGCCAGGCTATTGAAGGTGCCGTTGGCCGAATTTTGCCGGTTAAGGCTGGACGACGTATTCGGCAGTGCGGCCTGATCGGGGGCGCCGGACAAATTGGAAGACGCGCCAAGCGTGGCCGCAACCATCCCTAACAGGAGATGGGGCCAGAAATAACGTCTGCCAAATTGTCGCCAACGATTTAGAATACCGATCACGAGTTTATAATCCGCCGGAGCCCATTATGCGCGATAGCCGTCCACAATTATTAGATGTCCTGTTCGACGACGCGTCTGCCGGCAGCAAAGGGACGCTGCAAAACGTCCAGCAACGCGCGGTGGCGCTGCTCAAGCTTAACCGTGCAGTGAAGGGCTTGTTGCCCGCTCCCCTGCATCCCTGGTGCCGCGTCGCGAATTTCCGACAGGGTATTTTAGTGCTCGAAACGGCAAATGCCAGTTGGATGATGCGCTTGCGCTACGAACAACCCGCTTTGCTATCTGCACTACGAGCGCAAATTCTACCATCATTGTCGTCGATCGACATCAGGATTAATCCGGCCTTGATGGCGAAAGGCAGCAACCAGGTGCAAAACGCCGAAAAAGCGCCTGAAAAACCCGTGCCAATGCGGCATTTGAGTCTGGAAAGTGCGGAGGAACTGAGAGGATTGGCGAGCCGTAGCCCGGAGAAGCTGCGCAAGATTTTGGAACGGCTGGCTGCATTGGCCGGAGAGGGTACCAACACAACCAGTCGTGATAAGTAATCAGCGACACGAACTGCAAAACACCCGACAGCCGGCATCACACCATCGCGAGCCTGAATTCTCAGGCTCTCAGGGGATGCGCCTGCCGTTATTCGCAGGCGAGGAATTCAGACCTTACGCCAATACGGTAGACGGTGCCTTGAATGCCAATGGCATTTCGGCTTCGTCCTGGAAGGTCACGTATTCCCACGCTTCCTGCTTGGCCAACACGGCCTGCAGCAGTTTGTTGTTCAGCGCGTGGCCAGACTTGAACGCGGTGAACGCGCCAATGATGTTGTGGCCGCACATGAACAGGTCGCCGATGGCGTCCAGCATTTTGTGACGTACGAATTCGTCTTCGAAACGCAGACCGTCTTCGTTCAGCACGCGGTAGTCGTCTACCACGATGGCGCAATCGAAACTGCCGCCCAAGGCCAGGCCACGGGACTGCAGGTATTCGATGTCACGCATAAACCCGAAGGTGCGCGCGCGGCTGATTTGACGCACGAACGACTCAGCCGAGAAATCAAGGCGATAGCGCTGAGAGCTGGCGTCGATAGCCGGGTGGTTGAAATCGATGGTGAAGTCCAAGCGGAACCCGTTATGCGGGGACAGCTCGGCCCATTTATCGCCATCTTCAACACGCACAGTCTCTTTCAGACGCAGGAATTTCTTCGCCGAGTTCAGTTCTTCGATGCCGGCATCCAGCAGCAAGAACACGAACGGACTGGCGCTGCCGTCCATGATTGGGATTTCAGCGGCGTCGACTTCAATGACGATGTTGTCGATGCCCAGCCCAGCCAGCGCGGCGTTGAGGTGCTCAACGGTCGAAATACGCACGTCATGCTCATTCACCAGGCAAGTACAGAGCATGGTATCACGCACGGATTTTGCATCAGCCGGAAAATCAACCGGTGGATTCAAGTCAGTGCGACGATAGATGACCCCGGTATTAGCCGGCGCTGGGCGCATTGTCAGCGTGACTTTCTTGCCGGTATGCAAACCGACGCCAGTCGCCTGAACAATACGTTTTAATGTCCTTTGTTTGATCATCGTTTTATCTCGCAATGTTATCCATCCTACCAGCCAAGCATACAGCATGGCTGGCGGGACAGTTTAGCACAAAGAGCGGAGATTCCAAATTCTCAGGATATTCTTAGTCTGCCTGCTTACGCAGGAAGGCTGGAATATCAAGATAGTCGGGCTCTTTATTCGGCTGCGCAGCTTGGTCGTTGACCACCTTCGCGGCAGGTTTCACTTCCTGCGGCAGAGGCGACATGCCGTGCTGCTGATAACGGTGATCCATCACCGGCTGGCTGGCCTGCTTATTGGTCACCAGGGTGATTTCAGGACGCTTGTCCATACCGATACCGGTTGCAACCACGGTTACGCGCAGTTCGTCGTTCATTTCTGGATCCAGCGAGGTACCGATAACCACGGTAGCGTTGTCGGAAGCGAACGCGCGGATGGTGTTACCCACGGTTTCGAACTCATCCAGACGCAGGTCGAAGCCAGCGGTAATGTTGACCAACACGCCGCGCGCGCCGGACAGGTCGATGTCTTCCAGCAGTGGGCTGGAGATCGCCATTTCGGCCGCTTCTTCGGCGCGGTCTTCACCGCAAGCCACGCCGGAACCCATCATCGCGTAGCCCATTTCGGACATCACGGTGCGCACGTCGGCGAAGTCGACGTTCATCAGGCCCGGACGGGTGATCAGCTCGGCGATACCCTGCACCGCGCCTTTCAGCACGTCGTTGGCCGCGCCGAACGCGTCCAGCAGGGAGATGCCGCGACCCAGAACTTTCAACAGCTTGTCGTTCGGGATGGTGATCAGTGAGTCCACGTGTTTGGACAGTTCAGCGATACCCTGCTCCGCGAATGCCATGCGCTTTTTGCCTTCGAAGTTGAAAGGCTTGGTCACCACGGCCACGGTCAGAATACCCAAATCTTTAGCCACTTCAGCCACCACTGGCGCTGCACCGGTACCGGTACCGCCGCCCATGCCGGCTGCGATGAAGACCATGTCTGCGCCGTCCAGCGCTGCGCGCAGGGCTTCGCGGTCTTCTTCCGCTGAATTGCGACCCACTTCAGGGTTCGCGCCCGCACCCAGACCTTTGGTAATACCGCTACCAATCTGGATGGTTTGGCCAACCGCCGTTTTGCGGAGCGCCTGGGCGTCCGTGTTCACAGCGAAGAATTCAACACCTTCGATGCGCTCGCGCACCATGTGTTCAACGGCGTTGCCACCGCCGCCGCCGACGCCGATGACTTTAATCACCGCGTCATTGGTTAGTTCCATTGGTTCAAACATAGTTTCTCTCCGTTTTGTGCCTGTCGCTGCGAGATCATAAAAAGATTACTCAGCATGATCTCTTTGTTGAAACATTAAAACTCTTTTCTCAGCCAGCTATTGATGCGTTTAAACCAATTGCCCACCGAGGCGCGTTTTTCTACCTCTGTCTCACCGCTCAGGTGAGACTCTTTTCCATAGTGCAGCAGACCTACCGCCGTCGAGTAGTAAGGCTCCTGCGCATAATCCGTCAGACCCGTGATGTTCAAGGGTTGGCCGATGCGTACCTGGGTGTGGAACACCCGTTGCGCACAGGCTGCCAGGCCATCAATCTGGGCGGCGCCACCGGTCAGCACGATACCTGCCGCCAGATGATGCTTCACCCCTTGCTGACGCAGTTGCTCCTGCAATTGCAAAATTTCATCGTTAACCAGATTCAACAGTTCGGTGTAGCGTGGCTCAATGACTTCAGCCAGCGTCTGTCTTTGCAGACTGCGCGGAGGACGTCCCCCGACGCTAGGCACCTCTACATTCTCATCCTTGCTAACAATCGACCCAAGCGCACAACCGTGTCGAACTTTAATCGCTTCCGCGTCGGTCGGCGGCGTGCCGAAGGCGTAAGCGATATCGCTGGTGACCACGTTCCCGGCGTAAGGGATCACTTTGGTGTGGCGCAGCGCACCGCCGGTGTACACCGCCATATCCATGGTGCCGCCGCCGATATCCACCACGCAAACGCCGAGTTCGCGTTCATCTTCGGTCAGCACCGCGTAGCTCGCGGCCAGACCGGCGAAAATAAGTTGGTCAACTTTCAGGCCGCAACGTTCCACGGCCTTGACGATGTTCTTCGCCATATCGTTATGGCAGGTAATCAGATGCACCTTGGCCTGCATGCGCACGCCGGACAGCCCAACCGGGTTTTTGATGCCTTCCTGATAATCGATGGCGTATTCCTGAGGAATCACGTGCAGGATGCGGTGTTCGTCGCGCACGCGCACCGATTTGGCGGTGTGCACCACGTTCTCCACGTCGTCCTGCGTCACTTCCTCTTCCGAGATCGGCACCATGCCGATTTCGTTCTGGCAGCTGATGTGCTTGCCCGACAGCGCCAGGTACACCGACGAGATCTGGCAGTCCGCCATCAGCTCGGCCTGATCGATGGCGCGCTGTACGCACTTCACCACCGACTCCAGGTCGTTTACGCCGCCCTTATCCATGCCGCGAGACGGGCAGCTGCCCACCCCGATAATGTTGACCATGCCATCGGGCAGAACTTCCCCTACCAACGCGGAGACTTTTGCAGTACCGATCTCCAGTCCAACTACCAGTTTTCTGTCCGTCGACTTGATCATTGTTGTTTTGCCTGTGCCTGATTCTGTTGCTGATTACTGTTTTGCTGACCGCCAAGCGCCTGCGGATCGACCAACACCGGAGCCCACCCTACCGAAGCGCCGGACTCGTAGCGCAGATCGACATAGCTGACACGCTTGCTCTCCGCCTGGCCCTGCTGCTGCAATACCGGGTAAAGCTCAATAAACCGCTGCAAACGCCCGTTGCGGTCATCGCGCCCCAGCTCAAGCCGAACATCGTTGTCCAGCGCCAGCTGCCAGGAATGGCGCGCGGTCATCGCCGCCATTTTCAGCGTATACTTGCTGGCCGCCAACGTGGCGCTCATCGCCCGATAGCCCTCCAGCACATCCTGTTCGCTTCCTTCCGGCCCGTAGAGCAGCGGCAACTTCTGCTTGCCCGCCCGCTCCGCCGGCACGCTGAACGCTTTGCCCTCGGCGTCCACCATGTGCAAATCGTTCCAGCGCGCCACCGGGACGTACTCCACCAGATGGATCTTCAGCTCATCCGGCCATTGTTTGCGCACGCTGGCCTGCTTGATCCACGGCAGACGTTCGATCTGCTGCTGGATGACGTCCACATCCTGCGTCATAAAGGTGCCGGGGGCGCCCAGCGCCAGGATCGCCTGACGAATATCATCGTTGGTGGTGTAGTGGCGTTCGCCGGTCACCACCAGCCTTGAGAGCGGCAGGCGACTGGCGTCTTTCATCCAGCCAAGCACCGCCCAACCGCTCCACACGACCGTTCCCAACACCATCAGCAGGAAAATCATTCCCGCCAACTGGGTTCCATTGCTGCGGCGCGGGCCGTTATCCACCTCGCGATCGCGCGCATTTAGGGCAGCTTGCGACATATCAGTCGGCCAACTCCAAAATTCTCGCCACTAGCTGCGAGAAGCTTAATCCAAACTGGCGCGCCGCCATCGGCACCAGGCTATGACTGGTCATGCCCGGAGAGGTGTTCACCTCAAGCAGATAGAAGCTGCCATCGCTGTCTTGCATCACGTCGACGCGGCCCCAGCCGCTGCAGTCCAGACCGCGGTAGGCGCGTAGCGCCAATGCCGCCATCTCGGCTTCCTGCTCGGCGCTCAAACCGCTCGGGCAGAAGTACTGCGTATCGTCCGAAATGTACTTGGCCTGGTAGTCGTAAAACACGCCGGCCGGCTGGATACGGATAGACGGCAGCACCTGGTCGCCCAGCATTGCCACCGTGTATTCCGGGCCGCTCAGCCACTTCTCCACCAGCACATCGTCGTCATGGCGGAAGGCTTCTTCCAGCGCGGCTTCCAACGCAGCGCTCTCGGTGACCTTGCTCATGCCGACGCTGGAGCCTTCACGGCTCGGCTTGACGATCAGCGGCAGGCCGAGATCCGCCACGCGCGCCAGCAGCGCCGCTTTTTCGGCGCCGAGATACAGCTGGCGATTCAGCGCCACGTAAGGCGCCACCGGCAAGCCCATCGACTGCCACACCATCTTGGTGCGCCATTTGTCCATGGTCAGCGCCGAGGCCATCACGCCGCTGCCGGTATAAGGCAGCTCGAGGAACTCCAGCAGCCCCTGCAGGGTGCCGTCCTCGCCGCCGCGGCCGTGCAGCGCGATAAACACTTTGGTGAACCCTTGATCTTTCAGCTGGGTCACCGGGAAATCGCGGGTATCGACGCCGTGCGCATCGATGCCGGCTTCGCGCAACCCGGCCAGCACCGCGGCGCCGGACTGCAGAGAAACGTCACGTTCAGCGGAGGTGCCGCCCAGCAGAACTGCAACTTTATCAGCCATGGTGCTCCTCCTCTTTCTTCGGCGGCTGCAGCTTCAGCTCGGCCAGTTTACGGGCGATTTTGCCCACGTTGCCGGCGCCTTGCACCAGCACCAAGTCTTCATCCTGCAGCAGCTGCGCCAGCGTTTCCGGCACGGTATCGGCATCGGAAACCAGGATCGGATCCAGCTTGCCGCGGCTGCGGATGGTGCGGCACAGCGAGCGGCTGTCCGCGCCCGGGATCGGCGCTTCACCGGCGGCGTACACGTCAAGCATCAGCAGCACATCCACCTGCGACAGCACGTTGGCGAAATCGTCGTACAGATCGCGAGTACGCGTGTAGCGGTGCGGCTGGAAGATCATCACCAGACGCTTGTCCGGCCAGCCGGCGCGCGCCGCTTTCAGCGTGGCGTCCACTTCGGTCGGATGGTGGCCATAATCGTCCACCAGCATCGCGCTGCCCGCTTTGCCGTTGACCGGCTCCAGCGGAAACTCGCCGAGGAAATCGAAGCGGCGCCCAGTGCCCTGGAAGCCCGCCAGCGCGCGCAGGATATCTTCGTCGTCGATGCCTTCTTCGGTCGCTACCGCCACCGCCGCCGCTGCGTTCAACGCATTGTGGCGGCCCGGCGCGTTCAGCGTCACCGTCAGCAACGGTTTGTCCTGACGGCTCAGGGTAAAGTGCCCCTGCGGCCCAATCTGCCGGTAGTCTTCGATGCGCACGTCGGCATCTTCACTGAAGCCGTAGGTGGTGATGTGGCGACCCACGCGCGGCAGCAGCTCACGCACCACCGGATCGTCGATGCACATTACCGCGCGGCCGTAGAACGGCAGGTTGTGCAAGAAATTGATAAACGTCTGCTTCAGGTTCTCGAAGTCGCCCTGGTAGGTGTCCATGTGGTCGGCTTCGATGTTGGTGACCACGGCCACCATCGGCTGCAGATGCAGGAACGACGCATCGCTCTCATCCGCTTCCGCGATCAGATAACGGCTGGACCCCAGTCGTGCGTGGGTCCCCGCCGCCTTCACCAGCCCGCCATTGACGAAGGTCGGGTCCAGGCGGGCTTCGGCGTAAATGCTCGAGACCATCGCCGTGGTGGTGGTTTTGCCGTGCGTGCCGGCGATAGCGATACCGTGGCGAAAACGCATCAGCTCCGCCAGCATTTCAGCGCGGCGGATCACCGGGATGCGCGCTTCACGAGCGGCGACGATCTCCGGGTTGTCGGCGGAGATGGCGGTAGACACCACCACCACGCTCGCATCCAGCACGTTTTCCGGACGGTGATTGAAATAAATCGTCGCCCCGAGCGCGCTTAACTGTTGGGTGACCGGATTCGGCGCCAGGTCGGAGCCGCTGATCTGATACCCTTCGTTTGCCAACACTTCGGCGATACCACCCATGCCGGCACCACCGATGCCGACAAAGTGAATGTGCCGGACGCGACGCATCTCGGGCACGATAGTACGTAGTTTCGCCAGTTGTTGTGTATTCATCACTCTCTCTAATCCGGATCCGGTACCCCGGCCCTACATCACATTGCTTTTATTCAGGTTCGGCGCGCCGAACCCCTGCACTCGTTACTTGGCGAGCCGCACCAGCTCCGCCGCCACGCGCTCGGTGGCATCCGGAATGGCGACCGCACGCGCTTTCTCGGCCATGGCCAGCAGCGTCTTGCGATCCCAACTCGCCAGCAGTTCGGCCACCACATCGGCGTTAAACTGCGGCTGTTCGATAATCTTCGCCGCGCCGGCTTCTTCCAGCGGACGCGCGTTCCAGTACTGCTGACGATCCTTGTGCATAAACGGCACGAAGATCGCCGGCAGCCCTGCCGCCGCGATTTCACTGACGGTCAACGCGCCGGAGCGGCAGACCACCACGTCGGCCCAGGCATAGGCGGCGGCCATGTCGTCGATGAACTCGGTCACTTTGTGCTGCGTCTGCCCTACCCTTTCGTAGTCGCGCAGCACCGTTTCCAGCGCGCCCTTGCCAACCTGATGCCAGAGCGTAATTCTATCGCCCAAACGCGCCGCGACTTCAGGAACTGTCTGATTCAGCACGCGGGCGCCCTGACTTCCGCCAATCACCAACACGCGGATCGGGCCTTCGCGCCCTTGCAACCGCTCTGCCGGCAGTGGCAGCGCCAACACGTCGGTACGCACCGGGTTGCCCACCACCTCGGCGTTCGGGAACGCGCCGGGGAAGGCCTGCATCACTTTGGCGGCGATGCGCGCCAGCCAGCGGTTGGTCAAACCGGCGATGCCGTTCTGCTCGTGCAGCACCACCGGGATGCCGCACTGCCAGGCTGCCAGGCCGCCGGGACCGGAGACGTAACCGCCCATTCCCAGCACCACATCCGGCTGATAGCTGCGCATAATGGCTTTTGCCTGACGCACCGCCTGCCAGATCCGCAGCGGTGCGGTCAATTGAGCCTTCAGGCCCTTGCCGCGCAGGCCGGAGATGCGGATAAAATCGATCTCGATCCCGTGCTTCGGCACCAGATCGGCTTCCATTCGGTCTGCGGTTCCGAGCCAGCGCACCTGCCAGCCCTGCGCCATCAGATGATGCGCGACCGCCAGCCCCGGGAACACGTGCCCGCCGGTACCGCCTGCCATCACCATTAAACGCTTAGGTTTCCCGCTCATCCCTTACCTCTTCACAAACGCCTGAGCCTTGGTCAGGCGCGTTTCATAATCAATTCGCAGCAACAGCACGATCGCCGTCGACATAATCAGCAAGCTCGAACCGCCGTAACTGATCAGCGGCAGCGTCAGACCTTTGGTCGGCAGCATGCCCGCGGCGGCGCCGACGTTAACCAGCGCCTGGAAGCTGAACCACACGCCGATCGCGCAGGCCAGGAAGCCGGAGAAGCGTTGGTCGATCTCCAGCGCGCGGCGCCCGATGGACATCGCGCGAAAAGCGACGAAGAATACCATTAACAGGGCTAAAACCACACCGATATAGCCCAGTTCTTCCCCCAAAATGGAGAAGATGAAGTCGGTGTGTGCCTCTGGCAAATACTCCAGTTTCTGCACCGAGTTGCCGAGCCCCTGCCCCCAGAACTCGCCGCGGCCGAACGCCATCAGCGACTGGGTCAGCTGGTAGCCGCTGCCGAACGGGTCGGCCCACGGGTTCCAGAACGACGTCACGCGGCGCATACGGTACGGTTCCGCGATGATCAGCAGCACCACGGCGAACACGCCGGAGCCGATGATCGCCAGGAACTGCCACATTTTCGCACCGGCCAGGAACAGCATTGCTAGCGTGGTGATGAACAGCACCACCACGGTACCGAGGTCCGGCTGCGCCAGCAGCAGCACCGCCAGCACCACCATCACGCCCATCGGCTTGCAGAAGCCCCAGAAGTTGCTGCGCACCTCTTCCACCTTGCGCACCAGATAGCTCGCCAGGTAGCAGAACAGCGACAGCTTGGACAGCTCCGCGGGCTGAATACGCAACGGGCCGAGTGCGATCCAACGCGAGGCCCCGTTTACCGAGCTCCCCACCACCAGGACGATCAGCAGCATCACGATCGACATCAGCAGCATCACGTTGCTGTAGCGCTGCCAAATTTCCATCGGGATGCGCAGCGTCACCAGCGACAGGCCGAACGCCAGGCCGAGGTACAGCGCGTCACGTTTGGCGAACAGGAACGGATCGTCCGCCAGGCGTTGGCCGATCGGCATCGAGGCCGAGGTCACCATCACGAAGCCGATGATCGCCAAGCCGAAGGTCAACCACAGCAGGGTGCGATCGTACAGCACCATGTTGACCGCGTCGTTGTCGCGCGCGCCGGTCACCCAGTCTTTCAGCCGTTCTGTCAGCCCGAAGTTCGGCAAGCGTAGTTTCATCCGCCAAGCTCCTGCGCCAGGCGGGCGAACTCATCGCCGCGCACTTCAAAATTACGGAACTGATCGAGGCTGGCGCAGGCCGGCGACAACAGCACCATATCGCCGGGCATTACGCGGCCGGCGATGGTGCGCATCGCCTGCTCCATGGTCTCGGTCAACGTCGCCACTTCCGGCCGCAGCTGTGCCAGCTGAGCGCCGTCACGGCCAAAACAATACAGACGCACGTTGTCGCCCTGCAGATAGCGCGCCAGCGGCGAGAAATCGGCGGACTTGCCGTCGCCGCCCAGCAGCAGATGCAGCGTGCCGTCCACCTGCAGGCCGTTCAGCGCCGCTTCGGTGCTGCCGACGTTGGTGGCTTTGGAATCGTTGATCCAACGCACGCCGTTGTGCTCCCAGGCCAGCTGGAAGCGGTGTGCCAGGCCGGTGAAGGTGGTCAGCGCCTTCAGGCTGGACGCACGCGGGATATTGACCGCATCCGCCAACGCCAGCGCCGCCAGGGCGTTGGTGTAATTGTGGCGGCCGGTCAGCTTCATTTCGCGCGTATTCAGCACCTTCTCACCGCGCACCCGCAGCCAGGTTTCCCCCTGCTGGCGGTTCAAGTGATAGTCGCCTACGTCCGCGCCGAAGCTGACACAGCGTTCGTCGGCGCCGCGCACCGGCATGGTCAGCGCGTCGTCCGCGTTCACCACGCACACCGCGGCGTTTTCATACACGCGCAGCTTGGCACCGCGATACTGCTGCAGACCGAACGGATAGCGATCCATATGATCTTCGGTCACGTTCAGGATGGTCGCCGCCGCCGCCCGCAGGCTATACGTCGTTTCCAGCTGGAAGCTGGACAGCTCCAGCACGTAAAGCTGACATTCCTGACGCAACAGGCTCAGCGCCGGCAGGCCGATATTGCCGCCCACGCCCACCGCCCAACCGGCGGCTTTCGCCATCTCACCCACCAGGGTGGTGACGGTGCTCTTGCCGTTGGAGCCGGTAATCGCCACGATCGGCGCCTGCGCCTCGCGGCAGAACAGTTCGACGTCGCCGACGATTTCGACGCCGGCGTCAGCCGCGGCGCTCAATGCCGGGGTCGCCAGCGCGACGCCCGGGCTGGCGACGATCAGATCCGCCGCCAGCAGCCAGTCTTGATTCAGATCGCCCAGATGGCGCTCCAAACTTTCAGGCAGTTTGTCCAACCCTGGCGGCGCGATACGGGTATCCATCACGCGCGGCGTCACGCCGCGCGCCATGAAGAAATCGACACAGGACAGGCCGGTGAGGCCCAACCCGATGATGACGACTTTTCTACCCTGATAGTCTGCCATGATTAACGCACCTTCAGCGTTGCCAGGCCAATCAGCACTAGCATCAGCGAAATGATCCAGAAGCGCACGATCACGCGCGGTTCCGGCCAGCCTTTCAATTCATAGTGGTGGTGAATCGGCGCCATGCGGAAAATGCGTTGTCCGCGCAGCTTGAACGACCCCACCTGCAGGATCACCGACAGCGTCTCTACCACGAACACGCCGCCCATGATCACCAGCAAGAACTCCTGGCGCAGCAGCACCGCAATGGTGCCCAGCGCGCCGCCTAGCGCCAGCGAACCGACGTCGCCCATAAACACCTGAGCCGGGTAGGTGTTGAACCACAGGAACCCGAGGCCGGCACCGACGATGGCGGTACACACGATCACCAACTCACCGGCATGACGCAGATACGGAATGTGCAGGTAGTTGGCGAAGTTCATATTACCGGTCGCCCAGGCCACCAGCGCGAAGCCGGCCGCCACGAATACCGTCGGCATGATCGCCAGGCCGTCCAGGCCGTCGGTCAGGTTGACCGCGTTGCTGGTGCCGACGATGACGAAATAGGCCAACAGGATGTACAGCAGGCCCAGCTGCGGCATCACGTCCTTAAAGAACGGCACAACCAGCTCGGTGGCTGGCGTGTCTTTTCCTACGGCGTACATGGCGAATGCGACAATCAGCGCAATCACCGACTGCCAGAAATACTTCCAGCGGGCGATCAGCCCTTTGGTGTCCTTACGCACCACCTTGCGGTAGTCGTCGACGAAACCGACGATGCCGTAACCCACCAGCACAAACAGCACGCACCAGACATACGGGTTGGACGGGTAGGCCCACATCAGCACCGAAATGGTGATGGAGGTCAGGATCATGATGCCGCCCATGGTCGGCGTGCCGCGCTTGCTGAAGTGCGACTCGGGGCCGTCGTTGCGCACCACCTGACCGAAGGACATTTCTTGCAGACGCTTGATCACCCGCGGGCCCATCCACAGCGACAGGAACAGCGCGGTCAGCAGGCTGACAATGGCTCGGAACGTCAGATAAGAAAAGACGTTGAAGCCTGAGTAATACTTGACCAAATGTTCGGCCAGCCAAACTAACATGGTGCTTTCTCCTGTAACGCGCGTACTACCTGCTCCATTGCGGCACTACGTGAACCTTTGATTAACACGGTGATGACCGCATGTTCCGACAGTAATTCCGCCACGCGCGCGATCACTGCTGTCTTGTCCTGATAATGTTCGCCGTTGCCGGAGGCTTCGCTCAGCACGCGGCTCAACCCGCCGACGCTGATCACTTTATCGACCCCGGCCAGGCGGGCGGCTTCACCCACCTGACGGTGGCACTCTTCCGCTTCTGCGCCCAGCTCGGCCATATCGCCGACCACCATCACGCGGTAGCCCGGCATTTCCGCCAGCACCTGCGCCGCCGCGGTCATCGACCCGACGTTGGCGTTATAGCTGTCGTCCAGCAGCAGCTTGCCTTCGGCCAGCGCCACCGGGAACAAGCGCCCCGGCACCGCCTGCAATTGTTTCAACCCCTGACGCACCGCTTCGAGCGTCGCGCCCACCGACATCGCCAGCGCCGTGGCCGCCAGCGCGTTGGCCACGTTGTGGCGCCCCGGCAGCGGCAGTGCGATCTCGGCGGTGCCGAACGGGCTGTGCAGCGTGAACTGCGTACCTGCGCCATTCACCCGCACGTTGTCCGCGAAGAAGTCCATACCTTCGGCGGCCTGCGGCGAGAAGCGCCAGACGGTTTTGCCGACCAGCATGCTCTGCCAGTGCGGCCAATCGTTGTTATCGGCGTTGATGATCGCCGCGCCGTCGGCCGGCAGGCCGGTAAAGATTTCACCTTTCGCCTGAGCGACGCCGGCCAGCGAGCCGAAGCCTTCCAGGTGCGCCGCCGCCAGGTTATTCACCAAAGCGGTCTGCGGACGCGTCAATGCGGTGGTGTAAGCGATTTCGCCAATGTGGTTAGCGCCCAGCTCTATCACGGCAAAATCATGCTGCGGCTCCAGACGCAACAGCGTCAGCGGCACGCCGATGTCGTTATTGAAGTTACCGGCGGTATACAGCACTTCGCCGCATTCACGCAGAATGGCGGCGGTCATTTCTTTCACCGATGTCTTGCCCGAGGAGCCGGTCAGCGCCACCACGCGCGCCGGCACCTGCTGACGCACCCAGGCGCCAAGCTGCCCCAGCGCCAAACGGGTGTCTTCCACCACCAGCTGCGGCACGTCCACCAATAAGCGCTTACTGACCAGCAATGCCCCGGCGCCTGCGGCTACGGCATCCGCCGCGAAGTCGTGAGCGTCGAAACGCTCACCTTTCAGCGCCACAAACAGGCAACCGGCGGTCACCTTGCGGGTGTCTGTCGTCACCTCGACAATTTGGCAATCGGCGCCGATCGGTTCAGCGCTCAATACCTCAGCCAGTGTCTGAAGAGAGACAGGGATCATGCCAGCACCCCCAGCAGTCGGGCGACCGTCGTGCGGTCGGAGTAATCCAGGCGGCGGTTGCCCACCAGCTGATAATCTTCATGGCCCTTGCCCGCCACCAACACCACATCCTGCGCCTGCGCTTGCATGATGGCGCTGGTTACCGCTTCGGCGCGGCCGTGGATCACCAGCGCCTGCCCGGCGTCCAGCAATCCGGTCAGGATGTCGTTGATAATTGCGCGCGGCTCTTCGGTACGCGGGTTGTCATCGGTGATCACCACGCGATCGGCGAACTGCTCGGCAATACCGCCCATCAGCGGACGCTTGCCCTTGTCGCGATCGCCGCCGCAGCCGAAGACGCACCACAGCTGCCCCTGGCAGTGCAGGCGCGCGGCTTCCAGCGCTTTCTCCAGCGCATCCGGCGTGTGGGCGTAATCCACCACCACCGTCGGTTTGGCCGGCGCGTTAAACACTTCCATGCGGCCGCAGACCGGCTGCAGACGGCTGCCGGTTTCCACCAGCGCCTCCAGCGGATAGCCCAGCGACAGCAGCGTGGCCAAGGCCAACAGCAGGTTGCTGACGTTGAAAGCGCCCATCAGGCGGCTTTCGATCTCGCCGTCGCCCCAGCTGGAGCTGAAACGAACGGTGGCGCCGTTGTCGTGATAATCGACCGCCGTGGTTTTCAGCCAGCGGCCGTGGCCGCCCGGCTGCAGGTTGCCCTGCATCGTCACCGCTACCGCATCCGGCAGCTTGCCGAGCCAGCGCTGACCGACTTCATCGTCGGCGTTGATGATCGCCTGCCCCACGCTGTGGGCGGCGAACAGCGACCATTTGGCCGCCTCGTAATTGGCCATGTCACCGTGGTAATCCAGGTGATCGCGGCTCAGGTTGGTAAAGACCGCCGCGGCGAACGGCAGCGCCGCCACCCGGTGTTGCACCAGACCGTGGGAAGAAACTTCCATGGCGGCGAAGGTCGCGCCCTGTTCCGCCAACTCGTTTAATACGTGTTGAACATCCACCGCAGAACCGGTGGTATTCTCGGTCGGACACACCTGGCCCAGCAGGCCGTTGCCGACGGTGCCCATCACCGCGCTGGTTTCGCCCAGCAGTTGGCTCCACTGCGCCAACAGCTGCGTAGTGGTGGTTTTGCCGTTGGTGCCGGTCACGCCGACCAGGCGCAGACGCTCGCCCGGCTGGTGGTAAAAACGCCCGGCCAGCGCGGAAAGGCGCTGGTTCAGTTGGCTCAGGTAGATCACCGGCACGCCGTGCATCTCAACGATGGCGCCGTCTTCGGCCTGACCGTCAGCTTCGGCGATCACGGCGGCGACGCCCTGCGCGATGGCCTGCGGAATATAGCGGCGTCCATCCGTTTGATGGCCGACAACGGCGACAAACAGATCCCCGGCAGCCGCCACACGGCTGTCTAATGTCATTTCCCGCAGCGCGCGCCCGGGTGCCGTCGGCACCCACGGGGCGAGTAAGTCGCGCAAATTACGATCTGCCACCTGAACCCTCTTTCTTGTTAATCACTAATTCGCTTTTGTCACCGGTAGGCAACGCGTCAGGCTCGACGTTCATGGTGCGTAATACGCCGCCCATGATGGCGCCGAACACCGGCGCGGAGATTGCGCCACCATAGTATTTCCCACCCTGTGGGTCGTTGATGACGACCACCAGGGCAAAACGGGGGTTACTTGCCGGCGCGACGCCGGCGGTATAAGCGATATATCGGTTGACGTATTTGCCGTCCGGGCCCACTTTTTTCGCGGTACCGGTTTTGATGGCGATACGGTACCCCTTGATGGCGGCTTTCACGCCGCCGCCGCCCGGCAAGGCCACGCTTTCCATCATGTGCACCACGGTGCGCACCAGAGGTTCAGGGAAAACGCGTTCGCCGGCGACCGGAGGGTCAACCTTGGTGATCGACAATGGGCGATACACGCCCAGGCTGCCGATCGTTGCATAGACTCGCGCCAACTGTAACGGAGTTACCATCAGCCCGTAGCCGAAAGAGAAGGTGGCCCTCTCTATGTCAGACCACCGTTGTTTTTTTGGGTATATGCCACTGCTTTCTCCGACCAGCCCCAAATTGGTCGCTTTTCCCAGCCCAAAACGAGAGTAAGTATCTACTAACGCTGAGGACGGCATCGCTAACGCCAGCTTTGAAACACCGACGTTACTCGACTTCTGCAAGATCCCGGTCAATGACAGCTCCGAGTACCGCGCCACGTCTTTGATCTCGTGGCCCTGGATGCGGTACGGGATGGTGTTCAGCACGCTGTTTTCTCTCACCACGCCGTTTTGCAGCGCGGTCATCACCACCATTGGCTTCACGGTTGAACCGGGTTCAAAAATATCGGTGATGGCGCGGTTACGCATGGTTTCTTTCGGCGTACCGGCCATGTTGTTCGGGTTGTAAGACGGGCTGTTGGCCATCGCCAGCACTTCGCCGGTGTTCACATCGATCAGCACCGCAGTGCCCGATTCGGCCTTGTTGAACGCCACCGCATTGTTCAGCTCGCGATACACCAGCGCCTGCAGGCGCTCATCGACGCTCAGCACCAGGTTGTGCGCCGCCTGGCTGTCGACGGAGGAGATGTCTTCGATCACCCGGCCGAAACGATCCTTACGCACCGTTCTCTCGCCCGGTTGCCCGGTCAGCCAGCGGTCGAAGCTCTTCTCTACGCCTTCGATACCTTGCCCGTCGATGTTGGTCACGCCGATGATGTGCGACGTCACCTGCCCCGCCGGGTAGTACCGGCGCGACTCCTGCCGCAGGTAGATCCCCGGCAGCTTGAGTTTGTGGATGTAGTCGCCGATCGCCGGGTTAACCTGGCGCGCCAGATAAACGAAGCGCCCTTTCGGGTTGGCGTTGATGCGGTTGGAGAGTTGGTCCAGCGGGATGTTCAGCGCATCGGAAAGCGCTTTCCAGCGGCTGTCCAGCGTGATGCCGCCGCGCTCGTTCAGCTCTTTCGGATCGGCCCACACCGCATTCACCGGCACGCTGACCGCCAACGGACGGCCGGCGCGATCGCTGATCATGCCGCGCGCGGTCGGCACTTCCTGCACGCGCAGCGAACGCATGTCACCTTCTTTCACCAGACGATCGGGGTTGATGACCTGCAGGTACGCGACGCGCAACATCAGGCCAACCATCGCCAGCAAAATGCAGCCGCACAGCAACGCAAAACGCCAGCTGACAAAGCTGGCCTGATCTTCCTGGCGTCTCAACTTACCGGGGCGCGCTGCTTTCATGCGTTTCCTTTCTACTCCGTGTCATTATTCCGGTTAAACCATTCATTGTTTAACGATGATATTTTCCTGCGATGGATCAACGTGTTGCATCTGCAGTTTTTCTGTCGCGATACGTTCAACCCGGCTGTGATCGCCGAGGGCGTTCTCTTCTAAAATCAGGTTGCGCCACTCGATGTCCAGCGCATCGCGCTCCAGAACCAGCTGTTCGCGCTCGGCGGTCAGCAGGCGGGTGCGGTGCGCGGTAGTCACCACGAAAATCGCGGAGACCAGTGACGCAATCAGTAAAATCAGGGGGATCTTGGCGTTGCGCAGCAGATCGCCGCCAATGACCCCAACCAGACCGTGACGTTCGTTGCCGATCACGCGGGCATCCTCTCAGCAATACGCAGCACCGAGCTGCGCGCACGCGGGTTGTCCGCCACTTCCGCTTCCGACGGCATCATTTTGCCCAGCGCTTTCAGCGTTCGTCCGCCCATGCTGCGCAGTTGCTCTTCGGTCAACGGAATGCCCGCCGGCACCTGAGCGCCGCGGCTGTGGTGACGCATAAAGCGTTTGACAATGCGGTCTTCCAGCGAGTGGAAACTTATGATCGACAAACGGCCCTGTGGGGCCAGCACTTCCAGCGCGCCGTCGAGCGCACGCTCGATCTCTTCCAGCTCGCTGTTGATATAGATGCGGATCGCCTGGAAGCTGCGCGTCGCCGGATGCTTGTGCTTTTCACGGAACGGGCTGGCATCGGCAATCAGATCCGCCAACTCTTTGGTGCGCGTCATCGGCTCCACGCGGTTTCTTTCGACGATGGCGCGTGCGATGCGCTTGGCGAAACGCTCTTCGCCAAAGGTTTTCAGCACCCAGGCGATATCGTCCGCCTCGGCCTTCATCAGCCAATCCGCGGCGGACAGGCCGGTGGACGGATCCATGCGCATGTCCAGCGGACCGTCGCGCATGAAGGAGAACCCGCGCTCTGCGTCGTCAAGCTGCGGCGAGGAAACGCCCAGATCGAGCAGAACGCCGTCGATCTTGCCGACCAGTTCGCGCTCCCGCACATAGTGCGACAACTCGGAAAATGGGCCGTGTACGATGGTAAAACGAGGATCTTCAATAGATTTGGCGGCTGCAATCGCCTGAGGGTCACGGTCAATTGCCAGCAAGCGCCCTTCCGGCCCCAGCTGGGACAGAATCAGACGAGAATGGCCACCGCGACCAAAAGTACCGTCGATATATATGCCGTTGCTGCGGATGTTGAGGCCGTTGACGGCTTCGTCCAGCAGGACGGTGGTGTGTTTATAGTTTTCCAACATGCTTATAGCGACAAGTCCTGTAGCCGCTCAGACAACGGTTCCTGAGTCGACTGTTCAGCGTCAATATCATCCTTGACTTGTTGATACCAGGTCTGTTCATCCCACAGTTCAAACTTGTTGAACTGACCGACCAGCATCACTTCTTTTGTGAGCCCGGCGTGTTGCCGCAGCGTATTGGCAAGCAGCAAACGACCGGCACTATCCATCTGACACTCACTGGCATGCCCCAACAGCAGGCGCTGAACGCGGCGCTCGGCGGGATTCATGCTCGACAGACGTGATAATTTTTGTTCAATAATTTCCCATTCGGGCAAAGGATAAAGCAGCAGGCAGGGCTGATGGAGGTCAATGGTACAGACCATTTGGCCTTGCGATTCCTCGTTGAGCAATTCCCGATATCGGGTAGGTACGGCGAGCCGCCCTTTGCTGTCGAGGTTGACCATCGTCGCTCCACGGAACATTCCTGAGCTACCCCTTAGTGACCGTTTTCACCACTTTACCCCACAAATTCCCACACAATGGAGTTTACGGAGGGTATGAAAACCTTGTCAAGCCAGAGCGCCAGCGCTTTGGCAATATTTCTCTGGTCATTTTGGGAGCTGACTCGCGAAAGAAACTCTGATTATTCGACGATTAAAAATTAACACCATGATAAACGGAGAGAATTTTCTAAGCGGAAAGAATCTGATTAAAAACCTGACGAACTGGCGATTAATTAACTCATTACTTCCTTCTGCAAGCCATGTCTCATTTTTCAGCTCGGCAATCTCAGGGCTGTAACCGCTGCCGCCCCGCGCCCGCCAAGGCTCAGCGCCTGGCGAATCGACCGAAGAATAAGGCCATAACCCCTTGAGTTAATAACGCTCAATCGTTATTCACCGTGAAACTGCGCGCTATTTTACTTCAATTTGTCCCGCCATGATGAGAGCACGATAAAAATAAATGGCTCGGATATTACGAGCAGAAGTAATTTCGATTTAAATCAATTTGGTAAGATTATTCCCAAAATACCTGTTTACAATTATGGTTTCATTTTCTTACACCTTTATTTCCACAATTTTTGCCGGAAAAAAACCTCTTCAAACACCAAAAATCGCAACTGCATGTTTTTAATGAATTTATTTAAATTCACCGATTTTAATCTCCCTGTCCCATCCTGTGCCCCTGTTCTGCGGGACAAAAACCGAACAAATGTTAAAAATAAAAATTTAAATCCAGTTAAAAAACACAATACAGATTAGTACACTATATGAAGTGCAAAAAACCAGAACTAACAACTACGAATAAATAATTTAACAGAACATTAACCAAAAAGGAGAGAGTGCATGCTTTCGCCCGCCCCTCACTGGCGTAGCGCCGCTGCCGATACGTTCGCACTGGTGGTGTACTGCTTTATCGCCGGCATGGCGATAGAAGTGTTGATCTCCGGCATGAGCTTCCAGCAATCCCTCTCTTCGCGCCTGCTGTCGATCCCGGTCAACATCCTGATCGCCTGGCCTTACGGCCGCTATCGCGATCTGTTTATCCGCACGGCACGCCGCTGCCCACGCGGCCAATTCCTACTGCGCAACCTCGCCGATCTGCTGGCTTACGTCAGTTTCCAGTCGCCGGTTTATGCCGCCATTCTGTGGAGCGTGGGCGCCGACGGCCAACAAATGCTGACGGCGGTGACCAGCAATGCGCTGGTCTCCATGGCGATGGGCGTAGTGTATGGCTATTTCCTGGAATATTGCCGACGGCTGTTTCGGGTCGCGGGTTACGTCTAAACCAGGAGCCCGACAACGCGGGCTCCTGTAGAGCGGCCTATTTGCGGCTCAGGCTACCGCGGCGGAACAGATTACGGCGTATCCGCGTCAGTCCCGGTTTGGGTTTACGCGGTTCGTCCAGGCTGGCCAACACCAGCTCCAGCACGCGTTCGGCCACGTCGCGATGGCGCTGCGCTACCGCGAGCACCGGGCACTCCAGAAAATCCAACAGCTCATGGTCGCCGAAGGTGGCAATCGCCAGATCGGTCGGCAAACGGCCGCGTTGCTTCAGCGTCACGTCCATCACGCCCTGCAATAAAGAGAACGACGTGGTGAACAGCGCCTGCGGCATCGGGTGCGTTTTCAGCCATTCGGCAAACAGCGCGCCGGCGGCCTCACGCTCATAGCTGTTGGCGTACAGATAATCGACATGGCGAGGATCCTCTTGCCAGGCCTGACGGAAGCCCTGCTCACGCAGGAAGCTGACCGAAAGCTCCGGCAAGGCGCCCAGGTACAGTACCGACTCCGCCGGGAAGGTGCGCAGCTCCTGCGCCAGCGCAAAGGCATCTTCCTCGTCGGCCCCGACGACGCTGATGAAATGCTCGCGATCCAACGCGCGGTCCAGTGCGATGATCGGCAGCGGATCGTTGGCCCAGCGTTGATAGAAGGGGTGCTCCGGCGGCAAGGCGGTGGAAACGATGATGGCGTCCACCTGACGCTGCAGCAAGTGCTCGATACAGCGCATTTCGTTGTCCGGCTGATCTTCGGAGCAGGCGATCAGCAATTGATAACCACGCTGGCGCGCCTGACGCTCCAGGTAGTTGGCGATACGGGTATAGCTGGTATTTTCCAGATCCGGGATCACCAGACCGATAGAACGGGTGCGCCCAGCGCGCAGCCCTGCCGCGACGGCATTCGGGTGGTAGTTATGCTCCCTGACCACGGCCATCACTTTCTCGACGGTTTTATCGCTGACACGATACTGCTTCGCCTTGCCGTTGATGACATAACTGGCCGTCGTGCGCGAAACGCCCGCGAGACGCGCGATTTCATCCAGTTTCACATTAACCCCTTAATGACGCTGAAAATAGAAGTGAAGGCTGTGCTCGGATTAACCATGACATCCCGTGCGGTTATTCAATCCAGCCTCTGCGATCTAACAGCAGAAAACACTACCTAGCAACCGCTTTTGCCGAAAGGTGCCAGCAATCGGGCAAAAAAATGCCGAAAAACAAAGGGCGCAGCCATGCCGCGCCCCGATTATTCGCCACTAAACCGCGCTCAGCGCATGATTTTGTCGCCGCGCGACACGCCGACCACGCCGGAACGCGCCACTTCCACAATCTCCGCCACTTCACGCACCGCGCTCAGGAAGGCGTCGAGCTTGTCGCTGGTGCCGGCCAGCTGTACCGTGTACAGCGTCGCCGTCACATCGACGATCTGGCCGCGGAAAATGTCGGCGCAGCGTTTCACCTCTTCACGGCCATAACCGCTGGCCTGCAGCTTCACCAGCATGATCTCGCGCTCGACGTGAGCGCCTTGCACCAGCTCGCTGACGCGCAGCACGTCCACCAGCTTGTGCAGCTGTTTCTCAATCTGCTCCAGCACTTTCTCGTCGCCGACGGTCTGGATAGTCATGCGCGACAGCGTCGGATCGTCGGTCGGCGCCACCGTCAGGCTTTCAATGTTATAACCGCGCTGGGAGAACAGCCCGACCACGCGCGACAAGGCGCCGGATTCGTTTTCCAGCAAGACAGATAAAATACGGCGCATGATCAGGTCCTCTCCGTTTTGCTAAGCCACATTTCGTCCATGCTTCCGCCGCGGATCTGCATCGGGTAAACATGTTCGGTTTCATCGACGGTCACGTCGACGAACACCAGCCGCTCTTTTTCCGCCAGCGCCTGCGCCAGCTTACTTTCCAGCTCATCCGGCGTGCGGATGGCGATGCCGACATGGCCGTAAGCCTCGGCCAGCTTGACGAAGTCCGGCAGCGAATCCATGTAAGACTGCGAATGGCGGCCGGAATAAATCATGTCCTGCCACTGCTTCACCATGCCCAGATAACGGTTATTGAGGTTCACCACCACCACCGGCAGGTTATATTGCAGCGCAGTGGACAGCTCCTGAATATTCATCTGAATGCTGCCGTCGCCGGTCACGCACACCACGGTTTCTTCCGGCAGCGCCAGCTTGACGCCCAATGCCGCCGGCAGGCCGAAGCCCATGGTGCCGAGGCCGCCGGAGTTGATCCAGCGGCGCGGTTTGTCGAACGGATAATAGAGCGCGGCGAACATCTGGTGCTGGCCCACGTCCGAGGTGACGTAGGCGTCGCCTTTGGTCAGGCGGTGCAGGGTTTCGATCACCGCCTGCGGCTTGATGGTGCCGCTGTGCTTGTCGTAACCCAGGCAGTCGCGGGCACGCCACTGCTCGATAGACTGCCACCAGTCGCGCAGCGCATCGTGATCCTGCGCTTTCTCATCCTGCGCCAGCAGCTCCAGCATTTGAACCAACACCTGCTTGGCATCGCCGACGATCGGAATATCGGCGTCCACCGTTTTGGAGATCGAAGTCGGATCGATATCAATGTGCAGCACGGTGGCGTCCGGGCAGTATTTAGCCAGATTGTTGGTGGTGCGATCGTCGAAGCGCACGCCTACGGCGAAGATCACGTCGGCATGGTGCATGGTTTTGTTGGCTTCATAGGTTCCGTGCATGCCGAGCATACCGACGCTCTGACGATGGGTGCCGGGGAAAGCGCCCAATCCCATCAGGCTGCTGGTTACCGGCAGGTTCAGCTGCTCCGCCAACGACAGTAATTCAGCTTCACAACCGGCGTTGATCGCGCCGCCGCCGACGTACATCACCGGCTTTTTGGCCGCCAGAATGGTTTGTAACGCGCGTTTGATCTGCCCGCGGTGGCCCTGCACCGTCGGGTTATAAGAACGCATGCTCACGTCCTGCGGGTAGGCATAAGGCATCCGCACCGCCGGGCCGACAATGTCTTTCGGCAGATCGATCACTACCGGGCCGGGGCGGCCGCTGGAGGCCAGGTAAAAGGCCTTCTTCAACACCGCCGGGATGTCTTCGGTGCGTTTTACCAGGAAGCTGTGCTTCACCACCGGACGCGAAATCCCCACCATATCGCACTCCTGGAAGGCGTCGTAGCCGATCAGCGAGCTGGGCACTTGTCCCGACAGCACCACCATCGGGATCGAATCCATATAGGCGGTAGCGATACCGGTAATGGCATTGGTGGCGCCGGGGCCGGAGGTCACCAACACCACGCCCACTTCACCGGTGGCGCGCGCGTAACCGTCGGCCATGTGCACCGCACCTTGCTCGTGGCGCACCAGAATATGATCGATCCCTCCGACCGTATGCAGGGCGTCGTAGATATCGAGTACCGCCCCGCCGGGATAGCCGAATACATGCTTAACGCCCTGATCGATCAACGATCGGACGACCATCTCGGCTCCTGACAACATCTCCATGGGTTTGCCTCCAGGCTTGCTTATTCTTCTCTGGCGCCGGAACGTAGCGCCTGCTGCGGGGCAATGCCCCTAAATTTTTATGGGTTGTCGCTATCGAATTAACATAACGTCAGAAGATGGGGCAGGCAAACGGCAAAATGGCTTAACGGCGGCGGGGTTATTGCCAAGCGGCTGGAGATCGCGGCTTTATAAAAACAATGCGCTAGCCCCAGAGGCATCAGGCTAGGCATTGTTTCGAACAGAGGGAAAATTACAGAACTAAATCAGGCGAGGTATATGCCGTTTTTTTCGCCGGACGCGCGATCCGGCGGCAGCGTCAAGCCTGTTCCTGGTACATTGAGTCGATTTCACGCTGATAGCGCTGCAGGATCACTTTGCGGCGCAGCTTCAGCGTTGGCGTCAGCTCTCCCAGCTCCATGGAAAAGGCCGCCGGCAGCAGAGTGAACTTCTTCACCTGTTCGAAGCGCGCCAGCTCCTTTTGCATCTCGCGCAGACGCTTTTCGAACATCTCGAGAATTTCACCGTTGCGCAGCAGTTCCAGACGATCTTGGTACTTCAGGTTGACTGACTTCGCGTACTCTTCCAGCGACTCAAAGCACGGCACGATCAGCGCGGAAACGAACTTGCGCGCATCGGCGATGATCGCCACCTGTTCGATAAAACGGTCCTGCGCCAGCGTACCTTCCAGCATCTGCGGCGCGATGTATTTGCCGCCGGAGGTTTTCATCAAATCCTTCAGGCGCTCGGTGATGAACAGATTGCCCTCTTCATCGATCGCCCCGGCATCGCCGGTTTTCAGCCAGCCGTCTGCGGTAAAGGTCGCGGCGGTTTCCAATGGCTTGTTGAAATAGCCGCGCATCACGATCGGCCCTCGCACCTGGATTTCATTTTCTTCACCGATGCGCACCTCGACCTCCGGCAGCGGTTTGCCGATGGAGCCGAAACGGAAATGCCCCTCTTCCCAACAGGAGACGGTCGCACAGGTTTCGGTCATGCCGTAGCCGTACTTGATGTTGACGCCCATCGCCTGGAAGAACAGGATCACATTGTCATCCAGCTTGGCTCCCGCCGCCGGCAGAAAGCGCACCCGGCCGCCGAGGATGCCGCGCAACTTGCTCAATACCAGCTTGTCGGCCCAGCGATGAGAGAGTTCGAACAGTTTGCCCAACGGTTTGCCGGCCCGCTCTTGAAGGAACTTGCGCTCCCCGCAGACGATCGCCCAGTGGAACAGCGCGCGGCGCAGCCAAGGGGCGCGCGCCACTTTTTCATGCACCGCGCTGAAAATCTTCTCGTAGAAACGCGGTACCGCGCACATCAGCGTCGGGCGGACCTGCCCCATCGCTTCCCGCACCCAGTCGGTGTTCGGCAGGAAGACGTTCTGCGCGCCGGAATGCATCACAAAGAAGCTCCAGGCACGTTCGAACACGTGCGACAGCGGCAGGAAGCTGAGCGACACATCTTCTTCGCCGACCGTCAGCCTTTCATCATGCAGGTAAAGCTGCGCCGCCAGGTTGCGGTAGTCCAGCATCACCCCTTTCGGCTCGCCGGTAGTGCCCGAGGTATAGATCAGGGTGAAGAGATCCTGCAGGTCGCACTCTTCAATACGCTGCCGACGTTGAGCGGCAAAAGCCACCGGATCGGCAGCGCGTTCGAAGGCGCTCAGATGCTGTGCGATCTCGCAGCCGCGCAGATCGGCCCCCTCGTCGAAAACGACAATATGGCGCAGCTGCGGGCAGACGCCGCGCAGCGCGATGGCGGCGTCAAGCTGCGCCTGCTCGCCAACGAACAGTATACGGATGTCGGCGTCGTTGGTGACGAACGCCGCCTGTGCCGGCGTATTGGTGGAATACAGCGGTACGCTGACACCGCGCAGATGCAGGATAGCGAGATCGGCCAACGCCCAGGCCATCGTGTTATTGGCGAAAATACCGATGCGTTCTTGCACGTCGACGCCAAGCCCCAGCAGCCCGGCGGCAATGCGATCAATACGAGTGGCGGCCTCTCCCCAGGTCAATTGAAACTCGCCGTTTGGCGACCATTGGCGAAAAGCTGTGCGATCGGCTCGATGGATGATTTGATGCTGTATACGATGGATAAGATGGTATTGCAGCAGATTAGTGATCATAGTGCTCTAAGCCTGAAATGAATCATACAGTTAAGCCTGAACGACGCCTTGCGGCCCTCATCTCAGCTTACACGTGTTTACTTTTTTCCGCGCAGTCTACCTACTCTCAGGCAGAGGGAAAAGTGATTTCAGCGTAGAAGTGTGAGCCAAAACTCAGGCCGGCTTTCGCGCTTTCATGGGTTGGACAGAACGGGAAAGAAAAGGTTGGGTGGCGGCAATAAAACGCGGCCCATCCGGGCCGCCGCATCGAATTAGTTTAAAATACCAGCCGAAAAGTAAAAATCAGAATATTAATTTATATTAATTATTTTTGGTAAACGAACCAACCCATCCTGAAAATAAGTTATTTTATCGCCGCAAAACCAAGAAACATCTTAATAAAAACCCAGATAGTTCTTAGCTTTTATCATGAGAAAAAAACGATCAGTTGAATATTATTTTTGTATGACCCCATTTTTTATCGCGTTACTTTGGGTTACCGGCCTCAATCAGAACGGATTTCATCCACTGGTGGCCTTTATCCCGCTCGGAGGATTCATGCCAGGAGAGATAGCAAGTGGCTTTATTATCGTTGCCACATAAAGGAACCGACTTTATTTTCAACGCTTCCGTCTGTTGCCGCACCAGCCAGGCGGGCGCAATCGCCACCATGTCCGTTTGCGACACCATATTCAACACGCTGTAGAGATCCGTGCACTGTTGTGTCACGGTGCGCAGCATCGGTTCCTCTAAATAAAAAGGTTTACTGAAAGAACCAAAACTTTCCAGAGAAACTGCCGCGTGCTGTTCGGCCAACATTTTCTCCGGCGTCACCTCCTCCCCTATTCGCGGGTGCGCCTGCGCGACCGCCAGCACTAATTCGTCGTCGAACATTGCCAGGCTGCGAAACTCCGCCGACTCGAAACGGCTGTAGCCGATGACAAACTCGACGTCCTGATAACGCAATTGATGTTCGATATTATTGTTAATGTATGACTTTATTTGCAGGTTAAGCTGCGGCGCGATCTGTTTGACGTGATTGATTATTCCAGCGCCCAGACGTAAATCGAGCGGGCTGCACAGCGACAAGGAGAACGCTCGCGTGCTGGTCAGCGGCTCAAACTCAGATCCCGGCAACTCATTTTGCACCAGCTGCAGCGCTTGCCGCACCGGCCCGAACAGCTGCCTGGCGCGCATAGTGGGCTGAATCCCGCGCCCGCAGCGCACAAACAGTTCATCGTTGAACATCACCTTCAGGCGCGCCACCGCGTTACTCACCGCCGGCTGCGACATCCCCAACGAATTAGCGGCTCGCGTAATATTTTGCATTTGCATCACGGCGTCAAACACCGTCAGCAAATTAAGATCGACGCTGCGCAAATGAATGTCCGCCGGCTCTTTGACCATGGCGATTTCTGAATCATATTCAGCCATATTTCACTCCACTAAATCCTGTGTAGATAATCTAATCCTTATGCTCGAAAAACAATGAAACGCCGCATTGTCTTATCTTTGCACGACAAATCCTGCTATTACCGTCATGAGCCGATAAAAAACCTCGTGTTATCGACACGATATAAGTCGTATATGGAATGCATGTCAGTCACTTATCCCGTCAGCAGGAAGAATGCTACCTGGGTGGTACCAACAATTAGGTATTAACAATGATTAATACAATTAAACAACGTAACCGCACTGTATGAGACAAACTATAAAAACACATCATAAGCAATCAAACCATCTAAAAACACCGCTCACTTTGTGTAAAATCGCATTATTTTGTTATATTATGACTAAAACAATCAATTAATCATATGAATCCAATTTCAATCATTTGAATTAAAAATGTTATTTTGTTGCCTCCCGTGATTAATCTCTCTTAATTTTCATCACAAATCTTAACCCAACAAAATCCAGAAGCAATTAGCGCAGTCTCTATTCGATTCGTTTATGCTAAGCAACGCGCAAACTGCGCCCCACTTTTTCTCTAGAGCACCGCATTTTTACCGAATGTTCCTCTGTTTGGCCACTTAGCCGGTGCATTGTCCCCGCATTCAATCAGGTGTTGACATCGCCAGGCCAATCACGTATCAAATTAGGCAGACACCCAATTTAAGAGAAGCTGAACCCTTATGATCCGTACCCACCGTCTACTAGGCCTACTACTCAACGCATCTTGTTTGCGCGGTATGCCTGTGGATGAAGTTCGGAGCTGACTCAGCCGATCACCCATAAGAAACCCGCGCTACTGCGCGGGTTTTTTTTTGCCCGCTTAGCGTGAAATCAACACGATAAGGAATGCACCGATGAGCCAACAAGTCATTATTTTCGATACCACGCTGCGTGACGGCGAACAGGCATTGCAGGCCAGCCTGAGCGTAAAAGAGAAGATTCAGATTGCGCTGGCGCTGGAAAGAATGGGCGTTGACGTGATGGAAGTCGGCTTCCCGGTCTCTTCGCCGGGCGACTTCGAATCGGTGCAAACCATCGCGCGCCAGATCAAGAACAGTCGCGTCTGCGGCCTGGCCCGCTGCGTGGACAAAGACATCGACGTGGCCGCCGAAGCGCTGCGCGTCGCCGAAGCGTTCCGCATCCACGTGTTCCTGGCCACCTCCACCCTGCATATCGAATCGAAGCTGAAGCGCTCGTTCGACGAAGTGTTGGAGATGGCGGTGCGCTCGGTCAAACGCGCCCGCAACTACACCGACGACGTAGAGTTCTCCTGTGAAGACGCCGGCCGCACGCCGATCGACAATCTGTGCCGCGTGGTCGAAGCCGCCATCAACGCCGGCGCCACCACCATCAATATTCCGGACACCGTCGGCTACACCACGCCGAACCAGTTCGGCGGCATCATCACCACCTTGTATGACCGCGTGCCGAACATCGACAAAGCCATCATTTCCGTACACTGCCACGACGATTTGGGCATGGCGGTCGGCAACTCCATTGCCGCGGTCCAGGCCGGCGCCCGTCAGGTGGAAGGCACCCTGAACGGCATCGGTGAGCGCGCCGGCAACTGTTCACTGGAAGAGGTGATCATGGCGATTAAAGTGCGCCAGGACATCATGAACGTGCACACCAACATCAATCATCAGGAAATCTTCCGCACCAGCCAGATCGTCAGCCAGCTGTGCAACATGCCGATTCCGGCCAACAAGGCGATCGTCGGCTCCAACGCCTTCGCCCACTCCTCCGGCATTCACCAGGACGGCGTGCTGAAGAACCGCGAAAACTACGAAATCATGACCCCGCAGTCGATCGGCCTGAAGGACGTGCAGTTGAACCTGACCTCCCGCTCCGGCCGCGCGGCGGTGAAACACCGCATGGAAGAGATGGGCTACCAGGAGCAGGACTACAACCTGGATACCCTGTATGCCGCCTTCCTGAAGCTGGCCGACAAAAAAGGCCAGGTGTTCGACTATGACCTGGAGGCGTTGGCCTTCATCAATAAACAGCAGGAAGAGCCGGAGCACTTCAGCCTGGGCTACTTCAGCGTGCAGTCCGGCAGCAGCATCATGGCCACCGCCTCGGTGAAACTGATCTGCGGCGGCGAAGAGAAAGCCGAAGCCGCCACCGGCAACGGCCCGGTCGATGCGGTCTATCAGGCGATCAATCGCATCACCGATTACCCGATCGAGCTGGTGAAGTACCAGTTGACCGCCAAGGGCCATGGCCGCGACGCGCTGGGCCAGGTGGATATCGTCGTCTCTTACAACGGCCGCCGCTTCCACGGCGTAGGCCTGGCGACCGACATCGTCGAATCCTCTGCCAAGGCAATGGTGCACGTGTTGAACAATATTTGGCGCTCACAGCAGGTAGAAAAAGAAAAGCAGCGCCTGCAGCAAAACAAACATCAAAATAATCAGGAAACGGTGTGAACATGACGAAGACTTATCACATTGCCGTCTTGCCCGGAGACGGCATCGGCCCGGAAGTAATGGCTCAGGCGCGCAAAGTATTGGACGCGGTGCGTCAACGCTTTGATATTCGCATCACCACCGCCGAGTACGACGTCGGCGGCATCGCCATCGATCGCCACGGCAGCCCGTTGCCGGCGGCGACCGTCGCCGGCTGCGAGCAGGCCGACGCCATCCTGTTCGGCTCGGTGGGCGGCCCGAAATGGGAACACCTGCCGCCGGCCGAGCAGCCGGAACGCGGCGCGCTGTTGCCGCTGCGCAAGCACTTCAAACTGTTCAGCAACCTGCGCCCGGCCCGCCTGTATCAAGGGCTGGAGGCATTCTGCCCGCTGCGCGCCGACATCGCCGCCCGCGGCTTCGACATTCTGTGCGTGCGCGAACTGACCGGTGGCATCTACTTTGGCCAACCGAAGGGCCGCGAAGGCCAGGGCATGCAGGAGCGCGCTTTCGATACCGAGGTGTATCACCGTTTCGAGATTGAACGCATCGCACGCATCGCCTTCGAATCCGCCCGCAAGCGCCGCCACAAGGTGACGTCGATCGACAAGGCCAACGTACTGCAAAGCTCCATCCTGTGGCGTGAAGTGGTCAATCAGGTTGCCAAGGATTACCCGGACGTGTCGCTGTCGCACATGTATATCGACAACGCCACCATGCAGCTGATCAAGGATCCGTCCCAATTCGACGTGCTGCTGTGCTCCAACCTGTTCGGCGACATCCTGTCCGACGAATGCGCGATGATCACCGGCTCGATGGGCATGTTGCCATCCGCCAGCCTGAACGAGCAAGGCTTCGGCCTGTACGAGCCGGCGGGCGGTTCCGCGCCGGATATTGCAGGCAAAGGCATCGCCAACCCAATTGCGCAGATCCTGTCCGCCACCCTGCTGCTGCGTTACAGCCTGGGCGCCGATGAAGCGGCCGACGCCGTGGAGCGCGCCATCAACCAGGCGTTGGAACAGGGCTACCGCACCGCCGATCTGGCCGGTGACGGCAAAGCCGTCAGCACCGATGAAATGGGCGACATCATCGCTCGCTTTGTAGCTCAGGGGGCATAACATGGCCAAGACCTTATATCAGAAGCTGTACGACGCCCACGTGGTATACGAAGCGCCGAACGAAACGCCGTTGCTGTATATCGACCGTCACCTGGTGCACGAAGTCACCTCGCCGCAGGCGTTCGACGGCCTGCGCGCCATGGGCCGCAAGGTACGCCAGCCCGGCAAAACCTTCGCCACCATGGATCACAACGTGTCGACCCAGACCAAAGACATCAACGCCAGCGGCGAGATGGCACGTATCCAGATGCAGGAGTTGATCAAGAACTGCGCGGAATTCGGCGTTTCGTTGTATGACCTGAATCACCCCTTCCAGGGCATCGTGCACGTGATCGGGCCTGAGCAAGGCATGACGCTGCCGGGCATGACCATCGTCTGCGGCGACTCGCACACCGCCACCCACGGCGCTTTCGGCTCGCTGGCGTTCGGCATCGGCACCTCCGAAGTGGAACACGTGCTGGCGACCCAAACCCTGAAGCAGGGCCGGGCCAAAACCATGAAGATTGAAGTCACCGGCGACGCCGCCGAGGGCATCACCGCCAAAGACATCGTGCTGGCGGTGATCGGCAAAACCGGCAGCGCCGGCGGCACCGGCCACGTGGTGGAGTTCTGCGGCAAAGCGATCGAAGCGTTGAGCATGGAAGGCCGCATGACCCTGTGCAACATGGCGATCGAAATGGGCGCCAAAGCCGGCTTAGTGGCGCCGGACGACACCACCTTCGCCTACCTGAAAGGGCGCCAGTTCGCGCCAACCGGCGAAAACTGGGAGCAGGCGGTCGCTTACTGGCGCACGTTGAAGTCCGACGCCGACGCCCAGTTCGATACCGTGGTGACGCTGCGCGCCGAAGAGATCGCACCGCAGGTCACCTGGGGCACCAACCCCGGCCAGGTGATCGCCGTCAATCAGGCGATCCCGGCGCCGGAATCGTTCAACGATCCGGTCGAGCGCGCCTCCGCCGAGAAAGCGCTGGCCTACATGGATTTGAAACCGGGCATCAAATTGACCGACGTGCCGATCGACAAAGTGTTCATCGGCTCCTGCACCAACTCACGCATCGAAGATCTGCGCGCGGCGGCGGCGATCGCCAAGGGGCGCAAGGTCGCCAGCGGCGTGCAGGCCATCGTGGTGCCGGGATCCGGCCCGGTGAAGGCCCAGGCGGAAGCCGAAGGGTTGGACAAAATCTTTATCGAAGCCGGTTTCGAATGGCGTTTGCCGGGTTGCTCAATGTGTCTGGCAATGAACAACGACCGTCTGAATCCGGGCGAGCGCTGCGCATCCACCAGCAACCGTAATTTCGAAGGGCGTCAGGGCCGCGGTGGGCGCACCCACCTGGTCAGCCCGGCGATGGCGGCCGCGGCCGCCGTCGCCGGTCACTTCGCCGACATCCGTGATATTCACTAAGGGGCTAACGTGGCTAAATTTACTCAACATACCGGCTTAGTGGTGCCTTTGGATGCGGCCAACGTCGACACCGACGCCATTATTCCCAAGCAGTTCTTACAGAAGGTCACCCGCACCGGTTTCGGCCAGCATCTGTTCAACGACTGGCGCTTCCTCGACGATGCCGGCCAGCAACCGAACCCGGCGTTCGTGCTGAACAAACCGCGCTATAAAGGCGCCAGCATCCTGTTGGCGCGGGAGAACTTCGGCTGCGGCTCCTCGCGCGAACACGCCCCTTGGGCGCTGACCGACTACGGGTTCAAAGTGGTGATCGCGCCGAGCTTCGCCGATATCTTCTACGGCAACTCATTTAACAACCAGCTGTTGCCGGTAACGCTGAGCGAGCAGCAGGTGGATGAACTGTTCAAACTGGTAGACGCCAACGAAGGGACGGAGTTCGTGGTGGATCTGGAGAACCAGACGGTCAACGCCGGCGGCAAAAGCTATCCGTTCGAAATCGACAGCTTCCGCCGCCACTGCATGATCAACGGGCTGGACAGCATCGGCCTGACGCTGCAGCACGAAGTGGACATCTCCCGCTACGAAGCGCAGCAGCCGGCGTTTCTGAATTAATCCCCTTCACCCGCCGCCCGGCGGGTGAATTTTTTCCTCACCAGTAGCCCAGCAGCTTCCACCACGCCCCGCCGATCAGCATCCAGATCAGCAGGTTAACCACACTCATCACCCATCCCGCTTTCCACCATTCTCCCAGCGTCACATAGCCGGAGCCAAAGATGATCGGCGCGGTGCCGGTGCCGTAATGCGTCAGCGACATCATCAGCGAAGAAGAAAACGCCAGGATCAGGCCCAGCAGCGCCGGTGGCGCGCCAAGCGCGATGCCGGCGGCGAAGAAGGCGGCGAACATCGCCGTCACGTGCGCGGTGGTGCTGGCGAAGAAATAGTGCGAATACAAGTAGATGAGAGTCAGCAAGATCGTACCGCCCACCCAGCTCATACCCATATGGTCAATGCCGTTGCCCACGGTCTGCGACAGCCAGCCGATCAGCCCCAGCTTGCCGAGGAAACTGGCCATCATCACCAGCGCCGAGAACCACACCACGGTGTCCCAGGCCCCTTTATGCTTCAGCACATCCTCCCAGCTCAGCACGCCGGTGGCCAGCAGCACCGCCAAGCCGATCAACGCCGCGGTGGTGGGATTGACCGCCAGCGCCGGGCCGAAGATCATCGCCGGAATGCCGGCCCACAGTATCAGCAACAGCGCGAACACCCCGAGGGTAATTTTTTCCGGCAGCGTCACCGGCCCCAACGCCTGCAGTTTTTCGCGCGCGAAGCGCGGCGCGTCCGGGGTGCTTTTCACCTCCGGCGGATACAGCAGGTAGATGACCAGCGGCATCACGAGCAGCGAACACAGCCCAGGTACCAGGGCGGCAATCGCCCACATCGACCAGGACAGCTCGAAGCTGCCATGGGTGCCTTTGGCGATCAGGCTGACGATCAACGGGTTAGGCGCAGTGGCGGTGATAAACATCGCCGAGGTGACCGGGTTGATGTTGTAGTTCACCAGCGACAGGTAGCGGCCGATCTTGCCGGAGGTATTGAGCTCCGGTTTGGAGCCGAAACTGTCGGCGATCGATTTCATGATCGGGTGAATGATGCCGCCGCCGCGCGCGGTGTTACTCGGCGTCACCGGCGCCAGTGTGGTTTCCGCCAGCGTCAGCGCATAGGCGATGCCCAGCGTTTTTTTGCCGAACAGCGAAATAAAATAGTAGCCGATGCGCGCGCCCAGCCCGGTTTTGTTCAGGCTGAGGGAGATCATGATCGAAAAGCCGATCAGCCAGATCAGCTGGTTGGAAAAACCGCTGAGTGCATCGTCCAGCGCGGCGCCCGGCTTGCCGGGATTGGTGACGCCGGTCACCGCCACCAGGGCGATGGCGATCACTGAGACCGCGCCAATCGGCATCGCTTTGCCGATAATGGCGATGATGGTGCCGATAAACAGCGCCAGCAGCTGCCAGGCGTTGGGCGCAACGCCCTCCGGTACGGGAATGAGGAACCAGATAATCAGCGTGGCGGCCAGGGCGCACAAGGAAGGAAGCGGTTTGAGCGGTGTGAGTTTATCCATAACGTTCCCACTGTTCTAAACAACAAGGCGGCATCTCAATAGCGAGACGGGCGTGGGCGCAACGATCGCGCTCCATATGCCTTCAGCTTGGGCGTCCGCATCAGCCTTCTCAATGACTTGCATCAAGAATGCCGTCGTTTAACCTCACACTTCACGCACTTTGGCGCTCATCCCGAGCGCCGCCAGCGCCAACAGCGCCGCCATCCAATACACCGAGCCATGACCGAGGTTCTCCACCAGCGCGCCCTGCAGCACCCCGGCCAGGATCACCCCGGTCGAGATGCTGTTGGTGAACAGCGTGGTGGCGGCGCCCGGTCGGCCCGGCATCAAATCCTGAAAATAGAGCATGCCGATACCGGCGACGATACCGATAAACACCGCGTTGAGCAGCTGCAGCGCGATCAGGGCCGGCTTGCTCTCCAGTACCGTCAGCCCGAGGTAAAACAGCACGCCTGCCACCACCGCCAGCAGCATCATGTTGCGCTTGCCGAAGCGTTTGACGTAGTAACCGGCCAGCAGCATCGCCGGGATCTCCAGCCCGGCGGCGGTGCCCATCAACACCCCGGCCAACCCTTCCGGCAGGCCAAGATCGGCGGTGATATACAGCGGCATATCGATGATATACAAGGTGTTGCAGGTCCACATCAGCATTGAGGCGATGAACAGCAGCCGCACGTCGCGATTGCGCCAGGCACTGGCGGGCGCGATCGGCGCAGACACCCCACCCTGCAGCCCCTCATTTTCCGCCGCGCGCGGCACCGAAGGCAGCATAAACCCCACCAGCAGCACGCAAACCGCGAAGGTGGCGGCGGCAATCAGGAACATCACGGTGAATCCGTAGTTCAGCGCCAACGCAAACGACAGCGGCGGGCCGATCACCCACGCCAGCGAAAGCTGGGCGCGCATCACCGAGCTGAACATCACCACTTCACGCGCCTCGCTATCGGCATATTCCCGCGCCAGCGCGAAGATCTGCGGCATGGCGGTGTTGGCAACGGCGGACATCAGCACCCCGGCGGTGATCAGCGTCAGGTAGTCGCGGTTAAAGGCGAACAACAGGCAGTTACCGACCGCCATCAGGCAGCACAGCAGGATCAGCCTGCGGCGATCGCCGCGGGTGTCGGAACGTTTGGCCAGCAGGAAGCTGACGACGATGCCGGCCACCGCGTTGGCGGTGTAAAACAGCCCGACCCACAGCGGCCGCACCTTAACTTCGGTGGTCAGAAACAGGCTGAGCGTCGGCGTCAGCAATGCGCCGGCGATGCCGGAGAGAAAAGCGATCAGTAGGAATGCGGCAAAGATGGGGTTAATGCGCAGTGACAACCGGCTCAGGCGTTGCATATCGTCTTCCCTGACCTCAAAGCAGAAGAAAGAACCTTAGGCCACGGCAAGAAAAATGCAAGCGCATCGCCATGTCCATGCATAAAAAAACCAGTGGGTTGCCCCACTGGCTGGTGAAACAGCACCATTACTCAGAAACTTGTTGCCGCAGCCCCTACAGGTGCTCGCGATATTGCTTATCGGTCATCTCTTTGATGTCCCATTGCGTCAGGTGTGCCAGCATCGCCAGCCGCGCCTGTTCGGGCACCACGCTCAGCCAGTCGGCGCGTTGACGGCGCACCGCGCTGAAATAGCGCTGATAGAACTGTTTGGATAAGAAAGCTTTCATGATTACGCCCTCCCCTTTCATTGATGAAAATTATCGGCGTAATATAGGGAAAGAAAAATTGACGAGTTGAGGCGGGAGCGTTCCTCTTTTATGTCCACGTCCAGATTGCAGCAACAGTTCATCCGCCTGTGGCAGCGCTGCCACGGTGAAACCACCGACACCACCCTGCAGGATCTGGCGGAGGTGCTCAGCTGCTCGCGGCGCCACGTGCGCTCCCTGCTGAGCGCCATGCAGCGGGAAGGCTGGCTCACCTGGCAGGCGGAGTCGGGGCGCGGCAAGCGTTCACGGTTAACCTTCCACTACACCGGCCTGGCGCTGCAGCAACAGCGGGCCGAGGAGCTGTTGGAACAGGATCGCATCGATCAGTTGGTGCAGCTGGTGGGCGACAAAAACGTGGTGCGCCAAATGCTGCTGTCGCAGCTGGGGCGCAGCTTCCGCCAGGGTAAACACATCCTGCGGGTGCTCTACTACCGGCAGTTGTACAACCTGCTGCCCGGCTCGGCGCTGCGGCGTTCGGAAACCCATTTGGCGCGCCAGATCTTCAACGGCCTGACGCGCATAAATGAGGAAAACGGGGAACTGGAGTCCGATCTGTCCCACCATTGGCAGGCGCTGACGCCCTTGCACTGGCGGTTTTACCTGCGCCCGGCGATCCATTTTCATCACGGCCGCGAGCTGGAGATGGCAGACGTCATCACTTCCCTCTCGCGTCTGACCTCGCAACCGCTGTTCTCACATATCGAAAGCGTCACCTCGCCGACGCCGTTCGTTATCGACGTGCATCTGCGCAGCCCCGACCACTGGCTACCCTGGCTGCTGGGCAGCGTGCAGGCCATGATCCTGCCGCGCGAATGGCGCGAACTGCCGGACTTTGCCCGCCATCCGGTCGGCACCGGCCCCTACCGCGTGGTGCGCAATCTTCCCAGCCAGATGAAGATCCACGCCTTCGACGACTATTTCGGCTACCGGGCGCTGATCGACGAGGTGAACATCTGGGTGCTGCCGGAGTTCTCCGAAGAGCTGGTGCACTCCGGCGTGCAGCTGCAGGGCGATGAAACCGGCAAAAACGAACTGGAAAGCCGACTGGAAGAGGGCTGTTATTTCTTGCTGTTCGATCAGCGTTCCCCGCTGGCCGCCGACCCCGCCATTCGCAGCTGGCTGTGCGAATTGATCAACCCCATTTCATTGCTGAGCCACGCCGGGCCGCTCTACCAGCGCTATTGGTCGCCGGCATACGGCCTGCTGCCGCGCTGGCACCACAACCGCACGCTGGCGCAGCAACCCAAACCGGCGGGGCTGACTGAACTGACGATGACCCACTTCAATGAACATTCGGAGTTTCACGCCATTCGCCAGGCGATCGAACCGCTGTTGGCGCAGCACGGCATCCGCCTGATCGTACAAAGCGTGGATTACGCCACCTGGCACCAGGGCGACGCGCGCAGCGATCTGTGGCTCGGCAGCGCCAACTTCTATCTGCCGCTGGAGTTTTCGCTGTTCGCCACGCTGTACGAACTGCCGCTGATGCAGCACTGCATGAACGAGGATCTGGCGCAGGACGCGGAGTTATGGCGCGCCAACCGCTTGCCGCTGGCGGAGTTTTGCCAGCGGCTAGTCAGCAACCACCAGCTACATCCGCTGTTCCACCACTGGCTGCAGCTGCACGGCCAGCGCAGCATGCGCGGCGTGCGAATGAACACCCTCGGCTGGTTCGACTTCAAGTCAGCCTGGTTTGCCCCGCCGGAGGCATAAGCGCCTTTCGCCCGGGTCGGTTAATCTTTACAATAGCGCCGTCTCAACGGGGTGCGGTGAGTCGGGCCGTGTGCATAAGCCCGATTCTCCGCTGAGAGCACACCCGTCGAACCTGATCCGGTCAATACCGGCGGAGGGATTTGAGCCCAGCGAACCGGCGACGCCGCCTCGCCCCCTCAGATACCCTTGCCCCCTTATTTTTCAGGAGTGCAACGTGGTCAAAAAATATCTGCCCTGCTTATTGCTGCTGTGCGCCGCGCCGGTGTTCGCCAAGCCGACGCTGACGGTTTACACCTACGATTCCTTTGCCGCCGACTGGGGCCCTGGCCCGGCGGTAAAAAAAGCCTTCGAAGCCGAGTGCGACTGTGAGCTGAAGTTCGTGGCGCTGGAAGACGGCGTCTCACTGCTCAACCGCCTGCGCATGGAAGGCAAGAACAGCGCCGCCGACGTGGTGCTGGGGCTGGACAACAACCTGTTGCAGGCGGCGCAGCAAACCGGCCTGTTCGCGCCGAGCGGCGTCGACACCGCCAAGCTGACGGTGCCGGGCGGCTGGCAGGATACGACCTTCGTGCCTTACGACTACGGGTACTTCGCCTTCGTCTACAACAAAGAAAAACTGAAGAATCCACCGAAAAGCCTGCAGGAGCTGATCAGCAGCGATCGCGACTGGAAGGTGATTTACGAAGATCCGCGCACCAGCACGCCGGGCCTCGGCCTGCTGCTGTGGATGCAAAAAGTGTATGGCGACAAGGCGCCGGCCGCCTGGCAGCAGTTGGCGAAGAAGACCGTCACCGTCACCAAAGGTTGGAGCGAGGCCTATGGCCTGTTCCTGAAAGGCGAAGGCGATCTGGTGCTCAGCTACACCACCTCTCCCGCCTACCACCTGATCGCTGAGAAAAAAGACCTCTACGCCGCCGCCACGTTCAGCGAAGGCCACTACCTGCAGGTGGAAGTGGCGGGCAAGCTGAAGGCCGCCAAACAGCCTGAACTGGCGGAGCGCTTCATGCAGTTCATGGTGACGCCGGCGTTCCAGAACACCATCCCGACCGGCAACTGGATGTACCCGGTGATCAACACCCCGCTGCCCGTCGGTTTTGAGCAGATGAACGTGCCGCAGACCGCGCTGCAATACAGCGCCGAAGAGGTGGCCACACAACGCGGCGGTTGGATCCGGGCATGGCAAACCGCCGTCAGCCGCTGATCCCCCGCTGGCTCTGGCCGGGGCTGCTGGCCGCCGGCGTGATCCTGCTGGTCGCCGCACTGGCGATGGGCTCGCTGTGGCGCCATGCGCCGGACAGCGACTGGCGCGGCCTGTGGCAGGACAGCTACCTGTGGCACGTGGTGCGCTTCACCTACTGGCAGGCGCTGCTGTCAGCGCTGATTTCGGTGCTGCCCGCCGTTCTGCTGGCGCGCGCGCTCTATCGCCGCCGTTTCCCCGGCCGGCAGCTGTTGCTGCGGCTGTGCGCCATGACGCTGGTGCTACCGGTGCTGGTGGCGGTGTTCGGCCTGCTCAGCGTCTATGGGCGCCAGGGCTGGCTGGCGACGCTGTGCGGCTGGCTGGGCGTCGAGTATGATTTCTCGCCCTACGGGCTGCAGGGCATTCTGCTGGCGCACCTGTTCTTTAACCTGCCGCTGGCTACCCGCCTGTTGTTGCAAGCGCTGGAGAACATTCCGGTGGAGCAGCGCCAACTGGCCGCCCAACTGGGTATGAGCGGCTGGCAGCAGTTCCGCTTCGTCGAATGGCCGGCGCTGCGCCGCCAGATCCTGCCGAGCGGCGCGTTGATCTTCATGCTGTGTTTCGCCAGCTTCGCCACCGTGCTGTCGCTGGGCGGCGGACCGCAGGCCACCACCATCGAACTGGCGATCTACCAGGCGCTGAGTTACGACTACGATCTGGGCCGCGCCGCCATGCTGGCGCTGATCCAGTTAAGCTGTTGTCTGGGGCTGGTGCTGATCAGCCAACGCCTGAGCCAGGCATTGCCGGTAGGGCATACCCACGCCCAGCGCTGGCGCAACCCGGAAGACAGCCGGTGGCGGCGCATCAGCGATTTTCTGCTGATCGCCGCCGCGCTGTTGCTGCTGCTGCCGCCTCTGCTGGCGGTGATTGCCGACGGCGCCAATCAGGCCGTCGTCAGCGTGCTGCGCCAGCCGGTGCTGTGGCAGGCGCTGTTCACGTCGCTGCGCATCGCCCTCGGCGCCGGGCTATTGTGCGTGGCGCTCACGATGATGCTGCTGTGGAGCAGCCGCGAGCTGAAGCTGCGACAGCAACTGCGCGGCGGCCAGGCGCTGGAGCTGAGCGGCATGGTGATCCTGGCGATGCCGGGCATCGTGCTGGCCACTGGCTTCTTCCTGCTGCTGAGCGATACGATCGGGCTGCCGCAGTCGCCCTATGCGCTGGTGATCCTCACCAATGCGCTGATGGCGGTGCCCTATGCGCTGAAGGTGTTGGAGAACCCGATGCGCGACCTCGCCGAACGTTACAACCCGCTGTGCCTGTCGCTGGATATCCGCGGCTGGCAGCGGCTGCGGCTGATCGAACTACGCGCCCTGCGCCGCCCGCTGGCGCAGGCGCTGGCCTTCGCCTGCGTGCTGTCGATCGGCGATTTCGGCGTGGTCGCCTTGTTTGGCAATGAGCATTTCCGTACCCTGCCTTTTTACCTGTATCAGCAGATTGGCGCCTACCGCAGCAACGACGGGGCGGTGACCGCGCTGCTGCTGCTGCTGCTGTGCTTCCTGCTGTTTACCCTGATCGAACGCTTACCGGGGCGCCATGCTGACGCTTGAAAAACTGACCTACCTGTATGAACACCTGCCGATGCGCTTTGATCTGCGCATCCAGCCGGGCGAGCGCGTCGCGGTGCTCGGCCCCAGCGGCGCCGGTAAAAGCACCCTGCTGAGCCTGATCGCCGGTTTTCTGCCGGCGGCCAGCGGCCGGCTGCTGCTGAACGGCGAAGATCATACCGCAACGCCGCCGGCCAAACGGCCGGTGTCGATGCTGTTTCAGGAGAACAACCTGTTCGCGCACCTGACGGTGGCGCAGAACATCGGGCTGGGATTGGATCCCGGCCTACGCCTGACTGAACAACAGCGCCAACAGCGGGCGCATATCGCCCGTCAGGTCGGCCTGGAGGAGCACCTGGAGCGCCTGCCGTCGCAGCTTTCCGGCGGCCAGCGTCAGCGCGCCGCGCTGGCGCGCTGTTTGATTCGCCAACGGCCGATCCTGCTGCTCGACGAGCCCTTCTCGGCGCTCGATCCGGCGCTGCGCAACGAGATGTTGCAGCTGCTGCAGACGGTGTGCGAACAGCGTAATCTGACGCTGCTGATGGTGTCGCACAATCTCGACGACGCCGCACGCATCGCACCGCGCACGCTGCTGGTGGTCGACGGCCGCATCTACTACGACGGCCCGACGCAGGCCCTGCTGGACGGCAGCGCACCGGAAGCGCGCGTGCTGGGCATTTCGGGTAAAGCGTGATCTGACGCGCGTTTTTTATGCTGCGCCAATAAACCTGTTGTGCGAATTTTGCGCCTGTGTTTTTATAAAAACCTGACTTTTTTTACTGATGATAAGGTTCCCTGTGATCGCATCCTCGCTGACTTCGACCCTACTAGTTACCGCGCTACCAGCCGCGGTGGTCGTCGTGCGTGTGGTGGTGGTCGTCGGCAATGCGCCGTAGGGTCCGAATCAACGCATCGATTCCCAAACCCCGCCGGCGCAAACCGGGCGGGGTTTCTTGTTTTAGCATCCTGCCCAGCAAAGCTCACCGGCCTTGAGAAAGGACAGGAACATGGCAACTTCGGGCACGCCTCAACCGAGTACCCGCTTCACCGGCGCACAATTGATCGTTCATTTGCTGGAGCGTCAGGGCATCACCACCGTCGCCGGCATCCCCGGCGGTGCGGCGCTGCCGCTGTATGACGCGCTGAGCCAAAGCACCCGCATTCACCACGTGCTGGCGCGCCACGAACAGGGCGCGGGCTTTATGGCGCAAGGCATGGCGCGCGCCAACGGCAAGGCGGCGGTGTGCATCGCCTCCAGCGGGCCGGGCGCCACCAACCTGGTCACCGCTATCGCCGACGCCAAGCTCGACTCCATTCCGCTGGTGTGCATCACCGGTCAGGTGCCCTCCTCGATGATCGGCACTGACGCCTTCCAGGAAGTGGATACGTACGGCATTTCCATCCCGATCACCAAGCACAACCATCTGGTGCGCGATATCCGCGAACTGCCGCAGGTGATTGGCGACGCCTTCCGCATCGCCGAGTCCGGCCGCCCCGGCCCGGTCTGGATCGATGTGCCGAAAGACGTGCAAACCGCCACCATTACCCTGGAAGAACTGCCGCCGATCGCCGTGCCGGACGCCGCTCCGAGCTTCGATCCGGCGCTGGTTTCTCAGGCCGCCACGATGATCAACCAGGCGAAACGCCCGATCCTCTACCTGGGCGGCGGCATCATCTGCGCCGACGCTCACCGCCAGGCGGTGGAACTGGCCGAGCGCGCCGGTCTGCCTACCACCATGACGCTGATGGCGCTGGGCGCGATGCCGGTGGAACACCCGCTGTCGCTGGGCATGCTGGGCATGCACGCGGCGCGCAGCACCAACTTCATTCTGCAGGAGGCCGATCTGCTGATCGTGCTGGGCGCACGCTTCGACGATCGGGCAATCGGCAAAACCGAGCAGTTCTGCCCTAACGCCGCCATCATTCACGTGGATATCGACCGCGCCGAGCTGGGCAAGGTCAAACAGGCCAACGTGGCAATCCATGCCGACGTCGGCCAGGTGCTGGAACAGCTGCTGCCGCAGATCGACACGCAGCCACGCAGCGCATGGCTGAACACCGTCAACGACCTGAAACGCGAATTCCCGTTCAACATGCCGAACGCCGACGATCCGCTGAGCCATTACGGCCTGGTGCTGGCCGCCGCGCGCTGCGTGGACGACAGCGCCATTATCACCACCGACGTGGGCCAGCATCAGATGTGGGTGGCGCAGGCCTATCCGCTGAGCCGGCCGCGCCAGTGGCTGACGTCGGGCGGCCTGGGCACCATGGGCTTCGGTCTGCCGGCGGCGATCGGCGCAGCGTTGGCAGAGCCCGAGCGCAAAGTACTGTGCTTCTCCGGCGACGGCAGCCTGATGATGAACATTCAGGAAATGGCCACCGCGGTCGAGCACGATTTGGACGTGAAAATCATTTTGATGAACAACCAGGCATTGGGGCTGGTGCACCAGCAGCAAACCCTGTTCTACCAACAGCGCATCTTCGCCGCCGCCTATCCGAAGCGTACCGACTTTCTGAAAATCGCCGCCGGATTCGGGCTGGATACCTGCGATCTGAATGCTGCGGAAGATCCGCAGGCGGCGCTGGCCGAGGCGATCCAGCGCCCAGGCCCTTGCCTGATCCACGCGCTGATCGATATCAACGAAAAAGTATTCCCGATGGTGCCGCCGGGCGCCGCCAACATCGACATGATTGGAGAATAAGCCATGCTGCAACCACAAGATAAACCCCAGGTGATCCTGGAGCTGGCCGTGCGCAACCATCCCGGCGTCATGTCGCACGTTTGTGGGTTGTTCGCCCGCCGCGCGTTCAACGTCGAAGGCATTCTGTGTCTGCCGCTGAAGGACGGCCAGCAGAGCCGCATTTGGCTATTGGTCGCCGACGATCAGCGGCTGGAGCAAATGATAAGCCAGGTAGAAAAGCTGGAAGACGTGCTGCAGGTGAAGCGCCACAGCGAAGACGTGCGGGTATTTGAACAGCTGGAAGCCTTCTTCCAGTGATACGAAGGGGGCTTACGCCCCCGCAATCATTGCCCGGCCAGCACTTTCCACAGCAGGTGCCGGTACACCGGCATCAGCGGCTGTTGGCTCAGCAGATAGCCGACCGCCAACGCCGCCAGCCAACTCAATCCGCACACCACGCGCAGCCGCAGCGGCGTCAGCCAACGGCTCAGCCGATCGGCGTTGCGCTTGCCCTCACGCCACCAGCGCCAGCTCAGCCACACCGCCAGCCAGAGGGTAAGCGCCGCAGCGAGCAGCAACCACTTGAACATCGCGCTGTTGGCGCCGGCGGGAATGTCGATCGCCACGCCCGCCAGGATGCCGGGGAAGAAATAGACCGGCGGCCAGGTCAGGCAACCAATGATGTTCGGCAACGCGAACTTGTACGGCGGCAAATCGAGCATGCCGGCCACCATCGGCACCAGCGGGCGCGTCGGGCCAACGAAGCGGCCGATCAGAATGGTCGCCATGCTGTGCTGGTGCAAGGCATGTTCGGTTTTGTCGAGCAATGCTTTGTTCTTTTTCAGGAACGACCAGCGGTGCAAGGGCCCCTTAAAGGCGCGGCCGACGAAATAGGAGATCCAGTCGCCAAGCAGGCAGCCGACGATCCCCGCCGCCCAGGCGTAGTAAAAGTCCACCTTGCCGCTGCCGATCAGCGCGCCGATGCTGGCCATCATCACCGTGCCGGGCAGCAGCAGCCCCACCAGCGCTAGCGACTCGAAAAGAGCGACCAGCAGAACGACCATCAGGGTGAAAGCCAGTGACTGGGTGATCAAATCTTGTAAATAGGCTTCCATTACACCTCTGCGGATTATTCGGGCCAAACGGGGCCGAGGATTTTCCAGCGCCGCCGCTGGCGAGTCAATCGATGAATTGTATGCGTATTTGGCAACGCGCGCGGCGATGGACAATCACTGTATAAAAACCCATACTATAATATATCTATATTAGCGCCAAAACCGACATCACGCTGAACGTCGCGCACGCCGCCCGGTGGAAAACGAAGGGGTTATGACAGCACTGCAACAGGGGTTCCTGCTCACTCGCCACTGGCGCGACACGCCCGCCGGCACCGAGGTCGAATTTTGGCTGGCGACCGACGCAGGCCCGCGCCAACTGCGCTTGCCGCCGCAGACCTCGGTGGCGTTTATCCCCGCCGAACAAAGGCAGCGCGCGGAACTGCTGCTGCGTGAAGAGCGGCAGGTGGAACTGAAACCGCTGGCGCTGACGGATTTTCATCACCGCCCGATGCTGGGGCTGTACTGCCGCCAGCACCGTCAGCTCATCAAGCTGGAAAAGCTGCTGCGGGAAGGCGGCGTTGCGGTCTACGAGGCCGACATTCGCCCGCCCGAGCGCTACCTGATGGAACGCTTCATTACCGCGCCGGTGTGGTTCAACGGCCAGGGCAACGGCGATGGGCCGTTGCTCAGCGGCCAGATGAAGCCGGCACCGGACTACCGCCCGGCGCTCAGGCTGGTGTCGCTGGATATCGAAACTACCGCCCACGGCGAGCTTTACTCCATCGCGCTGGAAGGTTGTGGCCAGCGGCAGGTCTACATGCTGGGGCCGGCCAACGGCGGCGATGAGCCCCTGGATTTCGATCTGGAATACTGCGCCAGCCGTCCTCAGTTGCTGGAACGGCTGAACGCGTGGCTGGAGCGTCACGATCCCGACGCCATCATCGGCTGGAACCTGGTACAGTTCGATCTGCGGGTGCTGCAAAAGCACGCCGAACGCTACCAAATCCCGCTGCGGCTGGGGCGCGGCGGCAACCTGCTGGAGTGGCGCGAGCATGGCTTCAAGCAGAATCACTTTTTCGCCGCCGCCGCCGGCCGCCTGATCATCGACGGCATCGAGGCGCTGAAATCCGCCACCTGGAATTTTCCCTCCTTCAGCCTGGAATACGTTTCGCAGGAACTGCTGGGCGAAGGCAAGGCTATCGACAACCCTTATCAGCGCATGGCGGAGATCGACCGACGCTTCGCCGAAGACAAGCCGGCGCTGGCCCGTTACAACCTGAAGGACTGCGAGCTGGTGACGCGCATCTTCGCCAAGGCCGATCTGCTCAACTTCCTGCTGGAGCGCGCCACCGTCACCGGGTTGGCGGCCGATCGCAGCGGCGGATCGGTGGCGGCCTTCAGCCACCTCTATATGCCGCGCATGCATCGCCTGGGCTTTGTTGCCCCCAACCTCGGCGAACAGCCGGAGGAGCACAGCCCCGGCGGCTTTGTGATGGACTCCCAGCCCGGCCTGTACGATTCGGTGCTAGTACTGGACTATAAAAGCCTGTACCCGTCGATCATCCGCACCTTCCTGATCGATCCGGTCGGATTGGTGGAAGGCATGCGCCACCCCAGCGACGCCGACTCGGTGCCCGGCTTTCGCAACGCCCGCTTCTCGCGCAGCAAACACTGCCTGCCGGCGATCGTCGAGCAGATCTGGCAGGGGCGCGAGGCCGCCAAGCGCCAACACAACAAGCCCCTGTCGCAGGCGTTGAAGATCATCATGAACGCGCTGTACGGCGTGCTGGGATCGAGCGGCTGCCGCTTCTTCGATCCGCGGCTGGCGTCGTCGATCACCCTGCGCGGCCACGAGATCATGCGCCAAACCCGTGAGCTGATCGAAGCCGAAGGCTATCAGGTGATTTACGGCGACACCGACTCCACCTTCGTCTGGCTGAAACAGCCGCATGACGAGCAGCAGGCCGCGCAGATCGGCCGGGCGCTGGTGCAACGGGTCAACGCCTGGTGGCAACAGCATCTGCAGCAGCAGTTCGGGCTGGAGAACGCGCTGGAGCTGGAGTTCGAAACCCACTATTCCCGCTTCCTGATGCCGACCATTCGCGGCGCCGAGCAGGGCAGCAAGAAACGCTACGCCGGCCTGATCGCGCGCGCCGACGGCCAGGAAGAAATGGTGTACAAAGGCCTGGAAACGGTGCGCACCGACTGGACGCCGCTGGCGCAGGAGTTCCAGCAGCAGCTCTATCAGCGCATCTTCAAACGGCAACCCTACCAGGACTACGTGCGCGACTACGTCGGCAAAACCCTGAACGGCGACTTCGACGATCAATTGGTGTACCGCAAACGGCTGCGCAGGAAGCTCGACGACTATCAGCGCAACGTGCCGCCGCACGCCCGCGCCGCACGCATCGCCGACGACTACAACCGCAGCCAGGGGCGGCCGCTGCAGTATCAGAACGGCGGCTGGATCAGCTACGTGATGACCGTCGCCGGGCCGGAACCGCTGGAAACCCGCCATTCGCCCATCGACTATCAGCATTACCTCGAACGCCAGCTGCAACCGGTGGCAGACGCTATACTCCCTTTCTTGCACGACGATTTCACTACGCTGGTCACCGGGCAGATGGGGCTGTTTTGAGATTGCGCCAGGTTAAGAAAAATCATCCGGTTTTGCAGGTGACGAACGCGCCGCCTTCCATTACCATAGCGCCCTTCCCAAAACTGAACCACGCTTAGCCCTGCCGTCTCGCGACGTCTGCATGGCGTGAACGGCTATTGCCCGTCAAATTTAAAACAAACCGGGATTAACCGATGTTCAGTACAGGTGCCGCGGCCCTTCCCGCCCGGTAACAAGACTTACTTACAAAGAATCGAGCCGACAATATATGCCTTTTACTCTTGGTCAACGCTGGATCAGCGATACGGAAAGCGAATTAGGACTGGGCACCGTCGTGGCGCTGGACGCGCGCATGGTTACCCTGCTTTTCCCCGCCACCGGTGAAAACCGCCTCTATGCCAGAAATGATTCGCCGATCACCCGCGTGATGTTCAACCCGGGCGATACCGTCAGCAGCCACGAGGGATGGCAGCTGCAGGTGGAAGAGGTGAAAGAGGAAAACGGTCTGTTGACCTATATCGGCACCCGCCTGGACACCCAGGAAAGCGGCGTGGCGATGCGCGAAGTGCTGCTGGACAGCAAACTGACCTTCAGCAAGCCGCAGGATCGCCTGTTCGCCGGCCAAATCGACCGCATGGATCGTTTCGCGCTGCGTTTTCGCGCCCGCAAATACCAGAGCGAGCAGTATCGCCTGCCGTTCGCCGGCCTGCGCGGCATGCGCGCCAGCCTGATCCCGCACCAGCTGCACATCGCTCATGAAGTCGGCCAGCGCCATGCGCCGCGCGTTCTGCTGGCGGACGAAGTCGGCCTCGGCAAAACCATCGAAGCCGGCATGATCATCCACCAGCAACTGCTGGCGGGCCGCGCCGAACGCGTGCTGATCGTGGTGCCGGAAACGCTGCAGCACCAGTGGCTGGTGGAGATGATGCGCCGCTTCAACCTCTACTTCTCGCTGTTCGACGACAGCCGCTACGCCGAAGCCAAGCTCGACAGCAGCAACCCGTTCGAGACCGAACAGCTGGTGATCTGCTCGCTGGACTTCGTGCGCCGCAACAAGCAGCGCCTGGAAGAGCTGGCGGACGCCCAGTGGGATCTGCTGGTGGTCGATGAAGCGCACCACCTGGCCTGGAGTGAAGAAGCGCCGAGCCGCGAATATCAGGTGATCGAACAGCTGGCCGAGCATATCCCCGGCGTGCTGCTGCTGACCGCCACCCCGGAGCAGCTGGGCCAACAGAGCCACTTTGCGCGCCTGCGCCTGCTCGATCCGAACCGTTTCCACGACTACGGCGAGTTCGTTGCCGAGCAGCAAAAATACCGTCCGGTGGCCGACGCCGTCACCCTGCTGCTGAGCGGTGAACGCCTGGCCGACGACAAGCTGAACCTGCTGGGCGAGCTGATCGACGAGCAGGACATCGAACCGCTGCTCAAAGCGGCCAACAGCGAAGGCGACAACGCCGAGCAGGCGCGCCAGGAGCTGGTGGCCATGCTGATGGATCGCCACGGCACCAGCCGCGTGCTGTTCCGCAACACCCGTAACGGCGTGAAGGGCTTCCCGCACCGCAACCTGCACCAGATCAAGCTGCCGTTGCCAACCCAGTATCAGACCGCGATCAAAGTGTCCGGCATCATGGGCGCCAAGAAATCCGTCGAAGCGCGCGCGCGCGACATGCTGTATCCGGAGCAGATCTACCAGGAATTCGAAGGCGAAAACGCCACCTGGTGGAACTTCGACCCGCGCGTCGAGTGGTTGCTGGACTACCTGCTGGCCAACCGTAACGAAAAAGTGCTGGTGATCTGCGCCAAAGCCGACACCGCGCTGCAGCTGGAGCAGGTGCTGCGCGAGCGTGAAGCGATCCGCGCCGCGGTGTTCCACGAAGGGCTGTCGATCATCGAGCGCGACCGCGCCGCCGCCTACTTCGCCTCCGAAGAGGAGGGCGCGCAGGTGCTGCTGTGTTCCGAGATCGGCTCCGAAGGCCGCAACTTCCAGTTCGCCAGCCAGCTGGTGATGTTCGATCTGCCGTTCAACCCGGATCTGCTGGAACAGCGTATCGGCCGTCTGGACCGTATCGGCCAAATGCACGATATCCAGATCATGGTGCCTTACCTGGAGCACACCGCGCAGGCGGTGCTGGGCCGTTGGTTCCACGAAGGGCTCGACGCCTTCGAACACACCTGCCCGACCGGCCGCACCATCTACGACAGCTGCTACGAGCAGTTGATCGGCTATCTGGCCGCGCCGACCGAGCAGGAAGGCCTGGACGAATTCATCCACGCCTGCCGCCAGCAGCACGATCAGTTGAAAGCGCAGCTGGAACAGGGCCGCGACCGCCTGCTGGAGATGCACTCCAACGGCGGCGACAAAGCCCAAGCGCTGGCCGCCGCCATCGCCGAGCAGGATAACGACGTCAACCTGGTAGGCTTCGCGCTCAACCTGTTCGACATTGTCGGCATCAATCAGGAAGACCGCAGCGACAGCCTGATCGTGCTGACGCCGTCCGACCATATGCTGGTGCCGGACTTCCCGGGCCTGCCGCAGGACGGCTGCACCGTGACCTTCGACCGCGATCAGGCGCTGTCGCGCGAAGACGCGCAGTTCGTCAGCTGGGAGCACCCGATCATCCGCAATGGCCTGGATCTGATCCTGTCCGGCGATACCGGCAGCTGCGCGGTGTCCCTGTTGAAAAACAAAGCGCTGCCGGTTGGCACCCTGCTGGTTGAACTGGTCTATGTGGTGGAGGCCCAGGCGCCGAAACACCTGCAGCTGACCCGCTTCCTGCCACCGACGCCGATCCGCATGCTGATGGATCGCAAGGGCACCAACCTGGCGGCGCAGGTCGAGTTCGAAAGCTTCAACCGTCAGTTGAACGCGGTCAACCGCCACACCTCCAGCAAGCTGGTCAATGCCGTGCAACAAGACGTGCACGCCATGCTGCAGCAGGCGGAAAGCCTGGTGGAAGCGCAGGCACGCCAGCTTATCGAACAGGCGAAGCAAGAGGCGGACGACAAGCTGAGCGCAGAGCTGGCGCGTCTGGAAGCGCTGAAGGCGGTCAACCCGAACATCCGCGACGACGAAGTCGAGACGCTGGAGTTCAACCGCCGTCAGGTGCTGGCCAACCTCAATGAAGCCGGCTGGCGTCTCGACGCCATTCGTCTGGTGGTGGTCACCCACCAATAACCGGCGCGATGCGGGGAGGCCACCGTCTCCCCGTTCGGCCCTTTTCGCGGAGCCAAGATGGAACCCTACAATCCCCCGCAGGACCCGCTGCACATCCTGTATCAGGATGAACACATCATGGTGGTCAACAAGCCCAGCGGCTTGCTGTCGGTACCCGGCCGCGCCCCGGAAAACAAAGACAGCCTGATGACCCGCATTCAGGCCGATCATCCGGCCGCCGAATCGGTGCACCGGCTGGATATGGCCACGAGCGGGGTGATCGTGGTGGCGCTCAACAAGGCCGCCGAGCGTGAGCTAAAGCGTCAATTTCGCGAACGCGAACCGAAGAAATCCTATATCGCCCGCGTTTGGGGACATATGGCGCATGATGAAGGGTTAGTGGATTTGCCGCTGATCTGCGACTGGCCGAACCGGCCGCTGCAAAAAGTGTGTTTTGACACCGGCAAAGCGGCGCAGACGGAATATCGGGTGCTGTCGCGCGACGCCGACGGCAGCACCCGCGTGAAGCTGACGCCGATCACCGGCCGCTCGCACCAGCTGCGGGTGCACATGCTGGCGCTGGGACACCCGATCCTCGGCGACGGTTTCTACGCCCCGCCGGAAGCCAAAGCGATGGCGCCGCGGCTGCAGCTGCACGCGCAGGAGTTGCGCATCACCCACCCCGCCTTCCAGACGCCGATGCACTTTCGCGCCGAGCCGGATTTCTGAGCTCATCACCCTGAGATACCCTAAATAATTCGAGTTGCAGGAAGGCGGCAACTAAGCGCAGCCCCGGGAGCGTACAAAAAGTACGTGACCGGTGTAAGCGCGGGCAGCCAACACACCTGCAGCTCGAAGTATGACGGGTATCGTTATTTAAAACCTTTCTCGCGTTTGATCAGGTCGTACGCCGCCTGGATCTCCTGCGCTTTCTGCTTGGCCATTTCCATCATCTCCGGCGGCAAGCCTTTCGCCACCAGCTTATCCGGATGGTGTTCGCTCATCAGCTTGCGGTAGGCGCGTTTGATGGTGGCGGCATCGTCGCTGCTGCGCACGCCAAGCACCTTGCACGCATCGTCGAGCGTCGGGCCGCGCTGAGCCTGCTGATAGCCGCCCTGCGAATACCCGCCCTGCTGACCGCCGCCGAACTGACGCCCGCCCTCCATCATGCTGAGGAACTGATCGAACTGCGCGCGCGAAATGCCCAGCTCTTCGGCGATGACATACAGCACCTGACGTTCGTTCGGGTGCAGCGAGCCGTCGGCGAACGCCGCCTGTATCTGAATTTCCAGAAACATCCGAATCAGATCGAAGCGGCCGAAACAGATACTGCGGAACTGCTGCAGCGTCTCACGCAGCGGGAACTGGCTCTGTTTGCCCTCGCGGAACGCCTGCTGCGCCGCGGTGCGCGCTTCGCCGTGCAGCTGAAGGCGATCCATAAACAGGCTGGCGATCTGAATATCCGCCTCGGTGACGCGTCCTTTGGATTTGGTCAGGTGGCCCATCACCTGAAAAGTGGTGCGGAAAAACAGCGTTTGCCGCGTTTGCTGGTCGGTGAAAAACCCCCGACTGCGCTTGTTGCTGCGCGCCGTATCGATCATATGACCGATAATCAGCCCCAGAACTACACCCCAGAATCCCGCGCCAGACCAGATGGCGACGATGACGCCGAGCAGTTTTCCCCAATACTGCATATACTCCTCAATTATCATGCCGAAAGCCGCCCGCTCTCCTCCGTTTCAGGAAAGGGCGCAGGCGATTTTTCCTAGAATTTGGATTATCATACCTGTCATTTATCTTTGCGCCTAACGACGACGCAAGTAAACGGCTGGATTTAGCACTAGCGCAACGCAGATGAGTAATATAGTCTCTGACCGTTTGCCGGACACGACGCCTCTGATGACGGAACACCAAAACCGCGTATGAAAAAAAGTTTCCCAACACTGCTGGCCACGATGATTTGGACGGCACTCTACAGTCAGCATGCGCTGGCTGATCTGGCCGAGCAATGCATGCTTGGCGTTCCCGTTTACGACAAGCCTTTGGTCAGCGGCGATCCGAACAGCCAGCCGGTGACCATCAATGCCGATGACTCGCGCGCCGACTACCCGAAAAGCGCCCTGTTCAGCGGCAACGTGCATATCGAGCAGGGTAACAGCACCCTGACCGCCAAAGAAGTTGAGCTGAACCAGACGGAAAACCCCGGCCAGACGGATCCGGTGCGCACCGTCACCGCTACCGGCGACGTGCACTACAGCGACAATCAGATCAAACTGAAAGGCCCGAAGGCCTGGTCGAACCTGAATACCAAAGATACCGACGTCTATGAAGGCGACTACCAGATGGTAGGCCGTCAGGGTCGCGGCGACGCCGACAAGATGAAAATGCGCGGCGCCAACCGTTACACCATCCTGGAAAACGGCACCTTTACCTCCTGCCTGCCGGGCGACGACAGCTGGAGCGTGGTCGGTTCCGAAGTGATCCACGATCGCGAAGAGCAGGTGGCGGAAATCTGGAACGCCCGCTTCCGCATCGGCGGCGTGCCGGTGTTCTACAGCCCGTACCTGCAATTGCCGGTCGGCGACAAGCGCCGTTCCGGCTTCCTGATCCCGAACGCCAAGTACGGCAGCAACAATGGCTTCGAGTTCATGTTGCCGTACTATTGGAACATCGCGCCGAACTACGACGCCACCATCACGCCGCACTATATGTCCAAGCGCGGCCTGCAGTGGCAGACCGAGTTCCGTTATCTGGTGCAGCCGGGCCTCGGCCTGATGGAGTTCGACTGGCTGCCGGACGACAAGGAATACGGCAAAGATCATGACGACAACAAACGCTGGCTGTTCTACTGGAACCATAACGGCGTCATGGATCAGGTATGGCGCTTCAACGTCGACTACACCAAGGTCAGCGATTCCAAATACTTCACCGATCTGGACTCCAAATACGGTTCCACCACCGACGGCTACGCCACGCAGAAATTCAGCCTCGGCTACGCCAACGAAAACTGGAACGCCACGCTGAGCTCCAAGCAGTTCCAGATCTACGACGACACCGATCGTTCACAGTCGGACTCGTATAAAGTTCAGCCGCAGCTGGACCTGAACTACTACAAGAACGACATCGGCCCGTTCGACTTCCATATTTACGGCCAGGCGGCCAAGTTCACCAGCGTCAACCCATATAGCCCTGACGCCACCCGTCTGCACATGGAGCCGACGCTGAGTCTGCCGCTCACTAACGGCTGGGCCAGCCTGAACACCGAAGCCAAGGTGATGGCGACCCACTACCAGCAGGATATTCCTGACGGTTTCGCTGCCAACTACCAGAGCCGCAAAAACGCTGCCGCGCCGGAGCTCGATGATTCGGTCAACCGCGTACTGCCGCAGTTCAAAGTCGACGGCAAGCTGGTGTTCGAGAGGCCGATGATCTGGGCCGAGGGCGCTACCCAGACGCTGGAGCCGCGCGTGCAGTACCTGTATGTGCCGTACCGCGACCAGAGCAACATCTACACCTACGACACCACGCTGCTGCAGACCGACTACTCCGGCCTGTTCCGCGATCGCACCTACAGCGGCCTGGATCGCATCGCTTCGCAGAACCGCGTCTCTACCGGTTTGACCACCCGCATTTATGATGACGCCCTGGTTGAACGTTTTAACGCTTCCGTGGGTCAAATCTACTACTTCAGCCGTTCGCGTACCGGTGACCAGATGACCGGTTACGACAACAACGATGATACCGGCAGCGTAGCCTGGGCCGGCGATACCTATTGGAAAATCGACGATCGTTGGGGCCTGCGCGGCGGCCTGCAGTACGACACCCGCCTGAACAGCGTCTCGCTGGGCAACGGCGTGGTGGAATACCGCCAGGACGCCGAGCGCGTGGTGCAGTTGAACTACCGTTACGCCACGCCGGAATATATCCAGACGGCGTTGAACACCAAAACGGTTCCGGCCTTCCAGGACGGCATCTCGCAGGTGGGCATCACCGGCAGTTGGCCGATCGCCGATCGTTGGGCGGTGGTCGGGGCGTACTACTACGACACCCGCGCCAAACAATCCGCCGATCAGTTGGTGGGGCTGAAGTACAACACCTGCTGCTGGGCGGTGACGCTGGGCTATGAGCGCAAGATCACCGACTGGAACAACAGCAACAATACCAGCGTTTACGACAACAGAGTTTCGTTCAACGTCGAACTGCGCGGCCTGAGCAGCGATCATAGTCTCGGCTCCGCAGAAATGCTGCGCTCCGGCATCCTGCCGTATCAGCGCGCATTCTGACGCTTTGCAACACTTTGAAAACGAGAACTTTCACCCGCATTTGCGGATTACATAATGGGAAATGTATGAAGAACTGGAGAACGCTTATTCTCGGATTGGTGGTTTGCGCCAATGCCGCGTTCGCAGCACCCCAAGAAGTGGATAAAGTCGCCGCCGTCGTGGATAACGGCGTGGTACTCGAAAGCGACGTCAACGGTCTGTTGCAGTCAGTCAAGCTCAACGCCCAGCAGGCCGGCCAGCAACTGCCGGACGACAAGACGCTGCGCCATCAGATCATCGAACGCCTGATCATGGATAACATCCAGCTGCAGATGGCCAAGAAAATGGGCATCACCGTGTCCGATGCCGATCTGGACAAGGCGATCGCCAACATCGCCGCGCAAAACAAGATGAGCGTCGATCAGCTGCGCAGCCGCCTGTCGTACGAAGGGTTGAACTACAACACCTACCGCGCGCAGATCCGCAAAGAGATGCTGATCTCCGAAGTGCGTAACAACGAAGTGCGCCGCCGCGTCACCATCCTGCCACAGGAAGTGGACGCACTGGCCAAACAGGTGGGCGCACAGAACGGCAGCGACACCGAAATGAACATCAGCCACATCCTGATCCCGCTGCCGGAAAACCCGTCGCAGCAGCAGGTCGACAAAGCCGAAGAGCTGGCCAAACGTCTGGTGGGTGAGATCAACAGCGGCGCCGACTTCGGCAAGCTGGCGATCACCTACTCCGCCGACTCTCAGGCGCTGAAAGGTGGCAACATGGGCTGGGGCAAACTGCAAGAAATCCCGACCCTGTTCGCGGAACGTCTGGTGAGCGCCAAGAAAGGCGACGTCGTCGGCCCAATCCGTTCCGGCGTCGGCTTCCACATCCTGAAAGTGAACGACATTCGCGGCGCCAGCCAGTCGGTGTCGGTCACCGAAGTGCACGCCCGTCACATCCTGCTGAAACCTTCAGTGGTGCTGACCGACGACCAGGCTCGCGCCAAACTGCAATCCGTGGCGGAAGCGATCAAGAGCGGCCGCGCCAAGTTTGCCGACGAAGCCAAACAGCTGTCGCAAGATCCGGGTTCTGCGATGCAGGGCGGCGATCTGGGCTGGGCTTCCCCGGACATCTACGATCCGGCCTTCCGCGATGCGTTGCTGAAGCTGAGCAAGGGTGAAATCAGCGCGCCGGTCCACTCCTCCTTCGGTTGGCACCTGATCCAGTTGCTGGATACCCGCCAGGTGGATAAGACCGACGCTGCGCAGAAAGATCGCGCTTACCGTATGCTGTTCAACCGTAAGTTCGCCGAAGAAGCGCAGACCTGGATGCAGGAACAGCGCGCCCAGGCTTACGTGAAGATCCTCGATGGCAGCGATGCACAGCAATAAACGCGTCGTCATTACCCCCGGCGAACCTGCCGGGGTTGGGCCGGATTTGGTGGCCGCGCTGGCGCAACAGGATTGGCCTGTTGAGCTGGTGGTGTGCGCCGATCCGGCCCTGCTGCTTGAACGCGCCAAGCGTATGGGCCTGCCGCTGACGCTGCGCGACTACCAGCCGCAGCAACCGGCCGAAGCGCAACGCGCCGGCACGCTGACCGTGCTACCGGTCCCGCTCGCTCACCCGGTTACCGCCGGTGAGTTGAACGTCGGCAACAGCGCCTACGTGGTGGAAACCCTGGCGCGCGCCTGCGACGGCTGCCTGAACGGCGAGTTCGCGGCGCTGATCACCGGCCCGGTGAACAAGGGCGTGATCAACGACGCCGGCGTGCCGTTTATCGGCCATACCGAATTCTTTGCCGATCGCAGCCGCTGCGATCGCGTGGTGATGATGCTCGCGACCGAAGAGCTGCGCGTGGCGCTGGCGACCACCCACCTGCCGCTGCTGGCGGTGCCGGGCGCCATCACGCAGCAGAGCCTGTTCGAAGTCATCCGCATCCTCGACCACGATCTGAAAACCAAATTTGGCATCGCCCAGCCGCACATTTACGTTTGCGGTCTGAATCCCCACGCCGGGGAAGGCGGCCATATGGGGCGCGAAGAGATAGACACCATCATCCCGGCGCTCGACGCGCTGCGCGCTGACGGCATCCATCTTGTCGGCCCGCTGCCGGCGGACACCCTGTTCCAGCCCAAATATCTGCAAGATGCCGATGCGGTGCTGGCGATGTATCACGATCAGGGGCTGCCGGTGCTAAAATACCAAGGGTTCGGCCGCGCGGTGAATATCACCCTCGGTTTGCCTTTCATACGCACCTCGGTCGACCACGGTACCGCTCTGGAACTGGCCGGCACCGGCACCGCCGATGTCGGCAGTTTCCAAACGGCCCTGAATCTCGCCATTAAAATGATAATTAATTGTAATGAATAACAGAGTCCACCAAGGGCACTTTGCCCGCAAACGCTTTGGACAAAACTTTTTAACCGATCAGTTTGTCATCGATAGCATTGTCTCCGCCATTCACCCGCAGCCGGGCGAAGCGGTGGTCGAGATCGGCCCCGGCCTCGGCGCCTTGACCGAGCCGGTCGGCGCGCGCATGGACCGCATGACGGTGATCGAACTGGACCGCGATCTGGCCACCCGGCTGGAGAACCACCCGCGGCTGAAAGACAAGCTGACCATCCACCAGCAGGACGCCATGACGGTGAATTTCGCCGAACTGGCCGAGGAAGCTGGCCAACCGCTGCGCGTATTTGGTAACCTGCCGTACAATATTTCGACGCCGCTGATGTTCCACCTTTTCAGCTATACTCAGGCAATCCGCGACATGCACTTTATGTTGCAAAAAGAGGTGGTCAACCGTCTGGTGGCCGGCCCGAACAGCAAGGCCTACGGGCGTTTGACCGTGATGGCGCAGTACTACTGCAACGTCATTCCGGTGCTGGAAGTGCCGCCGACCGCGTTCGCGCCGCCGCCGAAGGTCGATTCCGCCGTGGTGCGTCTGGTGCCGCACACCGAGCTGCCGAACCCGGTGGGCGACGTGCGCATGCTGAGCCGCATCACCACGCAGGCATTCAACCAGCGGCGGAAAACCATCCGCAATAGCCTGGGCGACCTGTTCACGCCGGAGCAGCTGACGGAGCTGGGCGTCGATCCTTCGCTCAGAGCAGAAAATATTTCTGTGGCGCAGTACTGCAAGCTGGCGAACTGGCTGTCAGCCAATCCGGCGCCGCAGCAATAAGGAGTTGTTGTCATGATTGATTCGCCCCGCGTGTGTATTCAGGTTCAGAGCATCTATGTGGAATCACAGTCGATCCCTGAAGAAGAGCGTTACGTCTTCGCCTATACCATCACCATCCGCAATCTGGGGCGGACCGACGTGCAACTGTTGGGCCGTTACTGGCTGATCACCAACAGCAACGGCCGTCAGACCGAAGTCCAGGGCGAAGGCGTGATCGGCGAACAGCCCGTCATTCCGCCCGGTGGCGAGTTTCAGTACACCAGCGGCGCCATTCTGGAAACGCCGCTGGGCACCATGGAAGGCCATTACGAAATGGTGGACCATCAGGGTCAGCCGTTCCGCACCGCTATTCCCGTGTTCCGCTTAGCCATTCCAACGCTGATCCATTAACTATGTCGACATACCTTATCGGCGACGTTCACGGCTGTTTCGATGAACTGAAGTCGCTGCTGGCTCAGGCTGCTTTCGATCCCGAGCGCGATCAACTGTGGCTGACCGGCGATCTGGTGGCGCGCGGCCCCGCCTCGCTGGACGTGCTGCGCTATGTGCGCTCGCTCGGCCCGGCGGTGCGCATGGTGCTGGGCAACCACGATCTGCACCTGCTGGCGGTTTACGCCGGCATTAGCCGCAACAAACCCAAAGATCGCATCACGCCGCTGCTGGAAGCGCCGGACGCCGACGAGCTGATCAATTGGCTGCGCCGCCAACCGGTGCTGCAGGTGGATGATGAGCAAAAGCTGGTGATGGCCCACGCCGGCATCACCCCGCAGTGGGACATCGACACCGCGAAAATGTGCGCACGCGAAGTGGAGGCGGTATTGAGCAGCGACAGCTATCCGCTGTTCCTCGACGCCATGTACGGCGACATGCCGAACAACTGGGCGCCGGAGCTGAGCGGCCTGGCGCGCCTTCGTTTCAGCACCAATGCGCTGACGCGCATGCGCTACTGCTTCCCCAACGGCCAGCTCGACATGATCTGCAAAGATGCGCCGGGCAGCGCGCCGGCGCCGCTGAAACCGTGGTTCGAGCTGCCGCGCCTGGTGGATCCGGAATACACCATCATCTTCGGCCACTGGGCCTCGCTGGAAGGCAAGGGTACGCCGGAGGGCGTGATCGGGCTGGATACCGGCTGCTGCTGGGGCGGCGATCTGACGATGCTGCGCTGGGAAGACCGCCGTTACTTCACGCAACCCGCCAATCGCGGCGAAGCGCCTGACCACGCCGGCAGATTAGCCGCATCCTGAAACGATAAAGGCGGCCCGGTGGCCGCCTTTGTTCTGTATTGATTGCCGCCTTACGCTCCAATCACTCCGCCATCTTCACGCGTGATCATCAACACCGATGAACGCGGGCGCGGGCTGTTGTTCGGGAAGTGCGAATCGCCCTCTTCTCCCGGATGCTGTACGTTGACGAACATCGTCTTGTAGTCCGGGGTGAAGGTGATGCCGGTCAGTTCGCAGGACTTTGGCCCCACCATGAAACGGCGAATTTCGCCGCTGACCGGATCGCCCACCAGCATCTGGTTGTTGCCCTGCCCGACGTAATCGCCCTTGTTGCTGTACTTGCCATCGGTGAGGATCCACAGGCGGCCGGCGCGATCGAAGCCCAGCCCGTCCGGGCTGTTGAAGGTATTTTCCGCCGTGATATTCGGCGTGCCGCGGTTGACGCCTTCGGGGTGGGCGATCGGGTTGCCGCACAACGCATAGATGTCCCAGGCGAAGACGTCGGCGGTGGCGTCGCCGCCCTCGTCCCAGCGAATGATTTGGCCGTAGATATTGTTCGGTCGCGGGTTGGCGGCGTTCAACGGCATCCCTTCCTCGCCGCGCTTGCTGTTGTTGGTCAGCGTGCAGTACGCGCGCCCGTCATGCGGGTTGACCGCGATCCACTCAGGGCGATCCATCTTGGTGGCGCCGACCTGCTGCGCCGCCTTGCGGGCGAAGATCAGCACTTCGGCCTCATCGCGGAAACCGTTCTCCGGCGTCAGGCCGTTCTTGCCGAACTCGAGCGCAATCCAGCGCCCTTTGCCCTTCAGCGGCGTGCCGGCGGCGTCGCCGTCGAACTGCGCCACGTACAGCGTTCCCTCGTCCAGCAGCGTGCGATTGTTGGCCGGGTTAGCGGCGTCGACCACGTCTTTGGAAACGTACTTATAGATATGTTCACCGCGCTCGTCGTCGCCCATATACACCACCAGACGGCCGTCTTTGGCCACGGTCACCGCCGCGTTTTCATGTTTGAAGCGGCCGAGCGCGGTGTGCTTGATGGGCGTCGAGGTCGGATTCAACGGATCGATCTCGACGATCCAGCCGTGGCGGTTGAATTCGTTGGGATTCTTCGCCACATCGAAGCGCTCGTCATAGTCCGGCCAGTTGCGCTCCGGTTCGTTGACCTTCAGCGTGTAGCGCTTCTGTTCCGGCGTGGTTCGATAATCGGCCTGACGGGTGCCGAAATAGGTGTCGAAGTTTTCCTCGCAGGTCAGGTAGGTGCCCCACGGCGTCTTGCCGTTGGCGCAATTGCCGAACGTGCCCAGCACCTTGCGGCCGCTCGGATCGGCGGCGGTCTGCAACAGCGGATGTCCGACGGCCGGGCCGCTGAATTGCATCTCGCTGTTGGCGGTGATGCGGCGGTTATAGCGCGACGGGCGCTCCACCGCCCAGCGCTGGCCGTCGCCGACCCGCTTGACCGCGACAATGGAGACGCCGTGCGCCGCCTGCGATTTGCGCACCTCTTCCAGGCTGGTGGCCTTGGCGCCGCCGTGGGCGAACAGGTACTGCTCGTTAACGTATTCGTTATTGATGGCCATCACGCCGTGATTGTCATCGATAGGGAAGAAGCTCATGCCATCGTTGTTGTCGCCAAACTGTTTTTCCTGATCGGCGGCGCTGTTGTTGCCCTGCGGATCGAAGGCCGGCGCGCCGTCCACCAGCGGCTCGCCCCAGGAGATCAGCACCTCGGCGCGGTAGCCTGGCGCTATCGTCACTTCATCGGCGGTAGACGCGGCGATGCCCCGGAAACCCAGCAGCGTGTTCGGCGGCAGATCCTCGGCTAACGCCTCGGCGGAGACCGACCAGATGCCGCCGCCGAGAAAACCGGCCAGGCCGACGGCGCCGGCGCTGCCGAGCAGCAGCTTGCGGCGAGTGGGATCGATCAGGCGGTCGGCGTCTAATTGCTCAATTTGCTTGGTCATAACGTGGTTACCTTTTTAGTTATGGCGCCGCGGTCAAGATTCACCAGAGTTGCCGTGGCGCTCGGAGTTGGGCTTCATACTAATCAGGTAATGTGACGGAAAGGTTACGAATGACCGGCGCAAAAAGACCGGGGGCGCAATTGCTTGCGCCCCCGGGGATAGCTGGCTAACGCGCTGAAATCAGCGGCGCTGCAGGATTTCGAAGCAGTAGCTGTGCGAATTCAGCTCGTCGGCGTCGTGGAATTCGCTGAACGTGGTTTCCCACTCGTCCGGCTCGTAATCCGGGAAGTGAGTATCGCCGCCGACTTCGGCGTCGATGTGCGTCAGGTACAGGCGATCGGCGCGCGGCAGCAGCTGGGTATAGATGCGCCCACCGCCGATCACCATCACTTCTTCCACATCACCGGCGGCGGCCAGCGCCTCATCCAGCGAGGTCACCCAGGTCACCCCGGCTTCGCTGCCCGGACGGCTGCTCAAAACGATATTGTGGCGGCCCGGCAGCGGGCGGCCGATGGACTCGAAGGTCTTGCGGCCCATAATAACCGGCTTATTCAACGTGTTGCGTTTAAACCACGCCAGGTCCGCCGGCAGGTGCCACGGCATGGCGTTTTCCATGCCAATAACGCGATCCGCCGCCAAGGCAGCGATCAGGCTGATAATCATTGTTTAACCCTGTGTAGGCAGCAAAATTGGTGACACTATACGTAAAGGCCTGAGTGCCGTCGATAGGCTAATCAAGCAAGATGAATATATAAGATAGCTCTTATCAGCATATCTAATAACCAACGATCGCCCGCCGGGAAATTTCACACGCCGGGGCGTTTGCGATACAGCCACAGGCCCGGTAACGACAGGCCGATCGACAACGCGCCGACGATGAAACTGGCCTTGAGGAAGTTGGTGATCATGGTCTCCATCAAGGCTTCGCTGTAGCCAAGATGCGAGATCTCTACCACAGTTATCATCGCGGTATAGGCGGAAATGCCGGGGAACATCGGGATCACCGCCGCCACGGTGAATACCTTCGGATGCGCCAACAGCCAGCGCGACCAGTAGATGCCGATGATACCGATCAGGATCGCCGCCAGCAGCGACGCCCACTCGATATTCATGCCAGCGTGCATCATCAACATGCGCGAGCCGCGCCCGATTGCCCCGAGCAACGCGCAATAGCGCAGCGCGCGCAGCGGCACGTTGAACACCATGGCGAAGCCCAGCGCCGGTACCGCCGCCAACAGCATCTCCTGCAACAATGCCCACAGCAGATTCATGACCACCCCCGCAGATCCCACAGCGACATCGCCATCACCACCCCGATGCAGGTCGCCAGCGTCAGCAGGCTGGCCATCGCCCAGCGCGCCAGCCCGGTGTTGACGTGCCCCTTAAACATATCGGCCACTGCGTTGATCAGCGGGAAGCCCGGCACCAGCAACAGCACGCTGGCGGCCATCGCCACGCTCGAGGTGTCTTTAAACGCCGGCAGGCGCAGCAGCAGTCCGGAGATCGACGTCGCGACAAACGCCGTCAGGCAAAAATTGATCAGCGGATTCATCTGGCGGGCGGTGAGGATCTGGCGCACCAGCATCGCCGCGCCGCTGGCGATAAAGGTCACCAAAAAGGCGTCGCCGCCGCCGCCGTTGAGCATGCTGAAACATCCACAGGACAGGCCCACCATCAGCACCACCAGCCAGCGCGGGTAGCGCAGCGGCCGGATCCTTTCAAAGCGACGCGCCACGTCGTGCGCATCCGCCAGGCGATGCTCGGCGAGGATCACGATATGCTGCACTTCGGTCACCACCTGCATATTGATGCCGCGATCGACATTCTTGCGGGTGGTGGTCAGGCAGGCGCCGTGGCTGAGGGTGGTCAACACCACCGCATTGGCGGAGATTGAACTTTCCACGCTGTCCATCCCCAGCGCCAACCCCAGGCGGGTCGACAGCTGTTCCACCACCGTGCTCTCGGCGCCGTGCTGCAACAGCAGCAGCGCGCATTGAATGCACAAGCGGGTAATTTCACGCTGTTGCCGGTGCGGCTCCGGCCTCTCTGTGGCGGTAGTCTGCTGCATGGTGCTCCGTCGCTGGCGGTAGATGAATTATTATCATAGAGCCTAACAATACCTCATTGGGTTGATGCGCATCAGAGGAAGCGGCGTTATTATCGCCAGAACTCTGTCTTTTGCGCGAGACGCTCCCATGCTTGAAACTTCGCTGTTCGTCGCCGGCATTGCCGCCCTCGGCATGCTCTCCCCCGGCCCGGATTTTTTCCTGGTGATCAAAAACGCCGCCCGCTATCCTCGGCTAGCCGCCATGATGACCGCATTCGGCGTGATATGCGGTGTCGCCACCCACATGTCCTACTGCGTCGCCGGGCTGGCGGTGGTGATCACCACCACGCCGTGGCTGTTTAACCTGCTGAAATACGCCGGGGCGGTCTATCTGGTGTGGATCGGCATCCAGGCGCTGCTGTCGCGCGGCGGCGGCAAAATGAACGTCAGCAATCTGCCGCAGCAGCAGGTCAGCCTGAAGAGCGCCTTTGCGCAAGGCTACCTGTGCAACCTGCTGAACCCGAAAGCCACCCTGTTCTTCCTGGCGGTATTTACCCAGGTGCTGCAGATCGATTCCGGTCTGGGCGACAAGCTGTGGTACGCGAGGATTATTCTCGGCCTGTCGGTCATCTGGTGGCCGCTGCTGGTGTTCCTGATCCAAAGCGGGCCGGTGCGCCGCGGGCTGGAAAAGACGCAGAAGGTCGTCGACAAATTGCTGGGTGGCATGCTGATCGCCTTAGGGATCAAGGTCGCGTTGAGCTAAGCAAAAAAACGGGGCGCCATTACGGCGCCCCTGCTGTTATCCTTTGGCTTCCACCACCTCATCTTCCGGCGCCTTGCCGTCGATACTGCCGCGCCAGCCGGTCTGCTGCACCCGCGACAGCCGATTCTGATCCTGCTCGATGGCCGCACTGAGCATCTCCTTGGCTCGCTGCAGGCTGGCGATACGGAATTCAGTATCCTGATAATTCTCCAGCGTGTCTTCCAACATTTTCAGGTTATAGCGGCGGAACGTGTCCGCCTTCTCGCGCGCCTCATAGGCGTCCAGCCCCAGCAGTTCCAGCGTTTCACGGCCGATGCGCAGCGAGCTTTCGAAAGTTTCGCGCTCCGGTTTTTCCACCCCTAGCTGCCGCAGCTGATACCAATGATCGACGTCGCGCGCCCGCGCCACCACCTTCAGATGCGGGAAGTGCTGCCTGGCCAGCTCGGTTAACGCCAGGCTGTCTTCCACATCGTCGATGGCGTTGATCAGCACCTTGGCGTGAGCGGCGCCGGCGGCCTCCAGCAGATCGGCCCGCGTGGCGTCGCCGTAAAACACCTTGGTGTCGAATTTGCGCAGCGTTTCAATATGGTCCGGATCGTGATCCAGTACCACGGTGTGCACGCCGTTGGCCAACAGCAAACGGCCGGCGATCTGGCCGAAACGGCCGAAGCCGGCAATGATCACGCTGGCATTCTCGTCGTCGATGACGTCAGCCGGGCGCTCCTCTTTCGGCGCATTTTTTTCCAGCTGCGCGGCGATCACCAACAACAGCGGCGTGGCCGCCATCGACAGCGCTACCGCCAGCGTCAGCGACTTGGCCCATTCGACCGGCAATACGCCGGCCAGCTGCGCGGCGCTGAAAATCACAAAGGCAAACTCACTGCCCTGGCCCAGCAGAATGGCGAACAGGCCGCGCTGGCGCTTCGGCACCCCGAGCAGCGGCCCAATCAGCCACAGCAGCGCCGCCTTGATCAACATAAAGCCCAGCAGCAGCGAGGCGATCAGCAGCGGGTGATGGAACAGGGTGCCGAAGTCAATCGACATGCCAACGCCGATAAAGAACAGCCCCAGCAGCAACCCCTTGAACGGCTGAATATCGCTCTCCAGCGCGTGACGGTATTCCGAGCTCGCCAGCAGTACCCCGGCGAGGAACGCCCCCATCGCCATCGACAGTCCGGCCATCTCCAGCAGGATGCCAAAACCGAACACCAGGAACAGCGCCACGGCGCTGAACACCTCGCGCATGCCCGAACGGGCGACAAAGTGCAGCAGCGGGCGGGTGACGTAGCGGCCGAGCAGCACCACCATCGTCAACGCGCCCACCACCTTGGCCGCCGACAGTACGAAAGCGCCCAGCGTGGTGGTGGCGCCGCTGCTGGCGAGCAGCGGGATCATCGCCACCAGCGGGATCGCCGCGATATCCTGGAACAGCAGCACCGCAAACGCACTGCGGCCGATTGGCGACGGCGTCAGGTTGCGTTCGCTCATCGCCTGCATGGCGATGGCGGTAGATGAAAGCGCCAGCGTCAAACCGATCAGCAGCGCCACCTTCCAGTTGAGGCCGAGGAAGTAACAGAAGGCGCTCAGCGCCAGGCCACAGCCCACCATTTGGATGCTGCCGCCGCCGAACACCGAGGCGCGCAGCGTCCACAGCCGCTTGGGATCCAGCTCCAGGCCGATGATAAACAGCATCAGCACCACGCCGATCTCGGCGAAGGTCAGGATCGACTCGGCATCCGACACCAGCTTCAGCCCCCAGGGGCCGATAATACAGCCGGCGATCAGGTAGCCAAGCACCGAGCCCAGCCCCAGTCGCACCGCGATCGGCACGAACAGCGCCGCGGAGCCGAGGTAGATCAGTCCCTCGATCATCATGTGATGGTTATCCATGGCTGGCCTCCCGGGTTTCCGCTTCGGCATGTTCCATCAGGTAGTCAACCAACCGCTGGCGGTAGGCTTCGCCGGCGGCGAGCAGCGCCGGCTCGTTGCAGGTAAAGGTGTTGTGCACGGCGAAATAAGGTTGCCAGTTCATGCCGCAATAGATCGCCGTAGCCTGCAGCGGCTGCGCCAGCGTAGCGAAGTTAGGAAAGTCGCCCAGCTCGAAGTGGTGCTCGTCGCCGCCGCTGGTCACTGCCCACAGGCAGTCTTTACCCACCAGCGCATTGCCGTCGTGGCCGTAGGCCCAGCCGTGCTCCAGCACTTTGTCGATCCACAGCTTCAACAGCGGCGGGAAGCTGTACCACTGCATCGGATGCTGCAGCACCACCAGGTCGGCGCGCTCCAGCGCCTGTTGCTCGGCGTTGATATCGATATTGAAATCGGGGTACAGCTCATACAGCGAGCGCACCTCTACCTCGGGGAGATCCCTCACCGCCTGCAGCAGGCGCTGATTGGCATGCGAATGCCGGGGATACGGGTGAGCATAAATTATCAGAATCATTGTTATCGTCGTTCCTTCGTTTCTTGCCAATACACCAAGCATATACCAATCACACAGAGTGACAGTTTGCCCACTGATTGATAGCGGAAATTTTTAACACCAGCCGACAAATTCGCTGAATAAAAAAAGGCGCTGCATCTGCAGCGCCCTGGCATAACGTTCTCGCGCGGTTATTTGCCGATACGCGCGTGCATTTCCTGCACCGAAGTCACCTGCTCGGTCGGATCCGCTTTCAGCGCCATCGCGGTGGCAAAGCCGCCGTTCAGCGTGGTGTCGTAGTGCACCTTGTACTGCAGGGCGCTGCGGCGAATCAGCTTGGAGTCCTCAATCGCCTGGCGGCCTGCCGTGGTGTTGACGATGTAGGTGTACTCGCCGTTCTTGATACGGTCTTGAATATGCGGACGCCCTTCGTGCACCTTGTTGACCAGACGCGGGTTGATGCCCGCTTCGCCCAGCACCACCGCGGTGCCGTGGGTGGCATCCAACTCGAAGCCCTGCTTCAGCAGGCTGGCGGCCAAATCGACCACGCGGGCTTTATCGCCTTCGCGCACCGACAGCAGCGCGCGGCCCTGCTTCTTCATGCCCGAGTTGCTGCCCAGCATCGCTTTGGAGAAGGCTTCCGCGAAGGTGCGGCCTACGCCCATCACTTCCCCGGTAGAGCGCATTTCCGGCCCCAGAATCGGGTCGACGCCCGGGAATTTGTTGAACGGCAGCACCACTTCTTTCACCGAGTAGTACGGCGGGATAATTTCTTCGGTCACGCCCTGCTCAACCAGCGTTTTGCCCGCCATCACGCGCGCGGCCACTTTGGCCAGCGGCACGCCGGTCGCTTTGGACACGAACGGCACGGTACGCGCGGCGCGCGGGTTGACTTCAATCAGGTAGACTTCGTTGTCTTTCACCGCGAACTGCACGTTCATCAGACCGCGCACCTGCAGCTCGAACGCCAGTTTTTCCACCTGGCGACGCATCACGTCCTGAATTTCCTGGCTCAGGGTGTACGCCGGCAGTGAGCACGCGGAGTCGCCGGAGTGCACGCCCGCCTGCTCGATGTGCTCCATGATGCCGCCAATCAGCACGCGCTCGCCGTCGCAGATAGCATCGACGTCCACTTCCACCGCGTCGTCCAGGAAGCGGTCCAGCAACACCGGCGCATCGTTGGACACGCTGACCGCGGTCTGGAAATAACGGCGCAGGTCGGTTTCGTCATAGACGATTTCCATCGCCCGGCCGCCCAGCACGTAGGAAGGACGCACTACCAGCGGATAGCCGATGCCCGCCGCCTTCTCGACCGCCTGCTCGATGGCGGTAACGGTGGCGTTGGCCGGCTGCTTCAGGCCCAGGCGGTTGACCGCCTGCTGGAAGCGTTCGCGGTCTTCGGCACGGTCGATGGCATCCGGGCTGGTACCGATGATCGGCACGCCTGCGGCTTCCAGCTCACGCGCCAGCTTCAGCGGGGTCTGGCCGCCGTACTGCACGATAACGCCTTTCGGCTTCTCGATACGCACGATTTCCAGCACGTCTTCCAGCGTTACCGGCTCAAAGTACAGGCGGTCGGAGGTGTCGTAGTCGGTGGAGACGGTTTCCGGGTTACAGTTGACCATGATGGTCTCGTAACCGTCTTCGCGCAGCGCCAGAGAGGCGTGCACGCAGCAGTAGTCAAACTCGATGCCTTGGCCGATACGGTTCGGCCCGCCGCCCAACACCATTACTTTCGGCCGGTCGTTGGTCGGGTTGGACTCGCACTCTTCTTCATAGGTGGAGTACATGTAGGCGGTGTCGGTGGCGAATTCCGCCGCGCAGGTATCCACGCGCTTGTACACCGGATGCAGACCGTGGCTGTGACGCAGCTTGCGAATTTCGCTCTCGGCGACACCGGCTAGCTTGGCCAGACGCGCATCGGCGAAGCCCTTGCGCTTCAACGTGCGCAGGAAGTCTTTGTCCAGGCCATTGATGCCCGCTTCGGCTACCTGCTCTTCCAGGCGCACCAGCTCTTCAATCTGCACCAGGAACCAGCGATCGACGTTGGTCAGGTTGAAGACGCCGTCGACCGACAGACCGGCGCGGAAGGCGTCGGCGATGTACCAGATGCGGTCGGAACCGGCGTCTTTCAGCTCGCGGCGGATTTTGGTCAGCGCTTCCGGATCGTCCAGGCTCACTTTCGGATCGAAGCCGGTGGCGCCCACTTCCAGACCGCGCAGCGCTTTCTGCAGCGACTCCTGCTGGGTGCGGCCGATGGCCATCACTTCGCCGACCGACTTCATCTGGGTAGTCAGGCGATCGTTGGCGCCGGCGAACTTCTCGAAGTTGAAGCGCGGGATCTTGGTCACGACGTAGTCGATGGACGGCTCGAACGACGCCGGAGTGCGGCCGCCGGTGATGTCGTTCATCAGCTCATCGAGGGTATAGCCCACTGCCAGTTTGGCGGCGATCTTAGCGATCGGGAAGCCGGTGGCTTTCGACGCCAGCGCCGAAGAGCGCGACACGCGCGGGTTCATCTCGATGACGATCAGGCGGCCGGTTTTCGGGTTAACCGAGAACTGCACGTTGGAACCGCCGGTTTCAACGCCGATCTCACGCAGCACCGCCATCGAGGCGTTGCGCATGATTTGGTATTCCTTGTCGGTCAGGGTCTGGGCCGGCGCAACGGTGATCGAGTCGCCGGTGTGGATGCCCATGGCGTCGAAGTTTTCGATGGAGCAAACGATGATGCAGTTGTCGTTCTTATCACGCACCACTTCCATCTCGTACTCTTTCCAACCGATCAGCGATTCGTCGATCAGCAGCTCGTTGGTCGGCGACAGGTCCAGACCGCGTTCGCAGATCTCTTCGAACTCTTCGCGGTTGTAGGCGATGCCGCCGCCGGTGCCGCCCATAGTAAAGGAAGGACGGATAATGCACGGGAAGCCGACGTCAGCGGCTACCGCCAGCGCTTCTTCCATGGTGTGCGCGATGCCGGAACGCGCGGTATCCAAACCGATTTTCTTCATCGCCACGTCGAAACGGCGTCGGTCTTCGGCCTTGTCGATGGCATCGGCGGTCGCGCCGATCATGGTGACGCCGAACTCGGCCAGCACGCCCTGACGCTCCAGCTCCAGCGCGCAGTTCAGCGCCGTCTGGCCGCCCATGGTCGGCAGCACCGCATCCGGGCGCTCTTTTTCAATGATCTTGCGCACCACTTCCCAGTGGATCGGCTCAATGTAGGTCGCGTCGGCCATCTCCGGGTCGGTCATGATGGTCGCCGGGTTGGAGTTGACCAGAATGACGCGGTAGCCCTCTTCGCGCAGCGCTTTACAGGCCTGGGCGCCCGAGTAGTCGAACTCACACGCCTGGCCGATAACGATCGGACCCGCGCCGAGGATCAGGATGCTTTTTATGTCTGTACGTTTTGGCATTTTTTACTGCTCCTGATTATTTGGCGTTAGAACGGTAAGTCTCAATCAGTTCGATAAAGTGATCGAACAGCGGCGCGGCGTCGTGCGGGCCTGGGCTGGCTTCCGGGTGCCCCTGGAAGCTGAACGCCGCCTTGTCGGTGCGGTGAATGCCCTGCACCGTGTGGTCGAACAGCGATTTGTGCGTCACGCGCAGATTCGCCGGCAGGTTGTTTTCATCTACCGCAAAGCCGTGGTTCTGCGCGGTGATCATCACCGTGTTGTTGTCCAGATCCTTCACCGGGTGGTTGCCGCCGTGGTGGCCGAGCTTCATCTTCATGGTTTTCGCCCCGCTGGCCAGCGCCAGCAGCTGGTGGCCCAGGCAGATGCCGAACACCGGAATGTCGGTTTCCAGGAACTGTTTGATGGCGGCGATGGCGTAGTCGCACGGCTCCGGGTCGCCCGGGCCGTTGGACAGGAAGATGCCGTCCGGATTCATTTTCAGCACTTCGTCGGCTGGGGTCTGCGCCGGCACCACGGTCAGGCGGCAGCCGCGATCCACCAGCATGCGCAAGATGTTGCGCTTGGCGCCGTAGTCGTAAGCCACCACGTGGAACGGCAGTTCCGCGGCGGTTTTGGCTTCCGGCAGATCGCCTTCAAGCGTCCAGCTGCCTTGCTGCCAGCTGTAGGCCTCTTGAGTGGTGACCTCTTTCGCCAAATCCATGCCCTTCAACCCCGGGAAGCCTTGCGCCTTGGCCAGGGCCAGCGCGGCGTCCGGCGAATCGGCGGCAACGATGCAGCCGTTCTGGGCGCCTTTTTCGCGCAGCAGGCGGGTCAATTTACGGGTATCGATATCGGCGATCGCCACGATGTTGTGACGCTTGAGGTAGTCGGACAGGCTTTCTTCACTGCGGTAGTTGCTGGCGATCAGCGGGAGGTCACGAATGACGAGGCCTTGGGCGTGTACTGCGGAGGATTCTTCGTCGGAAGCATTGGTGCCGACATTGCCGATATGAGGATAAGTAAGAGTAACGATCTGGCGGGAATAGGAAGGATCAGTGAGGATTTCTTGATAACCGGTCATCGACGTATTGAAGACCACTTCCCCCACTGCCGTTCCCTCTGCCCCGATGGCCCGACCGTGGAATTGGGTTCCGTCTTCCAGAACCAATAGCGCTGACTTTATCAAAACATCCTCCGAGGAATAATCAATCACAATATTTGCATATTAATTCAGATATCGCGATCTAAATCAATGCAAAAACCGTCCGCGAGGCCAATTTTTGGCAAATTGGGCGCATTTTAATGATGAGTGCCTGGCTTGTCTACCCAAACCGCCATTTTTTGTTTTATTTTTGCAGTTCTCGGCGCTCATGCGGCGTGAGCGGCGATAAAAACACAGAAAACCGGGGCTAGGAAACGGTTGCGGGGAAGAATGACGGAAAACGCGGCCAGAATGGGACGAAAAAGACGCTAAAAAAGCTGTAAGCGGAAAAAACGGAGGTAATCAGCAGGATAAACACATAAAAACAACCACTTCAATGACAAAGCAAACAAAACATAATATTTATCATGTTAAAAAAAAGGACAATAAAATTATTGCCCTATTATCATAGCATTATGATCAACACAACCACATCACGATGGTATTCAATTTAGTTATATCTGGTCCAAACTTAGCACATCGCGCATATCAAATAGGCCTTTATCCCGGTTATGCAACCAGGAAGCCGCGCGCACCGCGCCGCTGGCAAAAGTCATACGGCTGGAGGCCTTATGGGTGATTTCCACCCGTTCACCGATGTCGGCGAACATCGCGGTGTGCTCGCCGACGATGTCGCCGGCGCGAATGGTGGCAAAGCCGATGCTTTTCGGATCGCGTTCGCCGGTATGGCCTTCGCGCGCATAGACCGCACAGCTTTTCAGATCGCGCCCCAGCGCGCCGGCGATCGCTTCGCCCATGGCCAACGCCGTGCCCGACGGCGCATCCACTTTGTGGCGATGGTGCGCCTCAACGATTTCGATATCGGTATAGTCGCCCATCACCTGCGCGGCCTTCTCAAGCAGTTTCAGCACCAGGTTGACGCCGACGCTGAAGTTGGCGGCGAACACGATGCCGATATGCTGCGCCGCATCGCGGATCGCCTGCTTGCCGGCGTCATCAAAGCCGGTGGTACCAATCACCATCGCCTTATGGTGCGCCATGCAAAATTCCAGGTAGCCCAGGGTGCTTTCAGGGCGGGTGAAGTCGATCAGAATGTCGAACTCGTTCGCCACGTTATCCAGACTGTCGCTCACCTTGACGCCCAGCGCGCCGATGCCCGCCAGCTCGCCGGCGTCGACGCCGATCAGGCTTGAACCCGGGCGCGACAGCGCCGCTCCCAACACCACGCCTTCCGCCTGCTGCACCGCCTGGATCAACTGACGGCCCATCCGGCCGCCGGCGCCCGCAATCGCAATGCGGATTTGTGAATCACTCATGCTTGCTCTCTTCTTGTTTTGACGCCTATCCCATTAGGCTATCGATTCAGGGTAACCGTCCCACTTCAGCGTCGCCAGAGGATTCATTTCATAATTAGAAAATTATGATATTCCCCCGCTTTCATCAGCGGCGCTGTCGTGAGATTAACATTCAACCGATTTGGCGGCCTGCGACGATTGTACATAATCATGCAGTTTCCATGGCAAGAAAATGCAGAAAAAAGGCGCCGAAAACGGCGCCTGGGGAAAGGAACACTGCGAGGTCAGGCGGTAATGGCGGCCACTTCGTTGGCGATCGCCGTGAGCGCATCGTGGCGGGCATAGTCCTCACGCACCAGCGCTGCGCGTTGCCGATAGATCGGCTGCTGCAGAATACGCGACGCCGCCGCCAGGATCTGTTCTGCGCTCGGCGTGCTGGTGTGCAGACTGATGCCGCAGCCGGCGGCCACCACGCGCGCGGCAGCCTCCAGCTTGTCCTCGCCGGTGCCGGCGACAATCAGCGGCACGCCGCTGTCCAGCGCATAGTTGATCGAGCCGTAACCGCCGTTGGTGATCAGCAGCGCCGCCTGCGGTAACCAGTGTTCGAAGGAGATGAACGCCCGCACTCGGGCGTTGTCCGGCAACGCGTCCATCAGCCCTTCGGTCGCTCGCCCGCCGGTGGTGGCCAACACCCGCACCGGCAGATGCGCCAGCGCCTGCAGCGTCGGCACGATCAGCTGATGCAGATCGACATTGGCCAGCGTGCCCTGAGACACGATCACCAGCGGCTGACGATCGTCCTCCTCCCACAGCGCCTCTTCCGCGGCCGGTTGACCACCGCTGCGCAGCGGCCCGACGAAGCGCACACCGCTCGGCAGGTCGTCGCGCTCATATTCCAGCGCCGTGGTGGCCAACTGCAGGAAACGCTCGCAGCCGCCGATCAGCGCATCGGTAAACGGGCGATTCAGCGGCCGCCCGCCCGCTTGCACCAGCGCGGCATCAAAGCTTTGCTGCACCTCATCAAGCAACACCCGCGTCGCTTCATCCACCAATTGCTCGCGGGTCAGCGCCCGCGGCAGCAGCGCCGGCGGGATGCGCGGGCCATAGAAAATGGCGTCGCGCGAAGAATACGACAGCGGCGTGACGCCGATCCCGAAGACCGGCGGCCGTTCGGCGGACTGCAGCAGCGGCAGCACGCCGTAGAAGCAGTTCTCCACCATCAGCAGATCGGTCTTTTCGGCGGCGATGGCCGCACGCAGCTGACGATCCAACAGTGGGATCGGCGCGGCGAAGAAATCTTTCAGCGCCAGCGCCATCTGCGCATTGCCCGGCGGCAGCGCGGCGCGCTCGGGGAAATGCTCCTCCAGGTGGCGATAGTCGAAATCCACCTGCGCGTCGAACGGCACGAAGCTCGCCCCAGCCGCTTCGGCGCGTTCGCGGAACAGCGCGCCGGTCATCACCCGCACCTGATGCCCTTGGGCAACCAGGTGGCGAGCGATGGCCAACATCGGGTAGACGTGCCCCGGAGTGGCGACCGCCGCCATCAGTATCCTTGCCATAATGCTCCTTTACGCTTCTGCGTTGGCCGGCTTCAGCGCCAGATTGGCGCACACCGGGTTGCTCTGAATATGCACGCGCTGCAAATGACGCGCGGAACGGGCGGTAAAGCCCTCACGGCCGTGCAGCAGCGAGAAATTGTCCGCCACCACCACGTCGCCCTGTTGCCACTGATGGGCATAATAGTGACGCGGATCGTACAGGTGCTGCTGCAGAGTGTGATGGAACTGTTCCTGCTGTTGTTCCGGCACGCCGTGATATTCCAGCGCATGCTGGTTGAGGAATTTTTTCCCCTCCGTCGGCGGTTCATTGTAGCGCATGATCAAGCCCCTGCCGTTCGGGTGCTGCACCACCAACGGCGAACAGACTTCTCCGCCGTAATGCACCACCTGCTTGATGCGGTAGGTGATCGACACCGACAGCCACTGATCCAACAACGCTTCGTCCGCATTGGCCAGCAACCGCGTGGTATCGACGAAGGTAGTGCACCCGCCTTCGTCCTGCGACGGCGCCGCCACGCAGTGGAACAGCTGGAACTCGGGGATGGTCGGCTTATACATACCATCCCAATGCAGTGGGACGTAGCTGCTGTCGAAAATATGATCCTTGGCGTCAGGATGTTCCTTCACGTCCAGCACCGCGCCGAACGGCCACATCATGATCTCGCCCCACTGCTCGGCGTAGCGCGTCAGAACCTCCCCATCGCTGAAACCGGAGTCGAATCCGCGCAGCACCAGCAAGTGGTGCTCCTGCGCCAGCGCTCGCAGCGCCGCCACCGGTAGCTCGCCGATCTTTTGCCCCGGATGCTGCGGCGTCAGGATCGCGCCGAACGGGGTATTCGGTTGGATATGGCAATTAAGCGGTTGGTTGTTCATCGGTATTCTCCTTGCATCGAATGTGCTGCTCACACGGCAACGTGCCGTCAAAAACGCGCCCGTCAGGATTTCGGGCGCAAAAGCATGCAGCGGCCTCAGGCCATCTGCGGTTGTTCGATCAGGTAATGGCTCGGCGTGCCGCGGATCTCTACCAGCTCGCCGTCCAGGCTCTGCGCGTCTTTACGTTTCATCAGCACGAACTGGCCGTTCACGTTGGCTGCCACGCCGTGCCACGGCGTCAGCCAGTCGTCTTTGGTCGGCATCATGTGGATACCCATTTTCAGACTGTCGACCGGCTGCGGGTGAATCGACAGACGGATCGCCGCCGGGAAGTGCTGCGCCAGCAGATTGCCCCAGGCCCAGCTGCGCTGGATCACGCCGCAAGCGCGCTGTTTGGCGTCTTTCTGCAGCGCGGCGTTGGAACCGCTGTAGCCCGGCAGTTGGCTGTCTTCATACAGGAAGCGCGTGATGGCGCGGTACAGCAAGAGGCCCTGTTCGTCCTGCATCAGTTGCTGTTTGATCGCCTCTTCCGATTCGGCATAGCCCTCCACCAACAATCGGCGCAGCAGATCATAATCATCGGTATGCTCCGCCAGGCCTTTGACATCGCCGAGGTTGAACACGCTCAGGTATGTCGCGCCCACTTCATGCAGCAGGCTTTCAATCTCGCGCTGATAGTGGTTGATCGCGTCGTCGCTGACGCGGATCAGATCGCCGAACACGTGACCGTCGGAGCAGATAACGATATGCGCCCCCGGCGGGTAATAGAGCTGAATGCGCTGGCACAGCGAGTTGAGGAAGATCAACGACAGCCGCTCCGCCATGTCCGGCAGCGCACCGATCACCTTGTTGGTGTTGGGCGACTTGGTCGGGAAGGCCGGTAGCACGAATTCGATACGTTGCTCGTTTTCGATGAATGCCCGAATGCGCGGCAATTGCACCTGAGTGACCCGCCGTTCTTCTTCGGCGATCGAGGTGTCGTCGCCGGGGAAACGGCGGCGGTATTGCAATAATTCACGTAGGATCTTTAACGATATTTCTTCTTTCTGAGCGCTGTCCACAATGAGCTCCTGTTGCGATGTGGCGCGGGTGTATTATTGATAAGCGCAATAAGATTTATCAAAAAGAGAAAAAATCTCTGCAAAATAATAATCAGCCCGGCGTTTATATGCTTCAGGCAATATAGAAGAGATGGTGCTATATTATTAGCCCGTATAATTCACAATCTTGGTTAAGTTGTGCTTAACAAACTATGAGCAATATTTTAAAACGCATGGCCATTTTCTCAAAAGTGGTCGATTGCGGCGCATTCAGCATGGCGGCAAAAGAATTGGGCATGACGACCTCCGCCGTCAGCCAACATATTCGCCAGCTGGAGGAACATCTGGGCATTCAATTACTGTTGCGATCGACGCGTTCATTGAGTCTGACCGAAGCAGGATTGTGTTTTTATGAAGATTGCCTGCTGATGATCCACGCAGCCGAACGTGGCCAACAACGGATCGCCGCGCTGCGCGGCGAGCTGGTCGGCGAACTACGTGTCGCCACCTCCACTGAATTCGCCACCCACTATCTGGTGCCGGCGCTGCAAAGCTTCCTCGATGAACACCCGCAGCTTACGCTGCGACTGGAAATCCACGATGAGAAGATAGACCTCATCACGCAACGCATCGATCTGGCGATACGTGGCGGCGTGCTGGCCGACTCCAGCTACGTTTCCACGCGGCTGGCGCGCTGCCGTGAAGTGTTATGCGCCTCACCGGCCTACCTGGCACACCACGGCGTGCCGGATTCACCGCAGGCGCTGAGCCATCACCACTGGGTCACCTTTACACCGCTCGGCAACCCGCAGTTTGTCCGTCTTATCCATCGCGACGGCGGCGAACACCGCATGCGTATGACGGGGCGTTTGTTCACCAACAGCGGTATGGCGATGAAGGAGTTGGCGCTGACCGGCAAGGGGATCATTCGCAATTTCTTCGCCAACGTTGAACGTGAATTGCGCAGCGGTGAGCTGATTGAAATATTGCCCGATTGGCGGTTACCGGAAATTAATTGCTATGCCATTATGCCGCGCAGGGAGATCCAGCCATTAAAAGTCAGACGGTTGCTGGAACATATGAAACTCTATTTGCAGGAGAAGGGATTAACGGCCGTAGAACATATTCGACAGGAATAAAATAAGAAACATCTGCAACATCCATTATTGTAATTATTGTAATCACTTTGCCAACACCGGGCCTCATTTAGATTGCAGCCTAATGATATTCTGATTAATGACTTTTCGCCAGCCTTTATAATTAAATACACCGCCGTTATTTCAAATACTCAGAATAAATTTGACTTTAGTTAGCAGAAAATTTGAATATGCATGGCATGTTATTTTTAACGCGGCACGATTCCAAAAAAAACGGGAAGCCTAAGCTCCCCGCTGTCATCCGCCGGCGCATGTCAGTCAATCTGACGAACGTCCACCCGCAGCTCTTTAGGCACTTCAAACACGATGTTCTCTTCACGCCCGCTGATTTCATGCACGTCCAGGCCGCCCAGCGCTTTCAGGCGAGAAATCACCTCCTGCACCAGCACGTCCGGTGCCGAGGCGCCGGCGGTAACGCCGATATTGCGCGCTTCGCTCAGCCAGCTCTCCTGAATATCCGCCGCCGAATCGATCAGATAAGCCGGTTTGCCCACGCGCTGCGCCAGTTCAGCCAGACGGTTAGAGTTGGAAGAGTTCTTTGACCCCACCACCAGCACCACATCCGCATCGCCTGCCAGGTTACGCACCGCTTCCTGACGGTTGGTGGTGGCGTAGCAAATGTCATCCTTACGCGGACCGATAATGCTCGGGAAGCGCTGACGCAGCGCGTCAATCACGTCCGAGGTATCATCAACCGACAGCGTGGTCTGCGTCATGAAGCACAGATTGCTTTCGTCTTTCACCTGCAGCTTCCACACGTCTTCCGGCGATTCGACCAGGTACATGCCGCCCTTCGGGTTGCTGTACTGGCCCATGGTGCCTTCCACCTCCGGATGACCGGCATGGCCAATCAGAATCGCTTCGGTGCCGCGGCGGCTGGCGCGCGCCACTTCCATATGCACCTTGGTCACCAATGGGCAAGTGGCATCGAACAACATGGTCAGATCGCGCGCCTTGGCTTCGGCGCGTACCGCCTGAGACACGCCGTGCGCCGAGAAGATCAGGATAGAACCGTCCGGCACTTCGGCGATCTCTTCGATAAACACGGCGCCCCGCTCACGCAGGCTGTCAACCACGTAGCGGTTGTGCACCACTTCATGCCGTACGTAGATCGGCGCGCCATACAGCTCCAGCGCACGTTCCACGATGCTGATCGCACGATCAACCCCGGCGCAGAAGCCGCGCGGGTTAGCCAGCAATATTTGCATGCGTCTCCTCCTGCTGCGGATCGATCTCCAGCACTTCAATGTCGAAGGTCACCGGATGGCCCGCCAGCGGATGGTTGAAATCGACGGTGATTGAATCCTCCGCCACCGCGCGCACCACGCCCGGCATTTCGCTGCCGTCGATGGCGGTAAACAGCATGATGGTGCCCACGTCCGGCACGCCGGTTTCCGCGAAGTCGCGGCGCGAGAAGAACTGGACCAGATCCGGGTTCTCCGCGCCGAACGCCGCTTCCGGCTGCAGGGTAAAGGCACACTTGTCGCCCGCTCGCAGGCCGAGCAGCTGCGCTTCCAGCGGCGCCGACAGGCTGCCGTCACCCAGACGGAACAGCGCCGGTTTGCCGCTGCTGCGGGTAGATTCGGCGGTCGAACCGTCTTCCAGTTTCAGCGTAAAGTGAACCAGCACCGCGCTGTCACTGATAATCTGAGCCGTCATGTTACTCACCTTTACTCTTTGCGCCTTTGTTCGCCGGCGACAGGAAACCTTCCAGCACGATCATCGCCGCACCCACGCAGATAAAGCTGTCCGCCAGATTGAAGGTCGGGTAGTGCCAGTCACCGACGTAGAAGTCGATGAAATCGACCACAAAACCGTGCCACAGGCGATCGAACAGGTTGCCCAACGCCCCACCGATGATGAAGGCGTAGGCGATGTTGTTCAGCTTCTGCTGCGCCGCGCTGCGGTACATCATCACCAGCAGCACCGCGACGATGGCGATGGCGATGCCGGCGAAGAACCAGCGCTGCCAACCGCCGTGATCGGCCAGGAAGCTGAACGCAGCGCCGTAGTTGCGCGCGTAAAACAGGTTGAACGACGGGATCAACGGTTGGGACTGGCCCAGCGTAAAGTTAGCGAGGATCCACTGCTTGCTGCCGAAATCCAGCGCCAGCACCGCCACTACAACCCACAGCCAACGCAGGCCGGTCGAACAAATTGGTTTACTCATCAGGCGCGAGTTCTCAGGCAAAGTTACGCTTCTCGCCGTCACCGGCGACGTTGCTCACACAGCGGCCGCAGATGTCTGCGTGCTCCGCCACCAGACCGATATCGGTGGTGTAATGCCAGCAGCGCGGGCACTTCTCACCTGGCGCCGTGCTGAAGGCGATCTTCAGCCCTTTCAGCAGCTCGGAGGCCTGCGCGTCGGCCGGCGCATCCGCCAATGGCGCAACGCTTGCCGCAGAGGTCAGCAGCACGAAGCGCAGCTCATCCTGCAGGCTGTTCAGGCGAGCCGCTAGCTCGCTGTCGGCATACAGCGTCACCGCCGCTTCCAGCGAACCGCCGAGGCGTTTGTCGGCACGCGCCTGCTCCAGCACCTTGTTCACTTCGCCGCGCACTTTCAGCAGCTCAGCCCAGAAAGCGTCGTTCATCGGCTCGCCTTCCGCCAACCCGAACAGGCCGTCGTACCACTCTTCGGTGAACACGTACTGCGCGCGTTTGCCCGGCATGAAGCCCCAGATCTCGTCTGCGGTGAACGACATGATCGGCGCCATCCAGCGCACCAGCGCTTCCACGATGTGATACAGCGCGGTCTGGCAGCTGCGGCGGGCGACGCTGTCGCTCTTCGCGGTGTACTGACGATCCTTGATGATATCCAGGTAGAAGGAGCCCATCTCGACCGAACAGAACTGCATCAGGCGCTGCACCACTTCGTGGAAATCGTAGTTGGCATAAGCCTGCTCGATATCCTGCTGCGCCGCCAGCGCGCGGCCGACCGCCCAGCGATCCAGCACCACCATGTCTTCAGGCGCCACGCAGTCGGTGCTCGGCTCGAACCCGTTCAGGTTGGCCAGCAGGAAGCGCGCGGTGTTGCGGATGCGGCGGTAAGAGTCGGCGGAACGCTTGAGGATCTCGTCGGATACCGCGATCTCGCCGGTGTAATCGGTCGACGCCACCCACAGACGCAGAATGTCGCCGCCGAGCTTGTTCATCACGTCCTGCGGGCTGACGGTGTTGCCGATCGACTTGGACATCTTGCGGCCCTGGCCATCGACGGTGAAGCCGTGGGTCAGCACTTCTTTATAAGGCGCCTTACCTTTCATCGCGGTGGAGATCATCAGCGATGACATGAACCAGCCGCGGTGTTGGTCGGAGCCTTCCAGATACATGTCGGCGCCGTGGCCGTTGAATTCAGGGCGCACATCGACAACAGAGGCGTGGGTAGAACCGGAATCGAACCACACGTCCAGCGTATCCGGCACTTTCACGTAGTCGGCGGCTTCCGCGCCGAGGATGTCGGCCGCGTCCAGATCCCACCAGGCCTGAATGCCGTCTTGCTCGACGCGCTTGGCCACTTCTTCCATCAGCTCAACGGTGCGCGGGTGCAGCTGCTCGGTCTCTTTGTGCACGAACAGCGACATCGGTACGCCCCAGGTGCGCTGACGCGAGATGCACCAGTCCGGGCGGTTGGCCACCATCATTTCGATGCGCGCCTGGCCCCAATCCGGGATCCACTGCACGCCCTTGATCTCTTCCAGCGACTGCTGACGCAGGCCTTTCTGATCCATGCTGATGAACCATTGCGGCGTGGCGCGGAAGATGATCGGCGTCTTGTGGCGCCAGCAGCACGGATAGCTGTGCAAGAACTTCTCGACGTGCAGCAGCGCGCCTTTGTCACGCAGCAGATCGACGATCAGATCGTTGGCCTTGAAGACGAACTTGCCGTCCAGCAGCGGGTAGGTGCCGGTCAGGTAGCAGCCGTTCGGCCCTACCGGGTTGGCCACTTCCAGGCCGTATTTCTGGCCGATCACGAAGTCGTCCGGGCCGTGGCCTGGCGCGGTGTGCACCGCACCGGTACCGGCGTCCAGCGTCACGTGCTCGCCGAGGATCGCCGGCACGTCGAAGTCCATGAACGGGTGTTTGAAGCGCAGCAGCTCCAGATCGGCGCCTTTGCAGCTGCCCAGCACCGTCCACTCGGTGATGCCGGCGCGTTTCATCACGCTTTCCACCAGTTCGGCCGCCAGGATCAGGCACTGGCCGTCAACCTGCACCAGTTGATAGGTGAAGTCCGGATGCAGCGAGATCGCGCGGTTGGCTGGCAGGGTCCACGGGGTGGTGGTCCAGATAACCAGCGAGATGGCGCCGTTGAAGTGGCTCACGCCAAACTTGGCCGCCACGGCAGCCGCGTCGGCCGCATGGAAGGTCACGTCGATCGACGGCGAAGTCTTGTCGTAGTACTCCACTTCCGCTTCCGCCAGCGATGAGCCGCAGTCGGTGCACCAGTGAACCGGCTTGGCGCCTTTCAGCAGGTGGCCGTTGCTGATGATCTTGCCCAGCGCGCGGATAATGTTGGCTTCGGTTTTGAAATCCATGGTCAGGTAGGGACGATCCCAGTCGCCCAGCACGCCCAGGCGGATGAAGTCCTTCTTCTGACCTTCAACCTGCTCGGCCGCGTACTCGCGGCACTTCTGGCGGAACTCGGCCGCCGTCAGCTTCTCGCCCGGTTTGCCGTACAGCTGTTCCACCTTCAGTTCGATCGGCAGGCCGTGGCAATCCCAACCCGGCACATAAGGCGAGTCGAAGCCGGCCATCCCTTTCGACTTGATGATAATGTCTTTGAGAATCTTGTTAACCGAGTGACCAATGTGAATGCTGCCGTTCGCATACGGAGGGCCGTCATGCAAAATGAAGGTTTTTTTGCCCTTTTTGGCAGTACGAATAATCCCGTACAGATCCTGTTCATACCAACGTTGCAGCATGCCAGGTTCGCGCTTGGCGAGATCGCCGCGCATCGGGAACCCTGTTTCCGGCAAGTTCAGGGTATTCTTGTAGTCACTCATTAGATTCTCGGTTCCGTTTTCGGCTATAGAGATTAAACCGGTGTCTGTAGCCCGAAGAACTTCCGGGCCGTCACCACATCATTGGCGATTTGCTGCTTCAGGGCATCGAGAGAAGCAAACCGTTGTTCATTGCGCAATTTTGCGCGGAGCACCACCTCAATATGGCGCCCGTAAAGATCCATTGTGACATCCAGCAGATGCACTTCCAGCTGCTGGCGCACGCCGGCGACGGTCGGACGCGTGCCGATGTTGGCCACGCCCGGCAGCGGCTGCGGCCCCAGGCCGTACACCTCCACCGCATACACCCCTTTCACCGGCGCCACCAGGCGCTTGAGCGGCAGGTTGGCGGTCGGGAAGCCGATGGTGCGGCCCAGCTCATCGCCGTGCACCACGCGCCCGGAGATGCTGTACGGGTGGCCCAGCAGGGTCTCTGCCAGCGGCAGATCGTCCTCGCTCAGCGCGGTGCGGATCGCGGTGCTGCTGATGCGCCGATCGCCTTCGCGGAAGGTCGGGGTACTGACCACGTCGAAGCCGTACTCTTTTCCGGCCTGCTGCAATAGCGGAAAATCGCCCTGACGCCCGGCGCCAAAGCGAAAATCATCCCCCACCATCAGGAATTTGACGCCCAGTTTTTCCACCAGCAGCTCGGCGACGAACGCCTGCGCGGTGTTGGCGGCGAAACGCGGATCGAACTTGACGCACAGCAGGTAATCGACGCCCGCCTGCGCCAGGTAGTTGGCCTTGTCACGCAGGCGCGTCAAACGGGCCGGCGCCTTGTCTGCGGCGAACATCTCCAGCGGCTGCGGCTCAAAGATCATGACCATCACCGGCAGCCCGAGGCGTTGCCCTTGTTGCTTCAACTGCTCCAGCAACGCCTGATGACCGCGATGCACGCCGTCGAAGTTGCCGATGGTGAGCACGCAACCATGGTGGCGCGCCCGGATATTGTGAATGCCGCGAATTAGCTCCATAGCTGGCTCAAAACAGTGGAAATCGGCGGATTATACCTTGTACAGCCGGTAAGGTTAACCCGCGATTGGTGCCTTTATGTAATAGACATACCATACCGGAGATAATCTGCGCGTGAAACGGCTTCGCCGCAGTTTATCCGGCGCCACCGGGCCGATTCTCGACCGCGGCCAACGGCTTGCGTCCGCCGCGGCAAAACATTGGCGAATTTTCTCGCGAAACACTGTATTCCCAAGAGCGAAGCTGGTAAAATCCTGCGCCATCACAACGTAGCGAGTGCCGCCTGTACAAACGGCGCTTATTTGCACAAATCCATTGACAAACGAAGGCTAAAAGGGCATATTCCTCGGCCTTTGAATTGTCCTCAATAGAATATATTTGGGAGTTGGACCTTGGCTAATATCAAATCAGCTAAGAAACGCGCCGTACAGTCTGAGAAACGCCGCAAGCATAACGCAAGCCGTCGCTCAATGGTGCGTACCTTCATCAAGAAGGTAGACGCAGCTATCGCAGCTGGCGACAAAGAAGCAGCACAAAATGCATTCCTGGTAATGCAGCCACTGGTGGACCGTCAGGCAGCTAAAGGCCTGATCCACAAAAACAAAGCAGCGCGTCATAAGTCAAACCTGACTGCACGCATCAACGCAATGCAGTAAGCATTTCGTTATCTGCTTGATAAAAAAACCGGCTCAGGCCGGTTTTTTTACGCCCTGCGTTCAGTGAACCGCTAGCAGGAAAACAGCGCCGAGAAGTCTTTGTTGCAGACGCGCTGCACCGCCGGATGCTGGATCATGCGCTCGGCGAAGATGATGTAATACTCCTCCTGCACGCTGTCTATACGTCCAATCTCCACCACGTTATCATCGTTGTAGGTATCCTGCGCATACAGCGTCGGCGCCACGAAGATCGCGTTGTGGTACATGCCGAAAGCCTTCATCAGCGCCGCATCGTCGAACTCGCCCAGAATCTCCACCTGGATGCCCTGCGTATTGAACCAGTTGAGCAGTTTGCGCCCCAGCATCGAACGGCGGCCGGGGATCAGCAACTTGCGCTGCTCCAGGCAGGCCGGGAACGGCAACTCCGGCGCCGGCTGGCGACAGAAGAAGCTGATGCCGCACTCGCCCAGCTTCAGCGAGAACAGCCCTTCCTGCTGGCTGGAGTCCACCGGGCAATCCGACAGGATCATATCCAGCTTGTGCTGGCTGAGCTGCTCCAGCAGCATCTCGTGCGTCGATTCAAAACAACGCAGGTGGATCTGTTCGTTGTCCACCACCACCGCCGTTTCCAACACCTGGCTGACCAGGCGCTTCGACAGCGCGTCCGCCACGCCGACGTCGAACAGCAGATTCGACTCTTTGCGATAGTTGACGATATCCAGCATTTCCTGGCTGAGCATAAACATCTTGTCAGCATAGCGGAACACCAACTGCCCCAGCTCCGAAGGCACCAACCCGCGCCCCTGGCGTTTGAACAGCTTGCCGTCCAACCGCTCTTCCAGCGCCTTGATCTGGCCGGTGATGGTCTGCGGCGTCAGAAACAACGCTTCAGCGGCGCCGACCACGGAACCGGCCTTGCAGACCTGCCAGAAATAGTAAAGGTGATTAAAGTTGATATGCGACATCCTCACGAGCGGCTCTCCTTAACAACGTTTCGCAGCGGCAAACGGTGTGCCGTGACGAGCGACAAACTTCCTTTCCCTGCTTCAGACAACGTATAGCCCCATTAGTCCCAACGAAGAACGGCCGAAGCTGCACATATTTTATACCGTACAGCTCCGACCAGCCATTTTATTATGTGCCCTTACCGGGCACATTCAGGATTAACGTACGCGCGGCAACGCCAGACGCAGCAATCCATACCCTACTACCGCCGCAGCCGTCGAGCCCAACAGGATCCCCAGACGGGAATAGGTGCTGAGCGCCATATCCGCCTCGCCGAACGCCAGCGAGGCGATAAAAATCGACATGGTGAAACCAATACCGCAAAGCACCGAAACGGCAAATACCTGTTTGAAGCCGATGCCTTCAGGCAAACGGGCGATGCCCATTTTTACCGCCAGCAGGCTGAAGAGGAAAATCCCCAGCGGCTTACCGATAAACAAGCCAGCCGCAATCCCGACCGGCAGCAGCGACGTCAATCCTTCCAGCGATACGCCCTGCAAAGAGACCCCGGCGTTAGCGAAAGCGAACAGCGGCAGGATCATAAACGCGACCCACGGGTGCAGCTCATGCTCCAGCGTTTCCGATGGCGATGGCCCCTTCTTGACGTTCAGCGGGATCATAAAGCCGACGATCACCCCGGCCAACGTCGCGTGCACCCCGGACTTGAGGATCGCCACCCACAACACCAGGCCAACCATCATATACAGCGAGGTTTTTCCCACGCCACGCCAGTTCATCACCGCCAGCAGCACCGTCGCCGCCGCTGCCACGCCCAGCGCCACCATCGACACTTCGTGGGTGTAGAACAGCGCGATGATGATAATCACGCCCAGGTCATCGATGATCGCCAACGCCAGCAGGAATACTTTCAGGCTAGTCGGCACGCGGTTGCCCAGCAGCGCCATTACGCCCAGCGCGAAGGCGATATCGGTCGCGGCCGGGATCGCCCAACCCTGGCGAGTGACTTCATCCGCGCCGTTGAAAAGCAGGTAAATCAGCGCCGGCGCCAGCATGCCGCCCAGTGCGGCGATCGCCGGAAATACCGCCTTGTCACGCCCGGACAGCGAGCCTTGCATCAGCTCGCGCTTGACCTCGAGCCCCACCACCAGGAAGAAGATGGCCATCAGGCCGTCGTTGATCCACAGCAGCAGCGGCTTGGCGATCTCCAGCGAAGCAATTTTCACCATCACCGGCAGGTTAAGGAATGCCTGATAGATCCCCTGCGCCGGGCTGTTGGCCATGATCAGGGCGACGATCGCCGCCGCGATCAGAATGATGCCGCCCGCGGCTTCCTGACGTAAAAATTGACGAATGATGTTGGTCACAGTACGTCTCTCCAAATCTGTGCAGGACGTAGCGCCCTGCGAACCACAGTCATGAAGTGAGTATAGAGGGCGTTTTAGTTCGAAAAAATAAGTTTATAAATGCTAAATAACTCGAAAAAACCGATTAAAAGCACGAATAAGTCACATTATTGATAGGGAATTAGGGGTGCAGCATGCAAATAAAAACCCCGCAGCAGACGCCCGGGGTTCTAATATAACCTATAATAAACAGCAGGTTAACGAGTCAGGTCGTCAAAGAACTTTTTCACCCCGTCGAAGAAGCTCTTCGAGCGCGGGCTGTTCTTGTCACCGGACGGGCCGCCCAGGCTCTCTTCCAGCTCACGCAGCAGCTGCTTCTGCTTGTCGTTCAGATTGACCGGTGTTTCCACCACTACGCGGCACAGCAGGTCGCCCTGGCTGCCGCCACGCACCGATTTCACACCCTTGCCGCGCATGCGGAACAGCTTGCCGGTTTGGGTCTCCGAAGGCACCTTCAGTTTCACCCGGCCATCCAGCGTCGGCACTTCAATCTCGCCGCCCAGCGCCGCCATAGCAAAGTTGATCGGCACTTCACAGTACAGGTTGTTGCCTTCACGCTCGAAGATCGGGTGCGCCTTCACCTGCACCTGAACGTACAGATCGCCCGCCGGTGCGCCGTGCTCGCCGGCTTCGCCTTCACCCGCCAGGCGGATGCGGTCGCCAGTATCGACGCCGGCCGGAATTTTCACCGACAGCGTTTTGGATTTCTCAACCCGGCCGTGGCCGTGGCACTTGTTGCACGGATCTTTGATGATCTGGCCGCGGCCATGGCAGTGTGGACACGCCTGCTGCACGGTGAAGAAGCCCTGACGCATTTGCACCTGGCCTTGACCGTGACAGGTTGGGCAGGTGACCGGTGAACTGCCCGGCTTGGCGCCGCTGCCGTGGCAGACGTCGCACTCTTCCAGCGTCGGGATGCGGATCTCTTTGGTGACGCCACGTACCGCTTCCTCGAGGGTCAGCTCCATGTTATAGCGCAGATCGGAACCGCGGCTGGCGCGCTGACGGCGGCCTCCGCCGAAGATATCGCCAAACACGTCGCCAAAGATATCGCTGAAGTCGGCACCGCCGCCAAAGCCGCCGCCGCCCATGCCGCCCTGTTCAAAGGCCGCGTGGCCATACTGGTCGTAGGCCGCGCGTTTCTGGTCGTCGGTCAGGACTTCGTAAGCTTCTTTAACTTCTTTAAACTTGGTTTCGGCGTCTTGTTCCTGGTTACGGTCAGGATGGTATTTCATCGCCAGGCGTTTATACGCCTTTTTGATCTCACGTTCATCCGCCGTCTTGCTGACGCCGAGAATCTCGTAATAGTCTTTCTTCGCCATTCTTTCGCTTACCCTTAACATGCGTGCACGGGCGCAGAGTTGCCTCGACGCCCGTGCTGGTTTCCGGTAGCGGCATCTCGGCCGCCCCGTGCCCGCTTAAGGGCGATTATTTTTTGTCTTTAACTTCTTCGAACTCAGCGTCAACCACGTCGTCGTCTTTCTGCGCCGCGTTGTCCGCGCCGGCGTCAGCACCCTGCTGAGCCTGCTGCGCCTGAGCCATTTCCAGCAGCTTGCCGGAAACCTGCACCAGCGCCTGAGTCTTCGCTTCGATCTCGGCTTTATCTTCGCCTTTCACCGCTGCTTCCAGATCTTTCAGCGCCGCTTCGATCGCCGTTTTATCTTCCGCCGGCAGTTTGTCACCCGCTTCTTCCAGCTGCTTGCGAGTACCGTGGATCAGGTGATCCGCCTGGTTACGCGTCTGTACCAGCTCTTCGAACTTGCGGTCAGCTTCAGCGTTCAGCTCGGCATCGCGCACCATTTTCTGGATTTCGTCTTCGTTCAGGCCAGAAGATGCCTTGATGGTGATCTTCTGCTCACGACCGGTGTTCTTGTCTTTGGCAGACACGTGCAGGATGCCGTCAGCATCGATATCGAAGGTCACTTCGATCTGCGCCATGCCGCGCGGTGCCGCCTGGATGCCGTCCAGGTTGAACTGGCCCAGAGATTTGTTATCGCTGGCGCGCTTACGCTCACCCTGCAGCACGTGGATGGTTACTGCAGACTGGTTGTCTTCCGCAGTAGAGAACACCTGGCTGTGCTTGGTCGGGATCGTGGTGTTTTTGGTGATCAGCGGCGTCATCACGCTGCCCATGGTTTCGATACCCAGCGACAGCGGGGTCACGTCCAGCAGCAGAACGTCCTTCACATCACCGGCCAACACGCCGCCCTGTACCGCAGCGCCTACGGCAACCGCTTCGTCCGGGTTCACGTCTTTACGCGGTTCTTTGCCGAAGAAGTCTGCGACTTTCTTCTGCACCATTGGCATACGGGTCTGGCCGCCCACCAGGATCACGTCCTGGATGTCGGAAACCGACAGGCCTGCGTCTTTCAGCGCCACTTTCAGCGGTTCGATAGAACGCGCAACCAGATCTTCAACCAGAGACTCGAGTTTGGCGCGAGTCACTTTGATGTTCATGTGTTTTGGACCGGTCGCGTCTGCAGTGATGTACGGCAGGTTAACGTCGGTCTGCTGAGCGGAAGACAGTTCAATCTTCGCTTTCTCAGCGGCTTCTTTCAGGCGCTGCATCGCCAGCGGATCGTTGCGCAGATCGATACCCTGATCTTTCTTGAACTCTTCCACCAGGTAGTTGATCAGACGGCTGTCGAAGTCTTCGCCACCCAGGTGGGTGTCACCGTTGGTCGCCAGCACTTCAAAGGTTTTTTCGCCGTCAACGTCGTCGATTTCGATGATAGAGATATCGAAAGTACCGCCGCCCAGGTCATAAACCGCGATGGTGCGGTTGCCGACTTCTTTGTCCAGGCCGTAGGCCAGGGCCGCAGCGGTCGGTTCGTTGATGATGCGTTTGACTTCCAGACCCGCGATGCGGCCGGCGTCTTTGGTCGCCTGACGCTGGGCGTCGTTGAAGTAAGCCGGTACGGTGATAACCGCTTCAGTTACCGGTTCGCCCAGGTAATCTTCCGCCGTTTTCTTCATTTTTTTCAGCACTTCCGCAGAGATCTGCGGCGGAGCCATTTTCTGGCCTTTCACTTCCAGCCAGGCGTCGCCGTTGTCGGCTTCGACGATTTTGTACGGCATGATCGCTTTGTCGCGCTGCGCTTCTTCATCCTGGAAGCGGCGACCGATCAGGCGCTTGATGGCGAACAGGGTGTTTTCAGGGTTGGTCACTGCCTGACGCTTAGCCGGCTGGCCAACCAGAGTTTCACCGTCCTGGGTATATGCGATAATAGAAGGAGTGGTGCGGTCGCCCTCGGCGTTTTCCAGCACGCGTGCCTTGGCACCATCCATAATTGCTACGCAAGAGTTGGTAGTACCCAGGTCGATACCAATAATTTTGCCCATCTAAACGTCTCCACTAAAAAATTCATAATCAGTCAGGTTGCTAACCTATATGCGGGCGATTTTTTGCTTTTCAACTGCCCGATATCTCAGTGCGACCCGCGGTTAGCAGCTGCGGTTGCAAATAAGATGGGGCCATCCCGTCCGGCATCAAGGGGCAAGGCGAAAAAAATTTCTTTTTTTATCGTCATTCAGATCATTGTTTCCGGCTGCGGGGATCATTATGATGCGCGCGCTCTGGTGGAAAACTTCGATTTTTTGGCCATTCAGACCATTTATGATTTTACTTCGCTGTTTCCGTTAATTTTCTGTTATCGCAGAGGACTTATGCACACCAACAAGTTGGCGAATCCCGGCCCTCTCGGCCTGATGGGCTTCGGGATGACCACCGTCTTGCTGAACCTGCACAACGCGGGCTTTTTCCCACTGAACTCCGCCATCATCAGCATGGGGATTTTCTTCGGTGGCCTGGCCCAGATCTTGGCCGGTCTGCTGGAGTACAAGAAGGGCAACACCTTCGGCATGACGGCGTTCACCGCCTACGGCAGCTTCTGGCTGAGCCTGGTCGGCCTGCTGCTGCTGCCGCGTCTGGGCCTGGCTGAAGCCACCGAGGCGCACGTGCTGGGCATCTACCTGGCGCTGTGGGGCGTCTTCACCCTGTTCATGTTCTTCGGCACCCTGGGCGCCAACCGCGTGCTGCAGTTCGTGTTCGCCAGCCTCACGCTGCTGTTCGCCTTGCTGGCCGTCGGCAACATCACCGGCAACCACGCACTGCTGACCTTCGCCGGTTATGAGGGTATCATCTGCGGTGCCAGCGCCATTTACCTGGCGATGGCCGAAGTGCTCAACGAGCAATACGGCCGCACCGTGCTGCCAATTGGCGAGCCGGCTCCGGCCCGCGTCGCGGCCTCGCCGGTCACGGCGTAATCGCCCTTCCCTGACGAAAAAGCCCTGCAGTGCAGGGCTTTTTTTTAGCTGTAGGAACCGGCTCGCCGCTCGCCGGCTTCGCTGTTCAGGTCGCGATGCAGGTAGACGCCGAGCAGCAGCCCGATGAGCGACAGCGCCAGCACATAGTAAGCGGGCGCTAACGGGGTCAATTTCATGATCAGCGTCACAAAAATAGGGGTTAAACCGCCAAAAATAGCGTACGAGACGTTATATGAGAACGAGATGCCGGTAAACCGCACTTCCGCCGGGAAGGCCCGCACCATCACATACGGCACGGCCCCCACCACGCCTACGCTGAAGCCCACCAGCGCATAGCAGGCGAACAACATTTCCGGGCGCACGCCCACCGTTTGATAGAACAGCCAGCTGCAGCCGGCCAGCAGCACACTGCCGACCACCAGCGTTTTGCTGGCGCCGAAGCGATCGGCCGACAAACCGGCGACAATGCAGCCGGCGATCAGCATGATGGTGGCGATACTGTTGGCCTGCAGCGTCAAAGCCGGCGCAATGGCGAACTGTTTTTGCAGATAGGTTGGGGTCATCAGGATCACCACCACGATACCCGCAGAGAGCAGCCAGGTCAGCAGCATCGACACCACCACTTCCCGTTTGTGATTGAGCACCACCGATTTCAGCGGCAGCTCTTCGGCCAGCGCTTTACGCGCCTGCATCTCGATAAAGATTGGCGTTTCCTGCAGCCAGCGGCGCAGGTACATCGCCACCAAGCCGAACATGCCACCCAACAGGAAAGGAATACGCCAGCCGCCGCCGGCGATGCTCTGCGGGCTAAGCGTGGTATTGATCACCGTCGCCACCACCGAACCCAGCAAGATGCCTACCGTCAACCCGGCGGTCAGCGTGCCGCAGGCGAAGCCGATGCGCCGGCGCGGCACGTGTTCGGCGACGAAGACCCAGGCGCCCGGCACCTCACCGCCGATCGCCGCGCCTTGCAGCACGCGCATCAACAGCAGCAGCAGCGGCGCGGCGATGCCGATGCTGGCGTAGGTCGGCAGCAGACCCATCGCCAGCGTCGGCAACGCCATCAGCAGAATGCTCAGGGTAAACATCTTTTTGCGGCCGACCAGATCGCCGAAGTGCGCCATCACGATGCCGCCCAGCGGGCGGGCAAGATAGCCGGCGGCGAAGATGCCGAAGGTTTGCACCAGCCGCAGCCACTCCGGCATGTCCGCCGGGAAGAACAGATCGCCGACCACGGCGGCGAAGAACACGAAGATGATGAAGTCGTAAAACTCCAGCGCGCCGCCCAACGCGGCCAACGTCAGCGTTTTGTAGTCTTGCCGGTTCAGCCGGCGATTAGTGTCGTGAGGCATAGGGCACCGTCGGTAAAGGCTGTAAAAATAAAAGCCACAGGCTTTCTGTAAAAGAATCCTTACTATAACGGCAAATTATTTTCACACCAGGCGGGCTGAAGCCGATCTCGCAGAACGCTGAAATTTAGAGGTTTATCTCGCGACGCGCGCTCTTTGGCCGAAATGCTGCTACCACCGCGGCGTGCGTTTCGACGTAAGGCCCGTCGAGCAGTTGAATGCAATAAGGCACGCTGGCGAAGATGCCGTGCACCACCGCATTGCCCTGCTCATCCTTTACCCCTTCCAGCGTTTCTTTGATCGACTTCGGTTGGCCGGGCAAGTTGATGATCAGCGCCTGCTTGCGGATCGCTCCCACCTGGCGAGAAAGAATTGCCGTTGGCACATAGTGTAGGCTGATCTGACGCATTTGCTCGCCGAAGCCGGGCATCACGCGATCGGCGATCGCCAGCGTGGCGTCGGGGGTGACGTCGCGACGCGCCGGCCCGGTGCCGCCGGTGGTCAGCACCAGATGGCAGCCCATTTCGTCCACCAGCTCACACAGCGTTTGTTCAATTTGCGTCTGCTCATCGGGGATCAGCCGGGTTTCCAGCTTGAACGGCGTCGCCAGCGCGCCGGCCAGCCACTCCTCCAGCGCCGGAATGCCTTTATCCTGGTAAACGCCGCCGGAAGCGCGGTCAGAAACGGAAACCAAACCAATACGTAAAATATCCATGCGTAACCTCTACAGCCTGATGGGGTCCGAACGGGTTCGTCTCCCGTTCTGTTGTCATTGCCGAGAGTATAAGGGCTTCCCCCGCCGGCGGGAGCGTCGGGCATAAAAAAAGGTGGCCTGAGCCACCTTTTTACTGCGCGATCTGCAGGAATTACAGCAGGTCGGCGATCATTTTTTCCAGTTTACCCTGGTCTACGGCGAACTTGCGGATGCCGTCGGTCAGTTTCTCAACCGCCATCGGATCCTGGTTGTGCTGCCAGTAGAACTCAGGTTCGGTCAGTGCGGCAGGACGCGCCTTCACTTCACCGGTGTAAGACAGTTTGCGCTCCAGCGCGCCTTCGCTCTCCGCCAGCTCTTTCAGCAGCGCAGGCGCGATGGTCAGGCGGTCGCAGCCGGCCAGTTCGATGATTTCGCCGACGTTACGGAAGCTGGCGCCCATCACCACGGTGTTGTAACCGTGCTGTTTGTAGTACTGGTAAATTTCGGTCACGGAGATCACGCCCGGATCTTCGTGCGGGGCGAACTCTTTCTTGTCGCCGTTGGCTTTGTACCAGTCGAGGATACGGCCAACGAACGGCGAGATCAGGTAAACGCCGGCTTCGGCACAGGCGCGAGCCTGAGCGAAGGAGAACAGCAGCGTCAGGTTACAGTTGATGCCTTCTTTCTCCAGCTGCTCCGCCGCGCGGATGCCCTGCCAGGTCGAGGCCAGTTTGATCAGAATGCGATCGTTGCTGATGCCGGCTTCGTTGTACAGCTTGATCAGGCGCTTGGCCTTGGCCACGCTGGCAACGGTGTCGTAAGACAGACGCGCGTCAACCTCGGTGGAGATGCGGCCCGGAACCAGTTTGAGGATCTCCAGACCGATGTTGACTGCCAGCTTGTCGGCGGCGTCGGCGATCTGCTGCTCGCGATCGCTGCTCTGGCCGCGCGCCCAGGCGATGGCTTCGTCAATCAGTTTGCGGTATTCAGGAATTTGGGCTGCATTGAGGATCAGCGAAGGGTTGGTTGTGGCGTCCTGCGGTTGATACAGCTTCATTGCCGCGATATCACCCGTATCTGCAACCACTGTAGTCAGCTGGCGCAGGGAAGTTAATTTGTCGGTCATGTTGGCATTATCTCATCGTTTGTGCATGAACTTTTGGCATTGTTCAACCATGCCCTGCCCTGATAATAACATGCGCCAAGCCCGGCGCAAGGCTGGAAAACCGCGGCGCGCAAGCATCTGTTTTATCCTTGGGCGAGCAACCGTTTACGCCGATATCTTTCGCCATAACCGAGCGGATGGAAAGGCAATAACGTGCTATCGCCCGAATAAATTATGTTAAATTCGAAAAAATTGATGCAATTCGTCCGCTAATCTGCGAAAAATCTTAATCGACTGACGCCGGACCGATTCCAGCTAAGCTCTTGTAAAAAATAGGCCAATGTTTTTCACCTGCGGTGGATGCTGCCAGGTGCGCATGACATTTCGATAAGAGGAGGGATCCCTTGACGGACCTGATGAATTTTATAAACAACATTTTGTGGGGGTCAGTGCTGATTTATCTGTTGCTCGGCACCGGCATCTACTTCACGTTGCGTACCCGCTTTATCCAGCTTCGCCACTTCAGCCACATGTTCTCGGTGTTGAAAAACAGCAATAAAAGCGACAGCGCCGGCATCTCCTCTTTTCAGGCGCTCTGTACCACGCTGGCGGCGCGCGTCGGCACCGGTAACCTGACCGGCGTCGCCATTGCCCTGACCGCCGGCGGCCCCGGCGCCATCTTCTGGATGTGGGTGGTGGCGTTTATCGGCATGGCCACCTCCTTTGTGGAAAGCTCGCTGGCTCAGCTCTACAAAACCAAAGACGATAACGGCAACTACCGCGGTGGCCCGGCCTATTACATGGAAAAAGGTCTCGGCATGCGCTGGATGGGCGTGCTGTTCTCCATCTTCCTGATCATCGCGTTCGGTCTGGTGTTCAACGCCGTACAGGCCAACTCCATCGCCCAGGCCTCCGCCGTCGCCTTCCATTTGCAGCCGCTGCACGTCGGCATCGGCCTGGTGTTGCTGAGCGGCGTGGTGATCTTCGGCGGCATCCGTTCCATCGCCAAAGTGGCCGAACTGGTGGTGCCGCTGATGGCTGGCGCCTACCTGCTGTTGGCTCTCTGGGTGATTGGCCATAACATCGAACACATGCCGGCGATCCTGGCGCTGATCTTCAAAAGCGCCTTCGGCCTGCAGGAAGCCGCGGCCGGCGCCGTCGGTTACGGTATTTCCCAGGCGATGACTCAGGGCGTGCAGCGTGGCCTGTTCTCCAACGAAGCCGGCATGGGCTCGGCGCCCAACGCGGCGGCGTCCGCCTCGCCTTATCCGCCGCATCCGGCTTCGCAAGGCTATGTGCAAATGCTCGGGGTGTTTATCGATACCATCGTCATCTGCAGCGCCACCGCGGCGATCATCCTCTCTTCCGGCATACTCGATCAGCCGACCGACAGCATCAGCGGCATCGATCTGACCCAGCGCGCGCTGTCAACCGCCGTCGGCAGTTGGGGGGCACCGTTCGTCGCCATCGCCATCTTCTTCTTCGCCTTCACCTCGATCATCGCCAACTATGCCTATGCCGAGAGCAACCTGGTGTTCCTCGAGCACAACCACCCGGGCGGCCTGCTGATTTTCCGCTGCGTGGCGCTGGGCATGGTGATGTTCGGCGCGCTGGCGGAGCTGCCGCTGGTGTGGAAAATGGCAGATACCTCCATGGCCCTGATGGCGATCACCAACCTGACGGCGATCCTGCTGCTGTCGCGGGTGGCGCTGAAACTGGCCGACGACTACCATCGCCAACGCCGCCTGGGCAAGCTGCCAACCTTCGACGCCACCCGTTATCCGGAGCTGAAGTCGCAGCTGGAGCCGGGCGTGTGGGACGACCAAAAGCCGCCGCGCTGAGTTTTCCGGGGCGCCTGCGATACGCGCCCCGGCCTATTGGACCGATTGCCCCTTTTTCCCGCGCTTTTTGCTACAGTATCCGCACTTGGATAAACAGGATCTGGCCATGCTCGTTATTATTTCCCCTGCAAAAACTCTCGATTACGAAAGCCCGCTGGCGACAGAACGCTTCACGCAGCCCGAACTGCTGGACAAGTCGAAACAGCTGATCAACATTTGCCGCGAGCTGACGCCGGCGCAAATCGCCAGCCTGATGAGCATCAGCGACAAGCTGGCCGGGCTGAACGCCGCGCGCTTTAGCGAGTGGCAGCCGAAATTTACCCCGGACAATGCCCGTCAGGCGCTGCTGGCGTTCAAGGGAGACGTTTACACCGGCCTGCAGGCGCAGGATTTCAACGAAGCCGATTTCGACTTCGCCCAGCAGCATCTGCGCATGCTGTCCGGCCTGTATGGCGTGCTGCGCCCGCTCGATCTGATGATGCCGTACCGGCTGGAGATGGGCATCAAGCTGGAAAACCCGAAAGGCAAAGACCTGTACAGCTTCTGGGGCGATAAAATCACCCAGAAGCTCAACGAAGCGCTGGAGCAGCAGGGCGACGACGTGGTGGTCAATCTGGCGTCCGACGAGTATTTCAAGGCGGTGAAGCCGGCCAAACTGCACGGCGCGCTGATCAAACCGGTGTTCCTAGACGAGAAGAACGGCAAGTACAAGGTCATCAGCTTCTACGCCAAGAAAGCGCGCGGGTTGATGAGCCGCTTTATCATCAAAAATCGCCTGACGCGCAGCGAACAGCTGGTGGACTTCAACCTGGAAGGCTACGCCTTCGACGAAGCCGCCTCGCAGGGTAATGAACTGGTGTTCAAACGCCCGGAGCAGGCATAAAAAAAGCCGTCGCAAGACGGCTTTTCGCATTCTAGCCTGCTGAACTTCAGGCCGGCAGTCCCATCAGGAACTTGCGCAGCTCGCCGAAGCCGGCCGGGAGCGTGTGCGACAGCAGCGGCAGATCGGCCCGCAGCGCCAGCGCTTTCGGCAACGGCAGTTCCTGGCCGAGGATCGCTTCTACGCTCTCTTTAAACTTGGCCGGATGCGCGGTACCGAGGAACAGGCCAAACTCTCCGTCCTGCAGCTGATCGCGCAGCGCGCGATAGGCAATGGCCGCGTGCGGTTCTGAGATATAGCCCAGCTCGGCCAGTTCACGCATCGTTTCCCTGGTGGTCTCATCGCTGACCGCCGCGTGACCCAGCTCTTTCAGCTGCCAGACCTTACGACGGAACAGCTCTTCCACGCGCGGCCAGTTGTTTGGCTGGCTGACGTCCATGGCGTTGGACAGCGTCGCGACCGTGGCGTGCGGCTGCCAATGGCCGCTGGTCAGGAAGCGCGGCACGGTGTCGTTGGCGTTGGTGGCGGCGATGAAGCGCTTCACCGGCAGACCCAGCGACTTGGCCAGCAGCCCGGCGGTCAGATCGCCGAAGTTGCCGCTCGGCACCGAAATGACCAGCTGATTGCGCGCTTCCTGCGGCAGCTGCGCCACCGCTTCGAAGTAGTAACAGATCTGCGCCAGCAAGCGGCTGATGTTGATCGAGTTGGCCGAGTTCAGGTGCAGCGCATCTTTCAACTCCTGATCGTCGAACGCCTGCTTCACCAGCGCCTGACAGGCATCGAAGTCGCCGTCGATCGCCACGGTGTGAATGTTGCCGCCCAAGGTACAGAACAGTTTCTCCTGCAACGGGCTGATTTTGCCCTGCGGGTAGAGGATCACCACCCGGACGTTTTTCAGGCCGTAGAAGGCGTGCGCCACGGCGGCGCCGGTGTCGCCGGAGGTGGCGGTCAAAATGGTCACCGGCTGATCGCCGGCCACTTCCGCCAGCATCTGCGCCATAAAGCGGCCGCCGAAGTCTTTGAACGCCAGCGTCGGGCCGTGGAACAGCTCCAGGCAGGAGACGTCTTCCGTCACTTTCGCCACCGGCGCCGGGAACTCAAAGGCGGCCTGTACGCGTTTCTTCAGCGCAGCTTCCGGCACCTCTTCGCCGATAAAGGCCGACAGAATGCGGCTGCTGCGGGTGACAAAATCCTGCTCCAGCAGCTGGTCGATCTCGGTCAGTTCGAACGCCGGCAACTCCAGCGGGAAGAACAGCCCCTGCTGCTTACCCAGGCCTTGTTTGATCGCCTGCGCGAAGCTGACCTGCTCGTTGTGATCCTTAAGGTTGTACAGTTTCATGCGTTATCCCAGTAGTCGAGCGCCTGCGGTATCCAGACGGCAAATATGAACAAAACCTTCGTCGTTTTGCAGATAGTGTTGTTGCAGCCAGGCGGCCATGCGCTGCGCGGTAGCGCCGTCGTTGCAGACGGCGAACAGCGTCGGGCCGGAGCCGGAGATGCCGCAGGCCAGCGCGCCGATGTCCTGCGCCGCCTTGCGCGCTTCGGCAAAGCCCGGCAACAGCCGGGTGCGGTACGGTTCAGCGATCACGTCCTGCATCAATTTGGCGGCCAGCTGCGGCTGCCGGGTATGGCAGGCGTGAATAAAGCCGGCCAGGTAGCGGCCGTGGCTGATGCAATCCTGACGACGGTATTGCGCGGGTAAAATGGCGCGCGCTTCGGCGGTGGACACCTTGATGCCGGGATAGGCCATGACCCACAGCCAATCGTCGAAGCACGGCACCTCCTGGCTGATGATGCCTTCTTCTTCCAGCATCAGCTGCAGGCCGCCCAAATAGCATGGCGCCACGTTGTCGTAATGCACGCTGCCGGAAATGCGCCCTTCCAGCTCGCCCATCAGGCCGAGCAGCGTCATTTTATCCAGCGGCCGATCGCAGAATTCGTTCATCGCCATCAGCCCAGCCACCACCGAACAGGCGCTGGACCCCAGCCCCGATCCGATCGGCATGTTCTTTTCCAACCGCATCGCCACCGGCACTTCGCGGCCGATCTCCTGGCAGAAACGCTCCCAGCATTGATAAACGATGTTCTCTTTCGGCTCGGCCGGCAGCTTGCTGACGAAGCGCCCGGCATTCTGCAAACTGAACGTTTCGGCGGCTTCGACGCTGACGCAGTCGCCCAGCAGCGTGCCGTCGATCGGCGAAACCGCCGCGCCCAGCACGTCGAAACCGACGCTGACGTTACCGATCGAGGCCGGTGCATACACCTTAACCATATTAAACTCCCAACTTCCATGACAGTGTGCGCAGCAGATCGGCAAACACGCCCGCTGCGGTCACATCGTTACCGGCGCCGTAGCCGCGCAGCACCAGCGGCAGCGGCTGATAATAGCGGCTGTAGAAGGCCAGCGCGTTCTCGCCGTTCTTCACTTTATACAACGGATCGTTGCCGTCCACCGCCTCGATGCACACCTTGCAGCGCCCTTCGTCGATCAGGCCGACATAGCGCAGCACCTTGCCTTGCTCGGCGGCGTTGGCCACGTTGCGCGCGAACTCTTTATCCAGCTCCGGCAGCCGCGCCAGGAACTGATCCACATCGCCCGACGCGTCGAAGGACGGCGGCAGCACCGCCTCAACCTCGATATCGCTCAGTTCCAGTTTGTAACCGGCCTCGCGCGCCAGGATCAGCAGCTTGCGCGCCACGTCCATACCGGACAGGTCGTCGCGCGGATCCGGTTCGGTGTAGCCGTTGGCCCTGGCCTGCAGGGTCGCGGCCGACAGCGACATCCCTTCGTCCAGCTTGCCGAAGATAAAGGACAGCGACCCGGACAGAATGCCGGAGAAGCGCACCAGCTCATCGCCGGCGTTCAGCAGGTTTTGCAGGTTCTCAATCACCGGCAGACCGGCGCCGACGTTGGTGTCATAGAGGAACTTGCGGTGCGAACCGGCAGCGGCCGCGCGCAGTTGCTGATAATAGTTCATCGACGAGGTGTTGGCCTTTTTGTTCGGCGTCACCACGTGGAAACCGTCCGCCAGGAAGTCCACGTATTGATCGGCCACCGCCTGGCTGGAGGTACAGTCGACGATCACCGGGTTCAGCAGGTGATACTCCTTCACCAGCCGGATCAGGCGGCCGAGATTGAACGGCTCCTGCGCGCCGGCCAGCTCGTCGCGCCAGCTGTCCAGCGCGATGCCGTGCACGTTGGTCAGCATCACGCGCGAGTTGGCGATGCCGCACACCCGCAGATCGATATGTTTTTGCTTCAGCCACGGCTGCTGGCGGTAGACTTGCTCGATCAGCGCCCCGCCGACGCCGCCGACGCCGATGACGAACACTTCGATCACCTGATCGGTGTTGAACAGCATCTGATGGCTGACGCGCACGCCGGTGGTGGCGGAATCATTGCTGACCACCACCGAAATTGAACGCTCGGAAGAGCCCTGGGCGATAGCGACGATATTGATGTTGGCGCGCGCCAGCGCGGAGAAGAAGCGCGCGGAGATGCCACGCAGGGTGCGCATGCCGTCACCGACCACCGAGATGATCGCCAGGCGTTCCATGACGTCCAGCGGATCCAGCACGCCGTCTTTCAACTCCAGATAGAACTCCTCTTCCAGCGCCCGGCGGGCGCGCTGCAATTCACCCTGCGGCACGCAGAAGCTGATGCTGTATTCGGAAGAGGATTGGGTGATCAGCACCACCGAAATGCCGGCGCGCGACATCACGGCGAACACCCGTGCGGCCATGCCGACCATGCCTTTCATGCCCGGGCCGGAGACGTTGATCATCGCCATGTTGTTCAGGTTGGTGATGCCTTTGACCGGCATCGCGTCATCGGTGCTGTCTTTACCGATCAGCGTGCCGGGGGCTTGCGGGTTAGAGGTGTTTTTAATCAGGCAAGGGATTTGGAACTGGGCAATCGGCGTGATGGTGCGAGGATGCAGCACTTTGGCGCCGAAGTAGGAGAGCTCCATCGCCTCCTGGTACGACATCGATTTCAGCAGCCTGGCGTCCGGTACGGTGCGCGGATCGCAGGTATACACGCCGTCGACGTCGGTCCAGATTTCGCAACAGTCGGCGCGCAGGCAGGCGGCCAGCACCGCGGCGGAATAGTCGGAGCCGTTGCGGCCCAACACCACCAGCTCGCCCTTGTCGTTACCGGCGGTGAAACCGGCCATCAGCACGATGTGGTCGGCCGGGATCGCCGCTGCGGCGATGCGCAGCGTGGACTCGGCGATGTCCACGGTAGACTCCAGGTAGTGGCCCTGCGCCAGCAGCTTCTCCACCGGGTTGATCACCGTGACCGGATAGCCCTTGGCGCGGAACACCCCTTCCATGATGGCGATGGAGAGTTTTTCGCCGCGGCAGATGATCGCCGCGTTCACGCTGTCCGGGCACTGCCCCAACAGCGAGACGCCGTGCAGCACCTGCTTGAGTTGCGCGAACTCCTGATCGACCACGCCTTTCAGGCGATCGTATTCAAAGCCCGGCAGCGCCTGCGCCAGGCCGCTCAGCAGATCGGCAAAGATCCGCTCGGCGTCGCTGATATTCGGCAGAATGTCCTGACCCGCCACCGTCTTGTCGATCATCGCCACCAGATGGTTGGTGATCTTTGCGGGGGCGGACAAGACCGTGGCTACCTGTCCCTGACGCGCGTTACTCTCCATGATGTCGGCGACGCGCAGAAAACGTTCCGCATTCGCTACCGAGGTTCCGCCAAATTTCAGCACTCGCATGTGTCATCTCTCCGAATTTAAGCCGAAAAAAAAGCCCGCACTGATTAGGTGCGGGCTTTTTTCTGTGTTTCCTGTGCGCGTCAGCCCGCCCCGTTACCTGTGGTATCGGTGGTGGTAATAATTGTGGTTTTCAGGCTGATGTTGCGCATGTTGTCTGTCTGTCTCATGAAATACTCTGTCCCCTCTATTGGTTAAAGCAATCGCTATCCCAAGTCAAACTATTTCTTTTTTTTGCTTATTTTCCGTTCAGCGGCGACATTGCGCGATATCGGAGGTGAAAAGCAAAACGACAGAACAAAAAAACAACTTAAAGCCGATTTACTAGTGGATCACGCTGGGTAACCGTCTGATGGAGCCGCTATCACTTGGCGAGTTTTTTTTCGATGTCGTGCAGCAGCGTATGCAACATCGCCGTGTCTCGCTGTTGCAACGCCCCGAGGCGCTGATGCAGCCAATCGCGCAATTTTTGGTCATCGCCGACATCCAAAGCGTTCAACAAGGCATCGGCGCGGTGGCGCAGCGCTTTGAGTTGCCCTTCCGACGCCACCTTTTCCTGCGGCGTGCTGACGCCCATCAGGCTCGCCAACTGGTAGCAGTACACCATCACCGCCTGGCCCAGGTTAAGCGACGGGTAGTCCGCCTGCATCGGCACGCCGGTCAGCAAATCCGCCAGCGCCAGCTCTTCGTTGGTCAGGCCGGAATCTTCGCGGCCGAACACCAGCGCGGCCTGGCCGACCCACTGCTTACGCTCACTCAGCTGTTCCAGCAGCTCAGGCGGCGTGCAGTAGTAGTGAAAACGCGCGCGGCTGCGGGCGGTGGTGGCGACCGTGAAGTCTACATCCGCCAGCGCCTGTTCCAACGTGGCGAACGTTTGCACGCCGTCGAGGATCTCGCCGGCCCCGTGTGCCACCCAGCGTGCAGCCGGCTGCAGGTGCGCCTCGCTGTCGACGATGCGCAACGAAGCGAAGCCCATGGTTTTCATCGCGCGCGCCGCCGCGCCGACGTTTTCCGGCCGCGCCGGAGCCACTAAAACAATATGAAGCTGCATCACTCTTCCACCGAAGGCGGGCCAGCGCTTTTGACGGTATCGCAGCGCCCGCTTATATTTACAATTGCGTAACAATAAACGCGTTAATAGCAACAAACAAGATTAAACGGCTCGTTGAGCTAATAAATCCGCCGTAATAGTCATTATTCATGCTTATGTTTTACTGTATTTATTTATCAATGAGTTAAAACAAGACGATGATCAATAAGCGAATAATTGTATCCTATCGGGCCCGATAATGCTGAATCGTTCACAGAATTTGAGGTTCTGTGACTTAAACTGGCATTTCTGTAAGTGTTTTTCACAAATCTGTTAACGTGCTACAATTGAATTTGATATATGTCAACAAAGCGTAGTTTTGTTGGGTGATGAATTCGGCACGCGCTGTTATATTGCTGTTAATGGGGTTAGGATATGCGCCGATTTGGCACCCCAGGGGTTGTAGGGAACAGCATCCCCACCAGGCTAGCGATCTTGTTGACATGAGATGGAAAGTGCATCAAGAACGAGTTTACGTACTTTAGTCATTTGCTGAGAGGGAACGTGGCGCTATCTCTGCCCTCCTCTAAGAAAACAGAGACTTCTGTACTTCCTATTTTCTATTTTGTTGGCAATTTTAGGTAGCAAATATGCAGACCCCGCACATTCTGATTGTCGAAGACGAGTTAGTCACTCGTAACACCCTGAAGAGCATTTTCGAGGCGGAAGGCTACATTGTTCATGAAGCCAATGATGGTGCAGAGATGCACAATATCCTGTCTGAAAATGATATCAATCTGGTCATCATGGACATCAACCTGCCAGGCAAAAACGGCCTGCTGTTGGCGCGCGAACTGCGTGAACAGGCCAGCGTCGCCTTGATGTTCCTGACCGGCCGCGATAACGAAGTGGATAAGATCCTCGGCCTGGAAATCGGCGCCGACGATTACATCACCAAGCCGTTCAACCCGCGTGAGCTGACTATCCGCGCACGTAACCTGCTGTCGCGCACCATGAATCTGGGCAGCCTGGGCGAAGAGCGCCGCCTGGTCGAGAGCTACAAGTTCAACGGGTGGGAACTGGACATCAACAGCCGCTCGCTGATCAGCCCGGCCGGCGAACAGTACAAACTGCCGCGCAGCGAATTCCGCGCCATGCTGCACTTCTGCGAAAACCCGGGCAAGATCCAATCCCGTGGCGAACTGCTGAAGAAGATGACCGGTCGCGAACTGAAGCCACATGACCGCACCGTGGACGTCACCATCCGTCGCATTCGCAAGCACTTCGAATCGACGCCGGACACGCCGGAAATCATCGCCACCATTCACGGCGAAGGCTACCGCTTCTGCGGCGAGCTGGAAGAGTAACTCCCGCCTGCCGTCATGAAAACGGGGTTCAGCATGCTGAACCCCGTTTTTTTATTTCGTCTCAGCCCACGGCATGATCGGCACCGCGCTCAGCGCATTTTTCGGCGAGCCATCGATCACCTTGTCGGAATAGCTCAGGTAGATCAGTGAATTGCGCTTGGCGTCGTAGAAGCGCACCACCTGCAGCTTCTTGAACACCAGCGAAGTGCGTTTCTGGAACACCACATCGCCTTCCGCCTTGCCGTTTTTGATCTTGTCGCTCAGCTCTATAGGCCCGACCTGCTGGCAGGAAATGGCCGCGTCGGCGGTGTCTTCCGCCAGCCCCAGGCCGCCTTTGATGCCGCCGGTTTTGGCGCGGCTGATATAACAAGTTACATTTTTAACATCCGGATCGTCGAACGCTTCGACCACGATTTTGTGGTCCGGCCCCAACAATTTAAACACCGTATCAACGGAACCCACTTGCTCCGCCTGTGCGCTTCCCACGGTTGCGCAAACCAAACCGAATAAAAATATCCAGCTTTTTTTCATTTACTTAACTCCGATATAACCTTGCCGCAAAAATAGGTTCGGCGATCGCCATTATTTATGTCTAAGCTCACGGAATCGGTTTTATACGGGTCCGCACCGTCCGTTTTAGCACAGAGCGTGACAAAAATCTTTGAGAGTCGCGGAGTAAAAAAGTTGCTATGATGCGGCGTCGTTATTTCTTTGCGCCCACTACGGTGTACCCCAATCCAACTCTGGCGCGGCATGCGCAGCAGAGGCAAAGAGTGCAACGCATAATGGCTCATGGATCGGTCTGATAGCGCAGCACCAGCGTGACGAATCAACAGTTCGGGTTCCTACCCCCAAGCTTTACGAGGAAGATCTATGGATCAAGCCGGTATCATTCGTGATCTGCTTAGCTGGCTGGAAAGCCATTTGGACCAACCCTTGTCGCTGGATAACGTGGCGGCCAAGGCCGGCTACTCCAAATGGCATCTGCAACGGATGTTCAAAGATATTACCGGTAATGCCATCGGTGCTTACATCCGGGCAAGGAGACTGTCCAAAGCCGCCGTCGCGCTGCGTCTGACCAGCCGGCCGATTTTGGATATCGCCCTGCAATATCGTTTCGACTCGCAGCAGACCTTCACCCGCGCCTTCAAAAAACAGTTTGCGCAAACGCCGGCGCTGTACCGCCGCGCCGAGGACTGGAATGCGTTCGGCATCTGTCCGCCGATCCGTCTGGGGGCCTTCACTCTGCCGCAGCCGGAATTCGTCTCGCTGCCAGACAAACACCTGGTCGGCCTGACCCAAAGCTACTCCTGTACGCTGGAACAGATCACCACCGTGCGCACTGAACTGCGCTCGCAGTTCTGGCGTCAGTTCCTCGGTGACGTCGAAACCCTGCCGCCGGTGCTGTACGGGCTGCACCACTCGCGCCCAAGCCAGGAGAAGGACGACGAACAGGAAGTGCTGTATACCACGGCGCTGGAGCCGGATCAGGTGCCTGACAAGGTACAGGAAGGCCAGCCACTGGTGTTGCCGGGCGGCGAATTTGCGATGTTCAGCTACGAAGGGCCCACCGAGGGGCTGCAAGACTTCATCCTGACGGTGTATGGCACCTGCCTGCCGGCGCTCCAGCTGACGCGCCGCAAAGGGCACGACATCGAGCGTTTCTACCCGAAAGGCGAGCGCCGTCCGCATCAGGCGCCTATCGAGATCAAGTGCGATTACCTGATCCCGATTCGGCGTTAACGCTGCAGTTCGTCCAACGCGGGCATGTCCAGGTGCGTGACATCGCCCGCCGTTTCCACGATCCAGCCGGAAGCCAGCCACGGGCTCTGCTGGTGATCGACGCGCGACAATGAGCAGTTGCGCAAGCGCAGGCGGCGTTCCGCATAGGCCGGTAGCCCAAGCACCGTACTGATCAAACACCCCAACGCGATGCCATGGCTGACGAGCAGCGGTTTACTGCCTTCAGGCAGCATCAGGCAGCTCTCCAGCGCGGCGCGCATGCGCTCGCCCAGCTCCTCCATGGATTCGCCTTGAGGGATACGGCCGTCAGGAGTACCATCGACCATCTGTTTGCGCCACTGCTCTTCCTGCGGCGTCAAACTGTCGATCAGGCGTTCTTCCAGAACCCCCATGTGCAGCTCACGCAAACGCGGATCGCCAATCACTTCGCAGCCACAGGCTTCGGCGATGATTTGCGCGGTGCGGCGCGTGCGCCCCAGATCGCTGGTAATGATGTGCGTAATGCCTTCTTTGCTGACCCGCCTGGCGACCAGACGGGCCTGGTGTTCACCCATGGCGGTTAACGGGCTGTCGGACTGACCCTGGATGCGGCGAGCCGCGTTCCATTCCGTTTCGCCATGGCGAACGAGGTATACCTGTAACATTTTTGTTTTCCGTTATACTGCGTGAAATTTGCGTTTATCCCCGGCCCGGCGGCGCTTTTGCCGCTGCCCGGCGTATCGGCCAGAAGGATATCAAACCCGTTATGTACCATGTTGTCGCTGCAACTACCAACCCGGCAAAGATCAAGGCTATTCAACTCGCCTTCGATGACGTCTTTGGCGCGGGCCAATACCGCATTGAATCCGTTGACGTCGCCAGCGGCGTCTCGCTGCAGCCGATAGGCAACCACGAAACCCGCACCGGTTCGCGTCAACGCGTCATGGAAGCGCGCCAGGTCAGGCCCGAGGCCGATTTTTGGGTCGGCGTGGAAGCCGGGATTGAAGAGAATATGACCTTCGCCTGGATGACCATCGAGAACCCGCACATCCGTGGCGAATCCCGCTCGGCGAGCCTGATGCTGCCGGAAGTCATCTTACAAGGTATTCGCGCCGGTCGCGAATTGGGCAGCGAAATGGCGGCGATCACCGGCAACGCCGAGGTGAAACGTCAGGGCGGCGCCATCGGCGTCTTCACTGACGGCCGGCTGAGCCGCACCAGCGTTTACCACCAGGCGCTGCTGCTGGCGCTGGTGCCGTTCCACAACGCCATCTATCAGCAATAACGCTGAGTCTGCTAGGGCGCGTCGTGCAGCAACTGCTGCTCAAGCCACTGTTTCAGCGCGGGTGAAGCCGCTTTCAGGCTGTTAGAACCGCGGGTGATGGTGGCGATCCCCGCGCCCAGTTCATTTTTCAGCTCGCGCTGGCTCATCTCGCCGCGCATCAATTCCTGAATGATCCGCACCCGGGTGCCCAGCGCAGTGCGCTCGTCCGGCGTCAACATCAGCTGCAACAGCGGTTGATGAAGTTCTTGCGCAAACGAATTCTGCAGCAGCGCGACGAAGCGCAGCCAATCCTCATTGCCTTGTTCTGAAAGAGCGGGGTCGTTTAACGATAATTGCGTCATGGCAGCCACCATACTATTTAACTAGTACAGCAGCATACCATAGGGCCGTCAAAATCAATAACGTCTCTGCCACTCGGCGTCGGTCAGCACCTTGGCCGGCCGGTGCGTCAGATAACGGTAAAACGCATCATAAGCCAGCACGTTCTTGACGTAGCCGCGGGTTTCAGAGAACGGAATGCTTTCGATGAACGCCACCGGATCGATCCGCCCCGCGCTGTTGCCCAGCCAGGTATTCACCCGCGACGGGCCGGCATTATAGGCGGCGCTCGACAGAATGCGGTTGCGGCCGAACTGCTGATAGACCGACTCCAGATAGCTGGTGCCGATGGTGATATTGGTCTGCGGATCGAACAGTTGGCTCGGGCCGACATAGCCGGGAATATTGAACATCTGCACCGTATGCTGCGCGGTGCGCGGCATCACCTGCATCAGGCCGGCGGCACCGACCGGCGACTGCGCCTTCGGATTCCAGGCGCTCTCCTGGCGCGCGATCGCCATCGCATAGCTGCTGGTGATCCCCTTGTCATCGGTGGCGCGGCGGAACTCCTGTGGCCAAGCGACCGGGAACCGTTCCTCCAGATGATCCCACAGCTTGCCGACGATGGTCGCCTGCACGCTCAGATCGGCCCATTTTTGCTCAAAGGCGTAGCGCGCCAGTGCCTCTTGTTCCGGCCGGCTGCGGCTGGCGACGTAGGAGCCCCATTCGCTGCGGGCCAGGTTGTCCATATTCCAGTACATCAGCTCGCGTACCCGGGCGACCTCCGGCCCGTCGACCAGCGACGTGCGCGGCTTGGCCGCCACCGCCACCATCACCGGATAAGTGGCGTTCAGCTTCTGCGCCGCCACCATCGGATAGAAACCGCGTTCGGTCATCAGATTGCGCAACATCTCCTCACCTTCGGCGCGTTTGCCTTCGTCCATCAGCTGACTGGCGCGCCAGTAGCGCCACTCATCCTTGTTGCGCGACGCTTCCGGCAGACGGGCCAGCCAGGTCGCGACGCCCTGCCGATCGCCGTTACCCAGCGCCATGCGCACCCGGCGCTCCAGCAGCGAAGGCGAACGGCTGCGCAGAATCACCTGATCGCGCCACTGCGCCTGTTCATAGGTAGCGTCGCTGCCCATCAGGCGCCAGGCCACCGACTCTTCCAGCCCCAGCCGCTCGTCGTCGCTCATTTTCTGCAGCCGCGCGAGCGTCGGGATCATCGCCCGCGCGTTTTCCACATCCTGCCGCGCCAGGCGTTCAAAGGCGATGCCGGTGGCGGCACGGGTAAAGTCGGTCGGCCCTACGCTGCGGGCGAAGGCTTCCACGGTGGTCGGATCGTTTTGCAAGCGCACCAGGGCGTTGCCCATGGTTTGATAGTCGGCCGGCAGTTGGCTGTAAAGGTTGCTGACCAGCGAGCTGTTGCCCTCTTTCAGCGCCAGCTTCATACGCGCCAGAATATCCAGCGGCGTTTGCTTGCCTGCGCCGCGCCAGACGCTGAACAGCCGATCGCAGGCGCTCGGCAACGTTTTGCCGTTCAACCACAGTTCATCGGCGCCGTTCCAGGCCGCCTGCTGGTCGCCGGTAGCCCATTTGGCGTAGTAATAGTTGCAGCGCGCCGCCACCGGTTTGGGCGGCTGTGGGCTGAAGGCCAGCAGGGTGCGCCAGTCTTCGCGCCGCGCCAGCTCATTGACGAAGCGCGGCGCCAGCGATTTCGCCGGCGGCAGCGTCGGGTTGCGCTTGATAAAGTCGTTCACCTCGGAGAACCCCGCCTGGCTAAGATCCTGTGTCAGCTCGCGGTATTCCAGATAAGGATAAAGCGGATAATCACGCAGCGTCGGCATCAGCTGCGCCACCACGTCCATCTGATTGCCGTCCCACGCCTGTTTGATCTGCTGGTAGCGCTGACGTTGCGCATCCAGAGAATCCGCCAGCGCCGCGCCTGAAAACGCCGTCAGGCACAGCCCCATTGCCAACAGCCGTCGCTTGTCCACCTTGACCATCCTCGCTCTTTCCTCACTGGTTGTACCGAGGGAGCCGCCCAGCCCCCCCGGTGACCGCCGCGCACGGCGCCGCGGGACAAAATAAAGCCGGGCGCACGGCCCGGACGCAGATATCTACCATAGACAGCGCAATCGCTTATCCATTCAATACTGTAGAAGAAGAAGTGTATCGCCATGACGGGAGCCAGGTAAAAAACGTTTACTTTGACTGACAAATCAGGTCGCCGGGATATTTCCAGTCACCGGATTTTTATTAACCGGCCCGGTGTTTATGAAAGAAGTAAAATTCTTTTTAATTATTAGCTATCACATTATTTCATTTGAGATATGAGCCCGCCGTTGCGCAAATCGCCTGACAGCTGGCCAAACGCGCCAACTTTGCAGAAAAGCGGTGGCAAACCCGGGTAGGCATTTTTATACTATCAAAAATAAGTAGGATAATTCCGAGAAAACAGCACATAAAGCGCCCAACGAAGACATCTTATAATACAATCCGCGCCAATTATGGGTTAGATAGTGTTCATTAGGCAGTGCGACTGACAGCTTTCAGCAAAACGATAGTCCCTTCAAGCGGGCCGGATTTTTCCTTGTCAGGCCACGGCCTGCGGGCGGTGGATCAGGCCGGAATGGCGGGTGAAGATGGCGAATAAGACCGCGATAGCAATGCGTTGCGCAAAAAGCCCCGAGCCGGGCTTCCTTGGCGCACGCCTGAATATCGGTCGCCTGCTGCTGATCGTTTTGTTAGCGCTGCTGACGTTGTCCGGGCCTGCGCACGCCGCCGATGATCCCTATCAAAAGCGCACGCACGCCGTGACGACCGTGGTGGTAGGCATCATCAGCTACGCCCGCTGGTCGCGTGAACCCAATCCGATCCGCTTGTGCGTGACCGCGCCCACCCAGTATGCCGAAGGGCTGTTCGATCCGATCCTGCTGAGCGCGCCGCGCCCGATTAAAGCCGAGCGCGTGCCGTTCGACAGCCCAACGCTGAGTACCGGCTGCGATGTCATCTACTTAGGGAACATCACCGCCGCGCAGAGACAAAATTTCATGCAGCGCATTTCCGGCAACTCCATTCTCAGCATCAGCGAAAACGATAGCGAATGCTCCGCCGGCAGCGCTTTTTGCCTGCAGATCGATGGGGACCAGGCCAGTTTCAAGGTCAACCTGGACGCTCTGGCGCGCAGCGGCGTGCGCGTTCACCCCAACGTGCTGCAGCTGGCACGCAAACAGGCGCCGCCGCTATGAGGCTGTTGCGTAGAAACCGCTCCGGCAATGCGCGCCCGACGCTGGGCCGAGTGCTGCAGCGGGTGCATCTTGGGCTGGCGCTGATCGCCGTCGGCACCGCCGGCATCTTTTTGACGCTGGTGGCGCTGTTTGCGCTGCGCGCCTATGCCAATCACAACCTGCACCTGATCGCGCGCTCCATCAGCTATACCGTCGAAGCCGCCGTAGTGTTTGAAGATCGCACTGCCGCGCGCGAGGCGCTGATGCTGATCGCCTCCAACGAAGAGGTATCGGACGTGCGGATCCTCGACAACAACGGCAAGATGCTAGCCAACTGGCGCCATCCCACCGATGGGCCGCTGCATGGCCTTGAGCAGATCGTCGCGCACTGGGCGCTGCCCGAGCCGGTCATTCTGCCTATCACCCACGAGGGCAAGCAGGTCGGTCAGGTCTGGCTGAGCGGTAACGGCGGCAGCCTGCTGCGTTTCCTGTTGCGCGGCATGGTCGGTATGATCGCCTGCCTGGTGCTCAGCACCCTGTGCGCCCTGGTGTTGTCGCGCCGTATGCTGGTCGGCATCGTCAGTTCGCTGGACGACATCGCCAATGTGGCGCATGCGGTGCGCCGCGATCGCACCTTCGGCCTGCGGGTGCCGTCGGCGCCTATCGCCGAGTTGCATGAGCTCAGCAATGATTTCAACGGCTTGCTCGACGAGCTGGAGGCCTGGCAGGCCCATCTGAAGCAGGAGAACGACTCGCTGGCGCACCGGGCAACGCACGACAGCCTGACCGGTTTGCCGAACCGCGCCTTCTTCGAAGGGCGACTGAGCCGGGCGCTGGGCGATATCGAATCGCCGGCGAAATTGGCGGTGCTGTTTATCGACGGCGATCGTTTCAAGGAGGTGAACGACAGTTACGGCCACGCCGCAGGCGATGCGGTGCTGACCACCATTGCCGGGCGCATTCGCGCGCAGCTGCGCGAAACCGATCTGGTCGCACGCCTGGGAGGGGATGAATTCGCCGTGCTGCTGGCGCCGGTACACGGCACGGAAGATGTCTTGCAGATCGCTGACAACATCATCGACTGCATGACGCAACCGGTCATTTTGCCGAACGACGAGACGGTCATTACCTCTCTGAGTATCGGTATTGCGCTGTACCCTGATCACGCGTCAACGCCTCAGGGTCTTTTGCACGAAGCTGACGATGCGATGTATCAGGCAAAGCATCGTTATAACGGAGGCTGGCGGCTGGCTATACATAAATAAGAGCCCCGGCTATAACACTTGAACTAGGGATTTTGACTATGATACAGCAACTGTTTAAAGGTCGTTTTTCACTGCTGGCGATAACGTTCGTCGCCCTGCTGGCGCTCGCCGGCTGCCAGAGCAAACCGCAGGGCCTGACGCCCGAGCAGGTTGCGCTGCTGCAATCGCAGGGCTTCAAACTGACCGATAACGGCTGGGAGTTCGGCCTGTCGGATAAAGTGCTGTTCGGTAACAATATCGGCAAGCTGAACCCGGAAAGCACCGAGACGGTGCAGAAGATGGGCCGTGCGCTGCTGAGCGTCGGCATCACCAAGTTCCGCCTGGACGGCCATACCGACAACTACGGTGAAGACAGCTACAACGACCAGCTATCCCTGCGCCGCGCCGATGCGGTGGCCGATCTGCTGGCCAGCGTCGGCATTCCGCGCGCCAATATCGAAACTCGCGGCATGGGCAAACGCGACCCCGTTGCCGATAACCGCACCTCCAGCGGCCGCGCGGAAAACCGCCGCGTCGCGATCGTCGTCACGCCATAAGCCACCAATATGCGCCTTTATCGGCGCATAAACGGTTATACTTAGCGATCGCTGAGCGATGTCTGGGATCCGAGATCGAAACGGGCTACACTCATGCCGCCAGACATCCTATAAATACTGATATAGAGAGGCTTAGAGCAACGTGGCTCAATACGTCTATACCATGCACCGCGTCGGCAAGGTAGTACCGCCGAAGCGTCATATTTTGAAAAACATCTCCCTGAGCTTCTTCCCTGGGGCAAAAATCGGCGTACTGGGCCTGAACGGCGCCGGTAAGTCCACCCTGCTGCGCATCATGGCCGGCATCGATACCGATATCGAAGGGGAAGCGCGCCCGCAGCCGGGCATCAAGATCGGTTATCTGCCGCAGGAGCCGCAGCTTAACCTCGAACACACCGTGCGTGAATCGGTGGAAGAAGCGCTGGCGGAAGTGGTCGGCGCGCTGAAACGCCTGGACGAAGTGTACGCACTGTACGCGGAAGAAGGCGCAGACTTCGACAAGCTGGCCGCCGAACAGGGCCGCCTGGAAGAGATCATTCAGGCGCACGACGGTCACAACCTCAACGCTCAACTGGAACGCGCCGCCGATGCGCTGCGCCTGCCGGACTGGGACGCCAAAATCGCCCACCTGTCCGGGGGTGAACGCCGCCGCGTCGCGCTGTGCCGCCTGCTGCTGGAAAAACCGGACATGCTGCTGCTGGACGAACCGACCAACCACCTGGACGCCGAGTCCGTGGCCTGGCTGGAACGCTTCCTGCACGACTTCGAAGGCACCGTGGTGGCGATCACCCACGACCGTTACTTCCTGGATAACGTGGCCGGCTGGATCCTCGAACTGGACCGCGGCGAAGGCATCCCGTGGGAAGGCAACTACTCGTCCTGGCTGGAGCAGAAAGACGCGCGTCTGGCGCAGGAAGCGTCCGCCGAAGCCGCTCGTCGCAAGTCGATCGAGAAAGAGCTGGAGTGGGTGCGTCAGGGTGCCAAAGGCCGTCAGTCCAAAGGCAAGGCCCGTTTGGCCCGCTTCGAAGAGCTGAACAACACCGAATACCAGAAACGTAACGAAACCAACGAACTGTTCATCCCACCTGGCGCGCGCCTGGGCGATAAAGTGGTCGAAGTCAGCAACCTGCGCAAGTCCTACGGCGACCGCCTGCTGATCGATGACCTGTCGTTCTCGGTGCCTAAAGGGGCAATCGTCGGCATCATCGGCCCGAACGGCGCGGGTAAATCCACGCTGTTCCGCATGATGTCCGGTCAGGAACAACCTGACTCCGGCAGCATCGTGTTGGGCGATACCGTCAAGCTGGCGTCCGTCGATCAGTTCCGCGACAGCATGGACGGTTCGAAAACCGTGTGGGAAGAAGTCTCCGGCGGGCAGGACATCATGCGCATCGGCAACACCGAGATGCCGAGCCGTGCCTATGTCGGCCGCTTCAACTTCAAGGGCGTCGATCAGGGCAAACGCGTGGGCGAGCTGTCCGGCGGTGAGCGTGGCCGTCTGCACCTGGCCAAGCTGCTGCAGGTTGGCGGCAACGTGCTGCTGCTCGATGAACCGACCAACGACCTGGATATCGAAACCTTGCGCGCACTGGAAAACGCCCTGCTGGAATTCCCTGGCTGCGCCATGGTGATCTCGCACGACCGTTGGTTCCTCGACCGTATCGCCACCCACATCCTGGACTACCAGGACGAGGGCAAGGTGGAATTCTTCGAAGGCAACTTCACCGAGTACGAAGAGTACAAGAAGCGTACGCTGGGCGCCGACGCGCTCGAGCCGCACCGCATCAAGTACAAGAAGATCGCCAAGTGACTAGTCCTGATATAGGTTGACACTTTTCAACCGGATAACGCCCGATGAACCTCATCGGG
>NZ_JASGBT010000015.1:0-987299 GCF_030053255.1 Serratia sp. PF-27
ACTGGTTCATCACATTTTCCTCTGTGCGTGAGTAAAATGTGTCAACGCTATTCAGGACGGGTCATAATAAGCAAAAAGGCGGCCCGCGGGCCGCCTTTTTATCGGGCTAAAGCGCTTACTTCAGCTCGTCGACCAGGGTGGTGGCGCGGCCGATGTAGTTGGCAGGGGTCATCGCCTTCAGACGGGTTTTCTCTTCTTCCGGCAGCGCCAGGCCATCGATGAACGCCTGCATGCCGGCAGCGTCCACGCGCTTGCCGCGGGTCAGCTCTTTCAACTTCTCGTAAGGCTTCTCGATGCCGTAGCGGCGCATCACGGTCTGGATCGGCTCGGCCAGCACTTCCCAGTTGTGATCCAGTTCGTCCAGCAGGTGTGCCTGATTCACTTCCAGCTTGCTGATGCCTTTCAGGGTGGCCTGGTAGGCGATCAGCGCATAGCCCAGGCCCACGCCCAGGTTACGCAGCACGGTGGAATCGGTCAGGTCGCGCTGCCAACGGGAGACCGGCAGTTTGCCCGCCAGGTGGCCCAGCACGGCGTTGGCCAGGCCCAGGTTGCCTTCGGAGTTTTCGAAGTCGATCGGGTTGACCTTGTGCGGCATGGTGGAAGAACCGATTTCGCCGGCGATGGTCTTCTGCTTGAAGTGGTTCAGGGCGATGTAGCCCCAGATGTCGCGGTCGAAGTCGATCAGAATGGTGTTGAAACGCGCTACGCAGTCGAACAGCTCGGCGATGTAGTCATGCGGCTCGATCTGGGTGGTGTACGGGTTCCAGGTGATGCCGAGCGAGGTCACGAACGCTTCGCTGAACTGATGCCAGTCCACTTCCGGGTAAGCGACGATGTGGGCGTTGTAGTTGCCGACCGCGCCGTTGATTTTACCCATGATCTCCACGCGCTCCAGCTGGCGGTATTGGCGCTCCATGCGGTAAGCCACGTTGGCGAACTCTTTGCCGACGGTCGACGGGGTCGCCGGCTGGCCATGGGTGCGCGACAGCAGCGGGATATCGCGGTATTCCAGCGCCAGCCCTTTCAGCGCATCGATGATTTTACGCCAGTAAGGCAGCACCACGTCCTGACGGGCGCTTTGCAGCATCAGCGCGTGCGACAGGTTGTTGATGTCTTCGGAGGTGCAGGCGAAGTGGATGAACTCGGACACCGCGTGCAGCGCAGGCACCGCCGCCACTTTTTCCTTCAGGAAATACTCGACCGCTTTCACGTCGTGGTTGGTGGTGCGCTCGATGGTTTTGATACGCTGAGCGTCTTCTTCGTTGAATTCAGCGACGATTTTGTCGAGGAAAGCGTTTGCGTCGGCGTCAAAAGCGGGAACTTCCTTGATTTCTGCGCAGGCGGCCAGTTTTTGCAGCCAACGTACTTCAACCTGTACGCGGAATTTCAGCAGACCGTATTCGCTGAAAATGGGGCGCAGTGCGCTGACTTTATCACCGTAGCGTCCATCAACGGGGGAAACGGCGGTCAGTGAGGATAATTCCATCGGTAGCAACTCCTGGGATCGATTAACAATGAGCAACGATATTTTGCGCCTGCTTGAACAGACGATTACGGGAAAACATTAACTGCAGGCGGCTGCCGCCAACCTGTTGCCACAGCACGGCGGCGCGAATGCCGGCCAGCAGCGTGGCGCGAACCTTGGCCTGCACCTGCGGGTTCTGCAAGATAGCCGGCGAGCCGGTTACCTGGATACGCGGCCCGAGCGGGCTGACCACGTCGACGTAAATGCCGGCCAGCGCGCTGATGATGGTGTCTGACTCAAGATCGAAGTGCGCCAGCTGGCGTTCGAGTTGGCCGAGGCGTTCACCGAGCGTGTTCATCGCCTGTTTGTTGGCGTTGAGCTTGCGCTCCAGCACCATCAGGCTGATGGTGTAGCGGGTCAGTTCCGCGCCCGGCCCTTTGTTGTTGGCGTTAAGCACGCCCATCAGGGTTTCGAGGCCGACCATCAAATTGCGCTCCTCGCCGCCGAACACCGCCAGCGTGGAGGGCGGGTCCATCTGCAGCAGGCTTTTCAGCGAGGTCTGAAAGGCTTCGCGATTGCATTGCCCTTCGTGGGCCAGCTGCTGAACCAAACGCGCCGCCTGGCTGATGCCCGCCATGGCCAGCGTGATGTCATAATAATTCTTCGCCACGAATACTCCTGTAAACGCTGTGAACGGTACATGGCTTACTGCATAAGGTTGTGTGTATCGCCAGGGTAACGGCGGCGGCCGCGAACGGGAACGATCGGGCGTGGCTGTAACAACGATGACAACGAATGCCGCGGATCATGCCACAAAATCGAGGGTAAACCCAGCGTCTAATACGCCTGCGGCAAGGCGGATGCGCCGTGCGGCGCAGAACTGCGCAAATAGGCGGCGAAAATCGCCGGCGCGGCGGTGCGAACTTATTGTTGCGGCGACAAATAAAGTGCGGTGGCTGCATCTATACTGCCAACGTGACCCCTTAAATAAAGACCTCTATATGCACGTAAAAAACAAGCAGCCACTGCCGGCGGTAACGCTGGCGGCCATCGGCGTGGTGTACGGCGATATCGGTACCAGCCCGCTGTATACCTTGCGCGAATGCCTGACGGCGGAGGAGGGCATCACCCTGACGCCGGCCTCGATTTACGGCTTTTTGTCGCTGATTTTCTGGCTGCTGACGCTGGTGGTGTCAATTAAGTACATTTGTTTTGTGATGCGTGCCGACAACGACGGCGAGGGAGGCATTCTGACACTGATGTCGCTGGCGATCCGCAAGCTGGACGCACGCTGGGTACCGGCGGCGGTGCTGATCGGGCTGGTGGGCGGCAGCTTCTTTTACGGTGACGGGGTGATCACTCCGGCCATTTCGGTGCTCTCGGCCATCGAGGGGCTGCAGATTATCGCCCCCGAGCTGGACAGCTTTATCGTGCCGCTGTCGCTGCTGGTGCTGACCGCGTTGTTCGCGATCCAAAAACGCGGCACCGGCAGCGTCGGCAAATTGTTCGCCCCGGCGATGGTGATCTGGTTCCTGACGCTGGCGCTGCTGGGCATCGGCGGTATTCTGCATCACCCCGGCGTGCTGCGGGCACTGAACCCTTACTGGGCGGTGAATTTCTTCCTCGAATACAAGGCGGTGTCATTCTTTGCGTTGGGCATGGTGGTGCTGTCGGTCACCGGTGCCGAAGCGCTGTACGCCGATATGGGCCACTTCGGTAAAAAGCCGATCCGTTTGGCGTGGTTTACGCTGGTGGCGCCGGCGCTGGTGCTGAACTACTTCGGCCAGGGGGCGCTGCTGCTGGCCAATCCGGCGGCGATCAACAACCCGTTCTTTCTGCTGGCGCCGACCTGGGCGCTGATCCCGCTGCTGGTGATCGCCACGCTGGCGACGGTCATCGCCTCGCAGGCGGTGATCTCCGGCGTGTTCTCGCTGACGCGCCAGGCAGTGCGGCTGGGCTACCTGCCACCGATGCGCATCATCTATACCTCCGATCAGGAGTCCGGGCAGATTTACATTCCGGTGGTGAACTGGCTGCTGTTCGCGGCGGTGCTGATCGTGATTATCAGTTTCAAACACTCCAGCAACCTGGCCTCGGCTTACGGCATCGTGGTGACCGGCACCATGCTGCTGTCGTCGATTTTGCTGAGCATCGTGGCGGTGAAAAACTGGGGCTGGCCGCGCGCGCTGGGCGGACTGATGCTGCTGGTCATGCTGTGCATCGACGTACCGCTGTTCGGTGCCAACCTGATCAAGCTGGCGACCGGCGGCTGGCTGCCGGTGGCGCTGGGGCTGACCATTCTGTTGATCATGCTGACCTGGAAGACCGAGCGTTCGCGCCTGATCCGCCGGCTGCGCGACAATCAGGAAGGGCTGAGCGCGCTGATCGAGTCGCTGGAGAAGGCGCCGCCGAAGCGGGTGCCGGGCACCGCGGTGTTTATGGAGCGCACGCCGCATGCGGTGCCGCTGGTATTGTTGCACAACCTGAAGCACAACAAGGTGCTGCATGAGCGCGTGGTGCTGCTGACCATCGTCACCACCGACATGCCGTACGTGCACAACGTGCAGCGGGTGGCGATCGAACAGCTGTCGGCGAGCTTTTGGCGGGTGGTGGCAAGCTACGGCTGGCGTGAGACGCCCAACGTGACGGACATTCTTTACCGCTGCGGCCTGGAAGGGATGAGCTTCACCATGAACGAGACCTCGTTCTTCATGTCGCGCGATACGCTGGTGCTGGGCAAGCGGCCCTGGTATTTGCGCATTCGCGGCAAGGTGTTCCAGCTGTTGCAACGCAACGCGCTGCGGGCGCCGGACCTGTTCGAAATCCCGCCGAACCGGGTGATCGAGCTGGGGGCGCAGGTTGAATTTTGAATAAAAAAAACGCTGCGGTAAACGCAGCGTTTTTCTTGGGCGGCAGGCGAATTACGCCAGGCGCTGTTCGATGATGCCGCCGCCGAGGCAGATTTCGCCCTGGTAGAACACCGCCGACTGGCCGGGGGTGACGGCGGAGACCGGCTCGTCGAAACGCACTTCGATGCGTTCATCGTCGAGTGGGGTCACGGTGCAAGGGATGTCCTGCTGGCGATAGCGGGTCTTCACCGTGCAGCGGAACGGGCCGCTCAGCGGCAGGCGATCAACCCAGTGCAGCTGCTGCGCGATAAGGCCGACGGACATCAGACGCGGGTGATCGTGCCCCTGCGCGACCACCAGCACGTTGTTGGCCACGTCTTTATCCACCACGTACCATGGATCTTCGCTGCTGTCTTTCATACCGCCGATGCCCAGCCCTTTGCGCTGGCCCAGGGTGTGATACATCAGGCCCTGGTGTTCGCCGACGGTCTGGCCGTCGACGCTGACGATCGGGCCCGGCTGCGCCGGCAGGTAGCGGCCGAGGAAGTCGCGGAATTTACGTTCGCCGATAAAGCAGATACCGGTGGAGTCTTTCTTCTTGGCGGTGACCAGCTCCAGTTGCTCGGCGATGCGGCGCACCTCCGGCTTCTCCAACTCCCCGACCGGGAACAGGCTTTGCGCCACCTGCTCGTGGCTCAGGGTATAGAGGAAGTAGCTCTGATCTTTGTTGCCGTCGACGCCGCGCAGCAGGCGGCTCTTGCCGTCCACGTCCTGGCGACGCACGTAGTGGCCGGTGGCGATAAAATCGGCCCCCAGATCTTCGGCGGCAAACTCCAGGAAGGCTTTGAATTTGATCTCTTTATTGCACAGGATGTCCGGGTTCGGCGTGCGGCCGGCCTTGTACTCTTCCAGGAACAGCTCAAACACGTTGTCCCAGTATTCCGCCGCGAAGTTCACCGTGTGCAGTTCGATGCCCAGCTTGTCGCAGACCGCTTGCGCGTCGGCCAGATCGGTCGCGGCGGAGCAGTACTCTTCGTCGTCGTCTTCTTCCCAGTTTTTCATGAACAGCCCAGCGACCTGATAGCCCTGTTGCTGTAACAGATAGGCGGTAACGGAGGAGTCGACGCCGCCGGACATACCGACGATTACTTTTTTCTGGCTGTTGTCTGACATGGGGATCTCACGAACTTGAACACGAACCGTGCTGATAAAAACAAGCGCAGGATTTTACCACGTTGGCCGCGCCGGCGCACTGGTCATCTTGTGCTGCTCGGCGCCCTTAAAACGGCCAGGCGAAGCTGCCGACCAGCGACAGCGGATAGCGCTCCGGCTGCTGGTAGCTGCGAATGCTCTCCGCCACCAGCGCGGAACGCAGGTTGGGCGCCTGCAAAATCTCGTCGGCGCTCAGCCACAGGCAGCGATCGATGTCGCTGTCGTGCGGCTTGGTCGGCAGCGGCTGTTCCAGCTCGATAACGAAGCAAAAACGCAGAAACGGCGTGCGATCCGGCGCTATCCACTGGTGCAGGCGCAGGAACGCCTGCGGCGTGGCGCGGATACCGGTCTCTTCCCACAGCTCGCGCTCGGCGGCCTGCACCAGCGTCTCGTCGGCCTCCAGGTGGCCGGCCGGCTGATTCCACAGCGCTTTGCCGTTGATGGTCTCTTCGACCACCAAAAATTTGCCGGCGGCGTGTACCACGCAGGCCACGGTGACGTGCGGTTTGAACATGCGGTCTCCTTACAGCGGTTTGTCGATACGCCGGTAGATGTCGTCCAGCTCGGCGATGCGGGTGCGGTAGCTTTGCAGCAGGCAGGCGGTATCGCCGCCGCACCGCTGGCGTTTTGCCAGCCAGGCCTGTTGGCTGTCCTGCATCGCGCCGCGCGCGCCCATGGCGAACAGGCCGCGCAGGAATTGGTACTTGGTAGCCATTTGCACGTCCAGATCGTTCAGCGTGCGGTTGGCGCAGATGGCTTGCTCATCGCGGTTTGCCGCCTTGGCGCAGTCGAAGCTGGCGGCCTGGGCGGCGAACGGGGCCGCCAGAGCGGCGAGCAGTAGCGCGATCGGCGTGAATTTCATGGCGACTCCATCAGTTATCGGTCTACAGAGAATCGATGCTTTTCCATTCACCAGGCTGCAGTGAACCCAGCGAAAGATTACCCATACTGTAGCGAATCAGGCGCAGGGTAGGGAACCCGATATGCGCCGTCATGCGACGCACCTGGCGGTTTCGCCCTTCGAACAGGGTGATTTTCAGCCAACGGGTGGGGATGGATTTACGTTCGCGGATCGGCGGGTTGCGCGGCCACAGCCACTGCGGCTCGGCCACCAACTCAACACCGGCGGGCAGCGTGGGGCCGTCTTTCAGCGTAACGCCGCAGCGCAATGGCGCCAGATCGCTTTCCTGCGGCGCGCCTTCGACCTGCACATAATAGATTTTGCCGGTGCGTTTGCCCGGCTGGGTGAGCTGCGCCTGCAGCTGGCCGTCGTTGGTCAGCACCAGCAGCCCTTCGCTATCGCGATCCAGACGCCCGGCGGCGTAAACGTCGGGGAAGGGGATGTACTCTTTCAGCGTGGCGCGGCCGGCTTCGTCGGTGAACTGCGGCAGCACGTCGAAGGGCTTGTTGAATAACACAATTCGGCGCGGCCCTTTCGGCGCGGCAGGTTTGGCGGCATTCGGCTTGCTGAATCGTTTAACGTTGTGATTTCTAACAGAGAATTTTTTCATAACAGTTGAGATTACGGATGATAAGCGCATTATAACCGAATCCGTTTCGGATTGGCGCGGACCGAATATTCAAGTAGTATCTACACGCATCTTACAAAGCATTAACAAAATTGCGCTTGAAGGAGAGGTTGATGGAAAGCAAAGTAGTTGTTCCGGCAGAAGGTAAAAAAATCACGGTTGACGCCCAGGGTAAACTGGTTGTTCCTCATAACCCGATCATCCCGTTCATCGAAGGCGACGGCATCGGCGTTGACGTGACTCCTGCCATGATCCACGTGGTTGATGCGGCCGTTAAAAAGGCTTACCACGGCGAACGTAAAATCTCCTGGATGGAAATCTACACCGGCGAAAAATCTACCCACGTTTACGGTAAAGACGTGTGGCTGCCGGACGAAACTCTGGACCTGATCCGCGACTACCGCGTCGCCATCAAAGGCCCCCTGACCACCCCGGTCGGCGGCGGCATCCGTTCTCTGAACGTGGCCCTGCGCCAGCAGCTGGACCTGTACGTGTGCCTGCGCCCGGTGCGTTACTACCAGGGTACCCCAAGCCCGGTGAAACAGCCTGAGCTGACCGACATGGTGATCTTCCGCGAAAACGCCGAAGACATCTACGCCGGCATCGAGTGGAAAGCCGGCTCCGCCGAAGCGGACAAAGTGATCAAATTCCTGCGCGACGAAATGGGCGTGAAGAAAATCCGCTTCCCAGAGCAGTGCGGTATCGGCGTGAAGCCATGCTCCGAAGAAGGGACCAAGCGTCTGGTGCGTGCGGCGATCGAATACGCCATCACCAACGACCGCGACTCCGTGACCCTGGTTCACAAAGGCAACATCATGAAGTTCACCGAAGGTGCCTTCAAGGATTGGGGCTATGAGCTGGCGCGCGAAGAGTTCGGCGGCGAGCTGATCGACGGCGGCCCATGGCTGAAGATCAAGAACCCGAACACCGGCAAAGAGATCGTGGTTAAAGACGTGATCGCCGACGCCTTCCTGCAGCAAATCCTGCTGCGCCCGGCGGAATACGACGTGATCGCCTGTATGAACCTGAACGGCGACTACATCTCCGACGCCCTGGCGGCCCAGGTTGGCGGCATCGGTATCGCGCCGGGCGCCAACATCGGCTCCGACTGCGCGCTGTTCGAAGCGACTCACGGCACCGCGCCGAAGTACGCCGGCCAGGACAAAGTGAACCCAGGCTCCATCATCCTGTCCGCAGAGATGATGTTGCGCCACATGGGTTGGTTCGAAGCGGCTGACCTGATTGTTAAAGGCATGGAGGGCGCAATCGCTGCCAAGACCGTGACCTATGACTTCGAACGCCTGATGGAAGGCGCTAAGCTGCTGAAATGTTCAGAGTTTGGCGACGCTATCGTTAAACACATGTAATGGTGTTTTAGCGTTAAATGATAACGGGAGCCTGATGGTTCCCGTTTTTTATTATTCAAACTGCAACGGTTATCAAAACTCGGCCATTTTGGCGCTTTAGAGCGTATAGATCTAAAGGTTGAGCTGCGTCTAAACTTTGCAATGAAATGGACGATAAACTACCTGCAGCCGCATTTTTTTGCATGAGATAAAATTCTACAAGGAGTGTTAATGAGCTTTTTCTGGGTGAATATTGGTAGCAGTTTTAATGAGGTTAAAGAACAAAATTTCCTCTGGGCTCCACAATATGGCATGAATAAGCACGGGAAAAAGTTTAGTAATGCCTCCTGGGAGACAGTGAAGGATGTAAAAGCAGGTGACGTCATCTTTTGTAATAAGGATCGAGAGATTGTCTATGTAGCGACTGCTACAGCCGATGCTGATGATGCACCGCGGCCACCTAATCGATCTTTTGATAAGTGGGAGCGTGAAGGTACCCGAGTAGAAGTAGATTTGACCGTTTTAGAGCACCCGATCGATGTTTTGCAGTTCAGTGACATATTTCTGACTGTGTTTAATGAGTTAAGTCGGCCAACAGTTTTTGCTGAAAACGGGTTTTGTACGCAGACTTACATGTGCGAAATACCCGAGGCTGCAGCAAAAATGATAGCAAGTTTTATTAACGATAACGTTTCAATAGACTTCAATAAACAGACGGCCACGGTAAAAGAGGCGAGAGGAAGCACTAAAGCAGCCGTCATTCAGGCTCGCGTTGGTCACGGCCCCTACCGCGATAAATTATTTAAGAAGTGGGGCGGAAAATGTGCGGTCACCGGCATTGCGCTTGAGTCAATGCTAACCGCTTCTCATATTGTTTCGTGGTCTATCTCAAATGACAAAGAGAAAGTTGACCCTTACAACGGATTCCCCCTGATTCCTAACCTGGACAGATTGTTCGACCGGGGCATGATCAGTTTTGATGATAATGGACGCTTATTGCACAAGAAAGAATATGCAGGTTTGCTTCATGATTTAAAAATTCCCTTGGACTCAAAAATTGATGGGCTGTTTGGGGAGAATAAAAAATACTTAAAACGGCACCGCGTGACGTTTGGGTTCGAGAAAGAGTAAAAGCTTGAGGGGGACCCTCAAGTGTATTAGTTCAGACCTGATACGGTACAGAACCAATCCCAATCTGATGGGCAGTTCTCTGCCAGAAGCGGACTTTCGATAGAGTGCGAACTGTATTAATCCATGGGGGCATGTCACTGTGATTATGGCCGATAGTATCGCATTGACCATGTATCGATGTTGTTATCAGTAATGTTGAAAATCGCTGGTCATACACTCTAGATTCAAACGCTGCCTAGTAATCTTGCGATGCTATCATTAAACACATGTAAGCGTGTTTGGCGCTTGAATGGGAGCGGGAGCCTTAGGGCTCCCGTTTTTTATTGTTCAAATGAGTAAGAGATATCAAACGTTAGCCGATTCACGCACGACCAGCACCGGGCAATTGGCGTGGCGGACGACGGCGGTGGCATTCGAGCCGAGGAGGTAAGTCATTGCAGAAGGGCGGTTGGAACCCATCACAATAATCTCCGCGTTAAGCGCATCAGCGAGTTCCAGGATCTGATCTTTGGGATCGCCGACGGCCACATGGGTGGTCACTCTATCCTCGGGAACGCTGAATTGTTTCGCCGCTTTTGCCAGCCCCTCGGTCGCTACCGCAATAGTTTCATCTTTGGTTTCCACCGCCGCGGTGGCGGCAAAGCCGAAGGCCGCGTAGGTGGCGCGAGACGGGATCACCGCCAGGAAATGGACGTGGGAGTCTTCGAGCCTGGCGAGCGCATTGACATGCGGGATGACCTGCTGTGTTAATTCCGGCTCGGTAATATCCACGGGAACCAAAATAGTTTTGTACATACTCCCTCCTTATCGTTATCAAATAACTCCACTTCTTGGATTATAGCCGTTCGACGCCGGGAAAGGGGAGATCCGTATGGCAAACCTGAGAACGTTGTCTGCTGAAATGTCAGGTGGTTATCGACGTTCTCATTAAACGCGGGCAGGCACGGTTGGTGTTTGAGTTGGGAGGGAGCCATGGGCTCCCTAGGTTTTAGCGGGCTAAGATTATCGGAACCTTAATGAGGGATCTCTGAAACCTCTTTGACTTCCGTCTTGTTGATTTGCTGTTTAACGCCATTGGCATCGGTATAACCGAGCAAACCGGCAGAGGTTTCTTTCGGTTTACCGTCACTGATGAGCGTTCGGCCATCGTGGGTATGAATAGCGTAGCTGGTGCGTGTGCAGCCTGACAGTGTGGCGATAGCAACCAGGGCGATCGCGGGAAGAACAAGCGCTTTTTTCATTTGAAGCTCCTTTTAGTTATCCAACTCACTCATGTTTGCAATCTGGTCTCGATTGATCTGTTCCGTTTTGCCCGTTTCTGCATTTCGGTAGGAGACTAACCCGGTATCTTTATCGACTTGAGGCTTGCCGTCGGTGACAATAGTCTTGCCATCCGTTGTTTTAATCGCCTGATTGGAAGCGCAGCCCGCCATGAACATCACCGTGGTCGCAGTAAGAAGCGCGGCAAAGAGTCGTTTACTTTTCATACTTACCATCCTGGTTACTTAAATGAATTTAATGGCAGGAAAGTAAGTATAGGCAGAATCTCCAGATTGCTAGCGTTAAAAGTGCTTTTAATGCGATAAAAAATTAAGAATTTCTTAATTTATTGATGGGGTGATTGATCGTTCGGATAACAACGTTATCGATAGGTCAGGATACGCAGACGTACTGCCCGGTGAGGGCGCTATGGCTTCATGTCATCATCGGCTCACGATACTCCGCATGCCGATGCTTGATGCTAACAATGTCTCTGGTGGTTGGGCGTTAATTATGTATAAGTATGCACTGGGAATACCACGTTGATTTCGGCTGACTATCATCCATAAGGACAGGGATATGAAAATCACGCATTCAGGCTACAAAACCGGCGCCGCCACATTATTGGCGGCGATGCTCGCACTGGCATTAACCGGGTGTGCGAAGCACACAGCCCCCAGCCAAAACGATCCGGTGAATAAAGAGGTCGATGATCTTTTCGCCAACCTTGGCGACCCAAAGACGCCTGCGACGGGGAAAGAGAAATTACATTACATGACTCAGGTGCAAGCTGAGATTCAACGCCATTTAAAAGACGCCGCCACTTACTCAGGCCAACGCTGTACATTGCGTATCACGCTGGCGCCGGACGGTATGCCAATCGGTGTTCGAACTGAAGGAGGCGATCCGGATCTTTGCCGCGCCGCCATGAAGGCAATTGCCGATTCGCGCTTCCCTAAGCCGCCGACGGCAGGGGCCCATAATGCGTTCCAAATTATCACGTTGCAACTGCGTCCTTAAGCAGCTAGATGAAATAAGGGGTTGGGATAACGCAGTGTTTTGCAGCGGGATCTTTTAGTAAAAAATTTAGGTGTTCACGTGACTTCCACCAGCCTGTGCGGCTGGTGGATTTAGATTTAAGTCTTTATTGTCCGTCTTAGTTTTAAGCAAGATGCTCCTTTGTATTCGCATTGGCCAAATATTTGGTAACCCAGATGTTGAGCTATTTTAACGGAAGGCCGATTGTTTTCACCGATAAGGCAAACTGTTTGAGCGGGTGATAACGTGCTGTCAATCCATTGATGCGCTGCGGCAGCCGCTTCTTGCGCGACTCCCTGACCTTGCGCCTCCCGGGCAATAATCCATGCGGCTTCAGGGCTCCCATCGAAGTCATTGCCCAGACCCCGATGAAAATCCGCCAACCCGGTCTCGCCCAGGAACTGTCCGTCCACTTTGCGAAATATGGCGAACAGCCCATAGCCGAAAACCGACCAGTGGCCAATATAGCGCAGTAGTCTATTCCAACCGTCTTCAGGTGAAAGAGTGGGGGCGCTGATAAATTTGAACAGTTCCTTATCTGTAAACATGGCATACCAGGCATCGAAATCGGCCAGGTTGTGAGGACGTAATATCAACCGTTCGGTTTCGATGTGCACGGCAGGGAGTAAAGGCATAACGGTTCCTTTTCTGCGTTGCAGCGTATCGTAATGTTACCCAGAGAGAACGAGCGATAATTTCCCGTCTTGGCGCGCAGATGACAAGGTTACGGCTAAGGTGCGGGCAAGCTCTTTGTCGCAAATCACTTTATCATTGGGTTTAACGCGCCGGCTACTTGTTTGGTATTACCGATACATCATCGCGCTCACGCGCTCGGCCCGATCTTTAAAACCGTTGCTGCGCATCGTTACCACATAGTAGCGATAGTGATGTTTCTGTGCGTATTCGCGCACCAGATCTTCGGCGAACAGGCCGCTGAAGGTGACGGTGGTGACGAACGTCAGCCCTTTCACTTCGTAGGTGCTGATCTCTTGCGGGGTGCCGATATACGGCGGCGGGAACACGGTTTTGTGGAACTGGCAGCCCGCCAGCAGCAGGGTAAACAGCAGGGCGGCGGAGATTTGCGGTATTCTCATCGGGAAATGCTTTCCTTCCTTGGCGTGTGTTTTAGTAACTCTATAATAGGATTACAAAATTCGGCGGGGATGTAAAAGTTATCCCGCTTCGGTTGCCGTTTCGTTGAAGCGGTGTCGCCGTCACTCATAAGAATGAGGGGTAAACATGTGTGTTCGTCTTGCCACTGAAACCGATGCCGCAGCCCTGATCGCCCTCGACAGCGTCGCCGAAGACGAGCCGCAGCGCGCGGCGCAGATCCGCACCTGGTGCGCACAGAGTGTCTGCTATCTTGCCGAAGAACGGGGCGTGGTGATGGGCTACGGTGTGCTGCACTATCACTTCTTCGGCTGCGGCTTTGTCGAGATGCTGATGGTCGGCGAGCGCTATCGCCGCCGGGGCGTCGGGCAGGCGCTGATTGCGGCGTTGAAATCCCATTGCCGACATCCGAAGCTGTTCACCTCCACCAATCGTTCCAACCTGCCGATGCAGCGGCTGCTGTTGAACGCCGGGTTTGTCGCCAGCGGCCAAATTGACAATCTCGATGACGGCGACCCGGAGCAGGTCTTTTTCATCCCGCAGCGCTAATACAGCCGGACATCGACCGCCTGCTGTTGCAGCCAGGTGCTGACGTAACCATAAGCGGCATAGAAGGCCAGCAGCGCGAAGATCAGCACCGAAAGCGAGGCCAAAAACCTGACGTCACCGTGTTTTGACAGCTGATAGGCGCAATAGATAAAGGCTAACAGGCACAGCAGAGTGAAGGCGATGGCCAACGTGGCGTAAAAAATAAGCATAATGAAACCCGTTCTTCCTTGTGAGCCGGGCAAGGATACCACAGACAAAAAAAGGGGCCCAATTGGGCCCCTGTGTGATTCGCTGCGAGAGGGTTACTCCGCCGCCGCGTCGGGATGATTTTTGCCTTCCTCGATGAATTCTTCGTCGATCTCTTCGATGTTCTCCTCGCTGTCGCGGCCGGACAGGATGTTCCAGCAGGCGATGAACAGCGCGGCGATCAAGGGCCCGATGACGAAGCCGTTGATGCCGTAAATCTCCATGCCGCCCAGGGTGGAGATCAGGATCAGGTAGTCCGGCATTTTGGTGTCTTTGCCTACCAGCAGTGGGCGCAGAATGTTGTCCACCAGGCCGATCACCACCACGAAGAATACCACCAGGAAAATGGCTTTCCACAGCATGCCGGTGGCGAAGAAGTAGATCACCGCCGGTACCCAGATGATGGCGGAGCCCACGGCCGGGATGATCGACAGGAACGCCATCAGCGCGCCCCACAGCAGGCTGCCGTCGATGCCGGTAAAGTAAAATGCCAGCCCGCCGAGCGCACCTTGCACCACGGCGACCACCACCGTGCCCTTGACGGTGGCGCGGGAGACGGCGGCGAACTTCACGAACAGGTGGTGCTTCACGTGCTGGGAGAGCGGCAGCGCTTCGAGCGCCAGGTTCACCAGATAGGGGCCGTCTTTCAGCAGGAAGAACAGCAGGTAGAGCATCACGCCGAAGCCGACGACGAAGTTGAAGGTGCCTTTGCCGATCAGGAAGACGCTGCCCGCCAGATATTGCCCGCCCTTGAGCGCCACGTCGGAAAGCTGCTTTTGGATCTCGGCGGCGCTGTTGAGGTTATGCTCCGCCAGGAAGCGCTGCGCCCAGCCGGGCAGGTGACGCATAAAGTCCGCCAGCATGGTCGGCAATTGGCTATTGTTGGTTTGCAGCTTGGTGTAGATCACGTTGAATTCCATCGCCAGCGATGAGGCGATGATCGCCAACGGCGTGAACACGATCAGACAGATCAGTGCCACCGTCAGCAGCGACACTACGCCGTTGCGTTCGCCGACGTACTGCTTCAACTTCTTTTTCACCGGATGGAAAATCACCGCCAGAATAACCGCCCACAGCACTGAGGAGTAATAAGGCCCCAGCACGTCGAGAAAGGCGGCCGTAACGATGAACAGGATCAGAATAAAGAATCCCTTGGAAATGCCTTTAGACATCATAGTCGTCCCTCAAAAGATGAATTTTCAGCATAGATGAACTGAATGAAAACAACACTATCATCACCTTTGCTTAACCGGTAGGGGATTTTTAACGGCGTATACCATAGGGTTACTAAGGGAAAGGCGGGCGCTGCAGGGTGAACAGGCGGCGGCGCGAGAAAAGAAAGAGGGCTAAATAATTAACAAAATTTATCGATTGTGTTTCATTTTGTGAGCCGCGCTTGCCGCCTGCGCCAGGCTTTCCTAGTTTTTAGGAGGGCGGCCTTTCGTCCGATATCACGAAGGAGTATGCAAATGACTGAACACAAACGACTCGGTGTCATCGAGAAAACGCTACTGATCGCCTTTGCCGGCCTGCTGGTGTATTTCGCGGCCACTGGCGCATTGTCATTGTCGGGTCTCGATCATCATTGGCCTTATCCTTCGCGATAGGCAGGCACCTGCACCAGGGAAAATTCAGTACCGCTTATAACAAACAGAACGACTTTTCTGCTTATCACCCTGCATTATGCCGCCTGCTGAGAAAAGCCAGCGCCAACAGCGCCCCTAACAGGGCCGCCGCCAGCACCAGCCACGCCGGCGCCACCCAACCGGCTGCGGCCACGATGGCGCTCAGCGCGACCGGGCCGATCACCTGGCCGAGATAGTTCCCTTGCATCACCAGCCCCAGGCTCAGCGGCAACAGCGTGGGCTCCGGCGTCGCCGCCGGCGTGGCGGCCAGAATGGTGGCGGGCAGCATGCCAGCGATGGCGCAGAACAGGAAACACAGTGGGATCAGCAGGCCGTTGGGCGTCATCGGCAGGAAAATGCCGATGCCGAAGATGCCGATGACCAGGCTGGTGGCCGCGAGCAGGCTACCGGCCCGCAGACCGCGCGACAGCAAGAACCCGGCGGCGAGGTTGCCGATGATGTTCGCCGCCACCGCCGCTGCGCTGATGCCGCCGGCGGCCGCCAGCGACAGGCCGATGCGCTGCATCAGGAAGATCGGCAGAAAGGTCATCACCGAGAAAAACTGCAGGTTGTAAGTGGCGAACATCAGCGCCAGCAACAGCGGTTGGCGTGCCCGCAGCATCGCGCCCAGCGCATGCCGCAGCTGCAACGGCGGAACGTGCGTCTTGGCGGCGCGTCGGGGCGTGGTCAGCGGCAGCAGCAGGGCGGCCAGCAGCGTCAACGCCGCACCGGCCTGCCAACTCTGTTGCCAGCCGGCGAGATGGGGGCCGAAAAACAATGAAATGGCGATGCCCGCCGGCATGAAGGTGCTCCAGATGCCGAACACCAGGCTGCGCTGCGCCGGGGCGACGATGCGGTTCAGCACCGCCGGCGAGGCGACCACCACGATCACGAAGCCGAGGCCTTCGACAAAGCGGCTGACGATCAATCCGTTGAAGTCGTGCAGCGTGGCGCCGGTAAAGCTGGCGGCGCTGACGATCAGTAACCCCGCCGCCAGCAGGCGCCGATCGCCCCAGCGGCGCACCAGCAGCCCGGCGGCGATGCCGCCGAACACCCCGACGAAAGGAAAGGCCGAGATGACCCAGCTCAGCGTTTCGAGCGAACGGCCGAATTCGGCCTGCAGCGCCGGTAGCGCGATGGTGGCCTTACCTACGTGCAGCGCCGCGGCGATGCCGGCGAACAGCACGTTGATGACGGCTAGCCAGGGCGTAGCGGCGGGAAGGACGCGGTCGATGGCGTCCGGTTTAATCGCGGTCATAACACTCTCCAGAGGCGGTAACGCCCTCACTATGCGTCTGCGCCATGACAGACGTCGTTCAAATGCTGCGCTATCACGCGGAGAAATTATTCATTTCGAGCTTTATTTTTGCGCACCTCGTTGTTTGGTTCGCCAGCGTACCACCCTGCGTGGACGCGGGTGTCCGTTCAGCGGTTTACTGTTCCGGCACGCAGCGAGCGTGCCCGATCAATTTTATTTATAAGGAGCAGTGTATGTCAGAGATGATGAATGAAAATGGAGCGCCGGTGATGGAGTGGAGCTATGGCGGCCGGGGTGATGATATCAGCAGCAGCCTGAGCCTCGACACGGTTGAGGAGCAACCGCAGGGTTTCTTGATGACGGTCGATCGGCCGGTGCAGATCTTTAAAGAAGCGCTGTCGCCGATGATGGCCTTTGTCACGCTGCTGCGCCCGCTATACGCCAAGACGGGCGATGGCTTCCAGTACGTGCCGGTTTCCAACCCCTGGACCGACGTGCAGCGCCTGCCGGCCAGCGCAGGCTATCTGGGCGTGCAGGTTAACGCTGGCCTGTTCTTCCACGGCGCCAAACCGACGCACTATAAAGATCGCGACGGCCAGATGAAACCGATTGACGGCGGCACTATCCTGCAGAACATCACCGTGCTGCATCAGGTGGCGCAGCCGCTGGGCCCGGGCGAAGGCGGGATCTGAGGCTGAAACGTCATCACGGGGCCGGACGCGGCCCTTATCTCGCCTTGAAAACCGCCCTTGGCTTGGGTAAAAAGGGTTGTCTATTCAAGGAGAAGAGTATGTACAGCGATAACGAGAAAAAATTCTACATCATCCTCAACCGCAACCACGAACCGGCCACTCTGTTTAACGCCTCCTGCCATCTGACGGCGGGCATCACCGATCTTATCGAGCAGCGCGAGTTTCACCACTACCCGAGCAGCCTCGACGGCGTCAGCGCTAATATGAGCCACTACCCGATCGTCATCCTGCAGGCCAAGAACAGCAGCCAGCTCAGCAACCTGATCCTCAAGTGCAAGGAGGAGGGCGTGCTGTCCAACTTCTTCACCACCACCATGCTGTCGCACTCCGCCGAACAACAGATCGCCGACACCGCCAATACTCCCTACGAGCAGTTGGACTTCGTGGCGGTGGCGCTCTACGGCGACACTGAACAGCTTAAGCCGCTTACCAAGAAGTTCTCCGTCTACCGTTAATCGCGAACGGCATCACATCAGGGGCGGCAACGTCTATGATATTTTTCCATCAAATCGTTGATGGAGATGAACATGAGCGGCAAGAAAACCACCATGGCGGCCATCGCCAGAGAGGCGCGGGTCGGCATCGCCACCGTCGATCGGGTGATCAACCAACGCGCGTCGGTGCGGCCCGCCACCCAGCGCCGGGTGATTGAGGCGGCGAAAAAGTTGGGGTTCGCGTTGGAAAAGTCCCACTGCCTGTCGGCGGTGCTGGGCAGGCCGGAACGCCGCCTGAGAATGGGGTTCATCCTACTGCGGCGCGAACACTCCTTCTATGCGCAACTGGCTGATGAACTGATGGTGCAAGCGGCGCCGTATCATGAGCCGGGGCAGCCGCCGCAGTTCATCTTCCACTCTCTCAATGCCATCGGCGATACCGCCGCCGCCATTAGCCAATTGAGCCGCCAGGTGGACGCGATCGGTGTGTTGGCGCTGGATCACCCCCTGATCCACTATGCCGTAGAAGAAGCCTCCCAGGCGGGCATCAACGTTTTCGCGCTGCTGTCGGATTTATCGGTGCCCAGCCGCGCCGGCTACATCGGTCTGGATAATCAAAAAGCGGGCCGCACCGCCGGTTGGGCGGTGGACCGTCTGTGCCGGCGTCAGGGAGATGTTGGCGTGATCATCGGCGACAACCGTTTTACTTGCCAGGAAGCCTGCGAGATCGGTTTTCGCTCCTACCTGCGTGAGCAGATGAGCGGCCAGCGTGTGCTGGAACCGGTGCGCAGCCTCGAGGACGCGGAAACGGCGCGCCGGGTCACGCGTGAACTGCTGGCGAACCACCCGGAGCTGGCGGCGCTGTACGCGCCGAGCGGCGGTGTAGAGGGCATTATTCAGGCGTTACGAGAGAGCGGCCGGCAGCGCGACATCACGCTGGTGTGCCACGGCCCGGTGCAGGGCGGTGAAATGGCGCTGCTCGACGGCACGGTGGATCTGTTGCTGTGTCACCGCATTTCTGAGTTGGCCGCCACGATTGTCGAGACGCTGCTCGCTGCCGATGAACAACCGGGATTACGCCACATCATTAATCGCTTCGATGTGATCACCAAAGAAAACCTCTGACGGCCGCTGAGTGGTGTTTGCCGAGGTCATGGCGCAGTCAGGCGTCGCCTCAATTTGATTAAAAACTATCAAATAATTCATCAAAAATAGCGCGATCTCTATCAAAAAATAAAATTTTCATTATTGATGGTTTTGGAATTTTTGTTTGATACTGCCGGCATTCCCCGCAAGAAAGGAGCCGTCGCCATGACTTTGCCTATCGCCAATGCGCCCTGCAGTTGGGGCGTGGATGACCCAAACAATCCCCATTTGCCGCCCTACGCCACGGTTCTGCAAGAAGCGTCGTCGGCCGGCTACCGCAGCATCGAGCTGGGGCCGTGGGGCTATTTGCCGACGCAGAGCGAGGCGCTGTGCGCCGCGCTGGAGCAGCATCGTTTGTCGCTGGTGGCCGGCACGATTTTTGACGATCTGGTCAGCGAGGCGAACATTGAGCGCCTGCTGGCCCTGACTCATCGGATATGCCGCAACCTCTCGCGGGCGCCTAGGGCGGAGCCGACCGAGGGCGATCGCGCCGCGCCGCCGTTCTTGGTGATTATCGATTTCGGCAATCCGCAACGCGCCAGGTTCGCCGGGCGTTCAGATTTAGCGCCGCGTTTGTCGCAGGCAGAGTGGCAGAGGATGATCGGGCACATTACGCGCATCAGCGAATTGGCCTGGCGGGAATACGGCGTGCGGCCGGTGGTGCATCCGCACGCCGGCGGCTGCATCGAGTTCGCCGACGAAATCGACCGGTTGGCGGCGGACATTCCGCATCACACCGCCGGATTGTGCCTGGATACCGGCCATCTGTATTACGCCGGGCTGGACCCGGCGGCCTGGCTGAGCAAGCACTTTGAACGTCTCGATTATCTGCACTTTAAAGACGTCGATCCGCTGGTGTTCCGCGAGGTGCTGGCGCGCGGCGTCGATTTTTTCACCGCCTGCGCCGAGGGTGTCATGTGCCCGTTGGGCTGCGGGGCGATCGATTATCCGCAGCTGCGCGCGCTGTTGGCCGAGCGCGGATACCGGGGCTGGATCACTATCGAGCAGGAACGCGATCCGCGCAATGTGCAGGGCAGCCTGCAGGACGTCACCGCCAGCTTGCGCTACTTGCGCGGCCTCGGCTTTTAATCAGGAGAAACACGATGATCAACGGCAGCAAACCTTTGGCGAGATCGTTGCGCTGGGGCATGGTCGGCGGCGGCGGCACCAGCCAGATCGGTTACATCCATCGTTCGGCGGCCTTGCGCGACGGCGCGTTTACTCTGTTGGCCGGCGCGTTCGACATTGACGCCGAACGCGGGCGTGATTTTGGCCGGAGTCTGGGCGTGGCGGTGGAGCGCTGTTATGCGGATTATGCCGAAATGTTCCGCGCCGAAGCCGCGCGGGCGGACGGCATTGAAGCGGTCTCGATCGCCACGCCGAACAACACCCATTACGCCATTTGCCGGGCGGCGCTGGAGGCGGGATTGCACGTGGTGTGCGAGCGGCAGCGCAAAGTCATCGGCGTGACCTACGGCTATGCCGGGCACCAGATGATTTTACAGGCCCGGCAGATGATTGCCGATGGCCGTCTGGGGGAAATCCGGCTGGTGAATATGCAGTTCGCTCACGGCTTTCACGCCGCGCCGGTGGAGCAGGATAATCCCAGCACTCGCTGGCGGGTCGATCCGCGCTTTGTCGGCCCCAGCTATGTGCTGGGCGATCTGGCGACCCACACGCTGTTTCTGGCGGAAACCATGGCGCCGCAGCTGAAGATCCGGCGGTTGATCTGCAGCCGGCAAAGCTTTGTGCCGTCGCGCGCGCCGTTGGAGGACAACGCCTATGTGCTGATGGAGTATCACAACGGCGCCGTCGGCTCCGTGTGGTGTTCGGCGGTCAACTGCGGTTCGATGCACGGTCAAAAGGTGCGCATCGTCGGTGAAAAGGCTAGCCTGGAGTGGTGGGATGAACAACCCAATCAGCTACGCTTCGAAGTGCAGGGCGAGCCGGTGCGGATCCTGGAGCGCGGCATGCCGTATCTCGATGCGCCGGCGTTGGCGGACGATCGCATCGGCGGCGGTCATGCGGAGGGGTTGTTTGAAGCCTGGTCGAATCTCTACCGCCGCTTCGCGCTGGCGATGGACGCCACCGATCGGCGCGACGCGGCCTTCCTGGCCGACTTCTGGTACCCGGACGTGCAGGCTGGCGCACTGGGCGTGAAGTGGGTGGCGCGCTGCGTGCAATCCGCTGAAACCGACGCCGGCTGGGTTGCCTTCGACTGAGTGCGCGATTCGCTCAGACGCTGGCCCCGTCGTAGCTGTGGATCTGTAACGCATCCAGCGCGACGTCAGGCACGCAGCGCAGGTTAACGGCGCACATCGCGGCGCCGTCCGGCGCGGTACCGTAGGCGAAGGGCTGGGCACCGCAGGTCCGGCAGAACTGATGGCGGATCCTGTGGTGATTGAAAGTGTAAGTGCTGAGCTGGTCCTGACCGCTGTTGAGCGTGAAAGCGCTGATGGGGAAGAACGACAGCAGCAGCCCTTTGCGGCGGCAAATAGAACAGTTGCAGCTGAGGGCTTCGGTGGGCAGTTCGGCGTCTACGGAGAAGGTGACGGCGCCACAGTGGCAGCTTCCCTGGAATGACATGGCGATGATCCTGTAACAGGGGAGAGTGTTTGCCCAGTATAGTGCAATTTATCGTCATTCGGCCGTGCCGGGCCGGGTTTCCTTAGTAAATGCGCGGTTTTCTGGTAGGTTAGAGGTTAACGTCATCAAAAGGAGATCGCGATGTTAGAACATTACTATCCGGCCAATATGGGCGCCGAACCGGTCACGGACGAACAGCACAAACGGCTGGTGGCGGTGCAGGCGGCGCTGGAACTGATCAAGGCCACGCTGTCGGATACCAACGACGGCAACGGCGTGGACTTCCAGCTGAAGGCGGCGGAGAAGCACATCGGCCCGATGGCCGACGCCATTCAGGAAGCCCTGAAGTAACGGTTCGCCGCCACCTCAACCGCCCGCACCGGGCGGTTTTTTTTGCGCTGATTACTGTGATTTTTTTAGTGGCGCATTGCCTTTTTCCCGGCTGGTGCCGTGAGCGGCGCGATCCTACTCTAGCGATCCGAGTCCTCATCAGGGTCATGCTCATGTTCCGCTTCAGTCTCTTGTCTTTCTTATTGTTGCGCCGCCGGCGCGTCACCCAGCTGGCCGGCGCCACACTGCTTCTCGGCGTCGTTATGCAGGCGCAGGCCACGCAACGCATCGAGTTTTCGCCGGATCCCGCCGGCGCCTACCCTGAGGGCATCGCCTGGGAGCCGCGCGCCGGTGCGTTCCTGATCTCCTCCCTGCGCGGTGGCCAGCTGGGCCTGGTCTACCCGGATGGCCGCTATCGGCGGTTTTCCACCGACAAGGGACTGATTACCACCTCCGGCATGCTGGTGGACACCGAGCGCAACCGGGTGCTGGTATGCAACGAAGACGTGGGCGTCTCCCTCCATTCAGCCCCTGGCACGCGCAATCGCGTGGCGCAGGTGCTGGAGTTCAATCTCGATACCGGCACGCTGCAGCAGACGTACGATCTCTCATCGTTAAGCCGTGGGCCGACGCTGGCCAACGATCTGACGCTCGATGCGCAGGGCAATATCTACGTAACCGACAGCTTCCAGCCGCAGATTTACAAGATCGACCGGGTAACGCGCCACGTGTCGATCCTGGTGCGCTCATCGCTTCTGCTGCCCGCCGACGCACCCGCCGCAGCGCAGGGCACACAGCCTTATCTCAACGGCATCGTGTATCACCCGGATGGCTACCTGATTGCGTCGGACTACACCCACGGGCTGCTGTGGAAGGTGACGCTGGATAACACGCCTGCGATAAGTGAAATCAGGCTGCCGCATCGGCTGAAAGGGCCGGACGGGCTGCGGCTCAAAAACGCCAACGAATTGGTGATCGTACAGTCTTTTCCGGCTGAAAAGGGGAGCATGTCCGGCGACGTGACGCTGCTCGCCTCGGCCGACGGCTGGGCCAGCGCCTATGTCGCCGCGGTCGCCACGCCGCCGGGATTGGATGGGCCGACCGGCGCCGCGTTGCGCGATGGCGAGGTGTGGGTGGTCAACTCCCGTTACCCCAAACTGTTTGCTGACGTCGCTCAGGCGGAGAGCATCAGGACGTTCAGCATCGTCAAGGTGGCGTTAGCACGGCCTGCAGCTGAGGCACGCTGATCGACGACGGTTGCCAACCTTGTCGGAATAGGATTAAATGCTGCCCTGACTGTATAAATAAACAGGGGTGTTGCAATGAGCCTGGCGCTGAAGGGTGAGAAGATCGAACGTAACCGCTTTACCGGCGAGAAGATTGAAAACGGCAGCTTTATGCTGTGTGATTTTTCGGGTGCCGATCTGACCGGCACCGAATTTATCGGCTGCCAATTCTACGATCGCGACAGCCGACAGGGCGGCAACTTCAGCCGCGCGATACTGAAAGACGCGAGTTTTAAAAGCTGTGATTTATCGATGGCCGATTTTCGTCATGCCAACGCGTTGGGCATCGAGATCCGCGAATGCCGCGCGCAGGGCGCCGATTTTCGCGGCACCAGCTTTATGAACATGATCACCAGCCGCACCTGGTTTTGCAGCGCCTATATCACCAAAAGCAACCTGAGCTATGCCAACTTCGCCAAGGTGGTGCTGGAGAAATGCGAGCTGTGGGAAAACCGCTGGCACGGCGCACAGGTGCTCGGCGCCAGCTTCAGCGGCTCCGATCTGTCCGGCGGCGAATTCTCCGGTTTCGACTGGCGTGCCGCCGACGTCACCCAGTGTGATTTGAGCAACGCGGAACTGGGCGAGTTGGATTTGCGCACTACCGATCTGCAGGGCGTCAAAATGGACAGCCACCAGGCCGCGCAGCTGTTGGAGCGGCTCGGGATCGCGATCATCGGCTGAAGAGCTGCCTGATGCCCAGGCTGATGATCAGCACGCCGCAGGCGCGATCGATCCAGGCTTTACTGCGTCGGTAGGCGCTGGCGATCGGCGCGTGCGAGAGCACCAGCGCCACCAGGCCATACCACAGGCTAGCGACTACCGCGACCTCCAGCAGCATGGCGGCGAAGGTGGGCATGGAGACATGGGCAGGCGCCGCCGACGAAAACACCGCGGCGTAAAAGGCGACGGATTTGGGGTTGGCGATGTTGGTGGCGACCCCTTGCAAGAATGCCGATCTGAAGCCGGAGTTCACCCCACCCGCCGCGCCGATAACCCCTGAGCCGGGAGCTGCATGGGCGATCAGCCGATAACCGAACCAAATCAAATAACCTGCGCCGGCCACTTTTACCGCCAGCGCCAACCAGGGGAACAAGGCGAAAATTATACCGACGCCGAGCAGGGCGCTGCTCGCCCAGAACAGGTTGACCAAGACAATGCCCGCCACCAGAGCGAAAGCCTCGCTGCGGCGCGCGGAAACGGCTTTGTGGGCGACGGCGACAAAATTGGGGCCGGGGATCACCACGCCAACGATATAGACGGTGAAAACGGCGAGCACGGCTGGCATATCGATCATCGGTTAACGGCCTGTAAGCAGCGAGTTAGCCTTAGTTTTATAATGAATCGCCGATATGATCCAGCAGGGCGAAACCTTTTTTTACCTGCCCGTAGCGACAGGCGTCAGCGGCCTTTTGCGATAATAAATTTATGAGCCATATGAATATAATTTAAAATATATCTTGCTTAAATAAATTAGCTGTGTGTAAATAGCGTCATTGGTTTGTCATACAGACCTTATGAAAGCAGTTTTAGTAAAGCAGTTCTCAGTGTTGGTGATATCCCCCAGATACCTCTTCTTCCGCGAATTTTCTTCTCTAGTGCCCCATAAGTTTCCAATAAAAACAGACCTCTATCGCCCTATGGCGTCGCAAAAATATAAAGGAAATATCTCTATGTCTACTAAAATGACGGGTTTGGTAAAATGGTTTGATGCAGGGAAAGGCTTCGGCTTTATCACCCCGGCAGACGGCGGCAAAGACGTGTTCGTACACTTCTCTGCTATCCAGAGCAACGATTTCAAAACGCTGGACGAAGGCCAACAGGTTGAGTTCACTATCGAAAAGGGTATGAAGGGTCCTTCTGCCGGCAACGTGGTCGCGTTGTAATTTTCGGTCGAGGTGCGGTTTCTTACGACAGCGATGAGGGTTTAAGCCGGAGCAGTTAAGAAATAACACCTTTAGCCTGAATAAACTCCGGGTTCGCCCGGAGTCTTTATCGATACGTCATTAGCTCAGCAGGAAGAGCGGCAGCGAAATATTCGTTGGCGGACTGGGGTTCGATTCCTCGATGACGTTCCAATAATTAATTATTATTGGCAACAGAAAAACAGATTATCGCATAAATAATAATGCCACTTTTCAGTCTTTTTTTCTGTTGTGAAAAAGTTGTGCTTAGGCTGCGTAATGTTGGAGTGTTGGATGGACGCTTACGCCATAACATGACAGCCGGGAAAGCCACCGGCACATGATCAATGGCCCCGGCCTTAGCCGGGGTTTTTTATGCCCGCGATTTTAACGCTGCGAGTCCAGCAGTTCGTTGTTTTTCACCACGTCCTGCGCCTTGAGGTAGCTCTCGATCAACAACTGATAGGCCGGGAAGATTTTGGTGTAAACCTCGGCCCATTGCTGAGCGTCGGCGCGGTTCCAGCTGCCCTGCAGCTCGGAGGCGACGCCGGCGGTGTCGATCGGCACCACGCCGGCCTGCACCACGCGCGCCAGGGTGATTTCCTGCGCCATTTTCGAGTAGGTGCCGGAGGCGTCGATCACCGCAAAGACCTTATAGCCTTCGGCCACCGCGCTGATGGACGGAAAGGCCATGCAGACGCTGGTGATGGTGCCGGCGATGATCAGGGTCTTGCGGCTGGTGGCCTTGACCGCCGCTACGAAGTCAGGGTTGTCCCAGGCGTTGATTTCCCCTTTACGGGCGACGTACTGCGCGTGCGGCGCATTCTGGTGAATTTCCGGGATCAGCGGGCCGTTGGGGCCCTGCGGCACCGAGGCGGTGGTGATCACCGGCAGTTTGCTGAGGGTAGCGATGCTGGCCAGGGCGGCGGCGCGGGCGCGCAGCTCGGTCATCGGCATATCGGCGACGGTCTGGAACAGGCCGCTCTGGTGGTCGATCAGGAGCATGACCGCGTCATTGGCATCAATAACAGGACGCTGGCCGTTGAAGTTGGCTGGAGTGCTCATGGTGTTTTCCTTTTCTCGTCGTGAGGTCAGTGGGTATCTTCTTTGATTGATAAGGCTGAAACTCAGCACTTGCCTACAGTGTAGGGAGAAGAGAGAAATCCGGTAGAGCCTGAAGTCGGGATACATCGTTCCATAAATGGAACGATTTTGACGCAGGCGAAGGGCTCGGCGCTGGGCTAAACTTAAGGTGCATAAGAAACATGCGGCAAGGAACGCCATCCTGTTCATGGGTTTGACGCGGAGGGCCACCGTCATGGCTTATCAGCATATCGTTGTCGCCACGGATCTCAGCGAAGACGCCGAGTTTCTGCTGGGCAAGGGCGCCAGGCTGGCTGCCGCGCTCCATGCCAAACTTTCCCTGATCTATATCGACATCCACCGCGCCGGCTATTACGTCGATCTGGGCGTGGGAGATTACAACTACACCGATCGCACCTTTTCGGAGCGGGTGAAGAATATGCTCAATGCGATCAAAGGGCAGTCGTCGTATCCGGTCGAAGAGGTGATCGTCAGCCGTGGCGCGTTGACGGAAGAGCTGAACCGGGTGGCGAAAGAGAAAGGGTTCGATCTGGTGATCTTCGGCCATCACCACGATGTCTGGAGCCGGCTGGTTTCTTCGGCGCGTCAGGCGATCAATGAGTTGAACGTCGATCTGCTGGTTGTCCCCATCGAGAAAAAATAGTCGCCGCCGCCTGCGGGCGGCTGCCTTTTTTCATTCGTATCGCTTATCTCTGAGCAGCCATAACCGCCTACCCGCAATAATCCCGCTAGCTGACAATCCGCCTGACGAATAGTGACTAATCGTAATTTTATTTTATGCATCAATATGTTGGCCAAAATCCGATAAAGGTTAATCCAGCGCATTGAAATCACTGACATACCTCATTTTGGTTAATAAACCGCACGTTTTGACTGGCTCTCAGGGGAGGGGCGTCTTATCCTCGGGGTAATGAGATTTGTATGACTTATATAAATACGTTCACATGGAGGAGGTCTCATGCGTTTTGACAATAAAGTCGTGGTTATCACCGGTGCGGGCAATGGTATGGGGGAAGCGGCGGCGCGGCGTTTCTCCGCCGAAGGCGCCATCGTGGTGCTGGCCGACTGGGCCAAAGAGGCGGTAGATAAGGTCGCCGCTTCGCTGCCGAAGGGCCGGGCGATGGCGGTACATATCGACGTCTCCGATCACGTCGCGGTTGAAAAAATGATGAACGAGGTGGCGGAAAAACTGGGCCGCATCGACGTCTTGCTGAACAACGCCGGCGTACACGTGGCGGGCAGCGTGCTGGAAACCAGCGTCGACGACTGGCGCCGCATCGCCGGGGTCGATATCGACGGCGTGGTGTTCTGTTCCAAATTCGCCTTGCCGCACCTGCTGAAAACCAAAGGTTGTATCGTCAATACCGCGTCGGTGTCTGGCCTGGGCGGCGACTGGGGCGCGGCTTATTACTGCGCGGCGAAAGGCGCGGTAGTCAACCTGACGCGCGCCATGGCGCTGGACCACGGCGGTGACGGTGTGCGCATTAACTCGGTCTGCCCGAGCCTGGTCAAAACCAACATGACCAACGGTTGGCCGCAGGAGATCCGCGACAAGTTCAATGAGCGCATCGCGCTGGGGCGCGCGGCGGAGCCGGAAGAAGTGGCGGCGGTGATGGCGTTCCTGGCCAGCGACGACGCCAGCTTTATCAATGGCGCCAACATCCCGGTCGATGGCGGGGCGACCGCCTCGGACGGTCAACCGAAGATCGTTTAAGCGTTAACGTACAGGCCCGGTCAGGATGACCGGGCCTGCTGTTTTAGACGCCGATGCGGTCGCGCAGCGTGTAGTAGGCCGCGCCGATGGCGGTGAACGGGATCTGCAGATTGCGCCCGCCGAAGAACGGCAGGTGCGGCAGCTTGGCGAAGGCGTCGAAGCGTTCGGCGTCGCCGCGCATCAACTCGGCGATCAGCTTGCCCGCCAGATGGGTGCAGGTCACGCCGTGGCCGCTGTAGCCCTGCATGTAGTACACGTTATTCTCCAGGCGGCCGAACTGCGGCATGCGCGACAGCGTCAGCAGGAAGTTGCCGGTCCAACGATAGTCGATGCGCACCCCTTTCAGCTGTGGGAAGGTCTTCAGCAGCTTCGGCCGGATCAGGTTATCGATATCGTCCGGATCGCGCGCGCCGTATACCACGCCGCCGCCGTACAGCAGACGATGATCGGCGGTGATGCGGTAGTAATCCAGCAGGTAGTTGCAGTCCTCCACGCAGTAATTCTGCGGGATCAGCGCCTGCGCGATCTCCGGCGCCAGCGGTTCGGTGGTCACCACCTGAGTGCCGCACGGCATGCTGCGCTTGGCCAGCCGCGGCTCCAGCTTATCGCCCAGGTAGGCGTTGCCGGCGACGATGACGAAGCGCGCCTTCACCTGGCCGTTGGCGGTGCTGATGAGCGCCGGTTCACCGTGGCGAATGTTCGTCACCGCCGATTGCTCGAAGATGCGCCCACCCTGCAGGCGGATCGCCTCGGCCTCGCCCAGCGCCAGATTGAGCGGATGGATGTGGCCGCCGCTGTGATCGAGCAGCGCGCCGACGTAGCGATCGCTGGCGACCTCCTGACGCACCCGATCCGCATCGAGCAGCTCGAGCTGGGTATTGCCGTAGCGCTCCCAGTTGCGCTTTTGCTCGATCAGCGCATGGAACTGCTTGTTGTTCAGGGCGGCGAAGATGCCGCCGGGGCGGTAGTCGCAGTCGATGGCGTAGCGGCTGATGCGGCTGCGAATGATCTCCGCGCCTTCGAACATCATGCTGCCTAGCAGGCGGGCGCTTTCCGCGCCGTAACGCTCTTCAATCACATCGATGTCGCGGCTGTAAGAGTTGACCAACTGGCCGCCGTTGCGGCCGCTGGCGCCGAAACCGATGCGCGCCGCTTCCAGCACCACCACGTTATAGCCGGCTTCCACCAGGAACAGCGCGGAGGAGAGGCCGGTATAGCCGCCGCCGATCACGCAGACGTCGCATTCGATCGATTCATTCAGTTGCGGATAGGGCTGATGTGCGTTGGCCGTGGCCGCATAGTAGCTTTTTACGTGTTCAGTCATGAGATAAGCCCTTATTCCAGCGAGATCCAGGTGGTTTTCAATTCGGTAAATTTGTCCAGCGCGTGCAGCGATTTGTCGCGGCCGTTGCCGCTCTGCTTGTAGCCGCCGAACGGCACGGTCATGTCGCCGTCGTTGTAGTTGTTGACGAACACCGTGCCGGCCTTCAGTTGGCGCGCCATGCGGTGCGCGCGCGCCAGATCGCGGGTCCAGACCGCGGCGCCGAGGCCGTAGTCGCTGTCGTTGGCCAGCTGCAGCGCCTGTTGCTCGTCGTCGAAGGTGGTCACCGCCAGCACCGGGCCGAAGATTTCATCGCGCGCCACGCTCATGGCGTTGTTCACCTGGGTGAGGATGGTCGGCCCCAGATAGCCGGCGTGGTCGCCCTGCGGATGGTCGCGCCCGTCGAGGAACAACGCGGCGCCCTGGCTCAGCCCCCGATCGATATAGCCGGCCACTTTCTCGCAGTGGCCGCTGTCGATCAGCGTGCCCATCACCGTGTCGGGATCGAGCGGATCGCCGGGGACGAAGGCCGCCGCGTGTTTGCGCAGCGCCTGCAGGAACGCTTGCTCAATGCTCGCTTCGACCAGCAGGCGAGTGCCGGCGATGCACACCTGCCCCTGATTGTAGAAGATGCCGGCGGCGGCGCTGCGGGCAGCCTGATCCAGATCCGGGCAGTCGGCAAAGACGATGTTGGCGCTTTTGCCACCGGCCTCGAGCCAGACACGCTTCATATTCGATTCGCCGGCGTAAATCATCAGCTGTTTCGCCACCAGGGTGGAGCCGGTGAAGGTGAGGGCATCGACGTCGCGGTGCAGCGCCAGCGCCTTGCCGGCGTCGTGGCCATAGCCGGGCACCACGTTCAGCACGCCGTCCGGCAACCCGGCCTGCTGCGCCAATTTGCCTAGCAGGATGGCGCTCAGCGGCGATTTTTCGGAGGGTTTGAGTACCACGCTGTTGCCGGCGGCCAGCGCCGGACCGAGTTTCCAGCAGGCCAGCAGCAGCGGGAAGTTCCAGGGCACGATGGCGCCGACCACGCCGATCGGCTCGCGCTCGATCAGCGCCAGCGCCTCGCGGCCGGTGGGGGCGATTTCGCCGTAGACCTTATCGATCGCTTCGGCGTACCAGCGGATGCAGCGGATGGCGCCCGGCACGTCGTCGCGCAGGCTGTGGCGGATGGGTTTGCCGGTGTCCAGCGTTTCCAGCAGCGCCAGCTCTTCGTGATGCTGCTCCATCAGATCGGCGAAACGCAGCAGCGTGGCTTTGCGCTGCGCCGGGGCGGCCTGCGCCCAGTCGCCACGCTCAAAGGCGGCGCGCGCCGCGCTGACTGCCCGATCGATGTCGGTGGCTTCGCCACGCGCGACCTGCGCCAGCTCACGGCGGCCGGCGGGATCTTCCACGGCGAAACATTTCCCCGCGGCGGCCGGCTGGTAGCGGCCGTCGATAAACAGCTGGTGCTCAATCTTCAGGGCCTGCGCCCGTTGTTGCCAATACTGCAAGTGGTGAAAGTTCATGCCTGGCTCCGTTGATCAGAATGTCGTCGGCGTATGGGCGCTGATAATCCGGCAAATGCGCGCCGACGTGTTGCTGAAACTGTGGGGGATGCCGGTATTGATGGCGTAGCTCTGCCCGGCCAGCAGGTGATAGCTCTGGCCGTTGACCTGCAGCACCACTTCGCCTTCCAGCAGCGTGCCAATCTCTTCCCCTTGGTGTTTGATGCGCTCGCCGGTGGTGGTGCCCGGTTCGTAGGTCTCGATCATCATTGCCAGCGTACGATTCGGGTCGCCGTTGTGGATCAGCTTCATCGAAACGCCCTGGCTGCCGATTTCGATCAGGTCGTCGCTGTCTATCACGATCTGCGGCTCAGCCGGTTTTTCCGGCTCGGCGAAAAACGCCGACAGCGACAGACCGTACACCGTCAGCAACTTTTGCAGCGTGCTGATGGCCGGGCTGACCTTATCTTGCTCGATAGTACTGATGGCGCTGTGGGTTAACCCAGACAGTTCGGCGACCCGGCGCTGCGACAACCCCAATTGTTGACGGATCTGCGACAGACGTTTTCCCGGTGCCAAGCTGACGTCGCTCATGGGCGTTTTTCCTTTTGATAGTTCCGACAGGCGGTAATGAAACCATCAAACAACAGGCGCGACAGGGCATACTCGTCGCTGTTCCACTCGGGGTGCCACTGCACGCCGAGCGCGAAAGGCTGATCGCGCACGCTGATCGCCTCCACCAGCCCGTCAGCGGCGTGCGCCTCGATGCGAACGCTCGCGCCCAGGGTTTTGGCACCCTGGCCGTGCAGCGAGTTCACCCAGAATCTGTTGCAATCCGGTATCAGTTGTGAAAGCAGCCCCCCTTCCTGAACGATGACTTCGTGGGCGGGGGCGTATTGCTGTTCCAGCGGCAGATCGTGATCTTCACGATGCTCCAGCAGCTCGGGCAGTTCGTACAGGCGGCGATGCAGGGTGCCTTGAGTGGCGACCACCATTTCCTGCATGCCGCGGCAAATGGCGAAAAGGGGAATGCGCCTGTCGAATGCCTGGCGGATCAGCGCCAGGCTCAACGCGTCTCGGCCAGGATCGGCGTCAGGCTCATCGCCGTTTTCACCATAAAGGTGCGGCTGCACATTACTGGGGCTGCCCGGCAGCAAAATGCCGTCGAGGCGCGGCAGCAGTTCCGCCAGCATTTCCGGCTCCGCCAGCGCGTGCGGCAGGGCGATCGGCAAGCCGCCGGCGGTGATAACGGCATTCAGGTACTTTTCTTGCAAGGTCTGTGTGAGGTGCCCGTTTAACCTATACCTGCACATGACGACGCCAATGACTGGTCTGTTAAATATATTGTCCATGCTATCCCCTTGGTACGTTCGAAATTATGAACGATAAGCTTCTCCACCGCCGATTTCGTTCAATATTCTATAAATCTAGCAGTCGATTGGGCAATATTCAAACCAAAAGTAACACTTGCAAAACAAATTTGTTTCATCTACGTTTCATTTGTGGGCATTATATTGAACAATACGGTCAATAAACATCGACGACAGCAAAACACAAACGGCGGGTGAACCATGCAGACCAACATCGTAGAAGTGGAAAACTTTGTTCAGCACAGTGAAGAGAGACGAAGTAGCGCGTTCCAGCGCGAAGTGAAGAAGTATCTGGAACGTTATCCGTTAACCCAACATGTCGACGTACTGTTGACCGACCTGAACGGCAGCTTCCGCGGCAAACGCATCCCGGTCGGCGGCCTGAACAAACTGGAGAAGGGCTGTTACTTCCCGGCGTCGGTATTTGCGATGGATATTCTCGGCAACGTGGTGGAAGAGGCCGGGTTGGGGCAGGAGTTGGGCGAGCCGGATCACGTGTGCGTGCCGGTACCGGGCACGCTGACGCCGTCGGCGGCGGACCCGCAATATATTGCGCAGGTGCTGCTCACCATGTTGGATGAAGATGGCACTCCCTTTGACGTTGAACCGCGCAATGTGCTGAACCGAGTGTGGCAGCGTTTGCGTCAGCGCGGGCTTTCCCCCGTGGTAGCGGTAGAGTTGGAGTTCTATCTCATCGATCGTCAACGTGACGCGGAAGGCTATCTGCAGCCGCCGTGCGCGCCGGGCACGCAAGAACGCAACACCCAAAGCCAGGTGTACTCCGTCGATAACCTGAACCATTTCGCCGATGTGCTGAGCGAGATCGACGAACTGGCGCGTTTGCAGGGCATTCCGGCGGACGGCGCGGTGGCGGAGGCGTCGCCGGGGCAGTTCGAGGTCAACCTGCATCATACTGATGATGTGCTGCAGGCCTGCGATCACGCGCTGGCGCTGAAGCGGCTGGTGCGCATGGTGGCCGAGAACCACAATATGCAGGCGACTTTTATGGCCAAACCGTATGAGGAGCACGCCGGCAGCGGCATGCACGTGCACATCAGCATGCTGAACGCGCAGGGCAACAACGTGTTCGCCGACGATGACGGCGAAGATTCGGCGCTGCTGAAACAGGCGCTGGCGGGCATGATCGCCCTGATGCCGTCTTCGATGGCGCTGCTGGCGCCGAACGTCAACGCCTACCGCCGCTTCCAGCCTGGCATGTATGTGCCGACCCAGGCTTCCTGGGGGCATAACAACCGCACCGTGGCGCTGCGCATTCCCTGCGGCGATCGCGACAACCACCGCGTGGAGTATCGCGTGGCGGGCGCCGACGCCAATCCTTATCTGGTGATGGCGACCATTCTGGCCGGCATCGTTTATGGCCTGGAAACCGCATTGCCGCTGCCTGAGCCGGTGACCGGCAACGGTCTGGAGCAGGACGGGCTACCGTTCCCGATCCGCCAGAGCGACGCGCTGTACGAGTTCGAACATCAGCCGGTGCTCAATGCATTGTTGGGCGAACGCTTCAGCCACGTCTATCTGGCCTGCAAAACTGATGAGCTGGTGCAGTTCGAGCGCCTGATCACCGAAACCGAAATCGAGTGGATGTTGAAAAACGCCTGATCCCGCTCACCCTGCGACTACCGCGCGCGTCCGGCGCATTTCATCGGCTCTCCTGTGGCCGGCGAGGCTGCGCGCTGCGGTACAGAATTTCTTCTATCACGGCGTACAGGACGCCGACGAGGAAATAACCATGACTCAGTCAGCCCCCTGCGCAGACGTTTGTCTGTGCCGCAGTGCCTACGGGCCGGTCGCCGGCCGCCCGACAGCGATACCAACCCGTTTTTACCGCCGCCTGAGCAGCAGTTTCCCTGCGGCCTCTCTGAATGACGTTGCACGGTTGACAGCAGAGGACCAAGAGGGGAAATGCCATGACGATTAAAGCCATCGACGGCGGCCCGGCGGGCAAACCGCAGCTGCGCAAATCCCTCAAGCTGTGGCAGGTGGTGATGATGGGCCTGGCCTATCTGACGCCGATGACGGTGTTTGACACCTTCGGGATCGTCTCCGGCCTCACCGACGGCCATGTGCCGACCTCCTATCTGCTGGCGCTGGCCGGCGTGCTGTTCACCGCCATCAGCTATGGCAAACTGGTGCGCCAGTTTCCCACCGCCGGCTCTGCTTATACCTATGCGCAGAAGGCGATCAACCCGCACGTCGGTTTTCTGGTGGGGTGGTCATCGCTGCTTGATTATCTGTTCCTGCCGATGATCAATACGCTGCTGGCGAAGATTTACCTGACCGCGCTGTTCCCGGAGGTGCCGCCCTGGGTGTGGGTGGTGGGCTTCGTGATCCTGATTACCGCCATCAACCTGAAAAGCGTCAATCTGGTGGCCAACTTCAATACCCTGTTCGTACTGGCGCAGGTGGCGATCATTCTGGTGTTCATCTATCTGGTGGTGCGCGGCCTGCACAACGGCGAGGGGATGGGCACGGTGTGGAGCCTGCGGCCGTTCCTCAGCGAGAATGCGCATCTGCTGCCGATCATTACCGGCGCGACTATCCTGTGCTTCTCGTTCCTCGGTTTTGACGCGGTCACCACGCTGTGTGAAGAGACGCCCGACGCCGCCAAGGTGATCCCGCGCGCCATCTTCCTGACCGCGCTGTACGGCGGGGTGATCTTTATCAGCGTGTCGTTCTTCATTCAGCTGTTTTTCCCGTCCATTCAACGCTTTCACCAGCCCGACGCCGCGCTGCCGGAGATCGCGCTGTACGTCGGCGGCAAGCTGTTCCAGTCGATCTTCCTGTGCGTGACCTTCATCAACACGCTGGCCTCCGGCCTGGCGTCGCACGCCAGCGTATCGCGCCTGCTGTACGTGATGGGGCGTGACAACGTGTTCCCGGAGAAATTCTTCGGCTATATCCACCCCAAATGGCGCACCCCGGCGCTGAACGTACTGATGGTCGGGCTGGTGGCGCTGTCAGCGCTGTCGTTCGATCTGGTGACCGCCACGGCGCTGATCAACTTTGGTGCGCTGGTAGCCTTTACCTTCGTTAACCTGTCGGTGATCAGCCACTTCTTCATTCGCGAAGGGCGCAACAAAAGCTGGAAGGATCGCTTCAACTTCCTGTTCCTGCCGTTGGTGGGGGCGCTGACGGTGGGGGTGCTGTGGCTGAACCTGGAGAAAAGCTCGCTGACCATGGGGCTGATCTGGGCGACACTGGGCTTCGGCTATTTGGCCTGGCTGACTCGACGCTTTCGCCAGCCGCCGCCGCAGTTGGAGCGGCAACCGCAGCAATAAATTCACAGGCGGGAGTATCCCGCCTTTCTTTTTGGCACGTGCGGCAGTAGAGTGAAAAACCTGATAAAAAATAACCCATTGGACCTGTCTTATGCCCGCTTTGCCCTCGCGTACCCGCGCCACGCTGTTCGGTTTGTTGGCCATTGTGCTGTGGAGCAGCGTGGTTGGCCTTATTCGCAGCGTCAGCGAAGGGCTGGGGCCGATCGGCGGCGCGGCGATGATCTACAGCGTCAGCGCGGTGTTTTTGCTGGTGGCGCTCGGCGTGCCGAAATGGCGCAGCTTTCCGCGACCTTATCTCATCGTCGGCAGCCTGCTGTTCGTCAGCTACGAGATCTGCCTGTCGCTGTCGCTCGGCTACGCCAATACCCGCCTGCAGGCGATAGAAGTGGGCATGATCAACTACCTGTGGCCCTGTTTCACCGTGCTGATGGCGCTGGCGCTCAACGGCCAAAAGGCGAAATGGTGGCTGCTGCCGGGGCTGCTGCTGTCGCTGTTCGGCATCGGCTGGATCATGAGCGGCGAGGGCGGCTGGTCACCGGCGCAGATGCTGGCCAACGTGCGCAGCAATCCGCTCAGCTATACGCTGGCGTTCAGCGGCGCGGTGATCTGGGCGCTGTATTGCAACCTGACCAAGAAGATTGCCCAAGGCAGCAACGGCGTAGTGCTGTTCATCGTGCTGACCGCGCTGGCGCTGTGGCTGAAGTATGCTTTCAGCGCGGAAAGCGGCATGCAGTTCAGCCTCGGCGTGACCGTAACGCTGCTGTGCGCCGGGGTGGCGATGGGAGCAGGGTATGCCGCCTGGAACGTTGGCATTCTGCACGGTAACATGACGCTGCTGGCCACCGTCTCTTATTTTACCCCGGTACTGTCGGCGGTGTTCGCCGCGCTGGTGTTGCACACCTCGCTGACCGCCAATTTCTGGCAGGGCGTAGCGATGGTCACGCTTGGCTCGCTGATCTGTTGGCGGGCAACTCGCGGAAATTAACGGAAATTATCCGCCGTCGGCGCAATGTTGAACTAGAATTTAACTAGCCATGTTGCCTGAAGGAACGACGACGATGAGAAGCGACATTCAATTTATTCAACAGCCTGAAATCGACGTGCATCATTATGAGCGCGGCGATACCGTGCGCCTGACCACGGCGAATCTGCGGCACGAATATCAGCTCGACGTTTATATTTTGCGCCGCGACGACAAGCTGATTTACGGTTCGGTCGTCGCGGCGGCGCCCAAGACCGACATTCCGGTTGCCAACTGGGAGGTGAAAAACGGCGAAGAGGTGGCGTTCCGCCAGGAAAACATCGCCAAGGCGGTGCCGGCGGTAAACTGATCTCAGCTTTCGCGCCGCAGTTGTTTACCGAGAAACATTTTTCGATAGTCCGCCGGCGTTACCCCCAGCCGGCGGATAAATGCCCGCCGCATCAGCTCTGCACTGGAAAAACCGCAATGCGCCGCCACCTGTTTTGGCGCCAATACGCCGAGTTCCAATAACCTGCGCGCTTCGGCGATGCGGGCTTCCTCGAGCCATTTAGCGGGAGAGGTGCCGACCTCGTTGCCGAACAGCCTGCTGAAATGCCGCGGGGTGACGCCGGCGCGTTCCGCCAGGCTGGCTACGTTGTGCGGTAACCCGATATTGTCTATCGCCCAGCGTTGCACTTCCTGCAGCATTGAGCGCCCGGCCAGGGTCGCCTGTTCCCGATAGCTGAATTGCATCTGCCCGCCGGGACGGCGGAAAAACATCACCAGCTGGGCCGCGACCCGCTGCGCGATCTCACGCCCTAAATCGTCTTCCACCATTATCAGCGCCAGATCCAGCCCTGAGGTCACGCCAGCGGCAGTCTGCAGGCGCCCGTCACGCACATAAATGGCGTCTTTATCCACCGTGACCTGAGGATAGCGGCGACACAATTGATCGGCTACCGCCCAGTGGGTGGTGATTTGCCGCCCATCCAACAGGCCGGCCTCCGCCAGCAGAAAAGCGCCGCTGCACACCGAGCCGTAGCGGCGAGTGCGGGGTACCACTCTGCGTAGCCAGTCCAGCGTGCGTGTTTCGCTTTCGCCGTCGGCGATACCCGGTGCACCGGCGATGAGCAACGTGTCGATCGCCTGTTCACGCCATTGGGTGATGGCGAGATCCGGCACGAGTTTGACGCCGGATGAGGACACGATCGGCGCCAGCGTCTTTCCGACTACCTGCAGATGATAGGCGGCATAGCCGGCTTGCAGATTGGCCTCGGCGAAAACATCCAGCGGACCGGAAACGTCCAGCAGCTGCACCTGTGGCACGGCGAGAATAGCGATGGTTTTACTCATGGCATGCGATATCCCGATGGATGGGGGATGTCCCTAATCGTTGATTAATGGCAATTGAGGACATTCAGTGTAACGCCTAATCTAACCGGGTTCCAGACAACGGGAGAATCAAGTTATGAGTTTAACCATCAACGGCATCAGCGTGCCGGATAGCGCGATGGCGCGTCAGGCGACCGAGTTAGTGCGCGACACCGAATCAGATCTGCTGTTTCACCACTCCAGCCGGGTGTATTACTGGGCGGCGCTGGCGGGGCAGCAGCGCAAGCTGGTTTACGATCCTGAACTGCTGTACGTCGGCTGCCTGTTTCACGATATGGGACTGACGCACGATCACTGCAGCTGCGACAAACGTTTCGAAGTGGATGGCGCCGATGCGGCGGCCGAGTTTTTACGCGGGCACGGGGTCAGCCGTCAGGATATCGATCGGGTATGGACGGCGATCGCGTTACACACCACGCCGGGGATCCCGGAATACATGCACCCGCTGATTGCGCTGGTGACCGCGGGAGTAGAGATGGATGTGTTAGGGATCAATTACCAGGGCTATGACGCGGCGCTGCGAGAGCAGGTAGTGGAGCTGCATCCCCGCGGGGCAAACTTCAAGGACGCGATTATTCAGGCGTTTTACGACGGGATTCGACATAAGCCGGACAGCACCTTCGGCAACGTCAAAGCGGACGTGCTGGCGGATAAGGAACCGAGCTTTGTTCGCGGTAATTTTTGCAGCCTCATTCGTCGTTCGATGTGGCCAGCGTGATCGGCTGCCGCTTCTCTCTCGCCGGCGAGTTTTCGCCGGCATTTCCCGCTTGAATGCCGTACTCCTCTTCATTGCCGGTTGATGACAGTTGGCTCAAAAACTGCGCTAAAAATCGATGTGCATGACAAAAATCACAGCGAATGTGAATTTGAATGAAACATAATTTGACAAATGTGAACGCAATCGATTACCTATTCGCGAAATGCGTAACTGGATCACAGATTCTTACAGTCAGTGGTTTCTATAATGCGCGCGTCATCCGAGTTTCTGTGTGAAGACAACGCCAGGTGTCGGCAGACTCATTGTCATCTTTTCTAAACGGGCAGGAAATGGCCCTTTAAGCATGTGGTAATAAAATGAAAAAAATAGCTCTCGCAGCAGGTGTACTGCTCGCAGCGTCTTACAGTGCATCATCAATGGCTGATAGCAAAGACAGTCAATATGTCTCCGACTGGTGGCACCAGAGCGTTAACGTGGTGGGCAGCTACCACACCCGTTTCGGACCGCAGCTGAATAACGACGTGTATCTCGAATACGAAGCCTTCGCCAAGAAAGACTGGTTCGACTTCTACGGTTACGTTGACGTGCCGAAGTTCTTCGGCGTGGGCAATACCCCGGATCGCGGCATCTGGGACAAAGGCTCCCCGCTGTTTATGGAGATTGAACCGCGCTTCTCCATCGACAAGCTGACCGGCACCGATCTGAGCTTCGGTCCGTTCAAAGAGTGGTACTTCGCCAACAACTACATCTATGACCTGGGCCACAACGCCGACGGTCGTCAAAACACCTGGTACATGGGTCTGGGCACCGATATCGACACCGGCCTGCCGATGAGCCTGTCGATGAACATCTATGCCAAATACCAGTGGGAAAACTACCAGGCTGCCAACGAGAACAGCTGGGACGGTTACCGCTTCAAGGTGAAATACTTCGTGCCGCTGACCCAGGTGTGGGGCGGCAACCTGAGCTACATTGGCTTCACCAACTTCGACTTTGGTTCCGATCTGGGCAAGGACAGTGGTAACGCGATCAACGGCAAACAGCTGCGCACTGGCAACTCGATCGCCTCCAGCCACATTTTGGCGCTGAACTACGATCACTGGCACTATTCTTTCGTGGCGCGTTATTTCCATAACGGCGGCCAGTGGCAGGATGGCGCGGATATCAACCTGCCACAGGGCCCGATCAAGTCTACCGGTTGGGGTTATTACCTCGTGGTCGGCTATAACTTCTGATTTTCCGTGCTATCAGAAACAGAAAACCCCGCCTGGCGGGGTTTTTTTTCGTCATCACTGGGCTTGTTCGACCGGGAGATGCTTCACCGGCATAAACAGCCTGCCTTTGATCACGTGACATTCATTATTTATCCAACTAATGATTTGTTCACGGCTGACGCCTTCCGACTGCGCGTAACGATGAAGATCGCCGTTAAAGTGTCGAGTGATGTATTCCATGAGGGTCATTTGCACGTCTTTTGCTCCTGAACGCCCACCCGTTGCCAGCCTGGCCACCGCGGGAGGTTGAGGTTTCTCAGACAGCGAATGTAAATTATCGGCAACTAAATCTCAACATAAAGCACCCGGTTAGGGCGACTTCGGCGGGAAAAAGAATCCCGCACGGAGAGGCGGGAAGTGTTCGCTATTATCATTATGGATGATAAGAATAAGATTTGAGGTGCGACGAAAAAGAGCACGCTAACTCTTTTTTGTTACCTTCCCACGCTAGCGCAAGGCTTATTTTTCTTCAAGAAAAATCTGAGGTAAGTATCGGCATTTTCGAGGTGTTTTGCGTTAAAACAAGATTTTGGCGCGTCTGCCGTCACGCGCGCCATCATCTCGGAGTTTTCCTTATACTTCGTCCGGGAAAGGCCCGCTATAGTCAATAGCGTCACCCACGCAGGAATACACAACATGAGCAAACGTCGTACGACCCTCACGGTGTTGGCGCTGATCGCGTCGCTGGGGTTGTCATCCGCTCCGGCTCTGGCTGATAAGGGCGGCAACGGTAATGGCCATGGTAACAGCGGTAACCATGGTAATAACGGCAATCACGGTAACAAAGGCAATAAAGACCCTTATGATAGCGGCGTTTATCGCAACGACGACAATCTGATCACCGTCAACCTCTCGCGCGATCGCGCCCGTTCGCTGGCGCATAACTATGGCCTGACCGGCTACCGTTCGCTGCCGCCGGGCATCGCCAAGAATCTGGCTCGCGGTAAACCGCTGCCGCCGGGCATCGCCAAAAAAGTGGTGCCTTACTCGATGCTGCGTGAGTTGCCGCAGTACCCGGGTTATGAGTGGCGTATCGCCGGCGACGATCTGGTGCTGGTCGCACTCAGCACCGCGATTGTGGCCTCCGTCATCAACGGCGTGTTCGACTAACGCCGGTTGGGTCTCATCGGGCCTCGCTGCGGCGGGGCCTTTTTTATTTGCCGGCGCAGGGCTGACGTGGTGAACTTGGCGCCTGACCTTTTCACTGCATCATAAGGGAGGCGCCATGTTCAGGGCGTTATTGATAGCCTGCTGTTTGACCAGTTTTCCAGCGTTGGCAGACGGCGCTGCCGCCATCGGCGAACTGGTGAACCAACGGCTGTCGTTGATGAAAGACGTTGCCGGTTACAAGGCGCAGCAGCATTTGCCGATCGAAGACCTGGCGCAGGAGGCGAAGGTGTTGGCCAGCGCGCAGGCGGAGGCGGGGCGTTTGGGGCTGGAGCCGGCGTCGGTGCGGCCTTTTATCGCCGCGCAGATGGACGCCGCCAAGGCGATTCAGTACCGCTATCGCGCCGACTGGCTGGCGAGCCCGGAGCCCGGCTGGCAGCCACGCCCGTTGGCGCAGGTGCGCCCACAGATCGCGCAGCTGAGCAGCCAGATATTGCAACGGCTGGCGGAGCGACTGCGTACCGGCCCGCTCGGCGAAGCGGATCGGGCGGCGTTTATGGCGTCTGTGGATCAGGTGAATCTCAGCGCCGCCGACAAGCGGCGGCTGGCGGATGCGCTGCTGGCGGTCAGAACCGGCAGCGCACGCTGAGCGTCAGTCGCGGCCGACGGTGCTGCGGCGGAAGGTCAGCATCCGGCTGCGGTTGGCGATGAGATCCACGTTGTAACCGCGGAAATAGAGGCAAAAGCGTTTCAACCATGGGCCGTCCTGGCACTCCACCAGCATGCGGCCCTGGCCGAGCGGGCTGAGCGTGCCGGTCTGCGCCGCTGGGCCGACGCCAATATGCACCCGATTGCCGCGAATTTCAAAGGCGGTGCGATAGTGCGGGTGATACCACAACCCCTGCACATGCTTCAGGCAGTCGCCGTTGGCCGTGACCGGCAGGAAACGGCGCGCCACATGCCCGACTTCGCCCTCGACCGCTTCGCCGGTCCACTTCAATTTGATTGGCATATGGGCGGACAGCGACACCGCGTAGCCGTCTTCGCCCTGATACAGCGGTTCATCGCTGCCCAGATAGGCCAGGTTGCCGTCTTTGACCTCCAGCCAGTGCGGCTCCGCCAGCGTGGCGTAGAGACCGTCGGGGATCGCCGTGCTGCGCTGCGGCAAAGGTTCGCCCAGCAGCGCTGCCATCACCTGCAAAGCCATCCCGAAACTGTCGCAGTCTTCGCGGTTGGCCACCAGCGCAACGCCGACCTGGCGATCGGGCGCCAGCAGGAAATAGGTTTTGTAACCGGCGTGGGAACCACCGTGGCCGAGCAAGCGGCGGCGGCCTAGCGGCGTCTGCGCCAGCCCCAGTCCATAGGCGCTGAGCTGACCCTGATTGAGGCGGCGCGGTGCGCCGAGTTGCGCCAGCACGCCCTGGCCGGGGCCCTGGTCGGCCAGCAGCGTTTGCAGCCAGCGGGTGAGGGCGTTGAGGCTGCCGGTCAGGCTGCCGGAGGCGGAAAGGTGCAGACCGGCGCTGGCGTGTTGCCAGCCCCGCGCCGCACGCCAGTAACCCGGCACCAACCCTGGCACCACGTCGAACCAGCTTTCCGGCGCTTGCATCTGCACCTGCAGTGGCCGGGCGATGTGCTGTTGCACCAGTTGGTCGAAATCATACCCTTTGCTGCGCAGCGCGGCCTCCAGCAGCCGATAGCCGGTATTGCTGTAGGCGATCTCGCTGCCGGCTTCATAGTTCAATCTTTCCAGCCCCTCGACAAACTGCATCACCGGCTGCGCCTCGCTGACGGCATGCAGCGATATGCCCAGCAGACCGAGCGTCTCGCGCACGTCAGGCAGACCGCCGGTCATGTCCAGCGCCTGGCTGACGGTAACGTCCGCCAACGCGGGCTGCAGGGCGGGCAGCAGTTCGCCCAGGCGTTGTTCGAGTCGAATGGCGCGATCGGTGGCGTTCAGCGCCAACGCGGCGAAGATGTGCTTGGTCACTGAGGCGTAGCGCACCACGCTGTCGGCGGTGAAGGGGGTATTCTGCGCCAGATCGGCCAAGCCGGCACTGGCGGTGGCGCGGAGTTGTTCGGCGTCAAACAGGGTGATGGCGCCGCCGGGTTCGCCACGCCGTTGCCAGCCGGCCAGCAATTGTTCGGCGAGGGCGCCGGCAGCGCGCCAGTTTAACGGTGTTACAGACATAGGGCCTCCAGAGTGATGGTTCGAAACGGGCCAGCTCGGCCACACGCCGCCCGGCGCTGACGATGAGCGCGGGCTTTTCGGCTGATTGTGGCGCAGCGCGTTTTTCGTCGGCCGCTGTTTTGTGCGCTGTTTAGACCAGTCAGTAGGGAATCACGCGAAACTTTGATATAGCGCGCAGATTGCGGCTGACGTTACGGTTAAGGACAGGGAGAGGAACAGGCGCCCGGCGGCGCCTGTAAAGGGGATCAGTTCAGTCTGGCGGCGCTGTCCAACAGGCCTTCAATCATCTGCTTGAGCAGGCGCTGCAGCGAGGCGGCGCGCTGCGGTTCGAACGCGAAAGGATACTGTTCGGACATGTAGTTGACCTGCGCCAGCTCGAGCTGGATCGCATGCTGTTGCTGCTGCGGTTGGCCGTAGGCGCGGGTGATGTAACCGCCCTTGAAGCGGCCGTTCAGCACGTGGGTGTACTGCTGTTGCTGCTCGCAGCAGGCGACCAGCCGATCGCTCAGCGCCTGGGCGCAGCTTTCACCGCCGTTGGTGCCGAGGTTGAGATCCGGCAGTTTGCCGTCGAACAGCCGCGGGATCACCGAGGCGATGGAGTGCGCGTCGAACAGCAGCGCATAGCCGTGCCGCGCTTTGAGGCGTGCCAACTCGTCCTGCAGCTGCTGATGATAAGGTTGCCAAATTTGCTGCAGATAGCCGGCGCGTTCTTCGTCCGTCGGCGCTTTGCCCGGCAGGAAGCTTGGGCGGCCGTCGAACAGCACATCGGGATACAGACCGGTGGTGGCGGTGGTGTACAGCGGCTTGTCGTCCGCCGGGCGATTCAGGTCGATGACGAAGCGCGAATAGTTGCCGACCAGTACGCTGGCGCCCATCGCCCGGGCGAAGTCGTACAGCTGTGGAATGTGCCAGTCGGTATCGGGCAGCGGGCGGGCATCGTCGGTCAGCCCGGCCTCGACCGCCGGCATCAGTTGCGTGCCGGCGTGTGGGATGCTGATCAGCAGCGGCAGGCTGCCGGTCTGGAAGCTAAAAGGATCGCGAATGGTCATTGACGTACTTCTCCTCGGAAAATCACCGTACAGGGCAGCTGGCCGCCCAACCAATAAGCCAGTTCCGCCGGCCGCGACAGCGGCCAGTGAACAAAGTCCGCCACCTTGCCGGTTTCCAGCGTGCCGTGGCTGTGTTGCAGCCCCAGCGCTTTGGCGGCGTGGGTGGTAACGCCCGCCAGCGCTTCTTCCGGCGTCAGGCGGAACAGCGTGCAGGCCATGTTGATCATCAGACGCAGCGACAGCGCCGGCGACGTGCCAGGGTTGGCGTCGCTGGCGATCGCCATCGCCACGTGGTGCTTGCGGAACAGCTCTACCGGCGGGCATTGGGTTTCGCGCAGCAGGTAGTAGGCGCCCGGCAGCAGCACCGCCACGGTGCCGGCGTCGCCCATGGCGCGGGCATCTTGCTCGGTGGCGTATTCGAGATGGTCGGCGGAGAGCGCGTGATGGCGCGCCGCCAGCGTGCTGCCGCCGAGGGCGGAGAGTTGCTCGGCGTGCAGTTTGACCGGCAAACCGGCGGCTTCGGCGGCGGCGAAGACTCGCTCCACCTGCGCCGGTGAGAACGCCAGGTGTTCGCAGAAGGCGTCAACCGCATCCGCCAGGCCGGCGGCGGCGGCCTGGCGGATGATGGTATCGCAGACCAGATTGATGTAGTCGTCGGCGCGGTTGGCGTATTCCGGCGGCAGCGCATGGGCCGCCAGACAGGTGGTTTTCACCTCGACCGGCAGCAGCTCGCCCAACTTGCGCGCCACCCGCAGCATTTTCAGCTCGCTTTCCGGGCTGAGGCCATAGCCGGATTTGATCTCCACGCAGGTGACGCCTTCCGCCAGCAGCGGACGCAGGCGGAACAGCGCCTGCTCCAGCAGTAGCGCTTCGTCGGCCTCGCGGGTGGCTTTCACGGTGGAGATAATGCCGCCGCCCTGCGCGGCGATGTCGGCATAGCTCACGCCGTTCAGTCGCTGTTCGAACTCGCCGCTGCGGTTGCCGCCGAACACCAGGTGCGTGTGGCAATCAACAAAGCCGGGGGTAATGATGCCGCCATCGAATTTCACCGTTTCGTCCGCGATCAGGCCGGGCGGCAGCGCCGCATGTTCGCCAATCCAGACGATCTTGCCGTCGCGTACGGCGATCGCGCCGTCGGTCAGGGTGTGATAGTTGCCGTCGCGCATGGTGACGATATCGGCGCCGTGCCACAGGCTGTCACAGTGAATCTCAGACGTCATTGCTTTCCTCCGCCGGAGCCGCAGCTCCCACATGGTTGTATATACAATTAAAAACAACCTAACGCATTCACCGGGATGTCACAAGAGGCGGGAGAGATTTTGTTATCAGGATGTGATCGACAGCGGAGATGCGGGCGCAGGGCGCGCCCGCCGGGGATCAGACTTCGCTGGTGAAGCGGCCGAACAGTTGATAACGGCTGCCGGGGTACAGCAGCCGGGCCGAGGTCACCACGGTTTTGCCGGACCAGGTGCGGCGGTGGATCAGCAGGCCGGGTTCGTGGTCTTCCAGCTGCAGCAGCTCGCTTTCGCGCCGGGTGGGGATCACCGCTTCGACGATGTGTTCGCCGGCGGTCAGCGGCGCGGCCTGCGTCAGATAGGTGTAAGGCGTGACGCGGTCGAAATCCTGCTTCAGGTAATCCGGCGCCACCAGCGGGTTGACGCAGCGGTCTTCCACCTGCACCGGCACGTCATTTTCGTAATGCACGATCTGCGAGTAGAACAGCCGTTGGCCGGGTTGAATGCCCAGCGCCGTCGCCTCTTCCTCGCTGGCCGGGCGGGCCTTCAGCTCGAGGATCTTGCTGCTGTGGCGATGACCGCGCGCGGCGATCTCATCGGCGATGTTGTGCACTTCCAGCAGCGCGGTGTGCGCCTTGGCTTCGGCGACGAAGGTGCCGACGCCTTGCATGCGGATCAGAAAACCTTCGCTGGTCAGCTCGCGCAACGCGCGGTTGATGGTCATGCGGCTGACGCCCAGTTCCGCCACCAGTTCACTTTCGGAGGGCACGCGCTGGTGCGGTTGCCAGTGCCCCGCACGGATTTGATTCACGATCGCCTGTTTGACCCGTTGGTAGATCGGGGCGGGGGCATCGCTCATTGCAGCCGCCAGTTGTAACACGGTCTGTTGTTCAGCCACGACGTTAACCTCGTCAAATAAAAAAATAATAACACCAGTTTACTGTTGATGTCGGCGTATGTATATGTATATACAACTAGTGGCCGTCGCGCCAGAAACTTGCCGGCGACCGCCAAAAATTCCTGAAGACGCGCCATCGCCGCGCCTTATTCGCCGTTACATTAACCGTGGAATACTGCCATGCCTGCTTATTTTTCCCCACGCGCTTTGCTCCCTGAGGGCTGGGCGCATAACGTCCGGCTGGACGTCGATGCGCAAGGTTATCTGACTCAAGTTACCGCCAACGCTGAACCGCAAGGCTGCACCCGGCTGCACGGCGATGCGGTGCCGGGCATGCCGAACCTGCACTCCCACGCCTTTCAGCGCGCGATGGCCGGGTTGGCGGAAGTGGCGGGCAACCCGCAGGACAGCTTCTGGACCTGGCGCGATCTGATGTATCGGCTGGTGCAGCGCCTGACGCCGGAGCAGGTGGAGGTGGTCGCCCGTCAACTGTATATCGAAATGCTCAAGGGCGGATATACCCAGGTGGCCGAATTCCACTACCTGCATCACGACGCCGACGGCAAGCCTTACGCCGATCGCGGTGAGATGACCGGCCGCCTCAGCGAGGCCGCGCATCAGGTCGGCATCGGCATGACTATGCTGCCGGTGCTGTACAGCTACGCCGGTTTTGGCGCCCAGCCGGCCCAGCCGGGGCAGAAACGGTTTATCCAGGACACCGAAAGCTATCTGCAACAGCAGCAGGTGATTGCTCGCCAACTGGCGGATCGCCCGTTGCAGAACCAGGGGCTGTGCTTCCACTCGCTGCGTGCGGTGGAGCTGGGGCAGATGCAGCAGATTTTGGCCGCGTCGGATCGCACCTTGCCGGTGCATATTCATATCGCCGAGCAGCAAAAAGAGGTGAACGACTGTCTGGCGTGGAGCGGACAGCGCCCGGTGGCCTGGCTGTATGACCACCTGCCGGTAGATCAGCGCTGGTGTCTGGTGCACGCCACCCATCTGGATCGCGATGAGCTGGAAGCGCTGGCGCGCAGCCGCGCGGTGGCCGGCCTGTGCCTGACCACTGAAGCCAACCTCGGCGACGGCATTTTCCCTGGCGACGCTTACCTGCAGCAGCAGGGGCGCTGGGGCATCGGTTCCGACAGCCACGTTTCGCTCAACGTGGTGGAAGAGCTGCGCTGGTTTGAATACGGCCAGCGGCTGCGCGATCAGCGTCGCAATCGCCTGACGACACCGGAACAGTCGGCGGTGGGCGATGTGCTGTACCTGCAGGCGCTGCAGGGCGGCGCGCAGGCGTGCGGCGCGCCGATCGGTCGGCTGCAGAGCGGCTATCGCGCCGACTGGCTGGTGCTGGACGGCGACGATCCGTATCTGGTGGCGGCGCCGGACGCCTCGATCCTCAATCGCTGGCTGTTCGCCGGCGGCAAGGAGCAAATTCGCGACGTGTTCGTCGGTGGCCGGCAGGTGATCGAGCAGGGGCGGCACGCGCTGCAACAGCAGAGCAGCGCAGAGTTCCTGCAGGTGCTGAAAACCTTTCAGCAGGAGGCATAATGAGCCTGACCCGTTTTAACTTCGCCGCGCTGCCGGTCAGCCCGTGGCGCAACGGCGGTGGGGAAACCCGTGAAATCGTCAGCTGGCCGCCGGGCGAGCCGGATTTCGACTGGCGCGCCAGTATCGCCACCATCGCGCAGGACGGGCCGTTTTCCGCCTTTGCGGGCATCGATCGCTCGATAACGTTGCTGGAAGGCGACGGCGTGCGGCTGTTCAGCGCCGGGCATATCGACCATCAGTTGGCGCGTATCGGGGAGCCGTTCGCCTTTTCCGGCGACGTGGCGCTGGAAGCGACGTTGCTGGGCGGCGCCAGTCAGGATTTCAACATCATGACACGCCGCGGCCGGCAGGCGGCCGAGGTGCGGCGCAGCACTGCGCCCGTCACCCTGTCACCCAACCGGGCGGGTGTGCTGTATGTGCTGAGCGGCGTTTGGTCGCTGCCGGAGGGCGGCGAACTGCGGGCGCGCGAGGGTGTCTGGTGGACGGCGGCGGGCGGCGAAGTGGCGCCGCTGACGGCCGACGGCGCGATCCTGTGGGCGAACATCACAGCCTGCTAACGCAGAGTAGAGTCCTGCGCCCGGTTATGGGATTATTCACTTTTCCCCATTAATCATAAAGAAGGGCGCATGGCTTCGCTGAAAGACGTCGCAAAACTTGCCGGAGTCTCGTTGATGACGGTGTCCCGCGCCATCAATGAACCCGGCAAGCTGCGGCCGGAAACCTATCACCGCGTCAAACAGGCGATCGACCAGTTAGACTACGTGCCGGATCTGTCGGCGCGGCGTATTCGCGGTGACGGAAATCGCGTGCAGACGCTCGGCGTGCTGGCGCTGGACACCGCCACGACGCCGTTCTCGGTGGAAATGATCCTGTCGATTGAAAAAACCGCGCGTGAGCGCGGCTGGAACAGCTTCGTCGTCAACCTGTTTGCCGACGACAACGCCGAACAGACCGTCGATCTGCTGTTGGCGCATCGACCGGATGGGGTGATATTCACCACGATGGGGCTGCGTGAGATGACGCTACCGACCAAACTGCTGGACAAAAAGCTGGTGCTGGCCAACTGCGTCAGCCCGGCGCATGCGATCGCCAGCTACATTCCTGATGATGAGCAAGGGCAGTATGACGCCACGCGCACGCTGATCGCCAAAGGCTATCGCGCGCCATTGTGCATTCATTTACCGGCGGATACGCTGGCGGCGGGCCTGCGCCGCCGCGGTCTGGAACGCGCCTGGCGCGAAGCGGGGCGCGATGTTGAACAGCTGCAGCAGTATCATCTCGATCTGAGCGGCGGCGATCAAAGCTATCGCGACTGCGTCGCGTTGCTGGAGCGGCATTTCTCTGCAGGACGGCGCGATTGCGATGTCGTGGTGTGCGGAAACGATCGGATAGCGTTTCTGGTGTATCAGGTATTGCTGGCGCAAGGATGGCGGATACCGCAACAGGTGGCGGTGCTGGGCTACGACAATATGGTCGGCACCGGTGAGCTGTTCCTGCCGGCATTGACGACGGTGCAGCTGCCGCATTACGAGTTGGGCCGCCTTGCGGCGCTGCATGTGATTGAGCGGCGGGAACAGCGTGATACGGTGAAAGTGCCTTGCCCGCTGTTGGAGCGTGGTTCGCTGTAGCCACACCGGGCGCGCCGCTGCGCGCCCGGCGCTCATTCCCATTACCCCCAGATGCTCGCCAACTGCCATCCCGTGATGGGCTCGAACTGCGCCCGGCCGCCTTCGGCGAACAGGCGGAGACGGCGATCGCCCGCCGTCGGATAGAAGCGGCTGGTCAGGCAGGCCTCTCCCTGATTCACGAAGATTTCCAGCGATGAGCGATCGATAAAGATCCGCAGCGACAGGATGTCACCCCCCGGCAGCGGCACGCTGCGGCATGTGCACAGCGCCGGGTGTTCATCAAAACGCTCCAGCACCAGTCGGTGCGCCTGATTGTCGACAAACAGGCGCGCCGCACTCCCAATGGCCAGCCCGTACCGCTCAGCGTCGCTGTCGGCCGGTCTCAATGTCAGGATGAGCTCCTGCATATCGTTCGCCAGCGGCAGATGCTGATTGGTCAGCGTCTGCGCCAAAAACGTGTGTGACTCTCGGCGCAGCGCCGTCAGTTCACGCGCCGGGCTCATGCGGACGCTGCCGTCGGCGGCCAGCGTCAGTTCGCGCGGCAGCGTGAGGGCGCCGGCCCAGCGGTGCGCTTTGCTGGGCATCGGTGATTCCCACATATCCATCCAGGCAAACAGCAGCCGACGGCCGTCGGCGGCGGTGAAGGTCTGCGGCGCATAGAAATCGTGGCCGGCATCCAGCTCGCAGAAGGGCTGGGTCACCGTAAAGTCGCTATCAGGCCGCCAGTGGCCAAGCAGATAGCCGCTCTGGAAGCGATTGCGGTAGCGGTAGCCCTGCGCCACCAGCCCTTGCGGCGAGAACAGCAACAGGTGTTGTTCCCCCAGCGGGAAGAAATCCGGGCATTCCCACATATACCCTTGATGTGCCGTTTGCGCGCCGGCCAGCACCCGATCGAAGCGCCAGGCGCGCAGGTCGGCAGAACGGTACAGGCGCACCTGGCCCAGGCCGTTTTCTTTGGCGCCGACCACCAGCCACCATTCGCCGTTTTCGCACCAGACTTTCGGATCGCGAAAATGCTGAATGCCGTCCGGCGGGGCCAGCACTGGCCCGTGTTTGATGAAGCGTATGCCGTCTTCGCTGGTGGCCAGACATTGCACTTCCCGCACCTGGCTGTCGTCACCGGGTTCGCCCAGCCACACGTGGCCGGTGTAAATCAGCGTCAGCACACCGTTGTCATCTACGGCGCAGCCGGAAAAGCAACCGTCTTTGTCATAGGGCGCATCGGGTGCCAGGGCGATGGGCTGGTGCTGCCAGCGTATCAGGTCGCGGCTGGTCGCATGTCCCCAGTGCATGGGCCCCCAGTGCTCACTATGGGGATGATGTTGGAAGAACGCATGATAGACGCCGTCAATACAGATCAGGCCGTTGGGATCGTTGATCCAGCCGGCGGGCGGCGCGAGATGGAACTGCGGGTAGTAATCGTCTCGGCGCTCTGCACGCAGGGCTTCGACTGCATGGTCGGCTTGAGCTAAGGCAGTGTTCATTGGACAGACTCACTTGATTTAATGGCGGATTGAAAGGGGGCTACGCTGGCGGAACGTTCGCCGCGCAGCAGGAAACAGGAGACAAGCGTCGTGGCGGCGACCGCGCAGCCCATCAGCAGATAGGTGTCGGCAAAGCCGATGCGGTCATAACCGTAGCCCGCCAGCGGCGACAGGAAGCTGGCCATCACCTGGGTGATGAACTGGAAGCCTACCAGGTACAGTGTGGAGGAGAGTCGGCTGTCAAAGCGGCTCGCGATGTATTTGAAGATAGCGATCAGCAGGATTGGCAATTCTACGGCGTGCAGCAGTTTCATGGCGGAGATCATCAGGGCACCGCTGACTAAGCCGGAACCGAACATGCGCAGCGCCATCACGCCACCGGCCAGCAACAGCCCCTGTTTGGCGCCGATGCGGTTCACCAGCAGCGGCGCCAGGAACATGCCGCCGGCCTCGAGGAAGACCTGCAGCGAGTTGAGAAAACCGTACATCTCGTTGCCCTGTGCGCGAGAAGCGAACTGTGAAGCGAAGTAGACCGAAAATTGCTGATCGAAAACGTTGTATACGCTGATCCCCAGCACAAACACCACCAGTGCCCAGAAGCCGGGCATGCGCAGCAGCGCCAGCGCGTCCTGCAGCCGCAGGTTTTCCGGTTTGCCGAACGCCAGGCCGGCCATGGCGTTCGGCTTCAGCTCGCGTACCTGGCTGAGCAGCACCAGGAACACCACGGCGGCGGCGGAGGCCAGCCAGAAATTGATGTTCGGATTGATATTGAAGATAAAACCGGCCACAAAGGTGGCGCTGGCCCAGCCGAGCGAGCCCCACATGCGGGCGCGGCCGAATTCGAAACCGCTGATGCGGCTGACTCGCTCGGTATAAGATTCCAGCGCGCCGATACCGGCGAAGAAGGTCGCGCCGATGAACACCCCGCCGACCAAAGCGCCGAGCGGCAGGCTGCTCGCCAGCAGCGGGGCGTAAACGTAGATAAAGAACGGGCCGGTCAGCAGCAGCATCACGCCGAGAAACTGCAGCAGGTGTTTGCGCAGACCAAGTTTATCCTGAATAAACCCGTACAGCGGCTGGGCGCACAGCGCCACCAACGAGATAGCGGAGAAGATCAGGCCGGTCTCGGCGCCTTTCAGGCCGATCTTCTGATTCAGCCACAGCGAGATCAGCGAAAAGCTGGAAGACCAGGTGAAGAAAAAGAAGAACAGCAGGCCGCTGAGCAGCACGTAATATTTTTTAGTTTCGCGGTTCATGGGTAGGGCCCCGGTGAGTGAAGTTAGCTCTATTGTTAACGTTAACTCGCGAAAGGATGAAGCGGCCAGATATCACGCATGAGATGTTAATCACAAAAGTTAACGTTAACATTTGTGCCTTGTGATCGAGGTCACGAGTTGGCAAGGGGGCGATGTGCCCCCGCAGGATTAACGTTCGTTAAGCGAGCGCAGATGATCGTCGCGGCGCAGCGTCATCAGCGCAAACAGGCTGACCACCGAGGTGGCGACCACGTAGTAGGCGGGAATGTCGATATTACCGGTCTGTTTGATGAGGCCGGTGATAATCAGCCCGGCCGAGCCGGAAAACACCGCATTGGACAGCGAGTAAGCCAGCCCCAAACCGGTATAGCGCACCCGGGTCGGGAACATCTCCGCCAGCATCGCCGGGCCGGGGCCGGCCAGCAGGCCGACTACGGCGCCGGCGACCATCACTGCCAGCCCTTTGACCCACAGTGAACTCTGCGCATCCTGCAACAGGTGCAGCAGCGGGAAGGTGAACAGGATCACCGCCGCCACCGCCGTCAGCATCACCGTTTTACGCCCCAGTTTGTCGCTGATGATGCCCGCCGGCAGAATGGTCAGGGCGAAGCCGACGTTGGCCAGCACCGTCGCCACCAGCGCCTGCTGGAAGGTGGCGTGCAGCGAGGTTTGCAAATAGGAAGGCATCACCACCAGAAAGGTATAGCCGGCGGCCGACCAGCCCATCATGCGGCCGATGCCGATCAGTATGGTTTTCGCTACGCCGCCCAAGCTCGCTTCCGGCGGTGGGGCGCTGTATTCCGCGGCCTGTTGCGCCTGGGTAAACGTGGGCGTCTCTTCGAGCTTGAGCCGCAGCCACAGCGCCACGGCGCCCATCGGCAGCGCCAGCAGGAACGGAATGCGCCAGCCCCAGTCATGCAGCTGCTGCGCGCTGAGCAGCGCGGCCAACAGCGCCACCAATCCGGCGCCGGCCAACAGGCCGAGCGCGACGGTCAGCGACTGCCAGGCGCCGAACAGCCCGCGCTTGCCCTTCGGGGCGAACTCGGTCATCAGCGACACGGCGCCGCCGAATTCGCCGCCGGCGAACAGCCCCTGAAACATGCGCAGCAGCGTCAGCAGCAGCGGGGCGGCGACGCCGATCGAGGCATAGGTCGGCATGACGCCGATCAGTGCGGTGGCCAGCGTCATCAACAACAGAACCGCAATCAGCGTCGGGCGACGGCCGATGAGATCGCCGATGCGGCCGAAGATCACCGCGCCGATCGGCCGGCAGAAAAACGCCAGCGCGAAGGCGGCGTAGGTGAGGATCAGGCTGGTGACTTCATTTTCTCCCTGTAGCGTGAAAAAATTGGCGGCGATGACGGTAGCCAGGAACCCGTACACCCCGAACTCATACCATTCGATAAAGTTGCCAACCGAGCCGGCCAGCAACGCCTGACGCGACCGGCGCGCGTCGAGAGTCTGTTGATTCATCCCCGTTCCCATACATTTGAATTATTGTTCGTCAGTTCTAAATTTATACGACAAAACAATCAATTGATTTCAGCGGGAACTGTGAGGCGCTCAGCGCATGCCGTCGATATGCCACCATTCGGGGCAAACATCGGCGAACGCGTGCGAGACCGGGCGCAGCTCCGGCAGATCGGCCCGATCGAAGCTGCCGGTGCTCAACGCCACCGTCGGCTCGTCGTCGATCGCCCCCAGCGTGCTGCCGCAGCGCGGGCAAAAGGCGCGGCTGGAATAGGGGGAAGAGCGGTAGAGCGTGGGCATGCCGCCCGGGCCGTTCCACTCGACGGCCTGACGCGGAAATTCGACCCAGCAGAGCGTCGGTGCACCGGAGTGGCGCCGGCAAAATTCGCAGGAACAGCTGTGTGGGTTACCGGGCAGGCCGTGCACCTGAAAGCGAATATGTCCGCACAGGCAGCCGCCGCTATAGCCTGGATTTTCCATGAGTTCTCCGTCATAAACGCGGGAATGGCGATGAAAATCACTATAGCGGCATCGCGAAAAAATAACAGGCCCGCCGGTGGCTTACCAGAGTAACGGCGCCGGCTCGCGGCCGTTTTCGGCGTAGTACAGCGACGGCAGGAACTGTGCCAGATAGCTGAACTCGTTGTAGCAGTGGCGCATCAGGTTAAACCCGATGTCGTCCGAGAGTTCGTCGTGGGCGTTGGCGCAGGCTTTACCCAACAGAAAACGGCTGCGCAGTACGCACCCGTAGGGCGTATCGCGCGCCAGATGCAGCATCTCGCCGTCGCAGGGATCGCCGTTGTCATCCAACGCCACCTGGTCGCCGAAGCCGATGCGCGCGCACACGGCGGCGGAGAGCGCCTGCGCGTCACGCGCCTGGCGCAGCGGCTGCGGCGCGAAGAAGTCCTCGGCGGCGTGGAATTTGAGGCGCGCCGCGACCGGCGGCAGCTCCGCCAGCCATTCGACCGCTTCGATGCTGGCGCCGACGTAGCTTTCCCCTTTTTTCCAATGGCGGTCCCAGCCGCGATGTTCGACGTGATCGTGTGGGTGCCACCAGTTGATGTGCTGCGTGTTCTCAAAGAAGGTGAACCACCAGTCCAGCATGCGCCCCTTGCAGCCGTGCAGATCGGTACGGACCGCGACGGTAAGCAGGCCGTCGGCGCTGCGGCTCAGCCCCATCTCCAGCCGCAGTGGTTCAGGCTTGAGCAACTCGTTGATATCGTTAACGCCCCAGGGCGCCAGCAGGGAAGGATGTGTCATAATGGGTTCCTGTTTTATTTTGGAAACGAATTGTGTTTCCAAAATAAAACTATGCCGGTATGCTGAGTCTGTCAATGCTTGTGAGGAATAAATATGGCGAACCCGAATGAAGAACCGCCGCGCGCTCGCGGCCGGCCGGCCACGCCGGAAACGGCGCTGCGCGCCGCGCTGGCGCAAGCGACGCTGGCGTTGCTGCTCGACGGCGGCTATGCCGCAGCAACGGTGGACGCGGTGGCGAAACGCGCCGGGGTGGCTAAAAAAACCCTGTATCGCTTTGCGGCCAATCGCGACGAACTGGTCGCGCAGGCGGTGAGCGGCTGGACCGAGGCGTTTCAGCCGGCCTTCGCCCAGGATGCCGGGCGGTGGGAGGCGGTGGCGCCGCTGTTGGAAAAGGGGCTGAAGGCCATCGCGCAGCAGGTATTGAGCGCCGAGGCGGTAGGGATGTTTCGGCTGCTGCAAAGCGAGTTTCCGGGGCGCGAGGCGCTGCTGGACAGCTATCAGCGCAACGGCATTCAGCGCGGCCGGGCTACGGTGGCGGACTGGCTGCAGCGCCAGCAGCAGTGCGGCTGGCTGCGTGCGCGCGACTGGGCGCAAACCAGCGACCTGCTGTTGGCGATGACCATCGCCGAACCGCTACGGCAGATGACGCTGGGACTGTTGCCGCCGGGCAGCGCGATCGACGAGCGCATCGCGGCGGCGGTGGCGCTGGTGATGCCGGGTTTGCTGGCGGAAGCGTGAATACAAAAAAGGGCCGACGAATCGGCCCTTGAACAACAGGATGCAAAACGTCTGCGTTACAGCTTCGGCCCAGCGTTCACCAGCTTTTCGCCCGCCGGGGTGACGGTATATTTGGCGAAGTTATCGATAAAGCGCTGCGCCAGATCCTGCGCTTTCTCCTGCCACAGCGATTCGTCGGCGTAGGTTTTGCGCGGATCGAGGATCGACGGATCGACGCCCGGCAGCGCTGTCGGCACTGCCAGCCCGAAGATCGGCAGCGTGAAGGTGTCGGCCTGTTCAATGTCGCCATTCAAAATGGCGTCGATGATGCCGCGCGTATCTTTGATCGAGATACGCTTGCCGCTGCCGTTCCAGCCGGTGTTGACCAGGTAAGCCTGGGCGCCGGCGGCCTCCATGCGTTTCACCAGCACTTCGGCGTACTGCGTCGGGTGCAGCGTCAGGAACGCGGCGCCGAAGCAGGCGGAGAAGGTCGGCGTCGGGGCGGTGATGCCGCGCTCGGTGCCGGCCAGCTTGGCGGTGAAGCCGGACAGGAAGTGGTACTGGGTTTGCTCAGGCGTCAGGCGCGATACCGGCGGCAGTACGCCGAAGGCGTCGGCGGTCAGGAAGATGATCTTGCGCGCATGGCCGGCTTTGGACACCGGTTTGACGATGTTCTCGATGTGATAAATCGGATAGGAGACGCGGGTGTTCTCGGTTTTGCTGGCATCGTCGAAGTCGATGCTGCCGTCGGCCAGCACGGTGACGTTTTCCAGCAGCGCATCGCGGCGGATCGCCTGATAGATTTCCGGCTCCGCCTGCGGCGACAGCTTGATGGTCTTGGCGTAGCAGCCGCCTTCGAAGTTGAACACGCCGTCGTCGTCCCAGCCGTGCTCGTCATCGCCGATAAGCTGGCGTTTCGGATCGGTGGAGAGGGTGGTTTTGCCGGTGCCGGACAGCCCGAAGAACACCGCCACGTCGCCTTGCTCGCCGACGTTGGCCGAGCAGTGCATCGAGGCGATGCCCTTCAGCGGCAGCAGGTAGTTCATGATCGAGAACAGGCCTTTTTTCATTTCGCCGCCGTACCAGGTGCCGCCGATCAGCTGCATGCGCTCGGTCAGGTTGAAAGCGACGAAGTTTTCCGAGTGCAGCCCTTGCTGCTGCCAGTCCGGGTTGGTGCATTTGGCGCCGTTCATTACCACGAAGTCCGGCTCAAAGTCCGCCAGCTCGGCGTCGCTTGGGCGGATAAACATGTTTTTCACGAAATGCGCCTGCCAGGCCACCTCGGTGATGAAGCGCACCTTCAGGCGCGTATCGGCGTTGGCGCCGCAGAACGCGTCCACCACGAACAGACGCTTGCCGGAGAGCTGGTTGCCCACCAGCGTCTTCAGATGCTGCCAGACTTCCGGCGACAGCGGCTGGTTGTCGTTCTTGCCGGTGCCGTTGTCGGACCACCAGACGGTGTCGCGCGTGGTGGTGTCGCGCACGATGTATTTGTCCTTCGGCGAACGGCCGGTAAATTCGCCGGTCGCGACGTTGACCGCACCCAGTTGGGTGAGGGTGCCGCGTTCCAGCGGCGGCAGGTCGGCGCGGGTCTCTTCGGCGAACAGCAATTCGTAGCTGGGGTTATAGACGATATCGGCGGCCTGATGGATGCCGTAGCGAGCGAGAGTTTGTGGGGTAACAGCGCGTGAAGACATATTCTACTTCCTTATGAGTCATATTATGCCTCTTTCCCGAGCGGTGCCGCGCGCAGGATTAAGGTTCGGATCAAGCTGACCGGATTCAGCTACTGCGTTTCCGGTTCTTTATTAATAAAACAGGGGGATTTTTCGCCCTCCTATAGCATAGCAGCGAATTTAAACCTGCTTACTTTAATTACAAAATGCTGACGATAATTAATTAAAACCAACCTTGGCGGAGGGTCACAATATTGAATTCCGTCGGTGTAATTTAGTTTTGCATTTTTATTTTTTATCATATCTTCAGGGCTGTCTACTGTTTTATTTCTTATTAGAAAAAGCGAAATCCACAATAGGATTTTTCGTAATCATTTGTTTTTGCTTGGCAATGGCGGGATGTTGCGCCAGGTGAATCTAACCGTACTGTACGCTTGTCAGCAGGGTGAATAATGAAACAGATAAATGCAGAACTGGCCTGTGATAAAAATACGGCATCGTCCGAATCCTCAGGATTAATTAATCAACTTCGTCAAATAGATATCGGCGCGGTACCGATCGCGTTGTTTATCACGATTTGCGCCATCGTGGCGATTTCCGCCTATGCCAACTTCCTGCCGAAAAATATGATCGGCGGCCTGGCAGTGATAATGACGCTGGGCTTTGCGCTGGCTCAGTTGGGAAAAAGCATTCCCGTGCTGCGCGATATCGGCGGGCCGGCCATTCTGTGTTTGATGGTGCCTTCGGTGCTGGTCTATTTCAATGTCTTCCAGCCCAACGTTATGGGCACCGTCCATCTGCTGATGAAAGACGCCAACCTGCTTTATTTCGTCATCGCCAGTCTGGTGGTCGGCAGCATTCTCGGCATGAACCGGGTGATCCTGATCCAGGGGATGATTCGCATGTTCGTGCCGCTGGTGGTGGGTACGATCACGGCGGTGATCACCGGGCTGCTGGTGGGCAAGCTGTTCGGCTTTACCTTCTATCACACCTTCTTCTTCATCATCGTGCCAATCATCGGTGGCGGCATCGGCGAGGGGATTTTACCGCTGTCGCTGGCCTATTCGGCGATCCTGGGCTCGACGCCGGACGTCTACGTCGCGCAGCTGGCGCCGGCGGCGGTGCTGGGTAACATCTTCGCCATCGTGACCGCCGGGGTGTTGGCGCGTATCGGCATGCAGCGCAAGGCGCTGAGCGGCGACGGCATGCTGATCCGTTCGGCGCAGGAGAACGCGATGTTCGCCATCAAGGAGCAAAGCGGCAACGTCGATTTCCAACTGATGGGCGGCGGGCTGCTGGTGATCTGCGCCTTCTTTATCGTCGGCGGTCTGTTCGAACACATCGTGCATATTCCCGGCCCGGTGCTGATGATCCTGTTCGCGGTGCTGTGCAAGTACTGCCGGGTGATCCCGGCCTCGATGGAAACCGGCGCGCACAGTTTCTACAAGTTCGTCTCCACGGCGCTGGTGTGGCCGCTGATGATCGGTCTGGGCATGCTGTACGTGCCGCTGGAAAGCGTGGTGGCAGTGTTCTCGGTCGGTTATGTGGTGGTCTGCGGCTCGGTGGTGCTGTCGATGGGGCTGGTCAGTTTCCTGATTGCGCCTTACCTGAAGATGTTCCCGGTGGAGGCGGCAATCGTCACCTGTTGTCACAGTGGCCTGGGCGGCACCGGCGATGTGGCGATCCTGTCGGCGTCGAACCGTATGGGGCTGATGCCATTCGCCCAAATCGCCACGCGCATTGGCGGCGCTTCCACGGTCATTGGCGCGACGCTGCTGCTCGGTTGGTTAGTCTGAGTCCAGAGTTTCTTATGGATAACCGGGGTTGGATTGCCCCGGTTTTTTTATGCGTTTTTTCCGCTCATCGTGATAATGCGGATGATTATCTTGAAAATCATTCGTATGGCGCAAATGCATAGTCGGACTTTATCTGAGAAAATTCTGTACTCGACGAAAATGTGTCTATTCTTTTCTCTTAAGGGATTATCGTTCTCATTCAGAGTGCCGAGGGAAGGCGCCACCGCATTACCGATATCCCCGTATTGATTCAACACCGGGCCGCTGCCGTTCAGGCAATCCGCCAGTTGGGGCATCCCCCCGATTGAATTGACGAATATGGAGATAAGGTTATGTCATCAAGCAATGCTTCCGTTAAGGCCGAAGGCGTATTAGCCCTGTTGGGCGCTTATAAACCCGATGAAGACGACACCATTACCGTGCTTCATCCGTCGAAAACGTTCGAAAACGCCGGCCTGGAGCTGGTGCGCGGCGATCGCAGTTGGCACGACAAGGGCGTGACCGACACGCCGGTCTCTCTGACCTACAGCTTCTGGGAAAAGGCGCCGGGCAACATGTCGAGCATGGGCATCAGCGGCTTCAGCAGCTTTAACGCCGAACAGCGCGAGCAGGCTAAACTGTCGCTGCAGTCATGGTCAGACGTGGCTAACATCACCTTCACCGAAACCAGCAACACCGCCGCTGCCAACATCAAATTCGGCCTGTTCGACTACAGCTCGCGCGGCTCCTATGCCTTTGCGTATAACCCGGATTCATCGCCTTCGGTTGCCGGGCAAACCTGGTATAACGCCAAGAACCACACCTTCGTCAACAACCAGATCCATGAAAACGAGTACGGCCGCCAGACCTTCACCCATGAAATCGGCCATGCGCTGGGGTTGCAGCACCCGGGCGACTATAACGCCGCGCCGGGCGTCAGCATCACCTACGCTAAAGACGCGACCTACTTCGAAGACAGCCGTGCCCACAGCCTAATGAGCTATTTCAGCGAAAGCAACACCGGGCAGGACTTTAAAGGCGCGTACTCTTCTGGGCCGTTGCTCAACGACATCACGGCGATCCAGCATTTCTACGGCGCCAACATGAACACCCGCACCGGCGACACGGTTTACGGATTCAATTCCAACACCGATCGCGACTTCCTCACCGCCACCGGCGCGCAGGACAAGATAATTTTCACCGCCTGGGATGCCGGCGGCAACGACACCTTCGACTTCTCCGGCTTCGGTCAAAATCAGCGCATCAACCTGAATGAAAAGGCGTTCTCGGACGTTGGTGGCCTGAAAGGCAATGTGTCTATCGCCGCAGGCGTGACGATTGAAAATGCCATCGGCGGGTCGGGTAACGATGTGCTGGTCGGGAACGCCGCCGATAACGTGCTCAAGGGCGGCGCGGGCGATGACGTGCTGTACGGCGGCAAAGGGGCGGATCAGCTGTGGGGCGGTGCCGGCAAGGACACCTTCGTCTACTTTGCGGCGGATGAGTCGACGGCGGCGGCGCCGGATTGGATCCGCGACTTCGTGCGCGGCGAGGACAAGATCGATCTGACGTTGTTCAACACCGGCAGCGCCGACGGCATCCGCTTCGTCGATCAGTTCAGCGGCAAGGCGGGCGAGGCGAAGCTGAGCTACGATGAGCAAAATCACGTCAGCGATGTGGCGATCAACCTGGGCGGCGCCTTTGACGGCAACGACTTCCTGGTGAAAGTGGTGGGGCAGCCGCTGGATGCCGGCGATTTCGTGTTGGCGTAATGCAGGCAACAAAAATAGGGCGTTTTGGGCAAAAACCCGACAATTCCTATTAATTACGTCATATTAGCGTGACATAGTAGCGCGCAGAAGGCCGGGCTTGCATACCTCGGGCTTCTGTCGAATCGCCAACCTTTTCGGTTGGCGATTCATTTTCCGCCTTTCAGCATGTTGATGGCGGCACCGAGTAGGATGCGCCGTTCGATATCGTTGCTGTCCGCCAACTGCCGCGCCAGATGTTTTTCCAGCGTTTCCACCGACAGCGCTTCACCGCGATGGCGCAGCTGCATCACGCCGTCGCCGATCAGGCGTGCGACCTCATCCCATACGGGTTTAATCTCCTGTTCCGAGAACGTCATGGTCTACACCTCGGTGGGTTGATTTTTGCCCAATGTAACAGCTGAACTGCGGCTTCGCTACCCGCCGCCTAAAACAGGAAGCATAAAAAACAAGCCATCAGTATTTCTTCTGGTTTTTACGCTCAATACTGACGGTGTCGAAAAGCAGGAGAAAACATCATGAACTGGGTCGAAACCTTGGCGGAGTACTACCGCCTGAGCCGCACGGGTGAAACGCAGCATTGGCTGTGTCGCCGCTGGTTGCTTCAGGGGGAGGCGCGTTTGGCCTATTTGCAGGAGTTGCTGGAGCCGACCGCGCCACGGCGGCGATGAACAGGGCGCCGGCGTTCGGCCGGTGTCGTCTCGCGGCATTAACCGAAGGCGATCGCCGCCCAACGCAACAGCAGCAACGCCAGGCAGATCAGCAGCAGCACCACGACCATTTTACTGAGCTTGTTGCCCATGCGTTTTGTTGCCACGTTGCGCCCCTTTTAGCTGAAATACCACCCGCCGGCGAGGGTGATGAGGACAAGCGTCACTAACGCGACGCCGTTGAGTAAATCGCTGAAGGTATCGTCAGCATCGATGTCATTTTGCTGCATGTTACCGCCTGGCGGTCGCCATTGGGTGAATAATGTTCACAGTATGCGCCCGGCAGCGCGGCAGGCACAGCGAAGAAAGGTAAAAACGCGTAAAAGTGGCGCTGGCAAAACGCGCAGTCGCGCTTGGGACGGATGCAGACGGCCGGCAATACGTTGTACTATCCTGTCTGCATTGATGCATTTTTCCTAAAGGTATAATCATGGCGACGGCAATTCCACAGAAATACGAGCACCTTGAGCGCTGGGCGTTCGGCGATACCGAGCAGCAGGCCGATGAAGTCGTGCAATTGATCCTCAATGGCACCAAAACGGCCACCTGTTCTAACCTGGACGGCGAAGGGATCCCACAGGCCGGCGATCTGTTCCTGGTGGTGGACGGCAAGGGTGAGCCGGTTTGCGCAGTCGAGTTGACCGCGGTGGAAATGAAAACTTACGATCAGGTTGATGAAGCGCACGCCTTTGCCGAAGGCGAGGGCGATCGCTCGCTGGCGCACTGGCGCAAAGAGCTGCAGCGCTTCTTCGAAGAGTATGACCTGTTCTCGCCGGACATGACGCTGGTGCTGATGAATTTCAAAGTCGTCGACAAATTTTAATCTTATGCGCGCCGTTCCCTACGAGTGCCAGTGGGCGAGCCCGGAGCTGGCCGCCGATCTGATCGCCGGCCGCGCGACGCTGGCGCAAGACGAAAATTGGGCGCGCAGCGGCGCCCGCGATCGGGCAGAGTACGTCGAGTGGGCCAACCACGTGTGCGGCATGGCCTGCCTGAAAATGGTGCTGGGCCACCGCGACGGCGAAGCGCCGCCGCTGCTGGAGCTGGCGCGCCGCAGCCTGCCCTACGGCGCCTATGTACGCGAAGGTGAGCGGATAAAGGGGCTGATTTATGCGCCGTTCGTCGAGTATGTGCGCGAGCAGTTCGCGCTGCAAGCGGAGGTGAAGGTGGGGCTAGAGGCCGCCGAGGTGCCGGCGCTGCTTCATGAATGCCGCTACTTTATCGCCTCGGTGCATCCCTCCATTCGCCGGCCGGAGAGTACGCCGCCGCAGCGGGGCGGGCATCTGGTGCTGATCACCGCCGCCGATGCGCAAAGCGTGATCTTCCACAATCCTTCGGGCGACAGCCCGGCGACGCGCGAGCGGGTGCACCTGCCGCTCAGCCGCTTCGCCCCTTTCTTTGCCGGCCGCGGCATCGCCATCGCATAAAAAAACGCGCTGTTTCCGATGAAAACAGCGCGTCGTCAGCAGTTCTGATGCATTTTCATGCCAGCCGCATCACCCAGGCGTCCGCTTGCCGATCGTAGTGTTGCTTGTACAGCAGCGACTGTTTGCCGTCGAGGATGGCCGGGATGCTGGTATGTTCATCCCAGCCGTCCAGCTGCATGCACAGATCCGGATCGGACTTGCAGGGAATGCTCAGGGTGCCGGTGCGGTCGGCGCCGGCGTGAAGATGCGCGTCATCGACCTCGAAGCTGCCAATTTTTACGACGGTTTTGCTCATGGGAACTCCTTGCTCAATGGTGTGGTAGGAGGTTAGACCAGTTTGGCCATTGGTAAGAGCATAGCCAAATGAGCAAAAAATGCCACATAAAAATTACATTTTGGAAACAATTTCCACGCCGGCAAAACACAACGCCTAGTACTCCACCACAAAACTGAGCGTGTCCTGATAGCTGCCGACCGCCACTTCCGTCTGCGCCGCATTGACCGCCGCCTTATACGGGATGCTTTGCGCCAGGCCGGTGCCGGCGCCGCTCTGTTTGTTGGTGCTATCCCAAACGGTCGTCGTATTAGGCAAGTAAATCTGGTACTGCATGAAATTGCTGGTACCGCTTTTCATGCGTCGCCAACCGGAGACCGGGTTATTGCCGTTGGTGAAATAGGTGTTGTATCCCTCGGTTTTGGTGCAGGTCAGGGTGATGCTCTGATTGACAGGATTGAACTGCCCGACCAACGCCATGCTGCCGAAGTTGACGTTGGGCGCGGTGCCGATCAGGCAGTCTTTGGTGATGGTGACGCTGACGCTGACCGTGCTGGGTTTGTCGACGCCGTCCCACCAAACGCACAGGCCGAGCACGCCCAGGCCGCAAATATGGTAATTCCAGATCAGGTTGATGCTGTCGGTATAGGTGCCTGCGCGCACGTTGGCGCCGGCGGTGGTTTTGATATACAGCGGAAAGTTGACGTTGGAGGAAATCAGGATCAGCGACAGCAGGTTTAGCGAGCTGTAGTCGATGGTTTGGCCGATGCTGTAAGGATATTGGTAGTTGGCGTCGGGGTAGATCAGATAAGCGATTTTATCGCCGGAACCGTCGGTGTTGGCAACCGCCATATTGTTGGTGGTGGAGGCGATCTTGACCGTGACGGTGTTTTGCGTGAGCAAATTGAGGCCGAGGCCGGTGCAGTTGAGGCCGGCGGTGCCCTGGGCGTTGATCTGCCCATTGTAGACCACGAAAGAGCTGCTCCCCGGTAAGGTGACGGTGCCGTTGGTGGTGGCGCAGTCGGCGAATGCGCGCTGACAGAGCAGCAGCGAAAGGGTTAACAATAAGGCTTTCAATCCCCGAAACATAGTGACTCTCCGTCGTTGAATTAGCGGCAGACAACCGGGCCGACGCGCTGGATGCCCTGAGGCTTCGCCAGGCTGAATTCCGCCTGGCACGGCGGGCCGCCGTCGGCCGGGATCACGCTCAGGCGATTGTGTTGTTGCACCGGGTCGATATAGGTCATGCCATCCCAACCGACATAGCTTTGCTGATGGCCGCCAACCACCGCCACCTGGCTGCCGTTGGCCAGCGGTTTGCCTTGCTCGTCAACCAGTTCGACGTCGGCGGCGGAGATGGGTTGGATGGGGAACTCGACCAGAAAACCGCTGTGATCGCGAATGGCGACGGTTTTTTCCACCGTCGGCAGCGCGACGTCGGCGGGCAGGCTGAGCGGATCAATCTGGAATTTCGCATGGTAGTAAGAGGTGACGGTCGGCACCAGTAAATAGCCCTGGGCATCGGTCTTGCCGATCGGCTGGTTCTCATAGCTCACCGGAATGTCGGCGTATCCTTGCGTGGACACCAGCGCAAAGGCATCGTTGATGGTGTTGGTGGCGTACACGCCGCCGTTCATCGCCACCAGCGAACCGCTGATTTCTCCCCAGTGGTTGGTTTCATCACGGGTACCGTATACGCCCGCTCGGGCTTCGAGCCTGCGGGTGCGCCAGGTCAGAACCGCCTGGCGGTAATCGCCGCCGCTCGGGTTATTGGCGTAGGCCAGATTCCAACCGAAACCGCCATCAGTCGGCGCGGCGCGGCTGTAGCTGACGCGTTCGCTCCAGCGGTTGTTGTTGTCGCGCGCGGCGCTGAAGCTGGCGGTACCCCAACTGTCGAACGGAATGGAGAGCTGCAGTTGGGCACTGTAACCGCTGCTGCCGATTTCCCGGTTCAGCGAGGCGTACAGGCTGCTGTTGCGCCAAAGTGACACACTGTAGGACAGGTTCATCAGGCGAGTTCGTTGGGCGATGGCGTCGCGTACGTCAAAATAACCGGCGCCGAGGCTGCCGAGCCGGCCCAGGCTGACGCTGCCGGTCAATTGATCGGTGCGGCGGCTCAGACGGTAGTCGCTTTTATACACGGAAATGTCGCCAAAATCGGCGCTGCGCAGGATACGTTGCGCGTTGAGGCTGAAGCGTGAGTTGCTGTAGGTGTAGCCAAAACTGCTCTGATCGCCGTGGTTGCCGGTGTAGCGATAGACGGGCTGGGGATCCGGCTGTTGCAACGGCCTGCCGGTCAGCGGGTCATAATACGTGGGGGATTGTATCGGCCGGCCACCGTTAAACGCTTCGTCGCCGGCCTGGCTGACGCTGTAGGACGCGTTGAAAACCCCCCATTGTCCGACGCGAATGTCGGCGCCGCCGCCGCCGACCGCCAATTCGGCTGCGCCTTCGGCGCGTCCTTCCAGGGTTAACCAATCAGTGACGCCGTAACGTAAACTGGCGCTGCCTACCCATTGCCCGTAATCGGCAGAATTCAACCCGTAGTTGCGCCGCAGCAAACCGGTGGAAACGCTGAAATCGCTCATGCCGGTCTGCAGCAGGTTGCTGGCCACGTAGAACGGCACCGTGGTGCTGACCTGACGGCCGAGGGCGTCGGTGGTGACGACCGTGGCCTGACCCGCGCCGTTAATGTAGGGCACGCTGTTGAGGGTAAACGGCCCGGGATTGATGTTGGTGGTGCTGTTTTTATAGCTGTTGATGTATAAATCGACGCTGCTGGGCAATGCCGCCTGGCCGGAAAACTGCGGTAGCGGATAGGTGATAAGATCCGGGCGTACCGCGAAATTGCGCGCCAATTGCAAGCCGCCGATGCGCACGGCGCTGCTCCAGGGGAGCGAGCCGGTGGTTAAGTCACCGGCGATCACACTCAGCATCCGCTGGTCATCGTTGAAGCGCCAGTAGCTGTCGTATCGAATATAGCGGCCGCCATCGTCGTTTGGCCCGCCGTTAAACCCGCTGCGGTAGATGCCGGTGTTGGCGATGACGCCGAAACCGTCGAACAGCCGCTGTTCGCTCCACGCCGACAGGTAGCCTGGTCGGCCATTGCCGTTGCTTTGGCTGGCATAGATGTCGTAGTTAAACAGCAAACCCAGGCTGCTTTGCGCCGGCAAGCGTTGCAGCGGTGAATGGGCGCCGATGGTTTGCTGCGGCAACCAGTCGTTGGGCACGTTGATCAGCAACTGCTGGCTCTCGCCGCTGTAGCTGACATCCACCTTCTCCAGCCGATCGACGGCGATGTCTTTCGCCTGTTTATCCGCTACCGGCAGCCCGGCGTCGAGCAGTTGCTGGGGCGTCATGTAGTAATGACCGCCGCGATAGTTGACTGGCACGACGTTGCCGGTTTGGCGCCCGTTGACGACCGGCTCCAGATACAGCGTGGTGTCCGGCATGCTGATGGCGCTGGGCGGTGGGGGCAGATCGTCGCCGAACGCAAACGGCAGCCAGCCGCCGGCCGCCATGCTCAGCATGGCAAACGCCAGCGGCTTGAGGTTGAAACGCCGCGTCGATAGCCTCTCTATCGGCTGCACCTGGGCCTCAATAAGACGGAATGGCTACGGGCTGTTTGTTGTCATTGACCGTGGCCATCAGCTTGCCGCTGCTGAAACCGCCGGCGGGCGGCAAAGCGAAGCGCATCTGTGAACCGGGCAGCACGTATCCCATCAGGCCGGGATTTAGGCTGCGCCCTTGCAGCGTCACTTTCGAGATTCGGGCATGCACTGCGCCTTGATTTCGCACCTCCAGCCAGCGTTCGCTGCTTTGCTGCTGTAAACGATAGCTGAGCTTGGGTTGGCTGGCGGTCGCGTAATCGCGCGGTTTTTCACTGTCCTGTTTGGTCCAAATCCCCTTGCCGCTGACGAACAGCGGCACCGAGTAGCGCATCTGGAATTTCAGCCCCATCTCTGCACCGCCGGGGGCGGCATCCGATGATTGTTCTTTCACCGGCACTTCATCGACCAAAATGCGATAGGCGCGCTCCTGTCCCGCCGCCGGCGCCGACTGTTTGATCAGGCGTATCAGCTGGCGTTTGCCTGGCGCGATCGACGCCACCGGCGGACTGGCGATCACGTCGCTTTGGTTGCTGTAATCGTCTTTGCCGGCGGTTTGCTTCCAACCCAACACGCGAATTTGCATATAGACCGGTTTGCTGTCGCGATTTTCAAGCCACAGCGCGGTGGCCTGTTGTTGATCTTCAATCACCGGATCGATCGGCCAAATGAGAATGGAAGCCGCGGCCAGGGCGTGCTGTTGGCTTGCCAGGAGCAAGGCTGCCGTTAACGGCAGACGGAAGGGTATGCGCATAACTCAATCCTTATTGCAAAAAAACTTAATAAGTGACCGTCAACAAGACCGTATCGCTGTAAACGCCACTGGTGGGCAGGGTACTGGTCGAAAACAGACGGGCGTAAACCTTGATTTCTTGCGTGCTACCGGTGGCGGCGACGGTCTGCGCCGCGCCGCCGTTAGCGCCATCGCCCCAAAGGGTGGCGTAGTTGCTGTCTTGATAAAGTTGATACAGCAGCGTTTCCGACGTGACGGCGTTTTGTAATTTTCTGCCGCCGGCGATGGATCCGGTCACGTGATTGCCGACGCCGAGGGCCAGCGTGACGCTCAGCCCCGGGTTGCAGCGAAACAGCACCGAACCGGCGCCGCTGCTGGAGACGACGCTGACTGCGTTGCTCAGTGAGGACAACTGGCCGAAGTTCAGGGTGCCGAAGGTGGTCACGTCACTGACGCCGCTGCCCAATACGCAGCCTTTAACCACGGTTGCATTGACGGTGAACGGCTGGCTTTTGGTCAAGTCGTTGACGCCGGTATCGCTTTGGGCCGGGGAAAGCGGCAGGCAGAACAGCAAACCGCAAATTGAAGCGCGCATCGTCATTACCAATTGATCGTGACCTGTACCGTATCGGTGTAGCTGCCTGTCGGAGGTGTGGATTGCGCCGGAATCATGCCATAGACCGGCAGCCAGTTGTCCGAACCGTTGGCGGTTTGTGACACGCCCGTCAGATTATCCCAAATGGTGCTGTGGGCGGCGTTGGTATACAGGTTGTAATTCACCCGTTGGCCGGCCGCGCTTTGCAGGTAGCGGGCAGCGGTATTGCCGCTTTGCCCGCCGCCAAGCAGAACGCTGTAGCTGGTGCCGTTGGTGCATTTCACCCGAATGGCGCCGGCGTTTTGTTGCCCGGCGACGCTGGTTGCGGTGCTGAGAAAATACAGCGTGCCGAAATTCAGCGTGCCGAAGCTGACATTGCCGCCTGAGCTGCTGCCGGCCTCACAGGCGCTGAGCAAGGTCGCGCTGACGCCGAGGGTCGCGGTTTTACTGTCGGCCTGCGCCAACAGGCTGCACGCCCATAATCCGCAGCAGCAAAGCGCGCGCCGCACCGTTACCAGGTGACCGTCATCGTGACGGTGTCGTTATAGGTGTCTGCCGCCGGGGTAGAACCGGCCGCCGGGACGCGGCCATACACGATCAGCGGAACGGCGGCGCCGGTGCCGGTGCCGGTCCGCGCGTTGGCGCCGCTGCCCCAGGCGGTGGTGCGTGCGGCATCCTGGTACAGGTTATAGCTGATGAAGGCACCTGCCGTGCTGGCCATGCGGCGTTGGGTGCCTGAAGTGACATGGAGCCCGTTGTCCAGCGCCACCGTGTAGTCTGTGCCGGTAGTGCAGGTCAATGACAGCGTACCGGCCCCCCCTGCGCCGGTGGCGCTGGCGTCGATGATGTTGGCCAGTGAAGAGTAAGTACCGAAGCTGATGGAGCCGAAGTCGTTGACGGAACCGCTGCTGCTGCCGCCCCCCACGACGCAACCGGCGCCGATGGTCAGCGTCACGCCTAACGTGCCTTGAATGGTGCCTGCTGCGTTAGCCGCGCCGTTGGCGCACAGCAGGGTTGCTACCGAGGTCAATGCCATCAGAGTTTTTTTCATCTTATATTCCTTGCCGTATGAGAGAAAGCCCGCAAAGACGCCACCCAGAGGTGAGTTGAACGTATTCATTTAGCTGCACTTTAATTAATAGAATAAGAATCGGGAATTGTCTTGATGAAAACGAGAAACTTTTTATTCTCATTCCCCCGGTTGACGGGGCTTGTAGGCGAGGTATACCGATAAAGTGAAATGATTAGAATAATAACGAACGGCGATGGGAATATTATTAGCGTTATTTTATTGCCGGGGAATTTCATTCCCCGGCGCGGTATCGTTTACAGGTGGAAATCCAGCGCGCCGTCGCGCACCAGTTCGCGCGGCAGGTTATTCTTTATGCGGCTGCCGATGCGTTTGGCGATGCCCAGCGGTTGCCCCTGATAGGTGACGATGCACTCGTCGCCCGCCGGCGGCTGCTCAGGGTAGAGATCGCGGCCGTGATACCACTCCTGGGCCAGCGCGGCGTCCAGCTCGAAATGCTGTTTGCCGCCGGCACCCGCGAGGGCGATCGCCGCTTCGTGCTGCCAACGGAAACCTTTCGGGAAGCGCTCCGCCAGCTTGAGGCCGATACGCGAGAAGCGCACTTTGCCAAACAGCGGCTCCAGCTCGGCCGGGAAGAGCCAGATTTCCTTGTCGCGCTCCCACAGTCGGCTGTCATCGCCCCAGGTTAAGCCGGATGCGGCGGCGGCTTGGGCGACCAGCGCCGCCTCTTTGCCGGATAGCGGGCTGAACGGGAATTTACCGACTTTATAGGTCGGCTTCGCCAACGGCGCCACGGCGTGTTTTTTACGCAGGCGGGCGACGAAAAACCCTTCGCTGTCGTAAATCTGCGGGAAGACGTGCAGGAAGCCTTCGGCGGTCAACGCCTTGTCGGCGCCGGGGAACAGCTCACCCAGCGGCTCGACGCTGACTGCGTCGCCATAGGTATCCAGCAGCCAGCGCACCACCTGCTGATTTTCCTGCGCATTGAGCGTGCAGGTGGAATAAACCATCACGCCGCTCGGTGCCAGCGCATGAAACGCGCTGTCGATCAGCTCGCGCTGGGTGGCGGCGATCTCGGCGACGCTGTCCGGCGACCAGTTGCTCATGGCGTCCGGATCCTTGCGCACCACACCTTCGCCGGAACAGGGGGCGTCGAGCAGAATGGCGTCGAAACTCTCCGGCAATGCAGCGCCGAACACCCGGCCATCGAAGTGGGTCAGCGCGGTGTTCTTCACGCCGCAGCGGCTGATATTGGCGTGCAGCACTTTCACCCGGCTGGCGGAGTATTCGTTGGCGACGATGCCGCCCTGGTTGCCCATCAACGCGGCGATCTGGGTGGTTTTGGAGCCCGGCGCCGCCGCCACGTCCAGCACTCGAGTAGGCGCCGCGTCGCCCGAGAACAGCGCGCTGACCGGCAACATCGAGCTGGCCTCCTGAATATAGAACAGACCGCTCAGGTGTTCGGCGGCGCTGCCTAATCGCAGCTCTTCATCGTCGCGCTCGATCCAGAACCCTTCCGCGCACCAGGGAATGGGCTCCAAACGCCAGTCGTAATCCTGCACCAGCGCCAGGAAGTCGGCGACGCTGATTTTCAGCGTGTTGACGCGCAGACTGCGGCGCAGGGGGCGCTGGCAAGCGGCGATAAAATCGTCCATCGCCAGCTCGGCGGGCATGATGGCGCGGGTGGCGTCGAGGAAAGCGGGGGGCAGAAAAAGGGCGGTGGATTTGGCCACGGGGCGAACTCTCAGGGTGCAATAAAGACAAGGGCGAGAGTTTATCACAAAGCGGAAAAAAACAGGGCCCGGCATTGCCGGGCCCTGAGGAAAACGCGAAAGTTAATCGCGCGGAATGGCGGTGCCCCAGGTTTTCCAGTCCTTCGGCTCTTCCGGATTCAGCAGGAAGTGCTTGTTCGGCGTGGCTTTCGGCGCCAGCGGAATAGTCGGCGGGGTGGCGAAGGCGATACCGCCGCGAATGAACTGCTGGAAGGTGCCGCTCTTGATCACGCCGCCGGTCAGGCCGAACTGCAGGTTGTAACCCGACGCCAACCAGAACACGCTGTTGTTGCGCACCAGATGCTGGTACTTCTTGCTGATGCGCAGCGCAACGTGCACCCGGTCGGACATGGCGCCAAGGTAGAAACCGGTGATGGTGCCGACCTCTACGCCGCGGAACAGCACCGGCGTGCCGATCTGCAGCGAGCCGGTTTCGGCGGCGTCGAGCACGACGCTCAGGCCGTCGAGATAGCGCGAGTCGGTGATGCTGGCCTGCTGCAGTTCGAAAGTGCGCAGCTCGCGGCCGCGCCCCGGCTCCACGTTGATATAAGGCTGGAGCAGGGTATCGAGGTTGCTGACGCCGGCGGCGGAGATCTCCGGCGACACGATCGAGAAGCGGCTGCCGAGGCGCGCGAAGGTCTGCACGTATTCCGGATACAGCACCGCTTTAGCCAACACTTCGTTGCGCTCCGGCGCCAGCTGCAGCGACTCCACCTGGCCGACGTCGATGCCGAGGTAACGCAGCGGCATGCCCGCCGACAGCTTGCTGGCGTCGTAGGTTTTCAGCGTGATTTGGCTGCCCACCGCGCGAGCGGCGGTTTCGCTGGCGTAGAGCACGCGGTTGGCGCCTTTGTTCAGCGTCACGCCCTGCAGGTTGTCGAAGCTGATGGCGCCTTTCAGCGCGCGGTTGAGCGGGGAGGCCTGCACCGTCAGGCCGCTGCCGTTGAGCTGCACTTTGGCGCCGCCTTCGGCCCAGAAGATGCTTTCGCGAGTCAGCAACTTGCGGTATTCCGGGCTGATGTAGACGTCCACCTCAAACTCGTTGGCCTTCGGCCGGACGTTGACGATCTCGCCCACCTGGAATTTGCGGTACAGCACCACCGAGCCGGCCTGCACGTCCGGCAGGCTGGTGGCGCTGAGGGTCAGGGTGGTAGAAGGGGCGTTGCCGACGATGCCTTCCTCGGCTTTTTCGCTGTTGGCGTACAGCGGGTACTGGCCGCCTGGTTCCCCTTTGCTGCCGGGGATAATGCGCACGCCGCCGTCCACCCATTCCTGGGCGCTGGCGCCGAGCACTTCCATACCGTCAATGCCCAGCTTGACGTCGAGACGGCTGTTGACCACGAATTTGCTGTCTTTATGCAGCAGGCCGCGGTACTGCGCGTCGATGGCGGCGGTGAACACCACGCCGCCGGCGGTCAAGGTGCGGCTCAGGATTTGGCCGACTTTCACGCCGTGCACCACCAGCGGCTGCCCGACGTCAATGCCGTAGCTTTGCGGCGCATTCAGCGTGACGGTCAGCACACCCGGCTGTTGCAACAGCGTTTCGCTGCTGTCCAGCACGTTGAAGCGCTGCTGCGGTTCGCCTTCACCCGGCACCAGTTCCAGCGTGGTGCCGGTCAGCAGTTGGCTGAGCTTGGCGTCGTTGAGGCTGATGCGCGGGCTGCGCATCACGATGCGGGTGCCGCTGCGCATCAGATCGACCACCGAAGGATCGATGGTCAGTTCACCGATGACTTTGCTGTCCTGTTGCAACGTCAGCTTGGTCAGGGTGCCGACCTGCAGTCCCTGGTACATCAGCGGCGTGCGGTTTTCACTCAGGCTGTTGCCGCTCGGCAGATCCAGCAAAATATTGACGCCGCGCTGGCTGTGGGCCAGATCCGGATACAGGGTATAGCTTTGATCGCCCTTGGCCTGCTGGCCATCGGCCGGCGAATCGAAGGCGATGGCGCCGTTGACCAGCGCCGCCAGGCTCTCCATTTGCACCGTGGCGCCGGACAGGCTGAAATCGCCCTTGAAGCCGGAGACATTCCAGAAGCGGCTGTTGCTCTTCACCAGGTTGGCGAAGCGGCGGTCGATCAGCACGTCGATGGTCACGCCCTTGTTGCCTTCGCTGATGGTGTAGTCATACACCTTGCCGACCGGGATTTTACGGTAATAGACCAGCGAGCCGCTGTTGAGCGAACCCAGGTCCTCGGCATGCAGGTGAATCATCAGTTCGCCGGTGTTCAGGCGGTACTTCGGCTGGGTATCGAGCGCGGTGAAGTGGGTTTGCTCCTTGCCGCTGCCGGGCATCATGCCGATATAGTTACCGCCGACCAGCGCATCGAGCCCGGATACCCCGGCCAGCGAGGCCTTGGGCGTCACTAGCCAGAACTGGGTGCCTTCGCGCAGCGAGTCTTCCAGATCGCTTTTGATGCTGGCTTCCACCACGATGCTGCGTAAATCTTTGCTCAGGCTGATTTTTTGCACCGTGCCGACATCAACGCCCTGGTAGCGCACCGGCGTGCGGCCGGCGACGATGCCTGCCGCTGATTGGAAATCGATGGTGACGGTGGTGCCGCGCTCCTGGAAATTGTTATAGACCAGCCACCCGGCGATCAGCAGGGCGATGAACGGCAGTAACCAGAACGGTGAAATGCGGCGTTTGTTCTTGACCCGCGCTTCAGTCGGTGTAGTCGGCGTTTCCTGTTGCATGTGCATCCCAAATCAATCGGCTATCGAGCCATTCAACGGCAAGAATAGTCAAAATGACCGCCGAGCCAAAGTAAAACGCGGCCGGTCCCATAGTAAAAGATAACAGTTGATCGCGATTTACCAGCGACATCATCAAGGCGATAACGAACAGATCGAGCATCGACCAACGGCCGATCCAGGTGACCAGGCGCAGCAGACGAATGCGCGTTTTCAGGCTGTGCGAGGTTTTGAAGTGGATGCTCAGCAACAGCATGATCAGCACGATCACCTTGGTGAAGGGCACTAGCACGCTGGCGATGAACACGATAGCGGCGATCGGCACGTTGCCGGAGGTGGCCAATGAGACCACGCCGGAGAAAATGGTGTCTTCCAGCCGCGTGCCGTTGGCGTAAATGATGGAAATCGGCAGCAGGTTGGCCGGTATCAGCAGGATCATCGCGGCGATCAGCGCCGCCCAGGTTTTCTGCAGGCTGTAGGGCTGGCGATGGCACATCGGCACATGGCAACGCGGGCAGCGGCCGCGCGCGTCGGGATAGCCGGTATAGTGGCAGGACAGACAAATGTGCAGCGCCGTCGGCGGGCCTTCCGGCTGTTCCTGCGGATAGTAGCGCTCCCACAGCTGCTCCAGGTTGACGTGGATCAGCGTCAGGATGCTCAGCACCGTGAGCGACAGGTAAGCGATCAGCGCGCTGCCGGGCTGGATGTCGGCGTAATCCTGCACTTTGATCGCCGCCACCGCCATGCCGATCAGATAAATGTCCAGCATTACCCACTCTTTGAGCCGCTCCAGCATCAGCAGCACCGGGCGCAGGTTCATGCCGAGCGCATGGCCGACGCGCAGGTACAGCAGCGACAGCACCAGCGTCAGCGGGGCGCCGAGGGTGCAAAACGCTACCATGCTGGCGGTGAGCGGATCGCCCTGGCGGCTCATCTGCCAGATGCCCTCCAGCAAACTGGCGTCGATGCGCGTGCCGAGCAGACGAATGCTGATCAGCGGTTCGGTGAAGGCGAACGGCATCAGCAGCAGCATGGCGATCGCCATGGCGGTCAGACGCGTCATCGACCAGTCGCGGCCGTTCACCACCTTGGCGTTGCAGCGCGGGCAATAGGCGGCCTGATTGCCGCTGAGCGGCGGCAGCACGAACAGCAGGTCGCACTCGCAGCAGCGCTGGTGACGCGCTTTGGAAAGGGGAGCGGTGATCGCGTGTATTTTCATTTTTGACAAGTAGCTGCCCTTGAGCCCGCCGGAAGTGTCAGCGTAGCTGAAAAATAAACCGGCCGCGTCACCGGCGATCGGGCGCCGGACGGTAAAACGAGGTAAACCGGGATTCTGAGCGGCAAACATACCCCGAGCGACGGGGTTTTGTGAAGCAACAGATGATTAACCTTGTGGCTATACGCATTTAATGCTTATTTTATAGGGCCTAAGCTTTGGGCTTCTGGCCATCTTCACTGTTTCAATGGTTAACACATGACAAAAGAACAATTCTACGCGGAATTAAAACGTGACCTGAGCGCGTTGCTCGGCGGGGAAACCAACTTTATCGCGGCGCTGTCCAACGCCAGCGCGTTGCTCAATGAGCGTCTGGATGACGTGAACTGGGTCGGTTTCTATCTGATGGAGGGCGACCAGCTGGTGCTGGGGCCGTTCCAGGGCAAGATTGCCTGCGTGCGCATTCCGGTGGGCAAGGGCGTGTGCGGCACGGCGGTGGCGGAAAATCGCGTGCAGTGCGTCGGTGACGTGCATGCGTTTCCGGGCCATATCGCCTGCGATGCGGCCAGCAACGCGGAAATCGTGCTGCCGCTGGCGGTTGGCGGCCGAGCGATCGGCGTTTTGGATATCGACAGCACGGTTTATCAACGCTTCGACGAACAGGATGAAGTGGGCCTGAAAGCAGTGGTGGCGGGGCTTTGTGAGCAACTGGAACAGTGTGACAGTGCGAAATATGTGACTGTAGCGGCAAGTTGATCGACGGTTAACGTGGCAATTACCGATGGCGTCATTATAATGACGCCTGTTCATGCCTGTGGCTTGTTGGCAATACCGTTGTAATCAGGAAATTTCATGGAAAATCAACCTAAGTTGAACTCTAGTAAAGAAGTCATTGCTTTTCTTGCCGAGCGTTTTCCGCTCTGCTTTAGCGCCGAAGGCGAAGCTCGTCCGCTGAAAATCGGTATTTTTCAGGATTTGGTAGAGCGCGTGCAGGGGGAAGAAAATCTCAGCAAAACGCAATTGCGTTCTGCCCTGCGCCTATATACCTCAAGCTGGCGTTATCTGTACGGTGTCAAGGTTGGCGCACAGCGCGTCGATCTGGACGGCAATCCGTGCGGTGAACTTGAGCAGCAGCATGTCGATCATGCTCGCCAGCAGCTTGAAGAAGCCAAAGCGCGCGTTCAGGCACAGCGTGCCGAACAAAACGCCAAAAAACGTGAAGCCGCCGGCGAATCCGCCGATGCCGCTCCGCGCCGTCCGCGTCCAGCCGGTAAAAAGCCCGCTGCGCGTCGCGAAGGCGGAGCCGCGCCGGAAAACCGCAAGCCGCGCCCACAAACTCGCCCACAGCCCGCTCGCCAACCTCGTGCAGCCAAAGAGGAAAGCCAGCCGCGTTATGCGCCAGTCACGGATATCTCTAAACTGCAAATTGGCCAGGAAATCAAAGTCAGAGCAGGCAAGAGCGCGATGGATGCTACCGTACTCGAAATCGCTAAAGATGGCGTACGTGTGCAGCTCTCTTCCGGTCTGGCGATGATTGTGCGCGCAGAACACTTGCAGTTCTGATACGGAGGCCAACCCAGGCATGAACAAATTCGTCAGATTAACAGCGATTGCAGGGCTGCTGTGGGCGGGTGTCAGTTACGGCGCGGAAACAGCCAACATCCGCATCGACCAACTGCCCCAACTGCAACAGGAACCCCAGCACGCTACGGTGAGTGAGCGCGTCACCTCGCGCTTCACTCGCTCTCATTACCGCCAGTTCGCCCTCGATGCGGAGTTTTCAGGCAAGATCTTCGATCGCTACCTGAACATGCTGGACTACAACCATAACGTGCTGCTGGCCTCCGACGTGGCGCAGTTCGCCGGCAAACGCAATCAGGTTGGCGAAGAGCTGAAAACCGGCAAGCTGGACACCTTCTACGCGCTGTTCAATCTGGCGCAGAAACGCCGCTTTGAGCGTTACACCTATGCGTTGTCGTTGCTGGACAAGCCGATGAACTTCACCGGCAACGGCACTATCGATCTCGACCGCAGCAAAGCGCCGTGGCCGAAAGACAAGGCCGAGCTGGATAGCCTGTGGGATGCGAAAGTCACGTATGACGAGCTGAACCTCAAGCTGACCGGCAAGACCGACAAAGAAATCCGCGACACGCTGACCAAGCGTTATCAGTTCGCCATCAAGCGCCTGACGCAAAGCAACAGCGAAGACGTCTTCCAGCTGGCGATGAATGCCTTTGCGCATGAAATCGACCCGCACACCAACTATCTGTCTCCGCGCAACACCGAGCAGTTCAACACCGAGATGAGCCTGTCGCTGGAAGGCATCGGCGCGGTGCTGCAGATGGATGACGACTACACCCTGATCAACTCGATGGTGCCGGGCGGACCGGCGGCGAAGAGCAAGGCGATCACCGTAGGCGATCGCATCGTCGGCGTCGGCCAGGCCGGCAAACCGATGGTGGACGTGATCGGTTGGCGTCTGGACGACGTGGTGTCGTTGATCAAAGGGCCGAAGGGCAGCAAGGTGCGCCTGGAAGTCCTGCCGGCCGGCAAGGGCACCAAAACCCGCGTGGTCACCTTGACCCGCGAGCGTATTCGCCTGGAAGACCGCGCGGTGAAAATGACCATCAAGACCGTCGGCAAAGAGAAGGTGGCGGTGTTCGACATCCCTGGCTTCTACGTCGGTCTGACCGATGACGTGAAAGTGCAGCTGCAGAAGATGGCCAAGCAGAACGTCAAGAGCGTGATCATCGATCTGCGCACCAACGGCGGCGGCGCGCTGACTGAAGCGGTGTCGCTGTCCGGCCTGTTCATTCCGAGCGGCCCGGTGGTGCAGGTGCGCGACAACAACGGCAAAGTGCGTGAAGACGCCGACACCGACGGCGTGACCTACTACAAAGGCCCGCTGGTGGTGCTGGTCGATCGCTTCAGCGCCTCCGCCTCCGAGATCTTCGCGGCGGCAATGCAGGATTACGGCCGTGCGCTGATCGTCGGCGAACCGACCTTCGGTAAAGGCACCGTGCAGCAGTACCGTTCGCTGAACCGCATCTACGACCAGATGCTGCGCCCTGAGTGGCCAGCGCTTGGCTCGGTGCAGTACACCATTCAGAAGTTCTACCGCGTCAATGGCGGCAGTACCCAGCGCAAGGGCGTGACGCCGGACATTCTGATGCCGACCGGCGTCGATCCGGCGGAAACCGGCGAAGCGTTTGAAGACAACGCTATGCCGTGGGACAGCATCAACGCGGCGACCTACAGCAAGACAGGCGATATGGCGCCGTTCGAGCCGGAGCTGCTGAAAGATCACCAGCAGCGCATTGCGCAAAATCCAGAGTTCCAGTACATCGCGCAGGATATCGCGCATTACAAGGCGCTGAAGGATAAACGCAACATCGTGTCCCTCAATCTGGCGGTGCGCGAGAAAGAGAACCACGATGACGACGCGACCCGTCTGAAACGCATCAACGAGCGTCTGGAACGTGCGGGCAAGAAGCCGCTGAAATCGCTCGACGATCTGCCGAAGGATTACCAGGAGCCGGATCCGTACCTGGATGAATCCGTGCATATCGCGCTGGACCTGGCTCATCTGGAAAAAGATCAGCCCGCTCAGCAGCCAACGCCGGCCAAATAAGGCCGCGTACGGCAGGATGAAAAACGCACCCTCGGGTGCGTTTTTTTATGGCGACGCGAAAGCCGGCTTCCCAGCAGGGTGAAGGGAGGTGGGCTGATGCATCGCCTGACAAATTTAGGGTAAAAAACCCTACGCCTTACGCAACAATCGTTTACAATTTGCCAAATCCCGGTCGCGTGCCGTTTTTGTAAAGTTTCGTATTTTTAGTAGGTTAATGACGCGCGACTCTTGAAACTGTGACGAATGCCCATACGATCTAGGGTATCTTAGACAGCGTTTTGTTAACATTTATGAGGAAGTAAACAATTTATGATGCGTATAGCTCTGTTCCTGCTCACCAACCTGGCGGTGATGTTGGTTTTCGGGCTGGTGCTCAGCCTGACAGGAATCCAATCCAGTAGCGTTCAGGGCCTGATGATCATGGCCGGTCTGTTCGGCTTCGGCGGCGCTTTCGTGTCGTTGCTGATGTCCAAGTGGATGGCGCTGCGCTCCGTCGGCGGGGAAGTGATTGAACAACCGCGTAACGAAACAGAAAACTGGCTGCTGGAAACGGTACGCCGTCAGTCGCAGCAGGCGGGCATCGCCATGCCGCAGGTCGCTATCTACCACGCGCCGGACATCAACGCCTTCGCTACCGGTGCACGCCGCGACGCCTCGCTGGTCGCCGTCAGCACCGGCCTGCTGCAGAGCATGAGCCGCGACGAAGCGGAAGCAGTCATCGCGCACGAAATCAGCCACGTCGCCAACGGCGATATGGTGACCATGACCCTGATTCAGGGCATTGTGAACACCTTTGTCATCTTCATTTCACGCCTGATCGCGCAGGTCGCCGCCGGTTTCCTCGGCAACCGCGACGGTGATGGCGAAGGGGAAGGCAACGGCAACCCGATGATTTACTTCGCCGTGTCGATGGTGCTGGAACTGGTGTTCGGCATCCTGGCGAGCATCATCACCATGTGGTTCTCGCGTCACCGCGAGTTCTATGCCGACGCAGGCTCTGCCAAACTGGTAGGCCGCGAGAAGATGATCGCCGCCTTGCAGCGCCTGAAAACCAGCTACGAACCGCAGGAAGCGGGCAGCATGATGGCGTTCTGCATCAACGGCAAATCCAAGTCGTTCAGCGAGCTGTTCATGTCGCACCCGCCGCTCGACAAGCGTATCGAAGCGCTGCGTTCCGGCCAGTACCTGAAGTAATCGGCTGAATGAAAGGAAAAACCCCGGCTTGCCGGGGTTTTTTTATGGCATGCCTGAACCGCTTTTTCAGCGGCGGCGGATTCAGCAATGAAATTCGGCGATGAATGGGGTAAAGCGCTTTACCAAAGTTTGCGGGCGTAAATGCCCTGCAGCAGCGCCCGAAGTCCCTGAATCCCACCTGCAAACAGCGTCTTTCGGCCTCTCAGCCTGGGCTGGCGCGGTGCCAGATCACCCGGTGAGAGGGCAAGCCGCATCGGGCCCGGTCACGACCGCCTGTTTGGCTTTGGAAGCGCATGTTATATGCTTTGGCACAATGACATTTGTCCCTGAGGCCCTATGAAAATCAACCACCTTCCCTTACTCAACGGTGATGAGGTGTCGGCGCGCCTGGCCGCATTGGCTGGCGGTGTCGCCGATGCGGTTGCGGAATTGTTGAACCGGCATGATGACGATGATGAACCGCCGGCTATTCGCTGGCATTCAGGCGATCTGCGCCAGCCGGCGTTTTTCCCCGACGAGCACGACGGCCACGATTACGATTACCTGATCGTGGACGGCGATGTGCTCGTGGAGGGATGCCTGGCGGTGTCACCGCAGCGAGAGGACGGCGGCATTGTCGTGCTGGGGCGGCTGCAGGCGGATACGCTGATTTGCTGGGGCGGACTGGTCGTGCGTGACGATGTCCGCATACGCCATGCCTATTGCAGCTCAGGAAACGACGGCGCGTTCGTGGTAGGGGGAGACCTGACCGCGCTCACCCTGGTAGAAACGGGGGAGTTTATCCATGTCCATGGCGACCTCGACGCGCGATGTCTCGCTTCGTTGCAGAACTTCGTTCAGGTTGACGGAGAGACGCGCTGTGACTGTCGAATCGACAGCGCGCAGTCCGAAGATCTGATAAAGCGCATGTTCACCCCCGGCCTACTGAAAGCCTTCGAGGGGATGGATCACGACGGCCAACGCATTGTTGGCTGGTATCCGGATGACGACGCCTATTTAGCCTGTTTACGACAAGGCCGAAGCCCCTTGAGGCACGGAGACTGACGCCTGGCCTGCAATGCTCACGGCATTGCATCCGACGCGGCCCGGCTCAGGCCGGCCGTCAGTGCTGGCCCCGTCGGTTTTACAATCGATGGGAGCCCGGCTCGTTTATGCCCGCTATTTCACCTCGCGGCTCGGCTGCGCCGCTTGCGCCGTCGATTGGGTGATGCGCAGGCTGCTGACGGCCGCCGCCAGGGTGGCGAACACCCCAGCCAGGATCAGTGAAGCGTGGGTGCCGGATGTGGGGAACAGGTTGAACATCAGCGCCACCAGCGCAGCCCCCGAGGTTTGCCCCAGCAGGCGCGCGGTGCCCAGCATGCCGCTGGCGCCGCCGCTGCGGTTGCGCGGCGCGGCGGAGATGATGGTGTGGTTGTTGGGCGACTGGAACAGGCCGAAACCGGCGCCGCACAGTATCATGCGCCAGATGATGTCCATATTCGACGGCGCCGCCGGCAGCAGCGCCAGAGAGAACAGTCCGAGCGCGAACACCGCCAGCCCAATGCAGCCCAGCAGGCCGGCGTGCACGCGCTCCACCAGCCGGCCGGCGATCGGCGCCATCACCACGATCGCCAGCGGCCACGGCGTCAGCAGTAGCCCGGTCGCCACCTCGTCGCGGCCCAATGCACTTTGCAGGAAGAACGGCAACGACACCATCGCCAGCATTTGCGCGGCGAACGAACAGATTGAGGTGCCCATCGACAGGGCGAAGATCGGGATGCGCAGCAGGTCGACGGGCAGCAGAGGGAATTCCTGGCGTAACTGACGGCGCACGAACACCGCGCCAATCGCCAGCAGCGCGGCGATCTCGCTGAAGATCAGCGTCAGGCTCTGGCCCTGGGCGAAGCCGCTGATGGCGGTGATCAGCAGGCCGAAGGTCAGCGCGTTCAGCACGGCGCTGGTGGGATCGAAACGGCGGTTATCGCTTTTTTGGCCGTTGGCCGGCAGGAATTTCATCCCCAGCAGCAGCGCGACGATGCCGATCGGCAGGTTGATGGCGAACAGCCATTGCCAGGATGCGACCGACAGGATCGCCGCCGCCACCGTCGGCCCGGCCGCCGAGGAGCAGGCGACGATCAGCGAGTTGATGCCCATGCCGCGGCCGAGAAAACGCTGCGGGTAGATGATGCGGATCAGCGCGGTGTTGACGCTCATGATAGCGGCGGCGCCAAAGCCTTGCAGCACGCGGGCGATGGTCAGCGTGAGCAGCGAGTCGGACAGGGCGCAGAACAGTGAGGTGATGCTGAACACCAGCAACCCGGCCTGGTAGATACGGCGGTAGCCGACCAGATCGCCGAGCGACGCCAGCGACAGCAGAGAGACGGTGATCGCCAACTGATAGGCGTTGACCACCCAAATGGAACTGGCCGGGCTGGCGTTGAGATCGCGAGCGATGGTGGGCAGCGCCACGTTGGCTATCGCGCCGTCGAGCACGGATACGGTAATGCCGAGGGCGATGGCGAGGATCGCCCCATAGCGTTGCGGGACGGGGAGGCCGTCGGAACAAGGACGCATGTTGGTCTCAGCGGTATTTATTCAGGGGAGTATTATCATGCTAATCATATTCGCCTGTGATTGCATGCCCCTTGTCCGCTTAATTGTAAACGGCGGTGAGCGGGCCAACGGTTATCCATTTGGCTTCAATTGCTTAGCGCTCAGCTGCGTTGCGCGCTGCGATCTGTTCCGATTATACTGAAACCCTTGTTTAAATTTCCTGAAACAAAACCGTTAAGTAGGGTATGCACCATGGCTAACGCAGATTCAGACAAGCAACCGGATGCCGTCTCATCCGTGATGAAAGTGTTCGGCATTTTGCAGGCGCTCGGCGATGAGCGCGAGATTGGCATTACCGAACTGTCCCAGCGGGTGATGATGTCTAAAAGCACTGTCTACCGTTTTCTGCAGACCATGAAAGCGCTGGGCTACGTTTCACAGGAGGGCGAGACGGAAAAGTATGCGCTGACGCTCAAGCTGTTCGAGCTGGGCGCCAAATCGTTGCAGAACGTCGATCTGATCCGCAGCGCCGACGTGCAGATGCGCGAATTGTCGAATCTTACCCGCGAGACCATCCACCTCGGCGCTCTGGACGAAGATGGCATCGTCTACATCCACAAGATCGACGCGATGTATAACCTGCGTATGTATTCGCGCATCGGTCGCCGCAACCCGCTGCACAGCACCGCCATCGGTAAAGTGCTGCTGGCCTGGCGCGAGCGGGATGAGGTGGCGCAGATCCTGTCGCAGATTGAGTTTACCCGCAGCACCGAACATACGTTGGCCAGCGCCGCCGAACTGTTGCCGGTGCTGGATCGGGTTCGAGCGCAGGGATACGGCGAAGATGCCGAAGAGCAAGAAGCGGGGATCCGCTGCATCGCGGTACCGGTCTTTGACAGGTTCGGGGTAGCGATCGCCGGGCTGAGCATCTCTTTCCCGACGCTGCGCTTTTCCGAAGCGGCGCGGGAGGAGTATGTGGCGTTGCTGCACGTCGCCGCCCGACGCATTTCCGAACAGCAGGGCTATCACGACTACCCGTTCTGACCCTTCGCTTCGAAGAACAAGGCGCCGCCATGGCAGCGCCTTGTTGCTATTTTGCGCCCGGCGTCAGCCGCTGAGCAATCCGCTCCAGTACTAACATCAGCAACAGCGTGGCCGCCACCAGGATCATGGTCAGCGTCGCGCCGTTGGCGATGCTGCCGCGATCGGTCAGGCTAAAAACGGTGACCGGCAGCGTCGCCCAACTCGGCGGGTAGATCATCATGGTCGCGCCCAGCTCCCCCATCGACAGCGACAGGCTGAGCGCGAAGGCGGAGATCATATAGGGGGCGATCATCGGCAGGGTGACGTGGCGCAGGCGAAACAGCGGCGACGCGCCCAGGCTGGCGGCGACGTTCTCGTAGTCGCCAGGTAGCCGGATCAACCCGGCCATCACGTTGCCGAAGGTAAAGGCGGAAATCAGCACGAAGTGAGCGGCGGGCACGATCAGGAAGGTGCCGTTCATCTGCAGCGGCCCCTGGCTGAACGCCACCAGCATCCCCAAACCGATAGAGACCGAAGGCACCGCGCTGGGAATGAAAAACAGCGTGCCCAGCAGCTGTCGGCCGCGTTCAGGCACGTGGCGCAGCGCCAACGCCGCCCAGGTACCGCACAGCAGCGCGAACAGGCTGGCGCTGAAACCGATAGCCAGGCTGGCGACCAGCGCGTCCCAGGAGGCGCCGCTGAACGCTTGGCGGAAGTGGTTGAGGGTGAAACCGCTCGGCAGCACGCCGTTCCACTGCTCACTGAGGCTGGACATCAGGATCACCGCCAGCGGCAGGCAGAAGAACAGGGCGAACAGCGTGATCGTCAACGTGCAGGTCAGGGTGCGTCCGGTGCGGGACCAAATCAACATTGTCAGTTCCTCAGCCCGGCGCGCGCCGCGGCGTAGCGGTAAAGGGAGAACAGCCCGAGCGATAGCGCGATATTCACGACGGCGATCGTGCAGGCGACGGCGTAATCCGACTCCAGAATCGCTTTGGAGTAGACCATCATCGGCAGCGTGGTGACGCCCTTGGCGCCGATAAACAGCACGATGCCGAACTCATTGGTGGTCAACAACAGGCACAGGCTGCCGCCGGCCAGCAAGGCCGGCAGCGCGGCCGGCAAAATCACCTGGCGCACCACGCGCCCCGGCCGGGCGCCGAGAATGCTGGCGGCCTCGAGCTGGCTGCGATCGATCTGCGACAATGCCGCCATCAGCGGGCGCATCACCAGCGGCGTAAACACGGTGATTTCCGCCAGGATCACCCCCCAGATGGAGTAAAGAAAGTCTACCGGCGGCAGGGTGAAACCGAAGGTCGCCATCAGCGTGCCGTTCAGCAGGCCGGCGGAGCCGTAGATAAAGGTGAAGGCCAGCGTGATCAGGAAGGTCGGCATGGCGATAAAGGTATCGATCACCCGGGCGATCGGTCGGCTGCCGGGGAACGGCGTGAACACCAGCAGCAGCGACAGCAGGGTGCCGAGCACCAGGCAGCCCAGCGTCGCCAGTAGCGCAATCTGCAGCGTGTTGAGCAGGGCGCCGACAAAGCGTCGGGATTCGAACACCTGCTGCAGCGCGGCGGCGCTGAACAGCCCCTGCTCGTCGGTAAATGCCTGTTTGACGATCAGCGCCAACGGGTAGAAAAACAGCGTCGCCAGCACCAGCAGCGGCAGCAGGATCCACAGGCGGCGTGGGAAACGCAGCCGCAGGGCCGGGCGAATAAGCGTAGAGTCGATCATGTCAGTCCTCGATCAGTACCGCATCGTCGGGGGCGAAATAGAGCGGCACGCGTTCGCCGATCTGCGGCATCCGGCTGCGATGGGTGGTGACCACGCGCAGAGGATGGCCTTGAACGTCGAACTGCAGGTGCGTCAGTTCCCCCTGCCAGTGAATATCGCGCAGCGTGCCGATGAGGCTGTTGCTGCGCTGGGCGTCGGCATCGAGCGCAATATGCTGCGGCCGGATGCACAGCAGCTTGTCGAAGCCGCGTTGTGCGCCGTAGGTGAAACAGCCGATCACTTTGCCGGCGCAGCTGACGGTGGTCATGCCTTGCCCGGTAGTGGTCTCCAGCGCGGTGGCTGGCAGCAGGTTGGCGCGGCCGAGGAACTCGGCGGCGAAGCGGTTCGTGGGATGATGGTAAAGCGCGCGGGTCTCGCCGTGGGCGATCAGGTGGCCGTCGCGCATGATGCCGATCTTGTCCGCCAGCGTCAGCGCTTCGCCCTGATCGTGGGTGACGTACAGGATGGTCAGCTCTGGGAGCTCGCGGTGCAGGCGGGCGATCTCTTCCACCATGCTGTGGCGAATTTGCGCGTCCAACGCCGACAGCGGCTCATCCAGTAACAGCACTTTGGGGCGCACCGCGATGGCGCGAGCGATTGCCACCCGCTGCTGCTGGCCGCCGGAAAGCTGGCTGGGATAGCGCTTGGCGTAGGCGGACATGCCGACGATGGCCAGCGCTTCTTCGACGCGCTCGGCGGTGAGGCCGCGCGGCTTGCCTTGCGCGCGCAGGCCGAACGCCACATTGTCTTCGACGCGCATATGCGGAAACAGCGCGTAGTTCTGTACCACCATGCCCAGGCCGCGCTCATAAGGCGGCACGTCGGTGACATCGACGTCACCGATGGCAATACGCCCGGCGGACGGCTGCACGAATCCGGCAATGGCCCGCAGCACGGTGGTTTTGCCCGAGCCTGAGGGGCCGATCAGCGCCAGCACTTCGCCGGGGGCGATGGTGAGCGTCAGGGGTTTCAGCACCTCGGTGCCGCGATACGACACGCTGACGCGGTCGAGCTGAATGCCCGACGGCCCGGCGATGTCCTGGCTGCGATCCCGCGCCTCGGCGCGGGAAGAGAGGGTAGAAGGCATCGTCAGCGTCATTCGGTCACCTGGTGCCAGCGGGAGATATCGGCGGACAGGCTGCTTACCACCTGATTCCAGTCCGGCGCCCAGATGTCCACGCCTTTCAGCGCCGCCTGCGACTGCTTGAAGTTATCGTCGGTCGGGGTGACGTCCTTACGCACCGGCATACCGTAGGAAATGGCGCTGACGCTGCTTTGCGCTTCTTTGCTCAGCAGGAAGTCGATCAGCTTTTTGCCGTTGGCGCTTTGCGGCGCGCCTTGCACCAGGCCGACATAGTAAGGCAGCACCAGCGTGCTGCGCTTGCCGTCCGGCCCGGCCGGCCAGAACACCTTCACGTTCGGGTTGCTGCGCATCTGCGCTAGGTTCATCTGCAGATCGCCGTTGGCCACCAGCAGCTCCCCTTTATTGACCAGCGCGGTCAGCTTGCCGGTGGAGGCCGAAGGGCCGACGTTGTTGCTTTGCAGCTTGCCGAGGTAGTCGAAACCGGCGTCTTTGCTGCCGAAGCTGTGGAACGCCTGCAGCATCACCGCGGTACCGTCACCCGCCTGGCCCGGCGTGGAGTACTGCAGCTTGTTGCGGAACTGCGCGTCCAACAGCTGTTGGTAGCTGGCGGGCGCCTGCGGCAGCAGTTTGGCGTTATAGATGAAGCTCAGGTAGTTGTTCACCAGCGGCACGAACTGCGGCTGGGCGTTGGCGATCTGCGCCGCATCCTGCGGGGTGAAGTCCTGCAGCAGTTTTTCCGCGGCGGCGCGCTGGATGAACGGTGGCAGCGTCACCAGCACGTCGGCCTGCGGGTTGCTGCGCTCTTTCGACAGCCGCTCGACGATGGCGCCGGAACCGCCTTCGACGTACTGCACCTTGACCCCGGTTGCCTGAGTGAAGGCGTCAAACTGGGTTTGATACCAGCTGTGATCGCCGTCGTGCAGGCCATCGGCGGAGTAGACGGTCACCACCGCATCGGCGGCCCAGGCCGGCGCGGAGCCGAGTGCGATGGCGGTCATCACGACCAGACGAGAAAGTTTCATAGCTTCAGCCTCACTGTTGCGGGTTAATGCGAAACTGGTATACACCAGATATGCGGCCAAGCTAATCGGCGAATATGACAAACAAATGAAAGCGGAAAAATATATTTACCGGCAACGGGGATTGGGCGTGGGAGAGAAAAGGGGGCGGCAGGCGCAGCCCCGATATTCAGGAGATTAAAGCGTATCGACCTCGATGCGCAGGCTGTCGTGGCGCCAGTATTCGATATCGAAATCGAGAATGCGGCCGTGCTGATCGTAATTCAAGCGGCGCAGCAATAAGGCGGGCAGGCCGACCATGGCGCCGAGCGCGTTGGCGGCGCGGTAAGGCAGGGCGGTCGGGTAGAACGACAGGTGCATGTTGCTGTAAATCAAATCGTAATGCTGCTGATAAACCTCGGTCAAGCTGCCGTTGAGATCGTGGCGGAGCAGTTCCGGCACCCGCTGCGGCAGGCAGTGGTTCTCGCAATAGCAGATGGCGCGGCCGTCGGCATAGCGAACGCGGCGCAGCAGATACACCTGATCGAACGGCTCGAGCGCCAGCGGCTGCATCACGTCGAGCGGCACCGTGGTTTTTTCGCCGGACAGCAGCGCGGTACGCGGCGTGCGCCCTTGCTCCTGGCAGAGGCGGTGGAAGTTGGTGTTCTGCGTCGGATCCAGCCACAGCCGTTCCGGCGTGACGAACCAGCCGCGGCGATCGGCGCGGTAGATGGCGCCGGTGGCTTCCAGCTGCGCCAGGCTCTCGCGAATGGTAACGCGGGTGGTAGAGAAGATGGCGCACAGCTCGCGCTCCGAAGGCAGCTTGTCGCCCGCCTGCAGCGCGCCGCGGGTGATGCGCGCCTGAAGCTGATCCTTGATCTGCAGGTAATGGGGCATATCGCCCTGATGTTCTTTCATTTCATCTCGCTATGGCATCGGCCCGACATTCCGGCACGCGCTTATTATACATAGCCAGATGAATTTTTTGTTTCACCGCGCTTTGTCGTTTGACCGGGGAAGGAATTTGCCGCCACAATGCCCGCAATCTGGTATAGACCAAATAGGTGAATGACATGTCCGATCGTAACTACCTGCTGTTGACCCCCGGTCCGCTGACCACATCGAAAACGGTGAAAGAGGCGATGCTGTATGACAGCTGCACCTGGGATGAAGATTACAACCTGGGCGTGGTGCAGCGCATCCGCCAACGGTTGGTGGCGCTGGCGACGCCGTCCGCCGGTTACACCGCGGTGCTGCTGCAGGGCAGCGGCAGTTTTGCGGTGGAAGGCGTGTTGGGCACGGTCATCGGCCCGCAGGACAAGCTGCTGATCGTCAACAACGGCGCCTATGGGGCGCGAATGATCGAAATGGCGCGGCTAATGGATATTGACCACCACGCTTTCGACTGCGGCGAGGTCAATGAGCCGGACGTGGCGGCGATGGAGGCGGTGCTGAAAAGCGATGCGCGCATCAGCCATATCGCCATGGTGCACTGTGAAACCACCACCGGCATGCTCAACCCGCTGCAGAAGGTCGCCGGTCTGGCGGCGCGCAACGGTAAAACCTTTATCGTTGACGCCATGAGCAGCTTCGGCGGCATTCCGTTGGATGTGGACGCGCTGGGCATCGATTTTCTGATCAGCTCCGCCAACAAATGCATTCAGGGCGTGCCGGGCTTCGCTTTCGTCATCGCCCGCCGCAGCGAGCTGGAGAAATGCGCCGGCCGTTCGCGCTCGCTGTCGCTGGATCTGTATGCCCAGTGGCGCTGTATGGAAGACCAGGCCGGCAAATGGCGCTTTACGTCGCCGACCCACACCGTGCTGGCCTTCGCGCAGGCGCTGAAAGAGCTGGAACACGAGGGCGGTATTGCCGCGCGCCACCACCGCTATCAGACCAATCAGCGTCGGCTGGTGGCGGGCATGCGTGAACTGGGCTTTGAGACCCTGCTGGACGATGCGCTGCACTCGCCGATCATCACCGCGTTCTATTCGCCGAAGGCCGACACTTACCGCTTCGCCGAGTTTTATCAGCGCCTGAAGCAGCAAGGCTTCGTGATTTATCCCGGCAAAGTGTCGCAGAGCGACTGTTTCCGCATCGGCAACATCGGGGAAATTTATCCGCAGGATATCGAACGCTTGCTGGCGGCCGTCGGGCAGGCGATGTACTGGAATCAATAAGGATTGACCATGAAACAGATCAACGCAGTGATCCTCGACTGGGCCGGCACCACGGTGGACTTCGGCTCCTTTGCGCCAACGCAGATTTTTGTCGAGGCGTTCAAGCAAACCTTCGATATCGACATCAGCCTGGCGGAGGCGCGCATTCCGATGGGGCTCGGCAAATGGCAGCACATCGAGGCGCTGGGCAAACTGCCGGCGGTCGACGCGCGCTGGCGGCAGAAGCTGGGCCGCTCGATGAGCCACCAGGATATCGACGCGCTGTATCAGGCGTTTATGCCGCTGCAAATCGCCAAAGTGATCGACTTTGCCGATCCCATCGAGGGCGTGCCGCAGGTGATTGCCGGGCTGCGCGAACAGGGCATCAAAATCGGTTCCTGCTCCGGTTATCCGCGCGCGGTGATGGAGGTGCTGGCGCCGGCCGCCGCGCAGCGCGGCTATGCGCCGGATTATTGGGTCGCCACCGACGATCTTGCGGCCGGCGGCCGACCGGGGCCGTGGATGGCGTTGCAGAACGTCATCGCGCTGGGCATCGATGCGGTGACGCACTGCGTGAAGGTCGATGACGCGGTGCCGGGCATTGCCGAAGGGCTGAACGCCGGGATGTGGAGCGTCGGGCTGGCGCTGTCCGGCAACGAGTTCGGCGCTACCTGGTCGGAGTACCGTCAAATGGCGGCAGGGGAAATAGAGCAGCGCCGCACGGCGGCCGCCGATAAGCTGTACGCGGCGGGCGCGCATTATGTGATAGACACGCTGGCGCAATTACCGGATGTGATCGCCGATATCAACCGGCGGCTGGCGAACGGCGAGCGGCCGTAACGACCGAACGCGGGGCATAAAAAAACCGGGGATAATCCCCGGTTTTTTCGATCTGAGAGGGCGTTAGCTGTGAGCCAATTCGACTTCGTCTTCGCTGTCCATCACGGCTTTGTCGGTTTGCTTCATCAGCTGGCTGGTGATGGTGCCTGCCGCCATGGAGCCGTTGACGTTTAGCGCGGTACGGCCCATGTCGATCAGTGGTTCGACCGAGATCAGCAGCGCGACCAGCGTCACCGGCAGGCCCATCGCCGGCAGTACGATCAGCGCGGCGAAGGTGGCGCCGCCGCCCACGCCCGCCACACCGGCGGAGCTGAGGGTGACGATGCCAACCAGGGTGGCGATCCACACCGGATCCAGCGGGTTGATGCCGACGGTCGGCGCAACCATTACCGCCAGCATCGCCGGGTAGAGACCCGCACAGCCGTTCTGGCCGATGGTGGCGCCGAACGACGCCGAGAAGCTGGCGATGGATTCCGGCACGCCCAGACGACGGGTCTGCGCTTCCACGTTCAATGGAATGCTGGCGGCGCTGGAGCGGCTGGTGAAGGCGAAGGTGATCACCGGCCACACCTTGCGGAAGAACTTCATCGGGTTAACGCCGGTGAAGGCCAGCAGCACAGCGTGCACCACGAACATGATGGCCAGGCCGATGTACGAGGCCACCACGAAGCTGCCGAGCTTGACGATGTCGTGAATGTTGGAACCGGCGACCACTTTGGTCATCAGCGCCAGCACGCCGTACGGCGTCAGCTTCATGACCAGACGCACCAGCTTCATCACCCAGGCCTGCAGGGTGTCGATAGCCACCAGCACGCGCTCGCCTTTCGGCTTGTCGTCTTTCAGCAGCTGCAGCGACGCCACGCCGAGGAAGGTGGCGAAAATCACCACGCTAATGATCGACGTCGGGCTGGCGCCGGTCAGATCGGCGAACGGGTTTTTCGGGATGAACGACAGCACCATCTGCGGCACGGTCAGATCGGCCAGTTTACCCACGTAGTTGGTCTGGATCGCCGTCAGGCGCGCGCTTTCCTGCGCGCCCTGCACCAGGCCTTCGGCGGTCAGGCCGAACAGGTTGGTGACCAGCACGCCCACCAGCGCCGAGATCAGCGTAGTGAACAGCAGCGTGCCGATAGTCAGGACGCTGATTTTGCCCAGAGAAGAGGCGTTATGCAGCTTGGCCACCGCGCTCAGGATCGAGGCGAACACCAGCGGCATGACGATCATTTGCAGCAGTTGCACATAGCCGTTGCCGACGATGTTGAACCAGCTGATGGATTCTTTCAGTACCGGGTTGTCGGCGCCGTACACCAGCTGCAGGCCCAGACCGAATACTACGCCGACCACCAGGCCGACCAGCACTTTTTTCGCCAGGCTCCATTGCTTGTGGCGGGTTTGCGCCAGCAGCAAAAGAAGCGCGACAAACACCAGCACGTTAATCACGAGCGGAAGATTCATCCCCAATGTCTCCAATAATCTTTCTTATAAAAACGACTACGCATCACGTATGTCGCGATGTAAATATCGTAACAGTTTGCTGAGTGGCCTACTTATATCCAAATGGAATTTGATATAGCTTTTTGTGTTTTTTTGTTTGTTTTATATACACCAAGATGATGGATTGGGCGTATTTTTGTGATCAGAGTCTGATATTTCTGATTTGCTCGACATAGGATTGCACCGGCAGGGTGAAATCGCCTTGCCAGCAGATGGCAAACGCCACCAGGCACAGACACAGTACGCGCTCCAGCTGGTTGCCTTTTTGCGAGTTGAGCAGGGGCAGGCGAAAACGCCAGCGGCACGGCCACAGCAGCGGCACGCCGGCGGGCGTGAGCATGTCGGCCAGCAGATGGCTGAAGTAACCGATGATCATGGCGTGCATCGCATCGGCCGGGATCGGCCAGCTACGCGGCACGTCCAGCTGAAACAGCGCCATGCCGCCGGCGATCGCCAGCAGGCTGTGGGTGAAACCGCGGTGGCCGAAGGCGCGGGCGATGGGCAGGGCGATCCAGCGCAGGCGCTGGCCCAGTACCGACTTGGGGTGATCGATGTCCGGCAGCAGCGAGGTGAGCAGCGCGGCGGGTATGATGTGCCACCAGTCGCCGGTAGCCAGCTCTGGCGTCACTTCCGCCTTCTTGGCGAAGATCGCGCAAGCGACAGAGAAAATGAGATGTCCTTCCGCGGTCATGCTGTTGCGATTCCGGCTGGTAAACTGTTAATTTATCCAGTATATGGGAAAATTCCCAGTAGTGGAAGCAGTTACCCTGTAACCAATTGTTTATTTTTCCCGGTTTTACAACGGCTTGTTACGGTGCTGCGTAACAAATCATCGATTTTGACTGGCGAGAACAAAAAGCGGGCGATGGGCGATGCATGAAGATGAGAAAAAAGACGGTGGCTTGGCGTGTGGCGGGAGGAAGCGGCGGCCTTGAACCGCGCTGCGTGGCAGTGACAACGCGCCGTGGGCCGTCGCTTTCCCTGCCACCCAGCATAATAACAACAGCATGCCGATTCAATAATAATGAAACGATGTTTCGTTTGTTTTGCGGCACGGATCCCTTTTATGGCGCAGAGCGGAAAGCCAGGGCGCCGGTGGCCGGCGCCGCAGGTCAGGCAAAGTGGGCGGGAGTGAGCTGTTCCAGGGTCTCCAGCTTGTGGTCCGCCAGCGCCCAGCGCGGATCGTGACGGTATTCGGCCGCCGGGATGACGATGGAACGCATGCGTGCGGCCTTGGTGGCGATCATGCCGTTAAAGGAGTCTTCCAGCGTGATGCAGCGCAGCGGATCGCTGCCCAGGCGCTCGGCGGCGATCAGGTAGACCTCAGGGTGTGGTTTGCTGTACGGCAGGTATTCGGCGGAAACCAGCTGATCGAAGTAACCTTCAAGATCGAACATCTTCAGCACCTGCTGTTGCATGTGCAGCGGCGAGGCGGAGGCGAGGCCAATGTTCAGCCCCTGGCTGCGGCACAGCTCCAGCGCCTGCTGAACGCCCGGCAGCAGCGGGCGCGTCTCGTGCACCAGCTCGATGGCGCGCTCGATAATCCGCGCCGACACCTCATCGAGCGAAACCCCTTGCCACGGCATCGCCTGGTACCACATCTTCACCACCAGATCGATGCGCAACCCCAGCGTGTCCGGCAGCTTGTGACGGTCAGACAGATCCAAACCCAGCGCGCCGAAGATATCCAGCTCGGCCTGCAGCCACAGCGGTTCCGAGTCGATCAACAAGCCGTCCATATCAAAAATTGCGGTTTCAATGCGTTGCGAATAAGCCATTAACGGTTAACTCCTGCCGGCGCGGGTGAATGTGCCCGACACTTTATCATCGCCGGTGACGAGACTAAAACCTTTGCCTGCGCGTTTGGCTTTTGCCAAAACGCAGGATATTCCACGCCTCGCGCAATTTTAGCCACCAGCGCTGATATTGACGCTCGGTGACCTGTTGCAACATGCGTGCGTAGTCCAGCACCAAACCCGGCGTCCAGGTCATGCTTTCGCCGCGGCTGCGCAGTACCGCCAGCATCCACAGATTGGGATCGAGCACCAGCAACAGAAAGCGGCGCCACAGATGTTTATCACCCAGCACGCCTTCCAACGCGCTGTCGAGCGCGCCGATGACCGTGGTGGAACAGTTGCGTCGGGTCAGATTGTAGGTGGCGTCTTGCCGATAACGCAGCCAGAATGCGCGCAGCGCCGCCGGGTTATAGCGGTAGAATTGAATTTTCTTGTCCGGTGGGCACCAGGCGGCGATCTCACCCGGCAGGTCGGGCAGGAAACGCCCGTCGACGTTGTTCTGCTCGCCGGCATGCAACAACTGGCGGAAATCCTGAACGGAATGGCTGATGTCGTTGAGCGGGTAGTGACTGATATACACATCCGGCGCGAGCGCCAGGGCGGCATGACCGGTGGATATATTGCCGCCGCCGTCGACCGCCGCGATGTATCGGTCGACGATGTAACGCCGGCGCGGATCTTTAGCCGCACCAATCGGTGTCCAGACGTACACCGTGAGTGGCGCAGTCTCATCCTCCGGGTGCGGTGGCTGCCGCGCGGGGTGCTGATTCAGAGAGAAGCTTGTCAGTCTCCGGGCGATACGCAATAAGGCCCAGCCGGAAAGCACCATCATCACGCCGAGGCAAAAGGGCACCGTCATCCGATGCGGCGCCGGCCAGCCGACAAAAATCATCAACGAAAGCAGGATCTCGCCGCCGCCCGCTAGCGCCACGCCTTTCCATCGACTGTGTTGAATCACCGTGGAGGAGGCGATGCGCACGGCGCCGTCAAGCAGCAGCGCGCTGCCAAACACCACGGTGGCGACGATGTTATCGTCTGCGGGCACGTCCAGCATTAAAAAGGCCATAAACACGAAACCCAATCCCTTCAGCAACACCGGCCTGCTGGCCGAAGAGCCGATCACCAGCGCAGCGGATATCGCCACCAGCCCCTCCAGCGCCAGGATGACCGCCAGCGCATCCAGCGCCAGCACCGACCGGCCATCCTGCAGGATGTCGAACAGCATCAGCGCCCCTGCGGCTATCCACAGCCAACCGAACAGCACCAGCAGGCGGCGCTGGCCGTGCAGCGCCTGCGCGCCCAGCAATAAGATAATCAGTCGAATCATGGCGGCCTCTGTCCGAATGGATAACGTTACCCCTTCAATGATAGTGTGCCGGCGCCGTTAAGTTTTTGATTTCGACGAATTCGGCTAAGCTTGTAGCACAGAGGGAGTGAAGAAAACGGTGGGCGAGTTTCGCCAACAGCAGGTAGACTTAGCCGATTCGGTTACGTCGCTAACAAGGGGAACACATGACGTATCAACAGGCCGGGCGCATCGCCATTTTGAAACGCATTCTCGGATGGGTGGTTTTTATCCCGGCGTTGCTGTCAACGCTGATTTCCGTGCTGGGCTTTGTCTACCAGCACAGTGAAAAAACCAAGGGCATCAACGCAGTGATGCTGGATTTTGTCCACGTGATGGTGGACATGGTGCGTTTCAACACGCCGTTCCTGAACCTTTTCTGGTACAACTCACCGGTGCCTGACGTGGATAAAAGCCTGTTCAGCGGCGCCAATCTGATGTTCATCATCATCTATATTCTGATCTTCGTCGGGCTGGCGCTGCAGGCCTCCGGCGCGCGCATGTCGCGTCAGGTCAAGTTCATCCGCGAAGGGTTGGAAGACCAGATGATCCTGGAGCAGGCCAAGGGCAGCGAAGGGCACACGCGCCAACAGCTTGAGGAGCGCATTACGCTGCCGCACCACACCATCTTCCTGCAATACTTCCCGCTGTACATCCTGCCTATCGTGATTGCGGTGATCGCCTGGTTCGTGATCCGCCTGTTGGGGCAGTTGGCCGGCGCGGCCTGAACCATGATCGGGGCGCCGCACGGCGCCCCGGTACGTTACGACGCCTCGGGCTGCAGCAGCGCCTCCACCGCGCGTTGGGCAGCCACCAAATGCTGGCCGCCGAACAGGTTGCTGCGGTTGAGCAGGTAGTACAGCTGATACAGCGGCTGGCGCTCGATAAATCCGGCCCCCAGCGGCCACACGCTCTGATAGCCGTCGTAGATCTGCGGCGGCAGCTCCGGATGCAGCGGCAGCATCGCCAAGTCGCACTCTCGGTCGCCCCAGTAGCTGGCCGGATCGAACAGGATCGGCCCGTTGGCGGTCATCGCGCAGTTGCCCGGCCACAGGTTGCCATGCAGCAGCGAAGGCTGCGGCTGGTGGTGCTGCAAGCGCAGATACACCCGATCGACAATGTCGTCGATGTCGCCGAAGGTCATGCCTTTTTCCGCCGCCAGCTGCAGCTGCCAGCCGATGCGCTGTTCGGCGAAAAACTCCGACCAGCGGCGCTGCCAGGCGTTGGGTTGCGGGGTAGTGGTCAGATCGCTGTCGAAGTCGAGACCGAACTGCGGTTGCTCGCTCCACTGATGCAGGTGCGCCAACTGCTGGCCCAGACAGTAGGCGCCGTGGGCGTCGAGGGGTTTCAACTGCTGATACTCCAGCAGCAGGAAGCTGTAGTCGCGATCGCTGCCGACGCCATACACTTCCGGTACCCGCACGCTTTTGCTGCGCGCCAGCAACGCCAGCTGATCGGCCTCGGCGGTGAATATCGGCAGTTGCTCACGGGCGTCGCATTTCACGAACACCTCGTTGTCACCGTAACTCACGCGCCACGCCGGGTGAATGTCGCCCCCGGGCAGTTCAATCCTTTCGCGTATCTCTGCGCTGCCAAGATGTTCACTTAACAGACGGCTAACGGCTTGCCACATGGTATTTCCCCCTCTGTGCTGCCTGATAATTCATTAGGTTAGCGTCTTTCCCGTGGTGAAAACACGACGCGGCGCACAGCCGGCGTCAAAGGCGGCGATTTTTTCAGCGACTCGCCAGCTCAAAGTATATACCCTATTGATTAATTTAAGCGCAATACCGATTGCAACTTGATGACAACGGATAAGCCAGCGGAGGAATAGGATGCGGCGGGGCACACCGCCGCATCAGAGGGGCGTTTAACTGCCCATCGGGGCATTTTGGTTACCCTGTAACGGGCGCAGCTTGCTGTACAACAAGGCGACAACGAACAGCACGGCCTGCACGATGACGATACAGGGCCCGGTGGCGCCGTCGATATGGAAGCTGATCAGGGTGCCGAGCACGCAAGAGAACACCGACACCACCGTTGCCACCATCAGCATGCGATCAAACCGGCGGCACAGCATAAAGGCGATGATGCCGGGGGCGATCAGCATGGCGATCACCAGGATCACCCCCACGGCCTGCAGCGAGGCGACGATGGTCATCGCCAGCAGGCAAAGCAGCCCGTAGTGCAGCAGCTTGACCGGCAGGCCAATCACCCGGGCGTGGTGCGGGTCGAAACAGTACAGCATGAAGTCTTTGCGCTTGAGCAACACCACCGCCAGGGTGATGCCGGCAATCAGCAGGGTTTGCTTCAGCTCGCCGTCGGTGATGCCCAGCATGTTGCCGAACAGAATGTGGCTTAGGTGTTGGTCGGTGTCGATGCGCGAGAACAGCACCAGGCCGAAGGCGAACATGCCGGAAAAGACGATGCCCATCACCGTGTCTTCTTTCACCCGGCTGTTCTCTTTCAGGTAGCCGGTGGCCACCGCGCAAAAGATGCCGGAGAGGAAGGCGCCGATCGCCAGCGGGATGCCGACCACGAACGCCACCACGATGCCGGGCAGCACCGCGTGCGAGATGGCGTCGCCCATCAGCGACCAGCCTTTGAGCACCAGATAGCAGGAGAGCACGGCGCACACTACGCCGGTGACGATGGCGGCGACGATCGCCCGCTGCATGAACGGGTAGGCGAAGGGTTCGCTGAGCAGTTGATACAGGGTGTCCATCAGCGGCCTCCGGTTTGCGAATGCGCCACACGGCGCCGGGACGCCAGCAGGCCGTGTTTCGGCGCGAAGAAGAACGCCGCGAGGAACACCAGCGTTTGCAGGGTGACGATCACCCCGCCGGTGGCACCGTCGAGGAAGAAACTCAGGTAGGCGCCGATGCCGCTGGTCAATGCGCCGATGATGATGGCGATGATCACCAGCCGGCTGAAGCGGTCGGTCAGCAGATAGGCGGTGGCGCCCGGCGTGATCACCATGGCGATCACCAAAATGGCGCCGACGGTTTGCAGCGCGGCGACGGTGCAGGCGCTGAGCAGGGTGAAGAACAGGATCTTCAGCTTCAGCGGCGACAGGCCGATCGATACCGCGTGGCTTTCGTCGAAGAACACCGCCAGCAGGTCTTTCCACACCAGACACAGGATAAGCAGCGAAACGCCGATGATGATTTCCACCTGCAGCACGTCTTCGTCGGCGATGCCGAGGATATTGCCGAAGATGATCGACTGTACGTTGACCGAGGTGGGGTTGAGCGACACGATCAGCAGGCCGACGGCGAAGAAGGTGGAGAAGATGAAGCCGATGATGGCGTCTTCGCGCAGGCGGGTGATGTGGCGCACCAGCGTCATCGCCAGCGCCGCCAGCATGCCGGTAAAGAAGGCGCCGGCGGCGTAGGGCAGGCCGAGGGCGTAGGCGCCGGCCACGCCGGGCACCACCGAGTGCGACAGCGCATCGCCCATCAACGACCATCCCTTCAGCATCAGATAGGCGGACAGGAACGCGCAGGCGGCGCCGACGATGGCGCTGACCCAGATGGCTTTCACCATGTAGTTATAACTGAAAGGTTGCAGCAGAAGGTCCAGCATCAGGATTGTTTCTCCCTGGCCTGGCTGTTGGCCGGCGGATCGCTCTTGGTGTGGCCGTAGAACACCGCCGGGCGCTCATCGTCGGTCAATACCGTAACGGTGCGCGGATCGTTGTCGTCGTGCAGATCCGGGCCTGAGAGGTTGATATGGCGCAGCACGCCGCCGAATGCCTGCTCCAGGTTGCTCTGCGTGAAGGTGGTTTCGGTTGGGCCGGCGGCCAGCACCGTGCGGTTGATGAGGATCACCCGATCGCAAAACTCCGGCACGCTGCCGAGGTTGTGGGTGGAGACCAGGATCAGATGCCCCTCGTCGCGCAATGCGCGCAGCAGCTCGATAATGGCATTCTCGGTTTTCACATCCACGCCGGTGAACGGTTCATCCAGCAGCAGCACCGTGCCCTGTTGCGCCAGCGCGCGCGCCAGAAACACGCGCTTTTTCTGGCCACCGGACAGCTCGCCGATCTGCCGACCGCGCAGCTCGCTGAGGCCGACGCGCTCCAGCGCCTTGTCGACCCGCAAACGATCCTCGCGCGACGGAATGCGCAGGAAATTCATCTTGCCGTAGCGGCCCATCATCACCACGTCTTCCACCAGCACCGGGAAGTTCCAGTCGACGTCTTCGGTCTGCGGCACGTAGGCGATCAGATTCTTTTTCAGCGCGTCCGCCACCGGTTTGTCGCTCAGCGACACCCGGCCGGCGGTGGGTCTGACCAGGGCCATGATGCTTTTGAACAACGTCGATTTACCGCTGCCGTTGACGCCGACCAGTGCGCAGATCGAGCCGCCGCTCAGGGTAAAGCTGGCGTTGTGAATGGCGGTGTGTCCGTTGTTGTAGGTCACGGTGACGTCGTCCACGTTCAATTCAGGGCGGACAAACGGTTCATGGGTCATTGATCGAATCCTTTGGCGATGGTTTGCACGGTGGTGTTAAGCAGGTCGATATAGGTCGGCACCGGGCCGTCGCGGGTGGACAGCGAATCCACGTAGAGCACTCCGCCATATTTGGCGCCGGTTTCTTTCGCTACCTGCTTGGCCGGCTTGTCGGAAATGGTGCTTTCGCTGAACACCACCGGAATATGGTGGGCGCGCACCGCGTCGATTACCCGGCGCACCTGCTGCGGCGAACCTTGCTCATCGGCGTTGATCGGCCACAGGTAGACTTCTTTCAGCTGATAGTCCTGCGCCAGGTAGCTGAAAGCGCCTTCGCTGGTCACCAGCCAACGCTGTGCGGTCGGAATGCGCGCCAGGCGTTCGCGCAGTGGGGCGTCCAGTGCGCCGATTTTCTCTGCGTAGGCTTTGGCGTTGCGGTTATAGGTTTCCGCATGTGCCGGATCGTGCTCCACCAGGGCTTTGCGAATGTTCTCGATGTACACCAGCGCGTTGCTTGGCGACATCCAGGCATGCGGGTTCGGGTTGCCGTTATACGGCCCTTCGCGGATCGGCAGCGGGGTGATGCCTTCGGTCACAACCGCCGCCGGCACCTGTTTGATGTTTTCGAAGAAGCGCTGGAACCAACGTTCCAGGTTCATGCCGTTCCACAGGATCAGGTCGGCGTGCTGCGCTTTGACGATGTCGCGTGGGGTCGGTTGATAGTCGTGGATCTCGGCGCCCGGCTTGGTGATGGATTCCACCACGGCGGCGTCACCGGCCACGTTCTGGGCAATGTCCTGAATGATGGTAAAGGTCGTCACCACGCGCAGCTTTTTATCCGCCAGCGCGTGTTGACTGACCAAGGCGGTGCCGAGCAGCAGGCAGGCGAGCGTAAAAGGGCGTAACAGTGCGGCAGCGCGGGAAGGGCGACTGCGACGAAAAGCGCAACTTATCAATGGCATGATGACGTCTCCTGGTTCAAATGAAAATGATTATCAATATCAATTGAAGCGAAGTCAAGCGTCACTTGCCCACCGCCGGCGGGGTATTTCTCCAACTGAAAAAATAATACCGTCCGGGGAGTTATAGCATTTTATGTATCAGTATGTAACCGCTGAAGGTAGTCCTCACAGGCGCATATCGTCACCTCCGGCTGTTTTCCCAATGCCAACTGCCCGAACCCCTGCGCCAGGCGCAGTACATCCTCTTGATCCAGCACGGTTATGAACGCGAAACTGTTGCTGCCGAGCTCATGGTGAACGCCATTTTCGTCTGTCACCGACGTGACAAAACCTTCGCGCGTCAATTGCCCGGTCAGCTTCGCCAGGTCGGTTAATCCCGCTTCCTGATAGCGAAAAGTCACCACAAAGCAGTTTGTTGCAGATTGACTCATAAATCACCTCTTGGTATATGGATAGGTTGAGATTAGCCCAAAAAATTACTGCAGGTGTCCTTACAAGTTGTATATGCTACGCAACTCATTGAAAGGAGTGAGGGATTCTGTGAAAACAAAAATAGGTTGCCTTACGGCAATTTTGCTTTTGTCGGGGTGCGCCAAAGACCCGCAAACGGCAAGCAATATTTCAGGCAGTGGCACAACGCGCGGCGGTTGGTTAAAACCCCCTCCGCAGGCACCGGTAAACCGCACAGGCACCCCGGTTGCTTATAACGATTACATTCGTCAGGCCGCCAGCAACTACGGCGTTGACGAAACGCTGATTAAAGCGATTATTCAGGTGGAGTCCGGGTTTAACCCGAACGTGGTCAGCACCTCGAACGCAGTGGGATTGATGCAGCTTAAGGCTTCTACCGCCGGCCGCGACGCCTATCGCATGAAAGGACGAAACGGGCAACCCAGCTCGCGTGAGCTGAAAGATCCGGCGGTCAATATTGATCTGGGAACGGCCTATATCAATATTCTTCAAAGCCAGCAGCTAGCCGGGATCAACAACCCTCAGACTCTGCGTTATGCCACCATCGTTTCGTACGTGAACGGGGCGGGTGCCATGTTACGCACCTTCTCCTCGGACAAGCGTGTGGCGGTGAATCGCATCAATCAGATGAGTCCGGACGAGTTTTATCAGCACATCCAGAAAAAGCACCCGGCACCGCAGGCGCCGCGCTATTTGTGGAAGGTGACCACCGCCTACCAGGCGATGTCGCAGTAACCCTCTCTTTTGTCGAATCGGCCGCTGAACGCGGCCGATTTTGTTTATGGCGCCGCTTAAGAGCACGACGCACCTCTCATTTTTCGTTATTTCCTCGCCGGTTATCAGAAAAACCGCACAAAAAGTTAAATTTACGTTAGCAGATAAATCTTTACGTTCATTCAATAAGTTACCGGTAACATTTTTGCATTTGCTCGCATTCTGACCTTCAATAAATAGACAAATAAGTAACAAATTATTTTAAAAACCCGTATCGATCGCAAGGTTGCGGTTAAATAGTTGTGACTATCTTTGGATGGAATGTGACATGTCGAATCATAAAACCAACAATTCGCGGCGCGATTTCTTGTTGAAATCGATGACCTTAATTCCTGCGGCGGTAATTGGTGGCAGTGGCGTTGGCGCGCTGACGGCACCGGCACCAGCGGTCGCGGCCCCGAACACTTCAACGCAGAACGATTACCAACCGACCTTTTTCACCCCGGAAGAGTGGGCCTTCATCAGGGCCGCCGTCGCGCGCCTGATCCCGGCCGACGAACGCGGCCCTGGCGCACTGGAAGCCGGCGTGCCGGAGTTTATCGATCGCCAGATGAATACCCCATACGCCACCGGCTCCATCTGGTACATGCAGGGGCCATTCAACCCCGATGTGCCGAAGGAGATGGGTTATCAGCTGCCGCTGGTGCCCAAGCAAATCTACAACCTCGGCATCAGTGACGCCGACGCCTACAGCAAGAAAACCGCCGGCAAGCCCTTCGCCGAACTGGATGGCGCACAGCAAGACGCCATGCTGCAAAAGTTCGAGTCCGGCGAGGCGGAGTTCCAGCAGCTGCCGTCGAAACTGTTCTTCTCCTATCTGTTGCAAAACACCCGCGAAGGTTTCTTCAGCGATCCTATCCATGGCGGCAACAAAGACATGGTGGGCTGGAAGCTGATTAATTTTCCGGGCGCGCGCGCCGATTTTATGGACTGGGTTGAGCGAGGGGAGCGTTATCCCTTCCCGCCCGTCTCGATTCGTGGGGAGAGGGGCTGATCATGGCAACGGTAATGAAAAAAGTAGATGCGGTGATCGTCGGTTTCGGCTGGGTGGGCGCGATCATGGCCAAAGAGCTGACCGAGGCCGGCCTCAACGTGGTGGCGTTGGAGCGTGGCCCGATGCGCGACACCTATCCGGACGGTTCTTATCCGCAGGTGATCGACGAGCTGACCTATAACATCCGCCGCAAACTGTTCCAGGATCTGTCGAAAAGCACCGTCACCATTCGCCACAACAGCAGCCAGACCGCGGTGCCTTACCGCCAGCTGGCGGCGTTCCTGCCGGGCACCGGCGTTGGCGGTGCCGGCCTGCACTGGTCGGGCGTGCATTTTCGCGTCGATCCGATCGAACTGCGCATGCGCAGCCACTATGAAGAGCGCTACGGCAAAAACTTCATTCCGAAGGACATGACCATCCAGGACTTCGGCGTGACCTACGACGAGCTGGAACCGTTCTTCGATAAAGCGGAGAAAGTGTTCGGCACCTCCGGCACCGCCTGGACCATCAAAGGGCAGAAAGTGGCGCAGAAGGGCGGCAACCGCTTTGCGGCGGATCGTTCCAGCGACTTCCCGCTGCCGGCGCAGAAAAATACCTACTCCGCCCAGCTGTTCGAGAAAGCGGCGCTGGAGGTGGGTTATCACCCTTACAACCTGCCGTCCGCCAACACCTCGGACTCTTACACCAACCCGTACGGCGCGCAGATGGGCCCGTGCAACTTCTGCGGTTTCTGCAGCGGCTACGCCTGCTACATGTATTCCAAGGCCTCGCCGAACGTCAACATCTTGCCGGCGCTGCGCATGGAGAAACGTTTCGAGCTGCGCACCAACGCCAACGTGCTGAAGGTCAACCTGACCGACGACAAATCCCGCGCCACCGGCGTGAACTACGTCGATGCGCAGGGCCGCGAGATTGAACAGCCGGCCGATCTGGTGATCCTGGGCGCGTTCCAGTTCCACAACGTGCACCTGATGCTGCTGTCCGGCATCGGCAAGCCTTACGATCCGGTGACCGGCGAAGGCGTGGTCGGGCGCAACTTCGCCTACCAGAACATGACCACCATCAAGGCGTTCTTCGATAAAGACGTGTTCACCAACCCGTTCATCGGCGCCGGCGGCAACGGCGTGGGCGTGGACGACTTCAACGCCGATAACTTCGACCATGCCAAAGAAGGCTTCGTCGGCGGTTCGCCGTTCTGGGTCAACCAGGCTGGCACCAAGCCGATCTCCGGCCTGCCGACGCCTCCGGGCACCCCGGCCTGGGGCAGCAAATGGAAAGCGGCGGTGGCGGATGCCTACACCCACCACGTTTCGATGGACGCCCACGGCGCGCACCAGTCGTACCGCAACAACTATCTGGATCTCGATCCCAACTACAAGAACGTCTTTGGCCAGCCGCTGCTGCGCATGACGTTCGACTGGCAGGAAAACGACATCAAGATGGCGCAGTTCATGTACGACAAGATGGCGCCGATCGCCAAGGCGATGAACCCGAAACTGATCGCCGGCAGCCCGAAAAACGCCAACAGCCACTTCGACACCACCAGCTACCAGACCACCCATATGAACGGCGGCGCGGTAATGGGGGAAGATCCGAAGACCAGCGCGGTCAACCGCTATCTGCAGAGCTGGGACGTGCACAACGTGTTCTCGATCGGCGCATCGGCCTTCCCGCAAGGGCTGGGCTACAACCCGACCGGCACCGTGGCGGCGCTGGCTTACTGGTCTGCCCGCGCCATTCGCGAGCAGTATCTGAAAAACCCAGGCCCATTGGTGCAGGCATAAGGACGGCGAACGATGAAAGCATTTGTACCGGCACTGGTTCTCAGTGCAGTGAGTTTTTCCGTTTGGGCGCAGGACGCCACCGCCAGCAGCGAGCTGATCAAGCGCGGTGAATACCTGGCGCGCGCCGGCGACTGCGTGGCTTGCCACACCGACGGCAAGAGCGGCAAAACCTTCGCCGGCGGTCTGGCGATGGAGACGCCGATCGGCACCATTTACTCCACCAACATCACGCCGGACAAGAAAACCGGCATCGGCGATTACAGCTTCGAGGATTTCGACAACGCGGTGCGTAAGGGCGTAGCCAAAAACGGCAGCACCCTGTACCCGGCGATGCCGTACCCGTCGTTCGCGCTGGTGAAAGAGGACGACATGCGCGCCATGTATGCCTATTTCATGCACGGCGTGCAGCCGGTGGAGCAGGCCAACAAGGACTCCGACATCCCGTGGCCGCTGTCGATGCGCTGGCCGCTGAGCATCTGGCGCGGCATGTTCGCGCCGTCGCCGGCGGATTTCGTCGCTGACGCCAAGGCCGATCCGGTGATTGAGCGCGGCCGCTACCTGGTGGAAGGCCTGGGCCACTGCGGTGCCTGCCATACCCCGCGCAGCATCACCATGCAGGAAAAAGCGCTGAGCAACAGCGAAAGCGACGACTACCTGTCCGGCAGCAACGCGCCGATCGACGGCTGGGTGGCTTCCAGCTTGCGCAGCGACCGTAAGGATGGCCTGGGCAGCTGGAGCGAAGCCGAGCTGACCGAGTTCCTGAAAACCGGCCGTAACGACAAGGCGATCGTGTTTGGCGGCATGAGCGACGTGGTGGAGCACAGCCTGCAATACCTGAGCGACGACGATCTGACCGCCATCGCACGCTACCTGAAATCGCTGCCGCCGAAAGACGGCAAGCAGCAGGCGGCACCGGTCGAAGACAGCGTGGCCAAGGATCTGTGGCGCGGTGACGACAGCAAGCCCGGCGCGGCGCTGTATGTCGATAACTGCGCGGCCTGCCACCGCACCGACGGCGTGGGCTATAAGCGCGCCTTCCCGTCGCTGAAGGGCAACCCGGTGGTGCAGACCGAGGACGCGACCTCGCTGATCCACATCGTGCTGACCGGTAACACCACGCCGGCGGTGCAGGGCGCGGTGTCCAACATCACCATGCCGCCGTTTGGCTGGCGTCTGAACGATCAGCAGGTGGCGGACGTGGTGAACTTCATCCGTACCAGCTGGGGCAACAGCGCCAAACCGGTGAGCGCCTCCGACGTGGCCGACGTGCGTAAAGACCGCTCGATGATCCGCGACGAGAAGGAGATGGGCAGCGCCGAGGTGCCGGACCATCCGGACGCGAAGAAGTAAACCGCTTAAGGGCTCCGCAAGGAGCCCTTAGTTTTTCCTGCCCGTGCCGGTTTTTTCAGCATTTTCTGTTCGCAAATCATCCGTTCAGCCGATAAAACATAGACCCGCAGCGGATTTTTCATTATCCTTTGCCGTCCTTTCATCAGGCGTAAGTATGAAATATCGCTTTAATTCACTGATTACTATTAAAAAATTCGCGGAGAAGGATATCCCGTTAGGCGCAATCGTTGGCGCTGCAGATTAAGGTAGACTGTCTCATGAGTACGATTTCTCCCGATTCAGGCACGCTGACGGCCGCTCAGCCTGCCAAATGGAACAAAACCGACACCGTCTGGATGTTCGGTCTCTATGCCACCGCGGTGGGCGCCGGCACATTGTTCTTGCCGATCAACGCCGGTTTGAACGGCCCGCTGGTGCTGCTGTTGATGGCGCTGTTCGCTTTCCCGTTGACCTATTTGCCGCACCGCGCGCTCAGCCGCTTCGTGCTTTCTGGCTCCAGCCGCGACGGCAATATTCACGATGTGGTGGTGGAACACTTCGGCGTGCTGGCCGGAAAAATCATCATGATGCTGTATCTGATGGCGTTCTTCCCGATCGTGCTGGTGTACAGCATTTCGATCACCAACGCGCTGGACAGCTTCCTGATCCACCAGTTCCACGTGGCGCCGCTGCCGCGTATCTGGCTGAGTCTGGCGGTGGTCGTAGTGCTCAATCTGGTGCTGCTGCGTGGCAAAGACAGCATCGTGGCGGCGATGGGCATGCTGGTGTTCCCGCTGCTGGTGTTCCTGATGGGTATTTCGCTGTACCTGATGCCGAGCTGGAATACCGCCAACTTCGTGCACGGCCTGGCCACCACCCGCTTCGACACGCCGGGGCTGTGGCATTCACTGTGGCTGGCGGTGCCGGTGATGGTGTTTTCCTTCAGCCATGCGCCGATCATCTCCTCCTTCGCCTCGACCCAGAAGAGCCTGTATGGCGACAAGGCGGAGCGCCGCTGCGCGCGCATCATGCGCTACAGCTATGTGCTGATCTGCGTTACCGTGCTGTTTTTCGTGTTCAGCTGCGTGCTGAGCCTGTCCCATGAAGACATGCAGCAGGCGAAAGATCAGAACATCACGGTGCTGACCACGCTGGCCAACAAGTTTTCCAACCCGCTGATCGCCTATCTCGGCCCGGTGATGGCAATGCTGGCAATGGCTAAATCCTATCTCGGCACCTCGCTGGGGGTGACGGAAGGGGCGACCAGCCTGATCGATGGCGTCACGCGCGCGGTCGGCAAGCCGCTCAGCTCGCGCATGACGCACCACATCTCGGCGGTGGCACTGTTCCTGCTCACCTGGGCGGCGACGGTGTGGAACCCCAGCGCGCTGCACATCATCGAAACCATCAGCGGCCCGCTGATTGCGGCGATCCTGTTCATCCTGCCGATGTACGCGGTGCGTGCGGTGCCGGCCATGCGCCAATATCGCGCGGCGAGCAACGTCTTCGTGCTGGTGATGGGCTTGATTGCGCTGTCGGCGCTGATCTACGGCCTGATGTGATCCCCTGGGCGCGCCGGCTCCGGTGCGCCTCTTATCCTTCCTTTACACATCCCTTTGCAATTAATCGCCGGCATGCTGGGCGTTATCTTTGATAATGCAAGCCATTCTCATTAGTATTTCCTGAATATATTCATGACTAAGGAGTCTTTCGTGCACCGTCGAATCACTTTGCCGGCGCTGGTCTGCGCCGCCTTACTCGCCTCTCCGGCGATGGCCACTACCTATCCGTTGACCCTGACCGACACCTCCGGCCAGACGGTCACCCTCCCGCAGGAGCCGAAACGCATCGTGGTGCAGGACGGGCGCGACATTCTCACGCTGGCGCTGCTCGATCGCGCCAACCCGTTCGGCCGGCTGGTGGCCTGGAATAACTTATTGAAGAAAAGCGACGCGGCGACCTGGGATATTTTGCAGAGCAAATGGCCGGCGGCGAAAAACATCATCGATATGGGGTTCAGCGACAAAGGTGAAGTGAATCTGGAGAGCGTGATCGCCAAACGCCCCGACCTGATGATCGCCCAGCTGCGCTCCAAACCGTCGCTGAGCCAAACTGGCGTGCTGGATAAGCTGAAGGCGCTGAACGTACCGGTGCTGTTTATCGACACCATGCTCAAGCCGGTGGAAAACACGCCCAAAAGCGTGACGCTGCTGGGGGAAACCCTCAACCGCGAAAGTGAGGCCAAGCAATATACCGATTATTATCAGCAGCACTATCAGGCCATTCTGGCCAAGACGCAGGCGGTGGAACCCAAGCCGCTGGTGTTCTTTGAAGCCAAGGCCGGCCTGAACGGGCTGGAATCCTGCTGCTTTACCCATGCCCATGTCGGTTGGGGGGCGCTGGTCGAGGCGGTCGGCGCGCGCAACATCGGATCTGCGCTGCTGCCGGGGGCGACCGGCGATGTGGCGCTGGAGAAAGTGATCAGCATGAAGCCGGATGCCTACATCGTTTCCGGCTCACAGTGGGCCAGCAAGACCAACGCCGCAGTGCCGTTCGGCTATGGCGTGACGCAGCAGCAGGTGGATGAGGCTTTCAACCGCATGAAACAGCGCCCGGGGTTCGCGCAGCTGTCGGCGGTGAAGGAAGGGCGGTTCTACGGCATCTACCATAACTTCTACAACCACCCGTACAACATCGTCGGGCTGGAGTATCTGGCGAAGTTTATCTATCCGGCGCAGTTCCCGGATCTGGATCCGGCCAAGACCTACAGCGAGATCCTCAGCCGCTTTACCGAAGTGCCGGAAGGCAAGGGCATTTTGGGCGCGCAGGCGCCGGCGGGGAAATAACGGCAACGGGCGCGATGTCGCGCCCGTTTTGTATGATCAGGCGGTCGGTGTATAGGTGGAGATGATCTCCAGCACGCCGTTGATGATGAACTGTACCCCCATACACACCAGCAGGAACCCCATCAGGCGCGAGATCGCCTCGATGCCGCTTTTCCCCACCAACCGCATGATGGCGCCGGAACTGAGCAGGCAGGCCCACAGGATCACCGCGACCGTCAGGAAGATGGCGACCGGCGCCACGGCCAACACCCAGGGTTCAAAGCCCAGCGAGTTCGCTTTGACGCTCGATGCCGAGCTGATGATCATCGCGATGGTGCCCGGCCCGGCGGTGCTCGGCATGGCCAGCGGCACGAAGGCGATGTTGGCCGACGTCTTGTGGCGCAGCTCGTGCGACTTGCTCTCCACCTCCGGCGCGTCTTCGGGGCTCTGCTGCGGGAACAGCATGCGAAAACCGATGAAGGCGACGATCAGGCCGCCGGCGATGCGCAGGCCGGGGATCGAAATGCCGAAGGTGTTCATCACCACCTGCCCGGCGTAAAACGCCACCGTCATGATGCAGAACACATAAACCGAGGCCATCAGCGACTGCTGATTACGCTCTTCGCGCGTCATATTGCCGGACAACCCGAGCAGCAACGCCACCGTGGTCAGCGGGTTGGCCAGCGGCAACAGCAGCACCAAACCCAGTCCGATGGCCTGGAATAACTGCAAAATACCCGTCATAAAATAGACTCCCTGTGCAACGTTCAAGCCGCCAAACGGCGGCCCATGAGCTGAACAGCCTAGCCTGCCGTACGCCTGGCGGCAATGGGGATAGCTCGTAACGTTAATTAACCGTCGGCCCGGGCGTTCAGCGTCGCCGGCCGGCGAAATTCGTCGGCGGGAGCCTCATCGTCATCGCCGCACTCGCCGGCGAGCTCAGGTTCATCCTCACACCCCAACGGCGCCTCGTTGACCGCAATCGCGCGCGGCACCGAACGTGCGCCAAAATGCACCAGCCCATATAACGTCGCCAATGCCGCGCACGCCACGATGAGGGCTGCGAGTAACCGGTTCATGTTTTGCGCTAAGACCCTGTTCACTGGTGGATAGCGTAAGAATAGTGATGCTAAGACGGTCTGTCAGCGTATCGCCGCTGAGAGTAGACGCACTCTTGATGTTATTATCATTAATTATTTTTAACTGTTTTCACCCTTTAACCGCCTGATTGATGAAGAGAGTCTATAATGGTAAGGCTTTCTGGCATTTCTTTATAACCGAAAACTTAAAAGGAGTTTTACTATGGAAGTGGCAAAAGAATGGGTAGCGGCGAAAAAAATCTCCTGGGGCAGCGTCATCGGCGGCGTGATCACCGTATTGGCTGTTTCACTGCTGCTGTCGACGTTAGGCACCAGTCTTGGATTCTCCATCGTGGATCCGACATCAGACGATCCGATAAACGGCGCCGGTACCACCGTAGTGATTTGGTCCGCTGTTTCAATCATTATTAGTTTGGCCGCCGGCGCTTTTATTGCTGGGCGTTTGGCTGCTAATGACGGACTTATTCATGGCTTCCTGGTCTGGGCTACGTCACTGATTGTGGCGGCGGTACTGGGTGGGATGCTGGTCGGGTCTGCAGTGAAGGCGACCGGCAATGCGCTGGGCGCTATCGCTTCGACCTCCGGCAGCTTGCTCTCCGGCGCCGGTTCAGCGATTGGCAAAGGGGCATCCGGATTGGCGGACGCCGGCGGTAAAGTGTTTGACAAGTTGGGCATTGACACAACCTTGGAACCTGAACAGCTGCAAGACGATGTGGTTACGGCGCTTAAAAAAAGCGGTATCCCATCATTGCAGCCTGAATTCATGCAACAGCAGTTGAATGCGGCCAAAACTGATTTGGCGGACGCAGTAAAAGCCCTGGCACTTCAGCCTGACAATAGCGACGCCATTATTAATCAACTGGTCGCCAAGCTTAAAAAACAGGGTGAGGCCATCTCGCAAGATGTGGATCAAGACGCCCTGAAAAAGGCCTTGGCAGAAAATACCGATATGACGCCGCAGGAAGTGGACCAGACGGTGAAGAATTTGGTCGAAGCCAAAAATAAAACTGCACAGCTGGTTAATCAGCGTTTGGATGACGCCGAAGCAAAAATCAATCAGGCAAAACAGGAGTATGTGGAGCTGAAACAGAAGGCGCGCGAACAGGCTGCCGCTGCTGCAGACGAATTGTCGCGGGCTGCATTATGGTCATTCTTTGCGCTGTTGATTGGCGCAGTGGTCAGTGCGTTGGCCGGCTTGTGGGGCGTTAACACCAATGCCCGCCGTATCGCGGTATCACCTGCGCAGGCGTAATCTTCGGGCTCCTTTGCGCGTCTCGATGATAGAGGGATGAGAGCCTGGAATATTAACGACGATGAAGTGACAGCCAGGAAAGACTGGCCCCACCCCGGCCCAGGTGTCGGGGTTTTTTTATTGTTTCGGCGTAATTAACGACCACCTTTCGCGTGGCTCAGGGCATTAGGCACCAATTGCCACGATCCCTGAGAACAGGTGGATACCATAGATGCGCTGTAAATAATAATGAGTGTGATTATGAAACAAGAACTGCATCTTTTACTGGGGAAAATCGGCGCATTCGCGCTTTCCGCCGCCTTCATGGCGGCATTGGTCGGCCTGGTGTTTATCGACGTGCACTGGCTGCATAACTTCGTTCATGAAACCTCGCTGACCGAAGCGGCACAGGAACTGTTGCTGCTCGCCATCTCCGGCGGTTTTTTCGCCGCTGCCCGGCGACAGGCTGAACGGCGTTCCGCCTGGCTGCTGGTTGGCGGCTTCTTTCTCTGCATGCTGATCCGCGAGATGGACTTCGCGTTCGATGCGTTGTGGCATGGCGCCTGGGTGTGGTTCGCACTGGCGGTCGCCCTGGCCTGCCTGTGGCATGCGGCACGGCATATTGCGGCCACGGTGCGCGGTCTGGTCTATTTCGTGACGCATCCCGGCTACGGCATGATGTGCGCCGGCCTGCTGTGCATTCTGGTGTTTTCACGCCTGTTCGGCATGAGCGCGCTGTGGCAAACGCTGATGCTGGACGGCTACAACCGAGTGGTGAAAAACATGGTGGAAGAGGGGTGCGAACTGTTGGGCTACGGCCTGTGTCTGTTGGCTACCCTCAGCTATCTGAAAGGCGTTTTGGCATCGAATGAGGCGAAAGTGTGAGGGCGGTGGCACTTTATTTATCCGGAACAATTTTAGTGATACTATTCGCTTAGCCGAATGCGGCTGAGAAGGTATGCGTTCCATTCTGTATACCCAGTGAGGTTTCAATCTGGCAATTGTGGGCGAGATCTGAAACCTGGCTGACCAAACCCAAAATCCAATTTTCGTACTGCATGTGATCTGTCGTGTGGGTCACCACTGTAGATAAGGAATTATTAATGCCTGTTATTACCCTTCCTGACGGAAGTCAGCGTCATTTCGACCACCCCGTTTCCCCGATGGATGTCGCGCGCGATATCGGCCCTGGCCTGGCGAAAGCCTGTATCGCCGGCCGCGTCAACGGCGAGCTGGTTGACGCCGGCGATCTGATCGAATCGGATGCGCAGTTGGCCATCATCACCATCAAAGATGAAGACGGTCTGGAAATCATGCGCCACTCCTGCGCGCACCTGCTGGGTCATGCGATCAAGCAGCTGTGGCCGGATACCAAAATGGCGATCGGTCCGGTGATCGACAACGGTTTTTATTATGACGTGGACATCGACCGGACCCTGACGCAGGAAGACCTGGATCTGCTGGAAAAGCGGATGCACGAGTTGGCCGATAAGGATTACGACGTCATCAAGAAGAAGGTCAGCTGGCAAGAAGCCCGTGACACCTTCGCTGAGCGCGGCGAAATCTATAAAGTGGCGATCCTGGATGAGAACATCAGCCATGACGATCGTCCGGGTCTGTATCACCACGAAGAATACGTCGACATGTGCCGCGGCCCGCACGTGCCGAACATGCGTTTCTGCCACCATTTCAAACTGCAGAAAACCTCCGGCGCTTACTGGCGCGGCGACAGCAAAAACAAAATGCTGCAGCGTATCTACGGTACCGCCTGGGCAGACAAGAAGCAGCTGAACGCCTACCTGCAACGCCTGGAAGAAGCGGCCAAGCGCGATCACCGCAAGATCGGCAAACAGCTCGACCTGTATCACATGCAGGAAGAAGCGCCGGGTATGGTGTTCTGGCACAACGACGGTTGGACTATCTTCCGCGAGCTGGAAGCCTTCGTGCGCATGAAGCTCAAAGAGTATCAGTACCAGGAAGTGAAAGGTCCGTTCATGATGGACCGCGTGCTGTGGGAAAAAACCGGCCACTGGGAAAACTACAAAGACGCCATGTTCACCACCGCGTCGGAAAACCGCGAATACTGCATCAAGCCGATGAACTGCCCGGGTCACGTGCAGATCTTCAACCAGGGCCTGAAGTCGTACCGTGATTTGCCGCTGCGCATGGGTGAATTCGGCAGTTGCCACCGCAACGAGCCTTCGGGTTCCCTGCACGGCCTGATGCGCGTGCGCGGCTTCACGCAGGATGACGCCCACATCTTCTGTACCGAAGAGCAGGTGCGCGCCGAAGTGAACGAATGTATCCGCATGGTGTATGACGTGTACGGCACTTTCGGCTTCGACAAGATCGCCGTCAAGCTGTCCACGCGTCCGGAAAAACGCATCGGCACCGACGACATGTGGACCCGTGCGGAAGAAGACCTGGCCGCCGCGCTGACCGAGAACGGCATTCCGTTTGAATATCAGCCGGGTGAGGGCGCCTTCTACGGACCGAAAATTGAATTTACCCTGCATGATTGTTTGGATCGCGCATGGCAATGTGGTACCGTGCAGCTCGATTTCTTCTTGCCGGGCCGTTTGGGCGCATCGTACGTTGGCGAAAACAACGATCGCGTCGTGCCGGTAATGATTCACCGCGCCATTTTGGGCTCCATGGAACGCTTCATCGGTATCCTTACCGAAGAATATGCCGGGTTTTACCCGACCTGGATCGCTCCGGTGCAGGTGGTGGTGATGAATATCACCGATAGCCAGTCTGATTACGTCCAGCAATTGACCAAAAAACTGCAGGATGCAGGTATTCGCGTGAAAGCGGACTTGAGAAATGAGAAGATTGGCTTTAAAATTCGCGAACATACTTTACGTCGAGTCCCTTACATGTTGGTGTGCGGTGACAAAGAGGTCGAAGCAGGCAAAGTTGCCGTTCGTACCCGCCGTGGCAAAGACTTGGGAAGCCTGGACGTAAACGAAGTCGTAGACAAGCTGCTGAAAGAGATTCGCAGCCGTAGTCTTCATCAACTGGAGGAATAAAGTATTAAAGGCGGAAAACGAGTTCAACCGGCGCGTCCTAATCGCATTAACAGAGAAATTCGCGCGCAAGAAGTTCGCCTAACCGGCGTCGATGGCGAGCAGATTGGTATTGTCAGTCTGAATGAAGCTCTTGAAAAAGCTGAGGAAGCGGGCGTTGATTTAGTAGAAATCAGCCCAAATGCCGAACCGCCAGTTTGCCGAATCATGGATTACGGCAAATTCCTCTACGAGAAGAGCAAGTCGACGAAAGAACAGAAGAAGAAGCAAAAAGTTATCCAGGTTAAGGAAATCAAATTCCGTCCTGGCACCGATGATGGCGACTATCAGGTCAAACTACGCAACCTGATTCGCTTTCTGGAAGATGGCGATAAAGCCAAAATCACCCTGCGTTTCCGTGGGCGTGAGATGGCGCACCAGCAGATCGGTATGGAAGTGCTTAACCGCGTCCGTAAAGACCTGTGTGAAGATATGGATCTGGCAGTGGTCGAATCCTTCCCTACGAAGATCGAAGGCCGCCAGATGATTATGGTGCTCGCTCCTAAGAAGAAACAGTAAGGCTTACAAGTAATGGAACCCGCGCGGCGCTTGCGCTGTGTGGGTTTTATTCGCCCAACTGATTCGTTGTTTAACAATGCGAAGTGGATTTAATTAAAATGCCAAAGATTAAAACTGTACGTGGTGCAGCCAAGCGCTTCAAAAAAACCGGCAGCGGTGGTTTTAAGCGTAAACATGCCAACCTGCGTCATATTCTGACCAAAAAAGCAACCAAGCGTAAACGTCACCTGCGTCCGAAAGGCATGGTGTCTAAAAACGATCTGGTCCTGGTTACCGCGTGCCTGCCGTACGCATAAGCCATTTTTTTTGAATTTAGAATAAGACTTTAGGAGAGAGCATATGGCTCGCGTAAAACGTGGTGTAATTGCACGCGCACGTCACAAGAAAATTATGAAGCAGGCGAAAGGTTACTACGGTGCCCGTTCGCGCGTATATCGTGTTGCCTTCCAGGCAGTAATCAAAGCAGGCCAGTATGCTTACCGTGACCGTCGTCAACGTAAGCGTCAGTTCCGTCAGCTGTGGATTGCACGTATCAACGCAGCTGCTCGTCAGAACGGTCTGTCTTACAGCAAGTTCATCAACGGCTTGAAAAAAGCGTCGATCGAAATTGACCGTAAGATCCTGGCTGACATCGCAGTCTTCGACAAAGTGGCCTTCGGCGCACTGGTTGAGAAAGCGAAAGCAGCTCTGGCGTAAGTCAGTAGAAGAGGGAGCTTGCTCCCTCTTTTAATCTTTGTTTTCAGCGACAAATATTGACTTTCATTGCCCGCCGCTATATCACTGGTGGTCAATCATCGACAAGGTACCGCAATCATGCACGCAGCTATTTTTCGTTTCTTTTTTTACTTTAGCGCCTGATTTCAGGAGGCTTTGCGCGTAAGAAAAGAAACGAAAAGTAGCGCCTAAGCCTCCCTCGTGGAGGCTTTTTTGTTTTTGGCCATCGGCTCGCCTTGCAAAGCGTTGCGGTGAGAACGGCGGGTACTCAGCCGGCCCTGTGCCGCGCAGGTGAGCCATCCGGCCGACAACGCATTGAAAAGTCTTTGAAGATTGCTCAAAGGCGTGTTCGAATAATAGATAACAATTACTTAGGGCCATCCCGGCCAGAGGAAGAGGAAAGCAATGCCACATCTCGCAGAGCTGGTTGCCAGTGCCAAGGCAGCCGTAGAAGATGCCCAGGATGTTGCCGCGTTAGATTTGGTACGCGTCGAATATTTTGGCAAGAAAGGTCATTTCACCTTGCAGATGCAGTCTCTGCGCGACGTACCGGCGGAAGACCGCCCGGCGGCCGGCGCGGTGATCAACCAGGCCAAGCAAGAGGTGCAAGACGCCCTGAACGCGCGCAAGAACGCGCTGGAAAGCGCCGCGCTGAACGCGCGCCTGGCGGCTGAAACCATCGACGTCTCCCTGCCGGGCCGTCGCATGGAAAACGGCGGCCTGCACCCGGTGACCCGCACCATCGACCGCATCGAAACCTTCTTCGGCGAGCTGGGCTTCTCCGTCGCTACCGGCCCGGAGATTGAAGACGATTACCATAACTTCGACGCACTGAATATTCCAGGGCATCACCCGGCGCGCGCCGACCACGATACCTTCTGGTTCGACGCCACGCGCCTGCTGCGCACTCAGACCTCCGGCGTGCAGATCCGCACCATGAAGAACCAGCAGCCGCCGATCCGCATCATTGCGCCGGGCCGCGTTTATCGTAACGACTACGATCAGACTCACACCCCGATGTTCCACCAGATGGAAGGGCTGATCGTCGATAAAGACATCAGCTTCACCAACCTGAAGGGCACGCTGCACGATTTCCTGAATAACTTCTTTGAAGAAGACCTGCAGGTTCGTTTCCGTCCGTCCTACTTCCCGTTCACCGAACCGTCCGCTGAAGTGGACGTGATGGGCAAGAACGGCAAATGGCTAGAAGTGCTGGGCTGCGGCATGGTGCATCCGAACGTGCTGCGCAACGTGGGCATCGATCCGGAAGTTTACTCCGGCTTCGCCTTCGGTATGGGCATGGAGCGCCTGACGATGCTGCGTTACGGCGTCACCGACCTGCGCGCATTCTTCGAAAACGATCTGCGTTTCCTCAAACAGTTTAAGTAAGGCGGGAATATCACATGAAATTCAGTGAACTCTGGTTGCGCGAGTGGGTAAACCCGGCCATCAGCAGCGAAGCATTATCCGATCAAATCACCATGGCCGGTCTGGAAGTGGACGGCGTGGACCCGGTTGCCGGCGCGTTTAACGGCGTTGTGGTGGGCGAAGTGGTCGAGTGCGGCCAACACCCGAACGCCGACAAACTGCGCGTCACCAAGGTTAACGTAGGCGGCGATCGCCTGCTCGACATCGTCTGCGGCGCGCCGAACTGCCGCACCGGCCTGAAAGTGGCGGTCGCCACCGTGGGCGCGGTGCTGCCGGGCGACTTCAAAATCAAGGCCGCCAAGCTGCGCGGCGAGCCTTCGGAAGGCATGCTGTGCTCATTCTCCGAGCTGGGCATTTCCGACGATCATGACGGCATCATTGAGCTGCCGCTGGATGCGCCGATCGGCACCGACATCCGCGACTATCTGAAACTGAACGACAACACCATCGAGATCAGCGTCACGCCGAACCGCGCCGACTGCTTGGGCATCATCGGCGTTGCGCGTGACGTGGGCGTACTGAACCAGGTTGCGCTGACCGAGCCGGATATGAGCCCGGTGGCTGCCACTATCGACGCCACGCTGCCGATCCGCGTTGACGCGCCGCAGGCGTGCCCGCGTTATCTGGGCCGCGTGGTGAAAGGCATCGACGTCAAGGCGCCAAGCCCGTTGTGGATGCGTGAAAAACTGCGTCGTTGCGGTATCCGTTCTATCGATGCCGTCGTCGACGTCACCAACTATGTGCTGTTGGAACTTGGCCAGCCGATGCACGCCTTCGATCTGAGCCGCATCGACGGCGGCATCGTGGTGCGCATGGCGGAAGAAGGGGAAACCTTGACGCTGCTGGACGGTAACGAAGCCAAACTGAACGCCGACACCTTAGTGATCGCCGATCATCAAAAAGCGTTGGCGATGGGCGGCATCTTCGGCGGCGAGCATTCCGGCGTCAACGGGGAAACCCAGGACGTGCTGCTGGAGTGCGCTTTCTTCAGCCCGCTGTCGATCACCGGTCGCGCGCGCCGTCACGGCCTGCACACCGATGCTTCTCATCGCTATGAGCGCGGTGTCGATCCGGCGCTGCAGTACAAAGCGATGGAGCGCGCCACGCGCCTGCTGCTCGACATCTGTGGCGGCCAGGCCGGTCCGATTATTGACGTGACCGATGAAAACGAATTGCCGAAGCGCGCCACCATCACGCTGCGCCGCGAGAAGTTGGATCGCCTGATCGGCCACGTGGTGCCGAGCGAGCAGGTCAGCGACATTCTGCGCCGCCTGGGTTGCCAGGTGACCGAGCAGGGCGACAGCTGGCAAGCGATCGCGCCGAGCTGGCGTTTTGATATGGAGATCGAAGAGGATCTGGTGGAAGAAGTGGCGCGTGTTTACGGCTACGACAACATCCCGGATGTGCCGGTGCGTGCCGATCTGGTGATGACCCAGCATCGCGAAGCCGATCTGACGCTCAAGCGCGTGAAGACCATGCTGGTCGATCACGGTTATCAGGAAGCGATCACCTATAGCTTCGTCGATCCGAAAGTGCAGGCGTTGCTGCATCCGAATGAAGAAGCGCTGATCCTGCCGAGCCCGATTTCGGTCGAAATGTCGGCCATGCGCCTGTCACTGTGGACCGGCCTGCTGTCCGCGGTAGTGTACAACCAGAACCGCCAGCAGACGCGTCTGCGCCTGTTCGAAAGCGGCCTGCGCTTTGTGCCTGATAGTGCGGCAAATCTGGGTATCCGTCAGGACGTCATGCTGGCAGGCGTGATCGCCGGCCATACGCACGATGAACATTGGGATCTGGCGCGCAAGCCCGTCGACTTCTATGATTTAAAAGGGGATCTGGAGTCTGTCCTCGAGCTGACCGGTAAATTATCCGAAATTCAGTTCCGGGCGGAAGCCAATCCGGCCCTGCATCCAGGGCAAAGTGCGGCGATTTATTTGCACGGCGAACGCGTTGGTTTCATCGGTGTGGTTCACCCGGAACTTGAACGTAAACTGGATCTTAACGGCCGCACCGTGGTGTTTGAACTGGAGTGGAACAAGCTTGCGAGCCGCGCCGTGCCTCAGGCGCGGGAGATTTCGCGCTTCCCGGCAAACCGCCGTGATATCGCTGTTGTGGTGGCTGAAAACGTCCCCGCAGAAGATATTTTGGCCGAGTGTAAGAAAGTTGGCGCAAATCAGGTAGTTGGCGTAAACTTGTTTGACGTGTACCGTGGCAAGGGCGTGGCAGAAGGTGACAAGAGCCTGGCTATCAGTCTGGTATTGCAGGATACCGCTCGTACACTGGAAGAAGAGGAGATAGCCGCTACCGTTGCAAAATGCGTAGAGGCTCTAAAACAGCGATTCCAAGCATCCTTGAGGGATTGAACCTATGGCGCTTACTAAAGCTGAAATGTCAGAACACCTGTTTGAGAAGCTTGGGCTTAGCAAACGGGACGCCAAAGACCTGGTGGAACTGTTCTTTGAAGAGGTCCGTCGGGCCCTTGAGAATGGCGAACAGGTAAAACTGTCGGGTTTTGGCAACTTTGATCTGCGTGACAAGAACCAACGTCCGGGGCGTAACCCGAAGACCGGCGAAGACATTCCGATTACGGCGCGCCGCGTGGTGACCTTCCGTCCGGGGCAGAAGCTGAAAAGCCGGGTAGAAAACGCCAGCCCGAAAGGGTGAGTGACGTGACATCAAAAAAGGCCGCTTGCGCGGCCTTTTTCTTTTCTGGGACAAAATTCAGTTTATTCCTAATTCTCAAGGCGACTATTAAATTTGTTCGTTAAGTCGGTATGGAGGAATTAATTTAACCTCAGTTGCGGAATATTCTTATATCTTATTATTGTTGATGAGTGAATCTATTTTCTCTCCTCAGTAACGGCCGTAATAATGGCCAGGGCCATCGCCGCGGTGGCCGCCGCCCCAGTGAGGGCCCCAGCAGCAGGCGCTGAGGCTTGAGGCCAAGGCTACAACGGCTAACAACCTACCTATACGTTTAATCATTTTATTATCCTCCGATGGGAATCCGGTTAATTATAATTTTCGCGTCGCTTAAGCGATGTCAGCAATTCGTTAAGCCTTGTCAGTGGCTATGATAATTAAAGGCGGCGGCAAACAGTGTAGGGATTGTGTAAGGCCGTCGAAAACGATCTGAAAATAGGTATCGATGAGATAGTCGTTAAATAAATGCGCTGATATAACCACTGCAGCAAGAAAAATAGAGTGAGAAGGTAAAATGAAAAAAATCCTGTTGCTGGTGTGTATCCCGCTGTCGCTGTCGCTGTCGCTGCCGCTGGCGGCGCAGGCCGATGTGTCCGTCGATATCAACGTGCCGGGCGTTTCTCTGCACCTGGGGGATCAGGACCGCCGCGGCTACTACTGGGATGGCTACGACTGGCGCCCACCGCAGTGGTGGCATGCGCACCAGGGCCGAGGTCTGGGGGAGCGCAATGCGCGCGGTCTGTACTGGGACGGCGGACGCTGGCAACCTTCGCCGCCGCGTGGCTATGAACATCGCCAGCCGGCACGCAGCGGCAATCCGTTCCACGGCGATCGCGATAATCGCGACCACGACCGCCGTCATGACGATCGTGGTGACCATGACCGCCGTGATGACGCCCGCGGTCAGCCTTATCCACCGGGCAACGCCGGCCCGCATCGTTAATCCCTGAGTTTATCGGCGGCTGGTTTTGCCATCATCGTTGCGATGACGGGCAGGACCAGCTGCTGCTTTCCTGCGCCATCGCCTACGCAAGGCTTCCCCTTGCGGCGTTAACCCCCTAATATTCGACTCAGACGTCAATTATCCGGCCACGACAGCGGCCGGCAGGGAATCGCCGCGCCATGCCAACCAGCCGTACCTTCACCTTACTGTTGCAACATCAACGTTACTGCGATAAACGCCAGGTCAGTCTGTTGGCGCTGGGCGTGGCGGTGGCTTTATTGTTCAGCCTTTGCGCCGGCGACCAATGGATATGGCCGTCAGAATGGTTCAGCGAACGGGCGCAACTGTTCGTTTGGCAACTGCGCTTGCCGCGCGCGCTGGCGGTGATGCTGGTCGGCGCTGCCCTGGCGGTGGCGGGCGCGGTGATGCAGGCGCTGTTTGAAAACCCGCTGGCGGAGCCCGGTCTGCTGGGCGTCGCTAACGGCGCCGGTGTCGCGCTGGTGCTGACGGTGTTGTTGGGGCACGGTTTGTTGCCGGTGGCGCTGTTGAGCGCCGCCGCGATAGTCGGTGCGCTGGCGATGACTTTCTTGCTGTTGGGCTTTGCTCGCCGGCGACGCTTGACCAATGCGCGGTTGTTGCTGGTCGGCGTGGCGCTGGGCATCGTATGTAGCGCGCTGATGACCTGGGCAGTTTATTTCAGTACCAGTCTCGATCTGCGGCAGCTGATGTACTGGATGATGGGCGGCTTCGGTGGCGTAGACTGGCGCCAAAAGTGGCTGGTGCTGGCGCTGCTGCCGGTGTTGCTGTGGCTGTGTGGCCAGGGGCGGGTGCTCAATCTGATGGCGCTGGGCGAGGTGCAGGCGCGACAGCTCGGGCTGTCGCTGCATCTGTGGCGCAATCTGCTGGTGCTGGCGATCGGCTGGCTGGTCGGTGTCAGCGTGGCGCTGGCCGGGGTGATCGGCTTCGTCGGCCTGGTGATCCCGCATATTTTGCGGCTTACGGGCCTGACTGACCAGCGCTATCTGTTGCCGGCCTGCGCGCTGGCGGGGGCCGGCGTGTTGCTGGTGGCCGATGTGGTGGCCCGCGTTGCGCTGCTGGCGGCCGAGCTGCCGATCGGCGTGGTGACCGCCACGCTGGGGGCGCCGCTATTTATCTGGTTACTGACCCGGACAAAGGGCGTAAGGTAGTTTTCTTTATTCACCTGCCATTAAAAAACCAAAGGATGACAACCGATGAGTAAGCCAATCTACAATCTGCCGTTACAGACTATCGAGAATCAGGCCACCACGCTGGGGAGCTATCAGGACAAGGTGCTGCTGGTGGTCAACGTAGCCTCGGAGTGCGGCCTGACCAAGCAGTACGAAGGGCTGGAAGCGCTGTACGAAACCTATCGCGATCGGGGGCTGGAAGTTCTGGGGTTCCCGTCCAATGAATTTCTGGGTCAGGAGCCGGGCAGCAACGAAGAGATCCTGGCGTTTTGCCGCGGAACCTTCGGCGTGCAATTCCCGATGTTCGCCAAGATTGAGGTGAACGGCGAAGGCCGTCATCCGCTGTATCAGGCGTTGATTGCCGCCCAGCCGGAAGCTGTCGCCCCGGAAGGCAGCGAGTTCCTGGCGCGGATGACCAGCAAAGGGCGTGCGCCGAAGCACACCGGCGATATTCTGTGGAACTTCGAGAAATTCCTTATCGCACGCGACGGCACGGTGATCCAGCGCTTCTCGCCTGACACCACGCCAGAGGATCCGGCGCTGGTGGCGGCGGTGAAACAAGCGCTGGCGGGATAATACGGATGCTGCAACTCGTTGAGGTTGGGGTGGCGGGGCGCCTGGCGCCTTTTACGGCACAGATTGACGGCGGGTTGCAGGTTCACCTGATCGGCCCAAATGGCGCAGGGAAGAGCACCTTGCTGGCCCGGGCGGCGGGCATGCTGCCGGGGCAGGGCGAAGTCTGCCTGGACGGACGCGCGCTGTCCGGTTATTCGGGCGACGAGCTGGCGCACCGACGCGGTTATCTCAGCCAGCAACAGCCGCCGGTGTCGCTCATGCCGGTGTTTCAGTATTTGGCGTTGCACCGGCCTGCCGGCGCGGCGCAAACTGAGGTGGAGCAAGCCATCCTCTATCTGTGCCAGCGGTTGAAGCTGGTGGATAAACTGTCACGCATGCTGGCGCAGCTTTCCGGCGGAGAATGGCAACGGGTGCGACTGGCGGCGGTATTGCTGCAGGTGTGGCCCAGCGTCAACCCGCATAGCCGATTGTTGTTGCTGGATGAACCGACCAATAGCCTGGATGTGGCGCAAAAGGTTGCGCTGGATCGCCTGCTGCGCGAATTCTGCCAAAGTGGGCGCAGCGCGCTAGTGTGTGCGCACGATCTGAATCATACCCTGCAGCAGGCCGATCGGGTTTGGTTGTTGCACGCTGGGCAGTTGGTCGCGCAGGGCATCACCCGTGAGGTGATGGTGCCCGCACTGTTGTCGCAGATCTATGAAGTGGATTTCCACCTGCAATGGGTGGGGAACCAGCGTTGGATCATGACCCGCACGGCTTAATTCGCCCCGGCGGCATAAATGTAAACGAAAACTAAACGTAGTGAATATAAATATCCGGGTAATCATCGGCTATTATTGTGCTGCCTCTCATTTTCTCGTGGATTTTCTTGAAAAACGTCGATGACGTGCTACGCTTGATTCGGCAAAAATAAAATAAGTAAATAATTATTAATAAATATAAGAAATTGATTTTAATAATAAATTTAAATTAATGATGACGGCACCTTCCTATCAGTTCTCCCACTGATGACGAGTCTCGTCTTAAGGTTTAGTTAAGCTTGCGGCCTTACATTGTCAGTTAATCCACGGAAACGATTCTTCTCTGGCGTTTAATATTCGTTAAACGAAAGGGATTTACAGTGTCATCAAAAGCAGCTCGATACGTTTGGGGTTAACTATGGATCAATTTTTGCCTTTCTCTCGTCCGGCCATCGGCGATGAAGAAATCGCCGCGGTAGAGAAAGTGTTGCGCTCCGGTTGGATCACCACCGGGCCGCAAAACCAGCAACTGGAAAGCGACTTCTGTTCCACCTTCGGCTGTAAGCACGCCATCGCGGTCAGTTCCGCCACGGCGGGCATGCACATCACGTTAATGGCGCTTGGCGTCGGCCCTGGCGACGAAGTCATCACCCCTTCGCAAACCTGGGTCTCCACCCTCAACATGATCGAGCTGCTGGGCGCCACGCCGGTGATGATCGATGTTGACCGCGATACGTTGATGGTCAGCGCCGCCGACGTCGAGGCTGCCATCACCCCGAATACCAAAGCGATTGTTCCGGTGCATTACGCCGGTGCCCCCCTGCAGATGGATGCGCTGCGCGCCGTGGCCGAACGCCATGGTCTGCCGCTGATCGAAGACGCCGCCCACGCGGTCGGCACGCGCTACAACGGCGAATGGGTCGGCGCGCGCGGCACGGCGATTTTCTCTTTCCATGCGATCAAAAACGTGACCTGCGCCGAAGGCGGCCTGATCGCCACCGACGACGATGCGCTGGCGGATCGCCTGCGTTGCCTGAAGTTCCACGGTCTGGCCGTCGATGCCTTCGATCGCCAGCAGCTTGGCCGCAAACCGCAGGCCGAAGTGGTGGAACCGGGGTACAAATACAATCTGTCCGACATTCACGCGGCGATCGCCGTGGTGCAACTTTCGCGCTTCGCCGAGCTGAACGCGCGTCGCAAGGCGCTGGCGCAGCGCTACCTGAGCGCGCTGGAAGGCTCGCCGTTCCAACCGTTGGGCGTGCCGGATTATCCGCATGACCACGCCTGGCACCTGTTTATGGTGCGCGTCGATCCCGAGCGCTGCGGCCTCGATCGCGACCAACTGATGGAGCGCCTGAAAGAGGTTGGCATCGGCACCGGGCTGCATTTCCGTGCCGCGCACACCCAGAAATTCTACCGTGAGCGCTATCCGCAGCTTTCTTTGCCGAATACCGAGTGGAACTCGGCGCGGCTGTGCACCTTACCGCTATTCCCTGATATGACCGACGCCGACGTGGATCGCGTGGTCAATGCCTTGTCTTCTGTTGTGGAGTCTTTACGTGTCTCGCGTTGAACCGATTAAAAAAGTGTCGATAGTCATTCCGGTATACAACGAGCAGGAAAGCTTGCCGGCGTTGCTGGAACGCACTACTGCCGCCTGTAAGCAGTTATCTCAACCCTATGAAATCATCCTCGTCGACGATGGCAGCAGCGACAATTCCGCCGACATGCTGACTGCGGCGGCGGAAAAGCCGGACAGCAACGTGGTCGCTGTCTTGCTGAACCGCAACTATGGCCAGCACTCGGCCATTATGGCCGGTTTCAATCAGGTGACCGGCGATTTGGTGATTACGCTGGACGCCGATCTGCAGAACCCGCCGGAGGAGATCCCTCGTCTGGTCAGCGTGGCGGAAGAGGGCTATGACGTGGTGGGCACCGTGCGCGCCAACCGTCAAGACTCCTGGTTCCGCAAAAGCGCCTCGCGCGTGATCAATATGATGATTCAACGCGCCACCGGCAAGTCGATGGGGGACTATGGCTGCATGCTGCGTGCCTACCGTCGTCATATCGTTGAGGCGATGCTGCACTGCCATGAGCGCAGTACCTTTATCCCGATTCTGGCGAACACCTTCGCCCGTCGCACGACCGAGATCGACGTGCGTCACGCCGAACGTGAGTTTGGCGACTCCAAGTACAGCCTGATGAAGCTGATCAACCTGATGTACGACCTGATCACCTGCCTGACCACTACGCCGCTGCGTTTGCTCAGCGTGGTCGGCAGCATCGTGGCGCTGTCCGGGTTTGTATTGGCACTGGTGCTGATTGCGCTGCGTCTGCTGCTCGGCCCTGAATGGGCCGCCGGCGGCGTGTTCACCCTCTTCGCCGTGCTGTTCACCTTTATCGGCGCCCAGTTTGTTGGCATGGGGCTACTGGGTGAATACATCGGCCGCATCTATACCGACGTGCGTGCGCGTCCTCGCTATTTTGTTCAGAAAGTGGTCGGTGCACAGCAGGACCACAATACTCAGGAAGAAGAATGATGAAAGCTATTGTATTTGCTTACCACGATATTGGCTGCGCAGGTCTGAAAGCGCTGACTGAGGCGGGTTATGACGTGCAGGCCGTATTCACGCACACCGACGACCCTGGTGAGAACAATTTCTTCTCCTCCGTGGCCCGTTTGGGCGCCGAATTGGATCTGCCGGTCTATGCGCCGGAAGACGTAAATCACCCGCTATGGGTTGACCGCATCCGCGCACTGCAGCCGGACGTGATCTTCTCGTTCTACTACCGCCACATGCTGAGCGACGAGATCTTGTCGCTGGCGCCGCAGGGCGGTTTCAACCTGCACGGTTCGTTGCTGCCGCACTACCGTGGCCGCGCCCCGGTGAACTGGGCGCTGGTGAATGGCGAAACCGAAACCGGCGCCACGCTGCACAAGATGGTGAAACGCCCGGATGCCGGCGACATCGTCGGTCAGCAGAAAGTGACCATCGCAGACAACGACACCGCGCTGACGCTGCACAAAAAAGTGCTGGAAGCCGCGCAGGTCGTGTTGCAAGAGCAGCTGCCGAAGCTGAAGAACGGCACCGCCACCTTCACCAAGCAGGATGAGTCTCAGGCCAGCTACTTCGGCCGCCGCACCGCAGCGGACGGCGAGATCCTGTGGCACAAGTCCGCCAAAGAGATCAACAACCTGGTACGCGCCGTCACCGAACCGTACCCGGGCGCATTCAGCTACCTCGGCCAGCGCAAGCTGATCGTCTGGCGCTCCCGCGTGCTGGATACCCAACATGATAAACAACCGGGCACCGTGCTGAGCACCTCGCCGCTGGTCATCGCCTGTGGCGAAGGCGCGCTGGAGATCGTCGCCGGCCAGAACGACAGCGGTCTGTACGTGCAGGGCAGCCGCCTGGCGCAAGAAATGGGCATCGTCACCGACGTGCGCCTGGCCGCCAAGCCGAATGCCGTGATGAAACGCCGCACTCGCGTGCTGATCCTCGGGGTTAACGGCTTCATCGGTAACCACCTGACCGAACGCCTGCTGCGTGACGATCGCTACGACATCTACGGCCTGGATATCGGCTCTGACGCCATCAGCCGCTTCCTCGACAACCCGCGTTTCCACTTCGTGGAAGGCGACATCAGCATCCACTCCGAGTGGATCGAGTATCACATCAAGAAATGCGACGTGGTGCTGCCGCTGGTGGCGATCGCGACTCCGATCGAATACACCCGTAACCCGCTGCGCGTGTTCGAGCTTGACTTCGAAGAGAACCTGAAGATCGTTCGCGACTGCGTGAAATACAACAAGCGCATCATCTTCCCGTCCACCTCAGAAGTGTACGGCATGTGCGACGACAAAGAGTTCGACGAAGACCATTCGCGTCTGATCGTCGGGCCAATCAACAAACAGCGCTGGATCTACTCGGTCTCCAAACAGCTGCTGGATCGGGTGATCTGGGCTTACGGCGCCAAAGAAGGCCTGAAGTTCACGCTGTTCCGTCCGTTCAACTGGATGGGGCCGCGTCTGGATAACCTGGACGCCGCGCGCATCGGGTCTTCCCGCGCCATCACCCAGCTGATCCTCAACCTGGTGGAAGGTTCGCCGATCAAACTGATGGACGGCGGCGCACAGAAACGTTGCTTCACCGACATCAACGACGGCATCGAAGCGCTGTTCCGCATCATTGAGAACCGTGATGGCCTGTGCGACGGCCAGATCGTCAACATCGGCAACCCGACCAACGAAGCGAGCATCCGCGAGCTGGCGGAAATGCTGCTGGAAAGCTTCAACAACCACCCGCTGCGCGACCGCTTCCCGCCGTTTGCCGGCTTCAAGGACGTGGAGAGCAGCAGCTACTACGGTAAAGGTTACCAGGACGTCGAGCACCGCACGCCGAGCATCAAGAACGCTCACCGCCTGCTGGGCTGGCAGCCAACCATCGAGATGAAGCAAACCGTCACCGATACGCTGGACTACTTCTTGCGCACTACCGTTCAGGAAGGGAACGGTGCATGAAGAAAGTCGGTCTGCGGGTTGATGTAGATACCTTCAGCGGCACCCGTGAAGGGGTGCCGCAGTTGCTGGACCTGTTCGACAAGTACGACATTCAGGCCAGCTTCTTCTTCAGCGTGGGACCGGACAACATGGGGCGCCATCTTTGGCGCCTTTTGCGTCCGAAATTTCTGTGGAAAATGCTGCGTTCGAACGCCGCCTCGCTGTATGGGCTGGATATTCTGCTGGCCGGTACCGCCTGGCCGGGGCGCAACATTTCACGCGCGCTGGGGCCGCTGATGAAGCGCACCGCCGAAGCCGGCCATGAAGTCGGGCTGCACGCCTGGGATCACCAAGGGTGGCAGGCCAAGGTTGGCAAGTGGAGCGAAGCGCAGCTGACCGAACAGGTGCAGCGGGGCGTCGACGCCCTGAGCGCCTGCACCGGCCAGCCGGTGAAATGCTCCGCCGTGGCGGGCTGGCGTGCCGATACGCGCGTGCTGGAGGTCAAGCAGCGCTTCGGCTTTCATTACAACAGCGATTGCCGCGGCACCCATCCGTTCCGTCCGGTGCTGAGCGACGGGCGCCACGGCACGGTGCAGATCCCGGTGACGTTGCCGACCTTCGACGAAGTGATCGGCAGCGAAGTCAGCATGGCCGACTTCAACGACTACATTCTGCGCGCCATCGAGAACGATCGCGGCGTGCCGGTGTACACCATTCACACCGAAGTGGAAGGCATGTCGCAAGCGGCGATGTTCGAACAGTTATTGCAACGCGCACGGCAGCAGGGCATCGAATTCTGTCCGCTTAGCGCGCTGTTACCACAAGATTTGGCGTCACTGCCGTTGGGCCGCATCAAGCGTGCTCCTTTCCCCGGCCGCGAAGGTTGGCTGGGCTGTCAAACCGATGTGAAGGACGTTACATGAAGGCGCTAAAAGGATCCTGGGCCATTCTGCTGGCCGTTTTTTTTGCTCTGGTTTACCTGATCCCGCTTAACGGCCGCCTGCTGTGGCAGCCGGATGAGACGCGTTATGCCGAGATCAGTCGTGAAATGCTGCAGCGCGGCGATTGGGTGGTGCCGCACCTGCTGGGGCTGCGTTATTTCGAAAAGCCGGTAGCGGGTTACTGGTTCAATAACATCAGCCAGTGGCTGTTTGGCGAAAACAACTTTGCGGTGCGTTTCGGCTCGGTGTTCAGCACCGGCATGACCGCGCTGCTGGTGTTCGCGCTGGCGATGCTGATGTGGCGCAATGCGCGCCGCGCCAGCCTGGCGGCGCTGATGTTCCTGTCGATGGTGCTGGTGTTCAGCATCGGCACCTACAGCGTGCTGGATCCGATGATCTCGCTGTGGCTGGCGGCGGCGATGGTCAGTTATTACCTGACGCTGAAGGCCTCCTCGGTCAAGGGAAAACTGGGCGCTTACGCACTGCTGGGCTTGGCCTGCGGCATGGGCTTTATGACCAAGGGCTTCCTGGCACTGGCGGTGCCGGTGATCGCGGTGATCCCGATCGTTATCCAGCAACGCCGCATCAAGGATCTGCTGTGCTATGGCCCGGTGGCGATCGTGACCGCGACGCTGCTCAGCCTGCCGTGGGCGCTGGCGATCGCGCAACGCGAACCCGACTTCTGGAATTATTTCTTCTGGGTCGAGCATATTCAGCGTTTCGCCGAAGATAATGCTCAACACAAGGCGCCGTTCTGGTATTACCTGCCGGTTCTGCTGGCGGCGGTGCTGCCTTGGCTGGCGCTGCTGCCCGGCGCGCTGCTCAAAGGTTGGCGCGAGCGCGTGCAGCGCCCGGAGCTGTTCTTCCTGCTGAGTTGGGCGATGATGCCGTTGATCTTCTTCAGCATCGCCAAAGGCAAGCTGCCGACCTACATTCTGCCGTGCATGGCGCCGCTGGCGCTGCTGATGACCGCCTATGCGGAAGACTATGCCGCCACGCTGCGCGCCAAGCTGTTCAAGGCCAATGCCTGGTTGAACGGCCTGTTCGGGCTGATTGGCATCGTGGCGCTGGTGGTGTTGAGCTCCGGTCTGCTGCCGAAAGCGCATCTGTTTACTCCCCAAGAGTGGCCGAAAGTGGTGCTCGGCCTGATCGCCTTCGGTGGTTGGCTGCTGTTCGCATTGGTTTCCGCACGCGATAACGGCCGCCAATGGCGCTGGGCGGCGGCTTGCCCGGTGCTGCTGTGCCTGGTGATCGGTTACGCCATTCCGCAACAGGTGACCGATTCCAAACTGCCGCAAAACTTCGCCCGCGCCACGATGGCCGAGCTGGGCGACAGTCGTTACGTGCTAAGCGACAGCGTTGGGCTGGCGGCCGGCCTGGCCTGGGAGCTGAAGCGCAGCGACGTGCTGATGTACAGCCAGAAAGGCGAGGTGGCCTATGGTCTGGAGTATCCGGACGCCAAAGGCCACCTGATCAGCGATGCCGATTTCCCGCAGTGGCTGGCGCAGGCGCGTAAGCAGGGGAACGTATCGTTGGTGCTGCAACTGTCACGTGGCGAAGCGCTGCCGCAGGAGCTGCCTGCCGCAGACAAGGTGGATCGCATGAACCGCCTGGTGCTGATGTGGTATAAACAGCAACCATGATCGGTTTTCTGTTGGTGATAGTGGTCAGTCTGCTCACCTGTGGTGGGCAGCTGTGCCAGAAACAGGCGGCGCACTGTTGGGAACGGGCGGGCGAGGCGCGGCTGAAACAGACGCTGCGCTGGCTGGCGCTGGCGGTGCTGCTGCTGGGGCTGGGCATGGCGGTGTGGCTCAATGTGCTGCAGCGTCTGCCGCTCAGCCTGGCTTACCCGATGCTCAGCCTGAACTTCGTGATGGTGACGCTGGCGGCGCGCTGGCTGTTTCATGAGCCGACGACCGCTCGCCACTGGTGCGGCGTGGCGTCGATTATGCTGGGGATCCTGCTGATGAGCGTGCATTCATGAAGGGCTATGCCTGGGGCGCCGCCAGCGTACTGCTGGTGACGCTGGCGCAGTTGCTGATGAAGTGGGGCATGGTGCAGATCCCGCTGATGTCGTTCGCCGATGTCTCGTTGGCGTTGATCGGCAATTACTGGATACCGCTGCTGGCGGTGGGCGGCGGCATCTTCGGCTATGCGCTGTCGATGCTGTGTTGGTTTTTCGCGCTGCGCCATCTGCCGTTAAACCGCGCTTATCCTCTGTTGAGCGTTAGCTACGCGCTGGTCTACCTGGCGGCGGTGATCCTGCCGTGGTTTAACGAGTCCGCTACGCTGCTGAAAACGTTGGGCACGCTGTTTATTCTGTTCGGCGTCGGGCTGATTAACAGCAAATCCGAGACAAAATCGCCGGAATAGGGGCTAAACCGGCGATCCTGCTATTATCTCCCTCATGGCGCTTGCCTTTTTCCCCGTGCGGGAGATAAATTAACGCCCAATAGCGCTCTCCTTACGTGGTGCCGGCTTTGCCTCGCAGGCGGTGTGGTGGTGTACCGGATGGCATAATGCGGCAACGTGTTCAATGAAGGGATATTATGCGGATGCGTGTGTGGTTTTTATTAGCCAGTTTGATCCTCGCCGGTTGCAGCAGCCATGCGCCGCCGCCCAGCGGCCGCCTGGCGGATTCTATCGTGGTGGTGGCCCAACTCAATGAACAACTGCGCCAGTGGTACGGTACGCCATACCGTTACGGCGGCCTGGATCGCGGCGGCGTAGATTGCTCCGGCTTTGTTTACCGCACGTTCCGCGATCGCTTCGACATGCAACTGCCGCGTTCGACCGAAGAACAGACCTCACTGGGTACCAAGGTCTCACGCGATGAGTTGATGCCGGGCGATCTGGTGTTTTTCAAAACCGGCGGCGGTGAGAACGGCCTGCATGTCGGCATTTACGATACCAATGACCAGTTTATCCATGCTTCGACCAGCCGCGGGGTGATCCGCTCCTCGCTCGATAACGTCTATTGGAAGCGTGTGTACTGGCAGGCGCGACGCATTTAACCTTAACCCGTTGATTTGGTGTATCATGGCGGCATCTCGTGTTTTGAACGGTGCCTGCCATGAACAGCCTGCGTTTACTGATCTCCGACTCCTACGATCCCTGGTTCAACCTGGCAGTGGAAGAGTGCATCTTCCGCGAAATGACTACGCAAAAAATTCTCTTCCTGTGGCGCAATGCCGAAACGGTGGTGATTGGTCAGTCGCAGAACCCCTGGAAAGAGTGCAATACCCGGCGCATGGAGCAGGATGGCATTCGGCTGGCGCGGCGCAGCAGCGGCGGCGGGGCGGTATTTCACGACCTGGGCAATACCTGCTTCACCTTTATGGCCGGCAAGCCGGGCTACGACAAGAGCGTCTCGACCGACATCATTCTGCAAGCGCTGCGGGAGCTGGGCGTGGCGGCCAGCGCGTCGGGGCGTAACGATCTGGTGATGGAAACCGCCGACGGGCCGCGCAAAATATCCGGCTCGGCCTATCGAGAAACGCAGGATCGCGGTTTCCATCACGGTACGCTGCTGCTGAATGCCGATCTGGAACGGTTGGCGGACTATCTCAATCCGGATCCCAAAAAGCTGCAGGCCAAGGGGATTACCTCGGTGCGTTCGCGCGTCGCCAATCTGGCGGAGTTTTTGCCGGGCATCAGCCATGCGCAGGTATGCGACGCCATCGTACAGGCCTTCTTCGCCCACTATGGCGAGACGGTCGAGCCGGAGATTATTTCGCCGGACGTGTTCCCCGATCTGCCCGATTTTGCCGCGCAGTTCGCCAAACAGAGCAGTTGGGAATGGAATTTTGGCAAGGCGCCGGCGTTCAGCCACTTGCTTAACGAGCGTTTCGTCTGGGGCGGCGTAGACTTGTTCTTCGATGTGGAGAAAGGGGCGATTGTTCGCGCGCAGGTGTTCACCGATAGCCTGAATCCCGCTCCGCTGCAGCGGTTGGCGGACATGCTGGTGGGCTGCGCGTACCGCAGTGAGCCCGTCGCCGCCTGCTGTGACCGACTGATGGCGGAGTATCCTCAACAGGCGGCCGAATTAGCCGAGTTGCGGCAATGGCTGAGCGAAACGATCCGTTAGCCGGAGTGGGAATGGTGAAGGGGATGAGCGTGCTCATCCCTTTTTTTATCGCTGAAATCGGCGTTTAGCAGGGGCGTAGCGCAGATTTTCTGAAAATCAAGATGGGCACTTTTTTACATTTTCAATGCCGAGAATAACGGGCGGAATTGATGCGTTATTAAATTTAATCAGTCGTCGTTAACGGTAGGAAAAATCCGCGTTAAGGAGGAAAGATTATTTTACTTTATTTAAGATTTTTCTTAAATAAAACAAGGGAGATAAGTCAAATTTAGCCGCCAATCCATTCAACTTAAGCCAAATACCTTTCCACATAACGCGTTTGGCGGTCGCTATGGCATAAGTCAGGCTGCTTTTCTTTGCGCCTTTCACGATTGTCGTATAGCTTTAATCTATCAATTAAATGATATTTCATGGGTATTTACATTGATATTTCCGATTAATCCCAGAGGGATTGATCGATAAAATATATTGATATACGATGATACGCTAGCCATTCATCCTGTGGCATTAAAATGAACATCCAACTCGAAGCTGACTTTATTAGTAGCTATGTTTTGCAACCTGTTTACTCAATGGAGGGCGGGCTGTTGGCGGTTGAAATGTTGAGCCGTTTCAACAGTCTCGACGGTGATTTAGCCATGCCGGCCGAAATTGGGATTAATTTATTGACGTCTGAACAAAGGATTGAGTTATTTAATGAGCAATTGAAACTTGCGGAGCAGCATGCGGCTTGGTTTACCGGTAACAACGTGCAGTTGACCATCAATATCGAAGAAACCATCGTCGAACTTATTCTTTCTGATTCGGCGTTATGTCAACGGATCGGGCAATATCCTTTTATTGCATTTGAAATCAGTGAGAGTTTTCCGAATCTTTCGGCCGGGAAGAACAACCCGAGCGTGCGGCGATTAAGCGAAATGTTTTCGCTGTGGCTCGATGATTTCGGTTCCGGTAAAGCCACGTTGACCGCGCTGTACGATGGTTTGTTTGACTATGTAAAGATAGACAAGCGTTTTTACTGGCAGCTGTTTACCCATCAGGGATATGACGTGGTCATCGACTCGTTGTTAAAGAATATCAACCTGTTATGTAAAGGCGTAATCGTCGGAGGAATAGAGAAAAAAGAGTACTTTAATAAACTCAGATACGCCGGTGTTTTAGGCCTGCAAGGTTTTTTATGGCCCAGCGTTGGTGTGGATAATCTGCAAGCTTTGCTGGCGAGGCCCAGCGAGTTCAATAATTAAGAAGTGATATAAAAAACTACACACAATGAGGTAAATAATGCACGGGGTGAGGTTACTGTGATCCCGTCGCCGTTATTCGCCATCGCTTTATGCTGATAACTGCGTTTGTCAGCCGACGTTAAAGCGCGTTTCCTCAGCTGAGGGGCAACGCCAAACTCCCCGCATCCGCCCTGGTGACAGGCGGATGCGTTCTCCCTGCATTCCTTCGGTGTTAATCCGCCCGTTCAGGCTCTACACTACGCTGAAACGGAGGGCCTATGCCGCAGTTCGATAACGCTTACTACCAACAGTTACCCGGTTTCTACACCGCCCTGAACCCGACACCGCTCAAGGATGCACGCCTGCTGTACCACAGCGAGCCGCTGGCACGCGAGCTGGGGCTGGATGAAAGCTGGTTTACCCAGGATAAAACCCCCATTTGGGCGGGAGAATCGCTGCTGCCCGGTATGCAGCCGCTGGCACAGGTGTACAGCGGCCACCAGTTCGGCGTGTGGGCCGGGCAACTGGGTGATGGCCGCGGCATTTTGCTGGGCGAACAGGTCATGGCGGATGGCAGCCACCGCGATTGGCACTTGAAGGGGGCCGGGCTAACGCCATATTCACGCATGGGGGATGGCCGCGCGGTGCTGCGTTCGGTTATCCGCGAGTTTCTTGCCTCTGAGGCGCTGCACCATCTGGGGATCCCCACCACCCGAGCGTTGACTATCGTCACCAGCCAGCAACCGGTATATCGCGAGCAGCCAGAACGCGGCGCCATGCTGATGCGAGTGGCGGAAAGCCATGTGCGCTTCGGCCACTTCGAACACTTTTATTACCGTAAACAGCCGGAGCAAGTGCGGCAGCTGGCGGATTTCGTCATCGCCCGTCACTGGCCACAGTTGCAGGATCTGGCTGAGCGTTACCTGCTGTGGTTTACCGACGTGGTCGAACGCACGGCGCGTTTGATCGCCCATTGGCAAACCGTCGGTTTCGCCCACGGCGTGATGAACACCGACAATATGTCGATTCTCGGTATCACCATCGATTACGGCCCTTATGGCTTCCTGGACGACTACCAGCCCGGCTATATCTGCAACCACTCCGATCACCAGGGGCGTTACGCCTTCGACAATCAGCCGGCGGTGGCGCTGTGGAACCTGCATCGCCTGGCACAAACCCTGTCTGGGTTGATGACCACCGAGCAGCTGCAGCAGGCGCTGTCGGCATATGAGCCGGCGCTGATGCGCGCCTACGGTGAACAGATGCGCGCCAAACTCGGCTTCTTCACGCCGACGGCGCAGGATAATGACGTGCTCACCGGTCTGTTGAGCCTGATGGCGCAGGAAGGGCGGGACTATACCCGCACGTTCCGCTTGTTGAGCGAGACCGAACAGCAGCAGGCGCAGTCGCCGCTGCGCGACGAGTTTATCGACCGTGCGGCGTTCGACGCCTGGTATCAGCAGTATCGTCAGCGCTTGCAACAGGAACAGGTCAGCGATGCGGAACGGCAACGGGCGATGAAGGCGGTGAACCCGCGCCTGATCCTGCGCAACTATCTGGCGCAGCAGGCGATTGAGGATGCGGAGAAAGACGACGTGGGCCGTTTGCAGCGGTTGCATCAGGCTCTGCTGAGACCGTTCGACGATGCGCCGGAGTATGACGATCTTGCTGCGCTGCCGCCGGATTGGGGCAAACATCTGGAGATTTCCTGCTCCAGTTGAGATGAAAAAGGGCGCCTCATGGCGCCCTTGATGTTATTGACGTAGATAGACCTGCGGCAGAGACACTTCGGGATGATGCACCACGCCGAGATCGGCCTGATACCAGCGGGTGAGGATCTCCGTCTGCAGGACCTCTTGCGGCGTGCCGCTCGCCACCAGACGTCCCTGATGCAACAGCAGGATCCGATCGGCGTACAGCGCCGCCAGATTGAGATCGTGCAGCACGCAGCAGACGCCCAGCGGCTGTTGCCGTGTCAGCGAGCGCAGCAGGCGCAGAGTGTGCTGCTGGTGATACAGATCCAGCGCCGAGGTCGGCTCGTCGAGAAACAGCCAGGCGGGAGACGGTTGCGGTTGCCACAGCTGCGCCAACACCCGCGCCAACTGCACCCGCTGCTGTTCGCCACCGGACAACCGGCGGTAATCGCGCTGCGCCAGCGCCAGGCAGTCGGTTTGTTCCATCACCTGTTGGATCGCCTGATGCTCGTCGCGTTTGCCGTGCGGCGATCGCCCCATGCTGACCACTTCTTCCACGCTGAAGGGAAACGCCAGATCGCTGTATTGGCGCATCACGGCTCGGACTTTGGCCAACTGCTGCGGCGCCCAGTGTTCCAGCGGGCGGTCGAGCAGCCGGCATTCGCCGCAGTCCGGCGTCAGATAGCCGGTCAGCAAGCGCAGCAGCGTCGATTTGCCGGCGCCGTTAGGGCCGATAATCGCCACCATCTCACCGCTGGCGAGGCTGAGCGAAACGTCGTTGATCAAGCGGCGCGTACCGAGGCTGTAACGCAGCTCTCGGGCTGTCAGGCAGGCGGCGTTATCCACCGGTTCGCTCCCGCTGGCGCATCACCAGCCATAAGAAGTAAGGACCGCCGATCAGGCTGGTCATCAAGCCTACCGGCATTTCGGCCGGCGCCACCAGTGTGCGCGCCAGCGTATCGCTGACCAGCAGCAGACAGGCGCCGCCCAGCGCGGAGCAGGGCAGTAGCCAGCGGTGATCGCCGCCAAGGCGCATGCGCACCAGATGTGGTACCACCAGACCGACGAAGCCGATCACGCCGCTCATCGCTACCGCCGCGCCGATCAGCAGGGCGCTCAGCAACAGCAGCTGCAGCTTGGCGCGCTGGACGTTCACCCCGAGGTAGTGGGCCTCTTCGTCCCCCAGCTGCAACAGATTCAGCCGGCGCGCCTGCAACAGCGTCAGCAGCGCCGTAGGCAGGATCAGCGAGGCGGAAACGGCCAGCGTCGGCCACTGCGACTGGCTGAGGCTGCCCATCATCCACAGCGAGAACTGGCGCAGCTGTTGATCGCTGCTGACGTAGGAGAGCACGCCGATGGCCGCCATGCACAGGGCGTTGATGGCGATGCCCGCCAGCAGCAGCCGCGACAGATTGCCGTGCCCGCTGCGGCTGATGCCGTAGATCAAAAGCGATACCAGCAGGCTGCCGAGGAACGCCGCCAGCATATGGCCGTATAGCGCGATCGTCACCGGCAACGCCAGCGGCATCACGATGAACAGGGCGACAAACAGCGCGCCGCCGCTGCTGATGCCCAGCAGGCTCGGATCCGCCAGCGGGTTGCGGAACAGCCCCTGCATCACCGCGCCGGACACTGCCAATGCGCAGCCGATCACTACTGCCAGCAGCACGCGCGGCAGACGAATGTTCAGCCAGATGTGCCAGGCGGCGTCGCTGAAGGGTTCGCGCCACAGGGTGCGAAACGACAGCGTCAGCGCGCCCAGGTTGGCGGCGACCAGGGCCAGCAACGTCAGCAGCACCAGCAGGCCGATGATGGCCAACTGAGGCGAGGTGCGACAGCGCATTACTTTTGCTCCGCCGCGTGGCGCAGTTTGGCCAGCGCCGCCGGCGTTTCCAGACCGAAGCCCAGCAGCGCCATGTCATCGACGATCAGTACGCGGCGCTGCTTGCCTGCTGGCGTCAACGCCAGGCCCGGCAGCGTCCATAGCTGCTGTTCGCCGCCGAGGGTGCGCACGCCGTCGGTGGTGACCAGCAACAGGTCCGGCGCGCTGGCGATGACGCCTTCCTGCGACAGAGGACGATAGCGGTCAAAACCCTGCATGGCGTTTTTCAATCCGGCGGCGGCGATCACCGCGTCGGCGGCCGTGTGTTGCCCGGCGGCCATCGGCGTAATGCCGCCGTGGCTCATCACAAACAGCACCTTGACCGGCAGCGGAGAGGTGTCGACCGCCGCCAGCTGTTGTTGATAGCGCTCGCTCAGCTGTTTGCCTTGCTCATCACGCTGCAGCGCGGCGGCGATCACGGCGATTTTCTGCGGCACCGCCTGCAGGGTGGTGTCACCCGGCACGCTGACCACTTTGACGCCGCTGTCCGCCAGCTGTTTGAGCACCAGCGCCGGCTGCGCCAGCTCGGTCGTCAGCACCAGCGTCGGTTTGAGCGCCAAAATGCCTTCGGCGTTCAGTTGGCGCATGTAGCCGACGTCCGGCAGCTTTTTCACCGCCTCCGGATGCAGACTGGTGCTGTCACGGGCGATCACGTCGTCGCCGGCGCCGAGCGCGAAGGCGATTTCCGTCACGTCGCCGCCGATCGAGACGATGCGCTGCGCCGCCGCCGCCGCCGCCGCCGCGGTGAGCGGCAGCGCCAGCGTCATCATCAGCGTCAGGCGGCGGATCAAGGAAGATTTCATGCGGCGATGTCCTTGGCGGCGAGCGCGGCAACCTGCTCGCGCCACTGGGTTTGTTCCGGCTGCCCTTCGGTACGCTGGCCATACAGCTGCGCAATCTGCGTGCCATCGGCGGCGAACAGCTCCAGGCTGGTGACGATGCCGTCCTTGGTCGGTTTGCGGGTGATCCAGCTTTCGGCGATGGCGTCTTCGATCAGGTGCAGCGTGAAGCGACGGTTGAACACGTTGATCCAGCCTTCCTGCGGCATCAAACGTTCGATCTGGCCGGTGAAGATCTGCACGCAGCCGCGGTTGCCGACGAAGATCATGATCTCGTTTTGCTGCTGCTGCGCCGCTTCCAGCAGCTGCGACAGCGCGCTGTTGTCCACCTGATAGGCCAGATCGTCGCCGACGGCGCGGAACGCCTGCTGGCGCGTCAGTTTGTTGCGGCTGAGCAGCTGGAAGAACTGGTGAACGTCGGTCATCGCGCGCCATTCACCGTCGATTTTGGCATGATCCTGCGTCGTTTCATCCGCGGTGCTCGCCTCGGCGGGCTGCAGCGCCAGCGCCGGGTTTTCTTCGCTCAGGTGGCGCTCCACCAGTGCCATCCAGGCCGGCAGATCGGTCTCTTCGGTGGTGTAGACCTTGTGCAGCGCATCGCCCTGTTGGTCGAAGAACTGGATGCTGTGGCGCACGCCGCGCTTGTTGGTTTCGCTCATGGCGAAGACGCTGGTCCAGTGGTTGAGGAACAGGCGCAGATCCAGCTCGCGCGGGTTGAGGATCAGCCCGGCGTGGCCGTTGAGGTGCTGGTTGCGGTAGCGGCCCATCTGCTCATGCACCGCATAGCTGTTGCGGGTGATGGACTTGGTGACGCCCACCTGCTCAAGCTCGGTCAGCAGGGTGCGCGCGTCGGCCTGCAGGCGGCGGGTGTCGTGGCCGACGCGGGCGTGCGTCAGCTCCGCTTCGCTGACGCCAAGGATCGCCGCCAGATCGCGGGCGTATTTGCCTGGGTGGTCGATTTTGGCCTGTTGGTAGCGTTCGTATAGGGTGTTGCTCATGCGGGATTCTCCTGCGCTGTAATGCGAACGGCGGACAACCGGGTTGTCCGCCAGATAGTCAAATGATTACCACTGGTAGCTGACCAGCAGTTTGGCGTTGCGTCCATCCTGCGGGATGCCCTGCGGCGAGTAATATTCTTTGTCGAAGGCGTTGCCCAGCACCACGGTGGTGGTCATGCCCTGCAGCCGATCGCGACCCTTGTAGCTCAGATAGAAGTCGTTGACGCCATAGCCGGCTTGTTCGGCCGTGCCGGTCTCCACGCGCGTCGCGCGTTCGGCGAAGGTGGCGACCCAGCCGGCGGACAGACCGGTTTCGCCCAGCGGCACGTCCAGCGAGCTGGTGACAGTGTCTGGATTGATGCTGCTTAACCAGTCACCGGTCGCTTCATTTTTGCCACGGGTGCGGTTATAAGCCAAATCCCAGCCGAACCACGGTGTTTTATAGCTGAGCGTAGCATCCCATCCCCAGATTTTGGCGCGATCGATATTGGTCGAGAATGTGGTGCAACTGATGCAATAAGGGCCTCGCGGACCGCGTCCCAGTTCCATTGTGACATCGGTGGTGATGTAGTCCTTGGCTTTGGTATCGAAATAGCTGGCTTTGAACTGCAGACTATCATCGGCCAGCATCAAATCATCGAAACGCAGACCAAACCCGTACTCTTGGGTTTCGTTGGTTTCCGGTTTCAAATTCGGGTTAGGCACCCAATAGTTGGTGATGGTGGTTGGCCCCATTGGAATTGAGAAGTGTTTGGAGTCGTTGTACATCTCACCCATCGTCGGCGCGCGGAACGCCTGAGAATAGGAGCCGAACAGCATCAACCAGTCGGTAGGCGTAATGCTGACCGCACCGCGAGAGGACCATTTATCCGCATCCACATCGGCATAACCGTCGCTTGAGCCCTTGTAATTGTCATAGCGGGTGCCGGCGAGCAGAGTGACAGGCAGATCGCGCAGCGTGATTTCATCTTGCAGCCAGCCTGAAGCGAAATTGATTTTTGCTTGCGGGAAACTTTCGGTAGCGCCGCCCGGCGTTTGTTCCTGTTTGTAAGCCTCGGTGCCGTAGGTCAGCAGGTGAGAGGCGAAAGTATCCGCAAACAGGCGCGTTCGGTTTTCGAGTTTGGCGCCTTTCGTGGTTTGTTTGCGTGCTTCATCTTCGCTGCCATTGGCGTGAGCGTTAATTTTTACGTCTGAATAATACACTTTCGCTTCTGCATCCAGCCAATCTTGGCCGGCCGGTTTCAGTTTGTAACTCAGTGCCGCGTCGCGTTGAATCGTCGAACGATCGGTCATTAAGTTTCCACTGGAGCTGGCTGGAGTTTGCGGGTTTTTCGGCTCCTGGGCGCTGTTGTTGTAGTAACGCAGGTTGCCGCTCAGCGACTGGCTATCGTCGATCTTCCAGGTGCCTTTGGCCAGCACGTTGCTGATGGTTTCGTCGTTAGGCGCATCGAAGCCGTTGCCCTGACGAAGATCGCCGACGTCGCGAGTGCCGAACGACAGCAGGCCGTCGAGGTTATCGGTCTTGCCGTAGGCGCTGGCGCCCATCCCCAGGCTGTGATCGCCGGTGCCGGCGGTGCCGTAGACGCGGAACCCGGTATCGTGGCCCGGCAGCAGCAGATCGGCGGCATCGACGGTCTCATAAGACACTACGCCGCCCAACGCGCCGCTGCCGTACAGCAACGCGGAGGGGCCGCGCACGATTTCAATGCGTTTCACTAACGCAGGATCCAAAAATGTGCCGTTAATATGGCCGGTATCGGTCCCCTGGCGGATGCCGTCAACCAACGTCAGCACGCCGCGTCGGTCGTAACCGCGCATCATGAGATCTTGCCCATTGCTGCGCCCGGAACCCGTGACGGTAATGCCCGGCACGCGGCGCAGCATATCGGCGGCGGTGCCTGCAGTTTGGCTTTCTGGCGAATTGCCTTCGATGACCGTGACCATCATCGGCGCTTCAAAGCTGCTGCGTTGGTTACCGGTGGCGACCACCGTCATGGTCTCGTCGGCGGCTTTGGCTTTTTTAGCCGGCGCCGCGTTGGAAGAGGATGTTGTGCTGGTGTTTTGTGCCAAGGCCACCGTAGGCAGAGCGCAGGCAATCGCCAGACTCAAAGCGGAAAAACGCAGCCGGGTGGAAAATGTCAGAGGCATGGTGCAACTCTCCGTATGTAATAAAACATATCAATAGATTTGCTGGCTGCCTGGATCAAAAGATCGGGGTGGCTGGCGTTTGAGGATTCTGTGGTTATTTGGTCAGGATCAATTTCCCGGCTTTGGTCTGCCGCAGCTGATAGCGCTGGCCCTGATGGGTAATGAACGCGATGCCGTCGGTGCCGAGCAGCTGTGCGCTGTCGTAGCTGGGCGGCGCGTTTGCGCTGTGCTCGGTCGGGGCCGCGGCGGCGGGGGTAGGCGTGTTGGCAGTATCCATCATCATTGTGCTTATAAAACAGACCATTAAATGGTAATTAATATCAAACTGAGAATCATTATCATGTGAAGGAAAGGTTACATCAAGGAAAATTTTCTTACCGATGGAACCTTTTTGTCGAACGGACATCCGGCGGCGGGCCGAGCGCACTCGGCCCGTAAAAAAGGGGCGTTATTTCAGCAGGGTTTCGATGCGGTCAAACAAACGCTCGGGCTTAGTGATCGGCGCAAAGCGCGTGATGCGCTGGCCGTCGGCGGTGAGCAGGAATTTGGTGAAATTCCACTTGATGCGGCGGCTGCCCAGAATGCCGGGTGCCAGGCGTTTCAGCTCATTGAACAGCGGGTGCGCGCCGGGACCGTTAACGTCTATCTTGCTGAACAGCGGGAAACTGACGCCGTAGTTGAGGCTGCAAAAGTTGGCGATCTCCAGCGGACTGCCCGGCTCCTGAGAACCAAACTGGTTGCAGGGGAAGCCGAGCACCACCAGGCCGCGTTCGCGATAGTATTGCCACAAATTTTCCAGCCCACGGTATTGCGGGGTGAAGCCGCACTTGCTGGCGGTGTTGACCACCAGGTAAGCGCGCGCCGGGAAATCGCCCAGCGTTTTTTGCTCGCCCTGCAGCGTGACGCAGGGGATGGATAACAGAGAGTGAATCATGCCGGGGCTCCCAGTGCGTTTCGGCGGGCGCTAAAGCGTTGCAATCAGTATAGATGAGCGGGGCAGAAGGAATAAAGCCGGGGGCGTGGCCCCGGCCTCTACTGGGTTAGAAACGGCTATCAACCGCATCCGCCAGCATCGCCAGCAGCTGCTCGCTGTCGGACCAGCTCAGGCAAGGATCGGTGATCGACTGGCCATAGGTCAGCGGCTGGCCGGCGACGATTTTCTGCGTGCCTTCCACCAGGAAGCTTTCCGCCATTACGCCGGTGATGGCGGCGGAGCCGGCGCGGATCTGCTGGCAGACGTTGTCGGCCACTTCCAGCTGGCGACGGTGCATTTTCTGGCAGTTGCCGTGGCTGAAGTCGATCACCAGGTGTTCAGGCAGATCGAACTCGCGCAGGCTGTCACAGGCGGCGGCGATGTCGCTGGCGTGGTAGTTCGGCGTTTTGCCGCCGCGCATGATGATGTGGCCATACGGGTTGCCGCTGGTCTGGTAGATGGTCATCTGGCCATGTTTGTCCGGCGACAGGAACATGTGCCCGGCGCGCGCCGCGCGAATGGCGTCGATGGCGATGCGGGTGTTGCCGTCGGTGCCGTTTTTGAAGCCGACCGGGCAGGAGAGCGCCGAAGCCATTTCACGGTGGATCTGACTTTCGGTGGTGCGCGCGCCGATGGCGCCCCAGCTGATCAGATCGGCGATGTATTGGCCGACGACCATGTCCAGGAATTCGGTGGCGGTCGGCAGGCCGAGCTGGTTCACTTCCAGCAGCAGGCGACGCGCCATTTCGATGCCGCGGTTGACCTGGAAGGTGCCGTCCAGCGCCGGATCGGAGATCAGGCCTTTCCAGCCGACGACCGTGCGCGGTTTTTCGAAGTAGGTGCGCATCACGATCTCCAGGCGATCCTGGTAGCGTTCGCGCAGGGCGTTCAGCCGGCCGGCGTAATCGACGGCGGCGTCGAGATCGTGGATGGAGCAGGGGCCGATCACCACCAGCAGGCGGCGGTCTTCACCGGTGAGGATTTTTTCAATGCGTTTTCGTGACGCTGTCACGTTTTCGGCGACGGCCGCCGAGATCGGCAGCGTGTCCGCCAACGCTTGCGGCGTGACGAGGCTGTCGATGCGCGCGGTCCGCAGTTCATCTGTTTTGTGCATGTTGTTCCCTGGAAACTGTTCTTCTCTGCGGCAGGAGTGCCGGGAAGTGATGGCGATCACAATAACGCAAAAAGCGCTGAATTCAACCGTAGAGATTGTGTTCTGTTGATCAAAACCGCGAAAAAAAGCACAAAAAAATCAGCTGCTGTTGAAATAAACGGCAGGCGGCGGGGCACGGCGGCCCCGCGAGAAAATGATCAGAACATGCGGCGACTCATACCGAGGATGTCGAGGATTTTGGTGGAAATCTCTTCGACAGAATAATTGGTGGTATTGAGGTAGCGGATCTGATTTTTGCGGAACAGCGCCTCGACCTCGGCGATCTCCATGCGGCACTGGCGTAATGAAGCGTAACGGCTGTTTTCACGCCGCTCTTCACGGATCGCCGCCAGGCGTTCCGGATCGATGGTCAGGCCGAATAATTTATGCTGAAACGGTTTCAGCGAGGCCGGCAGGTGCAAATTATCCATATCGTCGGCGATAAACGGATAGTTGGCGGCGCGAATGCCGAACTGCATCGCCAGATAAAGGCTGGTGGGGGTTTTGCCGCAGCGCGACACGCCGAGCAGGATCACCTGCGCCTGATCGAGGTTGCGCAGCGAAATGCCGTCGTCATGCGCCAGGGTATAGTCGATGGCGGCAATGCGCGCGTCGTACTTGCCGAGGTTGCTGGCGGTCAGGCCGTGGGTGCGGTTCGGCACCGGCGTCGGTTCCACTTCCAGCTCGCCCTGCAGCGGGCCGACCAGCGCCTGCACGATATCCTGGCAGAAGCCCTGGCTCTGCACGATCACATCGCGCACTTCCGGCGAGATGATGGAGTAAAACACCAGTGGCCGCACGCCGGTTTGATTATAAATATCATCGATTTGCTGGCGAACTGCGCGCGCGCGCGCCTCGGTTTCGACGAACGGCAGGGTAAAGGTGGTCGCCGTGACCGGAAACTGCGACAGCACCGCGTGCCCCAACACTTCGGCGGTGATCGCCGTACCATCCGAAATATAAAAAACGCTTCTTTCCACCCGAGGCTCCTTACCTGAAAACGGTGTTCCTGCTGTCATCACTGTCAATATCATGGGCCGCGGACGATCCGTCGGTAAAGGGGGGAGGGAAAAAATTGTGACGGCGGGACGGTAAAGCGCTTTGCGCCGGCGCGTGAAGAAAAGCGCGTTTTGCCGGCGGTAAAAATTGTGGCGCAACGAGGTTTTTCGACCCGAAACGTAAATTTGCCGTTATTTTCACCAAAAACGGTAGCGTTTGCGCGGTCATTAAAACAGAAGTTTAAAAAGAACGTAATTTGTTGAGAACTAAGCTTTTCGTGCGATTGGGAACGGTTCCCTGCCAAATCAGCCGGTTAGGACATTCTCTTAAAAACCACTTTCTTCAGTGGGTTGATCGATTCACCTTTCCATTTTCCCCAGATCAGTGTGCTAGTCTGATTCGGCTCCGTGTTAGCGGCGCCGTAAAGCAAGCGAATTAAATCCGTCTTTACCCTACTGATAGCAATAAGGATTGTCTCGATGTCCAACAATGGCCCAGACTTGCGTAATGTGCTTTGGTACAACCAGCTTGGCATGCACGACGTTGACCGTGTCGGCGGCAAAAACGCCTCCCTCGGTGAAATGATCACCAATCTTTCCGATTTGGGCGTGGCCGTGCCGAACGGTTTTGCCACCACCGCACAGGCGTTTAACGATTTCCTCGAACAAAGCGGTGTTAACCAGCGCATCTATCAGCTACTGGATCAGACCGACGTTGACGACGTTGCCCAACTGGCCAAGGCCGGCGCCCAGATCCGCCAATGGGTGATCGACACGCCGTTCCACGCCGAGTTCGAGCGTGAAATTCATCAGGCTTACCAACAGCTCGCCGACGGCGAACCGGAAGCTTCCTTTGCGGTGCGCTCCTCCGCCACGGCGGAAGACATGCCGGACGCGTCCTTCGCCGGCCAGCAGGAAACCTTCCTCAACGTGCAGGGCATCGACGCCGTAATGGTGGCGATCAAGCACGTGTTCGCCTCGCTGTTCAACGACCGCGCCATCTCTTATCGCGTGCACCAGGGCTATGACCACCGCGGCGTGGCGCTGTCGGCGGGCGTACAGCGCATGGTGCGCTCGGATCTGGCCTCCTCGGGCGTGATGTTCACCATCGATACCGAGTCCGGCTTTGATCAGGTGGTGTTCATCACCTCCGCCTTCGGTCTGGGTGAAATGGTGGTGCAGGGCGCGGTGAACCCGGATGAGTTCTACGTGCACAAACCGACGCTGCAAAAAGGCAAGCCGGCGATCGTGCGCCGCAACCTGGGCTCGAAAAAGATCCGCATGGTGTACGCACCGTCGCAGGATCACGGTAAGCAGGTGCGCATCGAAGACGTGCCGGAAGCGCAGCGCAGCCGTTTCTCGCTGACGGATGACGAAGTGCAGGCGCTGGCGCAGCAGGCGATCCTGATCGAAAAACATTACGGCCGCCCGATGGATATCGAATGGGCGAAAGACGGCCATACCGGCAAGCTGCTGATCGTGCAGGCGCGTCCGGAAACCGTTCGCTCCAACGAACAAACCATGGAGCGCTACCAGCTGAATGGCACTAGCCCGGTGCTGGTGGAAGGCCGCGCCATCGGTCATCGCATCGGCGCCGGTCCGGTGAAAGTGATCCACGACATCAGCGAAATGGATCGCATCCTGCCGGGCGACGTGCTGGTGACCGACATGACCGACCCGGACTGGGAGCCGATCATGAAGAAGGCCGCCGCGATCGTCACCAACCGCGGCGGGCGCACCTGTCACGCGGCGATCATCGCCCGTGAGTTGGGCATCCCGGCGGTGGTAGGCTGCGGCCACGCCACCGATGTGCTGAAAGACGGCCAGAAAGTCACCGTTTCCTGTGCGGAAGGCGACACCGGCTTCGTTTACAGCGACATGCTGGATTTCAGCGTGCAGAGCTCCGAAGTGACCGAGCTGCCGGATCTGCCGCTGAAGATCATGATGAACGTCGGCAACCCGGATCGCGCTTTCGACTTTGCGCGTTTGCCAAATGAAGGCGTGGGCCTGGCGCGGCTGGAATTTATCATCAACCGCATGATCGGTGTGCACCCGCGCGCGCTGCTGGAGTTCGATCAGCAGACACCGGCGCTGCAAAACGAAATTCGCGCGTTAATGCAGGGTTACGACCACCCGGTCGAGTTCTACGTTGGCCGCCTGACAGAAGGGATCGCGACGCTGGGTGCCGCCTTCTGGCCGAAGCGTGTGATCGTGCGCCTGTCCGACTTCAAATCCAACGAGTACGCCAACCTGGTGGGCGGCGATAAGTATGAACCACACGAAGAGAACCCGATGCTGGGCTTCCGCGGCGCCGGCCGTTACGTGGCCGACAGCTTCCGCGATTGCTTCGCGCTGGAGTGCGAGGCGGTGAAACGCGTGCGTAACGAAATGGGGCTGACCAACGTCGAAATCATGGTGCCGTTCGTGCGCACCGTGGCCCAGGCGGAAGCGGTGGTGGCGGAGCTGGCGCGTCAGGGGCTGAAGCGCGGTGAAAACGGGCTGAAAGTGATCATGATGTGCGAGATCCCGTCCAATGCGCTGTTGGCGGATCAGTTCCTCGAGCACTTCGACGGCTTCTCTATCGGTTCCAACGACATGACCCAGCTGGCGCTGGGGCTGGATCGTGACTCCGGCGTGGTGTCGGAGCTGTTCGACGAGCGCAACGAGGCGGTGAAAGCGCTGCTGTCGATGGCGATTCAGGCGGCCAAACGCCACGGCAAATACGTCGGCATCTGCGGCCAGGGCCCGTCTGACCATGAAGACTTCGCCGAGTGGCTGATGGAGCAGGGCATCGACAGCCTGTCGCTCAATCCAGACACCGTGGTGCAGACCTGGATCAATTTGTCGAAAAAGAAATAATGTCTCGGCCTCGCTGAGGCATTAACGCCGGGCCGCAGTTAACGCTGCGGCCTTTTTATTTCCGAATGTAAATAACGGCGCGTAAAATAATCAATTCGACGAAAAAAGAATAAAAAAAAGCCCACCGTAGGAGATGGGCAAAGACTACACACAGCAATTCACATGTATGGCATTACATTGTTCAGAAAGGTTGCTTTAAAATCAGTGATTTGAAGCAATAGATGGCCATAATACTAGATTTTTGAACGCGACTAGTCATTAAGAATCATCCTAATCGATAGCGCCATCACATTTTATTTGTGGGAGTTATCTCTTTTTGCCGCTTGCAACAAACAGGGATTTACATTGCACCTTTCATTCGCTGTACCGTAATCAATATAGGGCGGCATTATATTTGGTGGAGATATTACTCGAATGAGGTAGGAATAATGACCTGAGTGAAATGTTCCGCCCGACGATGCGGGCGGAAGGGGGGAATTAGCGTTTTTCCAGATCTTCGATGACTTGCTCCGGCGCGGTGGTCGGCTCCGGCGCTTCATCCATCCAGGCGGTCAGCAGGCGATAAGATACCGCCAATACCACCGGGCCGATGAACAGGCCAATCATACCGAAGGCCAGCAAACCGCCGATAACGCCGGACAGGATCAGCAGCAGCGGCAGGTCGGCGCCCATGCGGATCAGCACCGGGCGCAGCACGTTATCCAGCGTGGCTACCACGCAGCTCCAGACCAGTAGTACGGTGCCCCAGGTGGTGTCGCCGTGCCAGTACAGCCAGATGATGGCCGGCACCAGCACCAACAGCGGCCCCAATTGTGCCACGCAGCAGATAAAGATCAGCATCGTCAGCAGGGTGGCGGCTGGTATGCCGCTCACCGCCAGACCGATGCCGCCCAGCACCGACTGCACCAACGCCGTCACCACCACGCCCAGCGCGACGGCGCGGATCGCCTGGCCGCCCAGTAGCACCGCCGCATCGCCGCGTTTGGAACCGAGGCGTACCGCAAAGTGACGGATACCCAGCGCCACCTGCTCGCCACGCGCATACAACAAGGCGCTGAACAGCAGCATCAGCGCGCAGTGCAGCAGCAGACGACCGATATGCGCCGCCTGCGCCACGAACCAGGTGGCGGTTTGACCGAAGTACGGCTGTACCTTCGCCAACAGCGCAGCGCCGCCGGCGTTAACCAATGTGTGGTAGCTGGTATAGAGCCTGTCGCCGATCATCGGCACGGACTGCAGCCAGGCGAGATCGGGAATGTGCAGCTTGCCGGGTGAACTGGCCCAGGCGATCAGCGGCGCGCTGTTATCCACCACGCTGCTGATCAGCAGGGAAATCGGCAGAATGAACAGCAGGATCAGCAGCAGGGTCATGACCAACACCGCCAGCGAGCGACGGCCCCATAGCAGCTTTTGCAGTTTGAGCAGCAACGGCCAGGTGGCGATCACCACCATGCCCGCCCAGGCGAAGCCGAGAATAAACGGTTGGATCACCCAAAAACAGGCAACGATCATGATGGCGATAAACAGCACGCCGAAAATAATTCGCGGTAAGTCGTAACGCGATTGCGGGAGTGGCATCAGTGGCTTCTCATCCTGGTCAATTAAATCCCTGGCACCGGCGAATCGGGGTGCCTGTCGGTCGGTTTATCGCCGCCGGGCGGCCGCCTGTGGCGGCGCTCGCAGGGCGGTAATAATGTGAATGCCTTCACTAAACGAGTATGTTAGTTTTTAGTGTCACTAAAAAATAGGGTGGGTCTGAATTAAAGGCCCGATTCAGCGTACATCAGCGCATAAAAAATAGACGGACAGGGTCAAAAAAGCGAATGATCCCACAGATTTCTCAGGCGCCCGGCCTCGTTCAACGGGTGCTCGACTTTTTGGAAGCACTGAAGCAAAACGGATTCAACGGCGATACCGCCACCAGCTACGCCGACCGCCTGACGATGGCCACCGACAACAGTATCTATCAGCTGTTGCCCGATGCGGTGGTGTTCCCCCGTTCCACCGCTGACGTGGCGCTGATTGCGCGTCTGGCCGGGGAAGAGCGATTCAATACGCTGACCTTCAGCCCGCGCGGCGGCGGCACTGGCACCAACGGCCAGTCGCTCAATACCGGCATCGTGGTCGATATGTCGCGCCATATGAACCGCATTCTGGAGATCAACGTCGAACAAGGCTGGGTGAAAGTCGAAGCCGGCGTGATCAAGGATCAGCTGAATCAATACCTGCGGCCGTTCGGCTACTTCTTCTCGCCGGAACTGTCCACCAGCAACCGCGCCACGCTGGGCGGCATGATCAACACCGACGCCTCCGGCCAAGGTTCGCTGGTATACGGCAAAACCTCCGATCACGTGTTGGGCCTGCGGGCGGTGCTGCTGGGCGGCGAGATGATCGATACCCGCGCCATGCCGACGGCGCTGGCGGAAACGATTGCTCTGGAAGAGACCGCGGAAGGGCGCATTTACCGCACGGTGCTCAATCGCTGCCGTGAGCAGCGCGCATTGATCCTGGAGAAATTCCCCAAGCTCAACCGCTTCCTCACCGGTTACGATCTGCGCCACGTGCTGAGCGACGATCTGCAAACCTTCGATCTGACGCGCATCCTGACCGGCGCCGAAGGCACGCTGGCGTTTATCACCGAGGCGCGGCTGGATATCACGCCGCTGCCGAAAGTGCGCCGCCTGGTCAACGTGAAGTACGACTCCTTCGACTCGGCGCTGCGCAATGCGCCCTTTATGGTCGAGGCCAAGGCGCTGTCGGTGGAAACCATCGATTCCAAGGTGCTGAATCTGGCGCGTGAAGACATTGTTTGGCACTCGGTGAACGAACTGATCGCCGACGTGCCGGATAAAGAAATGCTCGGGCTGAACATCGTCGAGTTCGCCGGCGACGATCGGGCGCTGATCGACGGCCAGATGGAGGCTCTGTGCCAACGGCTGGATGAACTGATCGCGCAGCGGAAGGGCGGCGTGATCGGGTACCAGATCTGCGGCGATCTGGCTGGCATCGAGCGCATTTACAACATGCGCAAGAAGGCGGTCGGGCTGCTGGGCAACGCCAAGGGGCGCGCCAAGCCGATTCCGTTTGCCGAGGATACCTGTGTGCCGCCGCAACACCTGGCGGACTATATCGTCGAATTCCGTCAACTGCTTGACGACCACAACCTGAGCTACGGCATGTTCGGCCACGTCGACGCCGGGGTGTTGCACGTGCGCCCGGCGCTCGACATGTGCGACCCGCAGCAGGAAGTGCTGATGAAGCAGATCTCCGATCGGGTGGTGGCGCTGACCGCCAAATACGGCGGTCTGTTGTGGGGGGAGCACGGCAAGGGCTTCCGTGCCGAGTACAGCCCTGAGTTCTTCGGGGAAACGCTGTATGAAGAGCTACGCCGCATCAAGGCGGCGTTTGATCCGGATAACCGTTTGAACCCGGGCAAGATCTGTTCGCCACTGGCGGTAGATGCGCCGATGATGGAGGTAGACGCGGTCAAACGCGGCACCTTCGATCGTCAGATCCCGGTCGAGGTGCGCACTTCGTTCCGCGGCGCGCTGGAGTGTAACGGCAACGGCCTGTGCTTCAACTTCGACGTGCGTAGCCCGATGTGCCCGTCGATGAAGATCAGCGGCAACCGCATTCATTCGCCGAAAGGGCGGGCGACGCTGGTGCGCGAGTGGCTGCGTCTGTTGGCCGAGCAGGGCGTCGATCCGTTGGCGCTGGAGAAACAGCTGCCGCAGCAGCGCCTCAGCTTGCGCGGTCTAATCGAGAAAACCCGCAACAGCTGGCATGCCGGCAAGGGCGAGTACGACTTTTCGCACGAAGTGAAAGAGGCGATGTCCGGCTGTCTGGCCTGCAAGGCCTGTTCCACCCAGTGCCCGATCAAAATTGACGTGCCGGGGTTCCGTTCGCGCTTCCTGCAGCTTTACCATACCCGCTACCTGCGCCCGGTGAGCGACTACATGGTCGCCGGCGTAGAGAGCTATACCCCATTGATGGCCCGCGCGCCGAAGGTGTTCAACTTCTTCTTCCGCCAGCCGTGGCTGCGGGAGATGAGCCGCAACGCCGTCGGCATGGTCGATCTGCCGCTGTTGTCCAGCCCGACGCTGCGTCAGCAGCTGTCCGGCCACCGCGCGACCACGCTGACGCTGGAACAGTTGGAAGGGCTGAGCGCCGAGCAACGCGAAGAACACGTGCTGATTGTTCAGGATCCGTTCACCAGCTATTACGACGCCAAAGTGGTGGCGGATTTCGTTCGGCTGGTGGAAAAGCTCGGCTATAAACCGGTGCTGCTGCCGTTCTCGCCGAACGGCAAGGCGCAGCATGTGAAGGGCTTCCTGACGCGCTTTGCCCGCACCGCGCGCAAAACCGCCGATTTTCTCAACCGCATGGCGCAGCTCGGCATGCCGCTGGTGGGCGTCGATCCGGCGCTGGTGCTGTGCTACCGCGACGAATACCGTGAGATCCTCGGCGCCGAGCGCGGCGATTTCCAGGTGCAGCTGGTGCATGAATGGTTGCAACAGCGGATCGCGGATCGCGCCGAACAGCCGGCGACCGGCGAACCCTGGTATCTGTTCGGTCACTGCACCGAAACCACCGCGCTGCCGGCCAGCGGCCAACAGTGGGCGGCGATCTTCGCCCGCTTCGGCGCCAAACTGGAGAACGTCAGCGTCGGCTGCTGCGGCATGGCCGGCACTTACGGCCATGAAGCCAAGAACCTGCAAAACTCGCTCGGCATTTATGAGCTATCATGGCATCCGACGCTGCAGCGTTTGCCGCGTCAGCGCTGCCTGGCGACCGGTTATTCCTGCCGCAGCCAGGTGAAACGCATTGAGGGCAATGGCGTGCGCCACCCATTACAGGCACTTCTGGAGATGATTGAGTGAAATTGTGGAAACGTGAAACATCGCTGGAGCAGCTGAACCGCGCCGGCGACGGCTGCATGGTCAGCCATGTGGGCATCGAGTTTACTCAGCTGGGCGAGGATTTCCTGGAAGCCACCATGCCGGTGGACGGCCGTACCCGCCAGCCGTTCGGGCTGTTGCACGGCGGGGCGTCGGTGGTGCTGGCGGAATCGATGGGATCGATGGCCGGTTACCTGTGCAGTGAGGGCGAGCAGAAAGTGGTGGGGCTGGAGATCAACGCCAACCACCTGCGCGCGGTGTTCGATGGCCAGGTGCGCGGGGTATGTCGCGCACTGCACGTCGGCCGTCGCCATCAGGTGTGGCAAATCGAGATCTTCGACGCGCGCGATCGGCTGTGCTGCACCTCGCGCCTGACCACGGCGGTCATTGACTGATTCTCGCCGGTCCCGCAGGCTGCCGGCCTGCGGAGCCTTTCGCTTTACAGCTGAAACGGCACGCGTTTAACGAAGTCCTTCTGAAACGCATTCGCCTTCTCCCAGGTACCTTCCATTGCATATTTTTGGCAGATCAGCGTCAGCGTGTGGCGGGCGAAGTGGTAGCTTTGCACCCGAAACAGCTGGCAGCGCTGCGGATTGTTGATCTCGACGATCAGCCGATTATGCAGTTTGCTGAGCGCGTGCAGGTAGCTGTCGTCATCGCCGTTCTCCAGGCACAGATTGGCCATGGTGAGGCTGACGCTGTTGTACCGCTTCAGGTGGTCGATATTGCATTCCGGGCGCCGCAGCGCCGCTTCGGCCATATAAAAGTCCACCGTGGCGTCGCGCACGCTGAATTTGTAGTCATCAATCTTGCCCAGCAACCATGCGTTGATCGAAAGAGTCATTGGCTTCGCGCTCAAATCCAAATTGAATGATAATCATTATCATATAAATTGCCGCGTTGCCGATCAATCCCCGGTGCGGCGTTTTTTCATCGTGGGGGTGTAAAAGGCCGCCGACGACCCAATTTAATCCTGAGCGACTAAACTTTAACCTGAGGGGCGCGCGCTGGTGCCGCGCCACGAAATGCCGATAAACGCACATTTACGACAGACAGAATGCAGAAATAGGTATTTTCTATGAATGTTTAGATCGGCAGTGTACCGCGGCACTGTAACGCTGACGGGCCACCGGGGAGTGCGGTACGGTGATGCAGGATAAAGAACAAATTCATAGGGATAGCATGCACACCTTGCCGCCAGATGCCGCAAGCTACCACGAATGTCCCGCTGGCTTGCCGCACGCCGCAGCGAAAAACCGCGCTCGCGGTGGATACCCCCGCAAAACAAACGGTTGAAGTGATAATCGTTATCACTAACATATAAGCAACCCAGATTGGCTGTGGCCAAACACGAGTGTGAGGTAGACCCTATGCAAACGGAAAATGTCGGCACCTTTTCTCTGGATGAAAATGTCTGGCAAGGCATTTCGCTCAGCGACAGCGCCGTACGACAAATAACGAAACTGATGCAGCAGGATCCGCAGGTGAAAGGGCTGCAGCTAGGGGTGAAACAATCCGGCTGCGCCGGCTTTGCCTATGTGCTGGATCTGACCCGCGAACCCGCCGATGACGATCTGCTGTTTGAGCGCGACGGCGCCAAACTCTATGTGCCGCTGAAGGCCATGCCGTTCATCGATGGCACCACGGTAGATTACGTCCGCGAAGGGCTGAATCAGATATTCAAATTCAACAACCCTAAAGCTCAGCATGCCTGCGGGTGCGGCGAGAGCTTTGGCGTTTGAGCGATGCAATCAACATGACACGAAGCAATGTAGAAATGCCTAATGAAGTGCAGGCTTGGGTCAGCGAAGGTCGCTACAAAGAAGGTTTCTTCACCCAGCTGGCAACCGATGAGTTGGCCAAAGGCATCAACGAAGAGGTGGTTCGCGCCATCTCGGCCAAGCGCAACGAACCCGAGTGGATGCTGGAATTCCGCCTCGAGGCCTACCGCGCCTGGCTGCAGATGGAAGAGCCGCACTGGCTGAAGGCCAATTACGAACGCCTTAACTACCAGGACTACAGTTACTATTCGGCGCCGTCCTGCGGCAGCTGCGACGATGCCTGTGGTTCGCAACCCGGCGCCGAGCAGCAACCAGGCGCGGCGACGGAAAAAGATTACCTGACCAGCGAAGTGGAGCTGGCGTTCAATCAGCTCGGCGTGCCGGTGCGCGAGGGCAGCGAAGTGGCGGTGGACGCCATCTTCGACTCAGTATCGGTCGCTACCACTTACCGTGAAAAACTGGCGGAGAGCGGGGTGATCTTCTGCTCGTTCGGCGAAGCGATTCAGGAATACCCGGATCTGGTGCGTCAGTACCTGGGGCGCGTAGTGCCGTCCAACGATAACTTCTTCGCTGCGCTGAACGCCGCGGTGGCCTCTGACGGCACCTTCGTCTATGTGCCGAAAGGCGTGCGCTGCCCGATGGAGCTGTCGACCTATTTCCGTATCAACGCCGCCAAAACCGGCCAGTTCGAGCGCACCATCCTGATCGCCGACGAAGGCAGCTATGTCAGCTATATCGAAGGCTGTTCTGCCCCGGTGCGCGACAGCTATCAGCTGCACGCGGCGGTGGTGGAAGTGATCCTGCATAAAGACGCCGAAGTGAAATACTCGACGGTGCAGAACTGGTTCTCCGGCGGTGAGAGCAAGGGCGGTATCCTCAACTTCGTCACCAAGCGCGCGCTGTGCGAAGGCGCCGGCTCGAAAATGTCCTGGACCCAGTCGGAAACCGGCTCGGCCATCACCTGGAAATACCCGAGCGTGATCCTGCAGGGCGACAATTCGATCGGCGAATTCTTCTCGGTGGCGCTGACCAGCGGCCATCAGCAGGCGGACACCGGCACCAAGATGATCCACATCGGCAAAAACACCAAGTCGACCATCATCGCCAAAGGCATCTCCGCCGGCCACAGCGAGAACACCTATCGCGGCCTGGTGAAAATCCTGCCGGGGGCGGAAAACGCCCGTAACTTTACCCAGTGCGACTCGATGCTGATCGGGCCGGACAGCGGTGCCCACACGTTCCCTTACGTTGAAGCGCGCAACAACAGCGCTCAGCTGGAGCACGAAGCCACCACCTCGAAGATCGGCGACGACCAGCTGTTCTACTGCCTGCAGCGCGGCATCAGCGAGGATGACGCCATTTCGATGATCGTCAACGGTTTCTGCAAGGACGTTTTCTCCGAGCTGCCGCTGGAGTTCGCCGTCGAGGCGCAGAAACTTCTGGCCATCAGCCTGGAACACAGCGTGGGTTAATCGCCGCATTTTTAGCGCCGTCGGCGCTATCTGAGGACACAGCATGTTAAGCATCAAGAATTTGAAAGTCAGCGTGGAAGGCAACGAGATCCTCAAGGGATTGGATCTGGAGATCAAACCGGGCGAAGTGCATGCCATCATGGGGCCGAACGGCTCGGGCAAGAGCACGCTGTCCGCCACGCTGGCCGGGCGTGAAGAGTACGAAGTGACCGAAGGGGAAGTCACCTTCAAGGGCAAGGATCTGCTGGAGCTTGATCCGGAAGACCGCGCCGGCGAGGGCGTGTTTCTGGCCTTCCAGTACCCGGTGGAGATCCCCGGCGTCAGCAACCACTTCTTCCTGCAGACCTCGGTCAACGCGGTGCGCAAATACCGCGAGCAGGAGCCGCTGGATCGCTTTGACTTCGCCGATTTCATCGAAGAGAAAATCGCGCTGCTGGACATGCCGGCCGACCTGCTGACCCGTTCGGTCAACGTCGGTTTCTCAGGCGGCGAGAAAAAGCGCAACGACATTCTGCAGATGGCGGCGCTGGAGCCGGATCTGTGCATTCTCGATGAAACCGACTCCGGTCTGGACATCGATGCGCTCAAGATCGTCGCCAACGGCGTCAACTCGCTGCGGGACGGCAAGCGCGCCTTTATCATCGTCACCCACTACCAGCGCATTCTGGACTACATCCAACCGGATTACGTACACGTGCTGTCGCAGGGGCGCATCGTCAAATCCGGCGATTTCTCGCTGGTAAAACAGTTGGAGGAGCAGGGCTATGGCTGGCTTACCGACCAACAGTAATTCAAACGCGCTGCAGCAGCTGTATCGCCTGTTCGAAGGCCGCGGTGGCGAGCGTTCGCCGCATGCGCTGGCGCACTGGCAGCAGGCGCTGCGCCTCGGCTGGCCGACGCGCAAGCATGAAAACTGGAAATACACGCCGCTGGAGAGCCTGCTGGAGCAGCAGTTCCTCGAGCCGCAGCCCGCATTGGTGTGCGCAGAGCAGCTCGAGGCGCTGGCGCTCGGCATCGATGCCTGCCGGCTGGTGTTTATCGACGGCCGCTACAGCGCCGCGCTGAGCGATGACGATCTGGGTGATTACCAGTTTGAGTTGACCGCCTACGGCACGCCACAGGCGCTGCCGGAGGCGATCCAACCGGAAATTTTCCTGCACCTGACCGAAAGCCTGGCGCAGGAAACCAGCCTGATTCGCCTGCCGGCCGGCAAGGCCCCGGCTCGTCCGCTGTACCTGCTGCATATCAGCAGCGGACGCGGCGCCAGCGGGGAAGTGAACACCGTGCATCACCGCCATCATCTGGAGATTGGGCGCGGGGCCGAGGCGGAAGTGATCGAACACTACGTCAGCCTGGGCGAGGCCGCGCACTTCACCGGTGCACGCCTGACCGCCAACGTGGCGGACAACGCCGGACTGTTGCACTGCAAGCTGGCGTTTGAGAGCCAGCCAAGCTACCACTTTGCCCATAACGATTTGGTCATTGGCCGCGACGCGCGGGTGAAAAGCGACAGCTTCCTGCTGGGCGCCGGCTTGACGCGGCATAACACCAGCGCGCAGCTGAACGGCGAAGGCGCGAACCTGGTAATCAACAGCCTGGTGCTGCCGGTGGGCAAAGAGATCTGCGATACCCGCACCTATCTAGAGCACAACAAAGGCTATTGCGAGAGCCGCCAGCTGCATAAAACCGTGGTCAGCGATCGCGGCAAGGCGGTGTTCAACGGCATGATCAAAGTGGCCAAGCACGCGATCAAAACCGACGGCCAGATGACCAACCATAACCTGCTGTTGGGGAAGGTGGCGGAGGTGGATACCAAGCCGCAGCTGGAGATCTACGCCGACGACGTTAAATGCAGCCACGGCGCCACCGTGGGGCGCATCGATGAAGAGCAGCTGTTCTATCTGCAGTCGCGCGGCATCGACAAACACGCGGCGCAGCAGATGATCATCTTCGCCTTCGCCGCCGAGCTGACCGAAGGCATCGCCAACGACACCATCCGGGAACGGGTGCTGGCACGCATCGCCCAGCGCCTGCCGGGGGAGGCTGCATGAGTTATCCGATTGAACGCGTGCGCGGCGATTTCCCGCTGCTGGCGCGTGAGGTGAACGGCCAACCGCTGGCCTATCTCGACAGCGCCGCCAGCGCGCAGAAACCGCAGGTGGTGATCGACCGCGAGCTGGATTTCTATCGCCACGGCTATGCCGCGGTGCATCGCGGCATTCACACCTTGAGCGCCGAGGCGACTCAGCAGATGGAAGCGGTGCGGGAACAGGCGGCGCGCTTTATCAACGCCGCCTCGGCGGAAGAGATGGTGTTCGTCAAGGGCACCACCGAAGGCATCAACCTGGTGGCCAACAGCTTTGGCCGCCACCTGCTGCAGCCGGGCGATGCGATTCTCATCACCGAGATGGAACACCACGCCAACATCGTGCCCTGGCAGATGCTGGCGCAGGAGCGTGGGTTGCAGCTGCGGGTTTGGCCGCTGCAGCCCGACGGCACGCTGGATCTGGCGCGGTTGCCGGAGCTGGTCGACGCGTCCTGCAAACTGCTGGCGCTGACCGAGGTCTCCAATGTGCTGGGCACCGTCAACCCGGTGCGCGACATCATCGCCCGCGCCAGAGCCCTGGCGCCGGATCTGACGGTGCTGGTGGACGGCGCGCAGGCGGTGATGCACCAGCGCGTCGATGTTCAGGCGCTGGACTGCGATTTTTACGTGTTTTCCGGCCACAAGCTGTACGGCCCTTCCGGTATCGGCATGCTGTATGGCCGCCAGGCGCTGCTGCAGCAGATGCCACCGTGGGAAGGGGGCGGCTCGATGATCCGCCAGGTCAGCCTGACGGCGGGCACCACCTTCGCCGATCCGCCGTGGCGCTTCGAGGCGGGTTCGCCGAACACCGCCGGCATCATGGGGCTGGGGGCGGCGTTCGATTACGTCGAAGCCCTGGGTCTGAATGCGATCCACGATTATGAACAGTCGCTGATGCACTACGCGCTCGAGGCGCTCAAGCAGGTGCCGACGCTGAAAATCTATGGTCCGGCACATCGGGCCGGGGTGATCGCCTTTAATTTGGGAGAACACCACGCCTATGACGTCGGCAGCTTCCTCGATCAGTATGGCATCGCCATTCGCACCGGCCATCACTGCGCCATGCCACTGATGGCGTTTTATCAGGTGCCGAGCATGTGCCGCGCTTCGCTGGCGTTATATAATACCCGCGAAGAGGTGGACCGGCTGGTGGCCGGGCTGCAACGCATTCATCAGCTATTAGGTTAGGCCGGGGCGCGTCCCCGGCGGTACAAAAGGATCCCCATGGCGAATTTGCCGGACAAAGATAAATTGGTGCGTAATTTCTCCCGCTGTCTGAACTGGGAGGAGAAATACCTGTACGTGATTGAACTTGGCGCCAAGTTGCCGCCGCTGGACGAGGCCGAGCGGCAGGCCGGCAACCTGATTTCCGGCTGTCAGAGCCAGGTGTGGATCGTGATGCGTCTCGATGAGCAGGGGCAGGTCGAGTTTCACGGCGACAGCGATGCGGCGATCGTCAAAGGGTTGCTGGCGGTGGTGTTTATTCTTTATCGTCAATTAACGCCACAACAGATCGTCGATCTCGATGTGCGGCCGTTTTTCGGCGAACTGGCGCTCAGCCAACATCTGACGCCTTCACGCTCGCAGGGGCTGGAGGCGATGATCCGTGCCATTCGCAGTAAAGCGGCGCAGCTGGCCTGATCCTTAACGCCTTTCTCCTCAAGGCTCATTGATATATTCGCTTTGTCAATGAGTCTTTACAATCCGTTGTTTTCCCCAGGAACCATCCCCCAATTCAGTGATATTTCAGCAGCTTACCTATTGACGTTTCGTTGACAATCAACGACGGCGATTACGTTATAACGTGTTGATTTTTAGAGAACTTATTGCCTTTGATGCCAGCATTGCTAGTATTAATCAGGTATTGTCTGATTTACCCACCGTCGGGCGCTCGTTAGCCTTGGGGGCGAACCGTCATAAAAAATATAGGGATGATAATGAAACGTGCGTTGAGTTTAATGGGCATGGTCTTCGCCACCGTACTGGCCGGCACGCAGGCCGCCAGTGCGACCGAGTACCCGCTGCCGCCGCCAGACAGCCGTCTGATCGGTGAAAACACCACTTATACCGTGCCAAACGACGGCCGTCCGCTGGAGGCGATCGCCGCCGACTACAAGATTGGCCTGCTGGGCATGCTGGAAGCCAACCCTGGCACCGACCCGTTCCTGCCCAAGCCAGGCACGGTGCTGACCATTCCGACCCAAATGCTGCTGCCTGACACTAAGCGTGAAGGGATTATCGTCAATCTGGCCGAGCTGCGTCTTTACTACTACCCGAAAGGCGAGAACAAAGTGATCGTCTATCCGATCGGCATCGGCCAGACCGGGATGCACACGCCGCTGGAAGTGACCTCCATCAGCCAGAAGATCCCTAACCCGACCTGGACGCCCACCGCCAACATCCGCAAGCGCTATCAGTCCCAGGGCGTGACGCTGCCTGCAGTGGTGCCGGCCGGGCCTGAGAACCCGATGGGGCTGTTCGCCCTGCGTCTGGCGATGGGGCGCGGTGAATACCTGATCCACGGCACCAACGCCAACTTCGGTATCGGCATGCGTGTCAGCTCCGGCTGCATTCGCCTGCGTCCGACGGACATCGAAGCGCTGTTCAATCAGGTGCCGCGTGGTACACGGGTGCAGGTGATCAACGATCCGGTGAAGATTTCGGTTGAGCCGGACGGCAAACGCTATGTGGAAGTGCACCAGCCGCTGTCGCGGGTAGAAAGCGACGATCCGCAGACCATGCCGATCGCGTTGTCTAAAGCGGAGAAAGCCTTTGCTGCGGATGGTCAGACCGATCGCGCCGTGTTCGATAGCGCGGTTGTACGCCGTTCTGGCATGCCGGTGCTGGTCAACGTAGGAGAGAGTCCGTCTGAGGTGAGTTTAACGCCTGCAGCGGCGCCTGCGGCGAATAAGAGCCCATTCAAGGCAGCGCCAATCAGTTCGGTGAACTAAGTTTGCAAGATTGAGCGGTCGAAGAGGGGTTCAGCGTGCTGAACCTCTTTTTTTGCCCGCTATGCAGGAAAAATCAGTCCAGGATACAGGCGAAAAAAAAACGGCGCACAATGTGCGCCGTTTTCAATAACCAAAGCTATCTTACTTTTTGTAAGCGTGAGCTTGGTTGTCCAGACGCTGGTTAGCGCGTGCTGCGTCGTCTTTAGCAGCTTGAACGTCAGAACGCATTGCGTTCACGTCGTTGCTCAGCTGATCAACTTTAGCGTTCAGAGTCTGAACGTCAGAAGACAGTTGATCGATTTTAGCGTTGCTAGAGCAGCCAGCCAGCAGAGTGGAACCCAGGATTACCGCGCCCAGTACCAGTTTAGTACGATTCATTATAACACCCTCTAGATTGAGTTAATCTCCATGTAGCGTTACAAGTATTACACAAACTTTTTTCGAAAGAGAATAATTTTTTAGTGTTGAGGTGCTTTATTTTGATCGTTCGCTCAAACTTGCATCTGGTTTTACAAATTAGTTAAAAAAACGAGGGAAAACAGCCGGCTTCCATGGGACTACTCCGATTCTTTATTAGCTAAATAATGAGCGGTCCGCGGTTGCGTTTTGAGAAAAATAGGTTACTGCTGATAAAAAAAACGCCGCAAAGCGGCGTTTTGATCAAGGCAATTATGTCACGTTTTATATTACAGCACGTGTACCGAGGCAGTGTTGGTGGTGCCGCTCGGCACCAGCGCGCCGGAAACCATCACCACGACGTCGCCTTTTTGCGCCAGGCCGCTGGCCAGCGCGGCTTCTTTACCGATGCGGTAGAAGTCGTCGGTAGAAGCGATTTCCTTGACCATCTGCGGGATGACGCCCTTGCTCAGCACCAGCTGATGCGCGGTAGTCTCATTGGTGGTCAGCGCCAGGATCACCGCGTTCGGGAAGTATTTACGCACGGATTTCGCTGACTTGCCGCCGCTGGTGGCGACGACGATCAGCGGCGCGTCCAGTTTCTCGGCGGTTTCAACCGCGCCACGGCACACCGCTTCGGTGATGCGCAGCTTGCGGCGATCGTTCAGGGAGTCGATGCGGCTTGGCATCACGCGATCGGTGCGCTCGCAGATGGTCGCCATGATGTTGACCGCTTCCAGCGGATATTTGCCCTTGGCGCTCTCGCCGGACAGCATGACAGCATCGGTGCCGTCCAGGATGGCGTTGGCAACGTCGCCGGCTTCCGCACGGGTAGGGCGCGGGTTTTTGATCATGGAATCGAGCATCTGGGTGGCGGTGATCACCACTTTACGCGCACGGTTGCATTTTTCGATCATCATCTTCTGGGCGAAGATCACTTCTTCGACCGGGATCTCCACGCCCAGATCGCCGCGGGCAACCATGATGCCGTCGGACGCTTCGAGGATTTCGTCGAAGTTGTTCAGGCCTTCCTGGTTCTCGATCTTGGAGATGATCTGGATCTGCTCGCCGCCGTGCGCTTTCAGGTGCTCGCGGATCTCCAGCACGTCGGAACGTTTACGGATGAAGGACGCCGCCACGAAGTCGACGCCTTGCTCGCAGCCGAAGATCAGGTCGCGTTTGTCTTTTTCGGCCAGCGCAGGCAACTGGATGGACACGCCCGGCAGGTTGACGCCTTTGTTCTCGCCCAGATCGCCGTTGTTCAGCACCTTACAAACGACTTCGTTCTCGGTCACGTTGGTGACTTCCATGCCGATCAGGCCGTCGTCAACCAGCACGGTGTTACCGATCTTCAGGTCGGCGGCGAAGCCGGCGTAGGTGACCGCTACGCGATCGCTGTTGCCGATCACACTCTGGTCGGTGGTGAAGGTGAAGGTTTGGCCGGCGACCAGCGAGGCGTCTTTACCGCCTTCCAATTTCATGGTGCGAATTTCCGGGCCTTTGGTATCCAGCAGGATGCCGGCGTTGATACCGGTTTTCGCCATCACGGCGCGCATGTTCTTGATGCGGTTGCCGTGCTCTTCATAGTCGCCGTGAGAGAAGTTGAGACGCATCACGTTCATGCCCGCATTGAGCAGGTTGGTCAGCATTTCTTCCGATTCGGTTTTTGGACCGATGGTACAAACAATTTTGGTCTTTTTCATGGCGGAGTTTTCTACAAGTTGTGATGGATAAAAAAACGAATTTGACCGGCGCTATTTACGCCGATAGGGAATTTGAGCCGTGCCTGGTGGTGAAAAACATAGTTAAGGATAGGTGACGACAGTTGAAGTGGGGCGGAAAAATTCAGCCCGCGCGGGGGCGCGGAGATGCTGCGCAACGGGGTGAGATGAAATCGTGTTGTTATTGCGTTTTCGCAGATCAAGGGCTGAAACCATTCAACTGATAGACGTTGCGCATTATAAAGGCTAAGCGGCGGGAAACAAAATAAAAAACCGCAGCGGTGTGGCGGATATGTCAAAACGGGGGCAAATGTGGCGCAAATGCAACGCGTTGCGTACAGCTTGTTGCGCAAATAACCTTGCTGTAAATACGGCTTAGCGCGTTTGCGGGATTTCCAGCAGCACGCCGGCGCTCAGGCAGAAGCAGCCGCTGGCGACGTTGGCCGGCAGGATCAGGCTCTCGCCGGCCCGTACTGTCCGCGTATCGCCGCCGAGGGTGAACTCGAATTCACCCGATATCACCCGGGTTTGCAGCGCATGCGGGGGCTTTTGCAGTTGGCCAAAGGCGCCGGCCTCGAAACGCACTTCCGCCGCCGGCGAACCGTCGCTCATCACCCCTTCACGGCGGGCAAGGCCATTGTCGAGCGGTAAAAAGGCGGTTTTGGCGGTGAAGGTGGTCATGTGGCGTTCCTGATGGTGGATGGCGGTAGTTCGGCGCAATCGACATGAGAAATCGAGCGGTCGAGCAGAGACGAAACAACGGGAAGTATAACGCGATAGGGGGAGAGATAAATCAGCAATATGGTGCGTCCGAGTGGACTCGAACCACCGACCCCCACCATGTCAAGGTGGTGCTCTAACCAACTGAGCTACGGACGCACTGTACTGCTTCTGGAATTTGGTGCGTCCGAGTGGACTCGAACCACCGACCCCCACCATGTCAAGGTGGTGCTCTAACCAACTGAGCTACGGACGCATCTTTTCCTGTCTGTCATGGCTGACAGCGGGGACGAATATTAACGAGCTACCTGCGCGCTGGCAAGGGGAAAAGCGCAATTTTATTCGGTATTTCACGCGATTGCTGAGGTTGTGCGCAGTCCGGCGTTTTTTTCCGCAAACCGCAGCCCGGCCGGGGATGAAACCGGCCGGGAGCGGATTCAGCGCGTGGATCGCTGCAGGATGACGGCGGTCGGCTGTTTCTGCAGCCAGCGCATACGCAGCGCCATCATGATGGCGGCGAAGGTCAGGCCAATGATAAAGCCGATCCAGAAGCCGCTTGGCCCCATTGCCGGCACCACCACGTCGGTTAACGCCAGCAGATAGCCGCTCGGCAGGCCCAATACCCAATAAGCGATAAAGGTGATGAAGAAGATCGCTCGGGTGTCTTTATAACCACGTAGCACGCCGCTGCCGATCACCTGGATCGAATCCGAAATTTGGTACAGCGCCGCCAACAGCATCAGCTGCGAGGCCATAGCCACCACCGCCGGGCTGTCGTTGTACAGCAGGGCGATCGGTTCGCGCAAGGTGGCGGTAAACAGCGCGGTGCAGACGGCCATGGTGATGCCGACGCCGATGGCGGAATAGGCGGCGACGCGTGCGCCTTCGACCGAGCCTTCCCCCAGACGATAACCGACGCGGATGGTGGCGCCGACGCCCAGCGACAGCGGCAGCACGAACATCAGCGCGCTGAAGTTAAGCGCGATCTGGTGGCCGGCGACCGCGACGATCCCGAGCGGCGAAACCAGCAACGCCACCACGGCGAACAGCGTGACTTCGAAGAACAGCGCCAGCGCCACCGGCATGCCGATGCCGATCAGGCGCTTCAGCGCCGCCCAGTCCGGGCCGCCGAGATCGCCGACCTGGCGTTTGATGTCGCGCTGCGACGGCGCGCGCTTCACGTACCAGCGCATCATCAGGAACATGATCCAGTAGACGCTGCCGGTGGCGACGCCGCAGCCGACGCCGCCGAGCTCCGGCATGCCGAACTTGCCGTAGATGAAGATGTAGTTGATCGGGATATTCACCAGCAGGCCGAGGAAGCCGATCACCATGCCGGGCTTGGTTTTAGACAACCCCTCGCACTGGTTGCGCATCACCTGGAAGAACAGGTAGCCCGGCGCCCCCCACATGATGGCGTGCAGGTAGCCGACGGCTTTATCCGCCAGCTGCGGATCGATGTTGTGCATCATGTCGATGACGAACTTGCAGTTATACAGCACGACGATCAGCAGTACGGAGACGCCGGAGGCCAGCCAAAAACCCTGGCGCACCTGATGGCCGATACGATCGCGGCGGCCGGCACCGTTGAGCTGAGCGATAACCGGGGTCAACGCCAGCAGCAGACCGTGGCCGAACAGGATGGCCGGCAGCCAGATTGAGGTGCCGACCGCCACCGCCGCCATGTCGGTGGCACTGTAAGCGCCGGCCATGATGGTATCCACCACGCCCATAGCGGTTTGCGATATTTGCGCGATAATGACCGGGATAGCGAGAGCCAATAAACTACGCGCTTCAATTAAGTACTTCTGCACGCATACACCTTTTCTATTTATATATGTGGGAGGGAGGGCTGCCGCGAGAGGACAACAATTAAAATAGCGGAATTTTGTCAAAAAGATTGTACCTGCTCGGCGTCGTTAAGCAAACGCCGCAGATAAATAGTTATTAAATGCGCAGCCATTCCTTTTTTACCGTCGCGGATTTGGTTTTCAGCGCCAACTGGGGCAAACTGCCGGTAGCGTTTTAACCTATTTAGCAAGAAGAGGCACATATGTTCACCGGTATCGTACAAGGCACCGCGCCGCTGGTCGCCATTGATGAGAAACCCAATTTCCGCACCCACGTGATCGAAATGCCTACCGAGCTGCTGCCGGGGCTGGAGCTGGGCGCGTCGGTGGCCCATAACGGCTGCTGCCTGACCGTCACCGCGGTGGAAGGCAACCGCGTCAGCTTCGATTTGATCAAAGAAACGTTGCGCCTGACCAACCTCGGCGATCTGGCGCTGGGCGACATCGTCAATATCGAGCGCGCGGCGAAGTTCAATGATGAAATTGGCGGCCATTTGATGTCCGGCCATATTATCTGCACGGCGGAGGTGGCCAAGATTTATACCTCGGAAAATAACCGCCAGGTATGGCTGCGCATGCCGGATGCGGAATTGATGAAATATGTGCTGCACAAAGGTTTCATCGGCATCGACGGCATTAGCCTGACCATCGGCGAAGTGGTGAATAACCGTTTCTGCGTGCACCTGATCCCGGAAACGCTGGATCGCACCACGCTGGGTAAAAAACGCCTCGGTGACAAGGTGAACATCGAGATCGATCCGCAAACGCAGGCGGTGGTGGACACCGTCGAGCGCGTGCTGGCCAACCGGGAAGTGACGCTGGCGGCGGCGGTGGCGCCGGCGCACAAAGACTGACAGCGATTCGGGCGTTGCCGCCGGAATCGAATCATAAGCAGAGAGGAGAAACGCGTGAAGTTTTATGGGAAAACGTTGTTGTTAACCGCGTTGCTGGCGCTGAGCGCCTGCAGCAGTTCGCCTGAGCAGGGCGCGGGCGCGCAAATGGCCGATGCGGACGATACCTGTGGCGCATCACAGTATCAAAACTTCGTCGGCAAACCGATGAGCTCGCTGGAAGGCGTACGGATCGACGCCAAGGTGCGAGCCATTCCGTACAACTCTGCCGTCACCATGGATTTCAACCTGCGCCGCCTGAACTTCCTTGGCGACAGCGACGATAAAATCATCCGCGTTTACTGCGGCTAAGCCGTACGCTTCGAACGAGCAAAAAAGGCCCCGGCGATGTGACTACCGGGGCCTTTTTTGTCGGGCAAGTGGCTTAGCGGGCGACGCGGATGCCGCCTTCAACGCCTTTCGGGCTGAATACCACCTGCCACAGTTGCAGATCGCGCGCCCGGAACGCGCCGGCGCAGGCGTTCAGGTAATAGCTGAACATCCGCTCGAAGCGTTCGGAGTAGCGCGGGGCAAGCTGCGGCCACGCCTGTTTGAAGCGCTCGAACCAGGCCATCAGCGTGCGATCGTAGTCGGCGCCGATGTTGTGCCAGTCTTCCATCACGAAATGGCCTTCGCTGGCTTCGGCGATATGGCTCACTGAAGGCAGGCAGCCGTTCGGGAAGATATATTTGTTGATCCACGGATCGACGTTCATGTCGGTTTTGTTGGAACCGATGGTGTGCAGCAGGAACAGGCCGTGCGGCGCTAAATTGCGTTCTACCACATTGAAATAGGTGCGGTAGTTTTTCGGCCCGACGTGCTCGAACATGCCGACCGAGACAATGCGATCAAACTGCTGATGAAGATCGCGATAATCCTGCAGCAGGATCTGCACATCCAGCCCGGCGCAGCGAGCCTGGGCCAGCTTCTGTTGTTCGGCGGAAATGGTCACGCCGACCACCGACACGCCGTAATTCTTCGCCGCATAGGCAGAGAGGCCGCCCCAGCCGCAGCCGATGTCCAGTAAGCGCATGCCTGGCTGCAGCTGCAGTTTTTCGCAGATCATCCGCAGCTTCGCTTCCTGCGCTTCCTCCAGCGTGGTGGCGTCTTTCCAGTAGCCGCAGGAATACTGCATGTAAGGATCGAGCATCAGGATAAACAGATCGTTGCCGAGATCGTAATGTTCTTTGCCGACGATCCAGGCGCGCTTTTTCGATTGCAGGTTGGTCAGGCGCGCGACGGCGATCCGCAGGGTATCTTTCAAGTGGTGGGGAAGTTTCTTCTCCAGCCCGGCGCTGACCACGCGCTGGAAGAATATATCCAGCCGTTCGCACTCCCACCAACCGTCCATATAACTTTCGCCGAGGCCCAGTGACCCTTGTTGCAAAACGCGTTTAAAGAATTCGGGATTTTTAACCTGAATATCGAAAGGGCGCGATCCATTGATTTCGATACCGGCCAGACCGAGCATTTCGTGCGCGATGCGATACCACTGGTTATCCTGGATGCTCAGATCTTCTATACACGATGAACTCATAGCTTCTCCATCACCTTCTTCTGACTGATGACCCGTTAGGAAACAGCTTAGACAATTTCTGCGGGTGCATACGTATACCGACGGGAAATAAGCCCGCGGCGTCTGATATCCGACTATGAACAGAGGAAATTTAAAGAAACGACCCGACGCAAATGGCGCAGGATAAACGCCTCTTTAAAAAAGAGTGTGACGCAAGACGCGTACACAAGAGCTAATTGAGATATAGAGATTATAAGGTGTTACTTTATAAAGTTGTTTTTGAGTATAGGCGTGCCGAGGCGTTGACTCAACTGTAAATCGCACTCGGCGCGCATATTCTTTAAGTGATTATTAAGCTTGGCAATTATGACGCTGAGTTAGCATGTTTCCGCTGCGCCTTTTGCTGCGCATCGCCCGCTTTTCCCCGCTGGAGGAAATAGCCCAGCGCGGCGAGGATCACCGTAGACACCATCACCGTCACCGTCGCCACCAGCGGCTGGGCAATAAACGCCGACACCAGCATGCTCGCCACAAAACACAGCCCCAACTGCAGCGTATTTTGCAGCGCGGCGGCTTTGCCGCTGCTTTCCGGGAACGGCATCAGCGCATTCGCCACCATGATCGGGTAGCCCGCGCCGTTGACCAGCGCCATCACGCAGAACGGGATCAGCAGCGTGGTGAGCGTCGGAGCGGTTACGGTCGCCACCAGATACAGCGCCACCATGCTGACACCATAAGCTACCAGCAGCCACGGCAGCAGGGTTTTGCCATTGATGCGTTTGAGCGCGGCGCGGCAGCCATAGCCCCCCAGCAGGAAAGCCAGCGTCTGCGGCACATAGCTCAGACCAATGTCGCTCGGGCCATAGCCCATATCACCGAGGATGAACGGCGAGCCGGTCAACCAGGCAAAGAAGCCGGCCGAGCAGGCGGCGTACATGGCGACGTTGCCGCTGAACACCGGGGATTTCAATAATTGCCAAAAACTGACGCTGCTTTTTGGCGCATCGGCGGCGGGTTGAGTTTTGGCGCGATCTTTGAGCAGCAACGTCGGCAGCAGCAGCAGGGCGGTGATGGCCAGCAACACGGCGAAGATCGCACGCCAGCTGGCGTGGTTAAGCAGCCAGGCGCCAAGCAGCGGCGCCAGCGCCGGCGACAGCGCGACCAGCGGCATGATGGTGGCGAATACGCGATTGGCCTGGCCTTCGCGATAGCGGTCGACCACCAGCGCTTGCCAGATGGCGGCGGCGGAACAGACGCCGACGGCCTGAATAAAGCGCAGTATCCAGAGCTGCACGGCATTTTCCACCCACAGCATGCCCAGGCAGCCGAACGCGAACAGCGTCAGGCCAATCAATAATACCGGTTTGCGGCCCAGCCGGTCGGAGAGCGGCCCCCACAGCAGCTGCGCGAAGGCGAAGCCGGCCAGAAATATGCTCAGGCTGGCGCTGACCGCGCCGGCGGAAATTTGCAGTTCCTCCCGCATGGCGCCAAAGGCGGGCAGGTACATATCGGTCGCCAGATAACCCAGCATGCTCAGGCCGGCGAGATAGAACATAAAACCAAAGGAGTTTCGCATGGTATTTCTCGTTAATATTTTAGTGTCGCAGGTTTTTAGCGCCGGCCAGTGTATCCGGCTGGATCTCTGCTTGTGAAACGGTAATATTTGCAAAGTGCTGTTAAAAAAATTGAAGGCAAAGCGATGTGGTCTGAATATTCTCTTGAAGTGGTTGACGCGGTGGCGCGCACCGGCAGTTTCAGCGCGGCGGCGCAGGAGCTGCACCGGGTGCCGTCGGCGGTGAGCTACACCGTGCGGCAGTTGGAACAATGGCTGGCGGTGCCGCTGTTTGAGCGGCGTCACCGTGATGTGGAGCTGACGCCGGCCGGCGCGTTATTTATCAAGGATGCGCGAGCTGTTATCAAAAAAATGCTCGACACACGCCGCCATTGTCAGCAGGTGGCTAACGGGTGGCGCGGTCAGCTGAATATCGCCGTGGACATCATCGTCAAACCGCAGCGCAGCCGCCAACTGGTGCTGGATTTCTACCGCCATTTCCCCGACGTTGAACTGATGTTGCAACCCGAGGTGTTTAACGGCGTGTGGGATGCGTTGGTGGACGGCAGGGCGGATATGGCGATTGGCGCCACCCGCGCGGTGCCGGTCGGCGGCGGCTTCGCCTTTCGCGACATGGGGGATATGAACTGGCTGTGCGTGGTCAGCCCACAGCACCCGCTCGCGCAACTGGCAGGGCCGCTGAATGACGATCGGCTTAGGCCGTACCCTGCGCTTTGTCTGGAAGACACTTCGCGCAATCTGCCCAAGCGCGTCACCTGGACGCTGGATAACCAGCGGCGGCTGGTGGTGCCGGACTGGACCTCGGCGCTCGACTGTCTGTGCGCCGGGTTGTGCGTCGGTATGATGCCGGCGCATCTGGCGCTGCCGCGGGTGCAGCGCGGTGAGTTGAAGGCGTTGCAGCTGCAGCAGCCGTTTCCCGCCAGCCCGTGCTGCCTGACCTGGCAGCAGGATAAACCGTCACCGGCGATGAGCTGGCTGCTGGCGTATCTGGGCGATGGGGAGACGCTGAATCAGGAGTGGCTGAGCGAGGCGAAGCCGGAAGCCGCGCAGGCTTCCGGCGCGGGGGATTAGCGGCGGTAGTCGATGAACGGCCCGTCGGCGACCGAGCGGCGTTCGATCAGCTTCGGATGCACTTCGATCACCTGCGACTCTTCGCGCTTGCTGATGATGCGATCTAGCAGCATGGTGAAGGCCATTTCGCCCAGGCGCTCTTTCGGCTGGTGAATGGTGGTCAGCGCCGGGGTGAAGTAGCGGGCGTTGCGCACATTGTCGTAGCCGATCACGGAAATATCCTGCGGCACGCGCAGGCCCAGCTCGTCGGCGGCGCAGATGGCCCCCATCGCCATGATATCACCGCCGCAGAATACCGCGGTCGGCCGCTGTTTTTGCGACAGGATTTGGTGCATCGCCTTATAGCCGGACTCCGGCTCGAAGTCACCCTGGACGATCCACTCTTCGCGAATGTCGATATTCGCTTCCTGCAGCGCCTTCATAAAGCCCTGGTGACGGCCACCGCCGGTGTTGCGTGACAGTTGGCCGGGAATGGCGCCGATATCGCGGTGGCCGCGCTCGATCAGGTAACGGCCGGCCAGATAGCCGCCTTCGAACGCGTTATCGATGATGGTATCGGTGAAGTCGCCGCGCGCGGCGCCCCAGTCCATCACCACCATCGGGATGTTACGGTAGTCTTCCAGCATGCCCAGCAGCTGATCCGGATACTCGGAGCACATGACCAGCAGGCCGTCGACGCGCTTTTGCGCCAGCATCGCCAGGTAGGCGCGCTGCTTGTCGAGATTATTGTGCGAGTTGCACAGGATCAGGGTGTAGCCTTTGCTGTAGCAGCTGTTTTCCACCGCCTCGATCACTTCGGCAAAGTAGGGGGCTTCGCTCGAGGTGGCCAGCAGGCCGATCGACTTGGTGTGATTGACTTTCAGGCTGCGCGCCACGGCGCTCGGCGAGTAGTGCAGCTCTTTAATGGCGGCCCACACGGCCGCTTTGGTCTCTTCGGCGACGAAACGAGTCTTATTGATGACGTGCGAAACGGTGGTGGTGGAAACGCCCGCGCGTTTGGCCACATCTTTAATCGTTGCCATGTAAGGAATGACTCCTGAACTCACATGTTTACAGCATGTAAGTGTGATGTTAATCGTTTGCCTACGTAGATCCTTCTCCAGAGAAGCGAAAACTGAGTTTTTAGTGTGTTGAAGTCTTCAGCGCTTAATCAGGAGGGGCATGAATGCCGGTACGCAGTTGTGAACTGCGAATTTTGTCGCATATTGAACAAAAGTGGAAGAGGTAATCGAGATTATAAACCGGGAAATGATAACAAGATTTTATCGGCGAACTGTGGGAAAATGATTTGACGTACTAATTGTGCGCCTTTTATCCTTAGGAAAGCCCATTTTAAAGGAGTTGTCATGGATACCGAATTGAAGATGTCGCTGTTCACTACCGTCTGCGCGCTGGCGGTCATTATCGCTTTCAGCTTCGTTGCCGCGTTGAACTGATTTACCCCCGGTTATAAAAAAGGCGCAGCCAGGCTGCGCCTCATCACCTCAGAACCTGCGCTTACGCCAGGTTTTCCGCTGCGAAGGTCCAGTTGACCAACGCCCAGAAGTTTTCCAGGTATTTTGGACGCGCATTGCGGTAATCGATGTAATACGCATGTTCCCACACGTCAACGGTCAGCAGCGGTTTGTCTTCACCGGTCAGCGGGGTGGCCGCGTTGGAGGTGTTGACGATCGCCAGCGCGCCGTCCGGTTTTTTCACCAGCCAGGTCCAGCCGGCACCGAAGTTTTTCACTGCGGCATCGGTGAACTGCTCTTTGAACGCAGCGAAAGAGCCGAAGGATTTGACGATCGCTGCCGCCAGTTCGCCCTGCGGTTCACCGCCGCCCTGTGGTGACAGGCAGTGCCAGTAGAAGGTGTGGTTCCACACCTGCGCGGCGTTGTTGAAGACGCCGCCGTTAGAGGTCTTGATGATCTCTTCGAGCGATTTGCCCTCGAACTCGCTGCCTTTCACCAGGTTGTTCAGGTTAACCACGTAGGTGTTGTGGTGCTTGCCGTAGTGGTATTCCAGGGTCTCGGCGGAGATGTGCGGCTCGAGCGCGTTTTTCTCATACGGTAATGCAGGTAATTCAAACGACATTGCTTCCTCCTTTACAGCGCCATTCGCCTCTCGCCGGGCGAGAGTCATATGGGCCGTTTTTTATTGTGGTCATTCAATCTTAACAATTTTCATCATAAAAAACAGGAAGAAAAGCGAGAAATGCGCGTGGGGAGGTGCGATGGGCGATAGCTTGAGCAGGCGGTTGCGACCGGGGCCGCAACCGCACAGAGCAGGGAATTAACGGATAGTTTTCGGCGTTACTACGCGGCGTGCGCCGATGTAGTGGTTCTGCCAATAGTCGTTGTCGAGCTGGCTGATGCGGATCTCTTCACCGGTGCGCGGTGACTGGATGAATTTGCCGTTGCCGAGGTAGACGCCAACATGGTCCGCCACGCCGCGGTTGTTGATGCGGAAGAACACCAGATCGCCGCTTTCCAGTTCGCTTTTCTTGATCGGCGCCGCGTCGCGCAGGTGATACATCTCGTTGGCGGTGCGCGGCATTTTGATTTTCACCACGTCTTTATAGGCGTAATAGATAAGGCCGCTGCAGTCGAAGCCGGTGCGCGGCGAACTGCCGCCCCAGCGATAAGGCTTGCCCATCTGATCCATCAGCTTGGCCATCGCGGTCTGCTTGGCGTGTTGGTAGCGTTTTTTGTGCGCCGGGCTAAGTTTTAACGGCTTCTCGTCACGCACCAGTTTAGCGGTGGCCATACCGGCTTCGCGGTGGCGACCATAGCCTTTTTTATAGCCCTTCTTCGGCGGGGTGACTTTAATCTTGGCAGTTTTCTGCGCTTTGGCCTTGGGTTTTGCGCTGGCGATCTTTTTCGCGCTTTTCTCGCTTTTCGCCTTGGCGGTCTTGGTTTTTTTCGCGGGGGCCGTCACTTTGGCTTTTTTAGCGGCTTTGTCCGCTTTCTTTTTTCTGCGGTCATCGGGCCGCGCTTCATTAGCATGGCTTTTACGCTGCTCGGCGGCAACACGCGCCTGTGGCGCAGCGTGCGCCAAATTGAAGAAGAGCTGCGTAAACAGCAGCGCAAAGAGCGTAAGAATTAAACGCATGTCGACGTCACCAACCTTGGCCCCGAAGCGGATATCGAAAGAGTTACAGTATTCCCGAATTTCGCCATATAAAACAGCGAAGAACTCATAAATAATAATCCATATTGTGAGAAAACGTTAATGACATTTTTTTTGTTTCAAAATCAGCCTGTTGGTGTATAAAAAAGCGCCAGTCGGCGGTGGCGGATATAATTAAGTCGCGCCGTCATCGCGGCGCAATATATTAGTGAAATGGTCGGATTAAAAATGTTATTCTCAACGTATGTTTTGACCGGAATGACGTGGCCGGTGAAACGCGATCGGCGGCGGGCGAATATCCTTGCAAAAGATGGCGTTTTCTTGCGACTGTTCCAGCCGCTACAATAGCCCGCGTGATGCATGTTGTAGCCATGAAATGTGGCTTGAGGAAGCAATAAATGACGACGACACTTGAAAAAATTCAGCACCAGATCGCTGAAAACCCGATTCTGCTGTACATGAAAGGTTCGCCAAAGCTGCCGAGCTGTGGCTTCTCCGCGCAGGCAGTGCAAGCGCTGTCCGCCTGCGGCGAGCGTTTCGCCTACGTGGATATTCTGCAAAACCCGGACATCCGCGCCGAATTGCCAAAATACGCCAACTGGCCGACGTTCCCGCAGCTGTGGGTAGACGGTGAGCTGGTCGGCGGTTGCGATATCATCATCGAAATGTATCAGCGCGGCGAACTGCAGCAGCTGATCAAAGAAACGGCAGAAAAGTATAAAGCGCAGGAAGACCAGCAGTCTTAATCGACAGGCTTGTGGTTATCGCGTAACGGGCGGCGCCAGTGCAAACTGGGCCGCCTTTTTTGTTGGGCTTATTCGGCGAGATCGCCGGCGGGCAGCGGCCAGCCGCCGAGGCGTTTCCAGCGGTTAACCAGCTCGCAAAACAGCAGGGCGGTTTGCTCGGTGTCGTACAGCGCAGAGTGCGCCTGGCTGCTGTCGAACGGCATACCGGCGGCGATGCAGGCTTTCGCCAACACCGTTTGGCCCAGCACCAGGCCGCTCAGCGCAGCGGTGTCGAAGGTGGCGAACGGATGGAACGGATTGCGCTTCAGGCCGGCACGTTCGGCCGCGGCCATCAGGAAGCTGTGATCGAAGTTGGCGTTGTGCGCCACGATAATGGCCCGGTTACACCCGCGGTCCTTGAGCCCTTTGCGCACCGCTTTGAAAATGGCGTGCAGCGCGTCGTATTCGCTGACCGCGCCGCGCAACGGGTTGTGCGGATCGATGCCGTTAAACGCCAGCGCTTCCGGCTGCAGGTTGGCGCCCTCGAAAGGCTCCACGTGGAAGTGCAGAGTCTCGTCCTGCTGCAGCCAGCCATCTTCGTCCATTTTCAGCGTCACGGCGGCGATCTCCAGCAACGCATCGGTATTGGCGTTGAAGCCGGCGGTTTCAACATCTATTACTACGGGATAAAACCCACGAAAACGACCACTCAGGGCGTTAAGATCACTTTTTTCGGCCATCAGTTTCTTATCTTCATCGAATGCAGCGCGCATTATGGCAAATTTTGCGCCCGGTTGCAGGCGCTATCGCGCGGAGAATCAGCAGGGCGCCAGCGCGCCCTGAAGGGGTGGCTTAATGGCCGAGGCCCTGACCGGCGTGTTTGTTTTCGATCAGCTCAATTTTGTAGCCGTCCGGATCTTCGACGAAGGCGATCACCGTGGTGCCGCCTTTCACCGGGCCGGCTTCACGGGTGACCTTGCCGCCTGCGCGACGGATGCTGTCGCAGGTGGCGGCAACGTCGTCTACACCCAACGCCAGGTGGCCGAAGGCGGTGCCCATGTCGTAGCTGTCGGTGCCCCAGTTATAGGTCAGTTCGATAACCGCGCCTTCGCTCTCTTCCGTATAGCCGACGAAAGCCAGGGAGTATTTGTACTCCGGGTTTTCGCTGGTGCGCAGCAGACGCATGCCTAATACCTTGGTGTAAAAGTCGATGGCACGTTGCAGGTCACCGACGCGGATCATGGTATGGAGTAAGCGCATAATTCCTCTGAATTGACTGTGCCGTGGCAGACGGCGGGTGGATTGAAGCACAAGCGAGTATAGCCTTGTCCTACAAGGGAATTCAATGTGACGAATGAGTGACAATGTCACATGTCGGGGTTGGAGCGGTGGTGTTTAAATATTGATCGAGCGTACCGATCGATACGAAGTAATTGATCTGCACAATCAATTATCAATTCCCCACATAACCGTGTAGAAATTGAACTGCAGCATAAACAACACCAGGGAACCCCGGCCCGCCTTGTGCGGGCCTTTTTGCGCGCGGCGCATAAAAAACGGCCATGCGATTGCGTGGCCGTTGGGGTCAGGACGGGTTACTTCGTCAGAAACGGATAGTCGGTATAACCTTCGGCGCCACCGCCGTAGAAGGTTTCCGGCTTAGGTTCGTTCAGCGGGGCGTGCTGACGGAAACGCTCGACCAGATCCGGGTTGGCGATATAGCTGCGGCCGAAGGCCACCGCGTCGATGAAGCCTTTTTCGATTAACGCTTCGGCTTTTTCGGCGGTGTAGGCGCCAGCGCCGACGATCACCCCTTTAAAGTGGGCGCGCACCGAGTCGCGGAAGGCGTCGGAATACGGTTTGCCACCGGCCCAGTCCGGTTCGGAGATGTGCAGGTAAGCGATGTTGCGCTTATTCAGCTCTTCCACCAAATACAGCGCCGCTTCTTCCTGATCTTCACCGTTGTCCAGCCCATTGAACGGCCCAAGCGGCGAGATACGAATACCGATGTGCTCGGAACCCCATTCGGCAATGGTGGCATCGACCACTTCCAGCGTGAGGCGGGTGCGGTTCTCAATGCTGCCACCGTATTGATCGGTACGTTGGTTGGAAGCCGGTGACATGAACTGGTGCAGCAGATAGCCGTGGGCCGCATGCAGTTCGATGAAGTCGAAGCCGGCGTCACGCGCGTTGGCGGTCGCCTGGCGGAAATCGTTAACGATGCCCGGGATCTCGCTGGTTTCCAGCGCGCGCGGCGTAGAGGTCGGTACGCGTACCCAGGCGCCGGTTTCATTACGCACGGTGGTGCGGGTGTCGGCGTTGATGGCCGAAGGCGCGACCGGCGCTTGCCCGCCCGGCTGCAGGCTGGCGTGGGAGATGCGGCCTACATGCCACAGCTGTACGGCGATGTGGCCGTTTTTGTCGTGTACCGCCTGCGTGATGTGTTTCCACGCGGCGATCTGTTCCGGGGTATGCAGGCCTGGCGCACCGGCGTAGCCTTTCGCCTGGAAGGAGATCTGCGTCGCTTCGGTCACGATCAGGCCGGCGCTGGCGCGCTGCGCATAATATTCCGCCATCAGTGGCGTAGGAATATCGCCCGGTTCGATGCTGCGCAGACGCGTCAGCGGAGCCATAAACACGCGGTTGGGCAGGGTGACGGCGCCAACCTTCAGCGGAGAGAGCAATTTTTCAGTCTTCATAGTGCATCCTGTATTTAATAGACCGGTCGTCTAGTGATGGGCGATAAAAAAACACGAACTGCATTTTCACGAAAAAAGACGGTGGTGTTATGGCTGCGGCGGGCGCAGCAGCAACTCGATGCTTTCCAGCGCGCTGGTTAACGGCGCCAGCGAGTGACGGATCTTGGCGCGCAACGAGGCGCCGAGCCACAGTGAATACAGCGTTTCTGCGGTCGCCGCGGGGCTCATGGCCACCGACAGCGAGCCCTCGGCGATACCGCGCTCGATGGCCTCCTGCAAGTGGCCGATCACGCGAGCGGTGCCCGTTTCCAGCGCATGGCGCATTGGTTCCGACAGATCGCTCACCTCGGCGGAAAGCTTCACCGCCAGGCAGGCGTTATGGCATTCGCTGCGGCAGTGATAGCTGATAGCCTGGGCGTAATAGCCGAGCAGCTGGTGGCGGGCATCGCCGCGTCTGTCGGCAAACAGCGCCTGCATCTGTGCGTCATAATGCGTGAAATAGCGTTGCAGCATCGCTTCGCCGAAGGCTTCCTTCGAGCGAAAATAGTGGTAGAACGAGCCTTTCGGCACGCCCGCGGTAGCCAGCAGTTCGCTCAGCCCCATGCCGGTAAAGCCCAGGCGCAGGCTGAGGGTTTCGCCGGTGGCGAGCAGATGTTCACGTGTATCCACGTTGCAATGCGTTGATTTGGTCATCATGGCGCCGAGCATAATAGACCGATTGGTCTAGGTCAATGGGAATAAAAAAACCGGCGCACAAAACGCCGGTTGTCTGCAAACTATTGTGCCCCAGTGGCACACGGAAGTTAAGCGCTACGCCGCGTTGCGGCAACGCTGCAGGATATCCAACTGGGATTGATATTCGCGGGTCTGTACGTTCAGCATGCCCAACAGGGTGTGGAACAGGTTGTCCTGCGACACGTCGTCCTTTTCCGCCAGCGTGTTCAGGCACTGGCGATCAATGCCGAAATTGCGCTGATAGTCGGCAGACATCCACATCAGGAAAGGCACGTGCGTTTGCTGACTCGGCGCGAAGACATAAGGCGTGCCGTGCAGATACATGCCGTTTTCCCCCAGCGATTCGCCGTGATCGGATAAATAGACCAGTGCGGTATTGAACCGATCGTCATACTGCCGCAGCAGCTTGATGGTGGCATCGAGCATTGCGTCGGTATACAGGATTGAGTTGTCGTAGGTGTTCACCAGCTGTTCATGGCTGCAATCCTGGATCTGATTGCTGTTGCAGGTTGGCGAAAACGTCTGGAATTCTGGTGTGCTGCGGCGGTAGTAAGCCGGGCCGTGGCTGCCCATCTGGTGCAGCACGATCACGCCGTCGTCATTCAGACTATTGATATAGTCGTTCAGCTTGTACAGCAGCACGTTGTCCATGCAAACCTCACCGTCACAGTCCTGCGGCAGTTTCAGCTTGGTCATGTCCACGTGCGGCACCCGGTCACAGGCACCTTTGCAGCCGCCGTCATTATCGCGCCACAGCACATTGACGCCGGCATGCGCCAGCACGTCGAGCATGCCTTCTTGATGCGTTGCCTGAGTCGCGTCGTACTCCTTGCGGGGCATGTTGGAGAACATGCAGGGGACGGAGATCGCCGTTTCGGTGCCGCAGGAACTGGCGTTCTTGAAGTAGACCACGTCGTCCTGCTTCAGGCGCGGGTTGGTTTCGCGCCCGTAACCTCCGAGGGAGAAGTTTTCGGCGCGGGCGGTTTCGCCCACCACCAGGATCACCAGCGTTTTCTTGGTCTGCTTGGCGATCAGCGGCCCTTTACGCGCGTCTTCACCGATCTTGACCAGCGGCAGATTGCGGGTGAAGTAACGTTGTTCGGTAAACTTGATGGTGCCGGCCACGAAGTTGGAAGGCGTCAACATCTTCACCACGCTTTTATTGTTGCGGATCAGCGAAGCGTAGTCTTTGTAGAACAGCGCGGCGACGATCAGGATCACCACCAACGACAGCATGACGTTAGCGGCGCGCAGCCCGACCATGTACCACCAGGGGCGAGTCTGGCGAATTTGGGTGAAGCAGACCGCTACCGCCGGCAGAATGCCGAGCAGCGCCAGCCACAATCCCATGCGCGGCGTCAGCAGCGCGGTCGCCTCCTGCGGGTTGGTTTCGAAGGCGTTTTGCATCATGTTGCCGTCGATCACCACACCATAGCTGAACATGAAATAGTTGGCTGCGGCGCTGCCGAGCAAGAAAAAGATGATCAACGGCTTACGCAGGTAGGGCACGGTCAACACGCTGAAGATAATATTCAGCGCACAGAAGATCACCACCGGCATGCTCGCCGCGAAAATCACGCTGTGGACGCTATCGAAGGTGATATACGACCAGGCGCGATGCAGGAATAACGCGTTTTGAAATAGAGTGAAGAACAGGGCGGTGGCGAGGGTAAAACCGAGGCTGTTGCACTGTAAGCGTTGACGTAACCACATTGCCAATGTCGGGATCCTGAAAGTAGATAATGTCGTGAAATCTACCGGATGAAACTTAAGAAAACCTTAGAAATTCAGAATACTGGCGACGGAGAATACGTGAAAACCGCCAGGCCTTATGGCCTGGCGGTGGGGCAGTTTAGTAGGCGGCGGTGAATTGCGCGCGAATAAACTGAGGTTTTTCAATCTCATCAACGATAGCGACCGCCAGATCTTCCACCGAAATGCTGGCCGGCGCGTCGCCGTTCATCAGCAGTTGCGTGGTGCCGAGGCGGAACTGGCCGGTGCGTTTGCCCGGCTCCAGCAGGGCGGCCGGCGAGAGATAGGTCCAGTCGAGTGCTGATTCGTTGCGCAGTTTATTGCGCAGATCGCGCACCGCCTGCGCGCCGGGGCGGATATTTTCCGGGAACTGCGGCGTATCCACCAGTTCAACGCCCGGCGCCACTTCCAGGCTGCCTGCGCCGCCCACCACCAACAGGCGCTTGACGCCTGCCTGCCCGACAGCGGTAAGGATCTGCTGGGCCCCGCGCGTAGTCTTCTCATACAGGTTGTCTTCGCCCCAGCCGGGATTGTAGGCGCTGATCACCGCATCCTGACCGTGCAACTGCCCCGCCAGCCAGGCGGTGTCGGCGACGTCGCCCAGTGCGATGGTCAGATTGGCGTGCTCCGGCAAATCTTTTTTCTGGCGGGCGATTGCCGTTACCTGAATACCGCGAGCCAGCGCTTCATCTACCACGCGGCGGCCAACAAAACCGGTTGCTCCAATAATGGCTACTTTCATCTGTATGCTCCTTCGGGGATAGGTTCAGTATCGTAAGGCAGGCCGATGTGCCTGCTGCGTGGTGTCTACTCTAGTCCTTAACAATAGCCGTGATTAGTGCCATATTCATGCTTTCTTGATTAAGTAAAACTTCATAATCGTGGATAAACTCAATCGAATGGCGGTATTCGCCACCGTGGTGGCGGAGGGATCGCTGGCCGGCGCGGCGCGGCGTCTGGGCATGACGCCTTCGGCGGTCAGTCAGCATATGCGCTCGCTGGAGAAAGCGCTCGGGGTGCCATTGCTGCATCGTTCCACCCGCCGTCTGGCGCTGACCGAGGCGGGAGCCGCGTTCTATCCCGGCTGCGAGGCGATGCTGCAACAGGCGAAGCAGGCGGAGCAGCGGCTGGCGGAGCTGCGGGATACGCTGGTGGGCGAGCTGCGCATCGCCACCCCGGTCGGCATCGGCGGCCGTTCGTTGGCGGAGGCATTGTCGCCGCTGCTGCAGGCGCACCCCAAGCTGACGCTGCGGGTGCTGGCGGACGATCGCATCGTCGACATGATAGAACAGCGGGTCGACATCGCGCTGCGGGCCAACCGTCAACTGGCGGACGCCAATATGATCGCGCATCCGCTGACGGCGTGGCCGATGGTGCTGTGCGCCGCGCCGCGTTATCTCAGCCAGCATGGGGTGCCGGAAAAACCGCAGGATTTGGTGCAGCACCGCTGGATCTCCAGCGGCTACAGCGGGGCCCATCTGGACTTGCTGCATCAGTCCGGCCAGCAGGTTAAGCTGCGGCTGGCGGAAGGGCAGATCGTCAGTGAGAGCATGAACGTAATGCGCGCCTTTACCCGTGCCGGGCTGGGCATTTCCGTTCAGCCGCTGTATGAAATTGGCGATGAGCTGCAGCGCGGCGAGCTGTTGCTGTTGTTGCCGGAGTGGCGGCCGGCGCCGCTGCGGCTGAACGCGCTGACGCTCGAACGCACTATGCCGGAGAAAAGCCGCCAGGCGCTGCGCTATTTGCGCGACTATTTTCGCCGCAATGGCGAAAAGGGACTTGCCAGCGGCGGCGATGGCGTCTTCAATTAGCAAGAGAACGCAGGAGGAGCCCCGTGGCGCAGCAGCTTGAGTTTTTCGACATTCCCAGCCCGTGTCGCGGCATTTGCCAGGCTGACGATCGCGGATTCTGCCGTGGCTGCCTACGCAGCCGCGAGGAGCGTTTCGGCTGGATGAACATGAGCGACGCGCAAAAGCGCGAGGTGCTGCGCCTGTGCCGTCAACGCTTCCTGCGGCTGCAGCGTGCCAATAAAGCGCCTGACGAGCCGCTGCCTGAGCAGCCGTCGCTGTTTTAACCTTTCCTGATCTGCCGCACGTTCGTGTGGCTTACCGCTTCCCTGTGCCTCACCGGCTTGTGTATGCTGACTGACAACTAATGTCATGAGGTTTTCGCAATGGTAGAACGTATTCGTCTCGCGCCGCAGGGGCCTGAATTTTCCCGCATGATTTGCGGTTACTGGCGGTTGATGGAGTGGGGCATGTCGCCGCAGCAGCTGCTGACGTTCATCGAACAGCATGTCGAACTGGGCGTCACCACCGCCGATCACGCCGATATCTACGGTGGCTATGCCTGCGAACAGGCGTTCGGCGATGCGCTGCGCCTGAAGCCGGCGCTGCGCCAGTCGCTGGAATTGGTGACCAAGTGCGGCATCGCCACCACCGCCAAGCCCGGCAACCCGATCGGCCACTACATCACCGACCGCGATCATATCGTACAGAGCGCGGAACAGTCGCTGCGCCATCTGCATACCGACTACCTGGACCTGTTGCTGATCCACCGCCCGGATCCGTTGATGGACGCTGACGACGTGGCCGAAGCCTTTGTCGCGCTGCACAAAAGCGGCAAGGTGCGCCATTTTGGCGTCTCCAACTTTACGCCTGCGCAGTTCCAACTGCTGCAGTCGCGCCTGCCGTTCTCGCTGGTCACCAATCAGGTGGAGATCTCGCCGATTCACCAACCGGCGATCCTGGACGGCACGCTCGACCAGTGCCAGCAGCTGCGCATCAAGCCGATGGCCTGGTCCTGCCTGGGCGGCGGCCGCTTGTTCAACGATGCTGAGTTCCAGCCGCTGCGCGACGAGCTGCAGCGAGTGGCGCAAGAGATCGGCGCCGAGACCATCGAGCAGGTGGTGTACGCCTGGGTGATGCGCCTGCCGTCTTCGCCGCTGCCGATTATCGGCTCCGGCAAGATTGAGCGGGTGCGCTCGGCGCTGAAGGCGCAGAAACTGGTGTTGAACCGCCAGCAGTGGTTCCGCATTCGCAAGGCGGCGCTGGGGTATGACGTGCCCTAAGGCGGAGCAGAAAGAGGAAAGCCGGGCGGCGAAAGCGCCCGGCTTTTTTTTATGCTGATCCTTAGGCCAACACCACCTGATCGGTATTGAAGTGATCGAGCGAGACGCCGATCAGCGTGACCTGGCTGTGCCCGAAGGCCAGCACCAGATCGTCGTTTTGCTGCGTGGCGTAGTCGCGAATATTCCCGCTGGCGCCTTCGGTACCGATAAACACCAGTTTATCGGTGGCGTTGAAGCCATACAGCTGGTCGCGGCCAAAATCCCCGCTGAACAGGAAGGTATTGCCGTTGCCGACGCCCTTCAGGATGTCATCGCCGCTGCCGCCGACGAAGGTCAGATTGCCGCCGGCGTGGCCGATCAGCGTGTCGTTGCCGGCGTTGCCGAACAGCCAGGCGTCGTGGCTGCGAGCCTGCAGGAGATCATCGCCGTCGCCGCCGGTGGTAGTGGCGGCATAGGCTTTGAGGCCCGCATCCGATTTCAATCCGGTTGCTGTCACCTGGTGATCCACCTCTTTGCTGAAAATCAGCCAGGAGGTTTCTTTGCTGCGCAGGGTGCTGATGTCGTCCGCCAGCGTAATGCCGCCCTTGGCATCGCGCAGGTAAAGCGTGTTGCCGTCGTAGGCGACCTCGGTGTTTTTCAACGCCTGCTGGGTATCGAAGATATTGTGGCCTTTTCCGCCGGCGATCAGGTTATAGCCGCCGGCGTCGCGGAAGATATCGTCGCCGTCGCGGCCCTCGAGATAGTCGTTGCCTTTGCCGCCCTTGATCAAATCATTGCCGTCGCTGCCGATGATAAACGTCGGTCCGCTGTGCGTTTCCGCGTTGCGGTTCAGGTCTTCCACCCAGGTATTGCCGCGCGTCACGTTCGACAGGTTGGAGACGATGATGGTCGAGTCCTTGTCGGTCAGTGAATAAAACTCGGAGTTCAGCACCCGCATCAGGCCGTCCTGATAAAAGAACGGCAGGTGCGACAGCCAGGTCGGAATGTTGAGAATGGAAAACGGCAGCAGGTTCCAGGCGTCCGACGCGTAGTGGTCGTTGAAGTTGACGATATTGTTGGTGGCGGAGGCGTGCGGCGCATCGTGTACGCCCAGTGACGGCAGGGTCAGTGAGGTGCCGTCGAGCGCGCGGAACACCGGGTCGTTCTCGTAGCCGATGTTGATCACCTTACCGCCGGCTTCGTACTGGGTCGGCGAGGCGAAGGCGACATAGTTGGACTGCGCGTAGAAGCCGCCCCAGTTGGCGTCGCTCTGCGCTGCCATGCTATTGACCGCCAGCCCGCCGAGGCTGTGGCCGCTGACCACCACGTCTTCACCGCTCAGCCCGTGGGCCTTAGCGAATTTCGCCACGTCGCCCAGCAAATTGCCGAAGGCCTTCAGCGTATAGCCGTCGGCATAGCCTTTCGGCCCGAACCCGGCCAGCAGATCGTTAATCACATCGCCGATGGTATCGCCGATCAACGACTCGCGCGGGCCGCTGGTGCCGCGAAATGAGATGCCAATGGCGGTGAGATTGCCTTCGCTGTCATATTTGCCCAGTACTTCGGCCTGCGCGGTGGTGTAACCGGCTGTCTCGCCGTAGTAGGTGCCGCGCGCATCGGTTTTGCCGGCGTAACCGAGCTGCGCGGCGCTGATCACCGACCAGCCGGCATTGTTTACCGCCTCCTGCGCGGCCTGTTCGGAGTCGGGGTTCCAAGGGAGGCCAGGCAGGCCACCCTGCGACTGGGTACTGCCGATCAGCGCAGTGACCAGCGTCAGCGGCAGACCGAGGCCGAAACCGGTCTGGTGATAGCCTTCATCGAAGCCGTTATCGATATTATGGTAAGCGTAGGTAGAGATGGCCAAGGCGTCGGAAAACAGCGCCTTCGACGCATTTTCGTCCAGATCCTTATAGCTAAAGATGCCCATATCAGTTCCTTATGAAGTATGCCGCCTGGCCGGGGAGTGAACTCTCATGCGTCGGCGGTGGAAACAGGGAAACAACGTTAGCCGAACGACAGCTGGTCAGAGGACCAACATCGGTAGAAATAGTATTAGCCCTAAATATTAGGCGTGCGAATCAAATTGGCGAGATTGTGCGTTGGTTAACAGTGCCGGCGCTGGCTCTCCTATACTGATAGCTCTGTATAGACATTAAGGAGACTGATTGATGAAACGTTATTGGTATGCCGCGCTGGGCCTGATGGCCTGTGTAGCCGCGCAGGCGGCGACGGTCGACGTGGAGATGAACTTGGTGACCGGGCAGGGCATCGGTCAGGATATCGGCAAAGTGGTCATTAGCGAAACGCCGTACGGCTTGCTGTTCACGCCAAACCTGAAAGCGTTGCCTGCCGGGGTACACGGTTTCCACGTGCATGAGAAAGGCAGCTGCGAGCCGGGTATGAAGGACGGCAAGGCGGTGGCGGCGCTGGCGGCCGGTGGGCATTTTGACCCGCAAAAGACCGGGAAACACCTCGGGCCGTACGCCGACGGGCACCTGGGCGATTTGCCGGCCATCTATGTGACCGCCGACGGCATGGCTAACTACCCGGTGCTGGCACCGCGGCTGAAAAAAATCAGCGAAATAGAGGGTAAGGCGCTGATGGTGCACGCCGGCGGCGATAACAACTCGGATCATCCACTGCCGCTCGGCGGTGGCGGCGAGCGCTTTGCCTGCGGCGTGATCAAGTGATCAGCCGCCGCTGACGACCGGCGTTGCGGCAGGCTGGCCCATCGCCTGTTGCAACTGTTGCAGCGAGCAGTAAAGCCGCCAAATCAGCCCGGCTAAATCGCGCGCCGCCTGTTCCGGGTGGTGCGCCAGCGCGTTGCTCATGCGCTGCAGCTCTTGCAGCGTGGCGTCCAGCGAACTGTGCTGCACGCCTTTCTCCGTCATGATGCCGCGCAGGCAGTGGATACAGACGTTGCGCACCGCCGACAGCGGATCGGAACGGGTCTGCCAGTCGCGCAGCTGCCAGACGATATGGCTGCAGTTGAGCAGTACCACGCCCCAGCGCAGCAGCCAGGTGCGGGCCTCCTGATCCTGACTCTGATTAAGCTGGCTGATGCGATGGTAGATCAGCGATTCGAACTGGCTTTCGCTCTGCTGCGGTTTTTTGCTCAACTGATCGATAAAATCGCGCCGCAGCGCGCGGATAATGCGGCGGCTTTTTCGCTTGTCCGAACTGGGGCGTAGGATCTGAAACGCCAACCCGGCCAGCAATACACCGACGATTTTACCGATGTTGTCATTGATAAAGGACTGGTAGTCATAGCTCGGCGGGTTGCTGACGGTCAGAAACGAGCCCATGAAGACGATCAGCTGCCCCCAGAGCGCGGCATAAGGCGGATTCTGCAGCTTGAGCATTTGCATGGTCACCAGGATCGGGAACAGGAAGGCGCAGAACACCCAGAAATCGTCAATTTGGATCATCAAACCGAATTTCACCACAAAGCAGGCGACCGAGAGCAGCAGCACCGCCTTGAGCAAGGTGCTGACGCTGTTGATCGGCGAAGGCGTGGAGGAGTAGAGCACGCAGCTGATGGCGGTGAGCGTTAGCGCCGCGCTGCCGGCGTCCCACTGCGTGTTGATCCAGTAGGCGCAGCCGATCACGATGCATAAAAAGGTGCGCAGGCCGTTATAGGCGGCTTCGTAGCTGTCGGTGTGGCGCGCCAGTGAGGTGACGTGCGGCGGCTGGAGATCGCTGACCGCCGTGGCGCTTTCCAACCGCAGCAGCCAGCGGTTGCAGCGCAGGTAAAGCCAACAGAAATCGCGCAACCGCAGCCAGAAGGCGCGATGGCGGTAGTCCGTCGCATCTTGCGGGGCGATCTGCTGGAGCAGACGCGCCAAGCGATATTTATCGGTGGCGGGATCGCGCAGCTCGTCCAGCAGCTGTGTCAGCACCGGCATCAGATTAGCAGGGCGATCCGGCCAGTTCAGCAGCATGCGGCGCAGGCTGGAAATGACGCTGGTAATGCGCAGCTGCTGGTGCAGCAGATAGTTGAGCAGGTTATTTTGCCGCCGCAGCCGGTAGTGGCTCCAGAATGCCTGAATGCGCAGCAGGTTCATGGTCAGGATCTGGCCGATGACCCCCTCGTGCGAGGTGCGCATCTGCGCGGTGACCTCCGGCTGCCACAGCATGGCGGCGTGCTCCAGCAGGCGTAGCTGCATGCGCCGCAGCGAGGTCAGCAAGGCTTCGCCGTCGGAGGTGCTGGGCAGGATCATCATCATCAACCCGCCGCACAGAATACCGGTGATCACTTCGCAAACCCGCGCCTGAGCGATATCGAATATCTGCTGGGTATCGGTGACGTTGACCGTACCGAAGGCGATGATGGCGGCGGTATAGCCCGCCAGCGCGAAGGCGTAAGAGACGTTGTTTTGGTAATGATTCGAGACGTAGGTGCACAGCCCGATCCAGGCGGCGATGAACAGCGTAAACAGCCAGGGATCGTTCAGACAGTGGCCGGCGATCGCTACCGAGGCGGCGGCGCCCACCAGGCTGCCGAAGATGCGGCCGATGCTTTTGCTGATCACGCCGCCGATGGTGGGGAAACTCACCACCGCGGCGGAGGTGAGCGCCCAATAGGGTTCGTCGAGCTCGAGCACGAACGCCACCCACAACGCCAGACACATCGCCAGCGAGTTGCGCAGCGCATAGCGCCATTGGCCGCCGGTCGCCTTACCCCAGGGGGTACGGCTCCACTCCAGAAAAGGCAGGTTCACACTTTAGTTCCGCTGATGAATCGAAATGGTGCAGGTGGTACCGGCGACCAGCGTCAAATCGGCGGGCACGTTGAGCAATTTTATCCGCACCGGCACACGCTGGGCCAAACGTACCCAAGGAACATTGGGCTTAACGTCCATTAATAGATCGTTGCTGCTGTCGACGCTCTGATCGTAAATGGCGCGTCCGATGCTCTCTACTTCCCCCTGTAGCGGCGTGTTGCCGTTATATAAAACGATGTCCGCTTTATTGCCTTCTTTTATATGCTTCAGCTTGGTTTCTTCGAAATATCCGAGCACATAAAACGAATGCACATCCACCAACGCCACCAGGGGCGTGCCGGCGTTGGCGTAGTTTCCGACGCGTGCCTGCAGGTTGGTGATATAACCGTCGGTTGGCGCATAAATTTTGGTTTTGCTCAAATTCCATTTGGCCTGTTCCAGGTTGGCCAGGGCCGCTTTATAGGCGGCCTTCATTGCCTGAGCGGCTAAATTGGACTCGTCCAAGTCTTCAGCGGAAATAACGTTACGCGGTAAACCGCGGCGGCGGGCAGCCTCATGGTCCGCTTTGGCCAGATCGGATTGCGCTTTTGCCACCGCGGCCTCGGCATTGTCCAGCGCAATCTGGTAGGGCACCGGGTCGAGGGTAAAAATCAGACTTCCCGCAGGTACGAACTGATTGTCATTCGCGCTTATTTTCTCTAATCTTCCAGAGACTTCAGGGGTGATATTGACGAGTTCTGCGCGCACTTTTCCGTCACGGGTCCATGGGGATTGCATATAATAATTCCATAGCCACCAACCGGCGCAGACGGCAATGGCGCAGACGATCACCGTAGAGAAGTATTTTAATGTTTTATGCTGCATGGGTTACCAACTCGCTAAAATCCATAAGGAACCGCTGACGGTCAGAACGAAAATGGACAGGTCCATCAACATGGGATGCCAGATTTCACCGGAATACATCCAGTCTCTCAGCAGCTGATGAATCAGCAGCCATAAGACCAGTCCTAGTAAAAAAGCTTTAAATATAGGTGGAAAATAAAGCGATGCCCCCAGGACCAAATCGGGTAAGGGGGATGAGGTGTGTAACCATGATGTATTCACATTAACAATCCCTAAGGGTGAATATGTTGAATATTTGCATAACGATTAAACAATAGCGGCTAAAAATAGTGGTTATTTCCACAATATACATTATATACATTTGTGTTTTTAATGTGAGTTACCCAAAATAGTCTAAGCTCTGGGAGGTAATGTTAGCATGCTAATTATAAGGAGGGGTAAGTGGAGTCAACATTAGGTTCAGATTTAGCACGATTGGTTCGTGTTTGGCGGGCGCTCATCGATCACCGGCTCAAGCCGTTGGAGCTGACCCAAACGCATTGGGTTACGTTGCACAATATCAATCGCTTGCCGCCGGAGCAGTCGCAAATCCAGCTGGCCAAGGCGATCGGTATCGAGCAACCGTCACTGGTTCGCACGCTGGACCAACTGGAGGAGAAGGGGCTTATCACGCGTCACACCTGTGCCAACGATCGCCGCGCGAAGCGCATCAAGTTGACCGAAGCGGCCGATCCGATCATCAGAGAAGTCGATAGTGTGATCACGTCTACGCGCAGTGAGATTTTAAGCGGCATTACCGCCGACGAAGTGCATCTGTTGGTAGGGCTGATTGGCAAGTTAGAACAAAATATCACCGAACTGCAGAACAAATAATAATATTCTTATTTTCTACGATTACAGTTTCACAGCATCAGAAATAAAACCGGAGGCGATTGCCTCCGGTTTGCCGTGTGCCGCCGGCTGACTTACAGCGGAGAGACGGTGATGGTGTCGCCCATGCGCGCCATGCGCACGCGCTGGCCCGGGCTGAACTTGGTGTCGCCCGCTTTCTGCACCACGACGATGTTCTCTTTCTGGTCGGTTTTGATTTCCAGCTCGTAGCCTGAGGTACGACCGGCCACTTCACCGATGCTGTTGCCCGCTGCGCCGCCGGCGATAGCGCCCGCCGCGGTAGCCAGCGTACGACCGGTACCGCCGCCAACGGTGTTACCCAACAGCCCGCCAATCACTGCGCCGCCGATCATCCCCAAGGCGTTGGAACCTTCCCCGCCCTGAATTTTCACCGGACGCACGGAAACCAGCGTCCCGTAGGTGACGTTCTGCACCTGTTTGGCCTGCGAGGACGAGTAGACATCGCCGGACATGGATTCATTGGCACACCCAGCCAACGTAACGGCGGCGACGGCAACGACGAGAAGACGCTTGATCATATAAAACTCCTGATGGTAGTAGTCCATAACCTGGCAATGCTCACCAGGCAAGATTCAGTGAAAATGATAGACAAAGTATGGCTGAAAGTTGATACAGCGCCATGCCTCATCGCTGCACGCAGCTTAACTTTTCTCTGTTCAACCAATAATAAACCGCGGTTTACCTTTATGACAGCCTCACCGACATTCCGTTGCCGGTTAACGCACGGTTTAACACATGAAATGTGCCACCGCGGCGCACCTGGCTCACGGCCTGTAAAAAAAGCATCATAATTCATGGCGTTAATCCGGCAATTCTGGTTTATTTGTCAGGATGAAATTTGCTTACCGCGCGGGTTAGAGGATGTTGCTATGAAGTCAGGCCGCTATATAGGCGTCATGTCCGGCACCAGTCTGGACGGAATCGATGTGGTATTGGCCGCGATCGACGATCGCATGGTGGCGCAGCAGGCCAGCTATAGCCATCCGATGCCGATCGCGCTGAAAAAAGAGATCCTGGGGATGTGCCAGGGGCAGCAGACCACGCTGGCCGCCGTCGGCCGATTGGACGCACGGCTGGGCACGCTGTTTGGCGAGGCGGTGCTTGGCCTGCTGAAGCAAACCGGCATCGACGCCGAGCAGATCACCGCCATCGGTTGCCACGGCCAGACGGTGTGGCACGAACCGGAAGGCGACGCGCGTTTCTCGATGCAGCTCGGCGACAACAACCGCATCGCCGCGCTGACCAATATCACCACCGTCGGCGATTTCCGCCGGCGCGATATGGCCTACGGCGGGCAGGGCGCGCCGCTGGTGCCTGCGTTTCATCAGGCGCTGCTGGGGCATCCCGTCGAGCGGCGTATGGTGCTGAACGTCGGCGGCATTGCCAACCTTTCTCTGCTGTTGCCCGGTGCGCCGGTGCGCGGTTTCGATACCGGGCCGGGCAATATGCTGATGGATGCCTGGGTCTGGCGTCACCGTGCGCAACCTTACGATCAGGACGGCGGCTGGGCGATGCAGGGGCGAGTCTGCTTGCCGCTGTTGCAGCAAATGCTGGCGGACCCTTACTTTGCGCTACCGGCGCCGAAAAGCACCGGCCGAGAGTATTTCAATATCGCCTGGTTGGAGCGGCAGCTGGCCGGATTGCCGGCGATTGCGCCGGTCGACGTGCAGGCCACGCTGACAGAGCTGAGCGCCGTCAGCATCAGCGAACAGGTACAACTGGCCGGCGGGTGCGAGCGCCTGCTGGTCTGCGGTGGCGGAGCGCGCAACACGCTGCTGATGGCGCGCCTGTCGGCGCTGTTGCCGGGCACGGAGGTCGGGCTGACCGACGATTGCGGCGTCAGCGGAGACGACATGGAGGCGCTGGCCTTTGCCTGGCTGGCGTTTCGCACGCTGTCCGGCCAGGCCGGCAACCTGCCTTCGGTCACCGGCGCCAGCCGTGAAACGGTGCTGGGTGGGATTTATCCGGTTTTGCCGTTGAGGGGCCGTTAGCTCTGTTAGGATAACCTGTGAAGGATTTCTCTAAGGAGCAACAGCATGAAAAAAGTCATTTTCGTCGCCGGCGCGCTGGCGTTGTCCGGCTGCAGCTACATCCTGCCGCAGAGCAGCCAGACGATGCACTACCAGTGCGGCACTACGCCGCTGACGGTGGGGCTCGACGGCAAGGCGAGCGAAGTCAGCCTGCTGATGGACGGCGAGCAGCTGCATCTTAAGCAGGTGCTGGCGCTGACCGGTGCCAAATACAGCGACGGTAAATACACTTTTTGGTCGAAAGATCGTAACGCCTATCTTGAGCGCAACGGCAAGGTAGTCATGAGCGACTGCGTGTTGACGGAGTGACGGTCACGGCGGCGTCGGAGCGATTGAGTTCCTGACGCCGCAGGCGCAGAATGTAACGACGGATTTTTTCAGTTGGTCGATAAACCAGATGATTGAAAAGAATGAGTTTGATGTTGCGGACCTGCGCCGTGAATATACCCGAGGCGGCCTGCGCCGCAACGATCTGACCGCCAACCCGCTCGAACTGTTCGAACGCTGGTTGAAACAGGCCTGCGACGCGCGCCTGGCCGATCCTACCGCCATGTGCGTCGCTACCGTCGACGAACACGGCCAGCCGTATCAGCGCATCGTGCTGCTCAAGCATTTCGATGAGCAGGGGCTGGTGTTCTACACCAACCTCGGCAGCCGCAAGGCACAGCAGCTGGCGCAAAACCCGCATATCAGCCTGCTGTTCCCCTGGCACATGCTCGACCGTCAGGTGATTTTCCTGGGGCAGGTGGAGCGCCTGTCGACCCTCGACGTGCTGAAGTACTTCAACAGCCGGCCGAAGGACAGCCAGATCGGCGCCTGGGTGTCGCAGCAGTCGTCGCGCATTTCCGCGCGCGGCGTGCTGGAAAGCAAATTCCTCGAGTTGAAGCAAAAGTTCCAGCAGGGCGAAGTGCCGTTGCCGAGTTTCTGGGGCGGATTCCGCGTGAAATTTGACTCCGTCGAGTTCTGGCAAGGCGGCGCCCATCGCCTGCATGACCGTTTCCTGTATCAGCGGGACGGGAATGACTGGAAAATTGACCGACTGGCACCTTGAAGACGTAAAATCCCCTCTAAGCGCTGGTGCTGACGCCGCCGGCGCTTTATTCTATGCGCTACCCTGAATTTTTATTTCGCCACTGGGCGAAAGGCCGTGTACCGGCAAAGGTGCATTCGTTTATACATGGAGTCATTGATGGCAAGCAGCAACTTGATTAAACAACTGCAAGAGCGGGGCCTCGTTGCCCAGGTTACGGATGAGGAAGCGTTAGCGGAGCGACTGGCGCAAGGGCCAATTGCACTGTATTGCGGTTTCGATCCGACCGCTGACAGCTTGCATTTGGGCCATCTGGTTCCTCTGTTGTGCCTGAAGCGCTTCCAGCTGGCCGGCCACAAGCCGGTAGCCTTGGTGGGCGGCGCCACTGGCCTCATCGGCGATCCGAGCTTCAAAGCGGCGGAGCGCAAGCTGAACACCACCGATACGGTGAACGAGTGGGTCGAGAAGATCCGCAAACAGGTTTCCCCGTTCCTCGATTTCGACTGCGGCAGCAACAGCGCCATCGCGGCCAACAACTACGACTGGTTCGGCGGCATGAACGTGCTGACCTTCCTGCGTGACATCGGCAAGCACTTCTCCGTCAACCAGATGATCAACAAGGAAGCGGTCAAGCAGCGCCTGAATCGCGACGACTCCGGCATCTCCTTCACCGAGTTCTCCTATAACCTGCTGCAGGGCTACGATTTCTCCGAGCTGTACAACCGCCACCAGGTGGAGCTGCAGATCGGTGGTTCCGACCAGTGGGGCAACATCACCTCGGGTATCGATCTAACGCGTCGTCAGCACCAGAAGCAGGTGTTCGGCCTGACCGTGCCGTTGATCACCAAAGCAGACGGCACCAAGTTCGGTAAAACCGAAGGCGGCGCGGTTTGGCTGGCGCCGGAAAAAACTAGCCCGTACAAGTTCTACCAGTTCTGGATCAACACCGCCGACGCCGACGTTTACCGCTTCCTGAAATTCTTCACCTTCATGAGCCTGGAAGACATCAACGCGCTGGAAGAAGAAGACAAAAACAGCGGCAAGGCGCCGCGCGCCCAGTACGTGCTGGCGGAAGAAGTGACCGGCATGGTGCACGGTGCGGAAGGCCTGGCGGCCGCCAAGCGCATCACGCAGAGCCTGTTCTCCGGCGCGCTGCATGACATGACCGAAGCGGACTTCGCCCAACTGGCGCAGGACGGTATGCCGACCATCAAACTGGATGGCGACGCCGATCTGCAGCAGGCGTTGGTGAATGCCGAACTGGTGCCGTCACGCGGCCAGGCGCGCACCATGATCGGTTCCAACGCGGTGACCATCAACGGTGAGAAACAGTCCGATGCCGAATACCGCTTCAGCGATTCAGATCGTCTGTTCGGCCGCTACACGCTGCTGCGTCGCGGCAAGAAACACTACTGCCTGGTGGATTGGCAGTAAGCGAATAATGACGGTAAGGGGCCCTGGCGGCCCCTTTATTTTTGCGCAGCCGCCCGGCTGCCGTATTCCGAACGAGTTCTGTCGATGAAAAACATTCTTTCTATCCAGTCGCACGTGGTGTTTGGTCACGCCGGCAACAGTGCGGCTGAGTTTCCGATGCGCCGCATGGGCGTCAACGTCTGGCCGCTGAACACGGTGCAGTTCTCCAACCATACGCAATACGGCCAGTGGACCGGCTGCGTCATGCCGGCCAGCCACCTGACTGAGATCGCGCAGGGAATCGCCAATATCGATCAACTGAAGCGCTGTGATGCGGTGCTGAGCGGTTATATCGGTTCGCCGGAGCAGGGTGACCATATTCTGGAGATCGTGCGTCAGGTTAAGCAGGCGAACCCGAACGCCTGGTATTTTTGCGATCCGGTGATGGGACATCCGGAAAAAGGCTGCATCGTGGCGCCGGGCGTGGCCGAGTTTCACTGCCGCCAGGCGTTGCCGTGCAGCGACATGGTGGCGCCGAACCTGCTGGAGCTGGAAATGCTGAGCCAGATGGCCGTCGCCAACGTGGCCGATGCGGTGCAGGCCGCCCGCGTGCTGATCGCCAAAGGGCCGCGGCTGGTGCTGGTCAAGCACCTGGCCCGCGCCGGCTATCACGCCGACTGTTTCGAAATGCTGCTGGTGACAGCGGACGAGGCCTGGCACATCAGCCGGCCGCTGGTGGACTTCGGCGCGCGTCAGCCGGTCGGCGTCGGCGATTTGACCAGCGGTCTGCTGCTGGTGGATCTACTGAAGGGCGAGGCGCTGGATAAAGCGCTGGAGCACGTGACCGCCGCCGTGTATGAGGTGATGCTGACGACTCAGGAGATGGGGGAATACGAGCTGCAGGTGGTGGCGGCGCAGGATCGGATCGTGCAGCCGCGCAGCGAATTCAAAGCGGTAAAACTGTAAGTGCAACGGGCCCCGGCGATAGCCACCGGGGCCGAGTGTTTACTTCAATCCTTCGGCGTTCAGCGCCGCATCTACCGCCGGGCGCGCCGCAACGCGATCGAACCAGGCCGCCAGATGGGCGTGCTTGCGCACGTCAAACTGCAGGGCGAATGCCCAGCGCAGCACGGTGAACAGGTAGGCGTCAGCCACGCTGAAACGGCTCCCCAACAGGAAGTGCTGCTTCGCCAGCACCGAATCCAGATAGCTGAACTGCTGCTCCAGCCTGGCGCGCGCGATGGTTTTGTATTCCTCGGGCGTCTTCGGGTTGAACAGCGGGCTGAACCCTTTGTGCAGTTCGGTGGCGATGTAGTTCAGCCATTCGATCGCGTGGTAGCGCGACAGGGTACCCGCCGCCGGGATCAGGTTGCGGTCCGGCACGCGGTCCGCCAGGTATTGTACGATCGCCACGCCTTCGGTCAGCAGGCTGCCATCGTCCAGCAGCAGCGCCGGGACCTGTCCCTTGGGATTGATGGCGAGGTAATCGGCTCCGCTCTCGGTTTTCTTCTGCGCCAGATCGACCTTCTCCGCCGTAAAATCCAGCCCTGCCTCGCGCAGCACGATATGCGGGGACAGCGAACAGGCGCCGGCTTTATAGAACAGTTTCATCGGAAGCTCCTTGTTGATGACGAATGACGGGCATGTTTAACCTCTCATCGTAGTCCCATAGCGCCAAAATTACAGCGGCTTAGCTTACAAATTTAACCGATGAGCGCCTCGGTTGTCTGCAGCTGCGCCAGCGTTGCGGCGATCTGCTGTTGCAGCGCCTGCGGCGCCACCTGCATGGGCGAACGTAACTCATTGGCGATCAGCCCCTGTTGGGCCAGTACCGTCTTGACCGGCGCCGGATTCGGGAAGCTGAACATCTGGTGGATCATCGGCAGCAGCTCATAGAAGTTGCTGCGCGCAGCGGCCAGATCGCCGGTGGCGACTTGCTGTACCAGCTGGACGAAACGCTCCGGGTGAACATGCGCGGCGGCGGAAATGGCACCGGTGCCGCCGAGGCACAGCGTGGTGAGGATCAGATTGTCTTCCCCGGTCATCACATCGATTTCGCCGTCGGCGATCAGCGCCATGGTAGCGTCAGGGTTGCCGCCGCAGTCCTTGATGGCGGTGATGCGCGGGTGACGTGCGAGCCGGCGCAGCGTGGCCAGCTCCATGGCGATGCCGGTGCGCTGCGGAATGTTGTACAGGATCACCGGCACGGTGGAGGCGTCGGCCAACTGGGTGAAATAGTCGATCAGGCCGCATTGCGAAGGGCGGATGTAGTAAGGCGCCGGGATCAGCACGCCGGCGATGTCGCGCAGCTGAATGGCCTGCTGCATCTGCAGCGTGGCGGCCATGTTATTGCCGGAAAGGCCCATCACCACCTGATGGGCGGGCGCCACCTCCAGCACGGCGTCGAGCACCGCCAGCTGTTCTTCCTTGCTCAGCGCGGCGGCTTCACCGGTAGAGCCGCAGACCACCAGGCCGTCGATGCCGGCGTCGAGCAGGTGCCGCGCTAGGCGTTTAACCGCCGGCAGATCGACGGCATCTTGATTGAAAGGGGTAACCATCGCCACCCAAATACCCGAAAATGAGGCCATAAAATATTCCTTCTGTGTGACCGACAGAGAAGCCAGATGAGAAAATTGAAGGCGGGGCGTTGCAGGCCATCCAGTCAGCTCATCTGACGGGACAGCGCGCCCCGGTCAAATGAGCGTCTGTTTCTTCGATTTAACCGCCGCCAAACCGCCAACGGACAACGCAGGTGTCATCAGAATATCAGCGTTGCGTGGGTAGGCCATGGCAGTCTCGTGAAAAGGGGAAGTGGGGTGATAATGAATATTCTTCATCAGGCTGTCAATTTACAACAGATTGATAACATTGTTATTCATGATTCATCAGCAGGGATGAGTTTGGCTAATAAATAAAATCCCCGCCGCGGCGGGGAGGGTTTGACTGGCTCAGCGCGGCGGGCGGGAGCCGATAGTGGCAGACCAACTGAAGGTGTCGCCGCTTGGCCGGTAGCGGTTGGCTTTGCGTTCTGCACGCTCTGCCTTGGCGAGCTTTGCTCTGGCGGCCATGATGCGCGCCACCACTTCATCCTTGACCTTGTGCTGTTCGGCGTTGGTCAGCGGCCGGCCGTGGCTTTTACGCGCTTTGTCCAGCTCGGTTTTGACTTCCCGTTGCTCGCTTTCCGTCATCTCTTTCAACGTCAACTTTTTCATCTGTGCCGCCCGTTCGGTGAAGTTGGCTTTCAGTTTAACGGTGTTATGTGACCGAAAATGTTATGGGCATAACGAAAATGCCCCGTAGGCCGGCATTACACCTCCTCCAGCAGATCATCGACAAAACGCCGCATGCGTTCGGTGCGAAGCTCGGCCATGTGCCGCCCGGCGGCAGTCTGGAAGCCGTCTTGCAGTTTGAACAGCTTGGTTTCGAAGTGATCCAGGCTGAAACGTTTGTCGTCGTATTGGCGATGTTCGGCCCGCGGGTCGGCGGCGTCGTACAGCGCACTGCGCATGCGGCCGCCGATATAGAAGCAGCGCGCCACGCCAATCAGGCCAATGGCGTCGAGACGATCGGCGTCCTGCAGGATCTTTGCCTCCAGCGTTTGCGGGGGGATGCCAGCGGAAAAACTGTGCGCTTCAATGGCGTGGGCTACCGCCGCGATGTCCGCCGGCGCCCATTCCAGCCGGGTCAGCGTCAGCGTGGCTTGCTCCGCCGCCATGCGCGAGGCCAGATGGCGCTGCGGCGAGTTTTTTTCCACCGCCACGGCGTCATGCAGCAGCACCGCCGCGCAGAGAATGCGCCGGTCGCCGCCTTCCAGCTTGCTGATGTGGCGGCAGTTCTTCCAGACTCGATGCAGGTGCGCCACGTCATGCGAACCGTCGTCCGACTCGAGGGTGAGCGGCAACAGCGTTTGCGCCAGCGTTTGGTAGGGGGAAAACGGTTGTAACAACTCTTGCGTCAGCGAGGGTAAAGACACGTTCAGCTCCTGTTGGGGAAAATCGGTCAATCAGCATAGCCGTGTCGGATGCCGGGAAAATGACAGAAAAATGGTTATTGTTTACTAAAGTGCAACCCACTATTGTCATAACTGCGGTTTTTGCAGCGAAACAAGCAACCTAGAATAGCCGCATTCCGCCGTCTCCGCTTGGTGAGAGCCTGTGTCCGCGGGGATGGCCGGAATATCCTCATCAGCCATTTGGAGAAGAGACATGCCAACCCCTCTTGAAATAGTGCGCGCAACCTATGAAGGCAGTTCCGAAGAAAACGGCCGTAATCTGCTGGCGGCGCTGGCCCCCGATGCCGAGTGGACCGAAGCCGCCGGTTTCCCCTACGCCGGTACCTATATCGGCCCGGAGAACATCATCAAGAACGTGCATCAGCGCCTGGGCAGCGAATGGCAAGGTTACCGCGCCGATGTCGACCACTTTTACGACGCCGGCGACAATGTGATCGCACAAGGTTTTTATCACGGCACCTACCGGGCCACCGGCAAATCCTTTAGCGCCTCTTTTGCGCATATTTATACGCTGCGCGCCGGCAAAATCGTGAAGTTCGTGCAGATTGTCGACAGCGCTAAAGTGCTGGAAGCGATGCAGCCTTAATCGCCGCCGCGCTTGCCGAATTTGCGGTCGAACTCGCGCCGGTAGCCCCGGGCCTTGTTGCGATCGCGGATCCACAGATAGCCGCACACCAGCGCAACCGCTCCCGAGAAGGTGACGTTGCGCATATCCCGGTCATACCAAAACACCAATAGCGCATCCAGCGCCGCAATCAGCGCGATCCATTTATACATATGGGATTGACGCCGCGTGGCGGCGTTGAGTCGCTTTAACTGTCTTGCTTCGTCCAACACCGGTTTTTGCTGCATAGCGTTTCGTTATCATCAGGCTGTTCACGCTAAATTAGCAGAATTTCCCCAACCGCCGCAAAGATTAACGCGCGGCGTCATGCGGTTTTCGCCGCCCCTGGCGCGGTGCAGAAAATTTGTGCGCGGGTGCTTGAATTGTCCATTGGGCGTGGTAGGTTATTTATTCGCTATTTTTGGGTTTTTATTCAAATCTCGCCGTGTCATCAAGCTGCAGCACTGGGCGGTTAACGTGATGGGTTCGATACATGCGGCGGTTAACTTCGGCAGGAGGATGTGATGAACGATAAAACGGCACGCCCGCAGGATGTGGTTCAACAACAGCTTGACGCCTATAACGCCCGCGACATCGACGCCTTCATGGCCTGCTGGGCGGACGACGCGCAGTATTACGAGCATCCCGACACGCTGCTGGCCAGCGGCAAGGCGGCGATCCGTGAACGGCATCTTGTGCGTTTCCAGGAGCCGAGTCTGTATGGCGAACGGATAAAACGCATGGCGGTGGGGAATATGGTGGTCGATCAGGAAGTGGTGACGCGCAACTTCCCGCAGGGGCGCGGCAAAATGGATGTCATCGCCATTTACGAAGTGGAACAGGGGCAGATCGCCAAAGCCTGGTTCAAGATCGGCCCCTGCATGCCGGATGAAGGCGCGCTCTAGCCGCGCATTATTGCAACGCCATCACCGCCTCTATCTCTACGCACACCTGCGGTGAGAACAACGCGCTGACCGCCATCAGTGAACAGGCCGGCAGCGCGCCGTCGAAATAGTCAAACAGCACCGGGCGCACGCCCGCCAGATCGGCGATGTCGGTCAGGAACACGCTGATTTTAATCAAGGCCTTGAGATTCACGCCTTCGCTGGCGGCGATGGTCGCCAATTGCTCGAGGATCTCCTGCGTCTGTTCCGGCGCGCTTAAGCCTTGCGCGTCGGTGGCGAAGGCCGTCAAGCCCGACACATACAGGCGATCGCCGTGGCGCACCGCATGCACATAGGGGCCGCCCGGCGTAGGCAACTGCGGATAATTCGTGCGTTTTAATGATGTCATGATCAAACCCCGCGCAAGACCGGTTAATAAAAGCGACAAACTTGGTTAGGATACTGAGGAAACGGCGGCCAGACGCCGCACACCGATGATATATGAGCGTATCATCCCTCTTTATTTTATACGTCGTCTCTCACCCGAATGTGACAGTGCGGCGCAGATCGGCCACAAGGACGCATGAGACGATGAACCCGCTTTTTACTCCCTACCTGCAACGCTGGCAACTGGAACAGGACGGTAAAGCCTTCGAAACCCACAGCAGCCTGCTGATGCCGGTGCGTTACCGGGGCGAGGCCGCCATGCTGAAGATCGCCCGCGAGCAGGAGGAGCGCTTCGGCGGCCAGCTGATGTGCTGGTGGCGCGGGGAAGGCGCCGCGCAGGTGTTGGCGTGGCACGAAGACGGCATTCTGCTGGAGCGCGCACAGGGCGAAAGCTCGTTGGCGCAGCTGGTGCGTGACGGCGACGATGAGCAGGCCACGGCGATCCTGTGCCGGGCGATCGCCGCCTTGCATGCGCCGCGCGCGGCACCGCTGCCCGAATTGATCCCGTTGCAAGAGTGGTTCAGCTCGCTGTGGCCGGCGGCGCAGGCGCACGGCGGCATGCTGCGTCTCAGCGCCACGACGGCGGCGGAATTGCTGAGTAGCCCGCGAGATGAAAGCGTGCTGCACGGTGATATCCACCATGACAACGTGCTGGACTTCGGCGAACGCGGCTGGCTGGCGATCGATCCCAAGCGTTTGTACGGCGAACGGGGCTTCGATTACGCCAATATCTTCTGTAATCCCAACTACGGCATCGCCACCGATCCGGCCATTTTCCAGCGGCGCGTAGAACAGGTCTGTCGCTTGGCCGGGCTGGAACGCCGGCGCTTGCTGCAATGGATCCTGGCCTGGGCGGGGCTCTCCGCCGCCTGGTTTATGGAAGACGGGCAGGCGGCGGATATCGACTTCCGCGTGGCCGAGCTGGCGGCGCGCGCGTTGGATCTCCCGTTGCCGGCCGGCGATTCAGGGTTCATCCTGCCAGTAATCGAGCGAGGCTGAAGGGCGTTGCAGATAACGCACCTGTTCGCCGTCATTGCCGCGCGCCATCGCCTGGTATTTGCCTGAGTCCGGATACATCACCACTTCCGGCTGTTCGCGCGTGCTGACGGACAGGTACTTCAGCGGCGCATCGGAGGTGTTGATGATCTGGTGCGGATATTCCGGACCCGGCGGAATGAAAATCACATCCCCGCTGACGATCGGCAGCATTTCTCCGGCCACGCGCAGCGTACCGCTGCCTTCCAAAATGATGAACATTTCCTCCTGAGCGTAGTGAAAATGGTAGGGGCAGGAGCGCATGCCCGGCGCCACACAATCGAAAGAAGCGCCCAGCTTGTCGGCGGCGGTGCCGGTGCCGAGGCGAGCGCCGACGCTGTCATACAGCGGCGGCCGTCGGTCATGCTTCATCTCTACCTGTTCGACATTGCGTATCAGACGCTGGGCCAACAGCGCGGCTTTCTCGGTCATAAACTTCCTTGGTGACGGCGTCACTTATTAGGTGGATTGACATTCAGACGACAGAGAAAGTGAAGGCGCCACGGCGCCGCTTGTCAATGTAGACCGCCCGTTACGCCTCGGAGGCTCGCCGCGGCAGCGACAGCAGCAGATGGGCGATAGCGCCGCCGACAATGCCCCAGAAGGCCGAACCGATGCCGAGCAGCGTGACGCCGGAGGCGGTGATGAGGAAGGCGATCAGCGCCGCGTCGCGCTGTTTTTCATCATGCAGCGCACGTTGCAGGCTGCCGCCGATGGTGCCGAGCAACGCCAGCCCGGCAATGGTGTGGATCAAGGCGACCGGCAACGCGCTGAACAACAGGCCGATGGCACCGCCGAACAGACCGGCCAGCAGATAGAAGCCGCCGGCGGCCACCGCGCCCATATAGCGCCGCTGCGGATCGGGATGCACGTCCGGCCCCATGCAGATGGCGGCGGTAATGGCGGCGATGCACACCGAGAAGCCGCCGAACGGCGCCAGCAGCAGTGCGGTCAGCGCCGTCCAGGCGATCAGCGGTGAGGTGGGGACGCGGTAGCCCGCCGCCTGCAGCGTGGCGATGCCGGGGGCGTTTTGCGAAGCCATGGTGACCACGAAGAAGGGCACGCCGATGCCGAGCAGCGTCGGCCAATTGAAATGCGGCGCGATAAATTCCGGCATGGCGAACGCCGGCGCTTGCTGCGTTAGCTGGATATTGCCCTGCAGCGCGGCGATCGCCAGCCCAACCGCCAGCGTCAGCATGATGGCGTAGCGCGGTTGATAACGGCGGCTGAGCAGATAGGCCAGCCCCATGCCGGCGCTGAGGGGGAAATTGAGCTGCAGCGAAGCGAAGGCGTCCAGCCCGAAACGCAGCAAGATCCCCGCCAGCATCGCCGCAGAAATCGCCTGCGGGATGTAGTCCATCAGGCGGGCGAACAGCCCGGTGACGCCGCACAGCAGGATCAGACCGGAAGCGAAGATAAACACGCCGATCGCCTCGTTGATCGGCGTGCCGGGCAGGCTGGTGACCAGCAGCGCCGCGCCGGGCGTCGACCAGGCGGTGAGGATCGGGGTGCGGTAGTAAAGCGAGAGCCCGAGCGAGGTGACACCCATCGCGATCCCCAGTGCGCTCAGCCAGCCGCCGATCTGCGCCGGCGTGGCGCCTGCGGCGGCGGCGGCCTGGAAAATGATCGCGGCAGAGCTGGTGTAACCCACCAGAACGGCGACAAAGCCGGCCATGATGGCGGGCAGGGTCAGATGGCGCAGGGAGAGGGCTGGGCGCATGAGGAGCTCCAATCGGTAATTGTGCGTTATAACGCACGACAAGAAATCAGCATAGCACCGTGCGCTATAGCGCACAAGCGGGTATAATCGGGCACGATACGCAGAGGAGAACAGGATGCAGGAACTTGCCGGCCATTTGGCGCACACCCTTCGCACGCTGCGCACACAGCGCGGCTGGAGCCTGACGCAGGCGGCGGAATACACCGGCGTCAGCAAAGCGATGCTCGGGCAGATTGAACGCGGTGAATCCAGCCCGACGGTGGCGACGCTGTGGAAGATCGCCACCGGCTTCAACGTGGCGTTCTCCGCCTTTCTTGAGGCGTCGCCCGCTCAGCAACAGGCGACGCTGCACCGCTACGGTGAACTGCCGGTGTACGATCAGGACAATGCTGATATGCGCGTGGTGCCGCTGTTTCCCTACGACCGCCAGCTGGGTTTCGATATGTTCGTCATCGATCTCGCACCGGGCGCGCTCAGCGAATCGTCGCCCCATGAGCCGGGCGTGATCGAGCATGTGATCGTGATCAGCGGCCGACTAGAATTGGCGATCGACGGCGAATGGCACAGCCTGGCGGCCGGCGAAGCGATGCGCTTTCAGGCCGATCGGCCGCACGCCTACCGCAACGCCAGTTCACAAACGGTGCGCATCCACGATCTGATCCACTATCCTCAATCCTGACTCAACGCGGTGGCCGCGGGCTTTGACTCCGCGCCGCCAAACGCCTACCTTGTTGAAAATGACTCTTATTTCACAGGCTGTCGCCCATGACGGGGCGGCGTTGTAGCCGACTCAAAAGGAGCTTGATTTTGCCGGTCACCAATCGACGTCAGTTCATTAGACTCAGTGCGCAAACCGCAGGAGCCGTATTCGCGATGACTTCATTACCTAACAGTATCCGCCTGGCGATGGCGGCGGAGGGCGGCGCGGCCGCCGGCGATGACTTCCTGTGGCTGGAGGAGCTGCAGGGTAAAAAAGCGCTGCAATGGGTGCAGCAGGAAAATCAGCGCACCGTGGCGCGTTTCGGCCAGGGCGAAGACTTTCAGCGCATTGAGCGCGAAGTCCTGGATATCCTTAATAAAGACACCCAAATCCCGTGGGTGAGCAAACGCGGCGAGTACTATTACAACTTCTGGCAGGATCGGGCCAACCCGCGCGGCCTGCTGCGGCGCACCACGCTGGACGAGTACCGCAAGGCCAAACCGGCCTGGGAGACGGTGCTGGATATCGATGCGTTGGGCAAAGCGGAGGGCAAGGATTGGGTCTATCAGGGCTCGCAATCGCTGGCGCCGGAATACCGTTATTGCCTGATGCAGCTGTCGCCGGACGGCGGTGACGCCACCGAGATCCGCGAATTCGATCTGGTGGCCAAACGCTTCGTCAAAGACGGTTTTAATGTACCGGTGGCGAAAAGTCGGGTCTCCTGGGTCGATCGGGATACGCTGTTCATCGCCACCGATTTCGGCCCCGGCTCGATGACCCAGTCCGGCTACGCGCGCATCGCCAAGCGCTGGCGGCGCGGCACGCCGCTGAGCGCCGCCGAAACGCTGTACGAAGCGCAGCCCGAGGACATGGCGGTCTTCGCCTATCACGACCGCACGCCGGGTTTTGAGCGCGATTTCGTCGGCCGCAGCCTGGACTTCTACCGCCGCGACTATTTCTTGCTGATGCAGGACGGCCGGCAGAAAAAAATCGATATCCCGGCCGACGCCGAGCTGGATACGCATCGGGAATGGCTGCTGATCAAACCGAGCAGCGACTGGGAGGTGGGCGGCAAGCGCTATCCGTCCGGCGCGCTGCTGGCGGCCAACTTCGATGACTATCTGGCGGGTAAGCGCGAGCTGCAACTGCTGTTTACCCCAACGGCGGAGCAGGCGCTGAGCGGCTACAGCGGTACCCGCGATCATCTGATCCTCAGTATCATGGATAACGTGGTCAACCGTCTGGAAGTGCTGACGCCGCAGGGCGGCAGCTGGCAACGTCGTCCGCTGGGCAACCCCGGCGCCATCAGCACCATCTCCGCCGGCGGCATCGACGAAGAGAGCAACGCCTATTTCCTGACGGTCAGCGGATTCCTGCAACCGACCTCGCTGTATATGGGCAACCTCGATGGCGGTGAGGCGACGCTGCTGAAACAAGCGCCGCAGGATTTTGACGCGTCAGGCTACCAAGTGAGCCAGCATTTTGCGCGCTCCAAGGACGGCACCCGCGTGCCGTATTTCCAGATTGCCGCCAAAGATCTCAAACCGGACGGCAGCACGCCGACGCTGCTGTATGGCTACGGCGGGTTTGAAGTGCCGCTGTTGCCGGGCTATCTCGGCGGCAAGGCGCCGGCCTGGCTGGAACGCGGTGGGGTATACGTGGTGGCCAACATCCGCGGCGGCGGCGAATACGGCCCGGCCTGGCACCAGGCCGCGCTCAAGCAGAACCGCCATCGCGCCTACGAGGATTTCGCCGCCGTGGCCGAAGATCTCATCGCACGCCAGGTGACCTCGGCGCCGCATCTCGGTGCGCGCGGCGGCAGCAACGGCGGCCTGCTGGTGGGCAATATGCTGACGTTGTATCCGCAGCTGTTCGGCTGCATCGTCTGCGAAGTGCCGCTGCTGGACATGCAGCGCTATACGCAGCTTTCCGCCGGCGCGTCGTGGATCGCCGAATACGGTGACCCGAGCAAGCCGGAGGAGTGGGCCTACATCAAGACCTTCTCGCCGTACCACAACATTCAGACGCAGACGGCCTATCCGCCGGTGTTGTTCTATACCGCGACCAGCGACGATCGGGTCAACCCGGCCCACGCGCGCAAAATGGCGGCGCGCATGCAGGCGATGGGGTATCAGCAGGCTTATTTCTATGAAAATACCGAAGGCGGGCACAGCGCCGCCGCCGACAAGCAACAGGCGGCATTCCACAGCGCACTGGTAAGCGAATTCATGTGGGCCAACCTGAGCGATAAACCCAAATCAGCGTAAACCCGTTTATTGCGGGCATAAAAAAACACCGGGGCGTTAACCTCGGTGTTTTTATTTACGCCCAATCTGCCGACGATCAGTGAGCCGCGGTGGCTTCCTGCGCTTTCTGATTGGCGTCTTCGGTGGTATCCAGCGTCATGCGGTACAGTTTCGGCGCGGTCAGCATCATCAGGATAGCAATGACGGCGGTGACGATGCCGATTTGCATAAACACATGGCTGTAGATGGCCAGCGAAGCGTGCGCGTCGTTGATGTCGCTTGGGACGGCGGTCAGACCGGCAACCTTACCGGCGATCAGCGCGGCGGCGGCGGTGGTCAGGAACCAGGAACCCATGATGAAGCCCATCAGACGCTGCGGCACCAGCTGTGCCACCATCGCCAGACCCAGGCCGGAAATCATCAGCTCACCGATGCTCTGCAGCGCGTAGCTCAGGATCAGCCAGTTGACCGACACAATGCCCTGTTCGTTGGCGAAGCTGGCGCCCCATGGCAGCACCAGGAAGGCGCAGGAGCACAGGATCATACCGAAAGCGAACTTGTGCGGCATCGGCAGGCGATCGCCCATTTTGTTATACAGCGCGGCCAGAATCGGGCTGGCGAGCATGATCCAGAATGGGTTCAGCGCCTGATACTGCTCAGGCTCGAAGGCGATGCCGAAGATGCTGTGTTCCACGTTGTGGATGGCGAAGAAGTTCAGTGAGGTTGGCATTTGGCTGTACAGCACGAAGAACACCACCGCTTCCAGCATCAACAGGAAGGCGACGATCATCTTGCGGCGTGCGGCGCCGTGCAGGGCGAAGGTTTCCTTGGCGAACACCAGCACGATGCCGGCGGAAACGAGGGCCAGCGCCCAGCGCGCGATCACCTGGTTGTGCAGCAGCCAGCTGGACACGGCGATCAACGCCACGATGCCGACCAGCACCATCAGCAGTTTCGGCAGATGCAGCGGCTTGAAGTCAGGCTTGGAGCCGTTTTCCTTCACCCACTTGTGGCACATCATAAAGTTGACCAGGGTGATCAGCATGCCGACCACGCTCAGGGAGAACGCCACGCTCCAGCCGTATTTCGCTGCCAGCCACGGGGTGGCCAGCATGGAGAAGAAGGAACCGATGTTCACCGACATGTAGTACATGGTGAAGGCGCCGTCGAGACGCGGATCGTCTTTCTCATAGCAGGTGGACAGTAGGGAGGACGGGTTAGCCTTGAACAGGCCGCTGCCCACGGCGATGGTCGCCATACCCATGTAGACCCAGAAGATGTCGTGGCCGGAGTAGGCCACCATGGCGTAACCGGCGGCCAGCACCAGTGCGCCGAGCACGATCACGCGTTTGGCACCCAGCACCTTGTCGCCCAGCCAGCCGCCGATGGCGACGAAGCCGTATACCAGGGCGCTGAAGGAAGAGAACAGGGTGATGGAGTCGGCTTCGCTCATGCCGAGCATCTTGACCAGATAAACCGCCATGATGCCCTGCAGGCCGTAATAGCCGAAACGCTCCCACAGTTCGATCGAGAAGATCAGATAGAACGCTTTCGGTTGTTTGAACGCGTTAAGGCTAACGCTCTCCGGGTGTTGGTTGTTTGCTGTTGACACTGGTACCTCTGTTTTTTCGCAGCCCGTCTTTGGAGGACGGGAAAGTACAAAAGTTGATGCGGAACGGCATCCTTTTGCGTTGTTATAGGATGGGGACGGCGGTTAATGTTCACTATCTTTGTCAACGTGGCAAGCAGTTTGTCATATTCGGTTACATTTAACGCTCGCAGGATTATGCTGCGATGTTGCAAATGTTATGCAGTATTAACTTTCGGGTTTTAATGATTTGCCGATTTTTTGTTTTGATTAAAAGCTATACGGATTTTAAACAGTGATATATTCTGCTGAATTGCTATTTTTTAGCGCATCAGTGTATGTGTGGTTATTAATCCATTGGAATGTTGTGCATATGACGCATTTTGTAAAATTATAGAAATTTAAGAAAACGGGGCTGGCATTTGTGAACGCCTTGTGATCCTGAAAGCGTGACGTTCACCGCAATTTTCGACTAATTTTTCGCTTGAAAATAACACGGCACTGAGTTTTTCACTGAAAACCGCGATAACACCGGGGTTACTGCTGCGCGATATCACATTTCCGATAAAAAAGAGGCGCTGGCGGGGAGAGATGAAGCGACGGGTGCGGTTTGCCGCACCCAACAGGCTCAGGATTCCGGATAAACCTTTTCTTTATACTCGCACAGGTCTTCGATAATGCAGGAACCGCAGCGCGGTTTACGCGCGATGCAGGTGTAGCGCCCGTGCAGGATCAGCCAGTGGTGGCAATCGACCTTGAATTCGGCGGGCACCACCTTCAACAGCTTCTCTTCCACCTGATCGACGTTCTTGCCCGGCGCGAAGTGGGTGCGATTGCACACCCGGAAGATATGGGTGTCGACGGCGATGGTCGCCCAGCCGAAGGCAGTATTGAGCACCACGTTGGCGGTCTTGCGGCCGACGCCCGGTAGTGCTTCCAGCGCGGCGCGATCCTCCGGTACTTCGCCGCCGTGCAGCTCCAGCAGCATGCGGCAGGTCTTGATCACGTTTTCGGCCTTGCTGTTGAACAGACCGATGGTCTTGATGTACTCCTTGACGCCATCAACCCCCAGCGCCAGCATGGCGGCGGGGGTGTTGGCGACCGGGTACAGCTTGGCGGTCGCCTTGTTGACGCTTACGTCGGTGGCCTGCGCAGACAGCAGCACCGCAATCAGCAGTTCAAATGGCGTGGTGTACACCAGCTCGGTGGTCGGATGCGGGTTGTTGTCGCGCAGCCGGGTCAGAATTTCCAGTCGCTTCTGCTTGTTCATCAGGCCTTCTCAGCACGTCCTTGTTCCAACAGCGGTTCCACTGCCACGGCGCGGGCTTTGCGCGCCTTCATTTTTTCGTCGATCAGATATTTGACCGCCAGCAGCAGCCCCAGGCCGATAAAGGCACCCGGCGGCAGCATCGCCAGCAGAAACGGGCTGTCGAAATGCACGACTTCGATGCGCAGCGACTTGGCCCAGCCGCCCAGCAGCTGATCGGCGCCGTCGAACAACGTGCCGTTACCCAACAGTTCGCGCATCGAGCCCAGCGTCACCATCACGCCGGTAGCGCCGAGGCCGATGGCCATGCCGTCCAGCGCCGAGAGGCCGACCGGCTTCTTGGCGGCCACCGCTTCGGCGCGGCCCACCACGATGCAGTTGGTCACGATCAATGGAATAAAGATGCCGAGCGACTGATACAGGCCGAAGGCATAGGCGTTGATCAGCATCTGCACGATGCTCACCACCGCGGCGATGATCATCACGTAGATAGGAATACGCACCTCGCTCGGCACCCAGCGGCGCACCGCGGAGATGGAGGCGTTGGTCAGCGTCAGCACCAGCGTGGTGGCCAGCCCCAGGCCCAGCGCGTTGGTGACGGTGGACGTCACCGCCAGCAACGGACACATGCCCAGCAGCTGCACCAGGGCGGAGTTATTTTTCCACAACCCCTGGACGATCAATTCTTTGGCTTCACTCATTCGCTGGCTCCACACGCAGGTAAGCTTTCAAGTTTAGGCGGCAGCGTTTCCATATACAACGCCGTACGGCGCACCGCATTGACCACCGCACGCGGGGTGATGGTCGCGCCGGTGAACTGGTCGAACATACCGCCGTCTTTCTTCACCGCCCAGCGCTTATCGTCAGGGCCTTCGATTTTCTTGCCGCTGAAGAAAGAAATCCAGTCGGAAATGCGTAGTTCAATTTTGTCACCCAGCCCCGGGGTTTCGTGGTGCTCAATCACGCGGGTGCCGAGCACCGTGCCGTTGAAATCGGCGCCGACCAGCAGTTTGATGGCGCCGGAGTAGCCGTCCGGCGCGGTGGTTTCCAGCGCGCCGGCGGTCGGTTGCCCGTTTTTGCGCGCCAGGTACAAACGGTGCGGCGCGCCGTCGCCGAGCGCCGGGTCGCTGACCAGGAAGCACTCGTTCTGCATGATGTTGTCGTAGTTTTCCGGCGGTACCACCTGATCGAGCAGCGCTTTTTGCTGCAGCGCCGCCTGATGGGCGATGGTGGTTTTCGTCAGGGCATAGACCACGGCGGTCAGGCCGGTGGTGACTGCCGCAAACACCGCCAGCGTGGTGCCGTGCTTTCTCATGGAATTCAGCATGGCGGCTCCTTAGCGATGGCCGTACACGCGCGGCTGCGTGTAGTGGTCGATTAACGGGACGGTGATATTGGCGAGCAGCACGGCGAAGGCCACCCCGTCAGGATAGCCGCCATAGACGCGGATCAGCCACACCAGCACGCCGATCAGCGCGCCGTAGATCAAACGGCCCTTCGGCGTAGTGGAGGCGCTGACCGGGTCGGTGGCGATGAAGAACGCGCCCAGCATGCTGGCGCCGGAGAACAGGTGGATCAGCGGCGAAGCCTGATGCGCCGGATCGAGCCACCAGGCCAGACCGGAACAGAAAGCGATGGCGGCCAACATGCTGAACGGGATCTGCCAATGGATCAGGCGGCGCGCCAGCATAAACAGACCACCGGCCAAGAAGCCGAGGTTGACCCACTGCCAGCCGATGCCGGCCAGGGCGCCGCCGAACAGCGGCTGCTGCAACACCTGTTCCACGCTGTGGCCGCTGCGCAGGCCGGTTTTGAAGCCGTCGAGCGGCGTGGCCTGGCTGATGCCGTCCACGCCCATCTGCAGTTCGTGCAGCGTCGCGCCTTGCGAGGTATGGCCACTGAAAATGGTCAGCAGCGTGTCGTGGAGCGACAGCGCAGTGGCGCGCAGCTCATCCGGCGGCAGCCAGCTGGTCATCTGCACCGGGAAGGAGATCAGCAGCACCACGTAACCGACCATCGCCGGGTTGAACGGGTTTTGCCCAAGGCCGCCATACAGCTGTTTGGCGATAACGATGGCGAAGAAGGTGCCGATGACGATCATCCACCACGGCGCGAGCGGCGGCAGGCTGATGCCGAGCAGCAGCGCGGTCAGCAGGGCGGAGTTATCCGCCAGCCGGCTGCGCACCGGCAGCTTGCGCAGCCTGAGGATCGCGCCTTCCGCGGCCAGCGCGACGATCGCCGCCAGCGCCACCTGGATCAGCACGCCGTAGCCGAAAAACCAAATCTGCGCCGCGATGCCGGGAATGCACGCCAACATCACCCACAGCATAATGCGGCTGGTGCTTTGCTGGTTGTGGGTGAAAGGCGAGCTGGCGATGTGTAAGCCTTTGGCGGCTGTGGGTGATACCGGCCTGAACTTCATAGAGTAACGATACCTTCTGCGCCGCGCCTGCGGCACTTTCGATGCGCCGAATTGCGGGCGCGGCAAAAAATAATAGCCGAGCATTCTACCTGATTCGATGCGAGGGTAATACGCCTTAATGGTAGGGGTATTCGGCTTTCCGCACATCTGGCGATCGGGACGGCGCGATTTGATTTTTTTTTGGACGGTAAATGGGCTAACGTGAGGAATTGTCAGTGGAACTTGTGCCGCCATCGACCGCGGAAAATGGGTTAAGCGTCTGAATGAGATATCATTTTTCTCCAGATTTCCGCACAAAATAACAACTTTCACATAATCCGTGTAGGTTACTATCGCGAACATTATTGAGTCAGTGAATCCATAATAATGACAAATGAAGACATTTTTTTTATTGAAGAGCTAATTGAGTGGGTGGAGATACATCTGGAGAAACGGCCAAACCTGGATGAAGTCGCGCGTATTTCGGGCTATTCCAAGTGGCATCTGCAGCGTAAATTCAAGCGTATTACCGGCATTCAACTCGCCACCTATATCCGTTCGCGCATCCTGACGCGCGCCGCGGTGGCGCTGCGCATTACTCGCCGCTCCATCATCGACATTTCCGATGAGCTGGGCTTCGATTCACAGCAGACCTTCACCCGCATGTTCAAGCAGCGCTTCGGCACCACGCCCAATCGCTACCGCTCGATGGCGCACTGGGACGTGAAAAACCTGATGCCGCGCTTTAACTTCGAAGCCAGCTACGGTGCCGGTTATTATCCGGAAGTGAAGCGGTTGACGCTGCCCGACATGCAGTTGGTCGGTTTCACGCGTCGGTTGGATTTCGCCTCCGAACAGGAGCTGGAATATTCTTCCTGCATGGCGATGAAGGACGAGATTTTCAACGACTTCTTCAAGGGGTTGCACGTTGACTGTCGGCGAATTTACAGCATTTATTCTCCTCATGCCGGGGAGGGCGACGAGCTCTCGTCCACGTTGGTGATGGCGGTCGATCCTGAACACAAAAAGGATATTCTTTCCAACCATCAGATCGACACCTTCCATCTGCCGAGCCGCGAGTTTATCTCCATCAACCATAAGGGCACGGCGAAAGAGTGTCTGCAGTTTTTCGGCTACCTGATGTCGCATGTGATGCCGGGGCTGAAGGATGAGGTGCGCGGCAGTATGGAAATGGAGATCATTCAAACCAAAGAGTGGAACCCCGAGTCCAAACTGCGCCAGATTGAAGTGGATTACACCTACCTGATTTCTATCGATTAAACGGCACCCGGGGGCGGCCAGGCGCCGCTGTCATTATTTGTCTTCCGTTTCCGCCGTCAGCGATTCCCTGGCGGCTTTTTTGGCTTTGGCGCGGGCGATAGCCGCTGCCACCGCCGCCTTGCGCGGGTCTTCCTCGGCGGCAGCCGGAGCCGGTTCCGCCGCTGCAGGAGCATCCGCCTGCTGCGCGGCTTTCTTGGCTTTTACACGTGCCAGTGCCGCGGCAACCGCTGCTTTGCGCGGGTCTTCCTCGACGGCAGCCGGAGCCGGTTCCGCCGCTGCAGGAGCATCCGCCTGTTGCGCGGCTTTCTTGGCTTTTACACGTGCCAGTGCCGCGGCAACCGCGGCCTTGCGCGGGTCTTCCTCGACGGCAGCCGGAGCCGGTTCCGCCGCTGCAGGAGCATCCGCCTGCTGCGCGGCTTTCTTGGCTTTGGCGCGGGCGATAGCCGCTGCCACCGCGGCTTTGCGCGGGTCTTCCTCGGCGGCAGCCGGAGCCGGTTCCGCCGCTGCAGGGGCGTCAGATTGTTGCTCCGCTTTTTTGGCCTTCACGCGCGCCAAGGCGGCAGCAACGGCCGCTTTCCGCGGATCGTCCTCTGTTGCGGCCGGCGCTTCTTTACGCGCTTTCACGCGGGCCAGCGCCGCGGCCACGGCGGCTTTACGCGCGTCGTCGCCGGTGGCCGCCGGCGGTGCTTTCGTTTCCACCTCGGCAGCCAGCTGGGCACGTCGTTCGCGCGCCTGCGCTTTACGTGCTTCGCGGGCAGCGATCATCTCGCTGTTGTCCGGCTGCTGGCCGTCGACCGGCGTAACCGCCGCTTCGGCATTCTTGCTGCGTACGCGCGCCAGCGCGGCCTGCACCGCGCCCTGATCGTCGTCGGTCAGTTTCACGGCGGCCTTTTTATGTCGCTCTTCGCGCGCCAGTTTCTCGCGCTCCAGACGGGCCTGCTTGGCTTCGAAACGGGCCTTGGCCTCGGCGGTGCGCGCCGCCTCCAGATCGATAGCCTTGATTTCGGCCTTTTCCTGACGGTAGTACTGCACCAGCGGAATGTTGCTGGGGCAGACGAACGCGCAGGCGCCGCATTCGATGCAATCGAACAGGTTGTGGTTACGTGCCTTGTCGTGCTCCTGCCCGCGGCTGAACCAGTACAGCTGTTGCGGCAGCAGCCCGGCGGGGCAAGCGTCCACGCACAGGCCGCAGCGGATGCAGGATTGCTCGGGTTCCTGCGGCGTCATTTCATCGACCGTCGGCGCCAGAATGCAGTTGCTGATCTTGACGATTGGCACGTTCAGCGCGGGCAGGGTGAAGCCCATCAGCGGGCCGCCCATGACCACCATCTGCTGCGCCTGCGGGCGGAAACCGGTGAAGTCAAGCAGGTGCTGCACCGGCGTGCCGATGCGCGCCCACAGGTTACCGGGGCGCTCGATCGCCTCGCCGGTCAGGGTCACTACGCGCTCAATCAGCGGTTCGCCGTCGACGATCGCTCGCTTGATGGCGAAGGCGGTGCCGACGTTTTGCATCAATACGCCGATAGCGGAGGAGTGTTTGCCGTGCGGCACTTCCTTGCCGGTCAAAATTTTGGTCAGCTGCTTGGCGCCGCCGGACGGGTATTTGGTCGGGATGACGCGCAGCGCAATGCCGGTTTGGCCGCGCAGCGCCTGTTTCAGCGCCGCGATCGCCTCCGGTTTGTTGTCTTCGATGCCGATCAGCGTGAGCTTGGGTTGCAGAATGTGTTGCAGGATCTGCGTGCCTTCAATGATCTGATCGGCATGTTCCTGCATCAGGCGGTCGTCAGCGGTGATGTAAGGCTCACACTCGGCGGCGTTGAGGATCAGCGTTTCCACGCCGCTCATGCCGCCTTGCAGTTTGCTGGCGGTCGGGAAGCCAGCGCCGCCCAGACCGGCGATGCCGGCCTGATGAATACGTTGAATCAGTTCCGCGACGGGGGATTGACGGTAGTCCGCAACCGGATCGCGCTCGCACCAGCGGTCTTCCCCGTCCGCCTCGATAATCACGCACAGCTCCGTCAGCCCGGACGGGTGAGCGGTGATGTGCGGCGTAATGGCGCTGACGGTGCCCGAGGTCGGGGCATGCACCGGCACGGTGCGGCCGCGGCCGACGGTCAGCGGTTGGCCTTTCAACACCCGATCGCCGGCGTTGACGCACAGCTCGCCTTCCGGCCCCAGATGCTGCTGCAGCGGAATGATAAAGGTCTTGGGCAGGGGAGCGATACGCAGCGGCGCACCGCTGGACTGCGTTTTCATTTCCGGTGGATGGATCCCGCCGTCGAAATCCCAGATCCGGTCTTTTTTAAAGGCGGCGAACAGATTAAGCATGTTGCTCCACGTGGATCACTTGCACCGGGATCGTCTTCATGTCCCACTTCCAGTTGGCGGTGGTGGTAGCGACCGGTCTCATTTCAATACAGTCGGTAGGGCAAGGGGCGACGCACAGATCGCAGCCGGTACAGAGGTCGGTAATGACGGTATGCATGGCGCGGGTGGCGCCGACGATGGCGTCCACCGGGCAGGCCTGAATGCACTTGGTGCAACCGATGCAGTTGGCCTCGTCGATATAGGCCACCTTACGCTCCGGCTCGGCGGCGGCTTCGCTACCCAGCGGCTGCGGCTCTACGTTGAGCAGCTCCGCCAGTTTCAGCATCACCTGTTCGCCGCCTGGCGCGCATTTGTTGATCATCTCGCCGTTGGCCACTGCCTCGGCATAGGGGCGACAGCCGGGGTAGCCGCACTGGCCGCACTGGCTCTGCGGCAGGATTGCGTCGACCTGCTCGGCGACCGGATCCTCTTCCACCTCAAAACGGCGCGCGGCGTAACCCAGCACCAGTCCGAACAGCAGCCCGAGCGCGCTTAAAGCCGCGATAGCTATCCACAACGCAGTCATTAGAATTTCACCAGCCCGGTAAAGCCCATAAAGGCCAGCGACATCAGCCCGGCGGTGATCAGCGCGATCGAGGAGCCGCGGAACGGCGCCGGGACGTCGGCGACCGCCAGACGTTCGCGAATGGCGGCGAACAGCACCATCACCAGCGAGAAACCGGCGGCGGCGCTGAAGCCGTAAACGGCGGACTGCAGGAAGTTATAGCCGAGGTTGACGTTAAGCAACGCTACGCCCAGCACCGCACAGTTGGTGGTGATCAGCGGCAGGAAGATGCCCAGCAGGCGGTAGAGTGCCGGGCTGGTCTTGCGCACCACCATCTCGGTGAACTGAACGACGACGGCGATCACCAGAATGAAGGAGAGCGTGCGCAGATACACCAGATCCAGCGGAACCAGAATAAAGGTGTTGATCACCCAGGCGCTGACGGAGGCCAGCGTCATAACGAAGGTGGTGGCCATTCCCATGCCGATGGCGCTTTCCAGCTTCTTGGAAACGCCGAGGAACGGGCACAGGCCAAGAAACTTCACCAGAACGAAGTTGTTCACCAGTACGGTGCCGACAAACAGGAGCAGGTATTCGGTCATTGCGATGCCTAAAAAAATAAAAGCCGCCTATTATCGGGAATCGGCGGCCGGACGACAACATATGAATCGCAGGGGTATTGCCTTTTTTGGTGAAAATTTACACAAATCACCCAATAAAACGTGCTGCAACTCCCTTTAACGTTCGGTAAAGGTCCCTTTGACCCGCTGCGAGCGCTTGATGTAAGGCACCAGCAGCGCCGCCATCAGCAGCGGCCAGCCGAGGCTGCGCACCGCCACTTCATCCGGCACCGGCGCGAAGGCGAAGGCTTTCACCGCCAGAATTACCGTGATCAGCAGCCATAACAAGAACAGTTTGGGGAAGCGCTGCGAGCGCTGGCAAAACAGAAACACCAGCCACAGGGTGAAGCCCCACATCAAAAGCGTGGTCAGCACCGAAAAGTACCATTGCAGGGTAAATGCCTGGGCGTTGGTCAACAGATAGTCGCGCGACTCGGGCATGAAGATCGCCATGGCGTACAGGAGCAGCATCAGGCTGGCGCTGAGCAGGATGACGATCAGATAGGCCAGCGGGGCCAGCAACCAACCGCCGATACGAGTGTATTCAGCTTGAGACATAAAGGCTTCCTGATTGAAACGGGGATCACAGGCGGCATAGCTTAGCGGGTAATATAGGCTTCGTCATCTCTATCAACCGGATAGCTCGGCATCGCGACGCCGGGCCGCACGTTTGGCTACGCCGGCCTCGCTTCGAATTAACATCTCATTTACTTCTTGTTCCATCCGGCCGCATGGTGTCAAATCGAAAGGGTCTGTCGTGAGCCAGCAAGAGGAAATCCCATGGCTGAGAAAATTCGTGTCGGGCTGGTCGGTTACGGCTACGCCGGCAAAACCTTTCATGCGCCGCTGATTGCCGGTACGCCGGGGCTGGAGCTGGCCGCCGTCTCCAGCAGCGATGCCGGCAAAGTGCACGCCGACTGGCCGTCGATGACGGTGGTGGGTGGTGCGCAGGCGCTGTTCGCCGATCCGGCCCTCGATCTGATCGTCATTCCTACCCCCAACGATACCCATTTCCCGCTGGCACAGCAGGCGTTGGCCGCCGGCAAGCACGTGGTGGTGGATAAACCGTTTACCGTTACATTGTCACAAGCGCAGGCGCTGCAACAGCAGGCACAGCAGAGTGGTTTATTGCTGTCGGTGTTCCACAACCGCCGCTGGGACAGCGATTTCCTCACCCTTAAAGCGCTGTTAAACGACGGTTCGCTGGGCGAGGTGGTGTATTTCGAGTCACATTTCGATCGCTATCGGCCGCAGGTGCGCCAGCGCTGGCGTGAACAGGGCGGCGTCGGCAGCGGTATCTGGTTCGATTTGGGACCGCATCTGCTCGATCAGGCGCTGCAACTCTTCGGCAAACCCGAACGGCTGTTTGTCGATCTGGGTGAGCTGCGGCCGGGGGCGCAGGCGGTGGACTATTTCCACGCGCTGCTGAGCTATGGCGATCGCCGTGTGGTGCTGCACGCCAGCATGCTGGCTGCGGCAGAGAGCCCGCGCTACGTGGTGCACGGCACCCGTGGCAGCTATGTCAAATATGGCCTGGATCCGCAGGAAGACCGACTGAAGGCCGGTGAGCGCCTGCCACAGGCCGACTGGGGCTATGACATGCGCGACGGTGTAGTGACGCTGTCACGTGACGATCTGCTGGCTGAGAAACCGCTGCTCAATATTCCCGGCAACTACCCGGCTTATTACGCGGCGGTGCGCGACGCGATTGCCGGCATAGGCGAAAATCCGGTGCCGGCCGCCGACGCCATCGCGGTAATGGCATTGATCGAACTGGGGTTGGAATCGGCCCGGCTGCAGCAGGCGCTGCCGGTGGTCTGATCCCGTTCATTCCTCTGTGCCCGGCGCAACGTCGGGCCTTTTTACGACTTTACGTGCAAGGAAATCCGTTTCATGTCCTGGTTGCAGCGTTTGCGCATTGATAAATTTTTGCTGGTTCTGATTTTGGTGGTGATCGTCGCCTCGCTGTTCCCCTGCGAAGGCATCTGGAAAACCTTCTTTGAACACCTGACCACCGCCGCCATCGCGCTGCTGTTCTTTATGCACGGCGCCAAGCTGTCGCGCGAGGCGATCATCGCCGGCATGAGTCACTGGAAGCTGCACCTGCTGGTGTTCCTCAGCACCTTTGCGCTGTTCCCGCTGCTCGGGCTGGCGATGAACTTGCTGGTGCCGGGCATCATGACGCCGACGGTCTATCTCGGCTTCCTCTACCTGTGCGCGCTGCCGGCCACGGTGCAATCGGCCATCGCCTTTACGTCGGCGGCGGGCGGCAACGTGGCGGCGGCGATCTGCAGCGCCTCGGCATCGAGCATTCTCGGCGTGTTCCTGTCGCCGCTGCTGGTGGGGGCGTTGATGCATACTCAGGGCGGCAATACCGACGTGCTGCACGCCATCGGTTCGATCATTTTGCAATTGATGGTGCCGTTCGTGATCGGCCACCTGGCGCGGCCATTGATCGGCAAGTGGATCGATCGCCATCGCAAACTGATCAACCTGACCGACCGTTCGTCGATCCTGCTGGTGGTGTATACCGCGTTCAGTGCGGCGGTGGTGGAAGGGATTTGGCATCGCATCGACGGCTGGTCGCTGCTGACCATCCTGGTGATGTCGCTGGTGCTGCTGACGGTGGTGCTGGTGATCAACACCTACGCGGCGCGCTGGCTGGGCTTTAACACCGCCGATGAAATCACCATCGTCTTCTGCGGCTCGAAAAAGAGCCTGGCGAACGGCATCCCGATGGCCAACGTGCTGTTCCCGGCCGCGGCGGTGGGCGCGATGGTGCTGCCGCTGATGATTTTCCACCAGGTGCAACTGATGGTGTGCGCGGTGCTGGCGCAGCGCTATGCGCGTAAAACCGCCAAACAGCGGGCCGAGGCGGAGGCGCTGGCGGCCAAATAGGCCGCAGACCGCTAACGGCGGCCCAGCGCGTCGAGCAGAAAGTCGGCGCGCTCGTCCGGTGAGGCGCGCGGCAGTTCTTGCAGCTGATAGCCATAGCGGCGATAGACGGCCACCATCGCCCGGTAGGTCAGCTCGGCTTCGGCGAAAGATTGCTTTCTTTCGCTGTCCTGCGCATAGATCGCTTGCCACGGCGGGGCGATGAACACCCTTTCGGCATAGCGGAAGGTGCCGATCGCCGCCGTCAAATGCGCGGGGATCGGCAGCCCGCACAGCGTGAGATACCCGGCGATATCCGGCAGGCCGCGATCGAAGAACCAACATGTTGCACCCGTCGCTTCGCGCCATGAATGCAGTTCCCAATCGAGCATCCGCTCGGCGAAGGCCTGACGATCGCCCCACGGTAGCGCATTACCCCCAATATTCACCTGATGCTGAATAATCGCCCGGCCCGCCTCCAAGGAGTGCGGGTAACCACGGCGATGAAGAACGTCGATGAGCGTGCTTTTGCCCGAACCCGGGCCGCCGGTCAGCACGATGCGGCGTAGTTTGTCAGACATACGGAATTCCTCTCTTGCCACAGAGTGATGGGGTGAAAACAGCGATAAAGACGAGCAGGCGGAAGAAAACGGGGGATGAGAAGAAGGCGCCGTTTGGCGCCTTGGGAGATTTAGCCCTGCACTTTGGCGCGCAGTGCCTGTTTTTCCTGTTCGCTGAGGAAAGCCAGCTTCAGGCCATTTTCCTGAGCGGTGCGGATTTCTTCCGGCGTCAGCCCGGCCTGCGGCGCGGCGACGCGGTATTCATGCTCGATCTCGATGCCCTGAACCGCCGGATCGTCGGTGTTGATCGACGCCAGCACGCCGTGGCGCAGGAAAGTGGCCAGCGGATGCTGCGCCAGCGACGGCACGGTGCTGGTCTGGATGTTGGAGGTCAGGCAGGACTCGATGCCGATGCCGTGTTCCGCCAGGAAGTCCATCAGCGCTGGATCTTCGACCGCTTTCACCCCGTGGCCGATACGTTCGGCGCCCAGCTCGCGGATCGCCTGCCAGATGCTTTCCGGGCCGGCGGCTTCGCCCGCGTGCACGGTGATGCGCAGGCCGGCGTCGCGCGCGCGGTTGAAGTGGCTGAGGAACAGGCTACCGGGGAAGCCCAGCTCATCGCCCGCCAAGTCCAGCGCGGTAATGCCGTCGCGGTGCGCCAGCAATCCTTCCAGCTCTTGCAGACAGGCGGCCTCGCCAAAGGTGCGGCTCATGATGCCGATCAGGCGAATGTCGATGTCGCGATCGCGGCAGCCCGAGCGGATCCCGTCGATCACCGCTTCCACCACGCCGGCGACCGGCAACTGATGCTTCATCGCCATGTAGTAAGGGGAAAAACGCAGCTCGGCGTAGTGCAGGCCGGCGTTGGCGGCGTCCTCGACGTTTTCGTAAGCCACCCGGCGGCAGGCGTCCAGATCGCCCAGCACCGCCACGCCCCAGTCCAGTTTCTGCAGGAAGCTGACCAGGTCCGGTTCGGCATGGGTGATCTGCACGTGCGGGCGCAGGCTCTCCAAATCATTGGCCGGCAGGGCGAGATTGAACTGGCGACCGAGGTCGAGAATGGTCTGCGCGCGGATGTTGCCGTCGAGATGGCGGTGAATGTCGGTAAGCGGTAGGCGGGGATCGATCATGCTGGGCACTCGCTAATTTATCGTAGGTAAAGTGCAGAACAGTATAAAAACAAATGAATGAAACTTGCCATCTCGTTGCATAAAAAAGTGACTTACATCACAAATAATGCGAGGTGTATCGCATTATCGTCGTGAATCAGGCTTTCAACACGCTGACGCCCGCCTGCTGCAACGGCGCGATCAATGCGTCGTCGGTGGCGCGTTCAACGATGATGGTATGCGCCAGCGTAATGTCACCGATCGCATACTGCGAGGCGGCGTTAAGCTTGGCGGCGGAGGCCAGCACCACGGTTTCCGCCGCGCGGGCCGCCAGCGCGCGTTTGATGTAGGCCTCTTCCAGATCGCCGGTACTCAGCCCTGCAGTGGGGTGCACGCCGGTCACGCCCATAAAATAGAGATCGGCGCGAATATGCGACATCGCTTCCACCGCGGCGGCGCCGACGCTGACGATCGAATGCTTGTACAGCCGGCCACCGATCAGAATCACCTCGACCGTGGGGTGATCGACCAGGCCCACGGCGACGCTGGGGCTGTGGGTGACGATGGTGGCGTTCAGGTTGAGCGGCAACTGCCTGACCAGCTCTGCAGAGGTGGTGCCACCGTCGATAATCACTACCTGGCCGGGGGCGATCAGCGCAGCTGCCGCTTTGGCGATCGCGCGTTTGGCGCCGGATTCCAACTGATTGCGTTCGGCAAAGCTGGCAATGGCGGAAGAAACCGGCAGGGCGCCGCCATGCACCCGCTGCAGCAACCCCTCGGCGTCCAGTTCGCGCAAATCGCGCCGGACAGTATCTTCCGACAGCCCGAACATTTCGCTGAGCTGCTTGGCCAATACCTGGCCGTCCTGAGCCAGTTTTTCCAGAATGATTTTCTTGCGCTGGCTGGTCAACATGGCCATTTTCCTCTCAAATTTGGTTTGCACGAAATATCTTGATCATACACGAAACTGCACGATAGTATCAATTTCCTTCCTCTGGCGGAGTAAACCGATGATAGCCACCAAAGACAGGGTTCGCATTGTCGAAACCCGGGTGTTGTCCGATGACTGGTACCTGCTGAAAAAAACCACCTTTGATTTTCTGCGGCGCGACGGCGTCTGGCAGCGGCAAAGTCGCGAGACCTACGATCGCGGTGATGGCGCGGTCATTTTGCTGTTCAACCGGCAGGCGCAAACGGTGATTCTGACGCGCCAGTTCCGTTTTCCGGTCTTCGTCAACGGCCATGACGGCATGTTGATTGAGGCTGCCGCCGGGTTGCTGGACAACGCGTCGCCGGAGGCGCGCATTCGCGCCGAAGCGGAAGAAGAAACCGGCTATTTCGTGCAGAGCGTGGAAAAGGTGTTCGAAGCCTACATGAGCCCAGGCTCGGTCACCGAGAAGCTGCACTTTTTCGTCGGCGAATATCAGGCGGGCGATCGCATCAACGAGGGCGGCGGGGTGGCGGCTGAGGGGGAGGATCTGGAGGTGCTCGAGCTGCCGCTGGCGCAAGCCCTGCAGGCGATTCGCCAGGGCACGATCGTTGATGCCAAGACCATCATGCTGCTGCAGTTTGTCGCCTTGAACCGGACGTTGGAGGAAGAACGATGAAAGCACAACAAATCTTGATCGCCGGTCCCTATCGCAGCGGCACCGATGGCGATCCGCAGCGTATCGCCGCCAATCTGGCGCGCCTGGAACAGGCGGCGTTGGCGGTTTACCAGCGGGGGCACGTGCCGGTGATCGGCGAGTGGCTGGCGCTGCCTTTGGCGGCGGCGGCGGGCTCCACTCAGGTTGGCGATGCGGTGAGCGAGGCGTTTCTTTACCCGGTGGCGCATCGGCTGATTGCGCAGTGTCAGGCAGTGTATCGCATCGAAGGGGCGTCTGCGGGGGCCGATAACGACGTGCGGCTGGCCAACGAGTGGGGATTGACGGTTTATCGTCGTCTGGAGGAGATCCCGTCTGTTCAGGCGTAACGCAGGGGCGGGCAGAGGCTCGCCCCGTCGCGCTATTGCTCGTCCAGCACCAACCTCAATCCGGCGATCAGCTTGTCCATGCCGGCCTCCAGCTTGCTGCGCGGGCAGCCGACGTTGAGGCGCAGGAACCCGCGGCCCTCCTCGCCGTAGGTAAAGCCCGGCATGATCGCCACCTTTTCACGCTCGATCAGCACCTGCTGCAGCGCCCGATCGTCAACGGCCAGCGGCCGCAGATCGATCCAGGCCAGGTAGGTGGCCTGCGGCGGGCGCCAGCCCAGCGCGGGAAACGCCTGCTCCAGCCGCTCGGCGACGTAGGTCAGATTATCCTGCAGGTAGTCGCGCAGGGCGTCCAGCCAGGGTTCGCCGTGGCGGTAGGCGGCCACGTGCGCCGCCACCGCCAGCACCGCCGGCGAGGAGAGGCCATCGCGGGCTTTGAGCTGCTGGAAATAGGCTTCGCGGCTGGCGTCGTCACTGATAAAGCCGTAGGCGCCGGTCAGTGCCGGAATGTTGAAACTCTTGGAGCCGGAGGTCAGCAAGGCCCAGGCGCCGCTCGCCACCTGGCTCCACGGCGTATGGCGGTGTTCACCCCAGACCATGTCCATGTGGATTTCATCGCTGATCACGCGCACGTCATGGCGCTCGCACAGTTCGGCCATCTGCTGCAGCTCGTCGCGGCGCCACACTTTGCCGGTGGGGTTATGCGGGCTGCACAGCAACAGGATCTTGGTCTGCGGCCGCGCCAGCAGCGCTTCGAGATGCGCCATGTCGCAGCGCCAGTCGTCGCCGGCCTTGTGCAGCGGGCAGGCCAGCAGCTGGCGCTGGTTGGCGAGGATCACCTTGTAGAAGGCGTCATAGGCCGGGGTATGGGTCACCACATAGTCGCCCGGTATGGACCATTGGCGGATCAGCTGCGCCGCCATGTAGATAACGGAAGGGCCGTACACCGCCGTTGCGGTGTCGATAGCGGTGTTGAAGCGTTGCTGATACCAGTGGCGCAGCGCGCCGAGAAAATCCTCATGCTGCCAGCGGCTGTAGCCCAGCACGCCGTGCTGCAGGCGCTGCTGCAACGCCTCGAGAATGCACGGCGCGGTGGCGAAATCCATATCGGAGATGGTGAACGGCAGCAGGTCGTCGCTGCCGAAACGATCGGCGATATAGTCCCACTGGGTGCACCAGGTGCCGTGGCGGTCGATCGGGGTGGAGAAATCAAACATGGGTGGCTCCCTGCAGCGCCGCGGCAGGTTGCGCCGTGGCTATCAGTGAGTCTAATTCATCCTTCACCGATTGCACCTGCGGACCGATCACCACCTGCAGATTATGGTCGTTGAGATGCACCACGCCGATGGCGCGGTGGGCCTTCAGCGCCGCGTCGTCCACCTGACTCATGTCGTTGACCGACAGGCGCAGGCGGGTGATGCAGTTGTCCAGCGTGATAATGTTGCCCGGGCCGCCGAGCGCCGCCAGAATCGCCGGCACGTTGTAGCCGGATTTGCCCACCGCGCCGCTCGGCGCGCTTTGGCTGACGGCGCTGTCGCTCTCACGGCCCGGCGTTTTGATGTTAAAACGCTGGATGGCGAAGCGGAAAATGGCGTAATAGCCGACGAACCAGACGGCGGCCACCACCGGCACCAGATACCACTTGGTGGCGGTGCCGTGCAGAATGCCGAACACCACGAAGTCGATGATGTTGCCGTCGGTGTTGCCGATGGTCACGCCCAGCAGCGCCATCACGGTAAAGCCCAACCCGGTGAGCAGCGCGTGGATCAGATACAGGAACGGCGCGACGAACAGGAACAGGAACTCGATCGGCTCGGTGGTGCCACCAACCACGCAGGCCACCACGCCGGAAATCAACAGCCCTTTGATTTTATGACGGTTCTCCGGCTTGGCGCAGTGGTACATCGCCAGCGCCGCGCCCGGCAGGCCGCCGAGAAACGCCGGCATTTTACCCTGCGACAGGAAGCGGGTGGCGCTCTCGGCGAAGCCGGTGGTGGTTGGGCAGGAGAGCTGCGCCTGGAAGATGGTCAAGGCACCGCTGACGCTGTGGCCGCACACCTCCATGGTACCGCCCGCCTCGGTAAAGCGGATCAGCGCCACCAGAATGTGCTGCAGGCCGAACGGCAGCAGCAAGCGTTCGCCGGTGCCGAACAGCATCGGGCCAAAGGCGCCGGCGCTGTTGATCACCCAGCCCAGCCCGGTGATGCCGGCGGCGAACCACGGCCAGATCAGCGGGATCACCAGGCCGCACAGGCCCAGCACCACGGTGGTGACGATCGGTACGAAGCGCGTGCCGCCGAAGAACGCCAGTGCGTCCGGCAGGCGGATGGTGTGGAAGCGTTCATGCAGGCGATAGACGATGATGCCGACGATCACCGCGCCGAGGATACCGGTATCGATCGACTGAATGCCGAGGATGTTCTGGATATTGTTGGCTTTCAGCACCAGCGGATCGCTGGTGGGCAGCACGCCGGCGGCGGTCAGGTAGAAGTTGGTGCCCAGATTCAGCACGGCGAAGCCGACGAAGCCGGAGAAAGCGGCGACGCCTTTGTTCTCACGCGCCATGCCCAGTGGAATGGCGATGGCGAACATCACCGGCAGGAAGCTGAAGGCGAAGGAGCCTACCTTGCTCATCCAGGTAAAGATCAGCTGGAAGATCGGGTGGCCGATAAACGGCATCAGGGTGATCACGTCGCGGCTGCTCAGCGAGCTGCCGATCCCCAGCATGATGCCGCAGAAAGAGAGCAAGGCGACGGGCAACATGAAGGTTTTGCCCAGGCTCTGGAAGAACTCCCAGAGGGTGATTTTGGGTTTGTTGGCTGCTGACATAACCGACTTCTCCTGGCGAAAAGACGAGCAAAAAGGGGACTTCTGATTAGGTAAAAAGAAGATAAAACGTTTTACCTAGCAAAAATGCGCCGCCAATCACAAATCTGCCGCCCGGTTTTTGGCGACAATGCGGCAGGCAGTAAAACGTTTTACTGAGCTAACGGATTCGGTATACCCTTGATCATTACGGCGCGGGTTGCCCAGGAACGGGTTCGCAGAGACTATGAGCATCAAAAAAATCACCATCACCGATGTGGCGCAGCAGGCGGGCGTGTCGGTCACCACGGTTTCCCTGGTGTTGAGCGGCAAGGGGCGCATTTCGCCGACCACCGTCGAGAAGGTCAATCAGGCGATAGAGCAGCTGGGTTATGTGCGCAATCGCCAGGCGGCGACGCTGCGCGGTGCGGAGTCCGGAGTGATTGGCCTTATTCTGCGCGACATCTGCGAACCCTTCTATGCCGAAATGACCGCCGGGCTGAGCGAGGCGCTGGAGGCGCACGACAAGCTGCTGTTTTTAACCCAGAGCGGGCGCGATGGCCAAGGCTTGCAGCGGGCGTTTGACGCGCTGCTGGCGCAGGGCGTTGACGGCATCGTGCTGGCGGGCGGCATCCGCGCGGCGGCGGGCCTGAAGGAAAAGGCGGCCGAGCAGAGCGTGCCGCTGGTGTGCGTGGCGCGCTCCAGCGGTCTCGAGGGCGTGGACGTGGTGCGGCCGGACAATATGCAGGCCGCCAAGCTGGCCACCGAATTTTTGATCAAACGCGGCCACAGCCAAATTGCTTACCTCGGCGGCCAGAGCGACTCATTGACGCGCGCCGAGCGGCTGGGCGGATTTTGCGCCACGCTGGTACAGTACGGTCTGCCGTTTCGCAGCGAATGGATCGTCGAGTGTGATTGCCGGCAGCGTGAGGCGGCGGAAGCGGCGGAACAGCTGCTGCGCCACTACCCGAACATTACCGCCATCGTTTGCCACAAGGCGTCGGTCGCGCTCGGCGCCTATTTTGGCCTGACGCGCAGCGGCCGCAGCATCGGCTCGGACGGGGTCGACGCCTACTACGGTCGGCAGGTAGCGCTGATCGGTTTCGGCGACGTGCCGGAGGCCGAGCTGACCGAACCGCCGCTGACCTTCGTCTCCAGCTCGGCGCGGGAAGTGGGGCGCAGCGCCGCTGCGCGCCTGCTGCAGCGTATCGGTGACGCCGACCTGCCGGCGCAGAACGTCATTCTGCCGCCGACGCTGATCCGGCGCGGCTCCGCCTAGTCCCGCCGCTGCTCCTCTTCCGCCTCCCGGCGGATCCAACCGATAAAGGTTTTCATCGCCGGCGTCAGATCCCGCGACTTCAAATGGGTCAGCCAATAGGCGCCGAGCGCGGCCTCGGTGGCAAACGGCCTTTGCAGCGCGCCGGCGGCCAGTTCGCGGCGGAACATGCTGACCGGCGCCAGCGCCACGCCATCGCACTGGATCGCGCCTTCCACCATCAGCCTTGACGAGTCGAACACCGGGCCGTTGATCCGCCACGGCGTCACCTGCGCCGCCGTGAACCAGCGCTCCCATTCATCCTTGCGGTAGGTGCGCATCAGCTGCTCGTGCTGCAGATCCTGCGGCGTGCTCAGGCGCGCGGCGACCGTCGGCGGGCAGAGCACCGTCAGCGGCGCGTCGAACAGCTTAATATTGCAGGTGGCGGGCCAGAGGCCTTCGCCGAAGCGGATGGCGAAATCCATACCGTCGGCCGACAGATTGACCAGATTGTTGTGGGTTAGCACCCGCAGATCGATAAACGGGTGCGCCGTGCGGAACGCCGCCAGCCTCGGCATCAGCCAGCCGACGGCGAAGGTGCCGACCACCGCCACCGTCAGCACCTCGTGGAAATGCCCGCCTTCGAACTGCTGCAGCACCGCCTCAATGCTGTCGAAGGCGTCGCTCAACACCGGCAGCAGCGCCTGACCCTCTTCGGTCAAATCGAGCCCGCGCGGCAGGCGGCGGAACAGCTGGATGCCCAGCTGTTCTTCCAGCATGCGCACCTGTTGGCTGATGGCGGCCTGGGTCACCCGCAGCTCCAGGCCGGCGCGGGTGAAGTTCAGGTGGCGGGCGGAGGATTCGAACGCCCGCAGGGCGTTGAGGGGAAGTCGATTGCGCATTGTCGATAGCCATAAGTTTTTCTTTATGCTGGCTGAAATTATTATCGCTTGTCAACCCGGCGGCAAAATCCGATATTTGGCGCGGCTGCTGAGAACGTCGCGGCAGCCGTAAAGGAATGACATCATCAATCAGGGAAAGCGCCGTGTATAACGCCAACAAAAACTTTTGGCCGCGGCCGATGCCCTGCAACCTAAGAGCTTCTATCATGACGAAAATGAACCGCCTGGCGGCCGCGCTGATCGCCGCACTGATCCTGCCGACCGCGCACGCCGCGCAGCAGCAGGATATCGACGCCGTTATTCAGCCGCTGATGAAAAAATATGGCGTGCCGGGCATGGCGATCGCCGTGTCGGTCGACGGCAAACAGCAGATTTACCCGTATGGCGTTGCCTCGAAGCAGACCGGCAAACCGATCACCGAGCAGACGCTGTTCGAAGTGGGCTCGCTGAGCAAAACCTTCACCGCGACGCTGGCGGTCTATGCGCAGCAGCAGGGCAAACTGTCGTTTAAAGACCCGGCCAGCCGCTACCTGCCCGAGCTGCGCGGCAGCGCCTTCGACGGCGTCAGCCTGCTGAATCTGGCGACGCATACCTCCGGTTTGCCGCTGTTCGTGCCGGATGACGTAACCGACAACGCCCAACTGATGGCGTACTACCGGGCCTGGCAGCCGAAACACCCGGCGGGCAGCTACCGCGTCTATTCCAACCTCGGCATCGGCATGCTGGGCATGATCGCCGCCAAGAGCCTCGACCAGCCGTTTATCCAGGCGATGGAACAGGGGATGCTGCCGGCGTTGGGCATGAGCCACACCTACGTTCAGGTGCCGGCGGCGCAGATGGCCAACTATGCGCAGGGCTACAGCAAGGACGATAAGCCGGTGCGCGTCAACCCCGGCCCGCTGGACGCCGAGTCTTACGGCATCAAGTCCAACGCCCGCGATCTGATTCGCTATCTGGACGCCAACCTGCAGCAGGTGACGGTGGCGCAGCCGTGGCGCGAGGCGCTGGCCGCCACGCACGTCGGTTATTACAAGGCGGGTGCGTTCACGCAGGATCTGATGTGGGAGAACTACCCGTATCCGGTGAAGCTGTCGCGTTTGGTTGAAGGCAACAACGCCGGGATGATCATGAACGGCACGCCGGCCACCGCCATCACGCCGCCGCAGCCGGAATTGCGCGCCGGCTGGTATAACAAAACCGGCTCTACCGGCGGTTTCTCCACCTACGCGGTGTTTATCCCGGCGAAGAATATCGCCGTGGTGATGTTGGCCAACAAGTGGTTCCCGAATGACGATCGCGTCGAGGCGGCTTACCACATCATCCAGGCGCTGGAGAAGCACTGACGCTCAGGGGCGACGGCGAGGCGCCCCTACCACCGATGCTGCCGTTCACGCCGCTCGCGCATGTAATCGATAAAGGCGCGCAGCTTGAGCGGCAGATGCCTGCCGGCGGGAAAGTAGATGAAAAATCCCGATGCCTCGCTGGCATACTCCGGCAGCACTTCCACCAGTTGCCCCTGCGCCAGTTCTTGCACCACCGTGCCCTGAAAACGCTGTGCGATACCCAGGCCCGCCAATGCCGCATCCTTGATCAACCGATCCTCGTTAAAGATCAAACTGCCGCTGACGTCCAGCGCGCGTTCATCGTCGCCCAGGCTGAAATACCAGGGCTCCATTTTTCCGCTGCCGGGAAAGCGGTAGCGCAGGCAGTGGTGAGCTGGCAGATCGTCCGGCGTGGCCGGTACGCCGCAGCGCGTCAGATAGTCGGGCGAGGCGACCAGCACCCGGCGCTGGCCGTTGTCGATTGGCACGGCGATCATGTCCTTTTGCAGCATCGCGTGCATGCGAATGCCGGCATCGAAACTGCCCAGCACCAGATCGGAAAAGCGGTCTTCGGTAAACAGCTCAAGCTGTACTTCGGGATAGCGCCGTTGAAATTCCGCCAGATGCGGCATCACCAGCAGCGAAGCGGCCAGTTGCGGCAGCGTGATGCGCAGCAGGCCCGCCGGCTGTGCGCCCAGGGTGCGCACGTCGTCTGCCGCTACGTCGATCTGGCTCATGGCCGGCGAGACCTTCTGATAGAACAACCGGCCCTCGTCGCTGAGGCGCACCGAGCGGCTGGTGCGGTGAAATAAGCGCACCCCCAGCTGATTCTCCAGCGCCTGAATGTTTTGTGACACCGCCGGCGGCGTGACGCCCAGTTGGTTGGCTGCGCGGGTAAAGTTGCCCAGGCGTGCGACGGCTTCGAAATAGGGCAGCAGTTGCAGGAGTGAACTCATCTATTAATAACCTGTGCTTAATGATTCATTAAATTATGTCTTATTTTAATTTATGACGAACGTTTTAGACTGGTTTTACTTTCCCTCAGCGAGATAAAAATCATGTCGGCAACACAACGGGCGTTAACAGAACGGATCGCGGCGATCGATCAACAGGCGATGGCCGAAGGGCGCATCGTAGGCAGCGTGGTGCTGGTGGCGCGGCAGGGCGAGATTTGTTACGCCGGCGCGGCCGGTTATGCCGATCGCGAAGCGCGGCGGTCGATGCGGCGAGAAACGCAGTTTCGGCTGTCGTCGGTTTCCAAACCCTATACCACGCTGGCGGCGCTGCGCCTGATTGAACGGGGCAAGCTGAGCCTGGACGATGCGGTCAGCGACTGGCTGCCGTGGTTTACCCCGGCGCTGGCGGATGGCCGGCGCCCGACGATCAAGATCCGTCATTTGCTGAGTCATACCGCCGGGCTGGACTATCGGCTGAACCAACCGCCGGCAGGCGTTTACCATCAGTTGGGGATCCAGGACGGCGTGGAGCTGTCGACGCTGACGCTGGAGCAAAACCTGCGGCTGTTGGCGCAGGCACCGTTGCTGTCGCAACCGGGAGAGCGCTTCAATTATTCGCTGGCTATCGACGTGCTTGGCGCGGTGTTGGAGCGGGTGACGGGCATGCCGCTGCCGCAGCTGTTTGTCGAATGGGTGGCGCGGCCGCTGGGGCTCGGCAATACCGCGTTTTATACGACGGACGCCGCGAATCTGGCGACGCCGTATTACAACACGCCGCAAGGGCCGCAGCGCATGCATGAAGGCCTGCGGGTGGCGCTGCCGGAGGAGATGGCGGGGGGCGAGGTGCTGTTTTCACCCGCGCGGGCGCTTAACGCGGAGGCTTATCCTTCCGGCGGCGCGGGCATGGTCGGCGATGCCGACGATGTGCTGCAGCTGGTGGAAGCGTTGCGCAGCGGCGGGCAGGGCATCTTGCAGCCGGACACGGTGGCGTTGCTGCGCAGTCCGCATGTGGGGGCGCAGGCGCAAACGCAAGGGCCGGGCTGGGGATTTGGTTTCGGCGGCGCGCTGCTGGTGGACGCAGAAGCGGCGCAGACGCCGCAGCATGTCGGCACGCTGACCTGGGGCGGCGTTTATGGCCACAGCTGGTTCTTTGATCCACAGGCGCAGCTGAGCGTGGTGATACTGACCAACACCGCGTTTGAGGGCATGTGCGGCCGCTATCCGCAGCAGATCCGCGATGCGGTGTATGCGGCGCTGCAGGGGTAAATAAAAAGGGCCCCGCAGGGGGCCCTTGTCAGGCTTTCAGGCGATTACTGCGCCGGTGCCGGAGCGGGTTCCGCTTCCTGCGCCGGTTCAGCGTCTTCCGCCGGGGCGCCCAGCATGGCGAACTGGCCGATGAACTCCTGCAGCGACATCTTGTTGCCGTTCAGGTCAACCTGATTGTCAGCGTAGTGGAACTGGCTCGCGATCACGCCGTCTTTCTGGGTGGTCAGCTTGAACATCTGGCCCATGGCCGCCAGGCCCTGCACTTGCTGCTGCGCCAATTTCTGCGCGTCTTCCTCATTGTAACCCTGCAACAGAGCGGTCTTCGCGGTCACTTCGGTGGCCATCGCTTCTGGAATGGTCAGGCTGAGATCCAGCTTTTTGACCGCCTGAGCGATCACTTGATCCGGCGACTGTGCCGGGGAGGCGGCCTTGCTCGGATCGGTCATCGCCAGATCCAGCGTGAAGAGGCTCTCACCCTTGCTGTTTTTCCAGCTCAGCGGGGCGATGCTGAGGCTTGGGTTGCCTTTCAGCAGCATCGGCAGGTTCTTTTGCAGCATCTCGGAGGTCTGCTGTTCGTAGACGTCCGGATCCAGGTTCTCGCCCTGCTGCAGCAGCGCCATGGTTTGGCGGTTGTAGCTGTCGGAGAAGTCTTTCAGCGCCTTGCCGTCGACGTTGTCGATTTTCAGCGTCAGTTTACCGGCGCCGAAGTCGTTGCCCTGCACCTTGAGCGCGTCCATGGTGTAATCGATCTGGCCGCCGATGTTGCTGCTGCCTTGCTCGCCGAACTTGCTCACCAGATTGAAACCGTCCAACGCCACGGTGTCTTTACCGTCGATCGTCAGTTTGAACTGTTTCAGGGTCATCGTCTGATCGCCGAGCTTCACGCCGAACTTGCTTTCGTTGCTGTTGCCTTTCAGGTTGAAGCCCTGGAAGGTGATCTGCTCGTTTTGGCCGAATTCGTTCGGGCTGGCGAACACGATAGTGTCGCTATTGGCGTCCAGCGCGAATTTTTTCAGATCGCGGGACACGTCGGCGTCAATGGTGGCGCCGCTGAATTTCAACGAAGATTTATCCTTCTGGTAGTCCAGTGGGATAAAGTCGATGGTGGACGCGGTATCGCCGCTGTACGAGATGCGCGAATCGGCGGTAAACAGCGATTTGCCTTTGGTGGTTTCAAACAGGCCTTTCACCGCCGGGGTGTTTTCCAGCTCGGTATGCACCGACGCCATGCTCGGCAGCAGGTTGAATTTTTTCAGCTGCGCGAACGGGAACGGACCGTGATCGATGGTTTCCAGGAACGCCACTTCTTCACCGGCTTTCAGCGCCGCGTTTTCACTGGTATCCGTGCCGTCGGAACGCAGCACATAACGCACTTTACTGCTGAACAGGCCGCGCTGGTAATTTTCATAGCTCAGCTTGACGCCGGCTTTCGGCAGGTAGGCTTTCAGTTGGCCGTTGGCGTTGTCGACGACTTCGCCCATGTGCTGCTCGATCTGTTTCCCGGTGTACCAGGATGCCCCGGTCCATGCTGCGCCAAGAACGACAATGACGCTGACAGCGACTAACGATTTTTTCATAGCTCTGTTTCATCCTTTTTTCTTATCACCCTCCGTTGCGTGGGAGGGGCAAATAGGGGCCGCCAAAAAACGCCCGCAGGCGTTCAATTGTGGGGGCAGCTCTCGCTTTCAGCAAGCAATTTGCTGAAATTTATCAACGGTTAGGCCAGTTGGTTATAAACCCGGGCGATGCGGCCGCTGCCGCTGACGTTGACCGGGGATTCGAAGGCGCCGATAAAGCAGGATTCACCCGGTTTGAGCGTCAGGCGCTGCCCGGATTTTTCCAGCGTTGCTTCGCCGCTGACGCAGAACACGATAGCCGCGCTCCGCTGTGCCAGCGCCTGCGGCGCGGCGGTCAAATCGTGCAGTGAGAAGGCGAAATCTTCCACCGGGATCGGGAAGAACAGCTCGTTGCCGCGCCGCTCCGGTTGGGTCAGCAGGCCGGAAGCCGGCTGCGGGCGAAACTGCAGGTTGGCCAGCAGCTCGGGCACGTCGATAAATTTCGGCGTCAGGCCGGCACGCAGCACGTTATCCGAGTTGGCCATCACTTCCAGCGCCACGCCTTTCAGGTAGGCGTGCGGCGTTTCGGCATACAGGAACATCGCTTCGCCCGGCGCGAGCTGCACCACGTTCAGCAGCAGCGGTGAGAACAGGCCGCTGTCGTCCGGATAGAAACCGGCGATGAACCGCACGGTATCCCAGGGTTCACCCTGCTGGTTGTTGAGCGCGGCTTTCAGCACGCCGAGTGCCAGCGACTTCTGCTCGCCGCTCATCGTCAACAGGCTGGCGAACAGGGTAGACAGATGGGCGGTGTCCGGCTGCTGCAGGAAGGCGGCGATATCGTGGTGCGCGCCGGCGATAGGTTGCAGCAGGGAAACGATATCGGCCAATTCACGAAAACCGTTCATCGCCAGGAACGGCGTCAGCGCGAACACCAGCTCGGGCTTGTGATTGGGATCTTTGTAGTTGCGTTCGGCGGCGCTCAGCGGGATGCCGGCGGCGTTCTCTTTCGCGAAGCCGACCTCGGCCGCCGCTTTGCTCGGGTGGACCTGGATCGACAGCGGCTGATCGGCGCACAGCACTTTAAACAGGAACGGCAACTCGCCAAAACGGCTGGCGACGTTGGCGCCCAGCTGTTTTGACTGGTCTTCGTCGATCAGATCGCGCAGCGAACGCAGTTCACCGTCGGCGCCCGGCACGCGGGAAGGGCTCTTGGGATGGGCGCCCATCCACAGTTCGGCCATCGGCTGATTATCCGGGTTGGCGATGCCGTAAAGACGGGTCAGCGCGTCGTGGCTGCCCCAAGCGTAATTCTGTACCGCGTTGGTCATTTTTTGCATGTCGATAAACGTCCTTCTGCGTCATTGCCGCACTATTGGCAATTAACCTTCTGATTTTATACGGTTAACTCAATCTATGCCGACGACCATCATACCCTCGCGTCGGCAGGAAAAATCATGGGCGCGATCAAAACATCGCCGGATAACGTCGCGCCCGGCAACGGGGCCAAAGTATAGCGTGATAACGATCGGCGTCTCAATTGGTGCGCAGGTCTCAACGCGGCCCAGAAAATCCGTCGCAAGATTATTCTTTGGGAGAATGGGTTATTGCCGATAGCCCGCTTATCCTGCGTCATTATTTATTCTTCAGCATGTCAAACTATGTCGGCTGAATTTATTTTTTACCGTCTGAGCCATTCCCTTATTATTATTCTCGCGCTGCGCCGGGCGATCACACGCCGAGCTTAAACCGGCGCGTCAGACCCCTTTACCGTAACGGCCAACGAGTCGATTTAACGAAACAAGAGGTCTGTTGCATGAAAAAACTGTTGTTGTTGTTGTTGGGCTTTTGCACCGGCGCAGCTCAGGCGGCGGTGATTGTCGCCTATCCCTACGCGGCTCCGCGCGCCGTGGTGATCGCGCCGGCACCGATCGTCGTTGCACCCGCGCCGGTAGCGGTTCCCACCGCGATCGCACCCGTGGCGCACCCGCTGGCACTTACCGCCGGCGCGGTGGCGACCGGGGCGTATCGGCATAATGAACGGCAGGACGCCTATGACGAGATCAATCATCTGCAGCAACAACGTATCGATGAGCTCAATCATTTACAGGCGCAACGCATCAATAATTTTAATTCGCGTCATCCGCGTTAATGGCTACCCACATTTTTATTCTCCGGACTCATTTCCGGCCGTTTATTTCGGCGCGGATTAACCGGCGGAAAATAACCGCGTCATTGATGGGTAAAAGAGATGAAACGTGCTGTGAGATAACTCTCTTAATGCGAATAGTTATTATGTCACTATACTGGGAGTGCATGCCGACGGGGGGGTAGCGCGTCGGCCTAACCCTACAATTTTAGGAATTATGCTAAGGAGATCATGATGGCAGGCGTTCGTATCGAAAAAGACTCTATGGGCCCCATCGAAGTCGCGGCCGACAAGCTGTGGGGCGCGCAAACCCAGCGTTCGTTGGCGCATTTCCGTATTTCCTCCGAAAAGATGCCGACCGCGCTGATCCACGCGCTGGCGTTGACCAAGCGCGCCGCCGCGCAGGTGAACGTGGATCTGGGGCTGCTGCCGGCCGAGCGGGGTGCCGCCATCATCAACGCCGCCGACGAAGTGCTGGCGGATCGTCATGCTGACCAGTTCCCGCTGTCCATCTGGCAAACCGGCTCCGGTACCCAGACCAACATGAACATGAACGAAGTGTTGGCCAATCGCGCCAGCGAGCTACTGGGCGGCGTGCGCGGTGAAGAGCGCAAGGTGCATCCGAACGACGACGTCAATAAAAGCCAGAGCTCCAACGACGTGTTTCCCACCGCGATGCACGTGGCGGCGGTGATTGCGCTGCGCGAGCACCTGATCCCCGAGCTGAAAGTGCTGCACAAGACGCTGAGCGACAAGGCCGAAGCCTACCGCGACATCGTTAAAATCGGCCGCACCCACCTGCAGGACGCCACGCCGCTGACCCTGGGGCAGGAAATCTCTGGCTGGGCGGCGATGCTGGCGCACAATCTGAAACACATCGAGGACAGTATTCCGCACATCGCCGAGCTGGCGCTGGGCGGCACGGCGGTCGGCACCGGCCTGAATACCCATCCGGAGTACGCGGTGCGCGTCGCTAAAGCGCTGGCGGAATTGACCCATCAGCCGTTCGTCACCGCGCCGAACAAGTTCGAAGCGCTGGCGACCTGCGATGCGTTGGTGCAAGGGCATGGCGCGCTGAAAGGGCTGGCGGCTTCGCTGATGAAGATCGCCAACGACGTGCGCTGGCTGGCGTCTGGCCCGCGCTGCGGCATCGGCGAGATCTCGATCCCGGAGAACGAGCCGGGCAGCTCCATCATGCCGGGCAAGGTCAACCCGACCCAGTGCGAAGCGATGACCATGCTGTGCGCGCAGGTGCTGGGCAACGACGTGGCGGTGAACATCGGCGGGGCTTCCGGCAACTTCGAGCTGAACGTGTTTCGCCCGATGGTGATCCACAACTACCTGCAGTCGATTCGCCTGCTGGCCGACGGCATGCAGGGCTTTAACGAGCACTGCGCGGTGGGCATCGAACCGAACCGCGATCGCATCACCCAGTTGCTGAATGAATCGCTGATGCTGGTGACGGCGCTCAACACCCATATCGGTTATGACAAAGCGGCGGAAATCGCCAAGAAAGCGCACAAGGAAGGGCTGACGCTGAAAGCCGCGGCGCTGAAGCTCGGCTATCTGACCGAAGCGCAGTTCGATGAATGGGTACGCCCGGAGGCGATGGTCGGCAGCATGCAGAAGTAACCGCGTTCATCACCATCTCTTAACGGGGCGCGGTTGCGCCCCGTCTTTTCATGCTAATCCTTCCAGCACCGACAACAGCGCCTGCGGCTCCGGCCGCCGGGTGTAATCGGCGTGCGCTTCGGCGTAGACAATACGGCCATCGGGAGTAATGACGAACCGCGCCGGCAGCGGCAGCGTCCAGCTGTCATCCTGGTTGAACTGCGCCAGATCGAGGCCGAGCCGCTGTTGATACAGGGCGATCAGCGCGTCCGGCAGGCGGTAACGCAGGCCGAATTGAGCCGCCAGGCGATTGCCTGCATCGCTGAGCAGCGGAAAGGTGAGATCGTGATCGCGCGCGGCCTGGCGGTTATGCACCGCGCTCTGCGGTGAAATGGCCACGAGCTGCGCGCCGTGATGCGTGATGGCGGGGAGTGCGGCCTGCAGCGCCTGCAGATCGAGCGTACAGTAAGGGCACCAGACCCCGCGATAGAAACTGATGACCAGTGGGCCCTTCGCCAACAGCGCCGCGGAAGAGCATGGCCGGTTTTCGCTGTCCGGTAGGATAAAGCCGGGCGCGGCGTCGCCGACCGTCAGCGCGCATTCGGTAATGCCCGACGCGATCTGCGCCTGGGTCGCCTCACGCATCAGCGCGTGATCTTGCGCCGCGAGTTTGAACGGCAGTTGGTCGGTTTCGAATGCCACTTTGAAGGCATCGAGTTTGTCTTGCAGTGTCATGCGTTCTCCTGATGGGAATGAGGGGGAGCGCTCATCTTGCCCATTCCTAAATGGCGCGTGTAGACTGCAATAAATGCTAACCGTTATTCCATCAAGGAATGTCATGGGTAAATTTGCCGATTACGAAACCTATGCCTGCGTTTACGAGAGCGGTTCCTTTACCGCGGCAGCGCGGCGGCTGCATGTGGGGCAGCCGGCGGTCTCAAAAGCGGTGGCGCGGCTGGAACAGCAGCTCGGCACGCGCCTGATGCTGCGCTCGACCCACGGCCTGCAGCCGACGGATGCGGGACAGCAGCTGTATCAACGCACCCGACGTATCCTTAACGAGCTGGCGGAGACCGAAGCGCTGGTGCAGAGCGCTGGCGAGACCCTGAGCGGCCGGCTTCGGGTCGCTTCGGCGGCGGTGTTCGCCCGCATCGTTCCCTTGCCTGATTTGACGGCGTTTATGCGCGCCAATCCGCGGTTGAACGTCGATCTGCTGCTGGATGACGGCAATTTGTCGCTGATTGAAGAGGGCATCGATATTGCCCTGTGTATTGGCGAATTGGAGGATTCCGGCTTTACCGCCCGCAAGCTGGGTGAGGTAAAGCAATGCGTGATCGGCACGCCCGGCTATTTTGCCGCTGCCGGTATGCCGCAGCGGCCGGAAGATCTGTTGCAGCATGAGATGGTGATTTACCATCACCGTGGCGGCGGCGAGCAGTGGCGCTTCAGCCGTGGAGAGGAACAGCGCACGCTGCGGCTGCCAGGGCGCATGCGGGTCAACGCGGCGGAGTGCGTGCGCGAGCTGGTGATGGCGGACTTCGGTGCTACCGTCGCCAGCGAAGGCATGTTTCGCAACGAGCTGCAAAGCGGGGCGGCGATTGCGGCCTTAGCGGACTGGCAACTGCCGCCGCTGGCGCTGTGGGCGGTGTTCCCCGGCGGCCATTTCGTTTCGGCCAAGGCGCGGGCCTTTGCCGATTTTGTCCAAACCGCGTTATGCAGGGAGCCGTGATATGTCGCGCGCACAACGTTTACTCGATCTGATGCAGCTGTTGCGTAGCCACCGTTATCCTGTAGCGGGCCATGCGCTGGCGCAGACGCTGGGCATCAGCATGCGCACGCTGTACCGCGATATCGCCACGCTGCAGCAGCAGGGGGCGGAGATCGCCGGCGAGGCGGGCGTCGGTTATGTGCTGCGCCCCGGCTTCATGCTACCGCCGCTGATGTTCTCGCAGGCGGAGACAGAAGCACTGGTGCTGGGGATGCGCTGGGTCAGCCGCCACGGCGACAGTCAGCTGGCGAGTGCGGCGGGCCAGGCGCTGGCCAAGATCGCCGACGTGCTGCCGCCGGCACTGCGGGAGGAGCTTGAGGCCAACACGCTGTTGATAGCGCCGGTTCAGGCGCCGCCGGTGGCGGATGAGCTGCGGGTGCTGATCCGTGACACCATCCGCCGCGAGCGCAAGCTGCATATCGACTATCTTGACCTGGCGGGGCAGCGCAGCGAACGCCTGTTGTGGCCCTTTGCACTGGGTTTTTTCGACCAGTTCCAGATGTTGGTCGCCTGGTGCGAGCTGCGCCAGGCCTTTCGTCATTTTCGCCTCGATCGCATCCAGGCCGCCACGCCGTTGGAACCGCGCTATCCGCGCGGACGGCGGCGGCTGCTGAAAGAGTGGCGCCTCTGCGAGGGCATTGCGGAGCAATAGCGGCACGCTGCTGCCATAAACTGTCAGTCGCGCGCCTTAGTCTGTGCCTATCGGGAACCGGCCGGTTCCCATCATCCAGAGGACAGACCGATGACCCTTCCCAGCATGACCCTGCTTTACGTCGACAACCCGCTGAACAGTGCCGCCTTTTATCAACGTTTACTGGGACAGGCGCCGGTAGAGCTTTCTCCCGGCTTCGCCCTGTTTGTGCTCAACAACGGCTTCAAGCTGGGGATGTGGGCCAAACAGGGGGTAAAACCCGCTGCCACGTTGACCGGCGGCGGCGGTGAGCTGGGCTTCTTGTGCCAGGATCCGCAAGAGGTCGAAGCGCGCTATAACCAGTGGCGCGAACTCGGGCTGCCTATCGAGCAAACGCCGACCGAGATGGAATTCGGTTACACCTTCGTCGCACGGGATCCGGACGGCCATCGCCTGCGGGTATATGCCCTCAGCGAGTAGCGTCATCGGCATACAGGTGCAAGCGCGGCACCAGCAGCCGCAGCGGTCGGGCGTCGGGTTTGTAACGGTGTTTCACCGCGTCAACGTCGTAGTTGAGCAGCTCGCCAATCTTCGGCACTGCGGCGCCGCTCTCTACCTGACACAGGGCGATCAGCGGCAGCGGGCAGGGGTGCTGCACCTGCTTTTGCTGCTGCTGATACCACACGCGGGCGATCGGCTGCACTTTGACCGGCCGCTTGATTTTCAGCGTCGCGTGCTGCGGCAGACGGCTGACATCGTCTATTTCGCGGCTGACCAGGGTGGCCCACTGTTCACGGCTGTGCGGCGGCACCGCGCGGCCGGCTTTCAGGCTTTTCTCCAGCTGCGCCAGGATGTCGTCCCGCTTGACGTTTTTGATGATGTGCTTGTTGGCCCAGCCGAAGCGCACCGAGTCGGGGTTGGTCAGGGCGGTGAGGGTGCGGTAGGCGCTGAGGGTAATCAGCCCGTGCAGATGGGTGTGTACGAACTCGAAACGCTGCTCCGGCGCCAGACCGGAATCGACGGTGATAATCTGCTCCAGTTCGCCCTTCAGGCGGTTGACCAGCGCCAGCTGCGCCTGCAGCGTCAGATATTCCGGTTGCTCCACCGCCAGACAGATAACGCCGGGCAGCCGCACGGCGGCCTTGCTGCTGACATTCTCCCGGTTATGGTGGATGAACAGCCGCTGATAATGCTCCAGCGCCAGATCGCGCGCCGCTTGTCCCACATGCTGTTCGACCGCGATATGCGAGATAGCCTGATGTTCCTGGCCTTTTTCAACCTCCGGCAGGCTGAACACCCGCGCTGCCAGCAAGCGCAGCGGGGTGATCTGCTGCTGCAATGCGCCCAGCGCCTGCTCTAGCTCGACAAAGCAGGCATTCATTCGGCCAATCACATCGTATCTGCTCATCGTACGCTCCTATTTTAGTTACAACATACTATAGGAGAGTAGCAGGCTGGGGGCAACATCGGCGATGGGGAAATACTCGGCTTAACTGCCCGCCCGGCTTACCAGGGGGAAATAGGGCGGGTAGCAGGGGGAATTCTCTCGCTCGTCTGCCACACATGCGGGTAAGCGTGATTGTCGAAAATAAACCTGGTCTTCTTATGGTTTTGATTCATGGATGAATTTTTTCCCGCTCGTTTATTTTTTGTTTAGTCCATTTCTCGTTTGCCGTTGTCCAATCGCTGGAACAAACAGAATGGCAGGACGCTATGAGCCCTTGGGGTTATCTTTTCTTCTGTCATTAACGGGTGCTTTAACAGGAGGTTTACTGTGGATATTAAACAGAAAGTCAAAAACATGACGCTGGAAGAGAAGATCGGGCAAAAAATCATGCTGGATTTTCGCTACTGGGATCGGAACGGTAGCAGCAATCAGGATATGACTGTTCCCGATGAAGCCATTGGCAAGCTGATCGCCGATAACCACGTGGGCGGGGTGATCCTGTTCGCCAATAATCTTAAAGACAAGCAGCAGATCAAAACGTTGACGGCCTGGTATGCCGCGATGAAAACGCACGCCGGCATTCGCCTGTTTATCGGCACGGATAATGAGGGCGGTAACGTTTTCCGGCTGCCGCGCGGCGACTATGCCTCATTCCCCGGCAATATGGCGCTGGCGGCGGCGATTGAGGGCGGTGCGGATAAACAGCTCGCCGTTGAACAGGGCAAGCTGATGGCCCAGGATATGCGCGCGTTGCATATCAATACCAACTTTGCCCCGGTCGTGGACGTCAACACCAACCCGTTCAACCCGGTGATTAACGTTCGCGCCTTCAGCGATGATAAGAACACCGTGTCCCGCCTGGCCGAGAAAATAGTGGCGGGGATGAAGCAGCAAGGGCTGATCACCGCTTACAAACACTTCCCTGGCCATGGCAGCACCTCCACCGACTCGCATACCGGTTTGCCGCGCGTCGATCGCACGCGGGAAGAGGCTTTTGCCATCGATATCGCCCCCTATAAGCAAGCTATCGATCGCTGCGCGGCGCCGGACATGGTCATGACCGCGCATATTCAGTATCCGGCTCTGGACAACCGCCAGATCGCTACCCGCAGCGGCGAAAAAATCACGGTGCCGGCCACCATGTCGCATGAAATTCAGACACAGATTCTGCGCAATGAGTTGGGGTATGCCGGCGTAACGATTTCAGACGCGCTGGATATGGGCGCGATTGCTGAGCACTTCACCCAACAGGGGGCGGCTGAAAACGTCTTTGCCGCCGGGGTGGATATCGCCCTGATGCCTGTCAGCATCGCTTCGCCGGCCCAGGCTAACCTGCTGCCGGACCTGATTCGTTATCTTGCGGAAAGGGTGAAAACGGGGCATCTCAGCGAGGCTGATATCGATGCCTCGGTCGAGCGCATTTTGCGCCTGAAATTACGCCATGGCTTGATGGGGCATAGCGATAAACCTTGTTCCAACGACGTCGCGTTGTCAGCGCACAAGCTGGAAAAGCGCATTGCCGATCGCTCCATTACCGTGGTTATCAACCGTCACAGCCTGCTGCCGTTGAAAGACAAAGCGCTGCGCTATTTTATCCTGACCCCGTGGGGTGAGCAGGCCAAAGGCATCGCTAACGTGATGGCACAGGAAGGCTACCAGAACGTCGTTGCCGCGAAGGAAACGGAACTGAGCGATGCTCAGGTCAGGGCGCATATTGCCGATTGCGACGTGTTCCTGCTCGGCACGCTTTCGACCCGCTTTACGCCTGCTGAACAGGATGGGGTCATTACCTCCGCAACCGGAGCGAGTAATGACAGCATCCCTTATCCGGGCTGGTTGAAATACGCCGCCGAACAGGGGAAAAAGCGCGTTCACCTCTCACTGCGCGCACCTTACGATATCGTGAACTATGCCGCAGACGTGGAGGCGGCCGTCGCCACCTATTCTTACTACGGGTATGACAGCGGCGTGTGGCGCGGTCCCTCGATGATATCTCTGGCACAGGTGCTGACGGGAAAAATCACACCGCACGGAAAACTGCCGGTCAACACCTGGCATGACTACGATGTGGAGACCAACACGGGCAAGATCGCATTCCCTCGCGGGACCGGGCTGAGCTGGTAATGGGACAAGTACCGGCGTCGTCAGAAAGGGCGACGCCGGCAGCTTTCTCGCGTTGAGAAAGCGGGCGGTTTCTTGCTCTGCACGAAACGACATGGGATAACCGTCACTCACGGAAGGAGAATATTTATGCCGACAGGCGCAACAAAACTAGGCGGATGGCTGTTGATGGCCGCCATGCTGGGCGTGAGCGGATGCGCCAAGCCCCCCGAACCGGAGAAACCTGCACAGCCGACACCGCCGGTTACACCGATGCGGGGCATCTGGCTGGCCACGGTCATTGGCTTGGACTGGCCGCCGGCGGCCTCCCTGAAAGCGGAAACGGCGCAAGAGCGGGTGCGCCTGCAGCAGCAGGGGCTGACGGATGCGCTGGACGACATGGTGAAAACCGGGATTAACACAGTGTATTTTCAGGTTAAACCGGACGGAACGGCCCTGTGGCGTTCTGACATCTTGCCTTGGTCTGAGGTCTTGACCGGCACCGTGGGCCAGGATCCGGGTTATGATCCGCTGGCCTTTATGCTGCAAGAAGCGCACCGGCGCGGTATCAAGGTCCACGCCTGGCTGAACCCTTATCGGGTTTCCATGAATACCCTACAGCAAACGATTGATGCACTTAATCAGACGTTGCAGTCCCCACCGGCCAGCGTCTATGCGCTGCATCCTGACTGGATCCGCACGGCCAACGACCGCTTCGTGCTCGATCCTGGCTTACCCGACGTGCGCAACTGGATCACTGGCGTAGTGGCTGAAATAGTCAAAAACTATGATGTCGATGGCATTCAATTTGACGATTATTTCTATTACGAAACGCCGCAATCGCCGCTGGATGATGGGAAGACGTATCGCGCCTACGGCAAAGGGTTTGCAGACAAAGCCGCCTGGCGCAGGGACAACACGCTGCAATTGATAAAACAGGTTTCAGCCACCGTCAAAGCGTTGAAACCCGCGGTTGCGTTTGGCGTCAGCCCGGCGGGCGTATGGCGAAACCAAGCGGACGATCCTGCCGGCTCGGCGACGCGGGCAGGGGCGCCATCGTACGATACGGCCTATGCCGATACGCGCCAGTGGGTAAAACTGGGGCTGCTCGACTATATCGCACCACAGCTGTATTGGCCTTTTGATCGTGAAATTGTCCGCTACGACGTGCTGGCCAACTGGTGGGCCGAGGTGGTGAAAGGCACGCCGGTTCGGCTCTATGCCGGGGTGGCGCTGTATAAAGTGGGCACGCCATCGGCCAGCGAGCCGGCCTGGACCGTCGATGGCGGCGTTCCCGAGCTGAAAAGGCAGTTGGATCTCAACGAGAGCCTGCCGGGGATGGGGGGAACCATCCTGTTCCGGCAACGCTATCTGACCGAGCCGCAAACGGATAAGGCCGTGGAGTACCTGCGCACCCGCTGGAAAACCGGTCAATAATCACAGGCACTGGCAGGACGAGCCGCGGCAAATCGCCGCGGCTTTTTCTTTTCAAAGACGAGCGGCTTCCGGCAGGCGTTTCAGGTAATGCACCACCAGCAGCGCCAGCAACAGCATCAGGCTGATAAACGCCGCTACGCCATTCCAGCCGAAGCTGTGCCAGAACACGCCGCCGAGGGTGCCGGCCACGCTGGAGCCGACGTAATAGCAGAACAGATACAGCGACGACGCCTGGCCTTTGGCGCGGCGCGCACGGCGGCCAATCCAGCTGCTGGCCACCGAGTGGGCGGCGAAGAAACCGGCGGTGAACAGCATCATGCCGATAAAGATCGCCGGCACCTGCGGTAGCGCGGTAATCAGGATCCCGATCAGCATAATCACGATTGACGCCAGCAGCACCGGGCCACGTCCGAAGCGTGAGGTGAGCGCGCCGGCCTTGGGCGAGCTGTAGGAACCGGTGAGGTACACCACCGACAGCAGGCCGACAATCGCCTGGCTCAGGTGGTAAGGATCCGCCAGCAGGCGATAGCCGATATAGTTGAACAGGGTGACGAAGCTGCCCATCAGCAGGAAACCTTCCGCGAACAGCAGCGGCAAGCCCTTATCGTGCCAATGCAGCTTGAAGTTGATCAGCAGGGTGCGCGGGCGCAGCGAGCTGGCGCGAAAATGCCGCGAGGCAGGCAGGATACGCCAGAACATGCAGGCGGCGGCGAGGGCGAACAGGCCGATGACCCCGAGCGATACGCGCCAGGAGAAGAAGTCGGTCAATACCCCGGTCACCAGGCGACCGCTCATGCCGCCGATCGAGTTGCCGCTGATGTATAGCCCCATCGAGAAGGCGACGAAGCTGGGATGGATCTCTTCGCTGAGATAGGTCATGCCGACCGCCGCCACGCCGCTCAGCGACAGGCCGATCAGCGCGCGCATCAGCAAAATGCCGTGCCAGCTGGTCATAAAGGCGCAGATCAGCGTGCAGACCGCCGCCAGCAGCAGCGCTACCACCATCACCGATTTACGGCCGATGGCGTCTGACAGCGGCCCGGTGAACATCAGGCCGATCGCCAGCAGGCCGGTAGAGACCGAAAGCGACAGGCTGCTTTCCGCCGGCGATACGCCGAAGTCTTGCGACAGCACCGGCAGGATCGGCTGCACGCAGTAGAGCAGCGCGAAGGTTGCCAGCCCGGCGGAAAACAGCGCCAGCGTTACGCGCATAAACTGCGGCGTGCCGCGTTCGATATAGGGGAGTTTGTTGTTGAGGGTGGAGCGTTTTACTTTTGGCGCAGCGGCCGCGTCATCGTTGGCGGCCAGCGTCGACGGCATCACGGCCGCAGAACGCACAGGGGTTGTCACAGCGTTTCCTTACCGAACTTCGGGGAGATAAACAGACACTTTGCAGATAACAAAATGATAGGGAGTGGCGAATTTTTTGTCTAATATATTAATAATTCAAATTAAGATGTTTTAAATATGAATATCGAACTGAGACACCTGCGTTACTTTATTGCCGTGGCGGAAGAGCTGCATTTTGGCCGTGCCGCCGAGCGGTTGCGGATCTCCCAGCCACCGCTCAGCCAGCAAATCCAGGCGCTGGAAGAGATGGTCGGCGCGCGGCTGCTGGCGCGCAACAACCGCAACGTCAGTTTGACCCAGGCCGGGGAAATGTTCCTCAAAGAAGCCTACCAGGTGCTCGATCAGGTCGGGCGCGCGGCGGAAAAGGCGGCGCGTCTGGATCGTGGCGAACTGGGGGAAATGACCATCGGCTTTACCTCTTCCGCGCCCTTTATCGGCGTGGTGGCGCGCAGCCTGCGCACCTTTCGTCAGCAGTCCCCGCAGGTGCATATCAAAATGCGCGAAATCAACACCAAACAGCAGATCGAACCGCTGCTGAACGGTGAGCTGGATCTGGGGGTGATGCGCAACACGCGGCTGCCGGAAGCGCTGCACTATCAGCTGTTGCTGCGCGAACCGCTGGTGGCGGTGGTGCCGGAGGGGCATCCGCTGGCGGAAACGCCCGGCGGCGCGCTGCGTTTTCAACACCTGGCGCAGGAGCCGTTCGTGTTCTTCTCGCGCGAAGTGGGCACCGCGCTGTATGACGAAATTCTGCTGCTGCTCGGCAAGGCCGGCATTACTCCCTATATCACCCAGGAAGTGGGGGAAGCGATGACCATCATCGGGCTGGTCTCCGCCGGGTTGGGGGTGTCGATTTTGCCAGCGTCATTCGCCCGAGTGCGGGTGGACGGCGTGCGCTATTTGCCGCTGGCGGAGCCGGACGCCACCACCGAAGTTTGGCTGGTTCATCACCGCCGCCGGCCGCTGACCGCCGCGGCGCAGGCGCTGATGGCGTTGATGCTGAAATGACGTTGAGGTTGGGCAAATAAAAATCAATTCACGCTGAAATTGCGAGGAATTTGTGCAGCAAATCACATAACGAATCAAATAGTTGACGCTGTATGACAAAAGCCCCACCATAACCCCTAGTCTTTATTTAGAAGCGCGAAAAATAGTAGGAGCCGGTTTGTGATTGCGGTTGGGCAGCCTGGGCATATCGATCAAATCAAGCAGACCAATGCGGGGGCGGTTTATCGGCTAATCGATCAGCTGGGCCCGATTTCGCGTATCGAACTGTCAAAACGCGCACAGCTGGCGCCCGCCAGCATCACCAAGATCGTGCGCGAACTGCTGGAAGCCCATCTGGTCAAGGAAACCGAGTACCAGGAAATCGGCAGCCGGGGCCGCCCGGCGGTGGGGCTGGTGCTGGACACCGAGGCTTGGCATTACCTTTCCGCCCGTATCAGCCGCGGCAGCATCACGCTGGCGCTGCGCGATCTCAGCAGCAAACTGGTGGTGGAAGAGTTGCTGCCGCTGGCGGCCGAACACCCTGAACCGCTGCTGAAACGCATCCTGACCGAAGTCGACCAATTCTTTATCCGCCACCAAAGCAAGCTGGAGCGGCTGACGGCGATCGCCATCACGCTGCCGGGCATGATCGACGTGCAGTCCGGCGTGGTGCACCGCATGCCGTTTTACGACGTGCTGGAGATGCCGCTCGGCCCGGCGCTGGAAACCCGCACCGGCCTGCCGGTTTACCTGCAGCATGACATCAGCGCCTGGACCATGGCCGAGGCGCTGTATGGCGCCTCGCGCGGCAGCCAGAACGTGATTCAGGTGGTGATCGACCACAACGTCGGCGCCGGGGTGATCACCGGCGGCCACGTGCTGCACGCCGGCAGCCACAGCGTGGTGGAGATCGGCCACACCCAGGTCGATCCGTACGGCAAACGCTGCTATTGCGGCAACCACGGCTGCCTTGAAACCGTAGCCAGCATCGAGAACATCCTGGAGATCGCCCAGCAGCGGCTGAGCGGTTCGATGAGCTCCAGCCTGCACGGCGCGCCGCTGACCGTTGAATCGCTGTGCGACGCCGCGCTGGCGGGCGATCAGCTGGCGCGGGACATCATTCTCGGCGTCGGCCACAGCGTGGGGCGCATTCTGGCGATCATGGTCAACCTGTTCAATCCGGAGAAGATCCTGGTGGGCTCGCCGCTCAACCGCGCGGCGGAGATCCTGCACCCGGCCATCGCGTCCTGCATTCGCCAGCAGGCGCTGCCGGCCTACAGCGAGCAGGTCAAGGTCGAATCCACGCAGTTCTTCAATAAGGGCACCATGCCTGGCGCCGCGCTGGTGAAAGAGGCGCTGTACAACGGTTCGCTGCTGGTGCAATTGCTGCAAGGCTAACATCAGAACTTCTTATTAATCCCGCAAAAGATTGAGCTACCTCAAGCCCCTACGTGGCAGCATCCCCTAGAATTTTTCCGAAAGACTTCTTCGCCGCCGATGCGGCGACACATTGTTAACGGGGCATTCTGGGGCATTTTATTCATGTTGAAGCGTTTATTTGTGACAGGCACGGATACCGACGTCGGTAAAACCGTGGTTTCCCGCGGGTTGATGCAGGCGCTGGCCGCCGAAGGCCGTTCAGTGGCCGGCTACAAGCCGATCGCCGCGCGCTGCCAGGAAACCAGCGAGGGCATCCGCAATAAAGACGCTTTGGTGTTGCAGGCATCTTCAACCTTGCCGCTGTCCTACGAGGAGATCAACCCCATCACTTGTCTGGATGAGGTGTTTCACGCGCATGCGACCGAGGATATCAACTATGGCCTGATGAGCAGCGGCCTGCGGGATCTGTCCGCCAAAGCCGATACGGTGGTGGTGGAGGGCAGCGGCGGCTGGCGCGTGCTGATGAACGATCTGCGGCCGTACGCCGAATGGGTGGTGCAGGAGCAACTGCCGGTGGTGCTGGTGGTGGGCATCAAGCTGGGCTGCGTCAGCCACGCGCTGCTGACCGCGCAGTCGATCATCAACGACGGCCTGCCGCTGCTGGGCTGGGTGGCCAACCGCATCAATCCGGGGTTGGCGCACTACGCCGAAACCATCACGGCGCTGCAGCAGCGCATTTCCGCGCCGCTGCTGGGTGAAATTCCGTATCTGCCGCGCGCGGAGCAGCGCGAACTGGCGCACTACCTCGATATTTCCACGTTGCTGTAGCCCATTCAGGCACAGAACGTCGCCAACAATCGGGCGGCGATCAGCAGGCCCAGCCCATACACCGTGTGGGTGAGCAGGCTGAGGAGCCGCGCTCTGCGCGGATTGGCGGTTTTCGCCGCCGCCACGCCAAAGCCCAGCGCGGGCTGCATCACCAGAAACGGCGCCGCCAGGCTCAGCCAGCCGCTCAACAGCGCGATGCGCGGTTCCGGCGCCGCATACCACTCGATGCCCGCCAAACCGAGCGGGATAAAGGCGAACGCCAAGCCGATGGCGTAGTGCAGTATCCAGCCGATTTTTCTCTCACCCCGGCGCGGCGGCGCCGTGACGATGGTGGCGTGAAACCAGCGGCCGTCGAACATGCCGAGAAACCAGCGGCCCACCAGCGCGTAATCGAGGGAAGGGATGCCAAAGCGCCGCTTCAGCAGCAACGCCCACAAATCCATGCAGAGGGTGGCGCCGGCGCCGGTTAACAGGATGCGCACTAACATATCGGGGGTCATACGGGTGTCCTTAACTCAGTGACGTGATAATGTGCGCACAGTGTGCAACTTAAAGTCGGCTTCAAGTCAATGGCAAAAGAACTGGATATCGGCGCGGTGGCGCGCCTGAGCGGAGTCGCGCCTTCTGCGCTGCGGCATTACGAGAAAAAGGGGCTGATCGCGTCGATAGGTCGCCACGGTTTGCGCCGTCAATACGCCGCCGGGGTGCTCGATCAACTGCGGCTGATTGCGCTCGCGCGCCTGGCCGGCTTTACGTTGGATGAGATGAGTGCCTTGTTTGACGAACGGGGCCAAATCGCGATCGATCGCGGGCTGCTGGCGGCGCGGGCGGATGAGCTGGATCGCCATATCCAGCGCCTGATGCAGGTGCGCGACGGGCTGCGGCACATGGTCGATTGTCCTGAACCCGAGCACCTTCAGTGCCCGCAGTTCAGGAAAATATTGCAGCAGGGTGAGTTCTAAGCCTCGCGTTTGGGCGGCGGCGCCGTGTGGTACACCGACACCGGTCGCAGGCCGCGCGACACGGTGGTGGCGATCACGCAGGCGAGCAGAATGCCGGGCAGCAGCGCGTATTCGCCGGTCATTTCAAACACCATCAGCGCCGCCATGATCGGCGCATGGGTGGTAGCGGCCAGCAGGGTAGCCATGCCGGTCAGTGCCAGCAGCAGCGGCACCGCCGCATCCATGCCCGGCCACAGGCCAAACAGCTGACCGATGATCGAGCCGAGCGCGGCGCCGACGAACAGCGTCGGGGTGAAGACCCCGCCGGGTGCTCCCGACCCGCTGCTGGCAAGGATTGCCAACAGTTTACATACCAGGATCGCCCCCAGCAGCAACACCCCCGGTGGCGCAATCAGCAGCGCCTGTACCACGCTGTAACCGTTGCCCCACACCTGTGGGAACAGCAGCGAAAGCAGCCCGACGATCAGGCCGCCCAACGCCAGCTGCAACGGCGGCTTCAAACGCAGCGATCGGAACGCGCGGCCGGTGGCGGTCATCAGCCATAAAAACAGCGGCCCGCCGGCGCCGGCCACCACGCCGACCAGCGCCATCAGCAGGTATTGTGTCGGCAGAGGGGCGGATAGCGGCGTCACCAGGTAGAGCGGCGCCTGGCCGCCGTTGAGCAGGTTGGTCATCAGCAGGGCGCTCACTGCGGCGATCACCACCGGGCCGAGCGAGGCCAGCATTAGGGTGCCGAACAGGATCTCGGCGATAAACAGGCTGCCCGCCAGCGGCGCATGATAGGCGCTGGCCATCCCGGCGGCGGCAGCGCAGGCCACCCACAGTTTCCATTCTTTCTCGTGCGTAAAGCGCTGGGCAAACAGCGAGCCCACCAGCGCCGCCAGCAGGATCATCGCGCCTTCGCGGCCGATGGCGCTGCCGCTCGACACCACCAGCAGCGACGCCAGACACTTCACCAGACTGGCGCCGGTATCCAGCTTGCCGTTGCCGGTCTCAATCGCTTCCATATAGTCGGTGGGCGCCGCCGGACGCTGGTGGCGGTAGCGCTGGTGAATATACAGCAGTAGGCCCGCCGCCAGACCGCCCAGCGCGGGCGTCAGCGCGCGTCGCCAGCCGGGCAGCGCGGCGGCGGCGGCCACCAGGCTGCCGTCGGCATTGCCGAGCAGCAGCCACTCGAGGCCAATCATCGAACGGTGGAACAGCCACACCGCCAGGGCGGCGGCGACGCCGATAAACACGGCGATAAGCAGGCTGCGCAGCAGGGCGCGATAGTGGTGCAGGTGGACCAATCTTTTCATGCGTGGGCGGCGTCGTGAGAAAAATCAAAGGGTCATCAGCGCATTGTGCTTGGCGCTCCGGCCGATGACCAGTGAATCTTTAGCAAACTGCGGCATAGGCGGGGCGGCGAGCGCCCCGGCGGGGGTTATTGCGGCGTCAACACCCGGCGCGTGCGGCCGGAGCTGAGGTAGTCGGCGATATAATCCTGCGAGATTTCGCCGCTGTAGCGGCCGTCTTCATCGACGATCGGCATCCAGGAGGTGTTGTGCTCGTACAGTTTCGACAGCACCACGCGCAGGTTCTCCTCCGCACGGGCGGTGACGCGGAAACGGTGCAGGCTGTCGGCGCAGACCCCGGGCGCGCCGCGCGCCTCACGGCGTTTGACGTATCCCAACGGTTTGCCGTCGGCATCCACCACCGTCACCGAGCGGGCGTCGATATCGTCCATCAGACCGAACGCTTCCACTAGCGGCGTCTCCCGGCGCACCGTCACCGTTTCCTGTTGATCGGCCACGTCGCCGGCCTGCACCAACAGCAGGCGCTTCAGCGTGCGATCCTGGCCGACAAAGGACGCGACGAAGTCGTTCGCCGGCCGCGCCAGCAGCTCATCGGCGCTGGCGTTCTGCACGATTTTGCCCTGGCGGAACACCGCGATGCGATCGCCGAGCTTCAGCGCTTCGTCGATGTCGTGGCTGACCAGCATCACGGTCTTTTTCAGCTGGCGCTGCATGTCGAGAAACTCGTTCTGGATGGTTTCGCGGTTGATCGGGTCTACCGCGCCGAAGGGCTCATCCATCAGCAGCACCGGCGGATCGGCGGCCAGCGCGCGGATCACGCCGATGCGCTGTTGCTGCCCGCCGGACATCTCTTTCGGGTAGCGGTGCAAAAAGCGCTTGGGATCCAGCGCCACCATGCTCATCAGCTCCTCGGCGCGATCGTGGCAGCGTTTTTTGTCCCAACCCAGCATGCGCGGCACTACGGTGATGTTCTCCTCGATGGTCATGTTGGGGAACAGACCGATCTGCTGGATGACGTAGCCGATTTTGCGGCGCAGGCTGACGGTATCCAGCGCGCTGGTGTCCTCGCCGTTGATCAGAATGGTGCCGCCGGTGGGTTCGATCAGGCGGTTGATCATCTTCAGCGTGGTGGGTTTTGCCGCAGCCGGAAGGGCCGAGCAGCACGCAGATTTCACCTTCCGGCACGTCCAGATTGATGTTGTCGACGGCGTTGAACGGTGTGCCGTTCTTCTGCATGAACTGTTTGGTCAGATTTTCCAATTTAATCATGAGCGGATCCCCTTGGGCGTTAGCGCAATTTGCAAGCGGTGCAATAACCAATCGAGAACGATCGCCAGCAGGCTGATCATCACGGCGCCGGTAATCAACTGGCGGATGTCGCTGCTGCTGATGCCGTTGAGCAGCAGCAGGCCAAGGCCGCCGGCGCCGATCACCGCGGCTATCGCCATCACGCCGATATTCATCACCACGGCGGTGCGAATGCCGCCGAAAATCACCGGCAGTGCCACCGGGATCTCTACCCAGCGCAGGCGTTGCCAGAACGTCATGCCGATGCCGCGGCCGGCTTCGCGCAGCCCGCCGGGCAGGTTGTCGAGCGCGGTGTGGGTATTGCGCACGATCGGCAGCAGCGAGTAGAGGAACACCGCGGTGATCGCCGGTACGTAGCCAATGCCGTGGCCGATTAAGGAAAACAGCGGGATCATCAGCCCGAACAGGGCGATGGAGGGCACGGTCAGCACCAGCGTGGCCAGGCTCAGCACCGGCGTCGCCAACCATTTGTGGCGGACAATCAGCACGCCGAGCGGTACGCCGATCAGGATCGCCAGGCCGACGGCGACGCCGACCAGCAGCAGGTGTTCCAGCGTCAAGCCGGCGATATAGGCCCAGTTTTGCCAGGCGTAAAGTAAGGTATTCATCATGTCTCCTAAATCAGGCCGCGCTGCTTGAGGAACGCGTCGGCGACCTGTTGCGGCGTCTGGTAGTCGATATCTACCTTGGCGTTAAGCTCGGTGATGACCTGGTTATTGAACTGTTTCGACAGCGTGTTCAGCGCCGCTTCCAGCCCCGGCGTGTTTTGCAACACGTCGGCGCGCACCACCGGCGTGACCGCATAACTCGGGAAATAGCCTTTGTCGTCTTCCAGCACCTGCAGATCGAAGCCTTTCACCCGGCCGTCGGTGGTGTACACCAGCCCGGCGTCGACGAAGCCGTCGCGAATGGCGTTGTAGACCAGGCCGGGGTCCATCTGGCGGATTTGCGGGCGATCGAGCGGCATGTCGTACAGCGCCTGCATCGGCTTCAGGCCGTCCGAGCGGCCGGCGAACTCCAGATCCAGCCCCAGCAGCCAGTTGTGTTTAGGGTCGGTTTTACGCACCTGCTCCACTTTGGCCACCAGCTGCGACATCGTGCGGATCTGCTCTTTTTCCGCGCGCTGTCGCTGCATGGCGAAGGCGTAGGTGTTGTTCATGTCCGCCGGCTGCAGCCAAACCAGCCCGAGTTTGGCGTCGAGCTTTTTCACCGTGTCGTAGGTTTCCTGCGGCGACATGCGCTTATTGATGTGGTTAAAGATGATCAGCGAGGTGCCGGTGTATTCCCAGGTCATGTCGATCTGTTTGTTGATCATCGCGTTGCGGGTGATCACCGTGGCCAGATTGGTCTTGGGTTCGACCTGAAAACCTTTGGCCCGCAGGTATTGCACGGTGATTGCCGACAGAATGCGCTGTTCGGTAAAGTTCTTGCTCGCCAGCGTCAGCGGGGCGGCCCAGGCGGCCGCGCCGGTCATCAGCAAGGAGAACAGCAGCGCGTGGCGGAGTGGTTGTAACCATTGAGTCATCGCGTTTCTCCCGTCAAGATGCGGTATGAGGGCTGAGCCGGCGACCGAGACCGGCCAGCGCCAGATCGAGCAGCAGGGCGATCAGCGCGGTGGCGGCGGCGCCGAGGATCAACGTCGGGAAGTCGTTCAGGTAGATGCCGGGGAAGATCAGCTCGCCGTAGCTGCTGGCACCGATTAAAAACGCCAGCGGCGCGGTGCCGACGTTAATCGCCATCGCAATGCGTATCCCGGCGAAGATCACCGGCAGGGCGTTGGGCAGTTCGACCTGCCGCAGCCGCTGTCCGGCGGTCATGCCAATGCCGTTGGCGGCCTCGACCAGCGCCGGCGGCACCGAACGCAGGCCGGCATAGGTATTGCGCACGATGGGCAGCAGCGAGGCGAGGAACAGTGCCACCACCGCCGGCCGATCGCCGATGCCGATGATTACCATCGCCAGCGCCAGCACCGCCAGCGGCGGCAGGGTGTTGCCGACGTTGAAGATCTGCATCACGTGTTCCGCCCAGCGGCGGGCAAAGGGGCGGCTCAGCAGGATGCCGCTGGGAATGCCGACCAGCAGCGACAGCAGCATGGAGCAGGCCACCAGGAACATGTGTTGCTGGCCGAGATAGATCAAATCTTCCCGGCGCGACTTGAGGGTGTCCCAACCGATGCCGTAAACCAGCAGCGCGATGACGGCGATAAACAGCAGGCTCCCGAGGAGCAGGCGCCGGTATGGCGCTGACTTGTGCATGATGTTGCGTCCTCCGTTGCGCGGAGCGGCCGACGAGACGGCGCATTCCGCTCTGATTGTTACCCACGGCCCGGCGGGCGTGGCGGTACAAAACGGGCGTTTCGCATGAGGTTAGCGACATTGAGCGAAGGGTGCGTTCGGCACAGCGTGCTGAACGTAGGCTCAATACGTGAGTTAATCAGCATAAGATACTGATATTTAAACCCAAGAAAGCACGAAGCCCAAAGGCGTCGGCTAGGGAAGGTATAGCACCCTGTCGTTGGTCGTGCCAAGTTTTATGAACAAAATCAGGTGATTGAGTTTACGCCGATCTGCGCCTCAGCCCGCGTCAGCGCTGGGATTCATGGAAAGTGAAAAAAATCCGCTGCATAACGTTACGCCGTAACAATGAGTCGCAAATGGTGCGATTCGCCGCCGGCAAAGACAGGATGTGAGGGCGGATAGACTCGGCGCAGGCGCTTGCTGATATACTCAGAGAAAATAAAAACGCCAGGAAAGCTGCATAACGCCATGACAAATAACGTTTCACCCGCACCCATCGCCCACCGGCCGCTGATTCTGATCGCCTGTATGCTGGCGATGTTCATGTCGGCAATCGAAGCCACCATCGTCGCCACCGCCATGCCCACCATTATCGGCGATCTCGGCGGCTTCTCGCTGCTGGGGTGGGTATTCGCGGTCTATTTGCTGGCGCAGGCGATCACCATCCCCATCTACGGGCGGCTGGCGGATCTCTACGGCCGCAAGCGGGTGTTCTTCTTCGGCGCCACGCTGTTCCTGCTGGGATCGGTGCTGTGCGGCTTCGCCCCCGACATGTATTGGCTGATCGGCTTTCGTCTGCTGCAGGGGTTGGGCGCCGGCGCCATCATGCCGATCGCGTCCACCATCATCGGCGACATCTACAGCGCCACCGAGCGGCCGAAGGTGATGGGCTACCTGTCGAGCGTATGGGGCGTGTCGGCGATCATCGGCCCGCTGTTGGGGGCGTTTATCGTCCAGCATCTGCCGTGGGCGCTGGTGTTCTGGGTTAACCTGCCGATCGGCCTGCTGGCGATGTTCTTCCTCTGGCGCTATCTGCCGGCGCATCAGCAGCTGCGGCGGCACGCGCTGGATCTGGCGGGCACCGCCTGGCTGACGCTGTTCGTTTCGGCGCTGCTATTGGCGCTGTTGCAGATGGAAAGTCTGGGATGGTGGGTGGCGCCGCTGTTTGCGCTGGCGGCGGCGTCGCTGGCGCTGCTTGTCCGCCAGGAGCGGCGTGCGGTCGAACCGTTGTTCCCGCTGGCGCTGTGGCAAAGCCGGGTGATCATCGCCGGCAACATCGGCGGGCTGGTGATCGGTGCGGCGATGATGGGCATCAGCGCTTTCCTGCCCACCTTCATTCAGGGCGTGATGGGCGGCTCGCCGCTGGAGGCGGGCACCACGCTGGCCCTGATGTCGATCGGTTGGCCGCTGGCCAGCACGCTGAGCGGCCGTTTGATGCTGATGACCTCGTATCGCGCCACGGCGCTGCTGGGGGCGCTGCTGTTGGTGGCAGGCGGCCTGATATTGCTGCTGTTGCAGCCGGCGGGCGGCCTGCAGTGGGGCCGGGTGGCGGCGTTTATGGTCGGCGCCGGTATGGGGTTGTGCAACACCACGTTTCTGGTTTCGGTGCAGAACGCGGCGCATTACAGCATTCGCGGCATCGCCACCGCCTGTACCGTGTTTACCCGCATGGTGGGCTCGGCCATCGGCACCGCTATTCTGGGCGCGACGCTGAATCTCAACTTGCAGTGGCGTTTGCCGGAGATTGACGATCCGGTGCAGCGTCTGATGGAACCGGCGGTGCGCCAGAGCATGGGGAGCGAGGCGTTGGCGCAGCTGACCCAGCAGGTGGCGGCTTCGCTGCATTGGGTATTTCTGGTGTCGGCGCTGGTGTCGTTGCTGGCGCTGGCGGCGGCGATGCTGATCCCGGCGCGTTGTCGGCCGCAGGGCGAAGAAGAAGAGGCGGAGCAGGCGTAAGGGAGAAGGAAAGGGCGCTGCTGCAGAGCGCCCGGGATAGCCGGTGTGGCTTACTGCGTGTTGGAGGTATCCTGGCTGGTGCCGGTCTGCGCCGCGTCACCGCGATCGTCGCCGTTGTTCAGGCGGGTATAGACGATCTTCTGGGTGTCGTTTTCGCAGTGGCCGACCACCTGGCCACCCGCTTGATCGGCCTGATCGTTGGGCACGATCTCCAGTTTGAAGCCGGACTCCGGCACGCCGTTATTGACGATTTTTTGCGAAATGTCCGCTTTCACGCTTTCGCAGGAGGCCAGTGCCGCCAGCGGGGCGCCGGCCAGCAACACAGCGGTTAATATCAGCGTTTTTTTCATCACGTCATCCTTTTAGACAATGGACTTCCTGTAACAGGATAGCAGCAACGGCGACCGGGTTTCACGCTTGCCCGCCCGCCGCAGGCGGATTAAGGATTAATCCGACGGCCGGTCTGGCGATCCAGGCATTTACGGGTGTCCGGTTCCCAGTAGGCGTTGACGTTGTTGCTGTCGTTGCAACGGTCTTCGTCATCCGCGGCGCGATCGGCCTTGTCGAACTCTTTCTCGACGCGAGTGTTAACCTTGTGGCGCAGGGTTTTGGTATCATTCCACTGCTCTTTGCTCTGGCGCGCTTCTTCGGTGCTCATCGCGCCGCTGCCTTTGCCATCGACGGTGACGCAGGTGCTGCCCTGAGTGCAGGTGGCGGCCAGCGCCGGCGCCTGCCAGGCGCCCATAACGGCCAGCATGGCGACCGGCAGCATCCCGCGCAGCAGTCGTTGGGTCGAAAATGTTTTCATCGTTTCATCCTTATGAGTGAGTGCGCCTGATGATGGCGGCACTGGCGTTACCTCGCCCGCAGGCGTGGTGACAAATATACCACTGCGTTCCTGGAATTCACCAGCCAAGCGCCGATTCGTTTACTTTATCGAGAGAAAACTGCGACCGATGTTAAAAACCACGCTGTTGTTTTTCGCCACTGCACTCGCCGAAATTATCGGCTGTTTCCTGCCTTACCTGTGGCTCAAGAAGCAGGGCAGCGCCTGGCTGCTGCTGCCGGCGGCATTAAGCCTGATGCTGTTTGTCTGGCTGTTGACACTGCATCCGGCGGCCAGCGGGCGAGTCTACGCGGCCTATGGCGGCGTGTATGTGGCGACGGCGCTGCTGTGGCTGCGGGTGGTGGATGGGGTGAAGCTGTCTGCGCTGGACTGGGTGGGCGCCGGGGTGGCGCTGGTGGGCATGCTGATCATCGTTTCCGGCTGGCGCGCGGCCTGAGGAAACAGGGCGGGAGTCGCCTCCCGCCGCCAGGGATCAGGCGCCGCGGTGGATGTTCAGCCCGGCGAAGGACTGGCTGACCGGCATCATTTCCAGCGTGTTGATGTTGACGCGCGCCGGCAACGTGGCGACCCAGAACACCGACTCGGCGATGTCTTCCGGCGTCAGCGCATCGGCGCCTTCGTAGGTTTTATTGACCTTGCCGTCATCGCCCTTGAAGCGCACGTTGGAAAACTCGGTGCCGCCCACCAGGCCCGGCTCGATATCGGTCACGCGGATGCGCGTGCCGTGCAGATCGGCACGCAGGCCCAGGCTGAACTGTTTGACGAACGCCTTGGTGGCGCCGTACACGTTGCCGCCGGCGTAAGGCCAGTTGGCGGCGGTGGAGCCGATGTTGATCACATGGCCGACGTTGCGTTCGACCATGGCCGGCAGCAGCGCGCGCGTCATGTTCACCAGCCCTTTGGCGTTGGTGTCAATCATGGTTTCCCAGTCATCGGCGTTGGCCTTGTGCGCCGGCTCCAGCCCCAGCGCCAGCCCGGCGTTGTTCACCAGCACGTCGATCTGACGCAGCTCGGCCGGCAGTGCCTCGATCGCCTGTTGAATGGCGGCGCGGTTGCGCACGTCGAGCCGCACGATGTGCAGCGCTTGCCCTAATTCGTCCTGCAGCTCTTCGAGACGCTCAAGGCGGCGCCCGGCGGCGATCACCTGGTGGCCTTCACGGATAAAACGGCGCGCAATGGCTTCGCCGAAACCGGAGGTGGCGCCGGTAACAAAAATAATCATGTTGCTGTTCCTCAACTGTTTTTACCCTACATGCCTCTATCATTAGCACAAACCCGCAGGCAGTGGCAGCGGTTATCACGGCGGAAAGCAAAAAAGGTCACACCGGGCCGGCGGCCCGATGCTGATTAGCGCTGAGGCGGTAAGTGGTACACTACGGCGTCATACTTGACGCGTTCGCAACGGCCGGCCAGCACGCCGCCCAGCGACTCGACGAGGCGGCGGCTGGCGGTATTCTGTTCGGCCACCGGGTAGATAAGGTGCTGCGGCTGAAAGCGTTCGCTGACCCAGCGCGCGATGCTCTCAACGATTTCGCGGCCGTAACCCTGGCCATGCAGGCTCTCTTTGACCCAGATGCCCAGCTCCGGGGTGTGGCTGCGCAGGTTGTGTGCGCCGCCGACGCCGACGAACTCTCGGTCTTCGCGCCGGCGGGCGACGAAGATCACTTCTTCGCCTTCGCGCATCAGCGGCAGCCAGCCTTGCCAGACGTTGGCGAAATCTTCCGGTGACGCTTCCGGCTCAAAGGTCATAAAGCGCGTCAGAGTGGGGGTGATCGCCTGGTAAACATCGTCGGCGTCTGCTGCGGTAAAGGGGGCAATCAACAAACGGTCGGTGTCCACGCGGCACTGAGAAAGGTCATTATGATTCATCTTATTCCCTCGCTTTTCAGGCCAGAACGGCAAAAAATCCGCGCCCATAAATCGGGGCGGATCGTCGATACTACGCGTATTGGCGTCAGAAGCGACTTATTTTTCGCCGTTGCGGCGGCGCGGAGGAGCGGTTTTATGTGACATCGTCACGTTGATGGGAAAGGCGGCGGGCACGGTTAACCGCACCCGCCGCTGAAGATCAGAACTTCACCGAACCTTGCAGATAGATCGTGCGCGGCTGGCCGATGTACAGACCTTTGTTGTTGTCGTCATAGGCGCGGGTGAAATACTCGTGGTTGAACAGGTTTTTCACCCCGACGCCCAGATTCAGACCGGCCATTTCCGGGCCGAAATCATAGGCGGCGCGCACGCCCCACAGCATATAGCCGGGAATGCGGCCGGTGCTGCCGTCGGCGCTTTCCGCCACGGTGTTGGCGTTGTCGGCGAACTGGCTGGACTGGAACTCGCCGTTAAGGTTAAACGCCCAGTTGCCCGGCGTGTAGTCCAGCCCCAGCGTGCCTTTATGCTTCGGTGAGAACGGCACCTGATTGCCCTTGTAGCCGCCGTCTTCGCGGATGGTGGCGTTGACGTAGGCGTAGCTGGCGTAGGCGGTCAGGTCGTCCAGTTTCGGCGTCAGCTGCGACAGATCGTAACGCAGGCTGCCTTCCAGCCCGGCGTGGCGGGTTTTGCCGCGCGCGGTCACGCTGTCGGTCACCTGGTTGGAGTCGTACTGGTTGTTGAAGTTGATCAGGAACAGCCCGATCTCGCCGGTCAGCGCATCGCCGGCGTAGCGGGTGCCCAGCTCCCAGGTGCGCGCCTTCTCCGGTTCAATCTTGCCGCTGTCGACCGCTTTGCCCATCTGGCTGTACTGTACGGTGCCGAAGGAGCCTTCGGTGTTGGCGTACAGGTTCCAGTATTCGTTCAGGTGATACATCACGTTCAACGCCGGCAGCGGCGCGTTATAGCTAACGTCGAGGCGGTTGTTCTTGATGTAGTTGTTCTGATACGACTTGATGTACTCGTAGCGCATGCCCGGCGTGATAGTCCAGTCGCCGATGTCGATGCGATCGTCGATATAGAAGGCGTGCGCCTCGGTGCCGGACTGGGTGTCGCGATCGTACGGGCTGGCGGTGGACGGCAGCCTGCCGGTGCTGGCCTTGCTGGTGTAGCGCAGCTCGTGGGTGGATTCGCTGACGTAGCGGTAGCCGACGCCGACCTCATGCGCCGAATCGCCCCAGCGGAAGCTCTGGCTGTAGCGCGGTTCCACGCCGCGCACCCAGTATTCGCGCGGCGACAGCGTCAGGTTTTTGCCCTGATCCAGATAGCCGCTGCGCAGGGTGTAGGTGTAAAAGCTCTGCACGTCGAACTTATGCTGTTGATCCGGCTGATACTGATAGCCGAAGTTGGCCAACTGGCGGCGGCCCCAGAACTTGTCGTACGGGCGCGTCGACTGGAATGGGTTGGCGTTGTAGTCCGCCCGGCTCAGGCCGCCCGGCATGTCCGCTTCGCCTTCGTAGTATTGCAGCAGGCTGTTGAAGGTGTGCACCTCGTTCGGGGCGTAGCGGCTTTTCAGCATCACGTCGTCAATCTTGGTCGCGCTGTGCTCGCGCCAGTCGCTGCCGCGGGTGCCGGAGTAGAGCAGCGCCGCGCCGAAGCCGTTGTCGGCGGTGCCGCCGATCATCAGGTTGCCGGTGCCTTTCGGGTGATCCTGGCGCGAGGTCGGGCTGAGCTGCCCCTGCATGCCGGCCTCCATGCCGAAGGTTTTCGGGATGGCGCGGGTGACGAAGTTAACCACGCCGCCGACGCTCTGCGGCCCGTAGCGCACCGCGCCGCCGCCGCGCACCACGTCAATCGCATCCATATTGCCGAGCGAGACCGGCGCCAGCGACAGCTGCGGCTGGCCGTAAGGGGCGAAGGGCACTGGGATGCCGTCCATCAGCACGGTGGAGCGGCTGGCGAGGCGCGGATTGAGGCCGCGAATGCCGAAGTTCAGCGCCATGTCATGGCTGCCGGTGCCGTTGTTCTCCGGCGCCACTACGCCCGGCACGCGGTTCAACGCTTCACGCACGGTGGTGGTGCCGGTTTTGACGAAGTCTTCGCGGCGCACTACGTCGCGTGCACCGGGATGTTCGAACACGTCGATCTGGCGGCCTTCCGCCAACCAGTCGCCGACCACGGTGATGTCCTCTTCTTTCTGCGGCTGCGGCAGTTTGGCCAGCGTGTAGCCGTTGTTGCCGAGCGCTTTAGCCTGCAGGCCGCTGCCCGCCAGCAGGGCGTTCAGGCCGTCATCGACGCCGTAGCTGCCGCTCAGGCCCGGCGAACGTTTACCGGCGGTCAGTGCGCCGTCCACCGAGAGCGCGATGCCGGCGCGCGCGGCGAACGCATTCAGCGCGCCGTCCAGCTCACCGGCCGGAATGTGATAGGCGGCAGCGGCGCTGGCGGCGCTCGCCATCTGCGGTGCAGCGAAGACCAGGCCAATGGCCACGGCCAGCGGCGTGGCCCGTTTTCCCCAAAGCGAAGCCGGAGCGACCTTTCCCCAAGCGTTGTTCATACCTTCTCCTGAATCATTTTTTATTTATTGCTGCAGTGTTTTCCTGGGAGTCGGATGAGCGAAGCAAAAGGGACAATCAAGAATGCGATTTTTTATCATTTTTATTTAAAAAGATTCAGGCGGGGACGATTTGCAGCCAATAGCGGGTAAAGCTCTGCAGGCGCACCGGCAGGGTCTGGCTGAGCAGGGCGAGGGCGCGATCGGTATCGTTGAGCGGGAAACTGCCGCTGACGCGCAGGCCGGCGATGGCCGGATCGCAGCTCAGGTGGCCGCGCCGGTAGCGCGCCAGTTCGGCGATCACCCGGTCCAGCCGCCACTGGCTGACGCTCAACACGCCGCGCAGCCAGCCGTCCTCCGTCGTGGCCGGTTGTTTGTCGCTGAAGGCCGTGGTGCTGAAGCTGATCTGTTCTCCGGCGTTCACCCGGCGCTTTTGTTGCGCGTTTTGCGCCAGCTGCGCCTCGACCGCGTGTTCCAGCACCGTCAGGCGCGTCTCGCCGCCGCTCTCACGCACCAAAAAGCGGGTGCCGAGCGCGCGCATCGCCCCCTGCGGACTTTGTACCCACAGCGGCCGGGGATCGCGTCCGGTCACCAGGCTGATTTCTCCGGCGTGCAAGCGGATCAACCGTTGGCGATCGTCGTAATGCACGTCTACCGCGCTGGCGGTGTTCAACACCAGCTGGGTGCCGTCGCTTAACACAATGGGTTTGATTTCGCCGGTGGCGGTGCGGTAGTCGGCGCGCAGCTCCCGGCCGAGCGGCGACTGGTAGAAGAATCCGCCGCCGCCCACGCCGAGCAGCAACAGCAGACTCTTCAGCAGGGTGCGGCGCTCGATCGCCGACTGGCGGTCGGCGCGATCGAGCGCACGGTAGCTGAACTTGCCCGGCACGCCCTGCAACTGACTCTGCAGCGCTTCGACGCGCTGCCAGGCCCAGCGGTGATCGTCATGCTGCTGGTGCCAGGCTTGCCATTGTTGGCGCTGGCGTTCGGTGACGTGCTCATCGCACAGCAGGGCATACCAGTGTGCGGCCATTTTCAGCGCCTGGCGCTGCTCGGGGGTGATGGCGTTGCTCATGAATAAATGTCGTTTTCGAGGCTGAACAGCAGGCAATGCTCGGTGGCCTTGGCCATGTATTTTTTAACCGAACTGACCGACACGCCAAGGCGCGCGGCGATGTCCGCATAGCCCAGACCTTCGAGCTGCGACAACAGAAAGGCCTGTTTTACCTTCGGCCCCAGGCCATCGAGCATGGCGTCGATCTGCTGCAGGCTTTCCAGCAGGCTCTGGCGCTGCTCCGGCGACGGGGCGTAGCCTTCCGGGATCAGCGCCAGCATCTCCAGATAGGCGCGTTCCAGCGTTCTGCGGCGGAACAGATCGACCATCACCCGCTTGGCGACGGTGACCAGAAAATCTTTCGGCTCGCGCAGGGTCGCCGCGGCGTCGCTTTTCAGCAGGCGCATGAAGGTGTCCTGCGCCACATCGTCCGCGTCGAACGCGCAGCCCAGCCGCCTGCGCAACCATCCCTGCAACCAGGCATGATGGGTGGCGTAAAGGCGCGACAGCGCGGTGTGCGGGGCGGAAGCGGTGGCGGACATGGTTTTCGCATTGCTGGTCAAAAAGATGCGCGGATGATAATTGAGAATGGTTATCGTTTCAAGTTTGTCGGGTGGCCTGCGGAATGGGCCAGACCGCTTTGCATCGTGTTGGAATAAACGTCACGGCCGCGAAATTATCCGCTTGCCCAATAAAGGTGCAGCGGCGCGGTGTTATTTCGGCAAGCAAACGGTTGCTATTCGTCTGCCGTTGAAGACCGCCACGCGTTTTATTCTTTTTTATCGGTTGGTTTTCTTTGGTTGAATTAGTATCACTCTGTTTTTGAATAAAAATATATTTTATGACCGCCTATTGGCACACGGCTTGCTATGCTTAATCCGGTCTTTATGTTTGGGTAAAAAAGGCCTTGTTTCATCATCGCAAGTTATTACGCGGGTGAGCTTGGCCGGCCGTCACAAGGAAGAAAATAATGGCACTGCAATTCACCACGGCTATTCGTGGCAATTTTTTTGATATCGCCTCCTGTGTGGAGGCGCCGCAACAGCTCGAGGAACGCCTGCGGCATGTTCCCGACGGTTTGCTGCTGCTGGACGACGGCGTCATCGTCTGGTTCGGCAGCTGGCAGCAGGGCGAGGCGCTGCTGCCACCGGGCTTCGCGGTCACGGAGTATCGCGACAAACCGATCGTACCGGGGTTTATCGATACCCATATCCACTATCCGCAAACCGAAATGATTGGCGCCTATGGCGATCAACTGCTGGACTGGTTAAACAATTACACCTTCCCGACCGAAAGCCGTTACGGCTGCGAGCAGCACGCCGATGCGATGTCGGCCTTCTTTCTGCGGGAGTTGTTGAGCAACGGCACTACCACCGCGCTGGTGTTCGGCACCGTGCATCCGCAGTCGGTCGATACGCTGTTCAGCCAGGCGGCAGCGCTGAACATGCGCCTGATCGCCGGTAAGGTGATGATGGATCGCCATGCGCCGGAGGCGCTGCTGGAAACGCCGGAGCAGAGTTACCGCCAAACGCGTGAACTGATCGAACGCTGGCACGGCAAAGGCCGCCTCGGTTACGCCATTACGCCGCGCTTTGCGCCCACCAGTACGCCGGCGTTGCTGGCGCAGGTGCAGCGGCTGCGCGAAGAATTCCCCGACGTTTGGCTGCAGACGCACCTGAGCGAGAATCCGCAGGAAGTGGCCTGGGTAAAAGCGCTGTTCCCGCAGAGCCAAAGCTATCTGGACGTTTACCACCGCTACGGCATGACCGGCAGCAAAAGCGTGTTCGCCCACTGCCTGCACCTGGAGGAGCAGGAGTGGGACTGCCTGTGCGAGACCCGCTCGGCAATCGCCTTTTGCCCCACCTCCAACCTGTTTCTCGGCAGCGGGCTGTTTGACCTGCAGCAGGCCTGGCGCAAGCGGGTGAAGCTCGGTATCGGCACCGACGTAGGGGCCGGCACCACCTTCAATATGCTACGCACGCTGGGTGAGGCGTACAAGGTCGGCCAACTGCAGCATTACCGGCTCGCCGCCGTAGAAGCGTTCTATCATGCCACCCTGGGCGGTGCCCGCGCGCTGTCGCTGGACGACAAAATCGGCAACTTCAACGTCGGCAAAGAGGCGGATTTCGTGGTGCTCGATCCGGCGGTCACGCCGCTGCAGCAGTTGCGCTACGCCAACAGCGCCACGTCTGCGGAGCAAGGGTTCGTGCTGATGACCCTGGGAGACGATCGCAACATTTATCGCACCTATGTGAATGGTAAGGTGGTTTATGAGGCGTCGCGCTGACACAGCCGCGCCTGCAGCCAAACGCTGAGCGGTGCGACGGCGACGGCACTCAGCGCGCACAGCCATAACAGACGTTGCAAACTGAGCGGGGTGAGGCCGCCGCTCAGCAGCGTGGAGGAGAGCAAGAAGGCCACCGTGGCGCTCAGGTGTATCAGGGCGGTTTGCAGTACGCCGAAGGCGGCGCGTTGCCGATTGTCCGGCCAGCGCATGCTCAGGGAAGAGATCGCCACCAGCCGCGCATAGGCCGCCGCGAGAAACGCGACCATGAACAGTTCACCGCGATCGCCACCGCGCGCCGCCAGCCACAGGCTGCCTAGCAGCAACAGCGTGGCGCCCACCGTCAGCGTCACGGCACCAAAGCGTTGCAGCCAGCGGCCTGCCAGCACTGTCGCCAGATAACCCGCCACGCCGCCGATGAAAAATAGCCAGGACAAATGCGCGTCTACCACCTGTAACCGCTGGGTGAGCAGCGGCGCCAGCACCGGGATCAGCAGCATTGGGCTGAACTGCGTCAGGCCGGCGGCGGCGGCGAACAGCAACAACCGGCGATCGAGCGTGACGGGCGCGGCAGCCTGTGGCTGCGGCGCATCCCTGGGAACGAACAGCGCCACCAACACCGCCGCCAGCAGACACAGCCCGCCGATAGCCGCCAGCGCAACGCGCCAGCTTGCCACTTCGCACAGGTACAGCATGCCCGGCATGCCGACAATGCTCAGCAGCGAAAAAGACGCGATCACCGTCGCCAGCATTCTGCCGTGCAGCGCGGCCGGCGCGGCGTTGAGCAGCAAGCCGATCCCGACGCCCATCGTGGTGCCGCCCAACAGCCCGGCCAGCAGCCGCAGCGCTAACAGCCAGTAAAACTGCTGGGTTGTGGCGATCAATAAGGTGGTTACGGCCAGTAGCGTGACATTGAGCATCAGAAAGCGCTGCTTCTCAACGCCGCCGATCCAGAAAAATGCGCCGATGCCGGAAATCACGGCCGCCAGCGTATAGGCCGCGCTGACATAGCCGGCGAAGCTGACGGGTACGGAAAAATCGGCGGCCATATAGAGGAATATCGGGTTGAATACCATGTATTCCAGTGCGTTGGTGAACTGAATAAAGGCGATGACCAGCGCTATCGCCGTCAGCTTTCTCGTGGGTGTCATAAGCATCTATCGGTTGCAGAGTCAGGCCGGCAGTGTAGCGCTTGGCGTTGATCGGGATTAGATGGTAGAAATGGCATGGTTTGTTATCAAATCAGGGATAATCATGCGCGATAAATTGGATTTAAACCTGTTACGCATCTTCGTGGCGGTGGTGGAGCAAGGCAGCTTCGTCGGGGCGGCGCGGGCGCTGGCGATGCCGACCTCCAACGTCAGCCGCTATATCTCTCAGCTGGAGCGCCAGCTCGAGCAGCGATTGCTCGAACGCAGCACTCGCTCGATGCGGCTGACGCCGAACGGCCAGCTGTTGCATGAACGCACCCAGCCGCTGCTGGCGTCGCTGGAACACACCGCGCAAACCCTCAGCGAACGGCAGCAACAGCTGCGTGGGCCGCTGCGCCTGTGCGTGCCCAATGAAGTGGGGCCATACCTGTTGGGCGAGCCGCTGGCGGCGTTCGCCCTGCAGCATCCGCAGATCGAAATCAGCTGCGTGACCAACCTGGCGGGTATGACGTCGCTGCTCGACGATGTCGATCTGGCGGTGATGATCAGCCGGGGCATGCTGGACGACAGCGACTATGTCGCGCAGCCGCTGGCGTCTTTCCCCTGCATCGTGGTGGCCGCTCCGGCGTTGCTGGCGCAGTGGTCGCCGTCGTCGGAGATTGAACAATTCACGCAATTGCCCTGCATCAGCACGGTGGATGCGCTGAAGGGCATGCCGTGGCAGTTCGTCCGCCCGGACGGAACCTTCGTTACCGTCCCGGTCAATGCGCGCTATCGCGTCAATAGCGGGGAGATGGCGCTGAAGGCGGCCTTGGCCGGCGTGGGGTTCGCCATGCTCTCTGAGCTCGGCTGCCGGCCGTTTCTGGCCGATGGCCGTTTGGTTGAGGTGCCGCTGGCACTGCCGCCGGCGCCGCTGCAGCTGTATGCCGTTTACCCCGGTCGCCGCTATCTGCCGGCCAAAACGCGCGCGCTGCTGACCTTTCTGATACAGCAGGTCGGCGAGGCGGCTCACGTCTAATCACTTGTTTCTGCTCAAACTGCCCTAAGCTAGGAGGTGACTCAGAGGGAGCCATTCCCCGAGACCTTATTCCGTGAACATGGAGGCGTTTCGATTTGATACGTTTATCCACATTGCTGCTCGATCCGGCGGTCACGCCGCTGCCTATTACATATGGCGAGAGATAGAATGAATAGAGTTATTTGATTAGGAGGCTCTTTATTGGTTTTTTATCGATATGCATAGTGATATACGGCTATGTGGCTGGGTAAGTGCGTAAAAAAAATTGCATTTCTTCGGAACGCCCGATATCATAATGAGAATAATTATCTTTACGATATCGCTAATTAAAAACAACAGATCTGTTTTAATCTCTGCTGCTGTTTTTCGATATGCTTCCGCATTTTACGAGCCAAGGCTGGCTTGAATTTTATTTCTGGAAAGGGATGTCATGCGTGATTTGTTTCGACAGGAAGCCACGGATCATCAGCGGGCGAAATGGGCGGGTAAGGCTTTATTGATAAACGGCTTGCCTGCCTGGTGCTTTGGTCTTTTATCGTTTTTATTTATTCTTGTTTTCCTCTCTTTTCTTATATTCAGTCATTATACACGCCGCATTAATGTTTATGGTGAAATCACCACCTTCCCCCGCTCAGTCAACGTGTTTGCGCCCCAACAGGGTTTTATCTCGGAACGCTTCGTCGAAGTGGGGGATGTGGTTAAAAAAGGCCAGCGTCTTTATCAGATTGATGTCAGCCGAGTGACGGATAACGGGAAAGTGAGCGCCAATACGCGCCTGGCGCTTGAAAACCAGTTAAAACATGTCGACAGCATCATTCTTAAGTTGCAAGACAACAAGCGTATGACGCTGGAAAATCTACGCGCGCAAAAAAAACAGTATGAATTGGCGCATATGCAGTCCAAACAGCTGTTGGATAATGCACGAGAGGGGGTGGCATTTGCTCAGGACAACATGCGTTCCTATAAGGAATATCAGCAACGCGGTCTGATTACCAAGGATCAGCTTAGCGGGCAAACCTATTCATTTTATCAACAACAAAGTCTGTTCCAAAACCTGCATAGTCAACACATTCAGGAGTCGTTGCAAATTACGAATTTGGAAAGTGACATCGTTACGCGCGCAGCAGATTTTGATAACCAAATTTCGCAGTACCAGTTTCAGCTCAATGATTTGCAACGGCAGTTAGCGGAAGCCGATGCCAGCGGCGCATTGATCGTGAACGCCCCAAGCGATGGCCGCATTGAGTCTCTCAGCGTTACGCCGGGTCAGATGGTCAATAGCGGTGACAGCTTGGTACAGATTATTCCACGTAATGGCGCGATTTATCAGCTAGTTTTATGGTTGCCGAACACCAGTGTGCCTTATGTTTCAGCGGGGGACGGCATTAACATTCGCTATGACGCTTTCCCTTATGAGAAGTTCGGTCAGTTTCCCGGCAGAATAGAAAGCATCGCTTATGTACCGGCCTCCATTCAAGAAATGTCAACTTACAGCAGTTCTCCCGTGCATCAACCCAGCGCGCAAACGGCATCTTTTTACAAGGTGACCGTTTCCCTGGATAAAACGCATGTCAGTTACCAGGGCAAAGCGTTGCAGCTCACTAACGGCATGCGGGCTCAATCCACGCTGTTTCTGGAAGAAAGGCCTCTATATCAATGGATGTTCTCACCTTTCTACGATATGAAAAACAGCCTGATGGGGCCAATCAATGACTGAATCTTATTTAGACGCGCTAAAGGGCAAACTCAATTTGTCGCTGCGCCGCAAAGTGCCGCAGATCCTGCAAACTGAAGCCTCGGAATGCGGGCTGGCCAGTTTAGCGATGGTATGCCATTACCATGGTTTGCAAATCGATCTGTTTAATCTGCGCAGCCGCTACGGCTTTTCTTCACGCGGGGCGACGCTCTCCGCGTTGATTGACATCGCGAGCGCACTCAAGCTGCAATCCAGAGCGTTATCGCTGAATATCGATGAGCTTAAAGCGTTGAAAATGCCCTGTATTCTGCATTGGGACATGAAGCATTTCGTGGTGCTTGTCAGTGTCAGCCGAGGGCGGGCGGTGATCCATGATCCTGCCTTTGGCCGTAAAGTGCTGGAGTTGCATGAACTGTCGCGGCATTTTACCGGCGTAGCGCTTGAGCTATGGCCAGACAGTGAATTTCAGCCGATCAAACAGCAAAGCAGATTGCGCTTTCGTAAGCTGATGAGCAATGTGCGCGGCCTTAAGGGAGCCTTGCTAAAGATCTTCTGTCTGTCGATCGTGATTGAAGCGGTTAATCTGCTGTTGCCCGTTGGTACGCAGTTGGTCATGGACCATGTGATTTTGGCCGGCGATCATGATCTTTTAGCGCTGATATGTATAGGATTGCTGTTCTTTATTTTATTCCGCACCGGCGTATCCATGTTGCGCTCGTGGATCTCTATCGTCATGGGCGCGTTGATAGACGTGCAATGGAAGGCGGGAGTGTTTGATCATCTGATGAAATTGCCGCTTTCCTTCTTTGAGAAGCGCAAGTTGGGTGATATTCAATCCCGTTTCGGCTCATTGGATACGATAAGAGCGACTTTCACTACCAGCATCGTCAGCAGCATTATTGATGGCATCATGTCTGTCGGGGTATTTGTCATGATGCTGCTCTATGGCGGCTGGTTAGTTTGGGTGGTGCTCGGCTTTACGGCGATATACGTCATTCTCAGGCTGTCGACTTATCAACATTATCGGCAGCTGTCGGAAGAGCAGTTGGTGAAGGGCGCGCGGGCCGGGTCTCATTTCATGGAGACGTTATATAGCATCAGTACGTTAAAGGCGTTGGGGTTATCTGAAACCCGTTCACAGTATTGGCTGAATCTAAACGTAGAAACGATCAATGCGGGTATCAAACTGACCAAGTTAAACATGATGTTTGGCGGTTTGGGGGCGTTTATTGCCACCTGCGATCAGGTGATCATCCTTTGGCTCGGCGCGGCATTGGTCATAGACAATCAAATGACGATCGGCATGTTTATCGCGTTTAACGCCTACCGTGGGCAGTTCTCGGAGCGTGCCAGCAGCTTGATCGACATGATGCTTCAGCTGCGAATGTTAAGCTTGCACAATGAAAGGGTGGCGGACATTGTGCTTTCGTCACCGGAACCGCAAATGCCCGCGCGTCAGCTCTTCACAAAAGGCAACGCCGCAGAGCTTCAGGTGCGGAATCTGCGCTACCAGTATGATCGTTTGGCGAAACCCATTATCACGGATTTGAATCTCAGCATTGCCGCGGGAGAAAGCGTGGCGATTGTCGGCCCCTCCGGCGTGGGTAAAACCACATTGATGAAGTTAATGTGTGGGTTGCTGTCGCCGGATGAAGGGGCCGTGCTGGTCGATGGTATGGATATCAGCAACATTGGCGTTAATAATTATCGCCAATGTATCGCTTGCGTGCTGCAGGATGACAAGCTGCTGGCGGGATCTATCGCTGAAAATATTTCAGGATTTGACGCCGAAATGGATCTGAAACGTATTGAGGCGTGCGCACGGCGTTGCAATATGCATGATGATATTCAAAACATGCCGATGGGCTACGAAACATTGATCGGCGAATTGGGGGGAAGCCTTTCTGGCGGACAGAAACAGCGTTTATTGATAGCCCGTGCGCTCTACCGTCGCCCCAGCATTCTGTTTATGGACGAAGCGACCAGCCACCTGGATCTCGATAATGAAACACATATTAACCGCGCTATTTCACAACTGAACATTACCCGCGTGATTATTGCGCACCGTCCATCGACGATTGCCTCTGCGGATAGAGTCATTCAACTCGGGTAACGTCAGCTTCGCTTCACCTGGCTTCTTCATCTCGACATTTTCGCTACGCCAACCGCGCTGCTCACCCTGTGGTGGGCCCATGACAAAAAGGGTTATCATAACGATAACCCTGGCATGAAATGACGCTTTAGGCGCTGAAGCCAACGTTAACCGGGGAGGTCAGCCGTGTGGCTGGCAGGGCCCCGATCAGTTCGAATCGGTATTGTTGTTGTTCCCCCACATGGTACCGCCGCCGTTGCTCCCGCCCCAGGGAATGCCTGATGGGCCAACAGAGCCGGGGGCACGATCGCCGGTGACATAGTTACCGACAGCACCGCCGACAATGGTGCCGACAACGCCGCCCGCCACGCCACCGATAGAGCCGATGCCACCGCCGATCGCTGCGCCGACCGTTTCCGCGGAAACCGTCAATGTACCGCTGCGATCTCCTGCACCGGAAATGATTGAACATTCTTCAGAGGTAAGATTGCGCATATTTGCTCCTTAATCATTAAATTTTAAAATAAGCCACGTTTATCATGCCGAGCGTTGCCCGCGATCGCTATTGAGCAATTTATGCGTGCCGATAACGGCAACGGCGATAAGGGCGTATTTCAAGAAGCGATTGAGGGTGAAATAATCCGCAATCGTGCCAGCAACAAGCCCAATTAAAATGGCGAACAATACAATAAGTGACTTTTTCATATGATGAACACGAATCTTCCTGTATTAGTTACTGTCGGCAGGATTGTTCGTCGATGTTTGTTTATTGCCACCCAACATGGATTCCACCATTTTGCCTGCGGTATAGGCGGCACCACCGATAACGGCACCGGCAACAGCGCCTGGGCCGGCACCGACACCGCCAGCCATGGCGCCGGTCATCGCGCCACCAACCGCGCCGGCCGCGACGGCCCCGCCCAGTTCCGCATAGCTGAAATCCCCAGCGGCTGCGATAAAGTTCACTTCATTAATCGTAAGTTCTCTCATAACGACTTCCTTATATTATTGGTTTTTGGTTTTTGCAGTTTTCCGATACCAGAAAAATGCCACTAGCAAGGTTGAAAAGATAAAGGATTGAATGATTGTGCTGGTAAACCTCCTGTCTTCGGAAAAAAATAACGAATAAAAAATATCCATGAATGTGTAGTAAAAGCAGAACAAAAAAATCCAACTGCTGGGTAATTTCATCAGTGCCTCGATAGGTTTGATTGGCCAGGGGTATCTTCTCGCGTTATTCCAATGATGTGGACAACGCGCGCAGCATCCGCGTCAGCGCTCGAAGAAGTTGAGCGTTGTTTAAAATGCTGTAATGCGTTTCTGCACAATAATTGAGTTGAACGTCATGAGAGGATTGCCTCTCCCAGCGTTGTGCAAGATTGGGGTGTTTACGCTGACGTTGCTGGCTGAGCCAAAGCGTCAGCGGTATCGCTATCTGTGGCAGAGGGCCGGCGTTATTCGTCAGATCAAAGGATTTTTTCAGCGCCCAACAAAAGGCTTCGGCATGTTCCAGCGTGATCTTCTCCGCAAGCACGCTCTGATTCAGCGCATAGTGCATTTTTATCTCGTTGGCGAAGCTGTCTATCGCGTCCGTTTCTTGATGCCGACACAAATGGCGCGCAATACCGAGAGAGTCGAACAGGCTGAGGTAACTTTGCGCCACGCTGAAACCTCGATTCACTGAGGGGTGCTGGGCGGGCAAACCGCTGTCGACAAGCACCGCATGCGCAAAGGGCGCGCCTTGTTCCGTAGCCTGCGCCGCCATATGGACAGCTAATTGGCCGCCCAATGACCAGCCGGCGATAACGGCAGTGTCGCGTTTGGCACGCGGTATGGCCGCCAAATGGGAGGCGGCCAATCGCTGCAGGGTGAGTGTGTCGTCTGCGCCTGGCGCGGCCAACCCCGGGCTGGCGATGGTGATGATGTTGGCGCAGGCGTAAAGTTGTTTTATCCACTTTGCATATTGATGTACCTGGCCACCGGCACCATGCACCAAATACAAGGTGGGCAGAGAGGGGCGATCGGCTGCGCCGGACAACATCGATAACGGCAGGGGCGCGTTATCGCGCAGACGCTCGGCAAGTTTATCGAGCTGTGAGTAGCCAAGGATTTCCGCCAGGGTTAATTCCACATTAAGGGCGCGCTTGATGTTACCCAAAAACGTAATGCCGGAAAGCGAGCTGCCGCCATTGCTGAAGAAGCTGGCATAGGGGTCGATCTTGTCTGGAGCACAGCCTAACGTATCCGCCAACAACTCACGTAGCAGCATGAGTTCCGCGGACGCGGCGGGAACAGCATCGCTGGCCTGGCTCCGTTCGGTGCCTGGCGATAGCAAGGTGCGATCCAATTTGCCGTTGCGTGAAAGCGGGAAACGTTCAATAAGATGATAGTGGGATGGCGCCATATACGCGGGCAATGCGGCCGTAACCTGCTCGCGTATTCTTTGCTCCGCCTGGACGCTGGCTTTCCCCGCCTCGGTCAATGTGATATAGGCTTCCAGATACGGTGTGCCGTTCCTGGTTTCATCGCGACAGACGACGCACGCTTCAGCGACCAGTTCGCTGCTTTTGAGCGCGAATTCGACGTCACCCAATTCGACGCGAAAACCCTGCAGTTTCACCTGTTGGTCTTCGCGGCCGAGAAATTCGATGTAACCGCTGCGATGCCAACGGCCACGATCGCCGGTGCGGTACACGCGTTCTCCGGTGGTTGGGAGAAGAATAAAGCTGCCGGCGGTGGTTTGCCTATCGCGCCAATACTCGCGGGCAACGCCAACGCCACCGATATAAATGTCGCCGGTAACGCCGAAACCGCACGGCTCGAGTTTTTCATTCAACACCCACATGCTTTGATTCGGCAATGCGGTTCCATAGGGGATGGCGTTTCTGTAGTGCGTATCTCGTGTAAGTGGATGATAAATTGACCATATTGCCCCTTCGGTGGCACCGCCAAGGCTGGTGATGGTGGCGTTGGGGCAAAGCCGATGTGCTTCGGCGATCAGCCGCGGAGAGATACGATCGCCGCTCAGCCAGATATGCCGCAGTTGAGGCAGCGACAGGATGTTTTCTTGTGCGCAGTATTGCACCAGCATTTGCAAGATGGCGGGAACCGAGTTCCAGATGCTGATTTTCCGCTGGCGTATCGCATGTAGCCATGCTGACGGCTCTTTAGCGTCGTGCGGCGATAATACGGTTACCGATGCGCCGGCTAGCCAACTGCCGAACAGGTCATAGACCGATAAATCGAAGGCCAGGTCGGCGAGCGCCAATACGTTGTCACGATGTGAAACGTTAAACAGTTGATTCATGGTCAGCAAGGTATTGGTGACGGCGCCGTGTTCCATCGCCACGCCTTTTGGCGTGCCTGTCGTCCCCGATGTATAAATGACATAGGCGAGTGCTTCCGCTTCGCCTGATGGGAAGGTTGCTGTGCCTGTGGCAGAGGGAGAAAACAGCGCCTCCAGATCCTGAACGCGGGTTGTCTGCGGATAGCGGGCACGATGGTGAGCCCGATTGCTCAAAACCCAGGCGCAACCCGATATTCGCATAATGGCCGCTACGCGGGCATCCGGTAATCCTTCGGCCAACGGCAAGTAGGCGCGTCCGGCGAGGATCACGCCGAGCGCCGCAATAGCTTGATGAGCGCCGCGTGGAAGATCGATGGCGATGAGCGCGCCTGGAGCGGTATGGGCGTTCAGCCAATGCGCCACGAGGCCGGCGTGCCGCAATAGCCGATCGTAATGCCACACCTGATCTCCCTCGAACAACGCCGGGCGATCCCCATGCTGGTGGGCAGCGCGTAACAGCCGATCGGAAAGAGGTTGCCGCAAGCATACCGGCATCGCCTGCCCGACGGAGAGCTGCCGCAATTGCCGGTTATCGGCCATTGGCGCCAGCGAATAGTGGTCGACGGCCCGCGAAGGATCGCAGGCAATTTGCTGCAACAGCAATGCGTAAGCTTGCGCCAATCCGTTAATACGCTCCGGCGTAAACAGCTTGGCGTTGTATTGCCACTCCAACTGAATGCCCTCTGCGCCAGAAATTACTTCCAGAACCAGATCAAACTTGGGCGGCGCATAGCGTCTTGGCAGGGTGTTAACCTGCGCACTGCCAAGATTTAGCTCGTTGCTTTTGCGATGTTGGCAGACGAACATGATTTGAAAAATGGGGTGGAACTTGCCGCGCGTGGGCTTGAGTTGTTCAACCAGGTAAGAGAAGGGCAATCCCTGATGTTTGAAAGCGCGCGCAAATTTATTGGCGTTCTTTTGCAGCAGCGCGGTGAAACTGTCGTCGCCAGTGATGATAAATTGGTGAGCGATCGTGTTGACGAAGCTGCCAACGGCGTCGTTTAACGTCGGCTCGTTCCTGTTGGCGATCGGGCTACCGATGACCACGCGATCCGTCGCCGATTCTCTGGCAATCAGTAACGCGAAGGCGGAGTGCAACAGCGTAAACAGCGTCGTACCGTTATGTTTGGCTAACTGGGCCAGGGCCGGCTGCAGTTCGTTCGTCAGCGATGTTCTGACGATATTCTGTGTTTTGCCTGCCGCGGTGATGGCGATATCGTATTCAAGCGCGTGTTTTTCCGGCGCACCATCCAGTTCATCGCGCCAAAACGCCATGCTGTCATCGACATTGGCGACGGCGAGGAAAGGGTCTTCAAGATAGCGGAAAAACGCCTGACCGTTGTCATAATGCCAATGCTCTTCGTACGCTTGATAGTCACGGCTCAGTTCATCCACCAGCAAATTGGCCGTCCAGCCGTCGACCACGCAATGGTGGAAGGTCAAGAACAGATAGTGGTGCTGCGCGCTCTTTCTCAAGATCCGGCAGCGCAGGGGATACTCAGCCGCGAGGTCAAACGGAATCGTACACTGGGCGTTAAGCGCCGCCAGCATATTTTCTTGCTGCTCTTCACTGTTCAGCCTGCTGATGTCCTCGAGGCTGTGTTCGAAAATGGTTTCATCAGGATGCACGATGTCAACGGTGATGGCTTCACCGTCTAGCCGGTAGCGGCCGCAAAGCGCACCGTGCCGCTTGAGCAGTTTTTTCAACGCGGCGAGCAAACGCTCGGGTTCAAAGGGCCCCAGGATCTCTTTAGCGATCGGAATGTTATACAGCGGGCTGTTCTTGGTGAAGTTTTCATACAGCCACAGGTATTGGCCCGCGTAGTGATTGACGGTGTAACAAGGCTTCTCGCCGGTGTGCCGCTCTGAATTGTCTGGCGTACAGACAGATAAAAATGCGGTAATGTCTTCCTGCACCGCACTGAGTGCGGTGGCGTCAACATGCTCGATGGTTTGGCGTCGAGGCGACAGCTCGCCGAATTTTGCTCCCTGTTTCGCCATTTCCATCAGATTGATCAAGCCGATGACGCTCATCAGTGCGCTCCTTCCATGTTGACGTCGATAGTTTTCGCTGTTCGACCGCTTTTATTCGGGCGTTTGCCGCTGTGGGCGGAAATCAAATTCAGCCAATGCGCTAAGCTACACAACTGCACTCCCGGGTTTCTCCGCTGCGCCATTGTGAAGGCGGCGCGATGGTCGATATTCTCGCCATCATCGAAACCGAAGATCCTCAGTACGCAGCCGTTCAATCGCTCATTGGCCGTATCGAACCGAATGTGCGGGAAATAACCCAGCCGCGCAGAGAGGGCTATCAACTCTGTAACACCGGCGTCGACGGCTTGGCGGCGCGCATCGACTTTATGCAGCAACAGTAGTCGCTCATGCCGGAAATCGCGTAGCAGGCCTTGCGTGAGTTTGGCTCCGCCGGCCGTATCATGCATAAAGATCATGTGGTTAACTCGGCCGGGCAGGGTGTGCAGCAGGGCCGAAAGTGCATCGAGCCAACTGGCATATTGAGTGGCTTCGTTCGGTACGTTGAATATGGCCGCGTTCAGCGACCATTCAGCAGGCAACGGCACCGCCTGCGGTGACAGAATGTCCACACCGCGTTTGTCGGCGAGGGCGGCCAATAAAAGCCGTTCATCTGTGCCTTCGGGAGATTGAATAAACAGCCTGCTGCTGGTCGGCGCCTCGGTTGATAGACAGCGGCCGATAGCGCAACGGATGTCCAGATGCTGCGGATCCAGACCATAGCGTGCATGGGCCAACTGCGTCAGGTGTCGGCAGAAATCGGCGAGTCTTGGATGTTCAAGAATGTCGCTCAGGTTCAGATCCAACCGACAGTGGGCGTTAAGCACGTTAATGATTTTTATGGCCTGCAGGGACTCGCCGCCGAGCGTGAAGAAGTCACCATCGTCACTGCCCAGCGTCGCCAGCCAAACTTCATGCACCAGGGTGTTGAATGTCGTCGAACGCAACTCCCGTGTGGGTTCAGGCATCCGGGATTGTCTCTCCAGGGTGCGATAATCAATCTTGCCGTTAGCCAGTTTGACCAGCGGCGTTGGATGATGCACGAAGCGCTGAGGAATATGGGCATTGGGCAGTTCGCCGTACAGTGTGCGGCGCATTGCCTCACTGAGCGGCTGCCGGCTGTGATAATGCGCGTACAGTTCCGTTCCCGCGTCGCCGCTTTTGGCCAGTACGGCAATCTCGACAATGGAGGGCAAGCGGGCCAGACAGCTTTCTATCTCACCCATATTGACGCGCTGCCCGGCGATTTTCGCTTCACGAATTTTGCGGCCAAGGAACACCAACTGCCCATCTTGGCGCTGGCAGGCGATATCGCCGGTACGAAAGGCGGGCATGAGATGGCCGTTGGCCTCAAGGGTGACGAACTTTTCCGCGCTCAGCGTTGGCTGATGCCAATATCCCAGGCCGACGGTCGCTCCGGCTATCAGTAATTCGCCGCTGCAGCCGAGCGGCAACGGCCTGAGATCCTCGCCGACGATCGCCGTGTATATACCATCCAGCGGTGTGCCTATCGTCACGGCGGCGCCATCGTTTTTGATTTCTGCGGCCGTCGCCACCACGGTTGTTTCGGTTGGGCCGTAGGAGTTGAATAACTTCCTGCCTTTGGGGTAGTGCGCGAACCAGCGTTCTTTGGCTCGTGGTGAAAGGCTTTCGCCGCCGATGATAACGGTAGTGACGGCCGGCGGTAGCGTCTGTTCACCGCCGGAGGCGAACAGCATTTCATTAAAGTAGGCGGTCGGCAGATCCAACAGGCTGATTTGATGATCGTCGCAGAATGTGAAGAAAGCGGCAAAGCTGTGCTTGACGGTCTCGGGGGCGATACACAGGTGGGCGCCGGCCCCCAGCGTCATGAAAATTTCTTCGATGCAGGCATCGAAATGCAAGGGCGCAAATTGCAACACGCGTTCGTGCGGTTGAATGCCATAGCATTTTATCGCCGCATCGACAAAAACGTTGAGAGCATGTCGGGCGCCTATCACGCCTTTAGGCATTCCCGTCGAACCGGAGGTAAACATGATATAGCTGGTACCGACCGGGAACGCCGGCGCCTCAGTCGATGTTTGCCGGCGAAACACGGTGAAGTGTGCGAAATCCGTCGGCATATTGAGTGTCGATGCGCGCCAATGCGCCAATGCGCCAGGCTCGGAATGAACGGAGGGACGCGTGCGATCGGTAATCAGGATAGCGTCGCTAAACTGTTCAAGCAGTTGACGGTAAGCCGCTCCATCCCCTTTGGCATTCAGGTTGACGAAGGGCATTTTCAATTGCAACGCAGCAAGCATGCAGATGATGGCCTCCGGCCCTTGCGGCAAGTCGAGCAACAGTACGGTATGTGCGGCGCGAACGGGAGCCAGGACATCGGCCAGCGCACGCCACTGCTGCTGCAAAACGGCATAAGACAGCGTTCTGAGCGATGACGAAGCGTGTTCAGGCGTGAGGATCGCCGTGCGTTGCGGCGCTTGAACGACGGCACGATCGATACGCTGCATGATATCGACCACGTTGTCGTTGGCTGTTTTACCCAGCAGCGAGAGCGGGAAACGTTGTCGCAATGCCGCGACGGAAAGATTTTCCGGATCGTCGTACAGCAAGGTGCACAAGGTCTGTATCCCCTGGCTGTGCCGCACCAGACTGGCCGCATCGTAAAGCCCTGAGTCGGCATCGATCTCCAGCCGCAGCGTTTGGTTATCGAGATCGGGACGCATGTTGAAGACCAGATCCTGCGCGCCTCCTGAGCGTAAGTTACGGATTTCACTACGCTGAGCGGGAGAGAATGAGGCTGCCGCTTCAAAGGGAATGATATTGACCACGATGTTGAACAACGGCGAGCGGCTGGCGACGCTCCTCAGACTTTTTATCTCTTCGTAACGAAACGCTTGATGTTTCTTGAGTTGCTTGAGCGCGTGTTCAATGGTTTGCGCCAACTGTCGGCATGAAGCGGTGTCCTCAATATCGAGAGTCAAAGGAACAACGTTGGTCTTGCAGGTTAGCGCCTGCCTCGACAGGGCGTCTGTTCGCGCCATCATAGGGACGCCGATCGTTTGCTGCTTCTCGCCGGTACATAGGTACAAATACGCCATCACCGCTACAAAAGTGCGCGCCAGCCAGGAAGGATGTTCGGTTTGCAGCGCAAGGCGCTCGGCAGGATAGGGCAACGACGTCACATGGCGGATGGTCTGTCCCGAGGGAATATTGGCGCAGGCTAATGTCATCGGGTCTGGCAGTGAGGCGCTGGCCGCTTGCCAAAAATGTCGGTCTGCTTGATAGGCGGCTGACTGTTTATACTCAGATTCAGCCCTGAGCAAGGCATCGATCGCCGGTACGTCTTGCGGTTGTTGTGTCTGGTCTCGGTAGGCCTGCGCCACTTGATGGATCAGCAAATAAGTGCCGTAACCATCAAGCAGCAGATGGTGGCTGCAGAAATACCACAGAAAGCGTTTCTCACCCAGCCTGATGATTTTTTGTCTGAATAACGGCGCTGCGTTCAGCGAGAAGGGGCGCTTAGCATCCGCTTCCATTAATTCGATAGCGGTGGCCATATCGTTGGCGCTCTGCGAAAGATCTACCCATTCCACTGAGATATTGGCGGTGACGGAATATTGATAAGGCGTGCCGTTATTCTCATCAAACAGAACGTGCAGCGTAGGGGTTTGGCTGATGACACGATGAATAGCACGTTTCATTCTTGCGATATCGAGAGTGTGATTTATTTCGACATATTCCGCGATATTATAGCTCGATTTATCATCGCCGATCTTGGTGCCATAGTAAAATCCTGCCTGTGAATCCAGTAATTGATGTTTGCTCATTGCCTCATCCCTGACAATTATTTTTCTTTATTTTTTACAGTCATCAGTCTGCCCGTTCGGCGGGAGCGCCACACAACCGTGCGGCGTTCTACGATGGGGTGAACTCTTTTAAGGTGTTCCAAACATAAATGCGCGCTGCCTGGCTTGCAGCAAAAATCTAAAATACACAGCGTACCGCCCTCATCCCATTCTGAGTTATGGAGAAGAAACTGCGGATCGTTAATAAATCGACTCAGCGTCTCATCTTTCAGGTAGGCCCAGGTTATATACCCTATCGGGTTATCCAAATGGTCGAATAATATTTTAAATTGGTTTTGATTAATCGCTTCCTGAGTCCATAGCTGCAACGTTTTTATATGGTACAAACTGTAATTTTTATTCATCAACATACAGTTAACGGCGAAGCCCAGGCTCTCGTATTGACTGAACCTACTTTTACCCTGCTGGTTTTCTTTGATAAAACTCACGAAATATCCTCAGCGTTGTTATTGTAATACGTTGATCGCCTGGCGCTCGAAACGGTCGAGATAGGTTTGCAATTGTTCGGTGATCTCGCTGACTTCGCCGCGCCAGCCGGAAATTTCTTGAAAAATCACTTCACGGCGCATGAACGTGCGGGAACCCAACCTTCTGGTGACGGTCTGCTTCATCGCCAGTTGTAATCCGGCGGAGGTTTGAGCTGCTGATGTTTCCTGAAGGTATTGCGCGTATAACCGACGGAACGCCAGAGAAAATCTCTCCTCCGCGGTCGTACCCTGTTGTTCGGCGGGAACCCTTACGGGTGCGTCGATGAGCCGGTGCAATAGGGCAATCGCCGGATGAGCATTCCCCAGGCCAAGACCTTGTCGACGGGTAAAGACGCCGGGAGCCAAATCGAACATTTTTTGCAAGCGTTCGCCTAAGGCGAACCACTCGGCGGTGAGAGGCAGGCGTTGTAAAAATGCAGGGTCAAAACCCGCCATACCGAGATTATCCAGCAGGCAGGCTCGTTTATAGGCCATGTTGAAGGCCGCACCGATGCCTTGGTGCGCTGCCGCGAGAAATGCCGGGCCGAATTGATGCTTGGCTAAATAAAAAGCGAGATCTTGCAAGCCTCTCAGCAACAAAGGGGCGTCTTCATTGAGCTTGTTGTGTTGAATGTAGCTGCGCCCGGAATCGCGACGTTCTGCGGGAAAAACACTGCGAACACCATGAAAGTCCAGCAGCCTACCGGCCATATCGCAATTGGAGGGTGAGGTCATCATCACCAAATGCCGGGTGCGGCAGTACGCGATCTGCGTCGCGAGACGCCGGGCAAGCTCGCAGAGCCCGTAGAATGCTTGTTCTTCCTGGGGCAATGCCAACCAGCTTGCGGCGTCAAACTCCGGGGGACGAGGCAGAAAAGCCGGTGCGGTGACAATCAGCTTTTCGACCCGCTGAATATCCGAAGGCTGCCTTTGCATCGCATCATGAGGATGATAGTAGGGTGCGCGGCAAAAATGTGCAGGGCGCACGACGGGCTCACGCACCAGCAACGCCTTACGGTTATGGGGACTTCTCGCCGATTCAGGAGAAATGGCGGCTAAGGGGCTATCGGTCACCAAGATCGCTTTATTGGGCACGGCACCGTAAGGCAGCAGTTTGGCCATGACGTTCCCCCATAATGCCTCCAATACTGCGCCGGTCATCGTCAACTCGCCATCGACATGCTTTGCCCCTTGACCGACTAACGCATTAGCCCCAATACCTTTAACCTGCCAACGCCCATCAAAGCCACAGCGTGCTCCGCCGCCGTTGCGCGAAATAGCGCCGCCGCCATAACGTTCGGCGAAAAAGACTTTTTCATCGTTTAAGCGCGGCGTACCATCATCAAAAATAGCATGGCGATTATTTTCTTCGATGAGATAGCTGGTCTCTTTTTTCAGTTCGTCTTGTTCAGCAGGGCTTAATGCATTGTGCCAGAGTAATTGAGAACCTGTCTTTTTTGCGACGAAAGGGATCAAGCTTTCGTGAAGCATGGCGAGTTTTGTCATTTTTTAATCGTTATTTTTATTGGTGCAGAGTAAGTTAAATCCCGGCCTTATTGCACAAGGAATAATAAGACTGTTTTTTTAATTTGATGAATCCGGTGTTGAAAGTGAAGACGAAGGTGAAGGGCGGCCACCGCCACTGCCATTCCAGGTTGGGCCCATAGGAACCTGTGGAATAGCAACGTTAACCGGCATGTGTGGTGCGGCTTGAATAGCTATTTCCGTCCCGACGCCCACGGCTAAGGATACGGGGGTGGGTAATTTCGCTATTGTGCTCAGGCTACCGACAATGAGCGAAGTCGGATTATAAGAATCGTTGCCGTCAGAACCGTTAATACATGACAATTCAACTTCCGTTAAGGCTCTCATTTAAACTCCTTCTTGCGAGAGGTGATAGATAAAACAAGCGAAAAAATAATCGCCATCGGCAAACCATAACTGGCCGTGGTTTTAAGGGCGGCCGTATCCAAAAGGATCGCCTGGCGCTGCAGGCAGTAGTCTAAAAATACGGCAAGGGGAAATATCAAGAACAGCATAACGATGTGGTACGTGCGCACGCCTTTTTTCTTCGCGTTTTTATAGATCGCACTGATAATGAGGATGAAAATGACAATAAGAACTATTTCCGTTATAAGATACAATTTGATTAGCTCCATTAATCAAAATTTACATCAAGTTACATTGGGTAACCTGATAAGTCAACAGGGTATTTTATGATTCCTCTTTATTTATCATAGTATTGAATTAATTAATCATAAAATGATTACCTTTTGTGACTATGTGTCGATGATGAAAAATAAAGATGTCAAAGAAGCGTTTGGCCGCGGTCGGCGAGGCGGTTAACTTCTAATCACTTGTTTTTGCTCAAACTGCCAACTGCGCCTAAGCTAGGTGATGACTCTGAGGGAGCCATTCCCCGAGACCTTATTCCGTGAACATGGAGGAGTTTCGATTTGATGCGTTTATCCACATTGGTGCTGGCGATCGGCATGGCGCTGGGCTCGCAGGCACAGGCAGCAGAAACCCAACCTCACGCCGACCATAGTGCGCTGCCCAGCGGCCAGGCGAAGGAGGCTACCGTGACCGGTGAAGCCAATCAGCACGATAAGCAAAAGACCCAAAACCCGTTCTTCTATCAAAGCCGTCTGCCGTTCCAGGCGCCGCCGTTCAACCTGATCAAGGAAAGCGACTACGCGCCGGCGATCGAGGCGGGCATCAAGCAAAAGCGGGAAGAGGTGGAGAAGATCGCCAACAACCCGGCCAAGCCCAACTTCAAGAATACCTTCGTGGCGCTGGAGCAGGCCGGTTCGCTGCTGACGCGGGTGATGAACGTGTTCGGCGCCATGACCTCGGCCAACACCAGCGATGCGCTGCAGAAGCTGGATGAAGAAACCTCGCCGATGCTGGCGGCACTGAACGACGACATCATGCTCAACGGCAAGCTGTTCGCGCGCATCAAGGCCATCTATCAGGATCGCGATGCGCTGAAGCTGGATCCGGAATCGCGCCGGCTGGTGGAAGTGACCTACAAGAACTTCGAGCTGGCGGGCGCCAACCTGTCGGACGCCGACAAGGCCAAGCTGAAGACGCTGAACCAGGAAGCGGCGACGCTGAGCACCCAGTTCACCAACAAACTGCTGGCGGCGAGCAAAAACGGCGCGCTGGCGATAACTGACCAGGCGAAACTGGACGGTCTGTCCGAAGGTGAGCTGGCCGCGGCAGCGCAGGCGGCCGCCGAGCGCAAGCTGGAGAAACAGTGGCTGTTGGTGCTGCAGAACACCACCCAGCAGCCGCTGCTGCAGAGCCTGAAAGATCGCGACACCCGCCAAGCGCTGTTCGACGCTTCCTGGACGCGCGCGGAGAAGGGCGACGGCAACGATACCCGCCAGACCCTTTCCCGTCTGGCCAAGGTACGCGCCGAGCAGGCCAAGCTGTTGGGCTACCCGAACTACGCCGCCTGGAAGCTGCAAAACCAGATGGCCAAGACGCCGGATGCCGCCTTGAGCTTTATGCGCAACATCGTGCCGGCGGCCACCGCGCGCGCCGAGCGTGAAGCCAAAGACATTCAGGCGGTGATCGATCAGCAGAAAGGCGACTTCAAGGTGCAGGCCTGGGACTGGCAGTTCTACGCCGAACAGGTGCGCAAGGCCAAGTACGATCTGGACGAATCGCAGATCAAACCTTACTTCGAGCTGAACAACGTGCTGAACAACGGCGTGTTTTACGCCGCCAACCTGCTGTACGGCATCAGTTTCAAAGAACGCAAGGACATTCCGGTCTACCAGCCGGACGTTAAGGTGTATGAAGTGTTCGACAAGGACGGCAAATCGCTGGCGCTGTTCTACACCGACTACTTCAAGCGCGACAACAAGGGCGGCGGCGCCTGGATGAGCAACTTCGTCGATCAGTCGAAGCTCAACGGCACCAAGCCGGTGATCTACAACGTCGCCAACTTCACCAAACCGGCGCCGGGGCAGCCGGCGCTGCTGTCGTATGACGACGTGATCACCATGTTCCACGAGTTCGGCCACGCGCTGCACGGTATGTTCGCCGATCAGGAATACCCGAGCCTGTCGGGTACCAACACCGCGCGCGATTTCGTCGAGTTCCCGTCGCAGTTCAACGAGCACTGGGTCAGCGATCCGAAAGTGTTCAGCCACTTCGCCAAGCATTATCAGACCGGCGAGGCGATGCCGCAGGAACTGGTCGACAAGATCAAGAAGGCCGACAAGTTCAACAAGGGCTACAGCATGACCGAGCTGCTGTCCGCCGCGCTGCTGGACATGCACTGGCACATGCTGACCGCCGACCAGCCGCAGCAAGACGTGGACAAGTTCGAGGCCGAATCGTTGCAAAAAGACAAGGTCGATCTCAGCTACGTGCCGCCGCGCTACCGTTCCAGCTATTTCCAGCACATCTGGGGTAACGGCTACGCCGCGGGCTATTACGCCTATCTGTGGACGGAAATGCTGGCGGACGACGCCTTCCAGTGGTTCACCGAGCACGGTGGCCTGACCGCCGAAAACGGCCAGCGCTTCCGCGACATGATCCTGTCGCGCGGCAACAGCCAGGATCTGGAGAAGCTGTACATCGACTGGCGCGGCAAAGAGCCGAGCATCGAACCGATGCTGATCAACCGCGGGTTGAAGGACGAGTAACCGCGAGTGTGTTCATGCAGAGTAAAAGGCGCAGGAGATTGCGCCTTTTTACTTGGCGATCTTGATTGAAACATGAAAGGAACATGGATATGCAGGAGCTACTGAAAATTGGAAATTGGATTTTATCAACGTTCCAAAGTGGGACTTTAAATGTCATGGCATTAGGCGCCATCTTTCTTATTTTTAGATGGCTTTTCCGTGATATTTCCTCAATAAAACTCTTTGGTTTAATGTCAGATCGTTATCGTAAAAGGCTGGTTGCTGAGAAGAAAAACGGCATTGCGGAAAAAGAGCATGCGGAGATTGTTGATTTTGAAATAAAGCGCACGTCAATTAAAAAAATCATTGGAATCAGTAATTCACACATACAGAATGAAATGATTAAAATTATCATGAACTCCCATGAGTTACTGGGCCCCAAGTACTTCAGTAAATTTAATTTTTTCATGTCATTGAAGAGTGGGAAGGTCTTTGTCGATGAGGGGAAAATAAAAAGAAGATATAAAGATGCATTCTGGATGATGCTGTTTTCGTTTTCTTTCTTGATAGCTTCCTTTGTTAACCTCAGAAGCGATCCTCTTTTTGGATTCGCGCTTTTTGTTCTCTGGGGGGTATTTCTGTTGATATCAATCGCTGCATTCCCCCCATCTTGCGGGCTTAGAAAGAAAGCTCAAGAACACATAGACGCCTATTATTCAGATTCTGGGCGGTAATGTCGGAGCGCAAAATATTGCGCCCCCATCATTAATTCAGCGGTTCACCACCTTGGCCGGCAGGGCCACCACCAGCAGCGAGCTGAGCAGCAGGCAGCCGGCGAAGGCCCAGAGCGCACCGCCGCTCTTGCCGGTCAGATCCAGCGCCAGCCCCATCAGCGAATTGCTTACCAGCCCGGCGATGTTGGCCAGAGAACAGGCCAGCGCGAAGCCGGTCGCCGCCGCCGTGCCGCGCAGGAAGGTGGCCGGCAGGCTGAAGAACACCGGCACTGCGCCGATGATTGCCGCCTGGGCGATGGAGAACAGCAGCACCGTGGCCAGCGCATTGTGGGTGAAGAAGGTGCTGCCGGCCATCGCCAGCGCGCCGATGATAAACGGCACGATGATATGCCAGCGCCGTTCGCGCAGCCGGTCGGAACTGCTGCCGATCAGCAGCATGCCGAGCAGGGCGGCGACGCTGGGGATCGCCGTCAGGTAACCGATGGTGGTGATGTCGGTAACGCCGGCGGTTTTGATGAAGGTCGGCATCCAAAAGCCCATGGCGTAGGCGCTGAGCAGAATAGCGAAGTCGATGCCGCCGAGCATCCACACCTTCAGGTTGAAGAAGCCGTCGCGGAAGCTGTGCTTGCCGTGATCGGCCTCGGCGTCGTCGCGCGCCAGATCGTCGGCGATGCGCTGTTTCTCCTCGGGCGTCAGCCACTTGGCCTGCTGGTAGGTATTAGGCAACAGCCAGAAGGTCAGCACGCCCAACAGCACGCTGGGAATGCCCTCCAGCAAAAACAGCCACTGCCAGCCGTGCAGCCCGTGGCGCATGTCGAAATGGCCCATGATCCAGCCGGAGAGTGGCCCGCCGATCACGCTGGAGAGCGGCAGGCCGATCATGAACAGCGCGATGATGCGGCCGCGGCGATAGGTCGGGAACCACAGCGTAAGGTAAAAGAGCACGCCGGGCAGGAAACCGGCCTCCGCCACGCCGAGCAGAAAGCGAATGACGTAGAACTGGGTCGGCGTGGTGACGAACATGGTGGCGGTGGACAGCAGCCCCCAGGTGATCATGATACGGGCAATCCACATCTTGGCGCCGACGCGCTGCAGGATCAGGTTGCTCGGCACCTCGAACAGAATATAGCCGACGAAGAACAGCCCGGCGCCCAGACCAAAGGCCGCTTCGCTCAGCTGCAGCGCGTCGGCCATCTGCAGCTTGGCCAGCCCGACGTTGATGCGATCGAGGTAGGCCGCCAGGTAACACAGGCAAAGAAACGGGATCAGTTTCCAGGTGATTTTGCGGTACAGCAGCAGCGATTCTGCGTCCGCTTTCCCCGCCAGCGGGGTGTCGACAATGGCCATGATGTTGTCTCCAGGTGGTGCGTGTTGGCCTCCGCAGGAGGCGCCTGTTGTGTTTGCGTTGCATGGACGCCGCCCTGTTTCGGGCGGTCGCGTGAGGCGCTGTCTGCGCCTTCGTTATTGTCGTTGCAGGTGAATCGTTGACTCATAACCGGTTCAGGTAGTCGAGCGCCTCCCGTTTGTGCACCACGTCGCCGTATTTGCTGTCGATGTCGAACAGGTTGGCTTCGTGCGGGTCGGGGTGACGATCGCCGACGCACTCGCGCACCACCATGGCGCGGAAGCCGTGCTGCACCGCGTCCACCGCGCTGGCGCGGATGCAGCCGCTGGTGGAGCAGCCGATCATCAGCAGCGTGTCGATCCCTTGCGCCACCAGCAGCGGCGCCAGCGCGGTGCCGAAGAAGGCGCTGGCGTATTGCTTGCTCAGCACCACCTCATCGGCCAGCGGCGCCACCGGCGGGCAGAACGCCGCCAGCGGGTTGCCCGCCACCATGTCTTTCATCACCGGCGCTTTCTTCACCCACAGGCCGCCATCGGCAAAATGGCCTGCATGATAGCGGATATGGGTGTGGATCACCGGAATTCCCGTTCGGCGCGCGCAGGCCAGCAGCTCGCGGCTTTCCTCGACCGCGCTCACCACGCCCGGCGCGAACAGCGGCGCGCCTTCGGTGGTGTAGGCCTGCATAAAATCGATCGCCAGCAGCGCCGGGCGCCGGCCGAAGCCGATACGCTGGCCCCAGACGCCGCGATAGTTGTCGCTGAGGGTGTCGTTCATTCTGCCTCCTCAATAGGCGCCGGACAGCAGGGCGCCGGCGCCGGGGACGATCGGTTCCAGCTCCAGCGCGGTCAGCATCGCGTAAGTGGTGGCGATGGCGGCGGTGATCACCGGTTTGCCGGTTTGGGCCTCTACCGTTGGGACGGCCGGCAGCGAAGGCATCTGCACGCAGGCGGACAGCACGATAGCATCGACCTCGCGTAAATCCATCTCGGCGACGATCCCCGGCAGCCTGGCCGGATCGTGCCGGCCGACCTCGAGGTTGTCCGGGATCTCCAGCGCGCGCCACACCTTGACCTCGATGCCTTCGTGCTGGATGTAGTCCACCACCAGCTGGGTCAGCGGTTTCATGTAGGGTGCCACCAGCGCGATGCGTTTGGCGCCGATCACCTTCAGGCCGTTGACCAGCGCGCCGGCGCTGCTGATAACCGGCGCGGCGGCCTGATTGTCTTTCGTCACCTGCGCCAGCCGGGCCTGCGATTCGCGGTGATAGCCCAGCCCCATCGCCATGATGGCCACCAGGCAGGCGTAGCCGAGCACGTCGACCCGCGCGTCGGACAGCTCCAGCGCGCAGCGATCGGACTCGGCGTCCATCGCCGCCAATTCTTCTTTATTGACGTGTTTCATGCGCATGCGGCTGGAGTGAAAGGTGAAACGCTCCGGGCGTATCAGCTGGCGCGCGCCCAGCATCGCCGGGATCTCGGTTTCCATCGTGGTGTTGGAGCTGGGCACGATCTGGCCGATGCGGTAGTGGTTGCTCATGTCGGTGTTCCTCAGTTAATCCAGAAAATCGCCCAGGGCGCGGAAGAAGCCGTCGAAATCGTCCCACGGGATCATGTGTCCGGCGTTCTCGACCTCGACGATGGCGATCTCCGGCTGTAGCGCGCGGATCTCTGCCCGGTCTTCGGGCTGAATGACGCCGCCTTTGCCCGCGGCCATCAGCAGCGTCGGCATGGTCAGCAGCGGGTAGTCACGGTGGCTGTCCACCTGATGAAAATCGTCGTAGGCGCGTTGGATCGCCGGCTCGTAGCAGGTGTGCAGCCACTCGGCGCGCAGCCGGCGCTGCTCTTCGCTCCAGGTTGGGCAAAAGGCGCGCATCTGCTCGGCGCTCATGCCCGGCAGCGACTGCCGGATGGAGTCGGCGTACCACGGCCATTGGCCGGGATAGGCGCGGCGGCCGGGGCCGGAAACCGGCGGATCGACCAGCACCAGCCGCCGCACGCCGGCGGGCTGCAGAGCGGCGGCGCGCAGGGCGAAGCGGGCGCCCATCGAATGGCCGAGCAGGGCGTAACTGCCCAGGTTCAGCGCAGCGGCGAAGGCGTTGACGTCCTGTGCGCAGGTCTCTGCGTCATAAGCCAGTTCCGGGCCGCTGGACGACAGACCGCGGCCGCGCACGTCGAGCACGTAGACGTCGTATTTTTCCCCCAGCCGCTCGGCGACGAAGCCCCAGGTGATCGCCGGGCTGGTGATGCCGGGGACCAGGATCAGCGCCGGGCCGTGGCCGCCGTAGCGCAGATAGTGTTGGCGAATGTCGTTGGCGTGAACGTGGGCGCCGTAGAGGAAGGTGCTCATGCGGCGTTCTCCGATTTCAGCGCTTGCGCGTACAGGTCGTAGCCGTAGACCCAGGCCGGATCTTCCTGGGTGCGCAGGAAGGTGTTGGCGTTGGACACCGCCTGCACCCGGGAGGCGCGCTCCTTGCGGTTGGCTTCATACAGCTGGAAGGCGGTGCGGTAGTCGCCGAGGCCGGTTTCCTGCAGGCAGCGGGTCAGCATGGCGGCGTCTTCGATCGCCATCGCCGCGCCCTGCGCCATGTGCGGTTTCATCGGGTGGCAGGCGTCGCCAAGCAGCACCAGACGGCCTTCGCTCCACAGCGGCAGCGGTTTGCGGTTCAGCAATGGCCATTTGGTGACCTGTTCGCTGGATTCGATCAGCGCCTGCACGATCGGGTGGTAGCCGGCGAAGGTCTCGAACATTTCTTCGCGGCTGCTGTCGATGAAGCTGCCCTGGAAATCCCAGGCCGGGTGCGGCACGCCGCTGACGTAGTAATACTCGTCGCGCCGTTGGGTGGTGTAGTAGACCATCAGATGGCGATCCGCCGACCACCACTTCACGCAGTCTTCGAACGTCAGGTTGTATTTCGCCAGCTTCTCGCCGCGGATCAGCGCGCGGTGGGCCACCCAGCCGCTGTAGGTCGGCGCTTCAGCGCCCAGCAGGTGCTCACGAATGCGCGAATTGATGCCGTCTGCGCCGATCACGATGTCGGCGTGGGCCGAGGTGCCGTCGACGAAGTTCAGCACCACCTCGTCACCGCGATCTTCAATTTTGCTCAGGCATTTGCCGAAGTGCAGGGTGCCGGGCTGCAGCGCGGAGAGCTGCAACGCCTGCAAATCGCCGCGGTGCACCGTCACATAGGCGGCGCCGTACTCCCGGCGGGCGAAGGCGCCCAGTTCGATGCGCGACAGGTAGTCGCCGCTTTCGGCGTCGCGGCTGAACCAGAAATCGGGATGAGACGCCATCTGCTCCAACCGCTGCTCAATACCGAGACGGCGGAAAATCTTCAGTACGTTCGGCCCCATGTGAATGCCGGCGCCAAGGCGTGAGAACGCCGGGCTCTGTTCATACAGATCGACGGTAAAGCCGGCTTTTTGCAGCAGCCCGGCGGCGGCGGCGCCCCCCAGCCCGGCGCCGACGACGGCGATGCGTGGTTGTTTGCTCATCATGTTTCCCCTGTCTGTTGGCTTTTTTCAGCGTAGGCCCAACGCGTGGCTGGACGATCGATTTATAGTGTATGCACTAGATAACGCAAAGTTGCAAAAGTGTTAAATCAGATCTTGCTCACGCTAATTGACGGCGTATTACTGTTAAACTCATGTTAATCACAGGATTGATGCGGGATGAAATAGGACTTTCTTATGGTGGATATTCGCAGCTTGCTTTCCTTTGCTTTTTTGACTTAGATAAAATGAGTGTGTTCACTTTAAATTGTTTGAAAAATCACCGCCGCCTTGCGGGCGTCGGTCACCCTTGACGAGACAGGAGACAGGCCATGGCGGTCAATGAAACCCAGTTGGTACAGCTGTTCGAGCAGGTGCTTACGCTGTCGAAGGTCGATGCTTCGCAGAGCGTGGCGATTTTGAAAAGCCATTATTCCGATGCGCGCACGGTGCGCGCCGCGACCGACGCAGCGCTGCGGCTGGGCGCCAAGGTGTATGCCGTCGAACTGCCGGCGTTCAACCATCCGCGAGCGATGGGCAACGACATGACCGCCTATTGCGGCGATACCGCGCTGACCGGCAATCTGGCGGCGCAGCGTGCGCTGGAGGCCGCCGACCTGATCGTCGATACCATGATGCTGCTGCATTCGCCGGAGCAGGAACAGATCCTGAAAACTGGCACCCGCATCCTGCTGGCGGTGGAGCCGCCGGAGGTGCTGGCGCGCATGTTGCCCAACGCGGAGGACAAGGCGCGGGTGCTGGCCGCCGCCGCCGTGCTGGAGCAGGCGAAGCTGATGCAGGTGACCTCCGCCGCCGGCAGCGATTTCCGCGCGCCGCTGGGGCAATACCCGACGGTGACCGAGTACGGCTATGCCGATGAACCGGGGCGCTGGGATCACTGGCCGAGCGGTTTCCTGTTCACCTGGCCGAATGAGGAGCAGGCGGAAGGGGTGCTGGTGCTGGAGGTCGGCGATATCTTGCTGCCGTTCAAAAGCTATGCGCGTGAACGCATCACGCTGGAGATCGAACAAGGGTTCGTTACTCGCATTCACGGCGGCTTCGAGGCGGAATACCTGCGCGAATACATGAAATACTTCGACGATCCGGAGGTGTACGGCATCTCGCACATCGGCTGGGGCCTGCAGCCGCGCGCCCAGTGGACGGCGATGGGTCTGCACGACAAGAACGACGGCATGTGCATGGACGCGCGCGCGTTCTACGGCAACTTCCTGTTCTCCACCGGGCCGAACACCGAAGTGGGCGGCACGCGCAAAACGCCTTGCCATATGGACATCGCGCTGCGCCGCTGCGACATCCGCCTCGACGGGCAAACGGTGGTGGCGGACGGGGAAGTGGTGGCGCCGGAGGCCTCGCGCGTGCGCCGGGCGTAATCGTTGCTGCCAACGGCGGGGGTTTGTACTATTCTCGTGGATTCCATAGATGGTGAGAGTAACGCAATGACGCCCCCCGAATACCCGTCAGCCGTGAGCGGCCAACCCGAAAATTATCATTTTACCGAGCAAGTCGGGCACCTGCTGCGCAAGGTTTATCAGCGCCACCTGGCGATTTTCCAGCAAAACGTCGGCGATTCGCAGCTGACGGCGGTGCAGTTCATCACCCTGTGCGCGGTGCGCGATATGGGGCCGAGCTCGCTGACCGAGCTGGTGCAGGTGACGGCGGTGGATCAGGCCACCATACGCGGTATCGTCGAACGGCTGAAGGCGCGCGATCTGATCACGGTGACGCCGGATCCGATCGATCGGCGCAAGGTGGTGGTCGGCCTGACCGACGCCGGCGCCGTGCTGCTGACGGAAACGGTGCCGCAGGCGGCGAAAATCACAGAGCTGACGTTCGGAACGCTCAACCCGGCCGAACGGATAGCGCTGATATTCCTGCTGAATAAAATGCTGGAAGATCCGCCCACCGGCTGATTCGCCCGCGCAACGTCGGTTGCCTGGTGGTCGGCGGCGAGAGGCCAGCCCATAAGATCATCACGTGCAGGCGGAGACGCGAACAATGGCGATATCTGAAGTGCAATCGCTCAGGGATGGCGCGAAAACCACGCTGACGGAGCATCCGCTGATGCTGTCGGTGAACGGCGAACAGCTTCATGCGCAGGTGATGGCGGATACGCCGCTCTTGCTGGTACTGCGCAACGATCTGGCGCTCAACGGCCCGAAGTACGGCTGCGGCCTGGGCGAATGCGGTGCGTGTACCGTGTTGATCGACGGCGTGGCGGCGCGCTCCTGCGTGATCCCGGCGCTCGGCGTGTCCGGCCGGGCGATCGTGACCCTGGAAGGCCTTGGCGATCGCCAGCGCCCGCACCCGGTGCAGCGTGCCTTTATCGAAGAGCAGGCGGCGCAATGCGGCTACTGTCTCAATGGCATGATCATGACCACCAAAGCCCTGTTGGATCGTAATCCCGCCCCGAGCGAGGCGGAGATCCGTCAGGCGCTGTCCGGCAACCTGTGCCGCTGCGGCACCCATCTCGAAATCCTGCGTGCGGTTCAGCGCGCCATCATTCTCTGCCGCGATGAGGACGCCCACGCCCATGACTGATTCCCGTGCCCCATCGCCGAGCCAGGCCGACTTGCTGCAGCGCGACGGCGTGCTGCTGATCGTCGACAGCGTGCAACCGCCGCCGGGGCTGGTGCCCAAAGGGCAAACGCCGGTGCTGAAGCCCAAAGAGCAGGGGCTGTTTATCGCCCTGTGCGGCAGCGGCGAAATCTATGCCTTTAACGGCCATGTCGATCTTGGCACCGGCGTGCGCACCGCGCTCGGGCAGATCGTCGCCGAAGAGTTGTACCTGCGCATGGATCAGGTGCAAATGGTGTTGGGCGATACCGAACGCGCGCCGAATCAGGGCGCCACCATCGCCAGCGCCACGCTGCAGATCTCCGCCGTGCCGCTGCGCAACGCCGCCGCCGAAGCGCGCCGTTGGCTGTTGCGCCAGGCGGCGCAGCGCTTCGATGCGCCGGTGGAACAGCTGACGCTGGAGGAGGGCGTGATCCGCAGCCCGCAGGGGCAGGCGCTCAGCTACGCCGAGCTGGTGGCCGGCGGTCATGTCGAGCTGTCGATTTCCGGCGACGCGCCGCTGAAACCGCAGGCGGAGTATCGCCTGGTGGGCACCAGCGCCGCGCGCGTCGATATTCCGGCCAAGGCGACCGGCGAAACCACCTACGTACACGATATGCGCCTGCCGAACATGCTGCACGGCAGGGTGGTGCGGCCGCCCTATGCCGGGTACGACAGCGGCGAATTTGTCGGCACCAGCCTGTTGGCGGTGGATGAAACTTCGATCGCGCATATTCCCGGCATCGTCAAACTGGTGGTGATCGGCGATTTCATCGGCATCGTCGCCGAGCGCGAAGAGCAGGCGATCAAGGCGGCGCAGGCGCTGCAGGTCAGCTGGAAAGACTGGCGCCGCAATTTGCCGCAGATGACCGACGTGGCGCAGGCGCTGCGCGACAATCCGCACTCGACCCGGGTGGTGCACGATACCGGCGATGTGGACGCGGCGCTGGCGGCGGCCGACAGGCGTTTCACCCGCAGCTACCTGTGGCCGTATCAGCTGCATGCCTCGATTGGCCCTTCCTGCGCGCTGGCGGATTACCGGCCGGAGCGCCTGCAGGTCTGGTCAGGCAGCCAGAACCCGCACCTGCTGCGCGCCGATCTGGCCTGGCTGCTGGAATACCCGGAAGCGCAGATCGAGATCGTTCGCATGGAGGCGGCCGGTTGCTATGGCCGCAATTGCGCCGATGACGTCTGCGCCGACGCGGCGCTGCTGTCGCGCGCGGTGGGCAGGCCGGTGCGGGTGCAGCTGACCCGCGAACAAGAACATGTGTGGGAACCGAAGGGCACGGCGCAGCTGATGGAGGTGGACGGCGGGCTGGACGCCGCCGGGCACCCGGTCGCCTATGACTTTCGCACCTATTACCCTTCCAACGGCGCGCCGACGCTGGCGCTGCTGCTGACCGGCCGGGTCGAACCGCTGCCGGTGGCCTATGAAATGGGCGACCGCACTTCGGTGCCGCCTTATGCGTATCCGGCGCTGCGCGTCAGCATCGAGGACATGGCGCCGATCGTGCGCGCCTCCTGGATGCGCGGCGTTTCCGCCTTGCCGAACACCTTCGCCCACGAATCTTATATCGATGAGCTGGCCCACGCCGCCGGCGTCGACCCGCTGGAATATCGGCTGCGCTATATCCATGACGAACGCGCCAGTGAACTGATGCGCAGCACCGCAGAACGCGCCGGCTGGACGCCGCACACCGAACCGATGCAGACCCCGGCGGAAGACGGCGTGCTGCGCGGGCGCGGCTTTGCCTATGCCCGTTACATCCACAGCAAGTTTCCCGGCTTTGGCGCGGCCTGGGCCGCCTGGGTGGCCGACGTGGCGATCGACAAAGCCAGCGGCGAAGTGGCGGTGACGCGCATCGTGGTCGGCCACGACGCGGGCATGATGGTCAATCCGGACGGCGTGCGCCACCAAATTCATGGCAACGTGTTGCAATCGACCAGCCGGGTGTTGAAAGAGCGCGTGACCTTTGAGGAATCGACGGTCTCCGCCAAAGAATGGGGGGCTTACCCGATCCTGACCTTCCCGGAGGTGCCGGAGGTGGACGTGGTCATGATGCCGCGCCCTTACGATCCGCCGCTGGGCGCCGGGGAGTCGGCGTCGGTGCCCAGCGCGGCGGCCATCGCCAACGCGGTGTTCGACGCCACCGGCATTCGTTTTCGCGAGCTGCCGATCACCTCGGACAAGCTGCGTGAAGCGCTGAACGGGCCGGATGCCGAGCGGCAGGCCGCGCCGCTCAAGAAAAAGAAGCGCGGCAAATGGTGGTTCGGCGGCGCGGCGGGGCTGTTCGGCGCGGTGCTGGGCATCGCCGGCAGCGCCTTGCCATGGCGGGCGGAGATCGCGCCGGTGGCGACGCCCGGCGCCGGCACCTGGTCGGCCGCCACGCTGGATCGCGGCCGTCAGTTGGCCGCCGCCGGAGACTGCGCGGTTTGCCATACCGCGTCGGAAGGGGCGACCAATGCCGGCGGGCTGGCGATGGCGACGCCGTTCGGCACGCTCTACAGCACCAACATTACTCCGGACGTGGCAACCGGCATCGGCAACTGGTCATTTACCGCATTCGATCGGGCGATGCGCCAAGGCATCGCCCGCGACGGCCGCCACCTCTATCCGGCATTTCCTTACACCGCCTTCAGTAAAATGACCGACGGCGACATGCAGGCGCTGTACGCTTATCTGATGTCGCAACCGGCGGTGCGCCAGAGCAATCCGGCCAATCAGATGCGTTTCCCGTTTAACCTGCGGCCGCTGATGGCCGGCTGGAACGCGCTGTTCCTGCGCCAGGGAGAATATCAACCCGATCCGCAACAAAGCGCGCAGTGGAACCGCGGCGCCTATCTGGTCAACGGCCTTGGCCACTGCGCCGCCTGCCATTCGCCGCGTAATCTGCTGGGGGCGGAAAAGGGCGGCGCGGCCTTCCTGGCGGGAGGGATGGTGGACGGGTGGGAAGCGCCGGCGCTGAATCAATTGGCCAATGCGGACAAGCCCTGGACTGAGGAGCAGCTGTTTCAGTACTTCCGCACCGGGCATTCCGCCGAGCACGGCGTGGCGGCCGGGCCGATGGGGCCGGTGGTCAGCGAACTGGCGACGTTGCCGCAGAGCGATCTGCGGGCGATGGCCAACTATGTGATGTCGCTGAGCGCCAAGGCGACGCTGAATGTGGAACCGCAGGCGCAGTTGGCGGCCCGCGCGTTGCCTGCGGGTCAACTGGCGGGCGAGCGGTTGTTCCAGGGCGCTTGCCAGGCCTGCCACAGCGCCGCCGCCGGCGGGCCGCAGCTGTTCGGCGTCAGCCCGGATCTGGCCAATAACACCAATATCTTCAGCGATCGCCCCGATAACCTGATCAAGGTGATCCTGCAAGGGATCCCCAAGCCGGCCACCGCCGAATTGGGCTTTATGCCGGGCTTTAAGGACAGCTTTTCCGATCGGCAGGTGACGGCGCTGGTGAATTATCTGCGCCAACGCTATGCCGGCGACAAACCGGCCTGGCGCGACGTGGAGGCTCAGGTGGCGCGGTTGCGCGCAGAGCCTGGCACGCACTGAGCCGCCTCAGGCATGGCGCAGGAACGCTACCAGCCGCTGCGCCGGCAGCGGCAGCTGCGCCAGGTCACGCACCGCGATTGACAGACGCCGGGTCGCCCACTCGTCCGTCAGCGGCAGGGCGCCGTGTCGGATCTCCGGATGGCGTTGGGCGCTCTCTTCCGGCACCACCGCCAGCCCGGCGCCGCGCAGCACCATGCGGCAGATGGCGTCGAAATTAGCCGCACGCGCCCGCAGCCGCATCGGGCCGCCGCTGCGTATCGCCAGCTGTTCCAGATGCTGTTGCAGCGCACTCTCTTCCGGCAGGCCGATGAAATCAAAAGGCAGGGCGTCCGCAAAGCTGAGCGAGCGGCGGCCGCTGAGCGCATGCCCCGGCGGCAGCGCCAGCACCAGACGATCCTGGCGAAAAGGGTAGCTTGCCAGCCCACGCAGATCGGCGTGGTCCGCCACGATGCCGATATCCGCCGCCCGTTCGGCGATCGCCAGCGCGATGGCCGGGCTGGGCAGCTCCTCCAGCGCGATGTCGGTGTGCGGGTGCAGCACCAGAAAATCCGCCAACAGCTCCGGCAGAAAAGCGTCGGCGGCGACGGTATTGGCGACGATGCGCAGCTGGCTGCGCTGGCCCGGCGCGAACTCGGCCATATCACCCCGCAGCCGGTCGCGCTGTTGCAGCAGCACGCGCGCGTGTTGCAACAGGCGCTCACCCGCGGGCGTCGCCTGGACGCCGCGCGGATTGCGCGTCAACAGCGCCACGCCGGCCTGTTGTTCCAGCCCGCGCATGCGGGCGCTGGCGGCGGCCAGCGACAGCCCGACGCGCTCGCCGCCGGCGGTGATGCTGCCGGTTTCGAGCACCGCCACCAACAGCCGCAGATCGATAAAGTCAAAATGCATGCGTTCTTCCTCTGTCTTTGCCGCAGGCAGGCTCTGCCATTGCCGCATTGTGCTGCGGCGCGGCGCTGGCCACAATCGAGCCGTTGATTCGCCATAAGGATAGACGCATGTCGCTGACGTTACTCGAGATTATCGCCCTGACGGGCATTTTTACGCTGGCCGGCACGGTCAAAGGGGCGATCGGTCTGGGGTTGCCGACGGTCTCGATGGGGCTGCTCAGCCTGATGATGCCGCCGGGGCAGGCCGCCGCGCTGCTGCTGTTACCCTCGTTGATCACCAATCTGTGGCAGTTGCTGTGCGGGCCGAGGTTGGGGGCGCTGTGCCGTCGACTCTGGCCGATGATGCTGTGCGTCACGCTGGGCACGTTGCTGAGCGCCGGCGCGCTCACCGCCACCGACGGCCGCCTGGCGCCGCTGGCGCTGGGCGTTTGCCTGATCGGCTATGCGCTGTTGGGATTCACCCGTTTCGACTGGCGCGTTTCCGCCACGGCAGAGCCTTGGCTGGGGCCGCTGTGCGGCCTGGTGACTGGCGTGCTGACCGGCGCCACCGGCGTATTCGTCATACCGGCGGTGCCCTATCTGAACGCATTGGGCCTGGCGCGTGACGATCTGGTGCAGGCGCTGGGGCTGTCGTTCACCGTCTCGACGCTGGCGCTGGCCGCCGGATTAGCCTGGCATCAGGCGCTGCCCGCTACGCTGCTCGGCGGTTCGCTGTTGGCGTTGTTGCCGGCGCTTGCCGGCATGTGGTTGGGGGAGAGGGTGCGTCGTCATTGTCGCCCGCAGCTGTTCCGTCGCCTCTTCTTTATTGGGTTATTAATCTTGGGCGTTGAGATTATTTGGCGATTCAATTAATTGAATCGATAGCATCTGCGTGTAATTAGGTTCGGTATATTATTCTGGATTTTATTCCAATATAATTATTTTCAGCAGTGAGAATACACCTTCAGTCATTCTTGTCAAAAAATAGCCCTTATGACAGCGGTTCCTGCGCCAGTGGTTTCTGGGGAATGGCAGTTCTACAGGAAATGGTTATGGCGGCAATGGCACTGGACCGAGAGAGGCCAGAGAATCCAGAACCAAACGCTAATTAACAGCTGCAATCCCAGCACAGAAGTAAAATTCTGTGCTTTTATGGGGTATATGATGAATAAATATGTTGTTTTTATAAAGAGCGATGAATCAAGGGTGCAGAGAAAGGAAGTGGTTACACGAGAAATAATTAAAGATATGAAGCAGAAAGGGTTCAGAAAGCATCATATTGAAGTAGAAGCTGAGAACGAAAATGATGCCATTAACCAACTAAATAAGAACAGCAATGACTATTTGGACTCATTGAGAAATTTTTCCGGTGATTTATTGTTTTGCTCTGTTTGCGTCATTGTTATGGTCATGGTTTATTTATTCAATTGAGCCATAATCCAGTTTTGAATCATTCATTTTTTTATACTATCCGATTGCCCGCTAAAAACCCAATAAGGCTCAGGCCTGCGGGCCGCCCAAAATGGTCTCCCACATGCCGGCGAGAATGCGTTTGCCGATTTCGCTCTTCAGTCTTCATACCCGCCGTGGGTGATAGCCATGTCTTTGCCGTGCGCCACGTCGCAGCGTTTGCGTGCCTTCAGCACCAGATCTTGATAACGCAGCAGGGTGTCTTCGATGCCCTGCGAGTGGGTCTGAACGGCGATGGGGCAAGGCGATTTTTGCTGCCCGCTTCCGCTTTCAATTTACGGCGCGGCGCATTGCGCGATATTCTGGTTTTCTGATGGGCTAACGGCGGATGAGGGAACCATGATTGACAGCCAGGTGTTTGAACAACAAAGCCTCGACAATCTGCTGAGCTATTGGCGGCGCCATCGCCGCCTGCCGGGCGCGCGCTATCCGGCCGGGCCGACAGACAGCCTGTGTGACGTGCCGGGCGTCAGCGTCGGGCATCACACCTTGGCCGACGGCGAATGCCAGACCGGCGTCACCGCCATCGTGCCGCCGGGCGATCTGTTCAACCAACCGTTGCCGTGCGGCAGCGCGGTGCTCAATGGCTTCGCCAAGCCGCTGGGATTGGTGCAATTGAATGAGCTGGGGGAGTTGCAAACGCCGATCCTGCTGAGCAACACCTTCGCCGTCGGCACGCTATTCAACGCCATGGTGCGGCGCAGCTGCTTGCGCTACCCGCAGATCGGCCGCGGCAGCGCCACCATCAACCCGCTGGTGCTGGAGTGCAACGACGGCTACCTCAACGATATTCAGGCGATGGCGGTGCGTGAGGAGCACGTCTTCAGCGCGCTGGATAACCATTCCACCCGCTTTGCGCGCGGCAGCGTCGGCGCCGGGCGCGGCATGAGCAGCTTCGGCCTGAAGGGCGGCATCGGCACCGCCTCGCGTTATTGCCCGGGGCTTGGCACCACGCTCGGCGTGCTGGTGCTGGCCAACTTCGGTACCCTCGACTCGTTGACGCTGAGCGGCGTGCGCGTTGGCCCGGCGCTAGGCAAGCTGTTGGCGGATCCACCGCCACAGGTGGACGCCGGTTCGGTCATCATCATCATCGCCTGCGATCGGGCGCTGGACAGCCGGCAGCTGAACCGCATCGCCCGCCGAGCGGGCGCGGGTCTGGGGCGGGTGGGCAGCCATTGGGGGCACGGCTCCGGCGACATCGCGCTGGCGTTCTCCACCCGGTTGCTGGGGGCCACGCTGCCGGACGAACGGCTGGAGCCGCTGTTTGCGGCGGCCGCGGATGCCACCGAATACGCAGTATTGGATGCGTTGCTGAGCGCCGAGGGCGTCAGCGGTTTCCAGCAGCACGCGCGTATGGCGTTGGGCCCGCTGCTCGATCGGCTGGCGGCAAATTGAATAACGGGAGTGTGATGTGAAAGTCTTTATCTCTGCGGATATTGAGGGTATTGCCGGCGTGATGCGGCCGGAGCAGTGCAACCCGGCCCACGCCGACTATGCGGCGGCGCGCGAGCTGATGGAACAGGAAGTCAACGCCGCCATCGACGGCGCTTTTGCCGGCGGCGCTACCGAGGTGACGGTGGCCGACAGCCACGCCATGATGCAGAATCTGCGCGCCGACCGCATTGATGCGCGGGCGCGCCTGGTGCAGGGCAAACCGCGCGGGCTGTCGATGGTGGAAGGGCTGCAGCATCAACGTTACGACGGCCTGATGTGCATCGGTTATCACAGCGCCGCCGGCGAACGCGGCGTGCTGGCGCATACCATCAACGGTCGGGCCTTTTATCGCGTCAGCCTGAACGGCGAAGTGGTAGGCGAAAGCGATCTGTATGCGGCGATGGCGGCGGAGTTGAACGTGCCGTTGTGGCTGGTGAGCGGTGACGACGAGCTGCAACGTTGGATCGCTGAACGTTATCCGCAATCTGGCTATGTTTGCGTAAAACGCGCCCTCTCGCAAACCGCCGCCGAATCGCTCAGCCCACAGCGGGCGCGGGCGGAGATCCGCGAGCGGGCGATGCAACAGGTGCGCCAGGGCGCCAGACTGCCGGTGGAGCGCCGTTTTATGCCGCCTTACCGGCTGACGCTGATGGCGGCCAAACCGGTGCTGGCGGATCTGTTCAGCCTGGTGCCTGGCGTGCAGCGCCAGGACGCGCTGACCGTGGCCTTCGACAGCGACAACATGGCGGCGCAAATCAACCTGCTCAGCGTCTTCTCCTATCTGGCGACGACGCAGAGTTGACCCCGGTGCGGGTGCCTGCCCGCACCGCACGATTCTCCAATAGAAAAACCCTCTTCAACATTAAGTCTACTGGATAATAGGCTACGCTAATTATTGCTCTGTTGCGCTATATCACCTGACGGGCGCAACAAGCCATTCCCATAACAAGATTTGTTTCGCCGAAGGCAGTGACGCCTTCGGTTTTTTTGGAGTCATGAGCAATGAGCATATCCCAAGTTCCGCTTTCGCGGCGGCGGTTTATCGTCGGCGCCGGGGCGTTGGTGATCGGCGCCTATCTGCCATCCACCGGCGCGCTGGCGCGTTCGGCTGCCCCGATCGCCTCCGGCGCGGCGGCGTTAGACGCCAACGCCTTCGTTCAGATCGGCGCCGACGGCGTCGTCACCGTCATCAGTAAACACACCGAAGTGGGCCAGGGGGTCTATACCGGCATGGCGACGCTGGTCGCCGAAGAGCTCGATGCCGACTGGGCACAGGTGCGGGTCGTGGCCGCGCCGGTGGACACCAATGTCTACAAAAACCTGGCCTTCGGATTCCAGGGCACCGGCGGTTCCAGCTCGGTGGCCAATGCCTATGAGCAAATGCGGCGCATGGGCGCCATGGCGCGCGCGCTGTTGGTGCAGGCCGCCGCGCAGAGCTGGAAAACCTCGGCGCAGGAAATCACCGTGCAGGCGGGCAAGATCCGCCATGCCGCCAGCGGGCGCGAAGCGGGCTTCGGCGAATTCGCCGCGCTGGCCGCCACGCTGCCGCCGCCCGATCCCGCCAGCCTGACGCTGAAGGATCCGGCCAATTTCACCCTGATCGGCAAAACGCGCGGTTTGCACCGCGTCGATTCGCTGGCGAAAACCAACGGCAGCGCGCAGTTCTCGCAGGATATCCACGAGCCGGGCATGTTGACCGTCACCATCAAAAAACCGCCGCGTTTCGGCGGCAAGGTGGCGACGTTTGACGCCGAACGCGCGCTGGCGGTACCGGGTGTGGTGGCGGTGAAACAGGTTGCCACCGGCGTGGCGGTTTACGCCAACAATACCTGGGCGGCGATCCAGGGGCGGGACCGGCTGCGGGTCACCTGGGACGACGCGCAGGCGGAGCGACGCAACACCGAGGAAATCTACGCCGAATTCCGTCAGGTGGCGCAGAAAACCGGCGTGGTGGCGAAGAGTCTTGGCAAGCCGGACGAGGTGTTCGACAAGGCCGACAAGGTGATCGAGGCCGAATACACCTTCCCGTACGTCGCGCACGCGCCGATGGAGCCGCTGGACGGCTATCTGTTCTGGGACGGCGAGAGCGTCAAGGCGCGCTACGGCTGCCAAATCCAAACGCTCGACCACAAGCAGCTGTGCGATCTGTTCGAGTTGCCGCCGGACAAGGTACAGATTGAAACCATTCTGGCGGGCGGCAGCTTCGGCCGGCGCATCGATTTAGGCAACCCGACGCTGGGGCCGGATCTGGCGGCCGACATGGCGGCGGCGGCCAAAGGCATCGGCCCCGGCCACGGCGTGAAGGTGGTGTGGACGCGCGAGGACGACATCCGCAACGGCTGGTATCGCCCGATGATCCTGCACCGCCTGCGCGGCGCCATTCGGGGCGGCAAGGTGGTGGGCTGGACCGATACCGTGGTCGGTCACTCCTGGACGCGCCACAGCGCGATGGATGCACTGGTGGTCAACGGCCTCGATCAGATGATGGTCGAAGGCGCCAGCGAGGTCTCATACACTTTCGAAGCCTTCCGCTGCGATGCGCATATCGTGCCCGGCAAGGTGCCGACCACCTCGCTGCGGTCGGTCGCCAGCACCCACACCGGCCACGCGGTGGAGAGCTTTATCGATCAGCTGTTGCAGGAAACCGGCCAGGATCCGGTGGAAGGGCGACTGGCGTTGATGGGCGATGCGCCGCGCGCGGCGGGCGTGCTGCGGGCGGTAGCGAAAGCCGCTGACTGGCAGGGCGCTAAAGTGGTAGACGGACGCGCGCGCGGCGTGGGCGTCGCCAAGGCGTTCGACACCTATGTGGCGCAGGTGGCCGAGGTGTCGATCGGCGAAGGCGGCATCCCGAAAGTGCATAAAGTGTGGTGCGCGGTGGATTGCGGCGTGGCGGTGAACCCCGACGTGATCCGCGCGCAGATCGAGGGCGGCATCGGTTACGGCCTGAGCCTGGCGCTGTACGGCAATATCACGCTGAAAGACGGCGTGGTCGAACAGTCCAACTTCAATAACTTCCGCCCGTTGCGCATCGATGAGATGCCGGAGATCGAGGTGATCATTGTGCCCTCGACCGAGAAACCGACCGGCGTGGGCGAGCTGGGGGTGCCGACCATTGCCCCGGCAGTCGGCAACGCGCTGGCGCTGCTCGGGCGGCCGCGCACCTCGCTGAGCCTGCCGCTGCATAATCCCACTGCGAATCCGGCGTCTGACAAGGAGAGAACCTGATGATTCAATTAACCGTAAACGAGCAGCCGCTGACCTTCGAGGGCGATCCGCACATGCCGCTGCTGTGGTTCTTGCGTGACGAAGCCGGCCTGACCGGCACCAAATTCGGCTGCGGCATCGCCATGTGCGGCGCCTGTACCGTGCATCTGGACGGCGTGCCGGTGCGTTCATGCATGACGCCGGTCTCCGCCGCCGTCGGCAAAAAAATCACCACCATCGAAGCCGTGGGCGCCACGCCGGAAGGCAAGGCGGTGCAGGAAGCCTGGCTTGATCTGGACGTGGTGCAGTGCGGTTACTGCCAGTCCGGCCAGATCATGAGCGCCAGCGCGCTGCTGGCGCAAAGCAAGAACCCGAGCGATGCGGACATCGACGCGGCGATGGGCGGCAACGTTTGCCGTTGCGCCACCTATGTGCGCATTCGCGCCGCCATCCACCAGGCCGCCAAGGCGTTGGGTTAGGGAGAGATGCGATGAGCAATGCCTTGAAAGGGCTGTTATGGCTGATTATCGCCGTGGTGGTGTTGGCGGGAGGATACGCGCTGTATACGCTGCTGCGGCCCACCGGCGCTGAGCCTGCGGCGCCGATCGCCGGGGCGCCGGCCGGCATCACCGACAAACTGGCGCGCGGCGAGTACCTGGCGCGTGCCGCCGACTGCGTGGCGTGCCACACCGCGCCGGGCGGCGCGCCTTATGCAGGCGGCTTCGCCTTCAAGTTGCCGTTCGGCACCATTTACGGCACCAACATCACCGCCGACAAGGAAACCGGCATCGGCAACTGGAGCGACGATCAGTTCGTACGCGCGGTGCGTGAGGGAATCGGCCCACAGGGCAATCTGTATCCGGCGATGCCTTATACCTCGTACACCGAACTGAGCCGCGATGACGTGCTGGCGATCAAGGATTATCTGTTCAGTCTGCCGCCGGTGAAACAGGCCAACCCGCAAAACGAGCTGTCGTTCCCGTTCAACCAGCGTTGGGGCATGAAATTCTGGAACCTGGCGTTCTTCCAGGAGCAGCGTTTCGCGCCGGATCTCAACAAGGATGAACAGTGGAATCGCGGCGCCTATCTGGCGACGGCGCTCGGCCACTGCGGCGAGTGCCATACGCCGCGCAATCTGGGGTTCGGTCTTAACCAGAGCAAGCACCTGAGCGGTGAAGTGGTGCAGGGCTGGTTCGCCGCCAACATCACGCCGGACAAACAGACCGGCATCGGCGGCTGGAGCGACCAGCAGCTGTCGCAATATCTGGCCACCGGCCATGCGCCGGGGCGCAGCAGCGCCGCCGGCCCGATGGCGGAAGCGGTGGAAAACAGCCTGCAGTTCCTGACGCCGGAAGATAATCTGGCGCTGGTGAAATACCTGCGCGACATCGAACCGATTGCCGGCGATGGCGCCGCTGCGGTGAATCTGCAGCCGAAGGGCGCGGGGGCTTCCACCCCGATCCTGCCGGGCGGGCAAGACAGCTCGCTCGGGCGGCGGATGTTCGCCAACGACTGCAGCGGCTGCCACCAGTGGAACGGGCCGGGCCGCCAGAGCGAGTACGCGTCGCTGGTGGGCAGCACGGCGGTGAACGATCCGCAGGGGCGCAGCGTGGTGCAGGCTATCCTGAAGGGGACGAGCATCAGCGTCGGCGAGCGGCATGAGATGATGCCGTCGTTCGGCAGCGCCTATTCCGACGAGGAAGTGGCGGCGGTCGCCAACTTCGTGGTCGGCCATTTTGGCGACAAGCAGGGCAAGGTCACCGCCAAACAGGTGGCGGAGCAGCGCAAGCAGTAAAGAAAGCGGCGAGGGAGTCTCTCCCTCGCCGCAGCGTCAGCGGCTGCGCCGCGACATCACCCGTTTGTCTTTCGGTCTATCCTGCCAGTCCTCAACCTGATTATTGAAGTTGTCCGCCAGCAGGTAAGCCGGGGTTTTCGCCAGCCAGTCGGACAACGAAATATCCTGATAAATGCCGTTGTCCATCACGATCAGTACCTTCAAATCCTCATCGCCGATGTTCTCGATGTAATGGCCGAAGCCCTGCGGCACGTAACCGACGTCTGAAGGGGCGTACTCTTCCGTCTGCGCGTGGCCGTGCGAGCTGAACACCGTCATCCGGCCTTTGCCGGCAATATAGTATTGCCATTCGTTGGCGTTGGGGTGCCAGTGCAATTCCCGGATCGCGCCGGGTTTCACGATCTCGATGATGCCGGTCATGGTGGTGGAAATAGGAAATTCTTTCGATGACACCAAATGGACGCTGCCCGCATCATTTTCAAAGAACGGCTTTTGCTTCATTAATTCATAGCGGTGGGTCAGCGGGGCATTATTTAATCCGCCGTCGTTTTTCGGCAATGGTAATGTGGGCGGGACGGCGCCGCCGACAATATAAGCTTCACCCTGTTTGGCCTTGGAAAATACCGCCGCCGGCATGTCGACGCTTTTTTCCAATACCTCTTTCGGCATATGCGCCACCCAGTCGGTGATGCTGAAGGTGCCGAATTCGGAGAAATGCCCGTTATCGAATGCCAGAATAAAATGCGCGCCGTCCGCCAGCGCCTGAATGGAATGGCCATAGCCTTTCGGGAAATACCAGACGTAGCCGGGGCCGAAATCCGCCACCTCACATTTTCCCTCGGGATCGAGGATGGTGATGCGCGCATGGCCTTCCAGCATGAATGCCCATTCGGCGGCGATGGCGTGCCAATGCAGTTCGCGCACGCCGCCCGGCTCCAGCGTCATGTCGACGCCCGCCACGCCTTCGGAGATCGGGAATTGCTCGACGGTGGCTTCGCGTGCCCAGCCGTTGGGCAGGCTGCGTTTTTTGCTGTCGGTGAATTTGTATTTATAGAGATGCTGCGCATCGGCAGGCGGCTGATAGCTGCTGGGAGGCACGATATTACGATGGTCGTCGGCAGCGGCATTTTTGGCGATGCCGCCGATCATGCCGGCGGCGGCCGCGCTGACGGCGGAGACTTTCAATATATCACGACGCGATAGCATAGCATTTTCTCCAATATAAACCGTGCGCCTGCAGCAGCAGGCGACGGGGAAGGCGCGATCGCCATTGAAATGATTTTTTGTCATCGGCGGGAATAGGCTGTGACCCTTAAACCCTAGCGGCTGGAATGTATTGCGTAGGCGCTTATTTGTTTGCGTTTGTTACTAAGTGAGTGCAGGTTTAATTAATTGCCCGGAAGTTGAATAGTCATGGATCTGAATTAATCTTTCCCTGTAATTAAATAAACAAAGTGACAATAAAGCGCATTATTTTGGGTTATTTCCTTCCGATTGCGCTATGGGTGTGCGCAAAAAGCGTGCAGCGGCGACATTGCAGTGCATTTACGCTAAATCGTGACGCCTTTCACAACGCTGACGTATGGCTATTGCCGAGTATTCGCGAGTATGGTGATACTTTTAGCGCGGTCGAGAAGACCGCACACCATTTTTATTGCGGCGTGTTACTGCTAAAGCAGGCAAGACCAAAATAGGAATGCACTTCTCCTTGTGACGAGGCGCATTTCCATTTTGGTCTTTTTTTTGCATTTTACCGGGGAAAACAATGGACTATCAGAAACTTGGCTTAGAAATATTGGCGCGGGTCGGCGGTAAAGGCAACGTCAGCAAGCTGACGCACTGCGCGACCCGTTTGCGTATGGAATTCAACGACGACGCTAAAGTGGATTCGAAGGCGATCGAAGCCCTGCCGGGCGTTATCAGCGTGGTGGTGCGCGGCGGCCAGTTTCAGATCGTGGTCGGCAATAACGTGCAGCAAACGTTCCGCGTGCTGCAAAAGGAGATTGGCCAGCCGCAAACCGGCGCTCAAAAGCAGCAGCCGAAAGGTGGCGTGGTGTCACGGATTATCAGCGTGATTTCCACGACCTTTACCCCGGTGATCCCGGCCATTACCGGCGCGGGGATGATCAAGGCGCTGCTGGCGATCCTCAAGCTGGCCGGGGCGATAGATCCCGCCGGCACGACCTATCGATTGCTGGATACCGTCGCCGATGCGGCGTTTTTCTTCCTGCCGGTACTGTTGGCTTACGGTGCCGCGATAAAATTCGAGTGCAATCCCATCCTGGCGATGACCCTCGCCGGCGCGTTGCTGCACCCTAATCTGGCTCAGATGCTGGCGGCAGGCACCGCGATTGATTTTCTCGGCATGCCGGTGCGGCTGGCGGATTATGCCGGCTCGGTGTTGCCGATCATTTTTACCGTGTGGCTGATGTCCTATATCGAGCGGTTTGCCGAGAAAGTTTCGCCGACGATGATCAAGTTCTTCACCAAACCGATGATTGTGCTGCTGGTCACCGCGCCGCTGGCATTGGTGGTGGTCGGGCCGTTCGGCATTTTCCTCAATGACATGGTGGCCGCCGGTGCGGCGATCGTCGATGGTAGGGCTAGCTGGCTGATTCCTATGTTGATGGGCGGGCTGCAGCCATTTTTGGTGATCACCGGCACCGCCTGGGCGATGACACCGATCGCCACCGGCCAATTGACCAAGAATGGTTTTGAGATGATTAACGGGCCGGGCATGTTGGCGTCCAATATTGCGCAAGGTGCGGCGACGCTATGTGTGGCATTCCGCACCAAGAACACGAATTTGCGCCAGTTGGCGTCCTCCGCCGGTTTTACCGCGTTGTTGGGGATCACTGAACCCTCGCTGTACGGGGTGACGCTGAAACTGCGCAAGCCGTTGATCGCAGCGATGATCGGCGGTGGCTGCGCCGGCATTTACGCCGGGTTGAGCGGGTTGGTGCGCTATGCCTTCGTTTCTCCTGGCCTGGCTGCTTTGCCGGCGTTTATCGGTGAGAACCCGATGAATATCGTGCATGCGCTGATCACTTGCGCCATTGCCATCGTCGTGACCTTTGCCCTGACCTGGATCCTTGGCTTCGACGATCCGGTCGAGGAGGCGAACGAAGTGACTCAGGTGGCGGCCGACGAGGTATCGCCGGTTTTCAGCCCGCTGACTGGCAAAGCCGTGACGTTGGATCAGGTCAACGATGACGTCTTCTCACTGGGCTTGTTGGGCCAGGGCATGGCGATCATACCGTCGGAAGGGGTGCTGCGTGCGCCGCTGGACGGCGAGATCGTGACTTTCCTGCCGTCAAAACATGCGGTCGGCATCAAGGGGGACAACGGTGCGGAGCTGTTGCTGCATATCGGCATCGATACGGTAAACCTGGGTGGCCAACACTTTGACTCCGGACTGCAGGTCGGCGACCGCGTGAAGGTCGGCGACGAGCTGGTGCGTTTTGACATCGGCGCGATCGCCGCATTGGGCTTCGATCTGACGACGCCGGTATTGATCGTCAACAGCGAAGCGTTTCAGGTTCAGGTGTTACCTAAGCCGCATGGCGTTCATGCCGGTGAGACGATTATGGTGCTGAAGACCAATAAGGAGCCGGCATGATTTATCAACGCTTGCACGATTTTCCCGCCGAGTTTCTCTGGGGCGCGTCGACTTCCGCCTATCAGGTGGAGGGCGCATGGAATGAAGACGGCAAAAGCCCGTCGATCGTCGATATGCTCGAACATCCCGCAGGCACGGCGGATTTTACGGTGGCTAGCGATCACTATCATCGCTTTCGCGAGGATGTGAAGCTGTTCGCTGAACTGGGGTTAAAGGCCTACCGGTTTTCGGTTGCGTGGACGCGCGTGTTGCCCGATGGCGTCGGCGAAGTCAATGCGCCGGGGCTGGCGTTTTACCGGCAGTTGATCGACGAATTGCTGGCGCACGGCATCGAGCCGGTGGTGACGCTGTATCATTTCGATCTGCCTTATGTGCTGGAGCAGCAGGGCGGCTGGTCCAATCGCGCCACCATCGAGGCTTTTGTCACTTACGCCGGCGTGCTGTTCGACGCCTTCGGCGATCGGGTGAAGTATTGGCTCACCATCAATGAACAGAACACCATGATCCTGCACCCCGGCGCTATCGGCACGCCCAAAGGCGGTGCGTTGCCTGACAAACGGACGCTGTATCAGCAGAGTCATCATATGTTGGTCGCTCAGGCCAAAGTCATGGCATTATGCCATCAGCGCTGTCCCGGCGGGAAAATTGGCCCGGCGATCAATACCACCTCGATGTATCAGGAGACCTGCAATCCGCTGGATGCCATTGCCGCTCATAACTGGGAGACGTTGCGCTGTTGGAGTTTTCTCGATGTGGCGGTGCATGGCCGCTACAACGCCCTGGCCTGGCGTTACCTTGAGGATCGGGGGTGGTCGCCGGACAGGGAGCCGGAGGACGCGGCGCTGCTGTTGGCGGCACGACCGGATTATGTGGCGATCAATTACTATTCCACCGCCACGATCGCCGCCAGCCGCGGCGACGGTTCAGACGTGAGCGCACGCGCCGGCGATCAGCAAATTATGCTCGGCGAACCGGGTGTGTATCGTGCGGCGGAAAACCCGTTTGTCGGCAAGACGCGCTACGGATGGGTGATCGATCCGGTTGGCCTGCGCTTAACGCTGCGCAAGACCTTCGAACGCTATCACCTGCCGATACTCATCACGGAGAACGGCATTGGCGCGCCGGATGAATTGCGGGCGGATGAGACCATCGACGACGACTATCGCATTGAATTCATGCGGCAGCATGTCGAACAGATGCGGTTGGCGATCAACGATGGCGTCGAGCTGCTCGGTTACTGCCCGTGGGCGGCGATTGACGTCGTCAGTACGCATCAGGGTTACGCCAAGCGCTATGGATTTATCTACGTGAACCGCGGAGAACGGGATCTTAAGGATCTGCGGCGCATCAAAAAACGCAGTTTTGACTGGTATCGGCAGCTTATCGCCGCCAATGGCCGGTTGGGCAAATAAGCAAGGTGACGGCCGAGACGATGAAAGTCATTAAGGTGCTCAACAACAGTCTGGTGTTAACCGCGGACGACGATAACCGTGAGGTTATCGTCATGGGCAAGGGAATTGGTTTTAACAGCAAAACCGGAGACGAGATCAACTCGGCCGCCATTGAGAAAGTGTATGTGGTGCAGGAGGGGCAAAAGGGGCGGGATTACCTGCGGCTGATTGAAACTGCCCCGACGGAGCACATCGAAATTGTGCAGATGATCCTCAGTGAGGCCAACCGCCAACTGAACGGCAACATTAATGAACAGATTTTCTTTACGCTGGTGGATCACGTCAGTTTTGCTATCGAACGTCATCACAAGGGTATCATCATCCAAAACCGCCTGCTGTTCGAGGTGAAGCGTTTCTACCCGCGAGAGTTTGCGGTGGGGCTGCAAGCCTTGGCCTACATTAACCAGCGGCTGAATATCCATCTGCCTGAAGAGGAAGCGGGCAATATCGCCTTTCATCTGGTCAACGGCCAGACCGAAGTGCAAAACATGGAGCACACGTTGCTGGCGGTGAAGATGCTGAAAGATGTTTTCAATATCATCAAATACCACTTTCGCCTCAATATCGACACCGATTCGCTGAACTACGCGCGCTTTTTAGTGCATATGCAGTTCTTTATCCAGCGCATGCTCGACGGCAAACAGATGACCTCGAAGGCCGATTTTCTGTTTGCCCAGATGACGGCCGAGTACCCGCATGCCTATCGTGGCGCGCTATTGATCCGCGATTACGTGAAGAATCTGCTGCAAATGGAGATGTCGAACGATGAGCTGCTGTATTTGATGATCCACCTGACGCGCATCACCGATCAGCCCGAGGCCTGAACCGCCTCGGCGACCAGTTCGCGAAAGCGCTCGACGATCGGTGAGGCCGGGCTATGGCGCAGCGCCAGGTAAAGCGGGGCGCTGAGCTGCGCTTCTTCGGCGAGGGTGCGGTAGACAATGCCGTCGCCGCCCAGCCGCCGCATCGAGCCGGGCACGATTGACAACCCCAGCCCGGCGCCGACCAGGCTGAGGGTGGCCGGCAGGCGTGGCGCTTCCTGCACGATGCGCGGGCTGAAGCCGGCGCGGTGGCAGGCGGCCAGGATGGCGTCGTACAGCCCCTGGCCGGCCGGGCGGCGATAGAGAATAAACGCCTCGTGGGCCAGTTCGGCCAGCGGCAGCGGCTGCTGCGTTTCTTGCGCCAGCCGGTGGCCCAGCGGCAGGGCGACGATCATCGGCTCGCTGAGCACCGGCTCGACGCTCAGGCCGGGAATGCCGTTGGCCGGCGAACGCACGAAGGCGGCGTCGAGGCGCTGTTCCAGCAACGCCTCCATCAGTTCGCCGCTGCCGGCTTCTTCCAACTGGGTGGTGATACCCGGCAGGATGTCGCGGTAGCGGCGCAGCAGGTTGGGCACGAACGGATGCAGCGCGGCGGAGCTGGTAAAACCGATGGCGATGTGGCCCTGCTCGCCACGGGCGGCGCGCTGTACCGCTTCGCGCAGGCGTTCGGCGCGCGCCAGCAGGGCACGGGCCTCTTCAAACAGCACGCCCCCCGCTTCGGTGACGCGCACGCCGCGCGGCAGGCGCTGTAACAAGGTTACGCCCAGTTCGTCTTCCAGCCCCTGCAGCAGGCGGGTCAGCGGCGGCTGTTGGATAAACAGCCGCTCGGCGGCGCGGGTGATGTTGCCTTCTTCCACCACGGTGACGAATGCCCGCAGGCGACGCAGTTCGATCATAGCCATACCTCAAAGGTATTGTTAGTTTCTCCGGAATGCATTAGACATCATGGCACGGCGGCGCGCATGATACCAGACATCAAAACAAGCGATGTGGAACGGCAATGTCATGTCAGATATCAATACGTTAAAACCGCACCCGGCGGCAGCGCCGGGTAATGCGGAGCTGTTTTTGGGCTTTCTGTGGCTGGGGCTGATCGGCTTCGGCGGTGTGCTGCCGATGGCGCGCAGTATGCTGGTGGAGCGCCGGCGCTGGCTGAGCGGCGAACAGTTTACCGAGCTGCTCGGTCTGTGCCAGTTCCTGCCCGGCGGCAATGTGATCAACCTGTCGGTGGCGGTGGGCATGGAGTTTCGCGGGCTGCGCGGCGCGCTGTGCGCCTTGCTGGGCCTCATCAGCGCGCCGACGGCGATCGTGGTGGGGCTGGGCGTGGTGTACGCCCGCTTTCAAAACGATCCGCATGTGCAGCATGTGTTCGCCGGGCTGGCCGCCGCCGCCGCCGGGCTGCTGCTGTCGACCGGGATCAAGATGCTGCTGCCGCTGCGCGGTAAATGGCCGGCTCTGACGATCGTCGCGCTGGCGCTGATCGCCATCGCCTGGCTGCGCCTGCCGCTGTTGCCGACCATGCTGGTGCTGGCGCCGCTGAGCATTCTGCTGATGTGGCGGTGGCCGTCATGAGCGGGGTGTTGATTGCGTTGGCGCTGATCTTCACCGAGCTTTCTTTATTGGCGTTCGGCGGCGGCATGACCATTCTGCCGGAAATGCAGCGGCAGGTGGTTGAGGTGCATCAGTGGATGAGCGCCCAGGAGTTCAGCGCGCTGTTCGCCATGGCGCAGGCCGCGCCGGGGCCGAACATGATGATCGTGCCGCTGGTCGGCTGGCACGTCGCCGGCTGGGCGGGGCTGTTAGTGTCTTCGATCGCCAAGTTCGGGCCGTCTTCCATCGTTACGCTATTGGTGATGGGCGCCTGGCGGCGCTTTAAGGATCGCCCGTGGCGCCGCATCGTGCAGGCCGGACTGGTGCCGCTGACCGTGGGGTTGGTGGCGGCCAGCGGTATCTTGATCGCCGAGGCTTCCGCGCCCAGCTGGCGGCTGGCGGCAATCGTGGCGCTGGCGACGGGGTTGAGCATGAGCAAGCGCCTCCATCCGCTGTGGGTGCTGGCGGGCGGCGCGCTGCTCGGGTTACTGTTCGCCTGAAGGGTTAGCGCGGGATCAGTACAAAGCGCGAAGGGCCGTTGCGGTCGATCAGCTCATAGCGCTTCGGCGCGGTCAGGGCCAGAAACGCCACCATGCTCCCTTCGGCGTCGGTCAGCGTCATGCCGTCCGGCGTCGGCCGCCAGGCGACCGGCAGCGCGTGCAGCGCCAGCGGCTGCAGGCATTGGGCGGAGGCGCTGAAACGGAAAGCGTTGGTGTTGGCCACCGCTTCGTCGCTCAGCTGCACCTCGCAGACGGTTTTACCGTCGCCGATGGCGGCGAGCTGCCAGTCGCCCTTCAGCGCGGCGGGTTCCAGCAACGGCAGTGAACTGCCCAGGGCACTGCTGCACAATATGCTCATAACGACTCCTGTCAGGCTGGCGCGGCGCAAGGCGCGCATAAGGAAATGGGTTGGCATCGGGTCACTCCTTTCGGCTGTCCGTTCACACTTTAGCACGTACCTATCTTGATGATGAGGGAAGGATTAGGTTTTTTAATCCTCGATTATTCTGATCTGATCGGTGATAAAATACGCAAAAAGACGAATAATTAACCTGTTAATGCGCTCATTTTTCTCATTAATATAGTGAGAATACAAATTGTTACGCTTATCTTCATCTCAATGCCCGGCACGGTGAAGCCAGGCCGGGCGGGCTCGCGCCGCCGGGGTGAGTCACTATACTGGTCATTCCTAAGCCTTGGCTTAGATTAGAACGACTGATGAATAGTCTTACAAAGCGAGTGGGTTCCTATTGTGTAAAAGGAGAATACAATGCGCAGTCGCCACAACGACATTTTGCAAGATGACGATGAGTTCACCAGCCTGGCCGCCACATCTCCCAACGATCATAACTATCAGTTTTACTATCACCAGCCCGGCAGCATTTATGACGGATTGGGCTACGGTGCGCTGTTCACGCTGGACAACGCCAACCTGTACAGCAACCAGCGCGGCGGGGCAGCCATCAACAACCTGGGTAAAATCCGCGATAACTTCAGCTTCGATCGCGCCGCCGATCAGTTGACGCGGCCGGGCCTGACGCACAACGGTGATCAGGTGTATCACCAGTCGGCCGCACTGACCTATTCCTTCCTGACGCAGAGCGCGCTGAACCGCATCGGCCAGACCGGCGACGGTGACAAGGGGCTGCAGCCTCTGACTCAGGCGGCACAGGCTCAGGCGCTGAAATCGATGCAGGCGTGGGCCGACGTGGCGAACGTGACCTTTACCGAGGCGGCGTCCACCGATATCAACCACCGCGCGGACATCACCTTCGCTTACTTCACCCAGCGCGCCGACGGCAGCACCGCCGCCGGCAGCGGCCCGAATGCCATCAACGCGTACGCCTATTACCCGCCGAGTTCCAAATCGGGCAGCGATAACGCCTTTGCGGGCACGGTGTGGTTCAACAAGAACTTTGCCACCCATCAGGCGCCGGTTAGCGGTGACTTCAGCAGCCAGACCTTCACCCACGAGCTGGGGCATGCCCTGGGGCTGGCGCACCCGGGATCTTATGACGCGTCGCTGGGCAACCCGAGCTACCAGAACGATGCCGCCTATTATCAGGATTCGTTGCAATACTCGATCATGAGCTATTTCAACGCCGGTTACACCGGCGCCGACACCAAAGGGGTCTATGGCTATGGCCCGATGGTGGATGACATCGCCGCGATCCAAAAATTGTACGGCGCCAACATGAGCACCCGCACCGGCGACACGGTGTACGGCTTCAACTCCAACACCGGGCGCGATTTCCTGACCGCCACGGCGGACAACGGCAAACCGGTCAACTTCGCGGTGTGGGACGCCGGCGGCAACGACACGCTGGACTTCTCTGGCTACAGCCAGCAGCAGATGATCAATCTGAACGACGGCGCGTTCTCCAGCGTCGGCGGCGGCACGCAGAACGTCGCCATCGCGCGCGGGGCGATCATCGAGAACGCCATCGGCGGCAGCGGGCGCGATGTGATCATCGGCAACGATCAGGACAACCTGCTGGCGGGCAACGCCGGCTCCGATATCCTGTACGGCGGCCTGGGGGCGGATCATCTGTGGGGCGGCAAAGACGCCAATAACTTCACCGACTATTTCGTCTATCTCAACGCCAGAGAGTCCACGGTGGCGGCGTTCGACGTGATTGAAGACTTCGAGCACGGCATCGACAAGATCGATCTCTCCGGCCTGCGCTTCAACAACAGCCTGAGTGAGCTGCGCTTTATCGACAGCGGCAACGCCTTCAGCGGCCAGAAAGGCGAGATCCAGCTCAACTTCGACGCTTTCAACGGCACCACCGATCTGCTGATGAACACCCAGAGCAACAGCTATGCCGCCGACTTCAAGATCCACGTGGTCGGGCAGGTGGAGCAGAGCGATATCTTGTTTGCCTGATAAACTGAGCAAATCGTCTCATTATACAAGGGCCTGACGGCCCTTTTTTGGGAGCGTGATCATGAGCGGTTTTTTTTCACAATCAAGATTCGATGTTCGTCTTGAATGGGGAATTCAGGCGGTTGAATTGATGGCGCAGGATGTGGATTGCGTCGTTATCGTCGATGTGATGTCTTTCGCAACCTGTGTGAGCGTTGCATTATCTCGAGGTGCGGTGGTTTACCCTTATCCATGGAAAGATGACAGGGTACAGCAGTATGCCGAAACATTCGGGGCGGTAGTTGCCAATGCCAACCGACGCTTCGCCGGAGAAGGCTACTCTCTTTCACCTGCTTCACTGGCCGCGTTGAATCCGGGCACAAAATTAGTGCTGCCATCACCTAATGGCTCTGCACTGGCGTTTAAGGCTCGTGAGTCAGGAGCCGTGGTGTACGCCGGCTGTTTGAGAAATCTGACGGCGACGGCGGATGCTTGCAACGGGTACAAAAAAATATTGATCGTTGCTGGGGGCGAGAAGTGGCCGGACGGCAGTTTGCGTCCGGCGCTAGAGGACTGGGTGGTTGCAGGCGGCATAGCCTCTCTGTTCTCGGGGAAAACACTGTCCCCAGAAGCCTTGGCGGCCGCAGCTTGCTATCGAACGCTACCAATTAACATATTGTTCGAGTGCAGTTCTGCCCGGGAGCTGATAGAACGCGGCTTTGCCAAAGACGTTGAGCTTTGTCTGACACTTGACGCCGAGAAGGATGCCAGCCGGTTGCAAGACAACTACTTCATTTACACTGACCCGGCCGCCGCCGCGCTTTCCGCTACGAAAGAACCGGTCGTCACCTCGCCGGCGCGGCGGTAGTGGGCCACGATCACGCCGCCGGGCGAGACCACCGAGTGGGTCAGCGTGAAGGCCGCCGGCGCCGCGTTGTCATCGAACAGCCGCTTGCCGCCGCCGAGCAGCACCGGGTAGGTGAGCAAGCGCAGTTCATCCACCAGATCGTTGGCCAGCAGCTGTTGCATCAGCGTGCTGCTGCCCTGCACCAGCAGCACCGGCCCCTGGGTGCGCTTCAGCTCGCGCAGCCGGGCGATGATGTCCCGCCCCAGCCACTGGCTGTTTTCCCACGCCAGCGTTTCGCCGTGGTGGGTGGCGACGTATTTGGTGGCCTGATTGAACGTGCGGGCGATACCGGCGGAAAACGGATCGGCCTCGTCGGTGATGTGCGGCCAGTAGCCGGCGAAGATATCGTAGGTGCGCCGCCCGAGCAGCAGATCGAAAGGTGCTGAGAAAAGATCGCTCATCGTTTCCGCGACGGCGTCATCCCAGTAGGGTGCGGTCCAGCCGCCGAAGCGAAAACCGCCGCTGCGGTCTTCGTCCGGCCCGCCGGGCGCCTGCATCACGCCGTCGAGGCTGACGAACGCGCTGGCAATAATCTGTCGCATGGCTGTCTCCTGCAATTGAGTGCCAGCTGAAAGTTTAGCCGCCGTGCGGCGGCCGCGCCAACCAGCCGCTCAGGGTTGCAGCGCCTTGAGCAACGCCTGATGGAAACGCTCCGGTTCCTCCATTTGCGGCGCATGGCCCAGCCCGGCGAATTCGATCAGCGTGGCGTGCGGGATCAGCTTCGCCGCCTGTTTGCCCAGCTCCGCGTAGTGCCCGATCCTGGCCTTGACCGCCGGCGGGGCGATATCGCTGCCGATGGCGGTGGTGTCGGCGGTGCCGATCATCAGCGTGGTGGGCGTTTGCAGATCCTTGAACTCGTAATACACCGGCTGGGTGAAGATCATGTCGTAGATCAGCGCCGAGTTCCACGCCACCAGGCGGTGGCCCGGCCCGTTGTTCAGCCCGGCCAGCATATCCACCCAGCGATCGTACTCCGGCTTCCAGCGGCCGCCGTAGTAGGTGCGTTGCTCATAGTTGCGGATGCCCTCGGCGGAGGTGTTCAGCTCGCGCGCGAACCATTGATCGACGCTGCGCCACGGCACGCCTTTCGCCTTCCAGTCCTCGAGGCCGATCGGGTTGACCATCACCAGCCGTTCCACCGCCTGCGGATACATCAGGCTGTAGCGCGTGGCCAGCATGCCGCCGGTGGAGTGGCCGATGACGATGGCCCGGCTGATTTTCAGGTTCTGCAGCAGGCCGTGGGTGTTTTGCGCCAGCTGCTGGAAGCTGTACTGGTAATGCGCCGGCTTGGTGGAGGCGCAAAAGCCGATTTGATCCGGCGCGATGACGCGATAACCGGCCTTGCTCAGTGCCTTGATGGTGTCCTGCCAGGTGGCGGCGCAGAAGTTTTTACCGTGCAGCAACAGCGCGGTGCGGCCGTTGGCGGTGCCTTCCGGCGGCACGTCCATATAGCCCATCTTTAACGTCTGCCCCTGTGAGGTGAAGCTGAATTGCTGCAACGGGTAGGGGTAGTGAAAGCCCTGCAGCTCCGGGCCGAACTTCGGCGTTTCGGCGGCGGCGGGGAACGCGGCCAGCGTGGCGCACAGCAGTGCGCTGCGGGTGAATCTCAGCATCCTGATCTCCTGAAAACGGACGAGAGCCGAGTATAGCCACAATCAGGGCGTCGGCGCGCCAGTGGTTTCAGATAATTCTGTAATATGACGGTTTGATTCCCAGCCAGATTCCGGCCACGCTCTTTTTCACAGTGAACGCGGTCACGCCGCGCAACATTGGCGGCGCCTGATGGTTTTATTTCAAGGCTAAGTTATGCGATGCTTAAGCATTATTTATGCAAAAGGATCCTCGCATGTCCGCTTTATCCCGCTGCGCTTTCAGCGAAGGCAGCGTCGCTTTGCCGGAAGGCTATGCCGATCGCACGGTCAACGTCCTGTTGGCCGGCGATGATGTTTCCCCCTCAGTCAATATTTCCCGCGATGCGCTGCAGCCGGCGGAGAACCTGGAAGGCTACGTCACCCGCCAGCTCGATGCGCTGGCGCAGGGGCTGAAAGGCTGGGCGTTCAAAAGCCGCGAGCCGGCGACGCTGGGCGATGGGCTGGCCGCCGGTGAATGGGTGCGCGCCAGCTACCTGCGCGACGGCAAACGCATCTGGCAGAACCAGGCGGTGTTCGCCCTGGCGGAAGGCCGGGTGCTGGTGTTCACCCTGGCGATGGCGCGCAAGCTGACGCCACAAGACGACGCGCTGCTGCAGCAGGTGCTGAGCAGCTACCGGGCGGCCTAACGATGAACTCTTTGCGTAAAAGGACCTTACGATGACCGAAGCGGCTCGCGTCGGCGATATTATCGGGCATTCCCATGCCCTGGCCGGCATGATTGCCGGCACCCTTGTCGGCGGCCTGATCGCCGCCGCAGGCGCGGTGGCGGCGGGGGCGCTGTTCGTCGCCGGCCTGGCGGCCTCCTGTATCGGCGTCGGCGTGCTGCTTATCGGCGCCAGCCTGGCGGTGGGGTATCTCACCGGGGAGGCGGCCACCGCGGCGCGCGACGGCATTGCCGACGCCGGTGCCGGTAGCCTGACCCCCAAAGGCAATATCGTCACCGGTTCCCCCAACGTTTTCATCAACGGCAAACCCGCCGCGCTCGCCACCAATAGCCAGGTGGCCTGCAGCGACGACGGCCCGAGCATGCAGATGGCGCAGGGCTCCGACAAGGTCAGCATCAACGGCCAGCCCGCCTCGCGCGTGGGGGACAAAACCAACTGCGACGCGCAGGTGATGGAAGGTTCGCCCAACGTGTTTATCGGCGGCGGCACCGTCACCACCTTGCCGATCAAGCCCGAAGTGCCGGATTGGCTGTACAAGGTCTCTGACCTGACGCTGCTGTTCGCCGGCCTGGGCGGCGCCGCCGGCAAGTTGGGGGCGCTCGGCAAACTGCTGGGCAAGCTGCCCGGCATCAACAAACTGGCGCGCATCGCCTGCCGTGCCGGCACCCTGATGACCGCGACCGCCGCGGTTGGCATTATCGCCCGGCCGGTGGATATCGTCAGCGGCCAGAAATTCCTCGACGGCGAAGACGATCTCGATTTCGTGCTGCCATCGCGCCTGCCGGTCGCCTGGCAGCGCTATTGGCGCAGCGGCAACCCCGGCGACAGCGTACTGGGCCGCGGCTGGAATCTGTTCTGGGAGAGCAGCCTGCAGCCGTATCAGGACGGCCTGGTGTGGCGCGCGCCTTCCGGCGACTTCGTCGCTTTCCCTATGGTGCCGCGCGGCCACAAAACTTACTGCGAAGCCGAAAAATGCTGGCTGATGCACAACGATGACGGCAGCTGGCAGCTGTTTGACGTCGGCGAACAGATTTTCCACTACCCGCCGCTGGCGGGCGAGCAGCCGAGCCGGCTCAGCATGATCACCGACGCCATCGGCAACGCCACCTCGCTGTTTTACGACGACGAGGGGCTGCTGAGCGAACTGGTGGACAGCGCCGGGCAGCGCCTGATGTGCCGCTATGCGCAGGGCCGCCTGCGCGAAGTGGCGCTGCAAACCGCCGAAGGCGAACGGACGCTGGCGCGCTACGGTTACGATGAGCAGGGCCAACTGACGACGGTGAGCAACCGCGCCGGTGAGGTAACGCGCCGCTTTGGCTGGCGCGACGGCCTGATGATCAGCCACCAGGACGCCGCCGGGCTGCTGAACGAATACCAATGGCAAGAGATCGACGGCGTGCCGCGCGTGACGGCCTATCGCAACAGCGCCGGAGAATCCCTTGAGTTCGGCTATGACTTCGCCGGCGGGCGCCGCAGCGCGGTGCGCGGCGACGGCAAGCGCGCGGAGTGGCGGCTGGATGACGACGACAACGTGGCGCAGTACACCGATTTCGACCAGCGCCGCTACGGTTTTATCTACCAACGCGGCGAGCTGTGCAGCGTGCTGCTGCCCGGCGGCGCGCAGCGCCAGAGCGAATGGGACCCTTACGGCCGCCTGTTGTCGGAGACCGACCCGCTCGGCCGCGTGACGCGCTATCAATATTCGCGCAACAGCGGCCGGCTGTTCGCCGTCGCGTACCCGGACGGCAGCAGCGAGGCGCAGCACTGGGACACGCTGGGGCGCCCAACGCGTTATGTCGATGCGCTGGGCAATACCACGCTGTACCGCTATCCGGATGACGAAGAGAGCCTGCCGGCCAGTGTGATCGACGCGCTGGGCGGGGAAGTGAAGCTGGAGTGGGACGCCCGCGGCCAGCTGACGCGCTACACCGACTGTTCCGGCAGCGTCACGGCTTATACCTACGATGCGCTGGGGCAACTGACGGCGCAGACCGATGCCGAAGGCCACCAGACGCGCTACCTATGGGATAACGGCGGGCGCCTGCACACCCTGATCCACCCGGACGGCGGCGAAGAGCGTTTTAACTGGAATGCGCACGGCCAGCTGGCCGAACATCAGGACGCGCTGGGCAGCCTGACCCGCTGGCAGTACAACGCCCTGGGGTTGCCGGTCAGCATCACCGACCGCATCAACCGCACCCGGCGCTATCACTACAGCCCGCAGGGCTGGCTGACGCGGCTGGAGAACGGCAACGGCGGCGACTACCGCTTCAGCTACGATGCGGTGGGCCGCGTGCTGGCCGAAGAGCGCCCGGACGACACCCGCCACTATTATCGCTACGGCGCGGCCGGGCTGCTGGAAGAGCACCGTGAGGTCGGCCTGCCGGGCGGCGCAGGCGAGCTGACGCAGCGCGAACAGCGCTTCCGCTTCGACGAGGCCGGGCAGCTGGTCTGGCGCAGTAACGCCAGTGCGGAATGGCATTACCGTTTCGACCCTATGGGGCGGCTGCGTGAGCTGAACCGCCTGCCGACGGCGAGCGGCGTGGCGCTGGGCATCGAGCCGGACAGCGTGCAGATGCGCTATGACGCCGCCGGGCGGCTGCTCGGCGAGCAGGGCGTGAACGGCGAGCTGCAATACCAGTGGGATGCGCTGGCCAACCTGCAGGCGCTGACGCTGCCGCAGGGCGATCGCCTGCAGTGGTTGTATTACGGTTCCGGCCACGCCAGCGCCATTAAATTCAACCAGCAGGTGGTGAGCGAATTCACCCGCGATCGCCTGCACCGGGAAACCGGCCGCAGCCAGGGCGCGCTGCAGCAGCAGCGGCGTTACGACGCCATGGGCCGCCGCAGCTGGCAGAGCAGCGCCTTCGGCCACGACAAACTGACCCGGCCGGAAGACGGCGTGCTGTGGCGCGCTTATCGCTACACCGGCCGCGGCGAGCTGGCCGGGGTGAGCGACGCGCTGCGCGGCGAAGTGCACTACGGTTACGACGCCGAAGGCCGCCTGCTGCAACACCGCGAACCCAATCAGGGCAAACCGGGCGCGCGGCTGGTGTACGATCTGGCGGATAACCTGCTGGGCGAGCGCAGCCCGCAGAACGACATCGACGCGCACCTGCCGCTGGCGCCGATCGCCGACAACCGGCTGACGCACTGGCAAAAACTGTTTTACCGTTACGACGCCTGGGGCAACCTGATCAGCCGGCGCAACGGCCTGTATGAACAGCACTACCGCTACGACGCCGACAATCGGCTGGTGCAGGCGCACGGCCGCGGCCCGCAGGGCGAGTTCGAGGCGCAGTACCATTACGACGCGCTGGGCCGCCGCAGCCGCAAGGCGGTGCGCTACAAGGGCAAAACCGAACAGACGACCCGTTTCCTGTGGCAGGGTTACCGGTTGCTGCAGGAGCAGCGCGACGACGGCAGCCGCCGCAGCTGGAGCTACGATCCGGCCAGCCCGTGGAGCCCACTGGCGGCGCTGGAGCAGGCGGGCGACAGCCGCTCGGCGGATATTTACTGGTATCACACCGATTTGAACAGCGCGCCGCTGGAAGTGACCGATGCAGCGGGCAACCTGTGCTGGTCCGGGCAATACGACACCTTCGGCAAGCTGCAGGGCCAGACGGTGGCCGGCGCGGCGAAGCGGCAAGGCGCGCAGTATCAGCAGCCGCTGCGCTACGCCGGGCAATACCAGGACGACGAAAGCGGCCTGCACTACAACCTGTTCCGCTACTACGAACCAGAGGTGGGGCGTTTCACCACGCAGGATCCGATAGGGTTGGAAGGTGGGTTGAACCTGTATCAGTATGCGCCGAACCCGCTGATGTGGGTGGATCCGTTTGGGTTGAGTACCAGAAGAGACCAACTTCCAGGGGATAAAACGCTTGAGACGTCTCGAGCAGCAAGAAGGGAGGCTATGCGTTCACAAGGTATCCCTACATCGCAAACATACCAAGTCCAAGTAGTCGAGGATATAACCCAATCTGAAAACTCAAAACTTAACTCAGGTATTTTGCATGAGGAACGGATTATGAGAAATAATTCTGAGGTTGGTCGTGTAAAAGTGCATCATCAAGGGCATGTTTTCACGGACAATGACACTTTTGAGAAACCACATTATCATGGTACTAAAGGCGAGCATTTCTCTTATGAGAAAGGCCGACCAAGGAATACAAATAAATACAAAGGTGATAGGTGCTTCTAATGAGAACAAAGCTGATTACTGATGCAAAAGCTAGTTTAAAAAAAATTGGTGTCTCAGTAAAAGACACGGATCTTTCTTTAATTAATGTGTTCTCAAGCGACGAATATGAGCTATACATAAAAAAGTTATGGGCAACAATAAATAGCTTTAAGGTTAAAAGGATTGTATTCCTTGATGATGACTATTATGTGGATAACGTAAGTGACAAAATAAAAAGTATAAAAAGAGCTGTGGGTAAAAACGGTTTAATGGAACTGAAGAAAAATGTAATTGAAAAAGAAGATATTATTGTTAATAATAGAAACTATTTTATTGATATGGTTGAGGTTAGTGATGATGTGAGCCTTCTAACTGTGGAGGGAATTTATAAAGCAATATATAGTGGTGGTGGGGTTTATTTATTCTTGCAGGAGGGGTTAATTTGTGAGAGTGATTCACTGTTAGGGTTGATAAAATCGTATAATGATGAGTGTGATATTTCTTGTAAATTACACTTTGGAGAAACTCTGACATCAGAGAGGTATTTCATTCTAACAGGGGGGAATGAACATAATAATTCTCACTTATGGAGTGGAGCTTCAAGGTTGACAGGGGAAGAAGTTGATAAACTCATTGAAAAAACTTCCCATCATTACCCAATGGTATTTGAAAAGCAGATATTAAAGTTTGAAACTCGCTCGCAGAGATAGGGATGTTATGCTGGGATTTATATCTGGAGGTTCTTGGGGGCACTATAACTGTTCGTGAGGTGTTGATATGTGGTTTGAAAATGCTATAGGAAAAGAAAAGATCAAATTCATGTTTAATAATGAGTTTAACATTAAAAATATTGAAGTTGATAATTTCTCATTGGAGCACTTTTCAGATTTAAAGATTAGGTTTTATTGTAAGGATATACCCAAAAAGTATCCTATAAAATGGAACGAAGAGGGCTTTAATGCAATGAGTTTAGTAGTTGCTTTTGGAGATGTCATTCAATTTAATGTTACTGGGTCAAGGGTCGGTTTTTTGTGTTCGCCGATAATAAATTCTTTAAAGGAATTCTCTGAAATAACTATAAAACATCATGGGTTTTATTTTTATTGCAAGGCAAGATTTTTAACTATAGAAAGTATTACTCCATATATCGATGAAAGATGGGACTGGTTGGAATAGGACCAGTGAGATATGCTAAAGTTGTTTATTTGAATAATCACAATAAGGTTACTTGGAGCAACGAAATTAAAGCTAAGCGTGGGTGTTGAGTATCTAATGGAGAGTGTGTTATGAATCTCGTAAAGGTTGATTGGACTCCTGAACATATGGGCGGGAGAAAAACAGTCCCTCCAGCAGGAAAGTATTATGCAGTATCTCGACTTCCTGAGGACAAGGAGTGGCAAAATAATGCCTGGAGCGTTGTTTTTGAGCTAGAGGAATCCAAGTCTGAAAATGGCAAGACGTTTTCGTTGGGAACTGTATATTTTCTTATGGAATCTGCACCTAAAGAGCGTATGGTTCAGCATGATAAATTCGAAATTTACGAAGGTCCCAAAAAAGTAGCGGATGTTTTTCTTCTTCGAACCTGATTATTGATAGTGTTGGTACTGGATAGTGCTAACTACTACAGAACCAGGCGCTAGCTGAACTTCTTTCAGCGAGAGGTAATTGCTGAACCTCATTAGGGCAAGCCGAAGGGGCAGATAAAACCACTCCCTCCAACCTGTTACCCCCCAAACTAAATACCCAATGTGCCGTTAATCAGGGTGCAGCACTGCCCGCCGATCCAGGGTTCGCCGTCAATAAAGCGCACGCTCACGCGGCCATCTCGATTCAGTTGAGTGCCCTGGCGCACCTGGTAGCCCTGTGCGGTCTGGCCGCCGTCGGGAAAGCGGTTGGCCTTCAATAAGCGCGCCAGGCAGGCGTTGGCGCTGCCGGTCACCGGATCTTCAATCAAAACACCGCATTCCACCATAAACGCGCGCATTTCGTAATCGGCCGGTTCGGTTGCGGAGCAGGGGCCATAGATCACCACGCCATCCACATCGCAAGCCGTTTGCAGCCGTTTAATCGTGGCCTGATCCGGCGTCACCGCCAGGCAGGATGGTGCGTCCGGCAGGCGCACCATCAGCCAGCGAATGCCCATCTCGGCAATCACCGGCAGGGGGCCTCCTTCAATCATCGCGGGCCGTAAAGCGGCCATCAGCCGTTCTGTTTCCTCAGCCGCCATTGGGCGGAACTCAACTTCGGGCGCGGCGAACGCCAAGGTGCCTTCCGGCTGGATATTGACCGCCACCAGGCCGACGCCGCATTCCTGCATCACCGTTCCGGGGCGTTTAGGCGCCAATCCGGCTTCCAGCAGGGCGTGTGCGGTGCCCAGCGTCGGGTGGCCGGCGAAGGGCAGCTCCTTTTCGGTAGTGAAGATGCGCACCTTATAATCCGCCGCCGGGTGCGTCGGTTTAAGCACGAAGGTGGTTTCCGAAAGGTTGGTCCAACGGGCCAATGCCAGCATCTGCGCGTCGTTCAGCCCTTCGGCTTCCAGCACCACCGCCACAGGATTGCCGAGCAGCGGCGTGGCGGTGAAAACGTCCACCTGTTTGTAGGCGCGGGGTGTCACATCATCGCTTCTGAGCATTGGCCATCATCCGTTATCAACAAAACCTGATGATAACGATATTCGCCAATGGCTTCAAAGGGTTGAGTTTTGTTTTGAGATATCTGCCCGTCGCCACTTCAGCCCCGGCTTGGCGAACATCACCAGGTTGCCCAGCAGGATCAGGCACAGGCCCAGCACGGCGTTGAAGTGCCACTGATAGCCTTCGTAGATCGTTGAGATGGTCAGTGCCACCAGCGGGAACAGCAGGGTGCTGTAGGCCGCCGCGCCGGCGCCGATGCGGCCGAGCAGGCTGAAGTAGGCGGCGAAGGCGATCACCGATCCGAAGATCGCCAGGTACAGCAGGGAGCCGATATAGCGGCTGCTGAATTCGATCTGGAACGATGCGCCCTGTGCCAGGGCGATCAGCGCCATCAGCATCGCGCCGTAGGTCATGGCGTAGGTGTTAGTGGAAAAGATATCCAGCCCGCGGCGCTGATGGCGCGCGCTGATCATATTGCCCAGCGAGAAGCCGTAGGTGCCGAGCGCGCTCAGGCCGATGCCTTTAAGCAGCTCCGGCGCCATGCGGGTGGCGGCCAGATCTTGCCAGAACAGCGCCACGATGCCGGTCAACCCCAGCAGCGCCGCCGGCAGCAGGTTGGGGCTGGGGCGCTGGCGGAAGAACAGCAGGCTGTTGAGGGCGTTGAACAGCACCGCCATCGAGAAGATCACCGATTCCAGCCCGCTGCTGATGTAAGCCGCCGCGTGGTAAAAGCAGAAGAAGTTGAAGCCGAACACGCAGCAGCCCTGCAGCACGCAGAACAGATGATCGCGCGGGGCGAGACGGCGCAGGCGGCGCGTTAACAACAGCACGGCGAACATCACCGCGGCGGAAATGGCGAAGCGGTAAGCGATTGAGACGGGAATGGCCACCGGGCCTTCCTGTTGCAGGGTGATCGCAATCCAGGTGGTGCCCCAAATCAGCACCACGGCGAGGTACAACAGCGCATTCATTCTATTTGTTACTCCGAAAAAACCGATGGCGCAGTATCCGCTTTGGCGCGCGGCGGCGCTTGCAGCGCTTTGCGCCCAGTTGCATATTCTTGCGCTTTTTTTGCCAAAAGCGCGCCGCGGCGGCTGGCATGCCGCGGCGTCACTCTTTACACTGTCGGCATGTCGAACAACGGGGCCGGCGATGTCCAACTATCAGGCGTTTGAAACACTGCGTGAGCACAAGGCGCGGCTGCACGGCAGCGTGCTGCTGGGCACCGGCGTGGAGCTGGCGGCCTGGTCCAACTGCAACGATCGCGTCACGCAGGAAAGCGCCGACCACCATACCCTGAGCCTGTACGTCGCCGACGGCTATGAGTGCTACCAGCAGGTGCCGGGCGGCTGGCGCAACGGCGGCGGGCCGGATCGGTTCTGCATCATGCCGCGCCAATACGCCTCCACCTGGGATGTGCGCAGCGATCTGTCGTTCGTGCACCTGTATTGCACCGATGGGCATCTGCGGCAGCTGGCGGAGCAAACCTGGGATCGCAGCCCGGCGGCGATCAACGTGGAGCCGCGCAGCTTCGGCGAAGATTCGCAGATCACGCTGCTGTACCGCCAGTTTTTGCTCAACTGCGATTGGCAAGACAGCGCCAATCTGCTGGCGCTCAGCAGCGCGTCGAACCTGCTGATGTCACACCTGATCCAGCGTTACAGCCAGCTGCAGTGGAAGCTGCCGCCGGTGCGCGGCGGCCTGGCGCCTGCGGTAGCCCGGCGGGTGCGGGAATATATCGAAAACCACCTCGATCGGCCTTTGCTGTTGGCGGATCTGGCGGCGCAGGCCGGGTTGAGCGAATACCATTTCGCCCGCATGTTCAAGCACGCCACCGGCCTGGCGCCGCACCAGTTCGTGATGCGCGCCCGGCTGCAGCGGGCGGAACAGCTGTTGCGGCATAGCCAACAGCCGATCACCGAGATCGCGCTGGCGTGCGGCTTCAGTTCCGCCAGCCATTTCAGCAACCGCTTCAAGGCGGCCTATGGATTTGCTCCGCTGCAGGTGCGGCAGGGGCGCTAACCGAAAGGGAGTGCAGCATGGATCAACCGTTTGCCGGGCTGGGCGTGTTGTTTTTCGCCGGATTCGGGCCCATCACGCGTGAGAGCGACGAGAGCAAGGCGTTTTATGTCGAGGCGCTGGGGCTGCCGCTCAAGCCGATGCTGGGCAACGAAACCTATCTGCTCTCGGAGCAAGGCGCGCTGGACGGGGTGAAGCATTTTGCCCTGTGGCCGCTGGCGCAAGCGGCGCAGTCCTGCTTTGGCGACGATCGCTGGCCGGCGGATCTCGCAGTGCCGCAGGCGTGGATCGAGTTTGACGTAGCCGACATGGCGGTAGCCACCCAGAGGCTGGTCGATCGCGGTTATCGGCTGTTGGTCGCCAACCGCGAAGAGCCGTGGGGGCAAAGCGTTACTCGGTTGCTCAGCCCGGAAGGACTGCTGGTTGGCGTCACCTACACGCCCTGGTTGCGTTAAACGCCGTGCCGTTCGCCGCCGTTTTGCAGCGGGGGGCGGTCTAAGAACAAATACGCATTAGCTTAAAGCGATCTGCGCTATAGACCTATCGAATCCCCGAGTTGTTTCCTTCCCTGAAAGCAGTAATCCCGTTCATTGCGTAAAAACCAAGGGCCAGAACGCGCTATTGCCATGTCATTTTACGGCGATTTTCCCCCGTCTTTTTTTGCCGCCAGGTGCCTGATGGGAATAGAGATTATTCTTATATTTCCGCCAACCCTTAAGAAATAATAATGATTCTCGTTTTCAACCACGGAAAGGAGAAGGAACGATGAAAACAGTGAAGCGAACGGGCATCGCGTTGGCGATAGCCCTGACTTTCCCCCTGGCATTGCCTGCCGCTACGGCGGCGCAACCCTCCCTGACAAACAGTAAGGCGGCGACGATGACGGAAAAACACGGGCAGTTCATTGCGGTCGGTAAAGTGGTGCAGGTGACCTTCGGCGATTTCGCCTTCAAGCTGGATTTTACCGATGACAAGACCATGACCTTCACCGGTATCGGCGAGGCGTCGCAGGGCATCACCGATACGGTGCAGTACACCGCAGTGGAGATTCGGCCGAAGGTTTACATGGTTTATTGGCACGAACCGCAGTCCGGCGACAACGTGACGCATATCGAGGACTTTGAGCGCGGCGAGGTGTACACCAACATCGCCGCCAAGGACGGCAGCTTCACCCATCTGAAAGGGCAGCTGAAAATCGTAGGTCACTCAGGAAACTAAGGAGCAGTTATGAAAAAGGCATTGATCGCCTGTGCGATCGTCGGCGGCTTGCTGGCGAGTTACCCGGCGTTGTCAACGGATCAGGCGGCGTCGCAAAAGTCGGCCGGCAAGGGCGGCTATCATCATGCCCAGCAAAAGCTGAAGGTGGTGGAAGATCTGTACGCGGGCTTCTTCAACCGCCACGACATCGGCGTGGCGCAGAGGCTGATTGTGGAAAACTACAAGCAGCATAACCCGTTCGTCGGCGACGGCATCAAGCCGTTCCTCGATTTCTTCAGCCAGACCTTTAAAGACAATCCGCAATACAGCGCCAAAATATACCGCAGCGCGGTCAACGGCGATCTGGTCTACGTTCACGTCAAATACCAAAATAACCCGCAGGATCGCGGCACCGCCAGCGTGGATATTTATCGGGTGAACGATCAGGGGAAAATCACCGAGCATTGGGACGTCAATCAGGATGTGCCGGAAAAATCGGCTAACGACAATACCATGTTCTGAGCCACAAGGGCCGCTGCGGCGGCCCTCTACGCGCCTGCAACACTTTATTTACTTACATAAATATTAAATGACCGCCGCGTCGAGTAGGCTACGGCCGCCTTTGGCAGTGGTGGTACGGTTGATGGGCGTCATTGTCCCGCCACTGCTTGAGGCGTTTCCCCACATTCCCCGTTATCCCGCACGTTGATTTTCCACTTTTTTGAACTGATGGCGCAGCTGCAGCGCATTGCAAAGCACCAAGACTGCCGTGACGGCGAACACCCAACGGAACCCCATCATCGCCGAAATGCCCGATCCCAGCAGCGGGCCAACCACGTTGCCCAGGTACATAAAGGATTGGTTATAGCCGAAGATGCGCCCGGTCACCTGATCGGAGGAATACTTCAGCAGCAGCGCCTGCACCGCCGGCATCAGCGCGCCGTCGGCAAAACCCAGCAGGAAGCGCAGAATGCCCAGCTGCAGCGGCGTATTGACCCAGGCCATCACGGCGAACAGGCCGGTGGTGAACAGCAGCGCGGCGATCAGGATGCGCGCGGTGCCGATGCGATCGCCGAGCCGCCCGAGGCGTGGCGCCGAGATCAGCGCCGCAATGCCGGGCACGGCGGCGATCATGCCGCTGACAAAGGCGATATTGCTGACGTCGCCCGACAGCTCGCGAATGAACAGCGTCAGGATCGGGCTGATGGACGAGTTAGCCAGCTGGATCATCAGGGTACAAACGAACAGGGTGACGATCAGCGTCGGATAGGGCAGCGAACGGAATACCGCCTTGCCGCTCAGCTGATCCGCTTTTTTCACCGTGATGCGCCGCTCTTTAATCAGGAACAGCGTCACCAGGAAGCTGACGAACATCAGCCCGGCGGTGACGAAAAATACCACCCGCAGCCCCAGATGGTCGGCCATCAGCCCGCCCAACAGCGGCCCGGCGATCACGCCGGAGATCTGCCCGGTAGAGAGCGTGCCCAGCGCCCAGCCGCTTTTATCGCGCGGCGCCTGCGAGGCGACCAGCGCCATGGCGTTGGGAATATAGCCGGACGTCAGCCCCATCAGGGCGCGCAGCGCGAACAGCTGCCACACGTTAGTGGCCAGCCCCTGCAGCGCGATGACGATCGCCATGCCCAGCGAGGCGCGCAGCAGCATCAGCTTGCGGCCTTTGCGGTCGGCCAGGCTGCCCCACAGCGGCGAGACCACCGCCGAGACCAAAAAGGTGCCGCTGAACACCAGCCCGGACCACAGGCTGAGGGATTGGTGATCGCTGACGCCGAGCTGTTCGACGTACAGCGGCAGAAAAGGGAGGATTTGGCTCATCGCCAGCCCGGTGAAGAAACACCCGAGCCAGACCGAGATCAGATTGACTTTCCACGCTTCCATCGGCTTACCGTACCACGTTGAATAAGGAGGGATTTATTAAGCAAAATAATAATAACACTGCAAATTAATCGGCGAGGGGCAAATGCGTGAGCAAACGTAACCCTGCCGATGCAGTGTCTTTTTTGCTATATATTAATAGCTATATTATCATAGGTAACTAGGTTAAGCCAGAGCGGCGCGGTAGCCAGGCAGGGCACTGCGCGATCCGGCGGTGTGAAAGCAGGGATAAACTGAACGCTAGATTGATGCCAATGAAAAAAGATCACCCTGAAGACGTGACGCTGCTGCGCACGCAGTTAATGTCGCTGGTGCGCCGTTTACGGCGCGAGTCGCGTAGCGACGAAAAATCCTGGGCCCAGCTAATGCTGTTGGGGGCTATCGATCGCCACGGCGGCGAGGCGACGCCGTCGCTGCTGGCGGAATCGGAGCGCATGCGTTCCTCTAACCTGGCGGCCGCGTTGCGTGAGCTGGAGGCCGACGGGCTGCTGGTGCGCACGCCGGATGCCGAAGACAAACGCCGGGTGCGGGTGCGCCTGACGTCCGCCGGACTGGGCCTGCTGGAGCAAAGCCGCAGCCGGCGTGAGGCGTGGCTGCTGGCGGCGATGGAAAGTTGTTTAACGGAGCAAGAACAGGCGCTGTTGGTTGAGGCGGGGGCGTTGATGGCGCGGCTGGCGGCGGCGCCAACGGACGAGGAATAATCGCTGGGCGGCCGGTGCGCCGCCCGTGCAGCGAGGTTACGGCATCGGCCAATCGGCCGGCATGGTGCTGACCACGTCCACGTAGCGATCCCAGGCCGATGACCAGAACTGGGTGAAGGCTTCCAGGGTAAGGTGGATGCCCATCAGGCCCATCACGAACCAGCAGGCGGTAAACAGGCCCAGGCTGCTGAACATGAACGCCATGCCATTGCGGCTGGTTTTACGGCAAACGACGTTTAACTGGCTGGCGAAGAACATCATCACGGCGCTCAGCAACTCCCAGCGCATCATGACTAAACCGGTGGCAATGGTACTCATCGAACTCGATCCTATGTAACAAAAAGCCGCATCCGGCAGGGCGCCGACAGGGAAATGCGGGGGAATATCGGTAATAGTGTGATTAAGATCACATTGTAGCATTGGGGCGAACGGGGGCTCAATGGGGATCGCGGTGAAAAAATCGCCGCCGGTAACATTCCAATATGCTGAAACAGTTATGCCATTTCATTAGCAACCTTTTCATGGGGCGTCGCGCCCGATAACGCTATGCTTGCCGGCTTTTCAGCTCCCTGATTTTGCGGGGGAAATGTGACGCAAAAGGTACCGGCACTGCATGGCCCTGTTAAAAGAAACAATTCGCGACCACTCTGCGGAAGAAAGGCTGTTTATCCGCCGGGCAGGCGTGGCGCTGGCGCTGGTAGTGGTGTGCTTCGGCGTATTGATCGTCAACCTCTACCGGCTGCAAATCCGCCAGCACGGCTTTTACCAGACGCGCTCCAACCAGAACGACATCAAGATGCTGCCGCTAGCTCCCAGCCGCGGGCTGATCTTTGATCGTAACGGCACTCCGCTGGTGCGAAACGTGACACTGTATCGTATCGAGATCACGCCCAGCAAAATCACCGACATGGCGGCGCTGCTGCAGGCGCTGAAGCCGATCGTCGACCTGACGCCGGAGGACATCAGCGCGTTTCGCGATGACATGCACCACAACAGCCGTTACAAGCCGGTGACGCTAAAAACCGGGCTGAGCGACACCGAGGTGGCGCGTTTTGCCGTCAATCAATACCGTTTCGACGGGGTAACAATCGATACCTATCAACAGCGTGAATATCCTTACGGCGCTCAGCTGGCGCACGTGCTGGGCTATGTGTCGAAGATCAACGATAGCGATCTCAAGCGCCTGGACAAGGCCGGCCTGAGCGAAAACTACGCCGCCGACCGCAACATCGGCAAACAGGGCATCGAAGCCTATTACGAGTCCGAGCTGCACGGCACCACCGGCTATCAGGAGGTGGAGGTGGATAACCATGGGCGCGTGATCCGCCTGCTGAAGGAGCAGCCGCCGAAGGCCGGCAAAAACATCTACCTGACGCTGGATCTGCCGCTGCAGCAGTACATCGAATCGGTGCTGAAGGGGCAGCGCGCCGCGGTGGTGGTGGAAGATCCGCGCGACGGCGGCATCCTGGCGATGGTCTCCAGCCCCAGCTACGATCCCAATCCTTTCGTCAAAGGCATCGGCTATCAGGCCTATAAGGCGCTGCTCCGCAACCCGGATCTGCCCCTAATCAACCGCGTCACCCAGGGGCTGTACCCGCCGGCGTCCACGGTGAAGCCCTACATGGCCGTTTCGGCGCTGTTCGCCGGGGTGATCACGCCCACCACCACCTTTTTCGGCGCGCCGACCTGGACGCTGCCCGGCACTGAGCGCCGCTACCGCGACTGGCTGAAAACCGGCCACGGCATGCTCAACGTCACCAAAGCGATCGAGGAGTCCGCCGACACCTTCTTTTATCAGGTGGCGTATGAGATGGGCATCGATCGTATTCACCACTGGCTGAGCCAGTTCGGCTACGGCCAGTCCACCGGCATCGATCTGAACGAAGAGTATCGCGGCGTGCTGCCGAGCCGCGACTGGAAGCTGAAGGTGCACAAAAAAGGCTGGTATCAGGGGGATACGGTTTCGGTGGGCATCGGCCAGGGGTATTGGGTGGCGACGCCAATCCAGATGGTAAAAGCGCTGACCACGCTGATCAACAACGGCCAGGTGAAAACGCCGCATCTGCTGTATTCGCTGCAGCAGGGCAACCGGGTGACGCGCTACCAGCCGCCGGCGCAAGCGGCGCAGATCGGTGATCCCCACTCGCCTTACTGGGGCATCGTGCGCAACGGCATGTACGGCATGGCCAACCTGCCGAACGGCACCGGTTACAAGCTGTTCCATACCGCGCCGTACCAGGTCGCCGCCAAATCCGGCACCTCGCAGGTGTTCAGCCTGAAGCAAAACCAGACCTACAACGCCAAAATGATCCCGGTGCGGCTACGCGATCACATCTTCTATACGCTGTTCGCGCCTTACAAAAACCCCCGGGTGGCGATGGCGCTGATCCTGGAAAACGGCGGTGGCGACGGCGTGGTGGCGGGGCCGACCGCACGCGCGATCCTCGACCATATTTTTGACCCGGCCAACGCGCCACAGCCCGGTGATATGCCGCAAAGTAAACCGCAGTTAAACGACAGTGCAGATGTGCAACGGTGATGCGGTTTGTTTTTACTTTCTTACAAACTGCAATCTCCTGACCATTTCCGGCAAGGTAGACTGAAATAACACCATAAACCGAATAAAAACGTAGGGTTAACACAACAGTGGCGCCATCGACCAAAAAGAGCGGTAAAACCTATTCCACAGTTCGTTTCGGCTGGATTTGCGCCGGCATGCTGGTCTGTTTTTTTCTGTTGGCGTTCAGGGTCGGCTACCTGCAGCTGCTGGAACACCAGCAGTTGGCGGATCAGGCCGACCAGCGTTCGATCCGCACCCAGGTGGTGCCGACCAACCGCGCTATGATCACCGATCGCAACGATGAGGCGCTGGCGGTCAGCGTGTCGTCCAAAGACATCGTGCTGGACCCGAAGCATATTCTCGATACCCAGACCGATACCGGTAACGAACGCTGGCAGAGTATGGCCAACGTGCTGAAGATCCCGCTGGCGGACATCCAGCATCTGATCCAGAGCAACGCGCACAAACGTTTTGTCTACCTGGCGCGCAAGGTGGAGGACGACAACGCCGCCTACATCAGCAAACTGCACCTGACCGGCGTCAGCGCCGAGCAGGATTTCAGCCGCTTTTATCCGATGGGCCAGGATGCCGCCGGGCTGATCGGTATCGTCGGCCAGGACAATCAGGGGCTGGAGGGCATCGAGCTGGGCTTCAACCCGCTGTTGCAAGGCAAAAACGGCCTGCGGGTCTATCAGAAGGATGGCAGCGGCGCGGTGATCGGCGTGCTCAAAAGCGTGGATCCGGTGCCACCGCCGAACGTGACGCTCAGCATCGACAAATTTATCCAGTACGTGCTCTATGCGCAGATCCGCGACGGCGTGGTGGCTAACCAGGCCGACTCCGGCTGTGCGGTACTGGTCAAGATCGACACCGGCGAAATCCTCGGCATGGCCAGCTATCCGTCGTTCAACCCGAACAACTATGGCAGCACGCCGGCGAAAGATATCCGCAACGTGTGCAGCAGCGACAGCTTCGAACCGGGTTCGACGGTGAAACCGGTGGTGGTGATGGTGGGGTTGGAACATAAGCTGATCCGGCCGGATACCGTGTTGGACACCACGCCGTATCGGGTGAACGGTCACCTGATCAAAGACGTCGGCCACTGGTCGAAACTGACCATCACCGGCGTGCTGCAAAAATCGAGCGACATCGCGGTATCGCACATTGCGCTGGCGCTGCCGGCCACCGTGCTGCCGGCGGTCTACCGTAGCTTTGGCCTGGGGCGGCCGACCGAGCTTGGCATCGGCAACGAGAGCAGCGGCTATCTGCCGCAGCACCGTGAACGCTGGGCCGATATCGAACGCGCTACCTTCTCCTTCGGCTATGGGCTGCGCGTGACGCCGCTGCAGATGGCACGCGAATATGCTGCTATCGGTTCCTTCGGCATTTATCGGCCGCTGTCGATCACCAAGGTGACGCCGCCGGTGATGGGGCAACGTATTCTGCCGGCGGATACGGTACGGTCCGTGGTGCATATGATGGAGAGCGACGCCTTGCCTGGCGGCAGCGGGGTGAGCGCCGCGGTACCGGGCTATAGGCTGGCGATCAAAACCGGTACCGCCGAGAAAATGGGCCCCAGCGGCAAATACGACGGCGGCTACATCAACTACACCGCCGGCGTGGCGCCGGCCAGCGATCCGCAGGTGGCGCTGGTGGTGATGGTCAACAACCCGAAAGCCGGCAAGCACTTCGGCGGTTCGGTGGCGGGGCCGGTGTTCGGCAAGATCATGGCCCAGGTGCTGGAGCACATGAATATCCTGCCGGATGCCCAACCGCTTAACGTGGTGTCGTCGGTCAAGAGCTGATGGGGATTAGCGCGATTCCAGCAGGCGCTTTAGCGCCTGCAGATCGGCGTTCACCAGCCCGGCATCGCGGGCGAACAGCGCGTCGTCCATCTCCGGTTGGCGGAACAGGGTGAAGATCACCTCGGTGCCGTGCCGGTTGGCGAGCGCGCGCAGCGGCACGTAGACCACGCCGCCGTTCGGCAGCGTCACCCAATGATCCAGCACGCCGAAGGCATTCGGCGCGCTGAAGCGAATACGAAGGTTTCCCTGTGGGGTGTCTGCCACCCATTCTTCATCTTCCTGCCGTAAACTGTTGGCCAACCCTTTGGCCCACAAGGGGAAATTTTCCGGCTGGCTGAGAAAGGCGTACACCTCGTCACAGGGGCGGTTGATGGCAATATGCAGCGTTTGCGCGCTCAGCATCGTGGCTTCTCCGGTTGGCGGTGATACTTCAGTGTAGATCTCGCCGTGCTCAGAAGTAGTAACCGATGTTCACGTTAGTGCGAAAATACCATTTATTGCTGCCAGAGGATTGCGTGCCGGTCCAACCGGTGGCGTTTTCCACGCCGCCCCACGGGTTGGCATTCTGCGCCCAGGTCAGGTCCACCCACAGCATCACCGGCATGGCGAACACCTGCACCCCCAGCGTATTCATTTTGGAGTCGGAACCGCCGTGCTTATCCTTCCAGAGCACGCTGTAGTCGTTGTAGAACCGCAGCTTTTTCACCGGCCCCCAGGGTACGTCGACGTCGCGCGCCAGGTTGATGGCGGCGGTGGTGGCCTGCGACGGGATCAGATAGGCCGGCGTCAGGCCGTTGCCGCCCATCAGGATCACCGAATTGTTGGCCCCGGCCGGGCCTTTGGCATCGTAACCGTAGCGGATCACCTGGCCGGACAGATGCCAAGGATCGTTATTCACCAGCGTATGCAGGCCCGCCGCCCAGAAGCTGCCGTTATCGCCGGTCGCCTGGTTGTAGAGCCGCGAGGCCGCCAGCGAACCGCCGAGCTCATTGTCCCAGCCGCCCTGGTGGAAAGCGCGCGTCAGCCGCAGGTTTATCTGATCGCGTTTTTCGTTGCGCTGCAGGTGCTGTGACGCATAGTTGGTGTTTTTCAAATCGTCGTAGCTGGCGACGTCGGGGGCGTAACGCACGCCGGTCGGCATCATGCGCGGGTAATAGGCGGCGTCGAAGGCCCAATCGTCATGCTGATATTGGTATTTGGCGCCCAGCCCGGTGTTGACTCCAAAGCCGAGGTAAAACGGAATGCCGTACGACCAGCCGAACTGCGGGTAGGGCATCAGGCCGAACGGTTTGAACGGCGCGCCCAGTTGCACGGCGGAACGTTCAGACAGGTGATAGCCGACATAGGCGCGGTCGATGGCGTATTTGCGCCGATCCTGAAACCAGAATCCGCCATCGAAAAATGCATCGTTTACCTGGCCGGCGGCATCGATGCGAAAGGCGTCAAAGCGTAAATGCGGAGGATTCCGATAATTGCTGCTGTGCCAGTCTTCATAGCGATAATTGGCGCGCAGTGCGCCGCCGATATCAATATTCTTTTTATTATCCTCGCTTTGCCAATGAATATGCGGAAATGCCGGGCGGCTTTTTTTTACCGGCGCTGCGGTGGTGGCAGCATCGTTGGGTAATGCGGCGACGGTTGCATAACTCACTGGTGAAACAAGGAAAAAACAAAGCGTGATCTTGCGCATAGCCGGCCCCTGAAGAAAATAGACTGTTTATTAAGGCGAGCGAGTTTCACCTGTAAACAGGGCATTTACGCTCATCGGTTTTATATTTGAGACGATTTTATTGAGCGTTTCATATATTAAATGCCGCGCCGGTTAATATATGAAACTTTGTTTCTTTTTTTAATGTAAAAACTATAAATCCGGTATTAAACAAGTCAAGAAATAAAAATGAGAGTTGACGGGCAATACCGATTATTAGGGGATCTTGGCCGGCGGGGGCGACGCAGAGCAGGCTGAAATAGTCGTGTCATCAATGCCCGTTAGACTCGCGGCATCCTGGTATGACTGACTAAAAATCATGAACATAAAACTGACACTGGGCCGCAGGGTAAAACCTGCGGCAGCGCTACCGCGTGCGTTTGGCTTCGGCAAGAGCATGGGCTTATTAAGCGGGGTGATTTGCGTTATCGCGCTATTTTCTCTGCTGCAATTGTTTTCCACCCTATTTATTTCCAATATTTTGCGCGACGCCAAGGTTAATCTGGTGACGGGCGATGCGTTGCATCGCCAGCAGGCGACAATGGATCGCGCCAGACTGTCGCTGCTGACGGCCAGCGATACCCTGAACCGTGCGGGCATCTATTATCTGCAGGATAAAGCCACCGGCTCCGAGGGCAGTTGGCATAGCCTGCTGGATGAATCGTTGGCGGCGTTGGCGGCTTCAAAGCAGGCCTTTGCCCGGTTCGAGCGCTTGAGCGCGGCTGCGCCCGAAGCGACGGGCGCCCTGAAAGACAGCTATCGTCTGTTCTATGACGGCCTGAAGGAACAGGCGCAAGGGTTGCAAAGCAGCGCCAGCGTCGATGCGTTTTTCGCCGTGCCGATCCAGGCGTTTCAGGCGGATTTCAACGAGAAGTATCTTGCCTACCAGACGCTGAACGAGCGGCGTGGCGATGACGTCAACGTGCGGCAATTGGCGGTGCTGGAGCAGGCCAAGATCTTTGCGTTTGGCGCGCTGGCGGCGCTGGTGCTGATTGCCGTGGGGGTCTGGGTCGGCGTCTCTCGCTGGGTTATCGCACCGTTGCAGCGGGCAATCGCGCACCTCAACGTGCTGGCCGCCGGCGATCTTTCGCGGCCGCTGCCGCCTGAGCGGGCGTTGAACCGAGAGATGCGTCAGCTGCAGACCAGCATTGGCCATATGCAAAACGGCCTGCAGCGGCTGGTGAGCGAGGTGCGCGATGCGGCGAGCGGGATCCTGAGCGGCGTTGGGCGGCTGGCGGACGGCAATCGCCAGTTGACGGCGCAGTCGGCGAAGCAGGACGGCGAACTGCAGTTGGCGACCGAGCACGTGCAGCAGCTGGCGGCGCGGGTGGAAGAAAACGGCCAATACGCCCAGCAGGCCAGCCAACGAACCGAACAAGCCCGGCAGTACGCCGGCGCCGGTGAGCAGATGATGGAAACCGTCAATGTTTCAATCCAAGGGATCGTCAACCAATCGGCCGAGATGCGTGGCATCGTCGCGCTGATCGACAGCGTGGCGTTCCAGACCCATATTCTGGCGCTGAATGCGGCGATCGAGGCCGCGCATGCCGGCGTTCACGGCCGCGGCTTTGCCATCGTAGCCAAAGAGGTGGGTCTGTTGGCGCAAAAGAGCAGCCATTCGACGCGCGATATTCAGCAGTTGATCAACCGTTCACTGCAGCAAATCGATCAAGGTTCGCAGGCGGTGGATCTGCTGACCGGCAACCTGCGCCAGATTATCGATCTGGTGAACAAATGCAGTGCCCTGATGGGGGAAATCTCGCAGGCGTCTTTCAATCAGGGGGAGAGCATTCAGGACGTAACGGCGCGCATTGCGGCGCTGAATCAGGTGGTGCAACAAACCGGCGCCGTGGTGAACGCGGTGACCGACGCTTCTCAGTCGCTGCAGGGTGAATCGGAACGGTTGGAAAAAGCGATGGCGCGTTTCAGGCTGCCTGTGCAATAAATAACCCTGACGCAGGTTAATGAATAATAAAGCTGCGCTAAACGTTATTTATTATTTTCCACCGCTGAGGGACGTTATTTCGATAAATAAAAAACAGACCGGCGCTTATGGATTAAAAAAGTGCCGGCCTGCAGAGATTATTTTAACGCGATGATTAACGGCTGGTCTGGTGGCCGATAATGCCACCCAGCGCCGCGCCGCCGAGGGTACCCAGCGTGCTGCCGTCGGTCAGCACCGCACCGCCGACTGCGCCGACGCCCGCGCCGATCGCCGTGTTGCGATCGCGATTGGACATATGCCCACATGCGGTAACGGAAAGCGTTGCCATCACCACCACCAACACACCTGCGGCACGTTTAATATTCATAATGAGTTCCTGGTAAATTGACTGATTAATGGATTAAAAATAATCCGATTAACCTGCCGGTAGAAGTTGGGATGAATGTATTCCTCCGTAAGAAAATCGAACAGGTAAAAATTCTTAATTTTGCGGCGGTGAAAAGCGATTGCTCGCCGAATGTGCGGCCGCCGGTAAAATCGTGGGTCTATACTGGAAAGACGCCTCGCGGGGTGCGGGGCGCACACGCTGGAGGCCGCCATGTCCGATCTCGTTTCCGCATCCGGCAAACCGGTGAAAATCCCCGGCCCGGACCACCCAATCACCTTGACCCGCCATCCGGCGCGGGTTGTCGTGCGTGCAGCCGGTCAGACCCTGGCCGACAGCCGCAACGTGCTCATCCTGCAGGAAGCCACCTATCCGCCGGTGTTTTACTTTCCGCGTGAGGATGTGAATCGGGCGCTGTTGCAGAAAAACGAGCACGTCAGCTACTGCCCTTATAAGGGCGACTGCAGTTATTTCTCCCTTGTGCTTAACGGCGAGCAGGAGGCCAATGTGGCCTGGAGTTATGAAATGCCCTACAACGCCGTGGTAGCGATCAAGGATCATCTGGCATTTTATCCCGATAAAGTGACGGAGATCCGCACAGAAGCGTGAGCCGCCGCCGCCATCGGGCGGGGCAGGTTGACATTCTCATTATCCCTACTCATTATGTGTATTACCGTAAATTGATACGCTTTCCTTATGTTTTAATCCGACATAAACGAAACTCTGAGCAGGTGCCAAGGTGTCTACCTCTACGCGATTTGCCGTTGCCATCCATATTCTGACCAATATCACGCTGTGTCGTGGCCAGACGGTGCGTTCCGAAGACATCGCGCGCAGCGTCAACACGAATCCGACGGTAGTACGGCGCATCCTCGGCGCGCTGGCAGAGGCCGGGCTGACCTATTCACAGATGGGACAAGGCGGTGGGGCGCTGCTGGCGCGGCCGGCGGAAACGATCTCGCTGCTGGACGTGTATCGCGCGGTAGAGGATCAACCGTATTTCATGCTGCACCGTACCCGGCCTAACGATGCGTGCTATATCGGCCACGCCATTACCCCGGTGCTGGAGCAAGAATTTGCACGCGTCGGTCACGCGCTGGAAGCCAGCCTGGCGCAAACCAGCATCGCCGAAATGGCCGGGCAGGTCGAACGGTGCGCAGGCTATCCTTTTGTCCCTTGTTCACCGCAATATCAAGCGGATACGCAATAAAAAACCACGCAAATTCCCGCTACGCGCAGAGCATTTTTTGCATTGCGTTAATGTAATTGTGTAAGTTACATTAGCTCGCATCAAGTGTGATGTAGCTCACGTTTTAGACTGCCTCCCCACGATAATCGATCGATTGGCCGGAAACCTTTTCTTCCGGCGTAGGTTCGCTGTGCTTATAAACCAGGAGAGAACGATGTTAGAAATGATTGAAAGCTTGGCCACCGTGGTGGTCCTGGTGCCGGTAATGGTGGCCGTCTTGCTCGGCGCGATTTACGGCCTGGGTGAAGTGTTCAACGTCTTTTCCGCTATCGGCAGAAAAAATAACGGCTGAATTTGAACGTCAGGGGACGCAACGCCCCCTGACGGAGGGTTACAATACCGTCGCCAGGAAGTTGCGCGTCCTCTCATGTCCCGGCGCATCCAGAACCTGCTGCACGCTGCCCGTTTCAACCACCTTTCCCTGATCCATAAAGACAATCTGGTCGGCCACTTCGCGTGCGAAGCCGATTTCGTGCGTGACCACCACCATGGTCATGCCCGAATGCGCCAAGTCTTTCATCACCTGCAGCACTTCGCCAACCAATTCAGGATCGAGGGCGGAGGTCGGTTCATCAAACAGCAACACCTGTGGGTTCATTGCCAGCGCGCGGGCGATGGCGACGCGCTGCTGCTGGCCGCCGGACAGTTCACGCGGCCAGGCGTTGATGCGATGTTCCAGCCCGACGCGGGTCAGCAGCTGTTTCGCCCGTTCCTGCACCTCGGCTTTTTTTTCCTTTTTCACCCGCAGCGGCGCGTCGCTGACGTTTTGCAACACGGTGCGGTGTGCAAACAAGTTGAACTGCTGAAATACCATGCCAATGCTTTTACGCTGTTCGGCCACCTCGGCTTCTTTCAGCTCGTACAGATGCCGGCCTTTTTGGCGATAGCCGATCAGCTGTTCGCCAACACGAATGGTGCCGCCGTCCAGCTTTTCCAGGTGGTTGATGCAGCGCAACAGGGTGGATTTGCCGGAGCCGGAAGGGCCGAGGATCACCGTTACCGAACCTGCCGGAATGGTCAGGCTGATATTTTTCAACACGTCGGTGCCGGAAAAGGATTTCCGCACCCGGTTGATGTGGATAGATGCGCTCATTGTTCACCTCCCTGAGGGGCTTTGCGGTTGAGGAAGAACCGGCCGCTGCGCGTTGCCTGCGTGCCGCGGCCAAAATAGCGCTCCACGTAGTATTGACCAATCGACAGAATCGAAGTCATGGCCAGATACCACAGGGTGGCGACCAGCAGCAGCGGGATGACCTCGTAGGTGCGTTGGTAAATGATCTGCGCCGAATACAGCACGTCCTGCAGGGCAATCACCGACACCACCGCGGTGGTTTTCAACTGCCCGATCACCTCATTGCCCGCCGGCGGCAGGATGGTGCGCATCGCCTGCGGCAATACCACGCGCCACAGGATTTGCCCACGACGGTAGCCCAGTGCTTTGGCGGCTTCCAACTGGCCGCTGCCGACGCTTTGGATGCCTGCGCGCACGATCTCCGCCGCATAGGCCGACTGATGCATCACCAGCGCAATCACCGCGGCGCTGAAGGTGCTGATAAGGGTATTGGTCTGTGCGCTGGCGACTTCGCCCAGAAACGGGATCCACAAGCTGATGCGGGGATAAAGCGCGGCGATGTTGTACCACAGGAACAGCTGTACCAGCATCGGCACTGCACGGAAGAACCAGGTGTAGAACCAGCTTACCGCCACCAATACCGGATTGGCCGACAGGCGCATCAGCGCCAGCAGCACGCCGCCGGCGAAGCCGAACACCACCGAAATTACCGTCAGCTTCAGCGTCATGAGCACGCCGTTGAGGATGGACGCCTCGGTAAGATTTTCCGCCACCACCGACCATTCAAAGCGCGGGTTGTGCAGCATGGAATTGACGATAACGCCGACGATCAGCAGTACAACCAGGGCGCTGAGCCAGCGCCCGTAATGCCGGTGGCCAACGATGCTCAGTTCCGCGTCGTCGACAGGGTATTGCCCACTCATTTTGCGATCTCTTCATTGATGCCGGCGGTTTTCACGGCACCAAAACCGATATCCCAGCCGTCGAGGATTTTCTGGTAGCTACCGTCGGCGATCAGCGAATTTAGTGCCGCCTGCACCGGTTTCACCAGTTCGGAGCCTTTCGGCAGGGCGATGGCCACCGTGGTACCGTCGATGTTGATATCACCGGCCAGCGTCAGCGGTTTGACGTGGGTGGCCTGGTAGCGCAGCCCTTCATACGGGCCGAAAAACATCGGCACGCGGCCGCTGATCACCGCCTGCACCCCGGCCGGGCGATCCGGGAAGATCGGCATGGTGATGGCTGGCTTGCCGGCGGCGACGCATTGATCGCTGGCCTGCTGCAGGCGGGTTATCTGTGAGGTGCCTGCACCGGCGCCGACGGTCTGGCCGCACAATTGGGCCAGCTCGGTGTAAGGGCCAAGCGCAGCGTCTTTGCGGGCGATCAAAGCCAGCTTGGAAGCGTTGTAATAGCCGACGAAGTCCACCTGCTGGAAGCGCTTTTTGTTGGCGTCAATGTTGGCCAGCGCGACGTCATAACGGCCGGACTTCAGGCCGGGGATGATGTTGTCGAAACCGCCGGTGTCCTTCCAGTGGATCGCCACGCCCAGGCGATCGGCAATTGCGCTCATCACGTCGATTTCACGCCCGGCCAGCGTTTTGTTGTCCGCCTGGTAAAAGGTGGTCGGCGGGGTGTTCGGGTTGGTGCCGGCAACGATATAGCCGGCCTTTTTGATAGCGTCAGGCAGGCTGTCGTGCAGCGCCGGATCGGCGGCAGCTTTCACCGCCGCCTTGAAGGGAACATCGCCTTCAGCGGCATGACCGGCGGCCAACGGCGCCAGCGTGGAGGAAGCCAACAGCAGGGACAGTACGGTGCGTTTGAATGTGTTTTTCATCATGATTTCCCTGCGGATTAAGCCGATTTTACGTTAGCGAAGTTGATTGCCGGTTCCGGCAGGCCCAGGTTTTCACGCAGGGTTGCATGCTGATACTCTTCACGGAACAGGCCACGGCGGCGCAGCTCCGGGATCACCAGCTCGACGAACAGTTCCAGTTGGTTGGGCAACACCGCCGGCATGATGTTGAAGCCGTCTGCGCCTTGCTGTTCCAGCCACAGCTGGAAGTCGTCGGCGATCTCTGCGGCGGTGCCTACCACCACGCGGTGGCCACGCGAACCGGCCGCGACGGCCGCCAGCTCGCGCAGCGTCAGGTTTTCCCGCGCGGCCAGATCGGTCAGCAGTTTCACGCGGCTTTGGCCGCCTTCGGTGGCGCCCACGTTCGGCACCGGGCCGTCCAGCGGGTAATCGCTCAAATCGAAGCCAAAGCGCGCCGACAGCTGCTCAATGCCGTTATCGATATCCACCAGTTGATTCAGCTGATACCAGGTTTCCTGCGCTTCTTCTTTGGTACGGCCGACAATCGGCATCACACCTGGCAGGATCAGCAGGTGGTCCGGGTTGCGGCCGGCGTCGGCCACGTATTTTTTCTGGCTGCGGTAGAAAGCTTGTCCTTCTTCCAGGCTGGCGGCGGCGGTGAACACCACTTCGGCGGTTTCCGCCGCCAACTGTTGGCCGGCCGGGGAAGAGCCGGCCTCAATGATCACTGGCCGCCCCTGCGGCGAGCGGGAAATATTCAGCGGGCCCTGCACCGAGAAATGCTTGCCCTTATGGTTGGCGGCGTGGATTTTCTCGTCGATAGCGTATACGCCATTTTGCTTATCGCGCACGATGGCGTCTTTTTCCCAGCCGTCCCACAGTTTGTAGCTGGCCTCGAGGAATTCCCGCGCCACTTCATAGCGTTCGGCGTGCGACGGCAGGTCTTCACGACTGAAATTGCGCGCCGCATCGCTGGAGAAAGAGGTCACCACGTTCCAGGCGGCGCGGCCGTGGCTGATATGGTCGATGGAGGCCATGGCGCGTGCCAGGTGGAAAGGTTGATCGAAAGTGGTGGAGGCGGTCGCCGCCAGCCCGATATGGCGGGTGTTAACCGCCAGCGCCGCCAGCAGCGTCAGCGGCTCCAGGCGTGACATCGTCGAGGGCAGGTGGTGCACGCTGGTTGCCAACGCGTCGCCGACGAAGAACATATCGAAGGTGCCTTCTTCGGCTTTTTTTGCGATCCAGGTGAACCAGTCGATATCGGTCGGTGAACCGCTGGCGCCTTGTGCGCGCCATCCTCCGATGTGGTGTCCCAGCGCCTGAACGAACAGGCCGAGACGGAGTTGGCGCGATGGTGTTGAAGGTGAAGTACTCATAATTATTCCTGTTTTATTATTAATTTAACAATGCAATCAGTCGCGGCAGCGCGCCAGGGGACATGAGGGCGCAGTCGCGGATAACGCTTTCGCCTTCGAGGCCCGGAAGCAGCTGCAGAATGGCGTGCAGCTTGGCGTCGAGGTCTGTCGGCCGGGCGGCGGTTTGCTTTCTTGTGACCATGTCACTTATTTGCCTTCCGTCCTGCAGCGTCAGGGTCAGGCGATGGAAGCGCATCTCCGGATCGAGCGCGTCCGGCGGGGCTGCGGGATCGACATGGCGCTCAACTTTTGCCGCCAGGGCGGCGATAGCCGCATCGACCGGCTGTTCGCCGTAATGCGTCAGCGGGACCTCGCCGTGGTATAGCGCATCGGCTATGACGTATTCGAGGCTAAAGCGCGCTTCCACACCGGTGGCCGGCTGGCGAATATAGGGTGCGGTATCTGCGCCGGGCGGAAAACTGACCTCAACCAGTGCGATCTCCGCAAGGGCGTCGCCTTGTTCCAGCAGCCGCGCGCGCAGGGCGAGCGCCGCCTCGGCTGCGCTGTGAGTGCCACCGCAGGTCGGGTACCGCTTGAACTCCAGCCCTGGTTGCAGGATGCGCCAGGGCGTGCCCCAGTCGGCGGTCAGGCATTCCGTTTTTTGCCGGCCGTCGCCGTGGGAAGTCAGCAGGCTGTCCAGCACGCCCTCCGGTTGGCCGATGAAACCGGCCTGAGCCAGCAGGGCGGCATTGACCGCGTTGCGTGCCGCCAGCCCTGCGTGCAGCGGTTTGGCCGCCGAACCGAACTGGCTGCGCAGGCCCGCCGCCTGGGTGGCCGCCAGGCCGAGAGCAATCTGCGTTTGCCGCTGGTCAAGCTGCAGATAACGCGCCACGGCGGCGCAGGCGGCGACCGCGCCCAGGGTGGCGGTGCTGTGAAAACCCTGCACGTAATGTTGCGTGCCAGCGGCCAATCCCAGCCGGCCAGCGGCCTCTACACCGATGACATAGGCGGTTAACAGCTCAGTGACATTGTCACTCTCGCCGTTCAGCGCCAGCAGGGCGGAGAGCACTACGGTGCTAGGATGGCCACGCAGCGCAGGATGGTAATCATCGAAGTCCAACGAGTGGCTGACATAGCCATAGCGCAGTGCACGGTTCTCACTGCTGGTCGGCGGAAACGTCGTGCCGATCGCTGCCAGACCGGCATCGCTCAACGCCCCGCGGGCAATCGGCAATGCGCAGGCGAAGTAATCTTTCACGCCGCGGCGAGCGGCTGACAGGGCGGTTTGATCCGGCTGGCTGTTCAATATCAGATGAGCGAATTGGGCGGTTATCGATAATGACAAGGCGTTAACACCTGAATTTATAGATGGTTATGCACGAGTGCGGGGTGAAAGGTATTGTGTGGCGGTTTTCTTTGTCCCGAAAGAACGAACGGCGCTTCTATATCGCTGAATGGAATATCACGACGGCACTGCGCCGCCGTCAGGGCTGCTGGCAGGCGCGGCAGGCTGCGCTTTAGCTATTTTTGTGCAAAACAAAGCTGAATTTGTTCTAACACGGTAGAGGACTTAGGCTGAGAAAAGGCGAACGCTCATGATGTCGATAAATGCCCTGAGACGCGGTGTAAGATGTTTGCTTGAAGGCCAGAGGATTTTGAGACTGCCACTGTGTCGGCATTGGTCGCCAAGCACGGGTTGGAGCCGCTGCTGCTCCAGCGCCTCCCGCACCGCGAAATCGGGCAGGCAGGCGATGCCCAGGCCCTTTTCCGCCAGGTAAATCAGCGTATCGACGGTGTTGCATACCGTGCGCTTGCCCAGGCCTTCGTCGAGCAGTTTATCTCCGCCCGCCACCGGCCAGGTCTCGACTTTGCCGGTGGTGGGGAATCTGTATAACAGGCAGGCGTGATCGCGCAGTTCTGCCGGCTGGCGGGGTATTCCCGCCCGGCGCAGATAGTCCGGCGCCGCCACCAGCTGTAGGTGAAACGTGCCCAGTTGGCGGCTCATTAAGCGAGAGTCCTCGGTATCGCCCACGCGGATCACCGCATCGAACCCTTCTTCAATCACCGCGACTCGACGGTCGGAAAAATCGGTTTCCAGCTCAATCTCCGGGTAACGCCGAACAAATTCCGCCAGCACCGGATTCAGCAGGCCGCCCACCAGCGGCAAACTGACACGCAGCTTGCCGCGCGGCGCGCTGTGCGTATCGCTGATTTCCCGTTCCGCCGCCGCCAATTCCTCCAGAATGCGCTGGCAACGGTGCAGAAACAGCCGGCCTTCGGCGGTCAGGGTCATGCTGCGCGTGCTGCGGTGAAACAGGCGCGTGCCCAGCCGGTTTTCCAGGCGGGCGATGCTTTTCCCCACCGCGGAAGCGGAAATGCCGAGCACGCGCCCGGCCTCAACGAAACTCAGCGTCTCCGCGGTCTGCACAAAGACGCTCACCCCAGACAGATTATCCATTGCTTGCCCCATTACGGACGTGAGTGTCCGCTATGAAAGGAAATCTAGCCTGTTTTTTCGTTAATCGCCACGCCCTATGCTCGGTGGCGACAGCATGGGCTGACTACCTGGGGTAATAAAGATGAATGAATACGGATCCACCGCCAACGCGATTGACGGCGCGATAGAGAAAGCCTTACGCGAAAAACGATTGGTTGGTGTGGTCGTTTTGGTGGCGCAGGGCGGTGAAATCGTTTATCGACGCGCGGCGGGCATGGCAGATCGCGAAGCCGGCCGGCCGATGGCGCTCAATACGCTGTTTCGTCTGGCCTCGGTGTCCAAACCGATCGTGTCCACGGCGGCGCTGGCGTTGATGGCGCAAGGCGCCGTGCGGTTAGACGATCCGATCACGCGTTGGCTACCGAATTTTCGTCCGCGACTGGCGGATGGCACCCAACCGTTGATGACGTTATGGCATTTGATGACCCACACCGCCGGATTAAGCTACCGATTTTTCCAGCCGGAAGGGGGATTCTACGCTCAGTCGGCGGTCTCCGACGGTATGGATGACGCGTCCGTCAGCCTGCAGGAAAACGTGCGGCGTATTGCCTGCGCCCCTTTGCTGGCTCCGCCCGGCGCGGCGTGGCGCTATTCTATCGCCACCGATGTGTTGGGCGCGGTTATTGAACAGGCGAGCGGCCTGCCGCTGGCGCAGGCAGTAAAAAAATGGGTGACCGGGCCGCTGGCGATGACGGATACCGACTTCCTGGCGGTGGACGCCGCGCGCCTGGCGGCCGCTTACGCCGACCATCCCGGTGGGCCACGCCGCCTGCGCCAACCGGATCGTTTACCGTTCATCGATGGCAGCGCCGGTTTTCTTCTGTCGCCGGCGCGAGCCTTGGATCCGCAGGCTTACGCTTCAGGCGGCGCCGGTATGGTCGGATCGGCCGAGGATTTCCTGCGCTTGCTGGAAGCGTTGCGCCAGGGAGGAAAGCCGGTACTGCCAACCGAGTGGGTGACGGCGCTGACCACCAACCAAATCGGCGATTTAACGATGCCGTTTTGGCCAGGGCGCGGGTTTGGCCTGGGCATCACCGTGCTGAAAGATCCCGTCGCCGCACAAACGCCGGAGTCCGTAGGCAGCTGGCGGATGGGGGGCACCTATGGCCACTCGTGGTTCGTCGATCCTGCCCGACAGCTCAGCGTGGTGGCGTTTACCAACACGGCGCTGGAGGGGATGTCCGGCGCCTTTGTCGGCGAGATTTGTCAGGCGGTTTATGCCGCGACGGGAGCGAGGTGATGGGTCTGATGCCACCGATTTTCTTCCTCGCGCTGGGGCTGTTCGGCGTTTACTGCATCGAGTTCGGCGTGGTGGGCATTTTGCCGCTGATCATTGCACGGTATGGCATCTCCACGGCGCAGGCAGGCTGGCTGGTCGGGATCTTCGCCCTGACCATTGCGCTGCTCGGGCCGCTGTTGGTGCTGTTGGCGTCGCAATTCAATCGCAAACGCATGTTGTTGATCGCATTGACCGTGTTTGCGGCGGCCAGCGCGCTGTCCGCCCAGGTGGACAGCTTCTCCATGCTCATGCTGCTGCGCATTGTGCCGGCGTTGTTTCATCCGATCTATTTTTCACTGGCCATGGTGGCGGCCGCGGCGCTTTATCCGCCGCATCAAGCTACCAAAGCAACCGCTTATGCATTCATCGGCACCAGCATGGGCATGGTGCTGGGGATACCGCTGACGCAATGGATCGCCGGACAGTTCAGCTATGAAGCGTCGTTCAGGTTCTGTGCCTGGGTGAACCTTCTGGCGGCGCTGGGATTGCTGTGGCGTTTGCCTGATGCGGCCGTACAGCGCCTCAGCTATGGCAAACAGTTGGCGATACTGCGCAGCGGTACGCTGTGGCTGAATATCACTACCTGCGTGCTGATCTTTGCCGCCATGTTTGCCGTCTATGCTTACGCGGCCGAGTACCTCAGCCGCGAAATCGGTCTCAGCGGCGGCGTCATCGGCTTTCTTCTGGTGGCGTTCGGTGTGGGCGGTGTCGTGGGCAACCTGTTGGCCGGCAGATGGCTGAGCCGCCATCGTGCGGTGACGGTGCTGCTGCATCCGATAGCCTTGATTGCGGCTTATGCGCTGCTGTATCGCTATGGCAGCGTGAATATTGGCTCGATGACGGCGCTTTGCCTGTATTGGGGAGCGGCGCACACCAGCGGTTTGATTGTCACGCAGATTTGGCTGACCTCCGAAGCCCCGCAAGCGCCGGCGTTCGCCACCGGGCTGTATATCGCCTTTATCAATCTGGGCGTGGCGCTGGGCTCGCTGGCGGGCGGCGGGTTTATTACCGCGTGGGGGCTACAGGGCAGCCTGCTGTGCGGAGCCTTGTTCGCCGCGCTGGCGGTGATTACGATCGCCGCCAGGCTGCGGTTGCAGCGGCAGGCTACCGTTGCGTTGCGTCGATCATCGCCATCACCTGCCGGAACATCGCGCTTTCCGCATCCGCCAGCTCGTTGACCAGCGTAAAGTGATTGCAGTGACGGTCGGCCAGCAGCTGGACGTCGAGGCCATGCGCCCGGCAAGCGTCATAATAGGCCTGCGTCTGGTTTTTGAAACCTTGCGTTTCCCGCTGGCCGACGTCGAGCAGGATCTGCGGCGCATGGTCTTTCGCCGGCAGTAAAAACAGCGGGCTGAGGGTTTGCGCCTGCTCGGGCGTCAGGTGCAACCAGTCGTTGATGTAGATATCGCACAGCGGGCGCAGATCGTAGAGGCCGCTCAGCGCCAGCGCGCCTTTGATCGCGTCGGGCGGCAGGCGATAGCGTTGCTGCCAACCGTCGGCGATCAGCATGCCGCACAGGTGACCGCCGGCCGAACTGCCGCTGACGAAAATGCGTGCCGGATCGATGCCGAAGGGTGCCCCGTGATGATAGAGCCAGGCGACGGCGCTGCGCACCTCATGTACGATCTCCGCGAGCGTCGCTTCCGGCGCCAGCGTGTATTCCAGCGTGGCGACCGCCACGCCGCGGCGAGCAAACGCGGCGGCCATCGAACAGGCTTCCTCTTTGCGCTGTGAATGCCAATAGCCGCCATGAATAAAGATCAGCAGCGGGGCGGGTTGTGCGCTGGCCGGGAACAGGTCGAGGCGCTCGGCGGCGCTCATGCCGTAGTGCAGATCGTAAATGCCCGGCGTCTGCGCCTTGGCGCGCTGGGCCAGCGCGGCGTATTCCACCATGCAGGCGTCAAAATCCTCCACCGAAGCGCGGGCATTGTATTGCACGGCGCGTGCGCTCAGGTGTTCAAACGTCAGATCGATGTTCATGCGTTTCTCCGGATTGTTATGCGTTATGTCTTCATCATCATCGTCCCACAGGCGAAAAGATGTTTGATCGCCGGTGCGCACAATTGCGGCTTCTCCATTGCTGTTATCTGCTGTATATTGCTGTTTTATGCTTTTTACGGCGGAATAAGCCCATGCACAAAGCGGCACGACAGCGCCATTTACTGGATTTGCTCAGCGAACGCGGGCAGGCGGCGGTGGCGGAGTTGGCCGGCGCCATCGGCGTTTCGGTCGATACCGTGCGCCGCGATCTGGCCGATCTCGAGCGGCAAGGGTTGGCGCAGAAAAATCACGGCGGGGCGATCGCGCTCGAACCGTCCGGCATGCCACGTCAGGCGCGCGCGGCGCTGTTGCCGCAGATCAAGCAGCGGCTCGGCCGCGCGGTGGCTGCGCAGATCCCGTCCGGCAGCACCCTGATGCTGGATGCGGGCAGTACGCTGTTGGCGGTGGCGCAGGCGTTGCGCGGCCCGGCGACGGTGATCACCGCTTCGCTGGATATCGCGCAGTGCCTGAGCGACAGGCCGGAGATTAACCTGATCCTGCTTGGCGGCCAGTGGGATGTGCGTCAGCGGCTATTCGCCGGCAGTGCCACGCTGGCGTTGCTGGCGCGCTACCGCGCGGACATCGCCTTACTGGGCGCCTGTGCGGTGCATCCCCAGCTGGGACTGAGCGCCGGCGAAGAGGCCGATGCAGAGGTCAAACGCGCCATGTTGGCCAACAGCGGCGAGCGCTGGCTGGTGGCCGATCATATGAAACTGGACCGCTGCGAGCCGCATCACGTTGCGGATCTGGCGCAGATCCAACGTCTGTTTACCGATCGCCCGTGGGACAACCTGGACGAACAATCATTGATTGAACTTTGTGTCGTCGCCGACGACCGCTAGAGGAGAACACTGATGAACGATACTGCTCGACCGTTGCAGGTGGCGCTGATTGGCTACGGCTTTGTCGGCAAGGCGTTTCACGCGCCGCTGATTAACGCGGTGCCGGGGCTGGAACTGAGCGTGGTGGCTTCGCGCGATGCCGCCAAGGTGCATGCCGATCTGCCGCACGTGCAGGTGATCGCCGATCCGCTGGAGGCCATCCGCCGGCCGGAGGTGGATTTGGTGGTGATCGCATCGCCGAACGACACCCATGCGCCGCTGGCGCTGGCCGCACTGGAGGCGGGCAAGCACGTGGTGGTGGATAAGCCGTTTACGCTGGATTTGGCGCAGGCGCGTACGCTGATTGCGGCGGCGGAAAAACACGATCGCCTGTTGTCGGTATTCCAGAACCGCCGCTGGGACAGCGATTTCCTGGGCGTGAAGCAGGTGATCGAACAGGGGCTGATCGGCAAGGTGACGCACTTTGAGTCGCACATCGATCGTTACCGCCCAGAAGTGCGGGTGCGCTGGCGCGAGCAGAACCTGCCGGGCAGCGGGCTGTGGTTTGATCTGGGGCCGCACATGGTCGATCAGGCGCTGCAGCTGTTCGGTTTACCGCACAGCGTGCAGGCCAACATCGCTACGCTGCGCCCCAACGCGCAGATTAACGACTGGGCCCACGTGGTGCTCAACTACCCGACGCACCGTGTGATCCTGCACGGCAGCATGCTGGTGGCGGGCGGCGTCTCACGCTTTACCGTGCACGGCGAGAAAGGCAGCGTGGTCAAAGCGCGCGCCGACGGGCAGGAGAGCCAACTGCTGGCTGGCGTGACGCCGGGCTCGGCGGAGTGGGGCAAAGACGACGATGCGATGAGCCTGTTTATCGGCACGGAGCCGGTGCGTACGCTGCCGACGCCGGATGGCGACCAGCGTCAATATTACGTCCAGGTGCGCGACGCGCTGCGCGGCGCCGGCAGCAATCCGGTTACCGCACCGCAGGCGCTGGCGGTAATGGCGGTGCTGGAGGCGGCCACCCTGGCGGCGGAAACCGGTGTGACTCAGCCGTTGCCGCTCACCGAGGCGGAAATCGCCGCCTGGTAACGGCTCGCATCAGATAAGGCGTCAGGCGCATGGATACAGTGCACGCCGTGCGTCTTCCGCCATCCTACCCCCTGACATAGGCTAATCCTCAGTCTATGTCAGGAGTGCTTATCATGTTATCCCATCCTTCGCCGCAGGGCGTCCGCGGCATACTGGCCGCACTGTCTTTGAGCATGCTGCTGTCATCGCTCGGCATCAGCATCGCCAATGTCGGGCTGCCGGCGCTCGCCACCGCGTTCCATGCCTCGTTCCAAGCGGTGCAGTGGGTATTGCTCTGTTATTTGCTGGCCGTCACCACCTGCATCATCGGCATCGGCCGCTTGGGCGACAGCCTCAATCGCCGCCGCCTGCTGCTGGCGGGCATCGCGCTGTTTACCGCCGCTTCGTTGGCTTGTGCGTTGGCTCCGCAGCTTTGGCTGCTGCTGGCGGCGCGCCTGGCGCAGGGGCTGGGGGGCGCAGTCATGATGTCAATCGCCATGGCGCTGGCGGGCGAGGCGCTGGGCACGGAAAAAATCGGCCGCGCGATGGGGCTGCTCGGCACTATGTCGGCCGTGGGCACCGCGCTGGGGCCGTCGTTGGGCGGCGCGCTGATCGTCGGTTTCGGCTGGCGGGCGATGTTCCTGATCAACCTGCCGCTGGGGCTGCTGGCGCTGTGGCTCGCCTGGCGATACTTGCCGAATGGGCCGCGCGCGGCAGCGCCCCCGGAACCGTTCGATCGCGCCGGTACGCTGCTGCTGGGCGGCGCATTGCTCTGCTATTCACTGGCGATGACCCTTGGGCGCGGCAATTTTGGCGCGCTCAACCTGGCGTTGATGCTGGGGGCGCTGTTGGCGGGGGCGCTGTTCATCGGTGTGGAACGCCGCGCCGTATCGCCGCTGTTGGCGCCGACGCTGTTCCGCCATCCGGCCCTGACGGCGGGGCTGGCGGCCAGCGCGCTGGTGATGACGGTGATGACCGCCACGCTGGTGGTCGGGCCGTTCTATCTGTCACGCGCGCTGGGGTTAAGCGCTGCGCAGGTCGGGCTGGTGATGTCGGCGGGGCCGGCGGTGGCGATCCTGACCGGCATACCGGCCGGTTATCTGGTGGATCGTTTTGGCTCGCAGCGCATCGCCCAGTTTGGGCTGGCGGCGGTGGCCGCCGGGGCGGCATTGCTGTCGTTGCTTAACCGCTGGGGCGTGCTCGGCTATATCGCCCCCATCGCGCTGCTGACCGCCGGCTATGCGCTGTTTCAGGTGGCCAACAACACCATGCTGATGAAGGATCTGTTTCCTGAACGGCGCGGGCTGATCGCCGGCATGGTGAACCTGGCGCGCAATCTCGGGGCGATCACCGGCGCTTCGGCGATGGGGGCGCTGTTTTATCTGGCTTCGCAGCAGGTGGCGGGTACTGCGGCGGCGGCCGCGGTTGACGGCATGCGGGTGACTTACGGCGTGGCGGCGCTGTTGGCGCTGGCTGCGTTGCTCATCGCCTTCGGCGGCCGCCGACGGATGCTGCGTTACGATGCGCGCTGAACCGCGTAGCGTTCTTGCACGAAACCATTGTCCGACTGGGTGACGGCGAGCAGGCGCAGGCGCTGCTCCGGGCCATCGGCGCCGAACAAGGGAATGCCGCCACCCAGCAGCAGCGGCACGCGGGTCATCGTCAGTTCGTCGATCAATCCGGCCTGCAAGAAACGCTGTACGGTCTGGCCGCCGTCGATATACAGGTGACCGCAGCCTTGCTCGGCCAACTGCGCCACGATGGCCGCCGGTTCGCCATTCATCCAGCGAACGTGGCCTGTCTCGTGCGGCGAGGGCGGCTGCGTCGACAGCACCACCACCGGCAGGTCACCATAGGGCCATTCGGGAAAGGCGCGGACTTTTTCATAGGTATGGCGCCCCATTACCAGTGCGTCGATGTCGGCGATAAATGCCTCATAACTCAGGCCGTTTAGCAACGAAACCGCGTACTCGGGGCGCAGCAGCCAGTCGATGTCGCCGTCCGCGCCGGCGATGAATCCGTCTACGCTGGTGGCGATATAAACCGAACATTTCATCAGGCGAGATCTCCCCGGTACACCACATGGACCTTGTTGCCGTCGGGGTCGCGCAGGTAAGCGCCGTAATAGCCCTTGCCGTAATGCGCGCGTTCGCCGGGCTCGCCTTCACTGCTGCCGCCCGCCAGCAGGCCAGCAGCGTAGGCGCGTTTAACCTCCAGCTCATCGGCGGCGAGAAAGGCCAGCATGCTGCCGTTGCCAGCGCTGGCTGGCTGCCTGTCGAAGGGTTGGTAAGCATAGAAACGCGGCAGCGTTTGGCCCGGCTTCACCCAGCAGCGGGCAGCGGGACCGCCGTCCGGCGTCACTTCCCGCCGCTGTAATCCCAGCGGCAACAGAATGGCGTCGTAGAAGGCGGCGGCGGCGTCCAGATCGCTGACGCCGACGGTAATATGGCTGAACATGGCGCTTCCTTTCCGAAGAGAGAGTATGAACGCAAACAGTAGCAGCGATATTGCAGAATGGACAGACCGTAACGGAGGATTCGGATTAGGGACGCGCGCAGGAGCAACGCGCGCTTCACAGTAGGCGGAACAGGCAGCCGCTCAATTGCTTTCGACGCGTGGATTGGCGTGAGTCGGCTGGCTGGGATAGTCAACCTGATGCTTGTGCAGATAATCGCGGATCAGCTGGCGTACCACCTGGGAAGGAGTGACGTCCTGCTGTAGGCACAGTTCTTCCAGAGCTTTCTTCTTGTCCGGGTCAATCAGCACCGTTAGCCGCGCCGTTTTCTTTTCCATCAGGATCCTCCAGAGAATGATAACTGAATGATAATACCACGTGGACGAAGCGGCCAGCCAGACCGCGTCGCCGCTCGTCTTTAGCGGAAATGCAGCCGCTCTATTTTGCGTGACAGGTAGCCGAGTTCGCAGTTGAACAGCTCGCCGCTGCCGGCGGCCAGGTTGCGCAGCGCGCTCAGCGGCAACGTCACCTGGGCCGGCGTGGCGTAAATGATCACGTTGCCGCTGGGGGCGACGCAAAACAATACGGTGCCGAATATCCGGTGCAGGCTGTGGTACAGCAGGCTGTTTTCGTCGGGCAGATCGTGGTAATTCAGCACCAGCCAGCCCCCGTCGTTCAGCCGCGCGGCGCAGTTTTCCAGGAATGTCTGGGTGCCTTGCTGCGGATCCATGGCGAACGCCGAATAGAGATCGGAGAAGATCAGATCGTAACGCGTCTCGGCGGGCGGGCGCACAAAGTCCATGGCGTCGGCGGTGCGCAGGCTGATGGTGTCGGTGGCCGGCAGCGTGAAATAGCGGCGTGCGACGGCGATCACCGCAGCGCGCAGCTCGACGACGTCGAGGCGCATCGCCGGATCGAGCGCGTGCAGCGCACGCAGCAAGCTGCCGCCGCCCAACCCCAAAATCAACGCCGAGGCCGGCGGCTGCCAGGCCACCGCCATCAGCATCGCTTTGATGTAGTTGTGGATCGGCTGCGCGGGGTTGCTGAGGCTCATCTTGCTCTGTTCGCAGATGCCGTCAAACCGCAGCGTGCGGTAGTCCTTGTGGTCGGAAACGATGATTTCGCCCCAGGCGTCGGTTTCGCGAGCGATCACCTGGCCGCGCGGAGAGAAATCAAGGGTTTTGAGTAAGCTGTCAACCAGAGACATGGTATTCGCAGGGCTCCTTCGGCAAGCGGCCTATTTACGGGCGCACATGAAATCGGCGGTGCAAATGCGCTGGCCATCGATGCTGGCGCGGCCGGTAAAGCGGGCGATCGCCCCGCGGCGGCGCACAAAGGCCACCTCCATCAGCACCTGGTCGCCGGGGCGGGCGGCGCGATAAAACCGCGCACGCTGAATGGCCGCAAAATAGTAATGCTCCCCCTCGTTTAGCGCCCCGAGATAGTAATGCGCCAGCAGACCGGTGCTTTGCGCCAGCGCTTCCACCAACAGCACGCCGGGAAAACCGGCGAAGTGCGCGTGGCCGTTCCAGAACGTCGGCTCATTGGCGGTGATGTTCTTGATGGCGCTCAGCCTCCCTTCGGCAATGCAGGTGCCGGCGGGCAGCACGCGATCGACCAACAGGCAGGGATAACGATGAGGCAAAATCGCCTGAATATCGTTGAATTGCAGGGGGTGACCAGTCAATGGCATGAGAGAGCGTGATCCTGTCTGCGGCGAAACCGGTGCAAGGGCCGGCGTTCAGTCCATGATGAGTGTAATAACATTATAATAAAATTATCATCAGATGTGCCAGATGAAAAAAACGACGGCGGGGAAACAGGCGAAGAAGGGCGCGTGAGGGAGGCACCCGATCATGACGACCGGGTGTGGCAGTACGTTTTAGTGCTTGGAGCGGGTCACTTTATCCAGGTAGCCCATCACGAAGGCGGACAGCACAAAGGTAAGGTGGATGATCACATACCACATCAGCTTGTTGTCCGGCACGTTCTTGGCGTCCATAAACACCCGCAGCAGGTGAATGGAGGAAATGGCGACGATAGACGCGGCGACTTTGTTTTTCAGCGAGGTGGCGTCCATTTTGCCCAGCCAGCTCAGTTTTTCTTTCCCTTCGGTGATATCCAGCTGCGAGACGAAGTTTTCATACCCGGAGAACATCACCATCACCAACAACCCGCCCACCAGCGCCATGTCGACCAGCGACAGCAGGGTCAGGATCAGATCGGCTTCCGCGACAGAAAAAATGTTGGGCAGGACGTGCAGGATCTCCTGAAAAAATTTGATCGACAGGGCGACCAGGGCCAGTGAAAGGCCGAAATAAACCGGTGCGAGCAACCAGCGGGAGGCGTACATCGCGTTTTCTAGCAAGCGTTCCATCATAAAATTGTTTTAAATGCGTGGCAAAAAGGGCGCTCAGTATAGCGCAGGTGACCCGGGCGAAATCAACCGGTTGCGTTATCCGAGCGCCTATCACGGCGCGGATCAGGCTGTTGCACGCAAAGAGTGGCGCGTCATGCGGATCAGCAAAGCAACACCCGCCGCGGCCGTCGTCAGCGCCACTACGCCCGGCCATCCCAGGTGTTCCAGTACGCGGCTGCCCAGTGCGGCGCCGGTGGCCATGCCGATGAATACCAGCGTGAACAGAATGGCGTTAAGGCGGCTGCGGGCAGCCGGATCGAGGCCGTAAATAATGGTCTGGTGCGCGATCAGCGTGGCCTGAATGCCGAGATCAAACCCGATGGCGCTCAGCGCAATCAGCCCCCATTGCGCCGATTGCGGTAGCAACGGCAGTAAAAACATCAGGGCGAAAGAAACCGTTACCAGCGCAGCGCCGATTTTAGTGACGGCGTCAGGGCCGTGTCGATCAGCCAGACTGCCCGCTAACGGTGCCGCCAGTGCACCCGCTGCGCCGGCCAGGCCAAACGCGCCGGCGACTGCGCTGCCCAACTGATAGCGATCGGCCAGCATCACCGCGAGCGTGGACCAGAAGGCGCTGAAGGCGACGGACAAAAAGGCCTGAGACAACGCCGCGCGCCGCAATTCAGGGTAGGTGGCCCAAAGCCGACTCATCGAACGCAGCAAGGCGGGGTAGCTCAGCGTGCTGTGTGGCTGAAAGCGCGGCAAAGCTCGCCCTATCACCAGCGTGATCGGTAAAACGGCCAGCGCGGCTAACGCATAAACGCTGCGCCAGCCGAAATAATCGGCGACCAGCCCGCTGAATACGCGCGACAGCAAAATACCGGCCAGCAACCCGGTCATCACGGTGCCGACGATTTTACCGCGTCGGGCGTCCGGAGCCAGAGCGGCGGCGGCGGGGATGATGTCCTGCGCGACGGTGGCGGCCAGGCCGAGCGTCAGGCTGCTGAGCAACAGCAGCGAAAAAGAGGAAACCAGGCTGCACAACAGCAGCATCAGAGCCAGCAGCACGCCCTTCACCAGAATGATCCCGCGGCGATCGTGGCGATCGCCGAGCGGCGCCAGCAACAAAATACCCAACGCATATCCCAATTGGGTCAGGGTCGGCACGAATCCGGTATCGCCAACGCCGACATGGAAGTCGGCGCCCATGACGCTCAACATCGGCTGACTGTAGTAAATAGAGGCGACGCTAAGGCCGGCGCCAGTGGCCAACAGGAAAACGGTTTTGGCGGAAAGCGCACCGCCGGTGGGTGAGAGGCTCATTCGATAATTCCTGACAAGGTGGATGTGCGGCTATTTTTGTCTTGAATGTTATCGGCGGGTAGACCCGATATGGGTAGAACTGTTATACGTAATGCGTATGAATAAAATTAATTTACCCAACGGCGACCGTATAATACTGCTGCAAACCCTGGTGCGTATTGTCGAGAGCGGGAGCCTGTCGGCGGCGGCGCAGCAGCTGGGCACCTCGCAGCCGACCATCAGCCGACGTCTGCGGGCGTTGGAACAGCTGTTGGGCACCAGGTTGATCCAACGGACGACGCATGCGCTCCATCTTACCGATGACGGCGAACGCTGCTATCAGCAAGCGCGCGGCTTGCTCGCGCAATGGCAAAGCCTGGAAGATGCGCTGCGCGGCGCGCGCGACGAACCGGTTGGCGCACTGCGCGTGCGCGCTCCGCACGCCTTTGGGCAGGATCAGCTGATCGGGCCGCTCGGGGAGTATTTGCGGCGCTATCCCCAAACCAGCGTGGAGTGGACGCTGAACGACCACTCTCCCGATTTCATTTCCGAAGGCGTAGACTGCGCCATTCACGTTGGCGCGGTGACCGATCCTTCGGTGGTGGCGGTGCTGTTGGCGGAAGTGCCGCGCAGCACGGTGGCGTCACCCGCACTGTTGACTGAACGACCGGCGATCGTCGATCTCGACGATTTGGCATCATTGCCGTGGCTGGCGGTAAACAGTTTTTATCGCAATGAGGTCGTCCTGACCCACGCGACCAGCGGCGAGCAGCGGCGTTTCGGCATCGCACCCAGGTTGAGCACCGACAGCCTTTATGCGGCGCGTAAAGCGGCGCTGGAAGGGCTGGGCGTAGCGATCGTGTCGTCTTGGGTGGTGAAAGAAGAGTTGGCGCAAGGATCTCTGCAGACGCTGTTGCCCCTGTGGCGAGCCGAGCCACTGCCTATCTACCTGCTGTATCCCTACGCCAGCTATTATCCCGCGCGTTTACGCAAATTCATGGAAATGATGAAAGAAACGATGCCGCGCATTATCGGCGCGCAGCCGCCGACGGGGCGCTGACGGCCTTCAGTGCCTGGCTTTTTTACCGTCGCTGTGGCCGAGAGAGCGATCGGGGAAGCTGTGATCGCGCAGCCGCTGCTTTAACTGCGCCGCATCGGGGAAGCCACCGTCAATCTTGCGATCCCAAATCATCACGCCATCGACGCTGATTTGATAGACCCCGCCGGTGCCCGGCATCAGGGTGACGGAGGCGAGATCGTCACCAAAGGTGTTCAGCAGCTCTTGCGCCATCCAGCCGGCGCGCAGCAGCCAGTTGCATTGCGAACAGTAGTGGATCGTCACTGCGGGGGCATTTTTCATCGTTGGCGGATCGAGTAGGAAGCGGTGCTTGCATCATCAGCTGCCGCACCGCCGTTGTCAATTTTCCTAACGGTAGGGGCCGAGGCTCGCGGCAGGGGCGCTGTCGGCGATGAACTCGCCGGTGGCCGAGTTGCCGAAGACGGTGCTCTCTGTCGGCGCCTTTGCGCCGCCGAACAGCCATTTTACGTAGCCGGCGCCGTGTGAGGAGGCCGCCCAGCCTTGCAGCGGCAGCGTTTGACTGACGCCGATCTCCCCAACGGCGTGCCAGATCAGGCCGTCGATTGAATAACTGCCTTGCGCCTGGCGGCCATCGGCCCGAACCGTCAGCCTCAGCCAAATCGGCGTATTGCTGCTGACGACGGGCTTGCCGTTGACGCCATTTGGCAGACGGGCATCGATTTTTTCCGTACCGGCGCCGTTATCCCGCCGGTACTGCATGCGGATTTCGCGAGCAGCGGTTTGAAATATCGCGATATAGGCGGCGTCATCGGCGGTCGAGGCCCGCGCCATCACTCCGCCTTTGATAAAGCCGTCGGTATGTGACTGCGGGTTGGCGACGAAGGCGCTGAGCGTGCGTTCGGCGCCGATAGCGGACCGATCGAAACGAAAATAGCCGCTGTCGCGTTTATTCCAGATATCGCCGGAGTCGACCTTGATGGCGCAGAGTGCACCGGACTCGGTCAGATCCGGCGGCAGCGTGACGTCGATGCCGGTAAACGGATAGCCAGTCATCGGCAGATCGGTGCGCGCCCACCCGTCCCAATCGGCGTTGACCTTGTTGGTGGCCAGATGGTGCGCGCGACTGTTCCAGCCGGTTGCCCAACTGTTTGCGTCGTTCAGGCCGTAGGCGCGGCCGACAAAGCCGGCGGTAAACACCGCGTTCGCCAGGGCGGTGTGGGCGGCCGAGAGGTTGAACATTACGGCGCAGGCGTGTTGGTCGATTTGTTGCGCCTGGGTGATTTCCGGCGTGACGAACGCCAGCCGTTGATTGGCGGTGGCGCCGTTTTGCACATACTGATTGAGCACCGAATTCGGCGAGGCGAGATCGCCGGTGGTGCAGCCAACAATGAACTTGCCGCGCAGGGTGTCGAGCGACGGCCACCCATAGGCGGCGATCGCTGCTTGCAGATCGGTGCAGTCGCCGATCAGATCGGGTGGTCCCCAAATGTGTTCGCGCCCCAGGCGCTCGGCCAACAAACGATCGAGCGATTCGGGTGTTTGATCTCGGGCGGCGTTGAAGTCGTCTTTCAAATCCAGCCACAGGGTGACGACTTCGTGCTGCGGCACCGCGCGATGAAACGCCAACAGCGCGTCCAGTGCATCCGCCAAGGTGTTGACTGAGCTGACCTGATCGATGACCGCCAGATGATAAACGTACCAGTTGCCGTTTAACTGCGGCCAACCGGCGGCGTTATTACTGTTGTGGATATCGATCTCAAGGGAACGGATGCGCCAGTACAGCGCCTGAGCCGGGTAGCTTTCCGTGCGTTGATACGAGTTGTGGGTGCTCTTTTGCCGCACCTGATGGTAGCGAATCGTTGCATCATTCATGACGTTGCCTCTCATCAAGACGCAGGGACGGGACGCGCAGTCCCGCACCCTGCGTGGGTTATGCTTTGCCGTTGCTCCAGCCGGCGGGATCCAATACCAGCGCCGTTTGCAGCCCGATGCTGCCGGTCATCGCCGGGCTGTAGGCCTGTTGTCCATAGAAGGCCGTCGGCGGGGTTCCTGTCGCCGTGCCACCGCCGCTCGGCAGCAGCGGCGAGACGGCCTGCTTGGCCACCGCACCGCCGAGACTGCTGAAAGTTGGCAGGCTGAATTTCCCCAGGACGAAACTTTGCATTCCCCCGACCAGTGGCAGGTTGTAGTTGGGGATGCGGCTGACGAAGGCTGGCAACGGCACGATGCCCAGGCTACCGAAAGCGTTGTAGGCGTTGCTGACCTGGGTGAGCGAGGTCGGGCTGAAGGCCCAGCCGTTGCCGCCGGTCAGCTCGGCGAAACGCGCAGCCTGCTGGAAGGCGGCCGCACCGCCAACCCCTGCGGCGCCGCCACTGATCGCGCCGCCGACGGCACCGGTAACGGCGCCTTTCAGCAGCGACTGTTGCCAACTGCCGCTGTTGGCGACGCCAAAGGCGTCGTTGATGAAGAATTGGCTCACTCCCTGCGCCGCACCTACTGCCGCGCCTACGGTGGCTCCGACCCCTGCGCCGGCCGCCAGGCCCGCCGCAATGCCGCCGGCGGTGGTGGAAGCTGCCGCCGCCGCTGCCGACCCTGCGGCAAAGGCGCCGACTCCGCCGGCGGCGGACAGAGCCCCGGCGAGGGCTCCTATCCCTGCGCCGGCGAATACATAACCGGCTAGCGCGCCGCCGCGCAATCCGGACTGATAGCCGCTGTACAGGGCGACCCCGCCGCCCAGCACGGCGCCGACGGCGGCCCCGATCAGCAAGATGATAATGATTGGGGCGATCTCACCGGAAGGGTCGGTCTGATTAACCGGGTTGTTGCCGCAGTAGACGTAAGGGCCGCCATACTGGAATCTAGGATCGCAGGAGTAAAAGCGCCCCAATTGCGGATCGTAGAAGCGCGCCCGATAGTTATAGAGTCCCAAATCTTCGTCCAACTCCTGGCCGGTGTAGCGATAGCGCAGTAACGAGGACGTGCCGACGCCAGTCGGCAACGATTGGCCGAAGGGCATGTAGTCGAGCAATGCGTTGACCTGACCGTTTTCCGCCACTACGGCACGGATCGAACCTTGCTGATCCTTCAGCACGTACTGGGCCTCACCACCGTCGATGAGCAGCAGCAATCCGCCGACGCCATAGAGATATTGCGTCGTACGAGCGCCGAACTCCATCAGCGGCGCGTCGCTCAGGCCGTGTACGTAAGCGAGTTTGCTGCCGTCGGCGAACCGCTTTTGCACCCGCTGATTGATGCCGTTGTAGCACAGCGCAAGCTGGCGGCCGTCATCCAGTGCGATCGTTAACGGAAGATTATTCAGCGGGTTGTAATCGATACGCTGAATACCGCGACTGGCGGAGAGCGTGACGTTACCGACGACGTCATACTCGTAACGCTGCGCGACCGCATCATTGGCGAGCACGGCGGCGACTTTGCCGCTGTTCGGCTGATACTCGTAGCTGAAGAGGGTGTCTCCCTGTTGCAGCCGGAGGATGTTGCCGCCGGCGTCGAAGGTCAGCGGCGCGCCGACGCCGAGGCTGTAGGCGGAAGTGACGCTGTGCTCGGCGACCGTCAATTGGCCGCGCGGATCGTAACGATAGCGATAAGCGAAGCTGTTTTCGGGCCTGACCGCATTGTCGTGCACTACGCCGGCGATATTGCCGTTGAAGTAACCGGCGCCCTCGTAGCCGCCGTCGGTGTAGCTGAAGCGATGTTTCAACAGCGGTGCGCCGTCGGCATAGTGGTTGTTGATTTCATTCAACCAGCCGGGAGAGTTATAACTCATGGTGCGCCGCAGCGCCCGCTCCCCCTGTGAATTCAGCTGCTCTTCAGCCAGGCTGCCGTCGGCATGGTAACGGTAGCGAACGAACTTCTCCGGATCGTCCGGCGTGCCGATGGCGGCGGTTTGTCCCATGTCGTTATAGCGATAGGCCACGCTGGCGAGCGGCGCGCCGGCGGGATAATCGATGCGGATGACGTTGCCGAGATTGTCGTAGGCATAGCCCGTGATGTAATCGCCAGCGTCCGGCAGACGCAGTTGCGACAGGGTCGCATTGCCTCCCGTATCGTAGCCATAACAGTTTTCGACGCAGAGTCCGTCAGCGGCGCGACGGTACATTTTCCACAGGCGGCCGCGCAGAGTCGGCTCGTCGCCTTCGCCGTCATAGACGTTTTGCGTTTGCCAGTCATCATGGTGCGGGTAGTGCGGATCGTTATCGGCGATCGCCTGCAGCGCCGAACCGTCACCCCAGGCTTGCGCCACTTCGCCATCCTCGCTCAGGCGCCCCAGAACGTCATATTTTTTATACAACACGCGGTCTTTCGCGCGGCTCAGCGGCGTTGAGCTGAAACGCAGACGTCCGGCAGGATCGTAGATATACGTCGTTTCTCCGGCATCCGGCGTGACGCGTGCAGCGAGCTGACACAGGAAGTTGTAGCGATTGTGGCTGATGAAGGCGTCATCCGCCGGGGAAGACGACGGGTGGCGAACCTGCACGATATTGCCCGCCGCGTCGAAGATCTGTTGGACAGCGTCGCGAACAACGCCGCCGGCCTCGGTCTGCTTGCTCAGCGTCTGGCCACGGCGATCGTTGAGTGACAGCACGCCGGTGCCATCGGCATCGTACAGGGCGCTCACCCGCAATTCTCCAGGGCGACAGGCGATACCTGCCACCTGCGTGTGATCGGTGACGGCGTAAATGAACCTCGTAATATGCGGGTTGTCGCCGGTAATGGCGAAGATTTTGCCTGGCATGCCTTTGGCCACCGGGCGTTTCAGCGAGGAAGCCTCATAACGGGTGCCGCTATAGGGGTAACCTTCGTCCTGCGGGTAATAATCACTCACTTCACCGGTCATCACGCCGTTTGCGGCGTCCAGTGTGCGGACAAAGGCCGCCCGGTAGCCGAACAACGTGCGTTCAAAGGCGGCGATCTTGGTTTCGGCAACCGTATTGCCCAGCGCGTCGTACAGCGTTTCACGCACCAGGCATCGTCCTTCGTTCAGCACCTGGTGCTGCGTTTCCTGCCGGTTGGCGTTTTTATACGTGATGGCCAGCTGCGGCGAACGGAAGGTAACCGCATTGGCAAAATAGATTTCCCCCTGTGCCTGCAGGCTGAATTCGCCGTCGATCCTTGCATCGGTCTGAAGGGCGAAAACCTGACGACCGTCGGCATATAACAGAACGGCATCGTCGCCCGGTACCAGCAGCACCGAGGTGGGCAGGCAGCCGTTGGTCGCGTCGTCAGTATAGGTGTTGCCCGCCAGCGTCAGCCGCCATCCCGCGATGGCGTCCCACTGGGCGCTCAGACTGTCGCCGATCGTCAGGCCGAAGGCGAGGTTCTGCGTCGCCGGCGACGAAAGGGTGAAGCCCACCGCGTAGCGGCCGGCGGTGGCCAACCAACGCAGGCGGTTGAGCGTCGTACCGCAATGCAGTAGCCGGCCCTGGCTGAGACGCCAGGCGCTGTCGTCGTCGCGCCGCCAGCGCGTCCAGGTTTGTTCGCCCTGCGTGAAGGTTTCGTATTGCCCGCCGTCGGCGGCCAGAATTTCGCAGCTGCTGGCGGGATCGTGCTGCGGGTAGCTGAATGGCAGCGTGTCGTGCCAACTGCGTGGCGCATAGTTCACCACGCCTTTCTTGCTTTCACCTTGTGGCCCGGTCTCAACGAACTTTTGCCGCAGCGGATCGTAGCCGCAGCGCAGTACATCGGCGTTGTTACCCATAACGGCGATCTCATCCAGATACAGCGGATCGTAGCAGCGGGCCTCCATCTTGCTGGCCAACGGCGTGACGCTGACGGTGTTGAACAGCACATAGCCGACCGTTTTTTGGTTGTCGAAGGCGAGCGCGAGCGGACGCTCCGGATCGCCGCTATAGGGGATGATGCTTTGCCAGTAAACCCAAGCGCCTTCTGCCGTGGGGACGATCGGCGTGGTGTGCGGCGCGGCGTTGCCACTACGGCTGATCAAGTTTGCCGCACCGGGCGCCGCGTTGAAACCGGGCGAGGTTTTGAGCCAGGCGGAGACAACGACCGGCTGCGTTTGCCGCAGCGGCGCCGTTCGGGTCAGGGTCGCACCGACGCCGAGTTTGAGGCTGCGGCTGCCGACATAGGCGTCGTCGTCGACGATCGCCGTATCGCCGTCGAGCCGCCAGGGATCGGTGCTGTGTTGATAGGGTTCGAAACCGATGAAATCGCACTCATCCGCCGCGCCGCTGACGAACGCCGCCACCGGCAGGATCTGGTTGTTGTCCCACAGCGTGCTTTCGACCTGGCTTTCGCTGTTTTTCTGGGAGAGGATCGCACCATAGAATGTTCTGGCCAGTATTGTGCCTACCGGCAACCACGCGTCACCCGGATCGCTTGCCAGCGCCGGCGGGCTGGGGGGCTGGGCGCCAATCGCGGCTTGCAGCACATAGGCTTGCGTGGCGGCCCACACTGTCGGCGCAGCTTCATCGGCAAGCGGCTGTTGCCGTTGCAGAGCGCCGTAGCGTTGCAGACTGCCGGCGTAGATTGGCAGCGCCTCTCCCAGCGCCGCGCTCCCCGCTGCGTCGAATTGGCTGAAGGGCGCGTCGATCGCATTTTTCAGTAAGAACCAGGGATAGGCTTCGAACGCATAGCCGTAGAGTTTGGCAACGCCCTGCGTTTCTCCGGTGGCGGTCACATTGTCAAAGCGCTCGCGGATCAATTTGCCGAAGCGTGAGTCATAGCGATAATCGGTACGTATCGCCAGGCCATCATTAAGGCTGTTGTCGGCGATGCAGCGTGTATAACCGCCGAACAGCGGTCGCTCGACGCCGTCGATCGCTACGGAGGTGAAGGCCATCAGGTTTTTTTGTTCGTGAACCAACAGATTGCCGTCGGCGTCAAACACCTTTTGCTCGATCAATTGGCCGTCCAACAGCCCGGATGACGCTTGATCTGCAGCGCGAACTCGCTCGCCGACCTGCGGATCCTGGCGCGTCAGGCCATTGAAGTAATAGTTCTCGCGATAGCCGAAGCGCGGCGCGGACATGCTCTCGCTGCCGGGATAGCTGGCACTCTTGTAGTACTTGAAGACCGCGCCGGTAGGGTCGCAGGTCGCTGTCGCAATGTCGAACACGTAGCAGGTGGTGCTGACGGCGTAGCCGTCATCGATGCTGACCGTGTCGACGCAGTAATCCACCAGTGCGCCTTGCAGCGTGTTGTCGAGGTAGCGATTCAGCGTCAGGCTTTCCGCATTATCGAAGTCTTTGTTCAGCGGTAGATAGGTAACGAACGCGGACAGGCCGGCGGGATATTGGCCGTTGATATTGGGTTTGACCATGCCGGAGACGCCAATCTGCGTGAAATAACGTTGCGTGAGCGTGTCATCGCCGGCGAAGGCCTGATTGCGGAAGGTTTTCACGGTGGTGTTTTTGGCTGCCGTGCCGTCCAGGTTCAGATAAGAGATAAAGCGCGGTCCCTGATTGATCATGGTGGTGCTGTCTATCGCGTAGGGCACTTCGGCATATCCGGCTGCCGCGTCCAACCAATTACACCAGGAACCGCGGTGATAGACGCGGTTGCCCATGGTGGCGATATCCGCGCCTGCCGTCGGGAAGTAGTGTCTTTTTCTTTCCGAAGTCGGATCGTCACGGGTATAGAGATCGCGCGCCGCATCGTTCCAGGCGGTGATTTGTCGGTTGGGATCGTAGGCTACCATGCGCGCCTGAGCCGCGAATTCGCGGTTGCTGACGGCGATTGCGTAATCGGCGCCGTAGGCGAACCAGTTGATGTCCTGATCGCTGCAGGTACTGCGTAACAGCAGGCTGTCGTTACGCAGCCAGTCTGCGCCGTTATAGCGCAGCAGATAGGGGCCGGACGCAATCATGGCGTTGTTGACGAATTTTGCCAGGAACGGAATGGTGAGGGTTTGCGACGGCGCGCTTTTCGGCAGGCGGCAGGGAAAGTCAGTGCTGGTCATGGCGCCGAATGCCGCGTCCCATCCGATGACCTTGACGGTGTAATCAACGCTGAGCGAAACCTCCTGCGTGATGTAGGTCAGCGCGATAAACGAGGCGCCGGCGGCAAAACCGAAACGGGTGGCCGACGCATCGCCGCCGAGGGTGAACACCAGCGGGAGTGAGGCGCCGTTTTGCCATTGTTCTTGGCTATCCTGATAATAAAGCGCCAGCCGATTACGGTGTTCGCCGCCGGTGAGGGGGGCATAATCCAGGACGGCGTAATAGCCGTTGGCCGCCGCGATGTAGGGGCGGGCGGTGGCGTTGAGATCGCCAGACCTATCGGCGATCGCCCACCGTTTGGTGAAGTTATCCCAGGTGTAGCGCAGCAGCGTCCGTTGATCCTTGTCGCAGACCACAAAAAAGTTGTCGCCGGCGGCCAGCTGCAGTTGGGTGGTGTTGGCGGCGATTGGCGCGCTGTCGAACCACTCGCCCCATTTGCGGTTATCCTTGTGATAGACATGCGCATAGGATTTGCCGCTCTGCGGGGTGGCATAGGTCAGGCAGGCGAAATCACCGGCAGTGATGACGTTGACACTGTTGATGTCGAAAGCGGCCTTGATCGTTTGCTGCTCGGGAGCCCAGCATTGCCAGCGCCCAAGCCAGGTGTAAAACATGACGTGGATTTGGTCGCTCGACTCGTTAAGCCACAGGCAGACCGCGTAATCGCCGCCGAACCATACGCGCGGTTTGGCGCTGCGCGGCCAGGGACTGACGATCTGCCGCTGGCGATCGCACAGCGGCAGCGTTTGTTGCTTATACCGGTAGGCGATTTTCGCACCGTCCGGCGTGACGGCGCCACTGAGCGCGCCGGCATTGACCGTACCCGCCGGCCAGTAGCTGAACTGCATCTGCGGCAGCGCACAATTTTCCGCATAGCGCCGCTGGACGCCGGTGAGCGTGCGTTTGACGGTATCACCGTAAAGCGGATCGCTTTGCGGGTAACCGCTGAAATTACTCTGCGTGTCATAGCTCAGCTGCACCGCATAGAGCAATGTGCCCTGCGAGTTTTTGACGACGATGTTGTCCAGATAGCGCGTTTCGTAGCGATCCTGATAGGCTGAAGCGGCGTTGCCGGGGGCCTTGCTGTAGGGGGTATCCCAATGCGGAGACAGGTATTCCCGTGGGCCTGCGGGCGACTGCGTGTCGTACCGCTTCTCCTGATAGCCAAAATCGACGGTGCGATCGAACATGTCGGTGATGCGCGTCAGGTAGCAGGCTTTGGTAAAACTTAAGCCTCGTTCGCCAACCGGCTGTTCAACGGCCTCGTAATGGAAGGCGATCCGATCGCCCCACAGGCTTTCCACCTGCGCCAGATTCCAGATTGCCGCAAAGCGAGACTGCAAGGCATCGCCCTGGGGCGAGTGGGTCAAAGCGGATTGTCCCGACCAGTTGCCCCAGCGCACTTTCCATTGAATGCTCTGATCATCCTGCGCGTTGCCGCCGTAGAAGTAGCTGACCCCGTTGTCCTTGACCAGCTCCCAGCGTTCGAACTGCGGATAATACAGGACCTTGCTGAAATCATAGTGGAAGCACTCAAACGCTTCACCGCCGGAGAAGACGGCGAGTTCGGCGTCCTGGCGCAGCACGTTGAAGGTGCGCTGATAGACTGGGTCGATAATTTCCCATTGTCGATCGTCGAACCGCGTGACGACCTGAGCATGGCAACCCAACTGCAGGCCGGCGGCGATGAAAGCGGATTGGATTTCGGTGTCCACTTTGCCGCTATTGAGCGCGGTGGTGGCGGCGATTGGTAATTTCGCTCTCAGCCAATCGTTGGGCGCGCGAATTAATTCTGATGAGGCGTTGTTGGTATAAATTCGATAAAGGTTGTCACCGGGTGTTGCATTATCCCGGTGATCGACTTCAATGCGTTCGAAAGGCAATTGCCAGCCTAACCCCATAATTCCGGTTGGTGCGCTAACATTTGCTTGATAAATTTCATTTTTGATGTTGCTGCCATAAAATGCAGTGACTTTGACGTCGAGTTGATTCCTTCCGGTTAACGCAACCAAATCAAGCGATAAATTCACATCGCCGCGAAACAGATTGACGCTGTCTTCGAATATGTTTTTTTCATTGCTTTCGAATTGGCTTGGCCGTACTGGCGGGATCTGACCGTTGGTTTTGTCACTCATTTTTAAATACCCTCATCGATAAAGCGCAGGGAAACAAAATGGCTTTCAATCGCCAGGGGCGATTGAAAGCCAGGCGATGCGCCTCTGCGCCCAAACGGCGGGCCAGCGGCCGCTCAACGTCTCAGGATTCGCATTCGGCGATCACCAGCACTCTTACCGTACCTGAGGTTTTATTGTTGGATTTGTCCTCCATAAAGCAGGTGGCGGACACCGTGACACTGCTGCCGCTGAGGCCGGCGATCGCGCTGGAGACGTCGATTGTTTTCAGGTGGTGGTCGGTGTTGCCGTAAGAAACGTTAAACCCCTGAACGGCGACGGAAGCATTAATCACCCGTGAACCAAAATCCAAACTTTGAGTGGAGCCGGAACTGACGCTAATAACTTTAAATTGTGTCGTCGACATATATAACCTCGAATTTTTAGACAGCTGTGGGTAGCGCCGCTAAAAATAGCGGCGATGAAAAATAGAAGGTGAAGAAAAGTCTTATCAGAGATAAACAGCATAGTTAAAACTAGGGGAGGTAATTGATTCTGTCAATGCAAGTATAAATAAAATTAAACCATTTCAAAATCATGATGATAAATAAAATAACTTTTTTATCAATGATATTAAGCGTGTTAATTATAATCTTATTCAGTCGTTATTGAACTAAGGGTATTTCTGTGACAGGTGATGTTACATTAATTAGAGAGCGTTGTTTTTATTGTGTTAAGTGAATGGCACTCATGCTTCTGCAATGCCGTGCAATTAATTCAATAAAAAAAATTTCTCTGCTATATTTTAAAGCTAACCGTTTAGCGGAAAAAGAGAATGTGAATTGTCGCCCTGGGTGACAGTAACGACCGTGATCAAGACCGTTTTTATAATCCGGCTGGAGGAATACAGCATGAAAGCTGCCGTAGTGACGAAAAACCATACCGTAGACATTCAGGATAAAGTGCTGCGCCCGCTGAAGCACGGCGAGGCGGCGTTAAAAATGGAGTGTTGCGGGGTGTGCCACACCGACTTGCACGTGAAAAACGGCGATTTCGGCGAGGTGCCGGGCATTACGTTGGGACATGAGGGTATCGGTGTGGTCTCCGCCGTCGGTGAGGGCGTTACCTCGTTAAAAGTGGGTGACCGCGCTAGCGTCGCCTGGTTTTACCAGGGTTGCGGCCATTGCGAATATTGCGTCAGCGGCAACGAAACCCTGTGCCGCTCGGTGAAAAATGCCGGCTACAGCGTTGACGGCGGCATGGCGGAAGAGTGCATCGTGGTGGCGGACTACGCGGTGAAAGTGCCGGACGGGCTCGATTCTTTCGCCGCCAGCAGTATCACCTGCGCCGGGGTCACCACCTACAAGGCGGTGAAAATTTCCGATATCAAGCCGGGGCAGTGGATCGCCATCTATGGCCTGGGCGGGCTGGGCAACCTGGCGTTGCAGTACGCCAAAAACGTGTTTAACGCCAAAGTGATTGCCATCGACGTCAACGACGGCCAGTTGGAGTTCGCCAAACAGATTGGCGCCGATCTGACCATCAACTCCAAAACGCAAAATGCGGAGGAGATCATTCAGCAGCAAACCGGCGGCGCTCACGCGGCGGTGGTGACGGCGGTAGCGAAAGCCGCCTTCAATTCGGCGGTCAATGCGGTGCGCGCCGGCGGTAAAGTGGTGGCCGTGGGGCTGCCGCCGGAGAGCATGGATCTGAGCATTCCGCGCCTGGTGCTGGACGGCATTCAGGTGGTGGGGTCGCTGGTCGGCACACGCGAAGATCTGAAAGAGGCGTTCCAGTTCGCTGCCGAAGGCAAAGTGACGCCGAAAGTGACCAAACGGCCATTGGGCGATATCAACGCCATCTTCGACGAGATGAAGGCGGGCACCATTCGCGGTCGCATGGTGATCGATCTCGGCATGGCGAAATAAGCATCGCTAAAAAAGGCCACCCGCGGGTGGCCTTCTTGTCGCTATGCCCGGCTCAGAACAGGCCCAGCGGTTTGGCGTCGTAGCTGACCAGCAGGTTTTTCACCTGTTGATAGTGCGACAGCGCCGCCTTGTGGGTTTCGCGCCCGATACCGGAGTTCTTGTAGCCGCCGAACGCGGCGTGCGCCGGGTACAGGTGGTAGCAGTTGGTCCACACGCGGCCGGCCTTGATCGCGCGTCCCATGCGGTAGGCGCGGTTGATGTCGCGGGTCCAGAGCCCGGCGCCCAGTCCGAACTCGGTGTCGTTGGCCAACGCTAGAGCTTCGGCCTCATCCTTGAAGGTGGTGACGCCAATCACCGGCCCGAAGATTTCCTCACGGAAGAAACGCATACTGTTGTTGCCGGTAATCAGCGTCGGCTGCAGGTAGAAACCGTTTTGCACTTCGTCGCCGCGCTGAGCGGGTTCGCCGCCCGCAACGATTTTGCCTCCCTCGTTTTTAGCGATGTCGATGTACGACAGGATCTTGTCATACTGCTGTTTTGACGCCTGGGCACCGATCATGGTCTCGGTGTCGAAGGGATCGCCCTGGCGGATGGTGGCGATGCGTGCCAGCACTTTCTCCATAAACTGCGGGTAGATGGATTCCTGGATCAACGCGCGTGAAGGGCAGGTGCACACCTCCCCCTGATTGAAGAAGCCCAGCACCAGCCCCTCAACCGCCTTGTCGATAAACTCCGGCTCCGCCTGCATGATGTCTTCAAAATAAATGTTCGGCGATTTGCCGCCCAGCTCGACGGTGCTGGGGATGATGTTCTCCGCCGCACAGGCGAGGATGTGGCGGCCGACCGGCGTGGAGCCGGTGAAGGCGATTTTTTCGATGCGTTTGCTGCGCGCCAGCGCTTCGCCGGCCTCGGCGCCGAAGCCTTGCACCACGTTGAGCACCCCCGGCGGCAGCAGATCGCCGATCTCTTCCATCAGCACGCTGATGCCGAGCGGCGTCTGTTCCGCCGGTTTCAGCACCACGCAGTTACCGCCCGCCAGCGCCGGCGCCAGTTTCCAGGCGGCCATCAGCAGCGGGAAGTTCCACGGTATGATCTGACCGACTACGCCCAGCGGTTCATAGATATGGTAGGCCACGGTATTTTGGTCGATCTCCGCCGCAGTGCCTTCCTGCGCGCGCAGGCAGCCGGCGAAGTAGCGGAAATGGTCGACCGCCAGCGGCAAATCGGCATTCAGGGTTTCGCGGATCGGTTTGCCGTTGTCCCAGGTTTCGGTCAGCGCCAGCATCTCCAGCCGCGACTCGATGCGATCGGCGATCGCCAGCAGCACGTTGGCGCGTTCTTGCACGCTGGTTTTGCCCCAGGCGTCCGCCGCCGCATGCGCCGCGTCGAGCGCCAGTTCGATGTCTTTGGCGTCGGAACGTGGGAATTCGGCGATCGGCTGGCCGGTCACCGGCGAGGTGTTGGTGAAGTAGTTGCCGGATACCGGTTCGACGAATTTACCGCCAATGTAGTTGCCATAGCGTTTGCGGAACGAAACCAGCGAGCCAGGCAAACCGGGGTGGACATATTTCATGTGAAGCACCTCTCTGCAGATGATAACCGGCGCTATTGGGCTGCGCCTGTGAGTGCGGCATGTCGCCGCAGCACGGAGAAGCACGGCCCGTGCCAGATTGATGAATGGCGAAGATGATCGTTAAAAGATCTTATTTATTAACGCGTTAAAAATTGATATGACGTGACGAATCATGCGGTACCGCCGCTGGCGATGGGTTTTTGTGTTCCGTGTCGCAACGCCTGATACACATCTGTGATACATATTTGCAACACTCGTAAACGGGGGGAGAAACGCATGTTGCCTGATGACCGCTTGCCCACCGAGGGCGCCAGTTTGTTGACCCGCCCGCTGGCGGAATCCTGGCAGCGCAGCCGGGGCTACGGCCTGACGCGCGCCGATCAACATATCCCTTTTATCAAAGCCGGATTACTCGAAGAGCTACGCAGCCGCAATGACTGGGTGCCGCAACGGGTACAGCCGCTGATCGAGCAGCTGGGCGCGCAAATTACGCGCCAGCCCGCCATCGTGGTGATCGCCGACGCCGACGGACTGGTGCTGGAAACCCGCGGCAATACCGACTTTCTGCACAAGGCGTCGCGCTTTGCGCTGGCGCCGGGCAACCCGTGGGGCGAAGCGGATCGGGGTACCAATGCCATCGGCACCGCGCTGGCACTCGGCGCGTTCTGCGAAGTGCGCGGCGACCAGCATTTCCTCAACCAAAATGCCGGTTTGAACTGCACTGCCGCACCGATCTATCGGCCGGATGGCCGCATTGCCGGCATACTGGATCTCTCCGCCCCCGCGCAGCGCCCGTACCGTGATGCACAGCGCCTGATCATGCAGGCGGTGCGGCATATCGAACACCGCTGGGTCAGAAGCGCGATCGCCGACCGTCACTGGACGCTGCGCCTGCACGCCAACGCCGGGAGCCTGGGCAGCGCGCAGGAGCTGCTGCTGGTGTTTCACGACGAAGTGCTGGTCGCCGCCAATCGGCTGGCGATGCTGGAGTTCCGGCTTTCACCGGCCGCATTAGGCTCGGTTGAGTTTGCCCAGCTGTTTCCCGACCTGCTGCGACAGCCCTCCGGCGCACCGCACCAGACGCTGGCCGGCAATCAACGGCATTATTATTCGCTGCTCGAGGCGCCGCAGCGCCGCGTTAGCGCCCTGCGTTCGGTTCCGCCGCCGGCGGAACGGCATGACGAACAGCATCAGAAGGCGCTACGCATTCTCAATGCCGGCCTTTCGCTGTGCGTGACCGGCGAAACCGGCTGCGGTAAAGAGCATTTCAGCCGACGCTTGTTTCAACAGAGCCGCTGGCGCAACGGCAACTTCGTGGCGATCAACTGCGCGGCGCTGCCTGAGCCGCTTATCGAATCCGAACTGTTCGGTTATGCGCCGGGGGCGTTTACCGGCGCCAACCCGAAAGGGTATATCGGCAAGATCCGCGAGGCGGACGGCGGCGTGCTGTTCCTCGATGAAATCGGCGACATGCCGGCGGGCCTGCAAACGCGCCTGCTGCGGGTGTTACAGGAAAAAACGGTCACGCCGCTCGGTAGCCGCAGCGCTTATCCGGTCGATTTCGCGCTGGTGTGCGCCACGCACCACGATCTGCATCGGCAGGTAGAGGCGGGGGCGTTTCGTGAGGATTTGCTGTACCGCATACAGGAATACAGCCTGTGCATCCCGCCGCTCAGAGAGCGGGCGCAGCTGGAGACCTTCATTTTGCAGTTGTGGCGTGAGCTGGGCGGCGAGCGGCGCGACATTCGCCTGTTGCCGGAGGCGCTGGCGATGCTGGCGCGCTATCCATGGCCCGGCAACGTGCGGCAGCTGTTGAGTACGCTCAAGGTGCTGCTGGCATTGGCGGACGATCATGCGGTGCTCACCCTGGACGATCTGCCTCAGTCCATCGCGGTGCTGGCGCCGCGTCAGGAGAACGCCGATACCGGCCAGGCGGATCTGCAGACGGCGATCGACAGGGCGGGCGGCAATCTCAGCCGGGCGGCGAAGGCGCTGGGCGTTTCGCGCAGCACGCTGTACCGCAAGTTGTGGAGGCAGAAAGCGGTGGCGGAATGAAACCAAAGAAAAAGGCGGCAATTGCCGCCTGATGTGCTTAATAAGCCGAAGGAATGAGCTCGCGATTAAGTTTATCCACCAACTTGTCGTCGATGAGCGAACTTAACAGGCTAATCGCGATGATGCCGGCAAAGGTGAGCGCTGTCAGCACTAATCCTGACAAAGAAAATAAAGAGAGAGTCGTGGCCAATATCCCTAACGCGACACCAGAAGCCAGTCCACTAATGGCCATGGATTCAACTTCAAGCAACAGGGGCTTCCAGTCGCCCGTGGCATAACCTGCCAGGCTTTTCTCCCGAATTTTCTCTACTTTCATTGCTGCATCTGCCACTTTGAAAAACTTGCCAACGTTACTCAGCTTGCTTGCCATGTCATTGGCATTAATATTTCGCCAGGCATTGAGCAACGCTTCTTTATCTGCAGGTTTAACCTTCATGTTGGGATTAGCCAGCACTTTTTCTAGTGATTTCATTGCGTCATCAAGGGTGCGTATTCTCTTGCCCTGGAAGTTTTTAATATCGCTCGCGATCTCATTGGCGAAGTCTTGATAGCGATTGCCGAGATGCTGAGCGATTTCTTTGGCTGAGTCGGCAACGATAGCCGATGCAGATAACAAAAACTCTTTGTCTCTTTTCTCTTGGGCTTCTCGCTTTTTTTTCAACGCATCGGCGAAATTTGCTCGATTCATACCGCTAAATTGCGCGAATTTGGTCATGTGGATTTTTTTTGCAGTCTTCATATCACCGGCTCTTATCGCATCGCGCAACAATTGGTATGACTTTTCCGTTTTGATATAGGGACAGTTTTTCTTACCACAAACCAAGCAAATGTCGTTATCCAACAGATCTTTGGTTTCTTCGGAAAGTGATGTGTCACCTGTTGGCCAGACAACCAGAGTTTCTTCCGCACCACCAATGCTGATGCCGGTAGTCGGCCATCCCCAACTTTCACCGCTCCAGACCAGACCCGCTTCAGGCGCTATGCCACCGTTGTAACGGTAGGGATCATAATTGATAGTTGAACTGTGTTTCTTCATGTTGATTCCTTAGATGTTAGCAATAAAATACTGTATTAATAAACAGTAAATGGGAATCTACATGCGGCTAGGTCAGAACTCAATAATTGATAATAATTATCATTTGTGTTGTTTTTGGCACAAAACTGTCTGAAAATTAACGGTAATGGAAGGTGGAGGATCGGTAGCGATTAACAGGAAAAAGTTTTAGGTAGCAGGCAAGACAAACAAAACAAATAGAGGGCTATCTGGGAATATTCGACAGGCATAGTATCGAGCGGTTCATCAAAGCCCCGCAGTACGGGGCCTGTTGCTCTCTCAATCCCCCAGTCCCGGCGGGTTAATCTCGGAATGGGCGATCTTCTCGTCGCTCTCCGCCCAGCGATCCAGCACCTGCAGATAGCTGCCGTTGGCGATGGCGCTGTTGAGCGATGCCTGCACCGCGTCCACCAGGCCGTTGCCTTTCTTCAGCGTGACGGCGATGTTGGCGGTTTTCGGCCAACCGCCGGGCACGATGCCTACCAGCCGGGTTTTGCCGGTCAGCCGCGCCTGGTAAGCGCCGGAGACGTTGGGCCCGAAGGTGGCGTCGGCGCGGCCGGACTGAATGGCCAGCGTGGAGGCGGCCTTGTCGGTGACGTACACAGGCTGCAGCGGCGCCAGCCCCTTGGCGCGGTTCTCCTTGTCCCAGGCCAGCAGCACCGCTTCCTGGTTGGTGCCGGAATCGACGATGATCTTTTTACCGGCGATATCCGGCGCGGTGTTGATCTGGGTGATCTTGCTGTCGGATTTGACGTAGAAGCCCAGCGTATCCTGGCGATAGGTGGCGAAATCGAATTTGGTCTTGCGTTCGTTGGTCACGGTGATGTTGTAAACCGCGGCGTCATATTTGCCGGAGGCCACCCCCAGCGGCCAGTCTTCCCACGACGTGGGCACCAGTTTGAGTTTCAACCCCAAACCGTCGGCCACCAGGCGCGCGATGTCCGCCTCGCTGCCGATCACCGTTTTATTGTCGCGGGCGTACAGGCCGAACGGCGGGCCGCTGCCCAGCAGGGAAATGGCCACCGTCAGCGTGCCGGGTTCCACGAACCGGAAGCCGGCGGGGATTTTGGCCACGGCTTCGGCGCTCTTCACCGTGTGGATCGGCGTTTCGTTAGCGACGAGATCCACGCCCGGTGCGGCGGCGGCGGAAAAACTCAGCAACGCCGCAATCACTATCATCTTTTTGCTATATATCATTATGTTAATTACCTTCATTATTATGGGTGTCACAGGGTCGTTGCACTATCTCTAAAGGCTGCAGATCTGTGAACGAACAAAATCAACTAACCAATCTTGGAAAAATCATGAGGCGCCTCTGGCGGCGCTGAATCGATCGAGGATGAAGCATGTCGTCGCGTTTCGCTACGTTGGGCCGCATACCGCGCGGCGTGTGGGTATTGGGTGGCGTGAGCCTGCTGATGGACGTTTCCTCGGAAATGATCCATAGCCTGCTGCCGCTGTTTATGGCGACGACGCTCGGTGCCAGCGTGATCGTCATCGGGCTGATCGAAGGGCTGGCGGAGGCGACGGCATTGATCGTCAAGGTGTTCTCCGGCGTGCTCAGCGATTACCTCGGTAAACGCAAAGGGCTGGCGCTGCTGGGCTACGGGCTGGGCGCCATCAGCAAGCCATTTTTCGCTATCGCATCGTCGTCCGGCATGGTAATGAGCGCGCGCCTGCTGGATCGCGTGGGCAAAGGCATCCGCGGGGCGCCGCGCGATGCCCTGGTGGCCGACGTGACGCCGCCGGAAATTCGCGGCGCGGCCTTCGGGCTGCGGCAGTCGCTGGATACCGTCGGCGCCTTTTTAGGGCCGCTGCTGGCCGTCGGCCTGATGCTGCTGTGGCACAACGATTTTCGCGCCATCTTTTGGGTGGCGACGGTCCCGGCGGCGCTGGCGATTGCGCTGCTGTTTTTCGGCCTGAAAGAGCCGACCGCCGCGATAACCCACAAGCGCACCAACCCGATCACCCGCGCCAACCTGCGGCTGCTGGGGCGCAGCTATTGGTGGGTGGTGAGCATCGGCGCGATCTTTACGCTGGCGCGCTTCAGCGAAGCGTTCCTGGTGTTGAAGGCGCAGCAGGGCGGCACGCCGCTGGCGCTGATCCCACTGGTGATGGTCGCCATGAATCTGGTCTACGCCTGCTCGGCCTATCCGTTCGGAAAACTGTCTGACCGCATGAGCCATGAAGGATTGCTGAAAGCCGGGTTGCTGGTGCTGATCGCCGCCGACCTGGTATTGGCGCTGAGCGATCATTGGAGCGGGGTGCTGTTTGGCGTAGCGCTGTGGGGGGTGCACATGGGCATGACCCAGGGGCTATTGACGGCGATGGTGGCGCATACAGCGCCGGCTCATCTGCGCGGCACCGCGTTTGGCATGTTCAATCTGATCAGCGGCGTGGCGCTGCTGCTGGCGAGTCTTGGGGCTGGAACCTTGTGGGAGCTGTTCGGTTCCGCCTCCACCTTCTACGCCGGGTCACTCATCTGCGTAGTGACGCTTATCGGTATGCAGCTGGCGCCGTTTGGCGCACGGCAGGGGGCTTAACGGCCCTCGACAGATTGCGGCACCGCTTGCAGCAGCTCTGGCACCCGCTGGGATTCCACCGCCCGGCTGAACAGAAAACCCTGGCCAATATGGAAACCGGCTTCGCACAGCGTTTGCCGCTGCTGCTCGGTTTCCACGCCCTCGGCGATGATATCGATCGACAGCTTCTGACCGAGGATACCGATGCTTTCCACGATCGCCAGGATCGCCGGTTCGGTGTTCATGCGTTGAACGAAATCGCAGTCCAGCTTAATGCAGTCCAGCGGGTAATCCATGATATGGCTGAATGAGGAATGGCCGGTGCCGAAGTCGTCCAGTGCGATGCGGATGCCCATCTCTTTGAGCATTTGCAGCGCGCGCAGCACGTACTTGGAGCCATGTTTGTTGAACGCGTGCTCGGTCACTTCCAGTTCGATCAGGTGGTGGGGAATATGGAATTTCAGCAGGCGCTGCAGGAAGGTTTCGGCGTAGTTGTCGCGTAAAAATTCGATCGGCGACACGTTCAGCGAGATAGGGCGTACCGCCACGCCGGCCGTGCGCCAGCGGGCGATATCGGCGAAGACCTTCAGCTGCATGGCTTCGCTGATCTTGGTCGCCAGCTCGTAGTCGTTGAAGGCTTCGCTGACCGTCGCCGGCAGCTGTATGCCGTTTTGCGGGCAATGCCAGCGCAGCAACGCTTCGAAGCCGACGATGCTGCCGTCGGAGAGGCTGACCTTCGGCTGGTAGCTGGGACGGATGCAGTTGTCGCGCACGATCTGGCGCGCGTAGTTGAGCTGGCTGGCGCGCGCGCGGGCCTTGTCCATCATCTTGCGATCGAACATATAGACGCCGCCGCGGCCGCCGTCTTTCAGCTCATACAGCGCGGTATCGGCGCATTTCATCAGTTCCGAAGCGTCGCGGGCATCTTTGGGGTAGATGGCGCCGCCGATGCTCATGCCGCAATGCAGCGTCTTGCCACCGTGGGTGATCGGCGTCTCCAGCTGCAGCAGAAACTTGTTGGCGATGCGGAAAATATCCTGCTCGTTTTCAACGTCGCTGATTACCACGGCGAATTCGTCCCCCCCGAGGCGGGAGACGAACGAATGCGTATTCATGCAGGCGCTGAGCCTTTTACCCAGAACCCGCAGCAGATGGTCGCCCGCCGCGTGGCCCAGCGTGTCGTTCACCAGCTTGAAGTGGTCAAGATCCAGCAGCATCAGCCCGAGGGACTTGTTGCCATGCAGGGCGCGCTTCATCTCTTGCTTCAGCTTTTTCTTGAATAAGCGCCGGTTGGGCAGGCCGGTCAATTCGTCATATTCGCTGGCGAGCAACAGACGCTGTTCCATCACGCGTTGCGACGTCACGTCGCGCGAGACGCACAAGATCTCGGCCACTGCGCCGTGTTCATCGCTGACGGGAGAGAGAATGTTGTCCCAATGCTGTTTTTTTCCTTGCGGCGTCACGCTTAATCCCGCGAAGCGCGCATTTTTACCGGCTCTGACGCTGTGCAGCGCCTTGCTGCCACGGCGGCGGACTTCGGGCGACAACAGCCCCAGCCAGGGCATGCCAAACTCTTTTTGCGCCGGATCCAGGCCGAGCGCCAGGCTGCCGGAGCGGTTCATGTGCCGCAGCGTGCCGTCGCGATTGATCACTTTGATGCAGTCGACGCTGGCGTCCAGCATGTCTTGCTGGATAGAGAGCGCCTGAACGTTTTGCTGACGTTGCAGCATTTGCGGGTGGATGTCGGTAGCGGTGAGGTACCAGCTGGGCTCCAGTGCCATGCCGTCCTGACGGGCGTTAAACGCCAGCATAAACCAACGGTAGGCGCCGCTGCGATCGCGCAGGCGTGCCTCGCCGGCGAATGAGGAGAGGGCAACGATCGCCTGGCGCCATTGTGTGGCCAGCCGATCGCGATCGTCGGGGTGCAGGGTATCGAGCCAATCAGCGGCGCCGTGTTCACCGGCGATTGCGCCGGTATAGTCGCGCCACTGTTTATTGAAGTAGCCGCCAAGGCGGTTGCCGAAGCAAATCAGACCGGGCAAGTCGTCTACGATTTCGCTATAGAGATCAATCGGATTTTTGTTATTGGTCTGCTTGGGCAACAGGGTCATGCGGCATTTCCTCGGAAAATTACCCATATTCTCGCTCTCTAGCAGAGCCTCTTTCAATATAGTCTTGCCAATGAAATTGGGAATAGCCAGCGGGCGCGGCTACAAATCAGCCCGCTAGCATGGAATACATCCAGCGTGAACGCATTAGGAATACTCCTGTTATTTATAAGCCCCCCTTATATTGCAACGAAAAATAAGTGATCGGACCACGATGGGTTTTTGCCATAAAAATTAATCAATCTGATGTTTCTATTTGATGAAATGTTCAGGTGTTTTTATGCTCTTCCACCGGCTGCTCTGCCGGCGCTATGCGTCTTCACTGACGAAAATCTCACTTATGGCGGCAATAACCGCCATTTTATGCACTCTTCAGCGGTTGTCGCAGCACCGTCGCCCGGCGTTTAGAGAAAAGTTATGATGCAAATCAAGAAATGTTTTGTTTCATCTGTTGACACTTTACTTACGTATAAGATAGCCTCGCGAATGCTAATCATTAGCAAAACTGGATGGTGAGGCGAAATACACCCACAGCCTGATCCTTACGCCCGCACCCGATGGTCGGGGCATTTCGGCGCAACGGCGCCGGCAAGCGTACATTCGCCTCCTCTCCAAACGTCTGCGCCATAGGCGCCCGGCGAGATGGCATCCCTTTGTCTGTCTGCGCCCATTTGCATCTCTCAGCCTGTCTGTTCGCGCGGCCCGCGTCGGGCCCGCATGTGTTATCCGTCGTTTCACGATCATAGGAGGTTTCAGCGCGGTTAAAACGTAAGTTTTCTTCTGGGTATAAATAAACATGGAGCGTAAAATGATACTTAATAAAAGATTGAAGTTAGCGTATTGCGTTTTTCTGGGTTGTTATGGCTTATCCATTCATTCTTCTCTTGCCGCTTATCAGGATCCCGGTCGATTGGGCGTACCTGACAGTTGGAAAACCGCGGAGTTTAATCGCCAATGGGGGCTTAAGGCTATTTCCGCCGAATTCGCCTATGCCAGAGGCTATACCGGAAAAGGTATAACCATCGGCGTTATCGATAACGCCATTCTTTCCCATTCTGAATTCGCCGGTAAACTGACGCGCCTGGATAACGGCAGTTATAACTTCTCGTATGATAAACAAGATAATATGTCTTTCGGCGATCACGGCACGCACGTAGCCGGTATCGCGGCGGCTAAAAGAGATGGCGCAGGTATGCACGGCGTTGCTTTCGACGCGGATATTATCGGCACCAAATTGAATGATTACGGTAATCGCAACGGCCGTGAAGAGCTGATTCAGAGCGCAGCCCGCGTCATCAATAACAGCTGGGGGATCGCGCCAGATATACGGCGAGACGCCAAAGGCGATATCATCTGGTTGCCGAACGGCAGGCCGGACTACGTGGCATTTGTAAAAAGCGAAGTGATCGCCGAGATGATGCGCAGCAAATCCAGCGTGGAATGGGGCAGCGAACAACCGGTGCCCACCGGCGGGCACAGCGCCATGTCGACGCTGCTGCGGGCGGCCAGGCATGGCAAGCTGATCGTCTTCTCGGCAGGAAATTACAACAACTACAATATCCCGGAAGCGCAAAAGTCACTGCCTTACGCTTTCCCGGACGTACTGAATAATTACCTGATTGTGACCAACCTGAGTGACGAAAATCAGTTAAGCGTTTCCTCGACCAGCTGCGGACAAACGGCCAGCTACTGCGTTTCCGCGCCGGGTTCTGATATTTACAGCACCGTTGGCCGGCTGGAATCCAATACCGGTGGCGCCGTGAATCGCGAAGCTTATAATAAGGGCGAGCTGTCGGTTAATCCCGGCTACGGCAATAAATCCGGCACCTCAATGGCGGCGCCGCACGTTACCGGCGTTGCCGCCGTATTGATGCAACGTTTCCCTTATATGAGCGCCGATCAAATATCCGCGGTAATTAAAACCACCGCCACCGATTTGGGTGTTGCCGGTATTGATAATCTGTTCGGCTGGGGACGTGTCAATTTACGCGATGCGATCAACGGCCCGAAAATGTTTATTACCCAAGAGGATATCCCGCAGGAATATTATGTACCGGGCTCCTACAGTGAAAAACAGTTCGTGGTGAATATCCCCGGCCTGGGAAATATCGTCGAACCCGGTACCTCTGTTGAGCGGCGCTGCACGTCGAGCGAATGCGACTTCGATTCGTGGAGTAACGACATCAGCGGGCACGGCGGCTTGACCAAAACGGGCGCCGGTACGCTGGCGTTGTTGGGTAATAACACCTATCGCGGTGATACCTGGGTGAAACAGGGCGTGTTGGCGATCAACGGTTCGGTGGCCTCCAACGTCTATATCGAAAATAGCGGCACCTTGTCCGGTGAGGGTACCGTAGGCGCCTTCAGAGCGGTTCGGGGCGGCAGCGTCGCGCCGGGTAACGGCATCGGCACGCTGCATGTGTTGCACGACGCCATTTTTGATCGCGGTTCGCAGTATAACGTGGAAGTGGCGGACAATGGCCGCAGCGATAAGATCGCCGCGCGGCGCGCTTTCCTCAACGGCGGCAGTGTGAATGTCAGCCTGGAGCGCAGCCAAAACCTTCTGTCGCAGAATGAGGCGCAGAGTCTGCTGGGCAACAAGTACACCATCCTGACCACGACGGACGGCGTCAACGGCCGGTTCGAAAACGCCAACCCATCGTATCCGTTTGTTAAAGTCGCGCTGGATTATCAGAGCAATGACGTCGGCCTTGGCATCACGCGCACCGACGCCAGCTTTGACAGCCTGGCCAGCACTGAGAACGAGAAAGCGGTAGCTCGTGCGGTGGAGACGCTCAACGCGACGGAACCAGTCACGGAAACGGTGAAGCGCAGCGTGGCGGCCCCTACCGCTGAGGCGCTAAGCGCACTGCAAGGTGATGAAGGCAAAGCGCAAGCCGCTACCGAAGATGCGGGCGTCGTAACCGGCCATCCGGTGTATGAAAGCTTCCTCGGCTTCACGTCGGCCAGAGAGCTGCAACAGGCGACCCGTCAACTGTCCGGCCAGATCCACGCGGATATGGCTTCCGCCCAGATTAACGAAAGCCGTTACCTGCGCGATGCCGCCACCGAGCGCTTGCGCCAGGCGGAAGGCCGCCGTATCGCTTCCGATATCAAGGCGGATGATAATGGGGCCTGGGCGAAACTGCTGGGCAACTGGGGGCATGCTTCTGGCAACGACAACGCCACCGGCTACCAGACCTCTACCTATGGCGTACTGTTAGGTCTGGACAGCGAACTGTTTGACGACGGCCGGCTTGGGGTGATGACCGGGTATACCCGCACTTCGCTGGATGGCGGTTATCAGTCAGATGCCCACAGCGACAACTACCATCTGGGGCTGTACGGCGACAAACGCTTCGGCGCGTTGGCCCTGCGAGCAGGCGGCACCTATACCTGGCATCGCATCGACACCTCGCGCTCGGTGAACTACGGCGCGCAGTCGGATCGCGAGAAGGCCAAGTATAACGCGCGTACCGGTCAGCTGTTCATCGAAAGCGGCTACGATTGGTCGAGCGATGCGGTCAACCTTGAGCCGTTCGCCAACCTGGCGTATACCCATTACCGTAACGAGGAGATCAACGAGCAAGGCGGGGCAGCGGCACTGCGCGGCGACAAACAAAGTCAGTCCGCCACCGCCTCGACGCTGGGTCTCCGCGCCGACACCGAGTGGCAAACCGACAGTGTGGCGATCGCGCTACGCGGCGAGCTGGGTTGGCAGCATCAATACGGCAAGCTGGAGCGCAAAACGCAGCTGATGTTCAAACGCACTGATGCGGCGTTCGACGTAAACAGCGTGCCGGTTTCCCGCGATGGCGCGATTCTGAAAGCGGGCGTCGATGTGTCGATTAACAAAAACGCCGTCCTGTCCCTTGGCTACGGCGGGCAGCTGTCGTCCAACCACCAGGATAACAGCGTCAACGCCGGTCTGACCTGGCGCTTCTGATCGCGGTTAGCGTGCTTCGCTTTATTCAGCCCTCATCGTGACGATGGGGGTTTTTTATTGTGCGGGCGGCAAGCCGTCGACGATGGTAATCATGGCTTCCGCCACGTGGCGCCGCTGTTGTTTTGCCAATTGATAGGCCGGTGAATGGTAGCAGGCCAACGCGGTAGCGTAGTCGTCGAATTCGATCAGCACATGCTTTATGAACGCCGGGCCTTCCAGCGTTTGCGCCTGTTCGCCGCGGGCGAGAAAACGGGCGTTGAACTGGCGAAACGCCTGGGGCGCCAAATCCATATAATGCTGATATTGCTGCGGATCTCTTACGGTGACATGGGCAATCCAATACGCGGGCATTTCAGGACTCCTGCTGCAGAATGCGCTTGGCCAGTGCGGCAGCCTCGGTCAGATGTTCGATGACCTCTTGCCTGGCCTGCGTCGGGTTGTTTTGCTCGATGGCGTGATAGATCCGCGTCATGCGCTCGAAACCGGCCAGCTGACGCTCCGGGGTTTTCAGGGTCAGGGCACGCAGGCGACTGATGCGGCTATTCAGGCGTTGAACGATTTCCCAGGCGATGGCGTGATGGGCCACCTGGAAAATGGTTTCATAAAAAGCCTGCGACGCTTCAACGCGCTGAATATCGTCCTGCCCGGCCGAAGCCTGATTAATTGCAATTAATTTTTCATGCAGTTTCTTTTTATCTTCCGGCCCAGCGTTCAAGGCGCAGTCGTGAGCGGCATCCTGTTCAAGCAGCAGACGAATAGTATAAATCTGCTCGGCAATGTCCCAGGTTAAAATAGCGACAATCGGCCCTTTCTTACCGAGCGTCTCAATGAGTCCCTCCGCTTCGAGATAACGGATCACCTCACGCACTACGCTGCGGCTGACGCCCAGCTCCTCGCACAGGCTGCGTTCCACCAAACGATCGCCGGCCTGAAAATACCCTGAGATAATCGCCTGCCTAATTTTCGCCAATGCCAATTCGCGCAAGGTGACCGGTGCATTCTCAATCTTCAATGATGCCTGAACCATAATTGTCTCTATTTTTTGTGGATCATCATTAATCCGGATAACGACGCGAATTCCCGTTTGCCCGGTACTATTAACATCTTTCCAACCCGCAAAGCAACGGCGGCCGATTTCGCGCCGCATCGCCAAAACGGTGAATGTTGCAGCAGCTCACAAAATCGAAAGATAGCCTAAAAAAAACGCTTTTCGTTGCCGATACCCGCTGGCTCAACGGGTTCGGCATCGGCACAGGTTGCCGAGTGGGGGCGGTCATGGCCGGCGTTTTGCCCCCAGTCAAAGCCCAATCGAGTTTATTAATGCATTGATTAATAAGTGTTATTTTCAATTTATTTTTGCCGTCTCATCGTAAAATAAGAATACCGTATTATGGTATACCAAATTTTGACATGCCAATCTGCCCGATGCTATACCCTCGAATCGTGACACATGGTTAACATTCGATTTACTTTTCGAGGTCCCTTATGCATCAAGACATTCGCAAGACCCTGGTCTCTACCGAAACGATCTACACCGACGGCGGCAAATCGGCGGGCAAACCGCTGGTGATGATCGCCGCTGCGGCGGTCATCAAAAACCCCTGGGCCAGACAAGGCTTTGTCGAGGATCTGGCGCCAAAGATTCGAGAAATGGCGCCGGTGCTGGGTGAGCTGCTGACCGGTTTGATCCTCAAGGAGGCCGGTTCCGGCGAGCGGGTGGAAGCCTTCGGCAAAAGCGCGGTGGTGGGGCTGGGCGGCGAGTTGGAACACGCCTCGGCGCTGATCCACACGCTGCATTTTGGCAACCACTACCGCTCGGCGGTCAACGGCAAAAGCTATCTGGCGTTCAACAATACCCGTGGGCCGGCCAACGCGCCGATTCTGATCCCGATGATGGGGAAAAACGACGAAGGCAGCCGTGAGCACTACCTGACATTCCAGTTCAACATCAACGACGCGCCTTTCGACGACGAAATCGTCATTGCACTGGGCGCGGCGCTGGGGGGGCGGCCGCATCACCGTATCGGCAACCGTTATTTGGATCTGAAAGAGTTGGGCCATGATCAGAACAATCCGGCAGCTGTCTGAGCCCGCTCTGCGGGTGGGGTATCTGGAGGCCGGGCGTGGTGAGCCGCTGGTGTTGATCCACGGCGTAGGCATGAATGCGGAGGTCTGGTATCCCCAGCTCGATGCGCTCAGCGCGCGCTTTCGGGTTATCGCCGTCGATATGCCGGGCCACGGCGAAAGCGAAGGCTTCTCCCACGCCGCGACGCTGGAGGATTACGTGCGCTGGATGGCGGCTTTCTTAAACACCCTGGATGCGCCGAGCGTTGCGGTGGCGGGGCACTCGATGGGAGCCTTGATCACGGCCGGTTTGGCGATCGATTATCCGGAGCGGGTTAATCGTGCCGTGGTGATGAGCGGCGTGTTCCAGCGTACGGCCCAAGCCAGCGCCGCGGTCGCGCAACGCGCCAGCGCGTTGGCCAACGGCCAGACACAGCTCGACTCGCCGCTGAGCCGGTGGTTCGGCGCCGATCCTGTCGAACAGCATCTGCGCCGGCAGGTGGGCGGCTGGTTGCAACAGGTGGACGTTGCGGGCTATGCCCGCGCGTATCAGGCATTTGCAACCGGCGATCGGGTGTATGCCCAGCGTTGGCACCTTATCCGCTGCCCGGTATTGGTGCTGACCGGCGAGCACGACGCCAACTCCAGCCCTGAGATGGCGCGGCAAATGGCGCAGGCCGCCCCAAACGGGCGCGCAGTGATCATTGAGAACGCCAAACACATGGTCAGCCTGACCGATGCGCAACGCGTCAACGCGCTGATGCTCGATTTTCTGACCGCAGAGCAACCTTTGACTTTAGGAGCGGCTAATGGACGCGGATAAACGCAGGCAGTTGCGCGACGCTTTCGGCGCCTTTATGACCGGCGTCACCATTGTGACTTCGGTGGACAAGCACGGGCGGCCGATTGGCTTCACCGCCAATTCGTTTTCGTCGGTCTCGCTGGATCCGGCGCTGCTGTTGGTAAGCATCGATAAGCGTTCGGCGAACTTGGAGCACTTTACCCAGTGCAGCCATTTCGCCATCAATATTCTGGCGGAACGGCAAAAAGAGGCTTCAACCATTTTTGCGCAAAAGAACGAAGACCGCTTTGCGCTGATCGATTGGCGCTGGAGCGCGTCACGGGTGCCGCTTATCGATAACAGTTCGGCGTGGTTCGACTGCGCGCTGCATCAGGTGGTGGACGCCGGCGACCATGCCATTCTGATCGGCAAAGTAGAGGGGGTCGAGTCCAACGCGACCGCCGGTCTGGGGTATTACCGCGGTGCATACTTCACGCCTTATCAAAACGCGCAGTCGCTGATTGGCGGGCCGCAGGTGGTGGTGAGCGCGCTGATCGAGTTTGAGGGGCACGCCGTGATGGTGCGGCAAAACGACGGCGGCTATCAGCTGCCGTCCAGCCCGGTGGAGAAACGCAGCGTCAGCGAAACGTTGGGGGATTTACTGCAGCAGTTGGGCATCAAGGCCCATCCGGGTTTCGTCTATTCCGTCTACGACGACCGGCAGAAGAACCAGCAACACATCGTTTTTCTGTGCGCGCTGCCGACCGACGCCGGCAGCCTGACGCCGCAGCTGAGCACGGCGGAATGGTTCGACATGCCGACGCTGGCACGGTTGCCGATCAAGGATCCGGCGCTGCGGTCGATGATGGGCCGGTTCGTCAAAGAAAACGCCGTGGGGAATTACGGTATCTATTATGGCGATGAGCACAGCGGTGCCATCAAGCAATTCGCCGGTTGAAGCTAAGCGGGAGAGTGTGATGAAACTGTCTTTATTCGTGCATATGGAACGAACGTTACCCGAAGAATCCCAGGAAAAGCTATACCAGGAGATGATCGAACTGTGTGAAATCGCCGATCGTGGTGGCATGCACGCCATCTGGACCGGTGAGCACCACGGCATGAATTTCACCATCGCGCCGAATCCGTTCATCAATCTGGCGGATATCGCCCGGCGCACGTCCAGGGTGCGGCTCGGCACCGGCACCATCATTGCGCCATTCAATCACCCGATCCGTCTGGCGGGCGAGGCGGCGATGACCGATATCATCACCGGCGGCAGGCTGGAGCTGGGTATCGCGCGCGGCGCCTATTCCTATGAATACGAACGGCTGATGCCCGGTTTAACCGCCTGGGATGCCGGGCAGCGCATGCGCGAGCTGATCCCGGCGGTGAAAAAACTGTGGCAGGGCGACTATGCCCATCAGGGGGAATACTGGTCGTTCCCGGCGACCACCTCTTCGCCGCTGCCGAAACAGCAGCCGCATCCGCCGATTTGGGTAGCGGCGCGCGATCCCAACAGTCACGAATTTGCGGTGCAAAACGGCTGCAACGTTCAGGTTACGCCGCTGCATCAGGGGGAAGAGGAGATCGTAAGGCTGGTAACCTGTTTCAACGAGGCTCGCGCGCGTTTCGCCGCCGAGCAGCCGCTGAAGATCATGCTGTTGCAGCATGGCTACGTGGCGGAAGACGAGACGGACGCCCGTCTGGCGGCGGAAGAACTCAACCGTTTCTACCACTACTTCGGCGCCTGGTTCAAGAATCAACGTCCGGTTCAAAAAGGGTTGATTCAGCCGCTCAGCGACGAGGAGATTGCCGCCAATACCTATTACTCCGCCGACATGATGCGTAGCAACCTGGCTATCGGCACCGCCAATGAGGTCATTACGCGACTGAAAAAATATGAGGCGCTGGGTTATGACGAGTTTGCGTTGTGGATTGACAGCGGCATGAGCTTTGCGCGTAAAAAGGCCTCTCTGGAGCGGTTCATTCGCTGCGTGATGCCGGAATTTCACTGACGGAGGCGCTAATGGAGTCGTTCGAACTTTACATTGATGGCCGATTTGATGGCGGATCGGCGACCTTCGCCTCGCTCAATCCGGCGACCGGTGAACCCTGGGCGCAGGTGGCGGAAGCGCGCACCCAGGATGTGGATCGTGCCGTTGCGGCGGCGCACCGGGCATTTCAGGGGGCCGAATGGCGCGACATGACCGCCGGCGCGCGCGGCAAGCTGTTATTGCGGCTGGCCGACTTGCTTGAGCAGCACGCCCCCGAGCTGGCGCGGCTGGAGACGCTGGATACCGGCAAGATCATCCGGGAAACCCGGGCGCAGATCGCCTATGTGGCGGAGTACTACCGGTACTACGCCGGCCTGGCCGACAAGATGGAAGGCAGCGTGCTGGCGATCGACAAACCCGACATGGAAACCTGGGTTCGACGCGAACCTATTGGGGTGGTGGCGGCGATCGTGCCCTGGAACAGCCAGCTGTTTCTCGCGGCGGTGAAAATCGGCCCGGCGATCGCCGCCGGCTGCACGCTGGTGGTCAAGGCGGCGGAAACTGCGCCTGTGCCACTGCTGGCGTTCGCCAAACTGATAGACGAGGCCGGCTTTCCACGCGGCGTGTGCAATGTGATCACCGGATTTGCCGCCGACTGCGGCGCGGTGCTGACGGCGCATCCGCAGGTAGACCACATCGCTTTTACCGGCGGCGCGGAAACCGCGAAGCACATCGTTCGCGGCAGTGCGGAAAATCTCGCCAGCACCTCGCTGGAGCTGGGCGGGAAATCGCCGTTTATCGTCTTCGACGACGCGGATCTGACCAGCGCGGCGAATGCGCAGGTGGCGGCCATTTTCGCTGCGTCGGGCCAGAGCTGCGTGGCCGGTTCGCGGCTGCTGGTGGCGGAAAGCATCAAAGACGCGTTTTTGGCCCGGCTGACGGAGAAGATACGCAGCATTCGCATCGGGCCGCCGGATCGCCCAGACACTCAGTTCGGGCCGCTTTGCACCCGGCAGCAGCAAGAGCGGATCGCCGCCATCGTCAGCCGCTCGCTGGAGCAGGGGGCGAAACTGGTGATTGGCCATGCGGCGATCGCTTCACCAGGCTTTTACTACCCGCCAACGATCGTCGATTGCAGTGCGCAACCCGACGCCGAGTGCGTGAAGCAAGAGCTGTTCGGCCCGGTGCTGTCGGTGTTGACCTTCAGGGACGAAGCGGAAGCCATTCAGCTCGCCAATGATTCTGCCTATGGCCTGGCGGCCGGTATTTTCACGCAGAATCTGACGCGCGCGCACCGGGTGACCCGTCGCCTGCGGGTGGGCGTGGTGTGGCTCAATACCTATCGAGCGGTATCGCCGCTGGCGCCGTTCGGCGGTTACGGCAAGTCGGGGTTTGGCCGCGAGGGCGGGATTGACGCCGCGCTGGAATACACCACCAGCAAGACGGTATGGCTGCGCACCAGTGACGATCCGATAGACGATCCCTTCGTCATGCGCTGAGCCAGCGCAATCAGGCGCGATCTCGGATCGCGCCGGCAACCCAGTTTTCATCGCGTTGAAACCGGCGACCGCAATGTCGCCGGGGCAAACGCACGCTTTTTTCGACGTATTGGCACCCTACACGCTGTAAAAAATAATAATCCAGGTTAACCGGGGGATATATGAATTCTCAGCCAGAGCAGACCGCGTTTATTGAAGACAAGTCGATCGATTTTGTTCCCGCCGGGGAGCGTCATGGCCATGCCCGCAGCCTGTTCACCCTGTGGTTTTGCACCAACATTGCGCCGCTGGCGGTCGTGACCGGGGCCATCTCCACGCAGACGTTTCATCTCGATATTCTCTCGGCGCTGAGCGCGATTATCGCCGGCCACCTGTTCGGCGGCATTTTTCTGGCGCTGACCTCGGCCCAGGGGCCGCAGGTCGGGATACCGCAAATGGTGCAGAGTCGGGCGCAGTTCGGCCGCTATGGGTCGCTGTTGGTGATCGTGTTCGCCACGGTGATCTATCTGGGATTCTTCATTTCTAATATCACGCTCTCGGGCAAGGTCATCCATAACGTCATCCCGTCATTGAACATGGGCGCGGCGACGGTGATTGGCGCGGTGCTGGCGACGCTGATCGGGGTGGTGGGCTACCGTTTCATCCATAAGATCAACAAAATCGGCGCCTGGGTGATGGGCAGCGCGTTGATCCTCGGGCTGGTATTGATGTTTTCTCAACCGCTGCCGGCGGATTTTTGGCTGCGGGGATCGTTCAGCATTGCCGGTTGGTTCGCCACGTTCTGCATCGGCGCCGTCTGGCAAATCAGCTTCTCGCCCTACACGTCAGACTATTCGCGCTACCTGCCGGCGGAAGTCGGCATTGCCAAACCGTTCCTGTATACCTATTTCGGCGCCTGCAGCGGCACCATTTTGGCCTTTGTGTTCGGCATGGTGGCGGTCAATCTGGTCGCCGGCAGCGATGATGTCATGGAGGCGGTGCGTCAGGCGACGGGAGGGTTGGGGCCGGTGCTGATGGTGCTGTTTCTGATCAACATCATCTGCCATAACTCGATGAATTTGTACGGTGCGGTGCTCTCGTTGATTACCGCCGTACAAACCTTCTTGCCGCAGTGGATGCCGAATGCGCGTATACGTACGCTGTTCTCGACATTGATTCTGCTGGGATCGGTATGGGTGGCGTTGGTCGCCTCGGCCAACTTTGTACATCTGTTCCTGAACCTGATCTTTGCCTTGATCTCGGTGCTGATCCCGTGGTGCATGATCAACCTGATCGATTTTTACCTGCTTAACCGCCAACGCTATGACATTTCGGCCATTTTCAGCGCCGACGGCGGGCGCTATGGCCTGCTTAACACCCGCGCGCTCGGCGTTTATTTCGGCGGTATTGCGGTGCAGGTGCCTTTTGTTGAGAACGCGTTCTTCTCCGGCCCTTACGCCAATCTGATCCCGGGCGCAGACATTTCCTGGGTGATCAGCATGGTGCTGACCGGTATCGCATACCCATTGTGTTGTTCACGACGGGCTAACTGGGCAGTGCAGCTTTAAATGTCATCGCCCTGGAAAAGCCGCTGCTGCCAGTGCAACAGTTGGGTCAGCGTGACTGGCGCCGCGTCAGCCATGGCCACGCGATCTTCCAAGGCAATTTCTCGGGCGCGCTGCAACGATTCGATGCTGAGGCGCTGCAAGTTTTGTTGCGTCGCCTGTTGTATTTGCGCCAGTTCACCCGCGCTAACATGCGGCAACTCATGACGCATCTGCAATAAGAATTCGTCGGTTAACTGCCTCAGCTGTTCAACGGTGAACGTCGGGGATTGCAGCGCGAACAGCATGCCTTCGGCATCGGCGCAGCGGTGGAAGGCGCATTGCACCACGTAACCCACGTTGCGTTCCACGCGCAGCCGCTGAAAATAGCGCGGCGCGTAAAGCTGGGCCAGCACGCGCAGCGCCCAACGGCCTTCGGCTTCATCGTTTTGCAGCGGGTAAAACTGCAGTAAGGCACTTTCGGCGCCGCTTTCCGTCAGCGTGATGGGGCAATGATGTTGATGTGTCGGCAGCGGCGGCTCCGCGGCCACGAAATAGGGGAAGTCGTACAGCAGGTGCGACAGCTGCCGTTTTAACTCGCCATCGCCGCCGATCAAGGTGGCATGCCATTGTGCTGCTTCGGTTGGCGCACTGAGCGCCGCCGGCAATTGCGCTAACAGGCGGCGAATGGCGATATCGCTTTGTTCTTTCAGCTGCGTATGGCGCAGGTTTCTCGCCGCTTCGCTGAGAACGGTCGGCGGCAACACCGCCAGCGCTCGGTTCACCTCACTCAGCCCGTGGCAGATCAGCGCGTGGCTGCCCGCCAGTTGCAGCAGCCACACGCCCTGATGGCGCTCGAAGCTCAAATGTCCCTCCCGATGCGCCAGTTCTGCCGCCCCGGTGCGCAGCGCCGCCTGTAAGCCGTAGGCCTGTCCATCGCTGAAGCGGCTCGACGGCGCCGGCCGCAGCAGCAGCACAGGCTGCGCTTCGCCGGGGAGCAGATGCCGCAGCGGCGCCAGGCCGGAAGGCAAGGTCGGACTAAGCAGCGCCGCCGAGGTGGCGAAAAAGCGGAAAGGTTCCGCGGCAGACGTCAGCGCGGCGCCGGCGAAGGGGCCAAGCGCCAGCGGCAGCCCTTGAATTTCACGGGTTTCGCCGTGGCCATCAGGCCGCACGGCCAGGCGACGGCGCGGCGCGCTAATCAGCGCCGCAATATGCCGCGGCCAATCGTCGTTCGGCTCCACCGGCGGTAGCCCAAGCGCTCTGGCCCGCAGCTGATCGAGCGGCGCCAAACGGTGGAAATCGCGATTTGCCAGCCGCTCGTAATGCGCAAGCTGAGCCGGTGTCAGCACCTGCAGCGCCTGTAGCCACGCCAGCAGGGCGCTTTCGATGTGGGCAGCTTCAGCGGCTGAACCGTGATTAACGGTAAAGATAAAACTCAGCAGGGCGTTGTTCTCACTGCAGCGCGAATAATCCAGCCGAACGGCGTCACACCACGCCTGAGCGCGCAGCCGCGCCAGCAGCCCGCCGGGGGCTTCGTCCAACAGCAGGCGCTCCAGCCGCCGCAGCCAACCGCGTGAATGGGAACGCGACAGGGCAAACACCAGCCTCAGCTGCGGCGTGCCGGGAAGAGACAGGGTGTAATCTTTCGCAGCGGTCAGCGACGGTGAGGCTTCGTGCGGTATGGCGCTGCACGATGGCAAGCGGCTGCCGTAGCGCTGTGCCAGCGCATGCAGCTGCGCCAGCGATTGCGGGCCTTGCAGCCACAGCGTCATGTTTGGCGCGCGAAAATAGCACTGGTGAAACTGCCGCAGCGCCTGCTGCAACGCGGAAATGTCGTTGCCGAAAGCGGCGCGGCTGCCGATATGAAAGCGATGCATTGCACCAAGGCCGCCGAACATCTGCCGCTGCGCCGCTTCGCAGCGGGTTTCTACCTCGGCGCGCAGCAGGCGGTATTCGGCGTCGATGACCTCGATCTCCTGCTCAATCGCCTCGGTCGCCAGCTGTGGGGCGGCGAGCATATCGCTTAGCCGCGCCAACCCCTGCGCCAAATGTTCGGTGCCCACCTCGAAGAAAAACGCGGTTTGCGTAGCCTGGGTGGTGGCGTTCAGTCGGCCAGTGACCGACGGTACCCAGCTCATCAGGCCCTCTTGCGCGCTGAAGTTCGCGCTGCCGCGAAACAACATATGCTCCAGCAGGTGCGCCAGGCCCGGCCAGGCGACGGGCGCCTGAAAACTGCCCGCCTCAATGCGCACCAGCGCGGCGGCGCAGCCGACAGCAGGGTCGCTTATCGCCTTGACGGCCAAACCGTTCTCGAACTGCCACGAAGCGGCGGCGAGTGTCATCGTCAACCCTTGAAGATCAGACGGGAGTTGGTCTGATTGCGAAAACGCAGCTGATCGATACCGATCTGCGAAAGGTTCGCCGCTTCCCGCGCCGCCAGAATGGTGCCGTGGTGCGGCGATTTGCCGCATACCGGATCGGCGTTGTCGGCGTTGCCGGTCAGCATGAACGCCTGACAGCGGCAGCCGCCGTAGTCTTGCTCTTTCTCCGAGCAGGAACGGCAGGGCTCCGGCATCCAGTCATAGCCGCGATAGCGGTTAAAACCGAACGAGTGGTACCAGATATGCTGCAAATCGTGCTCCAGTACCGACGGGAAGGCGATCGGTAACTGACGAGCGCTGTGACAGGGTAACGCCATGCCTTCTGGCGTCACGCTCATGAAGATGGCGCCCCAGCCGCCCATGCAGCCTTTGGGGCGCTCCTCGTAGTAGTCCGGCGTGACGAACAGCAGGTTGGCCAGCTTGCCCTCGGCGGCCATGCGTTCGCGGTAGCGTTTCACCACCGCTTCCGCGTCGGCGATCTGCTCGCGGGTCGGCAGCAGGCCCTCGCGGTTGAGGTGCGCCCAGCCGTAGAACTGGCAGGTCGCCAGCTCGACGTCGTCGGCGTCCAGCTGGATCGCCAGTTCGATAATGCGGTCGATCTGGCCGATATTATGGCGATGCAGCACGAAGTTGAGCACCATCGGATAGCCGAGCGCCTTGACCGCCTTGGCCATGGCCAGCTTCTGCTGAAACGCCTTGGCAGAGCCCGCCAGCGCGGCGTTCAGCGTTTCGTCGCTGGCCTGAAAGCTGATCTGGATATGATCCAGCCCGGCGTCGGCGAAGGTCTGCAGCTTCTTCTCGGTCAAGCCGATGCCGGAAGTGATCAGGTTGGTGTAAAAGCCGAGATCGCGCGCGGCGGCGATCAGCTCGGGCAGGTCTTTACGCACCAGCGGCTCGCCGCCGGAAAAACCGAGCTGCACGCTGCCCATCGCCCGCGCCTGGCGAAACACCTCGATCCACTGCGCGGTAGTCAGTTCTTTTTCCTGCGCGGCAAAATCGAGCGGGTTGGAGCAATAGGGGCACTGCAGCGGGCAGCGGTAGGTCAGCTCCGCCAGCAGCCAGAGCGGCGGGTTCACCGCCGGCGCGCGTGCTTCAGTCACGGAAGGTCACCCATTTTTGTTCGTAGGCGCGCTGGAAAAATTCCAGCACGTCATCTGCCAACCCCTCGGCGCCGGGGAAGCGGGCGTTCAGCTGCGCGATGATGCCGTTCAGCGTGGTGTGGCCGTCGACCAACTGCAAGATGGCGGCGGCGCTGTCGTTCAGCTTGGCCATGCCTTCCGGGTAGAGGATCACATGGCTGTTTTGCACCTGTTCCCATTGCAGGCGGTAGCCGCGGCGGAAGACGGGGGTGTGCTCAGGGTTCAGCGTCATTACACCAGCCTCTGGTTGTGCCAGACCCGCGCGGCGGTCACGCTGTGGTAAGGCGGGCGGTTCAGGGTATAGGCCATGCTCATGGCGTCCAGCATGCTCCACAGAATATCCAGCTTGAACTGCAGGATCTCCAGCATGCGCTGCTGCTTTTCCACGGTGTCGCAATAGTCCAGCGCCAACGCCAGGCCGTGTTCCACATCGCGGTTGGCCTGGCCGAGACGGCTGCGAAAATAATCGTAACCGGCGGCGTCGATCCACGGGTAGTGCTGCGGCCAGCTGTCGAGGCGCGATTGGTGGATCTGCGGCGCGAACAGTTCGGTCAGCGAGCTGCAGGCCGCTTCCTGCCAGCAAGCGCGGCGAGCGAAATTGACATAGGCGTCCACCGCAAAACGCACGCCCGGCAGCACCAACTCTTCAGAGAGCAGGGTGTCGCGCTGCAGCCCGACGGCTTCGCCCAGGCGCAGCCAGGCCTCGATGCCGCCTTCGCTGCCGCCGTAGCCGTCGTGATCCAGGATGCGCTGTACCCATTTGCGGCGGGTTTCCGGCTGTGGGCAGTTGGCCATGATCGCCGCATCCTTAATCGGAATGCTGGTCTGGTAGTAGAACCGGTTGGCCACCCAGCCCTGGATTTGCTCGCGGGTCGCTTCGCCGTTGTGCATCGCGATGTGGTACGGGTGGTGGATATGGTAATAAGCGCCTTTGGCGCGCAGCGCCGCTTCAAACGCCTGTGGGTCAAGGGGGAGTGATTGCGTCATGGCGGTTCCCTACAGTTCGATATTCATGCCGTCCCAGCTCACTTCAATGCCGGCGGCGGTCAGGCTTTGCCGCTCTGCCGAGTCTTCATTGAGGATAGGGTTGGTATTGTTAATGTGGATCAGGATTTTGCGCCTGGCGGGCAAGGTGGCGAGCAGGGCCGCCAGCCCGTGTTCTTCCGCCAGCGCCAGATGCCCCATGTCCTTGCCGGTATTGCGGCCCACGCCGGCGTTGGCCAGCTCGTTGTCGCGCCACAGCGTGCCGTCGATCAGCAGACAGTCCGCACGGCGCAGCCACGGCATCAGCGCCTCGTCCGGCTCGCCCAGGCCCGGTGCGTACAGCAACCCGACCCCGCGCGCGGTATCTTCGATAAACAGCGCCACGTTGTGGCCCGGCAGCGGGCGATCGCGATACGGCGAATAAGGCGGCGCGTTGCTGAGCAGCGGAATGGCGGTAAAGCGCACGTTCGGGCAGACCGCCGTGTGGAACGGCTCGCCGGGCGTCACCGGATGGTGAATCAGCCCGCCGTTCCAGTGGGAGAGCATGGGAAACACCGGGAAGCCGGTGCTGAGATCGTCATGTACTTCAGGCGTGCACCAGACGTGATGCGGACAGCCCTCACGCAAATTGAGTAAGCCCGCGCTGTGATCGATCTGGCTGTCGGTCAGCACGATCGCGCCAATGCCGGTGCCGCGCAGCACGTCGGGATTATTCAATTCGGGCGAGGCCAACAGCTGATGGCAAATGTCCGGAGAAACGTTGCACAGTACCCAGTTTTTTCCGTCGTCGCTGACGGCGATGGAGGACTGCGTGCGGCGCGTGGCGCTGATGCTGTGGTCGCGAACGCCCCGACAGTTGTCGCAGTTGCAATTCCACTGGGGAAAGCCGCCGCCCGCCGCCGAGCCGAGAACTTTTATCTGCATGTCTAAACCAGAAAGAGAGGGAAAGAAATGCCCGCGCGAAGGGCGGGCAGACGGGCGATTAACGGTTGGAAATGTACAGCGTTACTTCCAGCCCCAGACGCAGGTCAACAAACTCAGGTTTAGTCCAGGTAGTCATAGCGGTGCTCCTTAGCATGCATCGTAATATGTCGAACCCAATGAGAAACGTTCGCATTCGGCCGGCACAATGTTGGCGAAATGTGACGGAGATCGCAACCTTTAAAGCGTAACCGGGTTATTCACCCCAGGTGGCGGCGAGCACGTTCAGCCAGTTGCGCCAGGTCAGCTTCTCCAGCAGCCGGTTATCGAACCCGGCCTGCGCCAGCGCTTGCGTCAGGCGCGGCAGGCCTGCGGCGTCCTCCAACGGTTGCGGTACGTTGACCCCGTCAAAATCAGAGCCAAACCCCACGCGATCTTCACCAAGTTTAGCGATCAAATACTCAACGTGTTTAACAATTTCTGTTAAGCCGGTCGTTGCACTGTCACGTTTACCGTCCGCCCGCAGGAAGGCGGTGCCGAAATTGACGCCGACCATCCCGCCGCTCTGGGCGATGGCGTCCAGCTGCGCGTCGGTCAGGTTGCGTGGCTGCGGGCAGAGGGCATGGGCATTGGAGTGGGTAGCGACCAGCGGTGCGGTGCTCAACGCGGCGGTTTGCCAGAAGGCTTTCTCGTTCATGTGCGAGACGTCTATCATGATGCGGCGCTGATTGCAGGCACGGATCAGCGCCTCGCCGGCCGGCGTCAGGCCGGGGCCGGTATCGGGTGAGCCGGGGAACGACCCGCTGACGCCGGTACCAAAGGCGTTTGGCAGATTCCAGAATGGCCCGATGCTGCGCACGCCCAGCCGGTAGAAGGCCTCCAACTGCGTCAGTTCTGCATCGATCATGCCGGCGCCTTCGATATGCAGCACCGCGGCGATTTGCCGGTTGAGGCGGCACTGTTCTATTTCGGTGGCGGTGCGACAGATGCGCAGCTGCCCCTGAGAAGCCTGCTCCAGCTGCTGCAGGATGGCGATCTGCCGTTCGGCGATCGCCAGCGGATCGAAGGCGGCCTGCGCCTCGTCCTGCGTTTGATTACGCATCTGGGCGATATAGCTGACCGGAGGAATAAATACCGCGAACAGCCCGCCGAAAAATCCGCCGCGCCGCATGCGGGAGAAATCGAGGTGGCCCGGCGTGACGCGGGAATAAAAGGCGGCGACCGGATCGTCGTCATGCTGCAGCCACAGATTGAGCAGCAGGTCGTTATGGCCGTCGAAGACCGGCCAGAGAGGGGGAAGCGTCATGGGCGTTTCACTGAGTCAGGCATCGTGAACGCTATGTTCTCCCATCGAGCGAGGGGGAACAACCCTCGCTCGATGGGGAGATTCGAATGCAGTGAACATACGGAGATTAACCTGACCGAAATTATTTTCAGCCAGCGGTCAAGGTAATTTAAACGTGTGGATCAGCGTTGATTATGCCAATAAAATTGATGGTTCTGTAATATTTTAGACATTGATTTCTTGAATCAAATTTTATTTGTGGCAATATCGTTATCGCTTGTGTGTTGGGCACGCTCCCCCCTAACTCACTGTTTGAAAATGAATTTCGCCACTATCAATATAATAACTGTTGGTTATATTTAATGTGATAATTAAATGTTCACAGTGAATTAAGCGTTGTTCCTTGCTACATTTTTATACCGAAGGATTGATCATGACCAAAAGACTACTCCTCTCCGCCTCACTGGCGAGCGCATTATTATTAAGCGGGTGTGCAAGCATCCCTCTCGCAACAGATCAAGAATCAGCGCATGCCAAAAGCTTCCCTGCGTTGGATGAAAACAAAGCGGGCCTCTATATTTATCGTGACAGTTTTGTCGGCAAGGCGTTGAAGAAAGATGTTTATCTTGACGGCAAATGCGTGGGTGAGACCGCGGATAAAACGTTTTTCTATACCCAGGTTGACGGCGGACAACAGCATAAAATCTCTACCGAATCTGAATTCTCTCCTAACGATCTTTCCATTTATACCGAAGCGGGGAAAAATTACTTCGTAAGACAATATATTAAGATGGGTGTATTCGTCGGCGGTGCCGGTCTGAGTCAATCGACAGAGGATGAAGGCAAACGTGTTATTTCTAAAGTTGCGGTAAAGCTTGCCAAGGGCGGCCGTTGCGATAGCTAATGCTCCTTGCCCGTGGGATTTCAGGGATATTCCTCCTGAAATTCCCATTATCTGTTTAAACCTTCGCTGTTTACCCTACGGCTATGAATGGAGTGACGATGTCACTCCGTTTTTCTTTAATGACAAACCGACAACACCAACTGCCGCAGCCAGCGGTGATCCGCCTCGGCGTCCAGGCGCGGGTGCCACATTTGCGAGACGGTAATGGGCGGCGTTTTCACCGGCAGCTCGAAGACGCGCAGCGGGCCATCGGCAGGTTGAGCCTGCAGGAAAGAGGTGGGCAGCAACGCCAACAGGTTCGAGGCTTGCGCCACCGCCAGCGCGGCGGGAAAGCTTGGCACCACGGCGGCGATATGGCGTGCCAGCCCCAGCTCCGCCAGCGCGGCATCTACCGGCCCGAGAATGCGCCCGCTGCGCGAGGCCACCACGTGGCCGCAGGCGGCGTAGTCGGCGACGCCAATCTCTGGCTGTTGCGCCAGCGGATGTGCGGTTCTCATCACGCCAACGAAGCGATCGCGGAACAGCGCCTGCAGGCGGATTTCCGGGCCCATGTCACCCAATACGCCGATCTCCAGATCGACCAGACCTTCACGCAGGGGGCGGTCGCTTTTCTCCGGCTTGGGCGCAAAGCGCAACCGCACCCGCGGCGCCTGTTCGGCGGCGGCGGCGATCAGCGCCGGGCCGAAGGCCTCGACGAAGCCGTCATTGGCGCGCAGCGTGAAGGTACGATCCAGCGCGGCGGGATCCAATGCTCCCTGCGCCGGACGCAACACAGCGCGGGCTTCGAACGTCGCGTGCCGCGCCCGCTCGCGCAGCGTTTCGGCATAGGGCGTCAGCACCATATGACGGCCGGCGCGCACCAACAGAGGATCACCGGTGGCCGTGCGCAGCCGGCTGAGGGTGCGGCTCATCGCCGAGGCGCTTAAACCGAGACGCCGCGCCGCGCCGGCAACGCTGCCCGCCGTCAGCAGCGCGTCGAGTGCGATCAGCAGGTTGAAATCAGGGTCGGTCATGCGTGCGCATCCTGTCGTGCTGAATAGGGGGGAAGGCGTTCGATGCAGTTTGTGCGTGCGAATGCTGCATCAGTCGCCATGCATTATGCCTGAGCCTGTTTTCGCTGTGCCATGACTTACCGCTAAAAAACCGGAGGGGGACTGGCCCGTTTGCCGTCTGAACATGGCGATAAACGCGGACGGATCGTTATATCCCAGGGTAGAGGCGACATATTTGACGGCTTTCCCTTCCTGTAACAGCGTCATCGCCATGAGGGTTTTGCTTCTCAGCTTCCATTCATTGAAAGAGATGCCGGTAGCGGCGAGAAATCGCCGCGACAGCGTACGCTCACTCAAGCCCAGCATGCCCGACCATTGTGTCAGGGTGTTGAGATCGTGCGGCGCGGCGCTCATTTTTTCGGTCATGATCTTGACAACGTCATCGCTGCCGAGCGGCAGGTAGCTGTCAAAACGCTCCGACAGCGCCAGCTGCTCAAGCAACGCGGTAACCAGCGTCTGGTCCTGAGGCGTGTGCGGATAGCCAATAAGCCTTTCTGAAAAATCGGCCAGCACCGCTTTGACGATCTTATTCAGCCGCAGGGTTTGCGGTTTGCTCGGTAAGGGTTGGCATAGCGGGGGACTGACATGAAGAATGACATAGTCAATTGCACTCTTTGCAACGGATTCATGTTCAGTATTAACGGGGAGCCAAATAGCATATTCTGGTGTGGATAAATAAATATTGTTCTCAATATTTATTTCCGCCAACCCTTTCATGGAATACATCAGTTTTCCCCAAGGCAACGCTTGCAAAGGGAATTGCGTTCCTGCCGGCCAGGATTTATTTCTGAACCAAATCGATATTGGGGCTTCCCCGGTCAATTCTGACGGCTTCATGACGCCTTCCTGTCCGCTTATGGCTGCGCCTTCCTATTATAACAATAAGTTGTCTGATAATCGGCATTTCTATTCTATGGGGAAAGCTTACTCTGGGCAGGTCATTCCCCTGGGTAAAGGTAACCCTATGTACGGCAAAATCATTGATCTTTCGGTGCCGCTGATGAGCGGGATCGCCTCCGATCCGGAAAGTTTTCTGCCGGAAATCGAGTATGTTGATAACCAGCGCGGAGCGTTGCAGCTGGCGGAATCATTCCCCGGTCTGGATCCCCGGGAGTTGCCGCGTCAGGAGGGCTGGGCGGTGGAGTTTGTCCGCATGAGCACCCATGCGGGGACGCATATGGACGCCCCTTATCACTACCATTCGCATATGGATGACGGCTCGGCGTCAAAGACCATTGATGAAATACCGCTGGAATGGTGTATCGGCCCTGGCGTCAAATTGGATTTTCGGCATTTTCCCGACGGTTATGTGGCCACTGCGCATGATATTGAGCGTGAATTAGCGAGGATCGGCCATCCTATCGCCGCCGGCGATATTGTCTTGGTCAACACGGCGGCCGGCGGGCGTTACGGCAGCGAAGATTTTATTCATCGCGGTTGCGGCATGGGCCGTGAAGCGACGCTGTATCTTACTGAACGCGGCGTCAGGGTGGTGGGCACCGATGCCTGGAGCTGGGACGCGCCATTCAGCCATACGCGCACCAAATTTGAACAAAGCGGCGATATTTCGTTTATTTGGGAAGGGCACTATGCCGGCAGTCAATATCCTTATTGCCAGATTGAAAAACTGTGCAATCTTGAATTGCTGCCGCCCTGTGGATTTAACGTGATCAGTCTGCCGGTGAAGGTTTATAAGGCATCCGCCGGCTGGGCTCGGCCGGTTGCAATTATCGAAGCTCAAGCGGGAGAATAAGCGATGGCCAGAATAAAACTGCCGGCAGTGAGTGAATTAACGGCTGAGCAGCAGCAGCAATATGCCCGTTTTCCCGCCAATCTTACGCTGGGTCTGTTGAAAACCAGCCGTTCGGCGCAGGGATATCTGTCCCTGGGCGCTTCTTTTCCGGCCGGGCGACTGTGTGATAAAGATCGGGAAATGATCATATTAAGGGTTGGCGCGTTAAGCCACAGCGCTTATGAGCGTATGCAACACTATCCGCTGGCGATCCTTGCGGGGTGGTGCGATGACGACATCGAGAAAATAGAGCAGGGTGTGGGCATCGACGCCAGAGGGACGGCCATCTTGCATTTTGTCGATGAATGCGTGAAGCAGGTGAAGGTCTCTGCCGACACATTTAACGCGGTCAGGCGCTATTATGACGAGGTTCAACTGGCTGAACTGGCATTAATGATTGGGCACTACATGATGACGGCGCGCTTTTTGGAAACGCTGGAAATCGATCTGGACCTACAAGCGACATCCTGGGAAAACATGTCAACGGATTGAATACGCGCACGGCGTGAGCGCGATAAAAAAGCCGATAACCTGGGGTTATCGGCTTTTAATGCGCAGTGGCAGAGGGTTACGCGGGCAGCTGCTGGGCGGTTTTCTCGACCAGCGCCAGCAACAGCTTGATGTCTTCCAGCGTCACGATCGGGTTCAGCAGCGTCATCTTCAGGCAGGTCACGCCATCGAACTCGGTCACGCCGACGTTGGCGCGGCCCGATTCCAACAGGGCGTCACCGATACGCTGGTTGAACAGCGCGACGGCCGCATCGCCGTTCGCCGCCAGCTGCGCCGGACGGTAGCGGAACAACACGCTGGCCAGCTGCGGCTGCATCACCAGTTCCAGTGCTTCTTGATCGGCGATGTAGCGCGCCACCTGTTGCGCCAGCGTCACGCCATGATCGATGATCTCGGCGTATTGCTTCTGCCCGAGCGCTTCCAGCCCCATCCACAGCTTCAACGCATCGAAGCGGCGGGTGGTCTGCAGCGACTTGGACACCAGGTTCGGCACGCCTTGCGCTTCGTCGAACTCGGAGTTCAGGTAGGCCGCCTGATAGCGCATCAGCTCGTAGTGGCGCTCGTCTTTCAGCAAGAAGGCGCCGCAGCTGATGGTCTGGAAGAACTGTTTATGGAAGTCCAGGGTGATGGAGTCCACCAGCTCCAGGCCGTCCAGGTAGTCGCGGTACTGCTCGGAAAGCAGCAGCGCGCCGCCCCAGGCCGCATCCACGTGCACCCAAATCTGCTGCTCCGCCGCCAGCCGCGCGATGTCGCGCAGCGGGTCAATGGCACCGGCGTCGGTGGTGCCGGCGGTGGCGACAATCGCCATCACCTGCTCGCCGTTGGCCTTGGCCTGCGCCAGTTTTTCCGCCAGATCGTTCACGTCCATGCGGGCGAAGCGATCGGTTTTCACCAGGGTGACGGACTGATAGCCGAGGCCCATCAGCGCCATGTTCTTCTGCACCGAGAAGTGGGCGTTTTCAGAACAGAACACCTTCAGCTTGCGCAGATCGCCCACCAGACCGTCCTGCTGCACGGAGTGGCCCTGACGCGCGAAGAACGCGTCGCGCGCCAGCATCAGCCCCATCAGGTTGCTCTGGGTGCCGCCGCTGGTGAACACCCCGGCGTCGCCGGACGGGTAACCGACCTGGGCGCGCAGCCACTCGATCAATTTCATTTCGATCAGCGTGGCCGACGGGCTCTGATCCCAGGAGTCCATGCTCTGGTTGGTGGCGTTGATCAGCACTTCGGCAGCCTGGCTAATCACCAGGCTCGGGCAGTGCAGGTGCGCCACGCACTGCGGGTGGTGCACCGACAGGCTGTCTTTCAAAAAGTACTCGATGGCGCGCTCGATCGCCGCCTGGTTGCCCAGGCCTTGCGGGGTAAAGTCTAGCTGGATGCGCTCGCGCAGTTCGGCAACGCTTTTGCCCTGATACATCTCGGGCTGTTGCAGCCACTGCACGACGGCTTCACTGCTCTGTGCGATCGCCTGGCGGTAAGCCTCGGCGCTGTGCGCCGAGGAAGCCAGAATCGGGTTTAACTTGGACATCGCGGTCATTCGCTCCAATCAGACAGGCTTGACGCCGGCGGCCAACAGCGCCTGCTCAAATTTATCCAGGAAAATACCCAGCTCATCATTGGTGATCAGCAGGGAAGGCAACAGGCGCAGCACACAGCCGTTGCGCCCGCCGCGCTCCAGGATCAAGCCGGATTCGAAGCATTTTTTCTGCAGCAGCGCGGACAGCTCGCCATCGGCCGGGTAACAGCCCATGTGATCCTGCGCTTCGTTCGGCTTGACGATCTCGATGCCGATCATCAGGCCCAGACCGCGGACGTGACCGATCACCGGATAACGTTTCTGCAGCTCGGTCAGCTTGCCTTTGAGCCATTCGCCCTGAGCGGCCACTTTATCGGCGACCTTATGCTCTTTCAGGTACTGCAGGGTGGTCAGGCCGGTGGCCATCGCCAGCTGGTTGCCGCGGAAGGTGCCGGTGTGGTGGCCCGGTTCCCAGGCATCGAACTCTTTTTTGATGCCCAGCACCGCGAGCGGCAAGCCGCCGCCGACCGCTTTCGACATCACGATGATGTCCGGCTCGATGCCGGCGTGTTCGAAGGCGAACAGCTTGCCCGTACGGGCGAAACCAGCCTGAACTTCGTCGATGATCAGCAGAATGCCATGCTCCTGCGTCACTTTGCGGATGCGCTGCAGCCACTCGGCCGGCGCCGGGTTAACCCCGCCTTCGCCCTGAACGGCTTCCAGGATCACCGCCGCCGGTTTACGCACGCCGCTTTCCACGTCGTTAACCAGGTTGTCGAAGTAGTAGGTCAGCGCCTTGACGCCAGCTTCGCCGCCGATGCCCAGCGGGCAGCGGTATTCATGCGGATAAGGCATGAACTGCACTTCCGGCATCATGCCGTTGATCGCCGCCTTCGGCGACAGGTTGCCGGTGACCGACAGCGCGCCGTGGGTCATGCCGTGATAGCCGCCGGAGAAGCTGATCACGCCGGAACGGCCGGTGTGCTTTTTCGCCAGCTTCAGCGCGGCTTCCACCGCATCGGCGCCGGACGGGCCGCAGAACTGCAGGCAATACCCTTTGCCTTCGCCAGGCAACAGAGAGAGCAGGTAATCGGAGAAACGATCTTTCAACGGGGTCGTGAGATCGAGAGTATGTAACGGCAAGCCGCTGGTAATGACATTTTGGATGCTTTGCAGGACGTCGGGGTGATTATGTCCAAGAGCCAACGTTCCCGCCCCGGCCAGGCAATCAAGATATTGATTATTCTCAACATCAGTGATCCAAACGCCCTGGGCTTTCGCAATTGCCAACGGCAATTTGCGCGGATAACTCCTAACATTCGACTCAAATTCGGCTTGACGCGCCAAATAGGTTTCATTGTTTCCGTTTAATGAGTTTGCAACTAAAGTATCAATACGGACTTTATCCGTCATCATATCTCTCCTACAACCGAAGGTCTCAAGACGCAACGATTGAATTAATGAATTAGAAAAGTAACTGCCTTGTGAAAAGCGCGACCAATATATGGCTTTTTTGCCTGGGACTCAATAGCCGATTTTGTTTTGAATTGTTTAGTTTTTTCTTAGGCTCATCAATATGTTGTTGATTTGTTGACCGTTGGTTTTGCCAGCAAAAAATAACATTTCTTTAACATTGCGTAAAAATCCTTTTCTGCTTTCCTTTGGCTACTTCTTTAATGCATTTATTATTAAGGTGAATTTCCGATTAATAACATAAATAGAAAATAGCGGCTTATTTTCATCTATTCACCACCTTAAGTCCTATAGCGGTTATATACACAAAATTTGTGATGAATATAAGCGGTCGAGCGTTAAAAGCGCAGTACCCAGAGTGGTGATTTCTTGCAGATTTTACGTAGCGCGATCAAAAAAGCGGGATTTTTGTGCGGTGCCGGCGAGTCTGCCGGCACCGCGGTTATTAACGTTGTCGTAACCAGGCGTGATAGCGCCGCAGAGTGCGGCGGGTGCGCCACCGGTCGATGAGCAGCGACCACAGCGGGGAGTAACGCACGTTGCGCGTCCGATCGCGGCTCAGGGCGTGCATGCGGCGCTTGATCAGCGCCATACGAGCGAGCAGCGTCAGCGTTTTATCGCGCCATTTTACCGGTGCGGGCAGCGCATGAGGGGCTTCGCCGGTTTGCCAGCGGTGCGGCAGATCGGGAATTTCCGCCATGGCGGTGGCGATGCCGACCACCGCGATGCCGCTGTTCAGCACCCGTTGCGCCACCGACGGGCGGGCGATGCCGCCAGTAGTCATCACCGGCATGCGGGCCACTGCGGCGAGATCGCGGGCGAAGGTCAGAAAATAGGCTTCGCGCGCCAGGGTGCTGTCGTCCGCCGCTTCGCCCTGCATCGCCGGGCTCTCATAACTCCCGCCTGACAACTCCACCAGATCGACCGGCAGTTCGTTGAGCATCAACAATACCTGTCGGGCCTCGTCCGGCGAAAAGCCGCCACGCTGAAAATCGGCGGAGTTCAGTTTGACCGCCACGCAAAAGCCTGGCGAGACACGCTGGCGCACCGCGCGCACCACCTCCAGCAGCAGGCGGGCGCGATTCGCCAGCTCGCCCCCCCAACGATCGCTGCGCTGGTTGGACAACGGCGACAAGAACTGGGAGATGAGGTAGCCGTGCGCCGCATGGAGCTGCACGCCGGTAAACCCGGCCTGTTCGGCGGCGTGCGCGCTGGCGGCGAAGCGGGCGATCACCTCGGCAATCTGCGCTTCGCTCATGGCCTGCGGCGGGGCAAACTGCTTGCTGTACTTGCCCATCGCCATTGGGATGGCGGAGGGCGCCCAGGCGTTACCGCCCATGTTGGCCATCACCTGCCGGCCCGGGTGGCTGAGCTGCATCCATACCTGTGCGCCTTCTTGGCGCGAGGCCGCCGCCCAGGTTTTGAACGCCTCGAGCGGCGTATCCTGTTCCAGCACTACGCCGCCGGGGCCGGTCATGGCGCGTCCGTCGATCATCACGTTGCCGGTGATGATGAGGCCGGCACCGCCGATACCCCAGTGGCGATACAGGCGCCATAGCGCGGGGCCGGGCAGTTGGCCTTCATCGGCCAGATTTTCTTCCAACGCGGCCTTGGCCAGACGGTTGGGTAAGCGGCTGCCGTTGGGCAGAATCAGTGGGGTAAACATCGGGTACGTTCCTGTCGCAGGGGGAATGGCGCTATACTAGGGTTAAAGTTAACTTTAAGGTCAATAGGGCATGAAAATCGGAGAGTTGGCGGAGCGCGCCGGCATGGCCGCCTCGGCGATACGTTACTACGAACAGCAGGGTCTGCTGCCCAAAGCGGTGCGCGGCGTTAACGGATATCGGGTGTATAGCGAAAGCGCGCTGGAGCGGCTGCACCTGATCCAAATCGGCCAGAATCTGGGGTTTTCGCTGCAGGCGATCCGCGGGGTATTGGCGCTGCAGGGCAGCGCCTATCAGGATGGGTTGATACAGGGCGTCGACAGCCGGCTGGCGGAAATCGAGCGGATGATGGCGACGCTGAACGAGCAGCGTGAGACGTTGATGGCGACGCGGCGTATTCTGTTGGAATCCGGCGTGGCGGGATTATGCCGCGCAAAAAATGAAAAACAGGCCGGTGCGTGGCCGGCCTGCAAAGATTAACGGTGTTTAAAGGCGGCGCGCCCGGCATATACCGCCGCGATGCCCAATTGGTCTTCGATGCGCATCAGCTGATTGTATTTTTCGATCCGCTCGCCGCGGCACGGCGCGCCGGTTTTCACATGGCCAGCTCGCATCGCAACCGTCATATCGGCGATAAAGCTGTCGACGGTTTCGCCGCTGCGGTGTGAGATAAAGGCGCCCCAGCCATTTGCCTGGCAAAGCTGCACGGCGGCGAAAGTTTCGCTCAGCGTGCCAATCTGGTTCAGCTTGATCAGCGCCGCATTGGCCAATCTTTCATCAATCCCGCGCTGGATGTATTTCACGTTGGTGACGAACAGATCGTCACCGACCAGTTCCACCTGATCGCCCAGGGCGTCGCTGAGAATGCGCCAGCCCGCCCAGTCGTCCTCGGCCAAACCGTCTTCAATCAGCACGATGGGAAAATCTTGCACCAGCCGCTGGTAATAGGCCGTCATCTGTTCGGCATCCAGTTCAGCGTTTTCGCTGCGCAGGCGGTATTTGCCGTTGGCATAGAATTCACTCGAGGCCGGGTCCATGCAAATGGCGATATCGTCTCCCGGTTGATAACCGGCTTTCTCTATCGCCTGTACGATCAGCTCCAGCGGTTGCCGGTTCGAGGCAACCGCCGGCGCAAAACCGCCTTCGTCGCCAACGCCGACCGACAGGCCTTTCTCCAACAGAATTTGGCGCAGCGCCTGATAAACTTCACTGCCCCAGCGCACGGCCTCGCGCAGCGACGGCGCGCCCAGCGGCGCTATCATAAATTCCTGAAAGTCCGCACCTTGCCAGCGGGCATGCACGCCGCCGTTGATGATATTCATGCAGGGCACCGGCAGCAGGTTGGCGCCGAGACCGCCCAGATAACGATACAGCGGCAGCTGCGACAATTGCGCCGCGAGGCGGGCTGCGGCCAGAGAAACGCCGAGCAGGGCGTTGGCCCCCAATCGGCTCTTGTTCTCGCTGCCGTCCAGTGCGATCAACCGGCGGTCAATCTCCCCTTGTTGGCGTACATCCACCCCGCGCAGCGCTTCATTGATCGCCGTTTTGACGCTTTGCACCGCTTCCTGAACGCCTTTACCGCCGTAACGGTGCGGATCGCCGTCGCGGTGTTCCACCGCCTCGCGTGAACCGGTGCTGGCGCCGGAGGGAACCGAAGCCCGTGCCACGACGCCTGCCGCAGTCATTTCAACTTCGACGGTGGGGTTGCCGCGCGAATCCAGGATCTCTCTGGCGGTTACGTTTTCAATTTCATAGCTCATGGATGATCACCTCATTCTAGGGAGTGGGCACGTGCTTTATCAGCACGTCGATCGACAAATGGTTAATGAACTCGAAGCCGAAGGAGGCAAAGACGCCGAACGGACGGTTCTGATGGCCGAGCAGCAACAGATCGACGCCTTCACGGGCAATCAGGGCCTCGATGTCTTTGAAGCGGTGAATACTGACAATTGCGCGCACCTCCAGGGGGATTGTGCAGTCTTCCACCAACCGGCTGAGCATGGCTTTGGCAGCGATCACCTCGCTGGACTGGCGATCTTTGGTTTGTGCATCGCTGAGGTAGTCCAGCTCGGCATAGTCGGCGCTGATGTGCGCCACGGTAATGCGCGTATTCATCTGCTGATTGAGGCGTTCGGCATGGCGTAACAGCAGCCGGCCGTCGCGTTCATCCTGCACCAGCAGTAAAGCATGTTGATAGAGCGACATGACTTATCTCCCTGCGTTAGCAATCTGTAGGGTTAACCACGGTAAAACCTCTTTTTTCCGGCTCGTCATGCCGGGCAGCGACACCTGCCGAATGGCGAGCACCCGGTTCGACGAGAAATACAGGGTAGAGCGGTGGCGGGTGATATCGGTAACCAGCAGCGCGGCCATCTCCAGCCCGGCCTCCTGCTTAGCCTGCTCGAGCGCCTGTTGCAGCGCGGGCAACAGCGGATCGATATCGCTCATAGCCCGCACTTCTATCTGCGACAGCAGCAGCGAGACGCTATGGATGCGGTAATTCTTGGCGTCACGGTGCAGCAACTGCGGGGCGGATTGCCCCGAAAGATCGGTTTTGGCGGCAAGCAATCCGGCAGTGAAGGCGTCATAGTCAACGTGAGAGATTGCGCATAACCGCGCGACCGCCACCCGATCCTGTTCGGTGGTGGTCGGTGCGCTCAGCGCAACGGTATCGCTCAAAATCGCGCCCAGCAGCAGCGTGGCCTGGGCGGAAGAAAGCGGCATCGGCGTATCTGACGCCAGTATGGACAGGATCACGGTGGCGCAACAGCCAACGGCGCGGATCCAGACATCGGGCGGGTTGCGGGTGATCAAGGTGCCCAGCCGGTGATGATCGATAACGCCGACCACATCGCTGTCGGGCAATGAGGCCGGCCCTTGTTCGACGTCGGTAAAATCCACCAGCCAGACTTTGCGGTCACGGAGATCGCCTTTCAGCAGCGCAGGCGCTTGTACGCCGGCGGCGGCCAGTATGTAGCGGGTTTCCGGCGTCAATTCGCCAAGGCGGAAAGCGACGGCCGGTTTGCCGAGGTGATTGAGCCAGTCCGCGACCACCAGCGCGCTGCAGATGCTGTCGCTGTCGGGATTTTTATGGCCGAAAACGTACAGCGGCATTTCCCGCACGGCGAGATCAGGCTGGGACGGAAAAGGGGTAAGACGTGAGATTTCATTCATAGCGACTCCTGACATACCTGCCTAAAAAATAAAGCGAAGTTGTATATCAGGCGTCATCATCCGGTTCGAGCGAACGCGGCGGTTGGGAAAGGTGGAACACCATCACCTTGTGAACGACTGTAGCGCAGCGCGGTGGCAAACGCAACGCCCGGCAAAGCTGGCGAGAATGCGCAATCGGATTGATACTGAGTGAGTCTATGATGGGCAAGGATATTTGCCGCTAACCGACGGATAGGCTGAACGGAATCACGCAGGCTGGCTGCGCCGGATCCGTGGGTGACACAATGGGAGACAACATGCTTGAACCCTGCTTCCCCGAAAACGAAGCCGAACGTCTGTCGGTACTGAACTCGCTGAACGTGTTGGATTCGAACTCGGTGGAAAAACTGGATCGTATTACACGGCTGGCGGCGAAATACTTCGGCGTCACCATTGCGCTGGTGTCATTGATCGACCGGGATCGCCAATGGTTTCTATCGCGCTACGGTCTGGATGTCCGGGAAACGCCGCGTAACATCTCATTTTGTGGCCATGCGATCTTGCAACGTGAAGCGCTGGTGGTGCCCGATACCGCCAACGACCCGCGTTTTTTCGACAATCCGCTGGTGATCGGCGGGCCGCGAATCGGTTTCTACGTTGGGCAACCGCTGCTGTCGCTCGACGGTTTGCCGCTCGGCACCCTGTGCATTATCGACAGCCAGCCGCAGCCGTTTTCTCCGGAACAGGTGGCCGACCTGCACGACTTCGCCGCCGTGGTGGAAGAGTACCTGCAGAGCATTGAACGCCATGTCTATACCGAAAACCTGAAGTCCAACCTGCAACGCTCGGAAGCCTTGTTCGAACAGACCTTCGCCCAGGCGGCGGTAGGGATGGCGCTGGTGTCGCTGCAGGGGTATTGGCTGCGGGTCAATCCGCGCATCTGCGAAATGTTGCACTATTCCGAGCGCGAGCTGATGGATCGCACCTTTCAGGACATTACCTATCCGCTCGATCTCAACACCGATCTAGAAAAACTGCAGCAACTGCTGAGAAACGAGATCAGTACTTACTCGCTGGAGAAACGCTATTTCCGTGCCGATGGCTCGATCGTCTGGGTGCAGCTGACGGTGGCGTTAAACCGGCTGCCTAACGGCAAACCGGATCATTTCATCTCGGTTATCGTCGATATCAGCGAGCGCAAGGCGGCGGAGGCCGATCTGTTCGCTCTGCAACACGAGCTGGAACAACGCGTCGAAATCCGCACGCGGGAGCTGAACGTGGTCGTCAAGAAACTCAACGAAGAGATTGAAACCCGGGTACTCGCCGAATATCAGCTCAGCACGGAGAAGGAACGCCTGCGGGCCATTACTGACAACATGCCGGCGTTGATCAGCCAAATCGACGGTAATGAACGCTACCTGTTCGCTAACAGCGCCTATAAAACCTGGTTTGGCCTGGAAGAAAGCCGCCTTAGAGGAATGACGGTGCTCGATTTTATGGGGGAGAACGTTTATCAGATAGCGAAACCGATGATAGACAGGGCCCTGGCGGGGGAAATGGTGAGCTTCGAAAATGAGCTCCAGACCCAGAAGGGGTTGCTGATGATCCACACTACGCTGGTGCCGTGCGAGGCTCAGGGGTTTTACATTCTGTCCATGGACATTACCGAGTTGAAGCGCCTGCAGCAACGGCTGGAGTACGATGCTACGCACGACATGCTGACCGGATTGACCAACCGCCGCGCTTTTCTGCGTCGGTTGTCCAGCACGGTGCAGGCCTGTTGCGAACAGCGGCAAATGGCGCTGGTGTTCATCGATCTCGATGGTTTCAAAGCCCTCAATGACAGCTATGGCCATGACTTCGGCGATCTGATCCTCAAGACGTTCGCCAGGTTGCTCAGCGCCTGCGCCGGCGAGCGCCATAGCGTTTCGCGCCTGGCCGGTGACGAATTCACGGTCATCCTGTGGCCGTTGGCGGAACCGCAGCGCGAGGTCAGCGAATTTTGCGAAAACGTGTTGGCGCGGCTGGCTGATATTTCGCAGATCGGGCAGCAGACGGTGAGCCTGTCCGCCAGCCTGGGGGCGGCGATTTCCTCACACACTGACGTGACGGAGGAGATGCTGTTGACCCGCGCCGACGGCGCGATGTATCAGGCGAAATCGGCCGGTAAGGGCACTTATGCCATCTGCGAGTTATGAGCGTGAAACGGTGACCGTCTCAGGGTAAGCTGTTTTCTTCTTTCCTATGGGCAGAACTCCGGACTGACTGCATGGCATCTAATCATCAACACAAAGACTGGCTGGAACTGCGGCGCGATGACGAAACCGGCATCGAAAGCGTCAATGCCCACTTTCAGGGGCATGCCTACGATCCCCACGATCATGACGAAATGCTGGTGGGCGTGACGCAGCAAGGTTTACAACGTTTCAACTGTCATCGTTCCTTGCATACCAGCCGGCCGGGACGTGCCATGCTGATCGAGCCGGGCGCGGTGCACGATGGTCATGCGCCGCAGGCCGAAGGGTTTACCTATGCCATGCTTTATCTGCCGCAGCATTGGGTTTCCGATGCGATGAACCGCCGCGGATTAGGGGACGTTTCTGTGCTGGAAGGCGCCTTCCACAGCACGTTGACCGACGATCCGATGCTGGCGACCGCGATACAACAGGCTTTTTTTGCGTTGCATCAGGGGGAAGGCCGGCTGGCGCGCGATCAAAGCCTGGATCAACTGCTGACGCTTTTGGCGCGGCATATTCGCGTCAGGCCGACTTCCCAAAGCGATGATGCTTTGATTGTGATGAATCGCTTACGAGACTACCTGCACGAGCACATGGCGGGTAACCCCAGCCTGGATGAACTTGCGCTTCAGTGCGGCCTGGACCGCTTCCGCCTGACTCGCCAGTTCACCCGGGCCTTCGGCCAGTCGCCGCATGCTTACCTGGTCCGGCTGAGGCTGCGGGCTGCACGCTTGTTGTTGGCGCAGGGGGAAGAACCGGCGCAGGTCGCGATGCAGGTGGGCTTTGCCGATCAGAGCCACTTGGGCCGCTGGTTCCAGCGCGCCTACCGTTTATCGCCGGCGGCCTATCAACGTCAGTGCACAAACGTTCTATACCGCTGATTCGCCCATCGCCGATGATGCGCTTTTATTTTAAGAGCACAACGGAGTAGAGCGAAACATGTTTGATACCAAGATAGCGTTTATCGTACGCGACGATCTGCAGACCTGGCAGCGGCTGAATGTGGTGGCCTTTCTGGCGACGGGCATCGCCGCCGCCGCCCCGGAAATCATCGGCGAGTGTTATGTGGATGCGCAAGGCAGACGCTACGGCGGCATTTCCGGGCAGCCGATGCTGATTTTTGCCGCGGATCTGCCGGGCCTGCAAAATGTGCATCGCAAAGGGCTGGAGCGGGAATTGACGTTGGTTCCCTATGTGCACGCCATGTTTGCGACCGGGCACGATGCAGCCAACCGGCAGGTTTTTCTCGCTGAAGACGCGGACAATCTGGATTTGGTCGGCCTGGCGCTGCGCGGGCCGAAGAAAGCGGTGGATAAGGCGATAAAAGGCCTGACGCTCCACGCCTGAGAATGTCTTTGCCTGGTTTACCGAGTGGACGCGCGAAACGCTCGCGCATGTCCAGGAGGGTGACGCGTTTCCGATACGGCGCTTACGCCTGGAACGTTTGCAGCCAGGCGGCGAATTGGCTCACGACCTCATCGTCCCGATCGCGCAGCAGCAGGGAATAAACGCCGGTTCGGATAGTCAACGCTGGGAAAGGCGACACCAGCCGGCCAGACGACAGATGTTTGGCGCAGAACAGGTAAGGCACGACGGCCAGTCCCAGGCCGTCTTCGGCCGCCTGAATGGCGGCGAAGGTATGGTCGAGCGTCAGCGGCGGCGGCGAGGCGTCCAGCGCCGTCGGATAGGTATTCAACCAACTGTGCCATAAATCCTCACGGGCGCGGATGCGAATGGCGGTATGCTCGGCCAGATTGTCTGGCGCGCTGATCGGCATGGTGCGCAAATAGCTCTGGCTGCAGACCAGCAGGCTGTCTTCCTGCAAAAAAGGGATCGCTTTCAGTCCGGAGAAGTGCGCGGGATCGCGCCGGATCGCCAGGTCAAACGGCATATTGCGATCGACGGCCCCAGTGGCGGTGGTGATATCAATCGCGACCTCCGGATGAATCTCGTTGAACACTGCCAATTTCGGCATCAGCCAGTGCATGGTGAACGTCGGCAGGCTGTGTACCACCAGCCGCTGCCGGCCGGCGCTCGCTTTCAGTGCGCTTTCCGCCGAAAACAATTCGCTTATCACTCGGGACGCAGTGCGGGAAAAATTCTCGCCGGCCTGCGTCAGCCGCACGGACTTGTGTCCGCGATAAAACAGTTTGAGCTCCAGCTGTTCTTCCAGGCTGCGGATGTGGCGACTGACCGCGCCGGTGGTGATAAACAGCTCATCCGCAGCGGCGCTGAAGCTGCCGAGACGGGCGGCGGCTTCGAAAGCGGACAGGTGCGGCAGGGAGTGAATTTTTTTCATAGGTTGAGTCTAGCTCAACCAAGTGAGGGAGGAAAGATCGTTTGTCAGCCGTTGATTTTGCTCACTATGATGAGGCATCTCCTTCTGATTGCTGAGTTTATGATGCGGATCTTTTGGCTATCGGTCATGCGTGTTAATGGCGTTATCCTCACCCTGAGGTTGACAGGGAGGCGCCCCTGAGATGCGAGCTTTCTTTTTGCTTTGCGTGAGCCGGGCCGGCCTCTGCCTGGGCACCATGATGTTCGCCGGCGCGCTGCCGACCATCAGAAGCGAGTGGCAGCTCGACGCCGCCTCCGCCGGTACAGTGCAAACGGTGTTCAGCCTGACCAACGCCCTGGCGTTGCTGGTGGCTTCCTGGTGGTGTGATTCGCTGGGCGCGCGTCGGGTGTATCTGCTGTTTTCCTGGCTGGGTGCCGGTGCGCTGATGCTGTTCGCCGTGTTTGCCCATTCGTATATCGGCGCACTGGTGTTGATGGCCTTCGTCGGCCTGACGCAGGGCGGCGCCTATACGCCGGCGCTGCTGTTAGCGATGGGGATGAACGGCCCGGCCCGACGCGGTTACGCCATCGGCATGATCCTGGCGGCCAGTTCGTTGGGGTATTTTCTGTCGGTTTTCATCGCCGGTTGGAGCGCCATGCGCTGGGGCGCCGGCGTGGCGTTTGCCCTGTGCGCCGCCGGTGCGCTACTGGGGGCGCTGGCGGGTTCGTTGGCCCTGGTCGGTTATCAGGAACCGCAACCGCGCACGCTGGGGAGGAAGACGAAACGAGAAAGCTATGCTATCACCTATGCGACCCTGCTGTTGCTGATCGGGTATATCGCTCACAGCTGGGAACTGCTCGGTAACTGGGCCTGGGCACCCAGCCTGGTCAGCGAGGCGTTGAGCGGTTTCTCTCTGGATCCGCTCAGCGCCGGATTGATCGCCGCGGCGGTGATCCACCTGGCCGGCATGATCGCCACGCTGATTGTCGGCACCGTTTCCGACTATTTCAATCGTGCCTCGGTGCTGACGTTTGTGGGCGCCGCCGGTGCGTTGGGATCGCTGCTGATGGGGTGGTCGGCGAACTGGGGGCCGGGCTGGACGCTGCTGTTCGTCAGCATCGGCAGTTTCTTTATTCTTGGCGACTCCGGCGTGCTGTCAGCGGCGATGGCGGACAACGTGCCGCCGCAACAGCTCGGCAGCGTGATGGGCTGGCGATCGTTGCTGGGGTTCGGCATCGGGTCGTTCGCCCCGTTATCCTTTGGCATCGTGATGGATACCACCCAGAGCTGGGGCACGTCTTATGCCGTGTTGGCCTGCGGCGGCGGGGTAGCCTGCCTGGCGGCAGGATTGCTTTGGCGACAACACTTGAAATGAGGTTCGGACATCATTAAATGAATGGAACATCATCACGCATGGTTATCGTGGGCGCCGGGATTGTCGGCGCATCGATCGCCTATCATCTCGCGCGCCAAGGGCAGCACGTTATCGTGGTTGAGCAGGCGCATCCCGCGGCGGGAGCCACAGGCCGCTCGTTCGGCTGGATCAGCGAAGGCGTACCTGAGGGCGCGCCCGACGCGTTTCTGCGGCGCGAGATCGTCGCTGACTGGATACGCCTGGCGCAGGAGATCCCGGATCTCTGGGTGAATTGGTCCGGCGCGCTCAGCTATGGCCAGGCGCCGGCGACGCAAAACCCCGATAATCGGCTTTTGCCCTCCGCCGAGGTGACCGCGCTGGAACCGGGGCTCAGGCAGCCCGATAGCCAAGCCTATTTTGCGGCGCGTGACGGCGCCGTCGATCCGCAAGAAGTGACGCAGAGGTTGCTCGAATGCGTTCGCGCGTGGGGAGGGGAGTTGCTTCTGGGGCGAACCGTCACCGGATTTTTGCGTGAAGACGGGCAGATAGTCGGCATCGTTACCGAGGCAGGCGCGATTGTCGCCGATCGGGTGGTGCTCGCCTGCGGTACGGGGATCTCGGCGCTTTTGGACGACAGCGGATTCTCGCTGCCGATCGAGGCGTCGCCGGCCATTTTGTTGCGCTATCACGCGGCGGCGCAGGTGGTGAACACGCTGATTGCGGGCGACGACATCGAAGTGCGTCATGCGCAAAATGGCGATCTGCTGGCGGCGGAGGATGACCCTGCGCACGGCGATGAAAACCGCGTGGAAGGCGAAGCGCAATCGGCGATTGAAGGGCGCCTGTCAGGCACGGCGCCCTTGCAACTGCAGGCGTGTTCGGTGGGGATGCGCCCCCGGCCGCGCGACGGTTATCCCATCATCGGGCCGCTGGGCGCCACCTGCCTCTATGTGGCAGTGATGCACCCGGCCGTGATGTGCGCGCCGACGCTTGGCCGGTTGGTCGGCGACGAGCTGCTGCATGGCGTCAATCCCGCTATTCCGCACGCTTATCGCCCGGCGCGATTTATTAATGATGGGGTGTGAAGGGGGAGACCATCGCGATCTCCGGCAGACGGCGCCTTGGTCTCGCCGTTCAGGTTTTCCGACTACGGATCAGCACCGTAATACGCTCAACCCTGCAGCGGTTTTTTGCGCCGTCGGCGAGGCTCTTATATATTTAGTAGCATGCCTGAGGCAGGTTAGGCATGAAACGGCGGTCGATCTGGCCGCTGCAAGTACGACAGTTAATCCGTTCGCCAAGAGGCTGCGAGCCGGTGCTTTCGGTAGGGACAGCCGCCAATCGTTTTTACGGCGACCGAAGGCGGAGCAGCTACTCACAGGTCACGAGGACACTTACCATGCATAAGAGAACACTGGCGTCACTGCATTACGAAAACATGCCTTACGATGGGGTACACTTTCACATTTTGAAACGGGAGACGCCTGGCCATACGGCGTTGCTGAAGCTGGATGCGGGCAGCCAACAACCGGCGCGTTTTCATCCGGGCTGGGTGAAACTGATGGTGCTGAGCGGTGAACTGAAGGTTGACGATCAGACGTTGCAACCCCATGAGATGTTAATCATTCCTGCCAAGACCGCCTATACGGTACAGGCCATCACGGAAGTGATTTGTCTGGCGATTTCCGAGCTGGACGGCGCCGAGTTGGCCCGTTGACGAGATAACCATTCTGGATGGAGGAGAGCCTAGGCGCTCTCCCTATCCCTTTAGCATTAAGCCGCCCCCCAGGCTGAGCTACCTGCTGATTGATGCGCATACCTCCTGATTTAAGCCACCGCGCTTTCCCTTTCCATCACTTTCGGCCGCGTCGCCCCCGCAACGAGCCGCCATTGCGCAGCGCATGCGCAACGTCATCGCCTTCGTTTTAAGCAGAACGATGAAATTTTGGTGTAAATAGTGAGTTTCTTCGCATAAGGCCCCTGGTGTGGCTTGCGAGAACGTCACTATATGGAGGATCATGCGGCCTCTCTATCAAATAAAAGACATTCGCGTTATCAAAAGGGACAAACGACCATGGGATTCGACGTCGACAACGCCGAAACGAAACGCATCGACCTCAGCAGCCACGAAAACTCTGCGTTCGAGGTGACGGGGCTGGTGAAACACTACCCGGCGGGCTTTGTCATTCCTTACCACTCGCATAAACGCTGCCATTTGCTCTATTCGCAACAGGGTGTTATGGCGGTCGAGGCGAGCTGCGGACGCTGGATCGTACCGCCTACCACCGCAGTCTGGCTGCGGCCGGGGGTAGAACATCAGCTGGTCATGCAGAGCAACATTTGCGTTTACGGGATTTTTGTTGATGAATTCACCGCCGCGCGGTTGCCGTTGCGCGACGGCGTCTTGCAGGTGTCGCCGCTGCTGCGCGAGCTGATCGCCCAATTGGCGACGCTGGCGCCCGAGGGCGAGGAGACCAAACGCCACGCGTTGCTCAGATCATTGTTCCTCGAGGAACTGAGCCTGCAGCCGCAGCTGGCGCTGCATCTCCCTTGGCCGATGGAAGCGAGAATGGCTGACATTTGCCGGCAGTTGGTCATCACGCCGGCCGACGATCGCGGCATTGAGATCTGGGCGGATTCATTGTCGATCAGCGCGAAAACCTTCCAGCGTCACTTCACCCAACAAACCGGCATCACCTTTGGTCAGTGGAAACAGCGTCTACGGCTGTTGTCGTCCATCCCGCTGCTGCTGGCGGGCAACTCGATCATCCACGCCGCCTTCGAAAGCGGTTATGAGAGCCACAGCGCCTATTCGGTGGCATTCAAAAAACTGTTTGGCGTTTCGCCTTCGCGCTTTACGCTATAGCCTTATGGCATAGCGCGCTTCTCCTATAGATTGAAGCAACCTAATGACGTATAAAGCAAAGCAGTCAACCTCCGAGGCCGCCTCCCGTGATAAAAATTGTCGTGTATCTGATTATCGCCGTGACGATCGCCATTATTGCGGCAAGAGTCATCTTTCGTTTGCCGGATATTTCGCAGCGTCTGCCGCAGGCGGCATTGCCGGCGGATCCTACCGCGCTATTGCCGGCGCGGGCCGCCGAACAGATGGCGGCACATTCCGGCCTGAGCGGCGTGGTGCCGCTGGTCAGCGGCCACGATGCGTTCGCCAGCCGCCTGGCGCTGGCGCGGATGGCGGAAAGGTCTATCGACGCTCAGTACTACATCTGGCATAACGACACCTCCGGGCAGATCCTGCTGAAAACCCTGTATGACGCGGCCCAACGTGGGGTGCGCGTGCGGCTGCTGCTGGACGATAACGGCGTCGCCATGGATGAGACGCTGGCGGCGCTGAACGCCCAGGAAAACGTCGAGATCCGTCTGTTCAATCCGTCCACCGTACGTACGCCGAAGCTGGCCGGTTACGCCTTCGACTTTATGCGCATGAACCGGCGCATGCATAACAAGTCCTACATCGTCGACGGCGCCGTGGCGATCATCGGCGGCCGCAACATCGGCGACGAGTATTTTCAGGTCGGTGACGAAAACTATTTCCTCGATCTCGACGTGTTGAGCGTCGGCAACGTGGTGGCGGAGACCGCCGAGGTCTTCGATCGCTACTGGAACAGCGCCTCGGTGTTCGGCGTTGAGCAGATTATTCGGGGAAAAGGCGATCTTTCCGCCTTCCTGACGCAGGCCGCCGCCATCGAAACCAGCGAGCGCGCCCGTAAACTGGCGGTGCAGCTGGAAACCAGCGCGGTGCGCTTTCGCGATGGCGCCGTACAGCCGGAATTCACCCAGGTAGAGCTGGTGGCCGACGATCCGGCGAAAGGGTTGGGCAAGGCTTCGCGCGATCGTTTGATGGTGACGCAACTGGGTAAGATCATCGGCGGCGTCAGCCAGCAATTGGATCTGGTCTCCGCCTATTTCGTGCCGGGGCGAGAAGGGGCGACTTTCTTTGAATCGCTTGCCAAACAGGGGAAATCCATTCGCGTGCTGACCAACGCGATGAACACCACCGACGTGCTGGTGGTGCATGCGGGCTACGCCAAATACCGACGTGAGCTGCTGCAGGCGGGCGTCGAACTGTTCGAGCTGAAGCTGCGCGCCGGTCAACCGTCCGGGCGCAAGGAGCTCAAGCCGCTGGGGCTGTCCGGCGCGGCGCTGCATGCCAAAACCTTCGCCATCGACGATAAGCGGGTGTTTATCGGATCGTTCAATTTCGATCCGCGCTCGGCGCACCTGAACTGCGAAATGGGATTCTTGATCGACAGCCCGGCGCTGGCGGCCGACACCCGCCAACTGTTTGATGGCCCGCTCGAATACGCCGCCTATCGGCCGGTACTGACACCCGAAGGCAACATGGTATGGAACGAAGCCTTCGAAGACGGTCACACCGAGGTGCACCAGCAGGAACCCGGCGCCGGCTGGGTAAAACGCATCGTTCTCACCGTGGCCGGCTGGCTGCCTATCGAGTGGATGCTGTAACGCCGGCGAATGCCGCCGCCACTCGATAACCCAAACGTGGCGAAAGTGATCGCCACACTCCGAGAGATTTACACGCCGAAGTGACAGGACGGACCCCGCCACGTTAACTCCGGCGATATGCGGTGGCTAAGCCTGACTAGCGCCCCTCCCGAGTTGCGGCTAACAAGGCTTGTAACGAGGGCGCTTCGATCAGATTCTCGATACAGGCCATCAGCCGTCGCGCGTTATTCCTCAATCCATGATTCGGCGACTGCTCACAACAGCGAAGAAATTTATCCCGAATATCCTGCATATCCGCCGGGTTCTCCGGCCAGCCGCGGCCGAATTCGGCTTCGAGCCGCAGCGTATCACCTTGTTCCGGCGTGATATGAAGTTCGAAGCGGTCAAACCGTTCAAAGGCGTGTTGTTCATGAACCTCGATACGCTGCGCTAGCGCAACGACCGTAGGTTCTGTCGCGAAGGCCGCACTGAATTCGAGAGCGCTGGCTTGGCCGCGCAGCAGCGCGTTAGCGATGATGTAACGCGCGCTGAATTGCGCATCGATTTCGGCCGTTTTCTGCGGCTCGTATGGCGCACCGCACACCATGCGCATGGTCGGTGATGCATGCAGCGTGATCTTCGCTCGTTCGGGATCGGGCAATTGCCGGTGTGGCCCGTCGTTCAAGAGCGTTTCTGTCAACGCCAGCAGAATGCTGCAATGTGGGTATAGCTTGAAGCAGGTCGCTTCTTCCCCCAGAAAGGCAATGCCCAATTGGTGGGTCAGCATCCCCAGATCGGGTTCGCCCGGCGCATAGAGATTGAAAAAACCGTTCTCGCCGCTCAGGACGCGTTTGGGGCCGCTTATCCCCGCCTGAGCCATCAAAACGGCTTCCAGCGCATGGCGCGCCACCAATCCCTGGCTGATGCGCACCGCCAGCGTCTTGTCCTGATAGTGTTGGAAGGTGCCGATGCCGAAATCGAACGCCAGACCTATGGCGTCGGCGAAAGCTTGTTGATCCAGGCGCAGCAAGCGGGCGGCGATCGCTGCGCCTGAAAACAGGCCAAGGATATTTGAGTCGAATCCGCGGTAGAAAAAGCCGTTCGCCTGCGCAGCAAGGTTGATGCGTTGTGCGAAGTCCTGGCCGACGGCCAATGCCGCCAACATATCCAATCCGGAAGCGCCCGACAGTTCCGCCGCAGCCAGCGCGACTGGAATATCCGAAGAGCTGGGATGCCAGCCGGGGGAGAGAACGTCGCAATAGTCGAGCGCGCGGGCTCGCACGGCGTTGACGAACGCCGCCTGCGGCGCGGCGAGGCGTTCTTCACTGCCGATAATGCTGGCCTCGGCGTTGCCGCTCCAGCGTCTGGCCAGCGAGAGCGCCGCGTCGACGCCGCTTTGGTCATAACCTGCGGCGAGACAGCCAAGATTATCCATCAGTCGTTTGCATTGGAATGCCAGGACAGCGGGGGGAACCATGCACGCATCTATCTGTGAGGCGAAAGCGATCAATTCCTCGATCGGGTCGACCGATAATTTTGTCATGTTTATTCCTCGTTCAGTCGTTCAGCGGACTTGCTCAGCAGGGCGTTTTCAGCCTGTGAATGCAGACGGAAACGCGGATGCAGCATGATCAGCAGCCATACGGTCATCGCGATGCTGAGCAATCCGGCCCAAAACATAGCGATCCCGAAACCGTCGGCGAAGGCGCTGTGCGTCAGATCTTGCAGGCGATTCGCGCCCACCGCGTCCACGGCCGTCTGCTGTTGCTCTATCACCGCTACCCGGGCGATTTCGGCAGCCTGTTCCACCCCCTGCGTGTGCAACGCCGCTGTTAAAGTCGTGACCGCTTGCATGCTCATCAATGTGCCCAGCAGCGCGATGCCCAGCGTCATGCCGGTTTGTCGCAGCGCGTTCATCGTTGCCGATGCCATCCCAGATCGTTGCGGCGCGACGGTGCGCATCACCAGCGCGCTGGTCGCCGGCATCGACAACCCCATGCCGAAGCCGAGTAGCGCCAAATACAGCGCCACCAGGGGGTAAGACGAGTCGGCGTGCAGCTGCGTCAGCAACAGCAGGGCAATGCCCATCAGACCATAGCCGGCGATCATCAGCGAGTTCACACTCAGTTTGGCGGACAGGCGGCCAAAACCCGAAGCGGCCAGCGCCATGGCGAGAAACTCCGGTGCCATGCGCCAACCGGTGTCCGCGGGGCTCCAACCCTGAGCCTGTTGCAGAAATAACGAGACGAAGAAGACGCTGCTGTAAGCGGAGAATCCAAGCACGAAAGAGGCGAAGTTGTAGCCGGTAAAGTCGGCGTGACGAAATAGACTCAGTTGCAGCAAGGGGCGTTTGACCCGGGTTTCCACCCAGAGAAACAGCGCAAACAGCACCAGGGCGGCGTACAGCGGAAGGCGCGACTGCAAGCTGTGCCAGCCGAACTCACCGGCGGCAATCAGCCCATAGGTCAGCGCGCCGAGCCACAAGATGCTCAGCCCTTGCCCTAGCGGATCGAGCGCAGCGTGTTCCGGATGCGAGCTCTCTCTCAATCCCCAACCGCCCAATACCAGCGCGACGATCCCGACCGGAATGTTGATCCAGAAAATGCCCGGCCAACCAGTGGTGTGTACCAGCAGGCCGCCCAAAACCGGGCCGATCACCAACGAAAGCGCATTAACCGAGGACCAAATGCCGATCGCGCGGGTCCGCAGCTGTTCTTCCGGAAACGCGTGTGTCAGCAGGGACAGCGCACCCGGGATGACGGCTGCACCGGCGATACCCTGGATCACTCGACCGGTCAGCAGCATGCCGAGGCTGGTCGCGAATGCGCAAACGATCGAACCAACGGTAAACAGGGCGACGCCGAAGAGCCAAATGCGTTTACGGCCAAACCTGTCGCCCAGCGGGCCGGACGAAAGGATTAACGCGGAGAGACATAGGGCATAAGCGTCAACGACCCACTGCAAGCCCGACATGTCGGTTTGCAGTGATTCCAGCATCGTGGGCAGTGCCACATTGACGATGCTGATATCGAGCGACGCCATAAATGTACCCAGACAGATGGCGGCAACGAGCGAAATCCTGCGCATACCGGACATAGAGGGGCTCCTTATTGAGAGAGGGTGATAGTGAAAACTATTCTCACATTATATTATGACTGACCGTCGGTCAATTGAGTGTGAATATTGATTTCACTGCGCTAGGTCGGCTGGTCAATGGCAACAACATTGGTTACGATGGCCGCTGGATCCACACTGGACGTTGATATGAAGACAAAAGAAAAGATGAAAGAAACACAGCCTCGAACCAAACCGGCAGAAGTGCGCCTGGATGAATTGATGGATGCGGCACAGAAGCTGTTTATCGAAAAAGGATTTGAAGCGACCACCATCAGCGATATTGTCCGTGACGCCAACGTCGCCAAAGGGACGTTCTACCACTATTTTCCGTCCAAAAACGAAATGTTGTCCGCTTTACGTATACGGTTCACTAATCACTTTATCGAGAAAATTCAGCTGGCTATCGATGAATGTGCACAAGATGACTGGTTGGCGCGCCTAAGAGCCTGGTGTGATGCCGGCGTGGCGACCTATTTTGAAGGTATGGAATTGCACGATGCGCTGTATCACGATCATCATTATCATACCCGGGGCAATCAGGATCGTGATGCCGTGCTGGAACAGATCCTGACGATTTTAAACGATGGCGCCGCGGCGGGCGCCTGGAGTCTGGATAATCCGCACTTGACCGCCATCCTGATGTATCACGGCATGCACGGCGCCGTGGATGACGTCATGGTCAATCCCAACGCCGATCGTCAAGGACTGGGGGCGGCGCTGGCGCAGGAGTTCATGCGTTTGCTGGGGTGTCGCTGATCGTTCACGGCTCCGCATCGAGCGATACCCAGTAACCGGGCTGATACGGAATGGGAAGAAAACGCGCGAAAAGCTCCGCAAATGTCGCTTCGGGATCGACGCCGGCGAACAGCGACGGATGAAACCAGGTGGCCAGCCGCTCGATAGCGACGAAATTAAAGGGATGATCGTAAAACGGGTGCCAGATGGCATACGCTTTTCCGCTCTTTGCCGCGGCCAGGGTGCGATAAGCCGGGCGTCGCATCAATTTTTCCAGGCGCGTTTTTGCCAGCGCCAAATCTGCGCCGGGGCCAAGGTTGACCCAGTCACCGCTAGGTGAATAATGACTCCAGTTGCTGCCGGTCACAACGATTTTATCGGGCCGGGAAGCGATCACCGTTTCCTGGCTCAGTGAACCGTAAACGCCGTGGATATGCCTCTGGGCCAAGTTGAATCCGCCTGCGATATTCACCATTTCACCGTAGTTGCCATTTCCCCAAGACAGACAACAATCGTCGTACAACCCGGCGGCGCGCTCCATCATTACGCGTGGGCGCGGCGGAGACCGTTTTGCCAGCGTATCGAGGATCGTATCGAGATGTCGCTGACGGAAGCGAACCAAGCTGTCTGCGCTTTGCGGATTATCAAACAGCTGTCCCATGATGGCGATGCTTCTGGCGCTGTTGTTCATCAGGCCGATGCTCATATCGACAAATACCACGGGGATATTGGCCGCCGTGAGCTTAGCCATCAAACCGCTCGCTTCCAGCGCCGAGCGAGTATTCGCATTGAGCAACATGACTTCGGGCCGCAAGGCGATCAACCTTTCCAGATCGAATTGCATCTGCTGCACCCCGGCGAATGTCGGCAACTGCGCCAACTCTGGAAAATGACGCAGATACAGCCGATAGCTATCCAGGTCGGCGGTGCGAAAATTGTCTCGCCAGCCCACCAGTCTTTCCATCGGCGCGCGGGGATTAAGCGCCGCAACGGTATAAAACAGATTGCCTTCCGCCAGGAAAATACGCCGCAGGGGATAACGTAAGGTCACCGTTCGCCCGACGATATCGGTCACGGTCTGCGTATCGGCCTGCGCGCGCAGAGATCGCAACGGCGAGGAAAGCGTCAGCAAAGTGGCGACCTGCAGAAAACGCCGTCTGCGCATCAGAAATACCAACTTATCGAACCGGTGACGCTGCGTTCGATGCCGATGCTGCAGTAAGGCGCACTGGTGCAACTGGCGACATAAGATTTGTTGGTCAGGTTGTTGATGGTCAACCCCAATTCGAGGTTATACAGGCGCGGGTCCCAGGCACCCGGCGTATAGCGAACGGTCATATCGCCGAGCCAAACGGCAGGCACTTTAAAGGTGTTGGCGCCATCTCCCCAGCTGGCCCCCAGGTAGCGAGCGCCGCCGCCGATCAGCAGCCCCTGCAGCGGCCCTTTAGTAAAGCGATAGTCCAGCCACATTGAGCCGGTTTGCGCCGGAACACCGACCGGATGTCGCCCCAGGGTGTTATCGTTGGCTTGAGTCACGACGTTGTTGACCCAGGCATAGGACAGCATCAGGTTAAGGCTATCGGTCAGCGCCGCACGCGATTCCAGCTCCACGCCGCGAGAACGTACTTCACCAGTCTGGGTGTAATAGCTGGGATTGAGGGGATCGATGGTGTTCACATCGCGCTGCGTTAGTTGGTAGACCGCCAGGCTGGTCATCATTGCGCTGCCGGGCGGCTGCAGTTTCAATCCCATCTCATACTGAGTGGAATGGGTGGGTTTGAACGGTGAGCCCTGAGCGTCGGTGCCGGTCAGCGGATCGAAGGCGGTAGAGACGCTGGCCCACGGCGCCAGGCCGCTGTCGAACGGGTGGCTCAATCCGGCACGATAGCTCCAGGCGGCGTCATTGGTTTGCGTTTGGGTATGGACCAGATTGTCACTGGTACGCATACGCGACCAGTCATGACGGCCGCCCAACAGCAAATGCCATCCGCGCCAGCTGGCTTCGTCCTGCCCGTATAAACCGGTGCGGTGAAAACGTTGCGTTGTCGACGTGCGTGAAACCGGAACAGGATCGAATGAAGGGCGGTATTGACCGGACCAAGGATCGAACGTCACGGTTTGCGATCCCCACCAGTCTTTATCCAGTTTACCGGTCTGGTAGTCGATGCCGACCAACCCTTGGTGGGCGATGGCGCCGGTAGCGAATTTCACCTCGGCCTGGTTATCCATCACGATGCTGTCCGCCTGACTCGGGGAATCTTGGTAGACCGCCGTCAAAAGGCGGTTGTCCGGCGTGATGGCGCGGGTAAAATCGCGTTGCACCGCAGAGTCTACATGGGAATAGCGTAGGTTTTGCTTTAATCGCCAGCGATCGTTCAACTGCACTTCAAACAGTGAGGTCACATCATATTGCGTGCGGCTTGAGTTCTCGTGCGCCGGATCGCTGTAATTTTTATCGGTATCTATCTTGCCGCGCGCGTTGGGCAACAGCCCCAGAACCTGGGCGGGCAAGGTGTTGTAATAGCCCGACTCGGGTTCACGCAAATAGTGAGTCAGCACGGTCCAGCGCGTGCGTTCGTTGGGCTGCCAGGTGATGGCGGGGGCCAGATAGAGACGCTTCTGCCGGGTATCTTCTATCTGCGAGCCGCGCGTGGCTGCCAGGCCATCGAAACGATACAACCACTGTTCGTCATCGGTCAGTGCGCCGGTGGCATCGAGACTGAGGGAACGCGTACGGTCGTTGCCGACATCCAATTTAAGCTGATTCGACTCGGTAGCGGAAGGCCGCCGGGAAATCATATTGATTACGCCTCCGGCACCGCCCTGGCCGTATAACGAGGAGGAGGGGCCATGCAAGACTTCGACGCTTTGCAACCCCCAGGTTTCAATCTGTGGCCCCCAAATGCCGGTATTGCCGATGACGCGTAAACCATCCAGATAGTAGTCCGCCTCAAAGCCGCGCATTCTGGCGAAGTCCACGCCGCTGGAAAATGCACCGAAGCGTTCTACGGCAACGCCGGCGCTGTAGCGCAGCGCCTGACTGACCGTATCGGCTGATTGCACGTCCATTTGCTGTCGATTAACCACCGAGACGAATTGCGGCACGTCGACAAGCGGCGAACGGGTTTTGGTTGCCACCTCCGCTTGTTGGGCCGCGTAGCCCTGTGGAACGTTGCCCGAGGACGAACCGTCAGCTACCACCCATATCGACTCTTCGCCTGCCGCCAGAGTCAGGCAAGGCACCATGCCCAAAAAAAACGGGCAAAGATAAGCGTGCCGCAAATGAAATTCGTTGAATTTATTCAAAAATAATCCCTCTTCAAGTAAGAGTCTCGCTGTGGGGCGGGAGCCTGGCCATCTCAGGCAAGCGTTAAAATACCCATTGACCGACTGACGGTCAATATGAATAATTATCAATACCATTTAACGATTGGATAACATTATGAAGACTCTGGATGATTTATTGGCGCTGTTAGCGGAGGTGGGCGTACCTGAAGACGTACTGCAAGCGGCGGATGGCAGCTGGCAACTGCGCCAGGATTTAGCGCTCAGTTCGGCGGAAACCGTGGCGTTGCAGGCTCTGTTGAAGGCCCGCCGCGTCGATGCGCCCTCGCTGTGGGGAGGACAAGACTATTCATTAGATCAGCTTATTTCTGAAATGTTATAAGCAACTATGAAAAAAACATTGTTTATAACCTTATGTTTAAAAACAAATTTACGGCAAAATGGCCCGCATGAAACATAAGATATACAAATAATTAACCCCAAAGTAATTGACTGACGGTCGGTCGTGGTGTTTGATGGCGACCAGAAAATGAAGTGTTTTTGAGTCCATTTTGCTTTTCATTGTGAGCCAATACAGAAGTAACGGCGCCGCCTGACCGAGGTGCCGAAAGCTGTTTGTTTAACGAATTGTGATTGAGAAAGATAACAGTCAAACAGTGAGTTAACTCATTATGGAGTCGCTATGGTTAGTGTTGGGGATTCAATCAATCAACGTTTATTAAAGGCCCTTCAACAACATGGACAGCGCCCGGCGCTTTTTGAACGCGGGGAGATTTACAGTTACGACTGGCTGAACGGTGCGGTCGCTTCAGCCGCCTTGAAGTTGCGCCAATTAGGCGTGCAAAAAGGCGATCGGATCGCGTATCAATTGCGCAATACCCGTGAAGCGGTTGTCGTCATGCTCTCTTCGTTGATGCTCGGTGCGATCCCGGTGCCGATATTACCTTCTTATCGTGAAAAAGAGCTAAGGCACATTCTGCATCTGACCGCGCCGAAAGTATTTGCCTTGCAGCGCGGTTCCCGTCGCTATAACCCACTTGCCGCTCTGCAGACGCTGTTGACGGAAGGTCTCAATATCGATGTGATACTGGTCGAAGATTACGACGACGCCGGGCACGATACTCGCTACCTGAACTTACAACAGTTCTGTTCACCCCTGGTGCCTTCGCCGCCACTTCACGCCGTCACCATGACGCCGTCGGATACCGCCGTCATGTTGCTTTCGAGCGGCACCACCGGTTTGCCCAAGGCGATCGCCCGCAAGAATGGCGGTTACAGTTATATGATCGAATGCGGCTGTGACGTGTTTGCTCTGGACAGCCAGTCGGTCTATTTCGCTGCGATGCCGGTTTCACATGGATTCGTCATCAATTGCCCCGGCATACTGGGTACGCTTTCTCGCGGCGGCGCTGTGGCGCTCGCCGATGCGCCCTCGGCGGAAACGGCGTTGGACGCGATCGAGCGATGCGGCGTGACGCATACCACGCTGGTGCCTGCGCTGCTGTCGCAATGGAGCGAACTGCAGCAAAAAACGCCGCGCAACCTGGCAACGTTGTGGCATGTCCAGGTGGGAGGGGCCAGAGTGACGCCAGAGCTGGCGGCCTCCTCGTCCCGCAGTCTCGGCATTACCCTGCAGCAATGTTATGGCATGAGCGAAGGGCTACTGTGTTTTAACGCGGTTGACGATGACGATGCGGTGCGGTTCAGCTCTCAGGGTCGGCCTTTGAGTCCCTATGATGAAGTGCTGATCGTCGATGAAAATGGCTGTTCTTTGCCCGTGGGTAAATCAGGTGAACTGATCACCCGCGGCCCTTATACGCTCACCGAATACTACCAAAATCCCCAGGCGAATCTTGCCGCATTTACCGCTGACGGTTTTTACCGCACCGGCGATCTGGCGCATGTCGATGCCGCAGGCAATATTTTCATCGATGGGCGCGTCAACGATTCGATTAACCGCGGGGGAGAAAAATTCAGTCCGAACGAGATAGAAGAACTGGCAGAACAACATCCTGCCGTGGTGCGAGCCGCTTGCGTGGGCATGGCGGACGATCTGTACGGTGAGGTGCCGTGTCTGTTTGTCACCAGTACGGATGACACGCTAACCCTCAGCGCATTGCGCCGTTTCTTTGAGAAAGAAGGGCTGGCGGCGTTCAAGGCACCGGAAAAATTGATCGTCATCGACGCCATCCCCATGAAAGGCATCGGCAAGATAGATCGCCTGACGCTGCGCGATATGCTGCGCCAGGAGCAGTCCGTCAGAAACACGGCGGGGTTGAACTCATGACGCAATTGCGCACTTCTCTCGGCTGCGCGGTGAGACTCAGCCGCCCGCGCAGTTCGCCGGTCACCAAACAATTGGTGGTCTTTCCGCATGCCGGCGGCGGCGTTGCGTTCTACCAGCACTGGCGAGAGCTGCTGCCGGACGAGGTGGATCTGTTCATCATGCAATATCCCGGCCGGGAAGAAGCGCAAAGCGCGCCGGCCTGGGAAACGGCTCAGTACGCCATTGCGCGCTGCGTCGATGCGCTGCATGCCTCGCTGGGCATCGCACCGGCGGTGATTTTCGGTCACAGCATGGGCACGCTGCTTGCCCTGCAGGTTGCCGCGGCGCTGCAAACGTCGCGCTTTCGCATCGACACCGTTTTGTCGGCCCAGCGCGCGCCGTCAGAACTGAAATTACTCCAGCAGGAAAGCCAGCGACAAAAAGTGTTGGACCACATCCTGGCATTCAGTGAAAGCAGCGGCGCGTTGACGCTGGATGCGCTCACTCGCCCGCTTGTCACCCGATTGATACAGCAAGACCTACGGCTGCTGGGCGAACTCAGCGCAGAACCGTTGCCCGGCCTGCAGCCGCGCATTTGGGGCGGCGACGACGACCCGTTGGTTAGCCGCTCCGCGCTGTCGCAGTGGAAAAAAGAACTCCCTGGCAGCCAGGTTCAACTCCTTACGGGCGATCACTTTTATTTCATGCAGGATACCGCTGCATTTCTCCGCCGGCTGCTTCAGTAACGCTGGCTTATTTGTCAACCTATGGCTTTAAAGGAACCTCTGATGAATTTTGAGCTGTTTAACCCACAGGATTGCGCACCGGATACGGAGAAAGCCTTTACTCTGTTCCCCCAGTTGAAAAAATTCTATGCGGCGTTAGGTAACACCCCGCTGGTTGAAGTGCCCTCGCCAAAGGGGAAGGCGTCGATTTACGCCAAGTTTGAGTTTGAAAATCCGTTTGGCTCGGTGAAGGATCGCACCGCATTCGGCCTGTTTTGCGATGCCATCAATCAACACGATTTCGCCGCCGGCGAATTGAAATTGCTCGATTCCTCGGGGGGCAATATGGCGAAAGCGCTGGCTAAGCTCGGCAACATGTGCGGGATAGCGGTGCAGGTGGTGATCCCGGATTCATCCCCGCAACCGTTGATCGACACGCTGAAGGGGGACAACGCCGTCGTTACCCTGGTCGATCGCAATCAGTTCCTGCTCGGCGTCATTGCACGCAGCCAGCAGATTGCGCATGAAGATGGGAGTTGGACGCTGTTATCCCAGCATCTCAACCTGGTTAATACCGCCGTACATCAGCATGCGACGGGCGCGGAGATCCGTCGGCAGTTGAACGGCGAGCGTGTCGATGGTTGGGTGTCCGCGGTAGGGACTGGAGGCACACTGTCTGGCGTTGCGGCGGCGCTACGTCAGGATAACCCACAGCTGATCGTGTGGGGCAGCACGCCGCGCGAACTGCCTTACGGTACGTTGTCCGCCCCGAACGGAGAACCGAAGTTCGCCGGTGCCGGCGGGTTGGGATTTGGTTTTCGCCAGCCTTTCATCAGTAAGCTGATGCAGCAAGAACCGCCTTTCAATCCGGTTTCTTATCGGGAAGCACTCAGTGCGATGCATGAGTTCCATCAACTGACCGGCGTCAAAATCGGTGCCTCCTCCGCCGCCAACTGGAAAACGGCCTGTAAGCTGGCTGAAACGTTGAGTGCAGATCAACGCATTGTCACGCTTTTTGCCGACGCGGGTTCCGATATCGACCGAGAAAAAGGGCGTGAGTGGTTCAAACAATCTGAAGCCTTATCGGTTTAACAACACCTCAAAGGAATATTTTATGGAAATTATACAGGGCAATAATAATGTATTGTCTGAGTTAATTACGCTTGGCGATTATGTTCGGGAATTAATCGGTTCCGGCAAAAGCACTGCGGAAATTGAACGTGTTCTGGCATCGAAAGACGGCTATAAAAATGTCACGATCCTTTCCGTTATAGAAATGGCCAATATTACCTTCAAAGCGAAAACGAACAATGCGCCTAACGTGGGTGATGCCAATTCACACACTGACCTGCTGGTGGATCAGCAAGGGCGTGATATCGGCACGATGAAGGGCCAGGGGTGGAAAATCGCGTCACTGCCTGACGACAGCGTGATTTCCTGGTATCACGAAACCGCTGAAACGCCGCTGGGACGGATCGAAACCGCCGGCATTTGGAACTCCAGCGCCATTTGGGCAGGACAATGGCAATCGCTGTTCGCTGCCGGCGTTAGCGGGGATGTCATGGGGAAAATCGGCGTTCGTCAGCTTTATCAGGATATTCCGCGAGAAAAATATCTGACGCTGATCGTTCTGTTGCCGTTGGATCAGATTAAAAGCTTAATTAAAAAATAATTCTACCAAACACACACAATATCCATTGCGAGGGATAGGTATGCACACGTCAGTACACTGGGATGTCATTATTATCGGTGCTGGCCCCATAGGGCTGGCCGCCGCGTGGAATTATGCGCGTGAACATCAGGATCATAAAATTTTGGTGCTGGAGCAATATGCGCTATTTACGCAATTAGCGGGTACCAGCGGGGAGGAACGCCATTGGCGTTTGCAATATTCGGAATTGGAAATATTCCGCCTTACCCTGGAAGCCGACAAATTATGGCGGCAGTTGGAACAACAGGCGGACAGAAAACTGATCCACCGCATTGGCAGCCTGTGGTTCGGCGATGCGGATGTCTGGACCAATGAGGGGCAGATCCGTCAAACCATGCTGTCGATGGATGAGATGAGATTGCCCTATGAACGTCTGACGATGCGCGAAATCGAACGGCGCTACGGTTTTACCGGTCTGGACAGCAACTATGAAGGGTTCTTGCAGCAAGACGGCGGGGTAATCGATGTTAAAGGTACCCTGACGTCGCTTTACACTCTGGCTAGCGAGGCCGGCGTGGAATTCCAGTTCCAACAATGCGTGAAGGCCGTGGAGCCGGATGCGCGGGGGGCAACGGTGCTGACGGCGCAGCATCGCTATCGCGCCCGTAAGGTGCTGGTCGCTGGCGGGCCGGGCAGCAAGAAGCTGCTGCGCCAGCTGGATATCGATCTTGCGCTTTCCACCTATGAGATGGCTTGCATCAGCATGCTGCGCAGTCAGCGTCTGGGGGCCAACGATCCCTTCTGGTTTGCTTTCCAACCGCCGGTGGAGAGCGACAGTAACCTGTTTTACGGTTTCCCGCCCAATCCGTGGTCAGTCAATGGATTTGACCGACTGGGGACCGATTTTGAAGTGGATCCGATCACCGAAGCCAATGCGCCGAGCTATCGGGCCAACCCGCAACACGTTGAGCGAGCGCTGGAGTTTGCCCGGCGGCATATGCCGTTCCTCGAGCCGGACAAACAACATTCCGCCGCGAGCTGCCTGGCGGTGTTGCCTACCGATCCGGCGCGTCAATTCTATCTCGACAGCGCCAAGGGCCGCTGCCACGGCGGCGAGCATCTGGTGGTGTCGGCAGGTGGATGGGCATTCAAGTTTACCCCTCTGATGGGGCAAATTTGCGCCGATCTGCTGGCGGAACGAGAACCTCGGTGGGACATCAGCGCATTGCGCTTCTAATCGGAGAACCTCTATGCAGCAGGTGAACAGCAATGACCGGGATATCGCCTTGGTGGGCATGGCCTGCCGCTTCCCGGGCGCCGAGGACGTGGAAAGCTGGTGGCATAACTTGATCAACGGCGTCGAATCGCTGGTTCGGGTCGACAACGAGCAACTTGACTCGGCCGACGCGGGCTATATTCCCGTCGCCGCACCGGTAGCCGGCGACATATCCCGCTTCGACGCGGGATTCTTCGGCCTGAGTGCGCGCGAAGCGCTGCTGATGGATCCCCAGCATCGGCTCTTTTTAGAGTGCGCCTGGCACGCTCTGGAAAACGCCGGAGTAACGCCGGGTGAGCTTGACGATACGGGCTTGTTTGCCGGCTGTAGCAGTTCCGATTATTTACGTCAGGCACAGGGCTCTGCGTTGCTCGACAAACTCAACCCTTCGCCGTTCGAGCGGCAAATCGCGAGCGATAAAGATTACCTCACCAGCCGAGTGGCCTGGCACCTAGGCATCGGGGGGCCGGTGTGTAATGTACAGGCTGCTTGTGCCACTTCGCTGGTGGCGGTTTACGAAGCGGTTCACGCGTTGCGCAGTGGCCGTTGCAATATGGCTATGGCCGGCGCTTGTACCCTCAGGCTCCCGCAACATGAAGGATATTTCGCGCAGCAAGGCATGGTGTTTTCCACCGATGGGCACTGTCGGCCGTTTTCTGCAGATGCCAGCGGCACGGTGTTCGGCAGCGGCGTCGGCATTGTCGTGCTGAAACGGCTGTCTGACGCACAGGCGGCCGGTGACGACATCATTGCGGTGATCAAAGGCGTAGCGATGAACAATGACGGCGCGCGCAAAGTCAGTTTTACCACCACCAGTTTGCACGGCCAGCAACGCCTGCTGCGCCAAGCTATGGACGATGCCCGCCTGGCACCGGAAGATTTTCGCGCCGTCGAAGCGCACGGCACGGGAACGTTGGCCGGGGATCCCATCGAATTTGAGGCGCTGAACGGCGTTTTCCGCGAGCGGACGACGCACCGGGCTTTCTGCGCCATCGGTGCAGTCAAGGCTAACGTCGGGCACCTGGAAACCTGCGCCGGCATGGCGGGACTGATCAAGGCCGCGCTGCAAATCAAACACGGTTGGCTCACGCCGCAGATCAACTTTGACTCGCCGAACCCGGAAATGGCGTTGGCGGATAGCCCGTTTGAGTTTCTCTGTTCCGCTCAACGTTGGGATCGCGACGATCCACGCAACGCCATCGGCGTTAGCGCCTTCGGCATCGGCGGTACCAATGCGCATGTCGTGCTGGCAAGGCCGCCGAAAACGCCTCAAATGCGGGCGGCGATAGCGCCGTTGGCGACTGTCGTGCCGATCAGTGCGCAATCGGAGCAGGCCTGGCATCGCTTGGTCAAACGTTATCAACAGCGGCCATGCGGCGAGAACGACGAACGCCTGGCCTGGAGCGCACAAAGTGGAAGAAAGTCGCTGCGTTATCGCGGCACTCTGCATATCGGCGAGCAGGGCGTGTTGAGCATGAAAGAAAGCATGGTGGATACGGGAAAAGGGCGTTTGTCGGTGGTTTTCCAATTTCCCGGGCAGGGAAGCCAGTTTATCGGTATGGCCAGCGAACTGATGGCGCAGGATGCGACATTCAAAACGCTGATGAATGACAAGCTGCAGATATTGCAAACACAGGCTGCACTGGATCTCTCCCCGTTGTTTACCGGCCAGGCGGCCCCCGAAACAATTAACAACACGGCCTTGACGCAGCCGGCCCTGATCGCCGTCGAGATCGCCGTGGCCGAACTGTTGAAACATTACGGCGTCGAGCCGGATTGGGTCGTGGGGCACAGTTTGGGTGAGATTGCCGCCGCCTGGGCCGCCGGTGTGTTCTCGGCGCAAGACGCGTTGGTGTTCGCCGCCCGGCGCGGGCATCTGATGGCCGGGCTGCAGCCTGGTGCGATGCTGGCGGTAGAACTGAGCGCTCAGCAAGCCCAACCCTGGCTTGGCGATCGGCTGTCTCTGGCGGCGGAAAACAGTGAGAACGGCTGCGTGCTTTCTGGCCCGGTGGCGGCGATTCGCGCCTGCGAAGGACAGATGCGGGACAGAGGAGTACGTTGCAAGGTGCTGAGCGTTTCGCACGCGTTCCACTCGGCGTTGATGGATCCCATTCTTGATGAACTGGCCAGCATTGCGCCGCCGCCGCGTGAGTCGACGTCAAAGGTCCGCTACGTCTCCGCATTGCTGGCGACCGAAGTCGCTCCCGCGGCGCTCGATGCCCGCTATTGGTCACGCCATGCCCGTGAACCGGTGGATTATCACCGCGCCTTGCAACACCTACCGCGGCGCGGAAAAACGCTTTTCATCGAAGTAGGGCCGGGATCGACACTCACGGCGCTGGTCGCGCAGCTAAAATCCGCCGGCACCGTAACGGCGGTGCGCACCTTGCCGCGCCGCGACGAAGCCCAGAGCGAAACCGCCGTGTGGATCCAGGCGCTGCAAAAAATCTGGCGTGCCAGCGTCAACGTTAACTGGCGCCGCCTGTGGCAACAGCCTCCTTCCCGCATTGCATTGCCAATGTATCCCTTCGATCCGGCGCAATGGTGGTTGGGCGAGCGAGATATGCAGGGGCCGGAAGCAGGGCGAACATCGACGACGGCGGATAAACCCGATCCGCAGATGGCGCGCATCTGGCGCATTTGGGGCGACGTGACCGGCGTGAACCCTGACTCCAACCACTGCGACTTTTTTGACGCCGGCGGGCAATCGCTGATGGCATTGCGGCTGATGGCCTTGTTGGAACAAGAGTTTGGCCGGTCGGTAGGCATGGCCGATTTCCTTAAGCGGCCAACGCCGTGGGGCATAAAACAACAGTTAGACCAGGCTGGAGCATTCGAGCAAGAATCCCATTAAAACAGGATGGCAAATTATGTCAGTTAACAATGAATTGCTGAATACGCACAACCAATATCAGGTAGAAACGATCGTAATCGATGACGACACGTCATTCACTCTGGCTTACTCGTCGCAGATCAAGCTGCTGCCGGCCAATGGCGGGATCCGCTGGCGCAACTATGCGTCCCGCCAGCAGCAGGAAGAAGAGGCGATCATGCTGGCGCAGCGCATGTCGCTGAAGCATGGATTGTACAATACCGGTTTCAGCGGTGGCAAAATCGTGGTGAACAGCAAGCGTTCTCCCCAAGAACAACCGGCGGTGCTTGAAGCGATCGGCGACCTGCTCAATCGCTATGGCGGCACCATGTTTACGGGATGCGATATCAATACTGGCAATCGAGAGATGGACTATTTGCGGCAGTTTACGCCATGGATCCTGAATGCCATGGACAGCCCGCAAGTCGACACGTCGGTGGCGACGGGCTACGGCGTCTGGAGCTCGATGAAAAAGGTGTTGACGCTGCGGCTCAATCATTTGCCGCGGGCCCGCATTGCTATTCACGGCATGGGTAAAGTCGGGGCGGAAGTGGCGAAACAAAGCCTGCTGTTCGGTTGCGAAGTGACGGCGTATGACATCAATCCTGCGGCGCAGTTCCCGCCTGGGGTCCGCCGCGTCAGTGAAGACGAACTCTGGGCGCAATCCAGCGAGGTGCTTTGCATCGCGTCCTTGTCCAACATATTAAATGCGCAGAACGTTGAACAACTGAATACGCGTTGGGTGATTAGCAGCGCCAATTCGCCGTTCAGTACGCCGCAGGCAGAACAGCGGCTGCTGGCGCGCGGCATCCACTATCTGCCGGACTATGTCAGTAATGCCGGCGCGGTGATCTGCGACAGCATCGAAATGGCGTTCACCGACCGGTATAACCAAATGAATCAGGAACAGGTCAATGCCTATGTGCATTCCGTGATTGGCGCCAAGACCGAGGAGTTGCTGCAGCGTGCTCAACTGCTCAATTGCGATGTCGGGCAATTGTTGCAACCGATCAAATCCGCCGCCATGGTGGCGTAACAATGGGCCGGGAAGCCTGCGCTTTCCCGGCCTTAGCTGTTTAACGGGCATAAATTCATGATCATCGTAAAAGACGCTTTGCGGAGCAAAGTGGAAACCGAGTCACAGGGGCACCGCACCGTGCTGTATACAGCAAGTGGTCAACCCAGTTATATGCATGTGATCTCTCGCTTTACGCTGCAAGAGGTCACATCAGGGTTAGGAGAGGCGGTTCATCCTGCCTTTATCGTCAACGGCCAACTTAAAGACGCCTTTTTTTATGGCTGTTATCCGGGAACTCTGGTCGATGGAGAACTGGTCAGCCAACCCGATACGGCTCCGGCGAGCTGGCACGATCTGGCCACATTTCGTCGGGCGGTGGCGCGCAACGGCGCCGGATGGCATATTGGCACCAATGCGGAATGGGCCGCGCTGATGTTCTGGTGCCGCCATCAAGGATGGCCGGAGTTGGGCAATACCGAGAGTGGCCGGTCGCATCACGATCGCCGTCAGTATGGTAAACGATGCGACGGCGGTGCCGTGGGCGATGGACAGGGCGATCCGACAACCTTTACCGCATCCGGCCCGGGAGCCTGGTATCACGACGGTACGCCGTACGGCATCGGCGATCTGTGCGGTAATTTGTGGGAATGGCAGCACGGGCTGAAATTGGTCGCGGGGGAAATTCTGCTCTTGCCGGATAATGACGCCGCGATGCCAATGACCGAAGATGAAGACGAACGCTGGCGCGCGGTCGACCTGGCGACAGGGGCATGGGTGCTGCCCGGCAGTGGAGGGACGGCTAAATTCGATGCAGTCGCACCCATTCGTACAGGCAATGCCGGCGCGCCGCTTATTACCGACTCTATTCAGCATTTTAACGGCGATCCGCAGGATAACGGATATCCGCCTGGATTGATGGACGATGCGTTCGATCGTATTCGCATGGCAAGCGGGGCACCGTTACCGGATGTGTTGAAAATTCTTGGCATTGTCCCTCATCACCGGTGTGCGGACGGCGATCAGGTTTATCTGCGTAATTACGGTGAACGCATTCTGATGCGCGGCGGTGCCTGGTATTCCGGCGCCGCCGCCGGACTGAGGACGCTGTGCCTGAGCCATGGTGCGGGGCACGCTAGTGCTACGGTCGGCGCCCGGCCGGTATGGTGTTTGTAAGCTGTTGGCGATGCACTGGCCTGCGCAGCGGCCGTAGCCGCCGCGCAGGGGGTTATTGGCTGATCGTCTGCTGCAGCGCCTGAACGGAAGAGGCGATGCCGGCATCGACCGACATGGTCAGGTCTTCCATTTCCAGCGACACCCAGTCGTTGTAGCCCATCATGCGCACCACCGAGAAGAACTCCTTCCACCACTGCAGATCCCGGCCGCAGCCGACGGCGACATAGTTCCAGGCGCGGCCGGCCACCTTGTCGATCGGTTTGGTTTCCAGCAGTCCGTTAACTTCGACGACACCGCGTTCCAGGCGAACGTCTTTGCCGTGTACATGGTGAATGGCGGGGCCAAGGGCGCGAGCGACCGCGATGGGATCCGCGCCCATCCAGATCAAATGGCTGGGATCGAGGTTCAGGCCCACCATCGGGCCAACGGCCTCGCGCAGCCGGAACAGCGTTTCCGGGTTCCACACAAGCATGGCGCTGAAGTTTTCCAGCGCAAAGCGCTCAACGCCGCACGCTTTGGCTCGGGCGACCAGTGCCTGCCAATAGGGGATCGCCACCTCATTCCATTGATAATCCAGACAGTTTTTCACCGTCGGCGGCCAACTGACGGTATAGGTGATCCAGTTGGGGATGGTGTCATGCGGGCTGGCCGGCGGCAGGCCGCTCATCATGACGATCTTCTTCACCCCCAACAGGCCGGCCAGCTCCAGCGTATTGTCGGTTTGGCGCAGATGGCGCTGCCCCAGCTCGCCCGGATCGAGCGGATTGCCGGAGACATTGAGCGCGGCGATCTCCATGCCGCGGCTGGCCAGCGCCTGCTGCAGCTGCCGGCGTTTGGCGGGGTTGGCCAGCAGATCGTCGGCATCCAGATGGGGCGCCGGGGACCAACCGCCGGTGGTCATTTCCACGCCGCGCACCCCCAGCTCCAGCAGCCGATCCAGCATCGGCTCGAAGGGTAAATGGCCAAGGCTGTCGGTACAGAACGAAAGTTTCATGGTGCTTTCCTTATTGGTAATTGACCCAGGTGGCGCCGTTGTCGGCGGAGCGAACGCAGTTTTCAATCCAGCGCACGCCTTCCAATCCGGCATCGATATCCGGATAGATCAGCGCGGCCAGCGTCTGCCGATCGCCGCGCTGACTGGCGCTGATCGCGATGGCGAACTTGAGGTAGATATTGGCCCAGGATTCGGCCAGCCCTTCGGTATGCAGCGCGCCGAGCCGCTCTTCGGCCAGCGCGCTGTCGTCCAGATAGGGCATGCCGTGGTGCAGCGTTTGGCTGGGCCGCCCCTGGATCTCATAGCGCAATTCGCCGGGCGTGGAATCGCTCCATTGCAGGCTGGCGCGTGAGCCCACCACGCGGATGCTTTGGCTGTCCATCGCGCCGGCGTTGATGGCAGAAGCCCACATGCGGCCGACGGCGCCGTTTTCGTAGTGCATGAGCACCATGGCGTTGTCTTCCAGCGGGGCGCGGGAAGGAATAAAGCTCTGGCGATCGCACAGCAGGGAGGCAATCTTCATATCGGGCATCACCAGCTGCGAGATGTAGAAGGTGTGAGTGGAGATGTCGCCCAGCACAAAAGAGGGGCCGGCGATTTTCGGATCGACGCGCCACTTTTGTGCCTCGAACGTGTCCGCGCTTTCGTTGGCATTGAAGCCGTGGGTGTACTGCAATTCGACCATGCGTATTTCGCCGATGTCGCCGTTCGCGATCATGGCGCGCATCTGCATCAGCAACGGATGGCCGGAGAAGCCGTAGGTTACGCCGACGATCAGGCCTTTCTCCGCCGCCAGCGCCTTGATTTCTCTCGCCTCCGCCGTGGTGAAGAACAGCGGCTTTTCGCAGATGATATGCAGGCCGGCATTCAGCGCGGCGCGCGTGATTTCATAGTGGGTGCCGTTGGGAGTGGCGATGGTTACCACCTCAACGCCATCTTCGCGGTTAGCTTCTTGCTCCAGCAGCTGTTGATAGTTGTCATAGCAGCGTTCGGCGGGTACGCCGAGATTGACGCCAAACTCACGTCCGCGCGCCGCGTCGATATCAAAGGCACCGGCAACCAGCCGATAGGCGGTGTTGTCGCGCAGTGCGCCGGAACGGTGTTTGTAGCCCACCTGGCTGAGGCGGCCGCCGCCGATCATCGCCCAACGCAGCGGGCGAGGGATGCTTCTTTCACCATTTAACATGCTGACTCCTGATACTGTGGTTTTGCACTCGGGTGCAAAGTGGGTTGAAAAAGAGAGTGGCAACGGCTTATTTCTGATTCATCTGCGCGAATTGCGGGTAGGTTTCTCGCGTCACGGTGGCGTAGGGTACCCAGTTATAGGGCTCGGTTTTGGCGTGATCCAACATCGCTCGGGTCACCTGCACCGCGCCGATCGCCTGGGCTTTGGCATCCTGGAAAATGGTCACCGCCAGGTCGCCGTTTTTGATAAATTGCAGGCCGTCGGGCGTGCCATCGATACCGGCAACCAGCACGCCATTCTTTTTGGCCTGCTTCAGTGCCATGATCGCGCCGATGGCCATCTCATCGTTGTTGGCGGCGATCGCATCGATCGGCGTGCCGTTCAGCAACCAGCCGGAAACCACGTCGACCGCTTCGTTGCGCTGCCATTTGGCGGTCTGTTTCTCTACCACTTTCAGGTCTTTGTGTTTGGCGATCACCGCTTCTACCGCACGGGTACGTTCGCGGGTTTCTTCGTTGGATAGGGCACCCATCAGGATCGCCACGTTGCCGCGGTAATTCATTTTTTTCGCCAGGGCCTCCATCTGCAGGCGGCCGCTGAGCGCCGAATCGGAGCCGACGTAGGCCGTCGCGCCGCTAAGCGGCACTTCGGGCTTGCGGTTGACGAAGATAAGGGGGATCGCGGCGCGTTGGGCAGCCGTTATCATCGGCTGGACGCCTTGCGTATCGACCGGGTTGAGGATAATGGCATCCACGCCCTGATTAATCAGATCGTCTACCTGCTGCACCTGCAGGGCAACATCGCCCTTGGCATCGACGAACTGGCCTTGCAGCTGCTGCGCAGCCAGTTCTCGTGCCATTTGGCTGCGCAGGATGGAGACGAAGTTGAGATCGAAGTTGGCCAGCGCCACGCCGACCTGGTAGGTCTTGGCCTGGGCGGTCACGACAAACAGCGAGCAGGCTAACATCAACAGCAGTCTGGTTTTTTTCATTACGGTATCCTGTTGAGAAAAGAGGCGTTGTAGGCAAACAGCGAATTTGCAACCGGGTGCAAAGCAGAAGGCAAAACGGCCGTGAGTCTCTGAATGCCACCGTGAATGTCGGCCATGGATAAAATTTGGTCAACTGGGGAAAGGTGAAAACAGCGCGGACGATCACAAACTCTTTACTTTTTGCACCCGGTTGCATAACAAATTGCAATCGGGTGCAAAAACGGGACATAATTGCAGTAGGCATGCCGGCAGGCGCTTAGGGGATCTGAGCGAGCAGGGTATAGTGTGACTTCACCGAAGCAGAGATCGACGCAACCATGACGAAACACCACAAAGCCACCGCCAGCGATGTCGCCGAAAAGGCCGGCGTCTCTAAATGGACGGTATCGCGCGCCTTTACGCCCGGCGCGTCGATCTCAGACAACGCGCGTGAAAGCGTACTGACGGCGGCGGCCGAGCTGGGCTATCGACCCAATCTGCTGGCGCGCAGCCTGTCGCAAAAACGCACGCACATCATCGGCGTGGCCATCGACGAAATGAAGAACCCGCATTCGATGATGATGCTCGATATGGTCACCAAACAGCTGCAAACCCGCGGCTATATGGCGCTGCTGCTGAACATCACCGCGGGGGAAAACTACCGGGCGGTGATGGCGATGGCCGATCAGCTGCAGGTCGATGGCATTTTGTTCCTGGCGACGGTGTTAACCCAAGAGTGGGCGGCGATCGCGCAAGATCTGCATCAGATCCCGCTGGTGCAGGTGTGCCGCAATACGGAAAGTGAACACATTGATGTGGTGAACATCGACGGCTACCGCGCCGGCGAAGAGATCGCTGGGTTGCTGATAGAACAAGGGCATCGGCGCTTTGGCTACATGAAGGGGCCAGACACGCAAAGCAGCCATTTGCTGCGTATGGAAGGCTACCGCGACAAACTGATGGCCGCCGGTTTTCAGCTGGATCGGGTGCTCACCGCCGGCCACTACGATCGCCAGCGCGGTTTCCAACTGATGAGTGAATACCTGCAGGCAACGCCGGAAAGTGAGCGGGTTGAAGCGCTGTTCTGCGAGAACGACGTGCTGGCACTGGGGGCGCTCGAAGCGCTCAGGCAAGTAGCACCGTCGTCAGCCATGGCCGTGGTAGGTTTCGACGATATCGACGAAGCCGGCTCAGCCAATTGGGCGCTGACCAGCTACAGCCAACGCATTGACCGGTTAGTCGAGGAGGCCTTGAATCGCCTGATCGACAATCGCACCACGGCAGACGGCGCCTGGCGGCATGGAGAGTTGCGAGTTCGGCGGTCGCATTTGGCTGGGAAACCGGCGTAAGGATTTCTTTTTGTGTGACAATGTCACTATTGAGGCTTGATGAGAGCACATCGAGATGTAAAGAAGAAACTCTATAGAAGAGAAAGCGTTACATCCAGAGGGCCCATCGCCAGCGGTGGTAAGTACCGCTGGGAACGCCATGGCAAACAGGCAGACGATGAGCAGTTGCCACTGCGTGAAAGTATGCATGGGCAGATACAACATGGCATGGATTACACGCCGCTATTTCAATTTCTGCTCAGTAAAGTGGGCCAACCCTGGAATGAAGTACATAGCGAAGCGGTAAGTCGGTTGGATAAAGAAGCGCCTATTTTTTACCTGGTGGCGCTGCACCGTAAAAACTGGCAGAGCTATGTCCGCTGTGGTGAGTCGAGCTATTACAGCGGACTATGCATAGATGATCACGGGATACTGCAGAAAGTGAACCCGGCATTCACCGCAGAAGATGTGCCGGTGAGATGCCGCTGTTGTACCTATACGTTCAACGGGGAACTCGTACCCGTCACGGAAAAGAACTGGCAAAAACCCTATGAGAAGGAATCCTGGGAATAGTCAGGTTTCACGAGTGTCATTCTGGTGTAGATTGACTGCCGAAGTTTGCCAGATTTCACGTAGCGCGATCAAAAAAGGAGGGCATTTTGACCCATTTTGCACAGTGGCTTAGCCAAATTCAGGCGCTTGAGGTTGAACTGCACCAGCCAACAACGCGCTGCGATCCGAAACATGTCGCGGCATTGTTGCATGAAGACTTTGAAGAGATTGGTCGTTCAGGCCTACGTTATGACAAATGCCAAACCGTTGCGGCGCTGGAGATGGAAACGGATTATCCGCCGATTTTCGCCGAAGGGTTTAAGCTGGCGAAAATCAGTGAAGGCGCCGTGTTGCTGACGTATAAAAGTTTTCAGCGTGACGCGCAGGGCCGCGCCGTTCGTTGCACCGAACGCTCATCGATTTGGCTCCTGACGGAAAAGGCGGGTTGGCAGATGCGCTTTCATCAAGGTACGCCGACTAAGGGCTAAACTGAGATGGGTTGACAGATGGGCTTAAAACATAAAAAAGGATGTCAGCCTGATAAGCCTTGAAGGTGAGGTGAGAAAGGACGGGCAGGATAACCCCGGTGCGTACCCAGTGATTCTATTTAACATAATATACATTATGTGCACCTGTGTGGTGATATGTGGATTCTTCCGTCCAGGCCTGATCATGGGCTTTCTCCTGCGGCCAGCCATGCCAGCGCCAGCTGCTCATGCCGCTGAACAAATTCGTTTTTCAACCGGCCATAAGCCGCCGGGTTTTGCCGGCTGTCTTCTGCTGCCTGGCGTTTGATTGCCGCATATTGCTGAGCAACACCCTGATGCTTGCGCAGATAATCTCTGAACGCCAAATGTCTGATCGCCTGTTCACTTCCTGTAGTAAATGCATGTACGTGATGCGTGCGATCGCCGTTTCCCTTGATGTAGTAACGTCTGCCAGCAATGCCGTTCTCGCCACGCGGCGTATATCCCATGTTACGCATCCCGTCATTCAAGCCATCCAACGCCGCCAGACTTTCAACCTCCAGCAAGATATCAATCGTTGGTTTGGCTGCCAGTTCCGGTACTGCTGTGCTGCCGATATGATGAATGGCCGTTAAAACGCCAGCCAATATCTCGCGTAGTTTCAGCGCTTCATCTTTATAACGTTCCACCCACTGCGGATCATAAGCTTCGATCGTGATAATGCGTGCTGACATTTTCCACTCCAATAATGATGACCAGGCATGGTTTCCAATGGCGACCTGCCGATATTGGCCAGAAATCCCCTGCTTTTTTGATCGCGCTACGTGAAATCTGATAAAACCTGGCGGCTACGATACTGCAGATTTCTCCCAAACGCGTCACTTAAACGGGCACTATTTGTATGCCAAATGCGCATCGGCGTGCGTTTGCATCGCTTTCGGCGCCCACCACGGCGTTGGCTATACTGAATGGGAATATTCTTCCACGCTCCTGGAGCCTCCCCATGTTTGACCATGTGAAATTTGGCGTCAGCGACTTTGCCCTCAGCAAAGCGTTTTTCCTCAATGCGCTGGCGCCGCTGGGCGTAAAGATCGTTGCCGAAGGTGAACCCGACTATGGCGTTGAGCTGTGCCCCGATCGGGGTAATGTGTCATTATGCCTGTTTCAGACCGATGAAAAACCGGCGCATCTGCACCTGGCATTTGCCGCAAGCAGCCGTGAACAGGTCGATGCGTTCTATCACGCCGCGCTAAATGCCGGCGGCATAGACAATGGCGCGCCCGGTTTACGGCCCAATTACCATGCCCACTACTATGCGGCGTTTGTGATCGCCCCGGATGGCCACAATATCGAGGCGGTTTGCCATAAACCGATGAGCTTGTGATTTTACCAGTTAAAACAGCGTATTAATCACGAATTGATGTACTCTATTTAACATAACGCAATTGTTACGCGGTCACTTATCGTTACCCCGTCACGTCAATCCACTCTGCTCCGGTGATGCTGGCCAGTCGCTGTGGCGCAATTCTCACGCCTGAGTTATCGCTGCCGCCTGCCGGAAGCACTTCACCGTAGCTGCACAGGCTGCGGTCGCAGTAAATTCTCACCGTTTCCGGTGCGGCAAAGGGGCAAACGCCACCGGGCGGATAGCCGGTCAGCGCCTCCACCTCCTCTGCCGGCAGCATACGCGCCTTTACGCCGAAGAATTGTTTGTACTTTTTGTTGTCGATTCTGGCGGTTCCCGCCATCACCAACAGCACCACGCCGTCGTTCACGCGAAACGACAGCGTCTTGGCGATCTGCCCGCTCTCCACCCCAAAGGCTTCCGCCGCCAGCGCCACCGTAGCGGTATTCTTTGCCAGCACCGTCACCGCCGTTTCCGGTGCGTGCTCGGCCAGAAATCGCTGAACGCGCTCTATACTCATGCCCTTCCTCCTGATGTTGCTAAGCCATTGATAATGCCGCAGTGATGGCTTCGGTTTTAACACCGCATGCTAAAAATGAGAATCAAAATTGTTCAAATCGGTAAATCTGAACAAAGCTTTAAGGGGCCAATGCCCTTTTTACCTATCATTTTTCATGGAGATACCTGCATGACCACGCAAACGACAGCAAGGCCCTCGGCGGCCGCAGTGGCCGTCTATGAATGGCTCAACCCGATACCCTATGGATTTTTCACCGCGGCGCTGATCTTCGACATCATCTATGCCTGCACGGCGAACATTCAGTGGGTCAATGGTGCAGGCTGGCTGATCGCCATTGGCCTGGTTTTTGCCATTATTCCCCGGCTGATTAACCTGGTGCAGGTGTGGTTCGGCAGCGGCCGGCGGCAGGGTTCATCGGTCAAACTCCATTTCTGGTTGAATCTGATCGCCATCGTTTTCGCCATCATCAACGCTTTCGTGCATAGCCGGGATGCGTACGCCGTGGTGCCGGAAGGCCTGGTGCTATCTGCCATCGTGGTCGCGCTGCTGAGCGTGGCTAATGTTCTGCTGGCCCTTGCCACCCGTGCAAAATAAGGAGGTTTTCATGAAGCTATCATCCCTGGCGCTCACTCTTGCTGCCGTTTTGGCGGTGGCCGGCTGCGATAACAGCGCCGTCATTTCGCCGGAACAACAAATGGGCCCGGATCCGACATTACCGCCGGCGCAAAACTTTCTGATCCCGCCGATGCAGGTGCCTAAGGGCGTGGGTTGGCAACAGAACCAGATGCCGAAAGTGGCCGAAGGATTGAAAATCGACAAGGTGGCGGACGGTTTGCTGCATCCGCGCCAGCTGCTTACCCTGCCCAACGGCGATGTGTTGGTGGTGGAAGCCAACGGCCCGGGCACCGAAGCGGTCAGCACGACCAAGCAGCTGATCGCCGGGCTGGTGAAAGGCCAATCCGGTAAAGGCGGCAAAGGCGGCAACCGCATCACCCTGCTGCGCCCAACTGCCGACGGCGGCTGGGAAAAGCATATCTTCCTCGAGGGGCTCGATTCTCCGTTCGGCGTCCAGCTGATTGGCAACACCCTGTACGTGGCCAACACCGGCAATATCATGCAGTACGCCTATCAGCCGGGCGAAACGCGCATCAGCGATCCGGGTAAAGAGCTGGCTGATTTGCCGAACACCATCAACCACCACTGGACCAAGGCCCTGCTGGCCAGCCCGGACGGTAAAAAGCTGTATGTCGGCGTCGGCTCCAACAGCAACATCACCGAAAATGGCCTGGCCGTAGAGTACCGGCGCGCCGCGGTACTGGAAGTGGACACCGCCTCTGGCGCCAGCCGCATCTTCGCCAGCGGCCTGCGCAACCCAACCGGGCTGCAGTGGGAACCGCACAGCGGCAAGCTGTGGGCCATCGTCAACGAGCGTGACGAGATCGGCGCCGATCTGGTGCCGGACTATCTGACCTCCGTGCAGGACGGCGGCTTCTACGGCTGGCCTTACAGCTATTTCGGCCAGCACGTCGATCGTCGGGTGCAGCCGGCGCGGCCGGATCTGGTGGCGAAAGCCATCAAACCGGACTACGCCCTCAGCTCGCACGTCGCACCGCTGGGGCTGCTGTTCTACACCGCGAGCGCTCTGCCGGCCGAGTATCGCGGCGGCGCCTTTGTCAGCGAGCACGGCAGCTGGGATCGCTCGCCGCTGAACGGCTACCGGGTCAGCTACGTGGCGTTTGAACAAGGCAAGCCGGTCGGCAAACTCAAAGCGGTCGTCACCGGCTTTGTCTCCGATGATGAGAAGGAACTCTATGGCGCACCGGTAGGGTTAGCAATTGACAAGTCCGGCGCCCTGCTGATTGCGGATGACGTGGGCAATACCGTTTGGCGCGTCAGCGCTAAATAAGGTTAACGGGCAGGTTCCGACGAACCTGCCCGTGACATTGTCACTCAATAACCTGCGCCAGCCAGACCGTCCTTCCCCCACAGGTGGGATCTTCCACTACATGGTCCACCACGCGGAAGCCGTTCTCCTGCAATAAATGCCGATACTCCTCCGGTGCCAGGCTGGCGTGAAACAGCGCCTGGCCTTCGAAGCTGCCGATCGCCACGCCGTCTGCAGGGCCGCTGGTGAACATCAGTGCGGCATGCGGTTTGGCATGTTTTCTGAACAACGGAAACATGCGGCGCTGATCGTCACGCGCCAGATGAAAGAAGCTGTCCCAGGCCAGCAGGCCATCGAACTTCGCCGACAAATCCAGCTGGCGCATATCCATTTGTCGCCATTCCTGCTGCGGAAAACGCTGCCGGCAGCGCGCGATCATCGCCTGCGCACCGTCGATGCCGGTCACGCGATACCCCTGCTCGATAAAATAGGCGGCGATCGGCGCGCCATTGCCGCAGCCGAGATCCAGCAGCCGCGCATTGGCCGCAGTGAGCTGCAAAAAGCGGTCGAGCCACGGCCGTTCAAACAGCGTGGTAGGTCTGAGGCGTTCCCAGGCGGCGGCATGTTCGTCATAAAGCAGAATAATCGTGCTCGCCAGTTTTTCCGTCATTAATATTGTCCCCGTCACGTTATTGGCGCAAAAAAAATAGCCTTTGGTCAGGATTAAAGCGCTTATCCGATAATATATTCATCAACAGACCGTTGACCAGAAATAAAAGGTTTTAACATTTCTACATAAACCAGTACAATTCCCTACCCTGTGTTAACCCTTTTTTTAGGTTGATTGTGTCGTTAATTCAGCGCTCTGCATCGCGAAATCGGGCCGCCGCCTGGTTAGGGATGTTTGCCATTCTGATGTTGTTCATTGCGCCGGTGGTCTCGCGATCCCTGGAGCATGTACGCGCCGGAAGTGCTGGAACGACCGCCATGGCGGATTGCGGCATGGCGATGCCGATGCATCACGGGATGCATTCGCCGCCGCCTGAGCCTGAAAAAGCCTCACAGCCGCTGATGCAGCACGGCGGCGGCCACCACAACATGGCGATGATGATGGACGACAGCGCCTGCGGCTACTGCGTGCTGTTGCTGCACGCGCCGCTGCTGGACGTGAGCCACGCCCCACTGTTCTGGTCCCAGTCGCTGGCTTCACGCCCGCCGCCGATCCACTACCTCGTTCCCCTGTTTGCCCACGTTGTTCACACCGAATTACAGCCGCGCGCGCCCCCCATTTCTTTCCTCTGATTTAACAATAAGCCCATTGCCGTTCTCTGTATTGCCGTTGATCGCTTCAACCCGGCGGAATTAATTCGCCCAACGGTTAATCATCGAGACGACATTATTAGTCCGGTTATTTCCACGTTGATGGAATTAACCCCCGTATTTTCCGATGGTGATTTTCGCCAGGCCGCCCCACGCCTGAATAATCCCTCGGCCAAGAACGGAAAAGAGTTAGCTTAAGGAAAGATGATGTTTAAACCGACTTATAAAAAGAACGCCGTTACCCGCGCCATCACCGCCGCCATGCCGCTGTTCCTGCTGGCCGGCTACGCGGCGCAGGCGCATCAGCCCCCTACCGGCGCACAAGTTAATGATGGCGACGTGATCACCGTTACCGCACCGCTCTACTCTCCGCTGACCATCGTCACCTCACCAAAAACCCCACGCCAGCCGGTGCCGGCCAGCGATGGCTCGGACTACCTGAAAACCATTCCCGGCTTTTCTCAGATCCGCAACGGCGGCACCAACGGCGATCCGGTATTTCGCGGCATGTTCGGTTCGCGGTTGAAGATCCTCACCGACGGTTCAGAGATGCTCGGCGCCTGCCCATCGAGAATGGATGCGCCCACCTCTTACATCTCGCCGGAAAGCTTCGATCTGCTGACCATCACCAAAGGGCCGCAGACGGTGCTGTGGGGGCCGGGTTCGTCGGCGGGCACCGTGCGTTTCGAACGTGAACGTCCGCGCTTCGACGAGCCGGGTATCAAGGGCAACGCCAGCGTGCTGACCGGCTCCAATGGCCGCTGGGACGAGAATATCGACGCCAGCCTCGGCGCCGAGCAAGGTTACTTGCGGGTGATGGCCAACAAATCCCGCTCCAACGATTATCAGGACGGCACCAATACGCGCGTGCCGTCGCGCTGGGACAAGTGGAACGGCGATCTGGCGCTCGGCTGGACGCCGGACAACGATACGCTGCTGGAAGTGACCATGGGCCGCGGCAACGGCGAAGCGCGCTATGCCGGCCGCAGCATGGACGGTTCGCAGTTCAAGCGCGAAAGCCTGGGCATGCGGGTGGAAAAATCCAACATCGGCGAGGTGCTGGATAAGCTGGAAGCGCAGGTCTACTACAACTACGCCAACCACGTGATGGACAACGTCACCCTGCGCTCGCCGGGCAGCGGTGGCATGGGGGGGCACGGCGGCCATGGCGGTATGAGCATGGGGGGCCACGGCGGGCACATGATGTCTTCCGGCATGACGATGCAGCTCGATCGCCGCACCGTCGGCGGCCGCGTGATGGGCACCTGGCAGTGGCAGGACGTGAAGCTTGAAAGCGGCCTGGACACGCAGACCAATACCCACCGCAGCATGAGCCGCGGCAGCTGGGAAAAAGACGCCCAGTTCAACAGCTACGGCGCCTTCAGTGAGCTGACCTGGTCCACCAGCGAGCAGGATAAACTGATCGGCGGCGCGCGTCTTGACCGCACCCTGGTGGAGAATTTCCGCAGCGGCAGCGATGGGGAGCGTTCGGACACCCTGCCGAGCGGTTTTATGCGTCTTGAGCATACGTTGGCCGACCTGCCGCTGATGCTGTATGCCGGCGTCGGCTATACCGAGCGCTTCCCGGATTACTGGGAGTTATTCTCGCCGAAGCTGGGCCCGAACGGCAGCAAGGATCCGTTCTCCAGCGTCAAGAGCGAGAAAACCACGCAGCTCGATATCGGCGCGCAGTACAACGGCAAGCGCTTCAACGGCTGGGTCTCCGCTTATGTGGGCCGCGTCGATGATTTCATCCTGTTCAAATACGATCCGTACAATGCGCGTCTCAGCCAGGCCGATAACGTCAACGCCAACATCATGGGCGGCGAAATGGGCATGGGTTACCAACTGAGCGAGCACTGGAAAACCGACGCCAGCCTGGCCTACTCCTGGGGGAAAAACACCAGCGACGGTCGCCCGCTGCCGCAGATCCCGCCGCTGGAGGCACGCTTGGGGCTGACCTATGAGTACGGCGACTGGAGCGGCACCGGGCTGTGGCGTTTGGTCAGCAGCCAAAACCGCGTGGCGATCAACGAAGGCAACGTGGTGGGCAAAGACTTTGCCGAAAGCGCCGGCTTCGGCGTGCTCTCCGCCAACGCCGCCTACAAGGTGAATAAAAACGTCAAGCTGAGCGCCGGTCTGGATAATATCCTGAACAAGACCTACAGCGAGCACCTTAACCTGGCGGGCAACAGCGCCTTCGGCTATTCGGCCAACAGCGCGGTGAATGAACCGGGCCGCACCCTGTGGGCCAAGGTTAACGTCACCTTCTAAGCCATCCACCGGGCGATGGGCAACCGTCGCCCGGTCATGCGATATGCGATCCGGTTCTTAGGATATGAGTTTTAAGTTTTTCCCATTCGGTTTAGCGGCGATTACTATCACCCTCAACGTAATCAACGATCCGGAGGGAATATGCAAAAGCTCACTCGTTTTCTGGCCCTGCTCGGCGAGCTGATGATCGAAAAAGCCGACGATGTCGCGCCACAGGCTACTCAGCCAGACGATCGCGACGACGCGTTGCCACCGCGCCTCGAACGCGGCGTTCCGCTGGCCGACCGCTTCCTGTTCATGTAATTTCCCGCGCAGTTTAACCCGCTTACACTGACCGCACGATATGTTCGCGCAGCCACCGGTGCGCGGGATCCCGATGCGATCTTTCGTGCCACAGCATGGTCATTTCAAACCCCGGCACCGCCAGCGGCGGCTCGAGTTGTTGCAATAAAGGCTGGTTGCGCACCAGCCGCTCCGGCAGCATCGCCACCAAATCGGACTGCGTCAGCACCGAGATCACGAAGAGAAAATGCGGCACGGAAAGCACCACGCGCCGCGTCAGCCCCACGTCCGCCAGCGCTTGGTCGGTGATGCCGTAGAAACCGGCGCCGTCCGGTGAGACCATCACCTGCTCCAATTGGCAAAATTGCGCCAGCGTCAGGTTTTCATGCAGTTTAGGATGGCCGACTCTGCCCACCAGCACATAGCGTTCACTGAACAGCGTGCGCTGACGCAAACCGGGCGGCGCCCCTTCACGGGTGTGAAACGCCAGATCGATCTCTCCCTGTTCCGCCAGTTTGGCGATGCGTGACGGCGCGGTTTCCAGCACCGCCAGCCGGGTGCCGGGCGCCGCCGTGCGCAAACCGTTCAGCGCCGGCAGGACGATGGTGGATTCGCCGTAGTCGAAGGCGGCCACACGCCAGGTATCGGTCGCCACGGCGGGATCGAACGGCGTCGCCGGCGTTACCGCCAACTCAAGCGCCGCCAGCGCCTGGCGCAGCGGTTCCCGCAGCTGCTCCGCTCTGGCGGTAGGACGCATGCCGCGCGGGCCGGGCAACAGCAGCGGATCGTCAAAGATCGCCCGCAGTTTGGCGAGATGCACGCTGACCGCCGGCTGAGAGAAATTGAGCCGCTGCGCCGCGCGCGTAACGTTGTGCTCCGCCAGCAGCGCGTCGAGCGTCACCAGCAGATTGAGATCCAGCCGTCTTAAATTATTCATGGTTATACCTGGGATAACGGTAATTCATTTCTAATATACCTTGTGACGCCCTAACCTGCAGCTCTCACACCAAGGAGAGTTGCTATGAATGTGCTGATTGTTTACGCCCACCCGGAGCCGCAGTCGCTGACCGGCTCACTGAAAAACTTCGCCGTTGAGCGCCTGACGCAGGCCGGTCATCAGGTACAGGTGTCCGATCTGTACGCCATGAAGTGGAAAGCGGCACTTGACGCCAACGACAGCCTGGAAGGTGCATCAGGGCCCCGTTTCGATCCTTCGTTGGATTCCCAGCGCGCGTTTGCCAACGGCGTGCAGAGCGCCGATATCGAACGGGAGCAGCAAAAATTGCGCTGGGCGGACGCGGTGCTGCTACAGTTTCCGCTGTGGTGGTTCTCGATGCCGGCGATTCTGAAAGGCTGGTTCGAGCGTGTCTATGCCTATGGTTTTGCCTATGGCGTCGGTGAGCATTCCGACACCCATTGGGGCGACCGTTACGGCGAGGGGACGCTGGCGGGCAAACGGGCGATGCTGATCGTCACCGCCGGCGGCTGGGAGTCCCATTACGCCCCGCGCGGCATCAACGGGCCGATCGACGATATCCTGTTTCCGATCCAGCACGGCATGCTGCATTACCCAGGCTTCGAGGTGCTGCCGCCGTTTGTCACCTACCGCGCCGGAAAGACCGACGAGACGCGCTTCGCCGCCCTGTGCGAGCAGCTCGGGCAACGGCTCGATACCCTGTGGCACACCGAGCCCATTCCGTTTCGGCGACAGAACGCCGGTGACTACCTGATCCCGCAGTTGACGCTGAAAGCGCATCTCGCGCCGGGTCAGGACGGTTTTGGCGTTCACATCGAGTAGCCGGAGGCGCACGCCCTGGCGCATCCGGAGCATGGCGTTAATTCAGGGCGGCGAGAAATGTCTGGTAGCCCTGTGCGCTGCTGTCCAGCTCATGCTGCTGAACCTGCTCTGCCACCCCGTCCGAAGCGGCTTCCTTGCCGTAAAAGGCAAAGAACGAGGCATAATCAGCCCGCACGTAATCGGCGGTCACTTCAAACGGCCGGAAGATCTCCTCCAGCGAGTAGCGATAACGCCCTTCACGCGCGTAATCTTCTGCGCGCACGCCCGCCGTGACCGCCAGCGCCAGTTTCTTGTTCTGCATCTTATAGCCGCTGCGGGAACCGTAGGCCCAGCCGTAAGTGAGCACGTCGTCCAGCCATTTTTTCAGCAGCGGCGGGCTGCTGAACCAGTAAATCGGGAACTGCAGCACGATGTTGTCATGCGCTTCAATCAACTGCTGTTCTTTGGCGACGTCGATCTGCCAGTCCGGATAGGCCTGATGCAATTCGTGCACCGTATACCGCTCCGGATAGCGACGCAGTTCCTCCAGCCAACGTTTGTTAACCACCGAGTTCGCCATATCGGGATGGGCCACGATCACCAAGGTTTTCATACTGATTTCTCCAGTCAGGTGTTTCGACGCATCTTAGGGTATGCTGACAGAATGTAAAATACGCACACTCACGACACATACTTACCTTGGAGAAAGTATAAAATGACCGCCGAATCTCACTGCAGCCCAACGGGCATCAGTCTCGAAGACACCGGCTATGGCTACACCCTGTCGGTGATAAACGGCAAATATAAAATGATTATTCTCTACTGGCTGGCGCTGTATAAGCCAGTATTGCGGTTCAACGAGCTGCAGCGCTGCATCGGCACCATTTCGTACAAAACGCTGAGTTCGACGCTGAAAGAGCTGGAAAAAGACCGGCTAGTGGTGAGAAAGGAGTATCCGCAGATCCCGCCCAAGGTGGAGTACAGCCTGTCCGAACGCGGGCGTTCGCTGATCCCGGTGATCGACATGATGTGTAACTGGGGGGAACAGCACCGGCCGGAACAGCCGGTGCCCTGAGAGGTTAGTTGTCCGCCGCCGCTGAGGTTGCCGGAGCGGGATCGTCGTGCTCAACCAACGCGTCCGCCGGCCGGCACTGGCGCAGCGTGCGTACGCTGAAAGCCACCAGCACGCCGAGCACGGCGGCGAATGCACCAAACGACAGCACGCTCATCAACGGGGTGAACACCCTGCCCAGTACGCCGAGCCCCAGCGCGCCGATCGAGTCGCCGGTCACGTCCTGCGCGGTGCCGAGGCTGTTCACCCGCCCAAGCAAATGATCCGGCGTGTTGCTCTGGATCAGCATGAACTGCAGAAGTGAGGCGATAGCGTTGGCGTAGCCGTAGCACACCAGCGCCAGCAGCGCCGGCGCCAGGTGGCTGAACAGCCCCAGTGACGCGATGGCGGTGAACGCGACGATAGCGGCGACCAGGATCAGCACGCCAGGGCGAGCGTATCGCCCCACCCAGCCGCTGGTCAGCGCGCCCAGCATCGCACCGAGCGGCACCGCGGAGTACATCAGGCCGATAGAGGACGCGCCAACGTGGTAAGCGTCCTGCGCCAGCGCCGGGAACAGCACCCTGACGGCGCCGACGATGCTCATTAGCATCCCCAGCAGCACCACCGAGCCGACCACCTTATTGCGCCAGACAAACTGGAAGCCGCTGGCGAGCGCACGCAGCGGGTGTTCCGGCTCCTGCTGCTGCGGCAGCAGCGTCGGCAAGCGCACCAGCGGGACCAGGGTGCCCAGCGTCCCTGCCGCCGCGACGGCGAACGCGAGACCGACACCCCCGAACACGATGATAATCCCGCCCAGCGCCGGTGCGAGGATCGCGCCGATGCGCACCGTCACCATGCTCAAGGCCCCTGCCGCCGCCAGGTTTTCACGCCCGACCAGCAGCGGGATCACCGCCATCAGCGCCGTCATACCCAGCGCGCCGAAGAAGCCGTCCCAGGCCGCCAGCAGGTAGAGCGCCCACAGCGACGGTGCCGGGGCGAAGGCGTTCAGGCTCAGGGCGACAAAGCCCAGCCCGCAGGTGCCGCGCGCAAACAGGATAAGCTTGCGGCGATCGTAGCGATCGGCAAGCACCCCGCCCAGCATCAGGCCGATAAACATACCTACGCCGTCCAGCGCCACCGCCACGCCCACCTGCAACGTGGATCCGGTCATCGCCTGGATCTGAATCGGCACCCCTACCGCCAACATGCCGAGGGAAAACACCGACAGCATGCGGGCGCAGAAAATCGCGCGGAAATGCGCATTGCTTCTCAGCAAACTGAAATCAAGAAAAAAAGAAGGTCTGGCCATAGTGTCCTGCATGTCATGTTTTAGTGCGGGCCGGGACGCACGCCCCCCGGCCCGGTTGCGTTATACCAAGCCGTATTGCCGCGTCAGCAGCGAATGCAACAGCGGCCCAAGCGTCTCCAGCGAGGCCGGAGACAGAATGTCCGCGTGTTCGCAGCGCTGATGATGGCAGATCAACCCATCCAGATACGGCGCCCACACGGCATTGATGTCCATCTCCGGCGGCAGCGTCTGGTCGGCGACAAACAGCGTCGCCGTGCCGTGGAAACGCCGGCTGCGCGCCTGGGACAGAATGCGCACCGCATCGCGGTAGTTGGCGACGATGCTGTCGAACATCGCCGCCTTCTCCGCCATCAGCGCCGGATCGCCATGATCTTCCGCCATAAACTCGGCCTGTTCCTGCGCCACCTCTTTCTGCGCGTCTTCCTCGCTGGGGCCGGTCCAATCCTGGCCTTCCGGCGGATAGGTATCCAGCATGCCGAGGAACGCCACCTCTTCGCCCTGCTGCTGCAGGCGCGCGGCCATCGAGTGCGCCAGCGTGCCGCCGAGCGAATAGCCCAGCAGGTAGTAAGGCCCCTGCGGCTGCAGGCGGCGCAGATGGGCGAGATGACGATCGACCATCTGCTCAATATCCTCGCAGGTGGCGATAGCACCATCCGGTCTTGGCGACTGCAGGCCGATGATGGGGTAGTTCCCCGGCAGATAACGGCTCAGCCCCGAGTACTGCCAGGCGAAACCGGAAGCCGGATGCAGGCAGAACAGCGCCGGGCCTTGACCGGCCCGCAGCTGCAGGCATTCGCCGACGCCACGGCTCTCGGCCGAGTTGGCGGCCTGCGCGTCATCGAGCAGGTGCGCCATCTTCTCCAGGCTGCGGGCGAACATGATCTGTCCGACGCTCAACGGCCGCGGGACGCGCCGGCGCAGCTCTGCCGCCAGACGCATCGCCAGCAGCGAATGGCCGCCCAGCGCGAAGAAGTCGTCGTCGGCATACACCGTCTCGCGCCCCAGCAGTTCCCCGAACAGCGCCGCCAGCAGGCGCTCGCTGTCGCTCTGCGGCGCACGCCCGGCTTGCAGGGCCAGCTGCGGCCGTGGCAATGCCTTGCGATCCAGTTTGCCGCTGGCGCTGAGCGGGAAGCTGTCGGTCATGACATAGCTGACCGGCATCATGTGCGCCGGCAAACGTGCCTCCAGCGCCTGATGCAGCACGGCAGTATCCAGCGTCACGCCCGGTTGGGCGATCAGCCAGGCGACCAGCTGCCGCATATCGGCGCCGCCCAGCCCCGTCGCGCCCTCGCCCAGTTCGATGGCGTGCACCGCCGCTTGCGCTACTCCCGGCTGTGCCAGCAGCGCCTGTTCGATTTCGCCCAGCTCGATACGCTGGCCACGGATCTTCAGCTGATCGTCGCTGCGTCCCAAATACTCGACGCTGCCGTCTTCCAGCCAGCGGGCGATATCGCCGGTGCGATACATGCGCGCCCCGTTGCCGGCGGGATCGGCGACAAACCGCTGTGCCGTCAACCCCGGCCGATGCAGATAGCCATCGGCCAGCTGAATGCCGCGCAGGTAGAGATCGCCGGCGCAGCCGACGGGTACCGGCCGCAGCATGGCGTCGAGAATGCTCAGTTGGGTGTTCCAGACCGGTTTGCCGATCGGCACGCCGGCGCCGTTCACCGCCGCCAATGCCGCGCCGGACGCCGGTTGGTAGGTGACATCGACCGCCGCCTCCGTCGGGCCATACAGGTTGTGCAGCGGCGCCGTGACCAACGCCTGATAGCGGGAAGCCAGTTCGCACGACAGCGCTTCGCCGCTGCAGAACACGCGTTTCAGGCTGGCGGCGGCGCGCTGTGGCGCCCGCTCGTTCAAGGCCTCCACCCAGATAGCCAACATGGATGGAACGAAATGCAGCGTGGTCACGCCATAGTCGTCGATCAACGTCGTCAGCGCCTGCGGATCGCGGTGCGCCTCCGACGGCGCCATCACCAGGCGCGCGCCGACCATCAGCGGCCAGAAGAACTCCCAGACGGAAACGTCGAAGCTGCACGGCGTTTTCTGCAAGACCACGTCCTGCGCATCGAGCGCATACTCGTGCTGCATCCAGAACAGGCGGTTGACGATCGCCCGGTGGTTCACCACCACGCCTTTCGGCCGCCCGGTAGAGCCGGAGGTATACAGCACGTAGGCGGGATAATCGCCGTTCCCCGTCGGTGGGCGCGGCGCCGGTTCGCGCCCGCTGTCGTCCAGCACATCGAACCGCAGCGTCGGCGCCAGTGCGGCAAAGCGGGCGTCCAACGCGCTTTCGGTGATAATCAGCCGCGGTTTGGCGTCCTCCACCATGTAGCCCAGCCGCTCGTCCGGGTAGCCGGTGTCCAGCGGCAACCAGGCGGCGCCGGTCTGCACAATCGCCGTCAGCGCCAGGCTGAGGCGCACGGAGCGTGGCAACGCCACCGCAACGATATCGCCCGGCTGAATGCCGGCCGCCGTCAGCCGCTCGGCCAACAGTGCGGCCTGGCGCTGCATGTCACGGTAGCTGAGGCTGTGCCCGGCATCCTGCAGCGCGATGCGTTCCGGCGTGCGGCGCGCTTGATCGGCGATCGCCTGATGCAAGGTGGTGTCCGCCACCGCCTGTCCGGTACGGTTGACCGCCGCGATCAGCGCCTGCTCCTGCGGGATTTGCAACTGCCAGCGCGGCAGCGGCAGATCCGGCTGGGCGATCCACTGTTGCAGCAGCGCCATCAGCCGCGCGGCGAAGCGCTCAGGCTGCGGCACCGAGGCGCGGTACTCCATCAGCAGACGCAGACGTTCGCCCGGCAGCACCAGCAGCGTCAGCGGATAGTGGGTATAGCCTTTGTTGCGGATGGCGTCGCAGCGCAGCGCCCCTGCTCCGCCCAGCAGAGCGTCGTTGTCCGGGTAGTTTTCTACCACCAACAACGTATCGAACAGCGTGCCCGCCCCGGCCAGGTGCTGGATCTCCCCCAACCCCAAATCGTCGTGCTCCAGCAGTTCAATCTGCCGGTGCTGCAGTTCGGTCAACTGATCCGTCAACGAACGGTCATGCTGCAGACGAACCCGCACCGGCAGCGTGTTGCTGAACAGGCCAACATGCTCCTCAACCCCTTCTATCTGGCCAAAGCGGCCGGAAACCGGCGAGCCGAACACCACGTCCTGATGGCCGCAACAGCTGGCCAGCTGCAGCGCCCAAATGCCCTGCATCACGGTATTGAGCGTCAACCCGCGTTCGCGGCACAGAGTCAGCAAACGCCTTTCCTCGGCCGGCGGCAGCGTCATTTCCAGCTCATGCACGCGATCGTCCTGCGTTTCACCGAACAGCAACGTCGGGCGCACATCCTGCAGCGTCTCGCGCCAGAGGCGGCGTGAGGCTTCGGCATCGCGCGCGGCCAGGCGGCACACGATATCGGCGTAGTTCGAACGCAGCGGCGGCAGCGCCTGCTCGCCTTCACGCAAGGCCAGCATCAGATCGTTGAGCACCACCGGCGTCGACCAGCCGTCGACGATCAGGTGGTGCGCGTTAAGGAACAACGTGTGGCGTTCGCTATCGCCGTGTTTGACCCGCAGCGCATGCAGCATTGCGCCCGGCTGGTTGAACAGATCGCGCTGCAGTTCCTGCTGCTCCAATTGATTCAGCGCCTGCGCTTCTTGTTCGGCGGACAGCGGCGGCAGCCTGTGGCTGTCCAGCGGCCAATGGCTTTCCTGCGGTATCAGCTGCAGCGGTTCGCCTTCGCGGTTGAATCGGGCGGCCAGCTGCGGATGGCGGCGGATCACCGCATCCAGCGCCTGCTGAAGGTGATGCGCGTCCAATTCTCCGCAGAGACTCAGGCGCGTCAGCGAGTTATAGCTGCCGCCCTGCTGCGCCGTCTGTGCATGGAACAGCAGGCCGTGTTGCAACGGCAACAGCGGCAGCGCTGCGGTTAACGGCCCATACGCCCGTTCCCAGGCGCGCACCGTCTCATCGTCAACGTTCGGCTGGGCGATCTCGGCCGCTACCAACGTCGCCGCCGCGCGATCGGGATGCCGTTCGGCAAATTCGCACAGTGCACGTACTGCTTGCTCGATGCCGCTGTGCAGCTGCGTAATGTCGCTCTCGCTGAAAATCCCCTCCAGCCAGCTCCAGTTGATCGCCAGGCACGCGCCGTCGCGCCGCTCTTCGACAAAGATATTCACCTCCAGGCCATACGACAGCGCCTGCTGTGCATCCTGCGCCACGGCGAAGGCGTCGCGGAAGCGGGTTTGGCTGCGTTGCGGCGCCCAGTTCCCCTCGTCCTGGCTGAAGCGCCCGAGGTAGTTGAACAAGATCTCCGGCGCATTGCGCTGCGCCAGCGCCGCCAGTTCGTCACGCTGCGGGTGCAGATAACGCAGCTGGCCGTAACCGACGCCGCGATCGGCCACCGCACGCGTCGCCCGTTTCACCGCACGCACGGCCTCATTGTGTTCGGCGTCATGCAGTTCGATGCGCAGCGGATACTCCGCCGTCAGCCAGCCGACGGTGCGGGCCAGATCGAGGCCGTCGTCCAGTTCGGCGCGGCCGTGCGACTCCAGAGAGAAACGCAGCGAAGCGGCCTGGAAACGGCGGCGACAGGCCTGAGCCAGCGCGCACAGCATGATCTCTTCAACCTGCGCGCGGTATCCCTGCGGCAAGGTGCCGAGCAGCGCGGCGGTCAGCCGGCTGTCGATCAGCGTGCGCCGTTCGCTCACCGAGGCGAGGCGATCGGTCTGCGGATCCAGCGCGCGCCGCCCCAAACGCGGCACCTCGTCCGCCAGCATCTGCCGCCAGAACGGCAGCTCGGCTTCGCGGCGTTCGACGTCGGCTCGTAGGCGTGCAGACCACTCATAGAGCGAGGTTTCTTCCGGCGGCAGCATGATCGGCTGCCCCTGCATGGCGCTGTCGGCCACTTGCCGCAGTTCGTCGAGCAAGATGCGCCAGGAAACGCCGTCGACCACCAGATGGTGGATCGCCAGCACCAGCCCCAGGCTCTGCTCGTCGCGCTGCAACAGGATGGCTTGCATCATGGCGCCGGCCGCCGGATCGAGATGGTCAAGCGCGGCATCAAACGCCTGTTCTGCCGCTGATTCCAGCTCACCGGACACGGTATTAACCTGCATCAGCTCACCGGCGGCGGCGGTTTCAACCACCAACTGACCGTCGCGGATCCGCGCGCCCAGCGCCGGGTGTGCCGTGTGCAGCTGTTCCAACGCATAACGCAGCTGTTGCGGCTGCAGCTCGGCAGGTACACGCAGGAAAACGCCGTGCGCGAAGCGGCGATGCATATCGCCCGTCTCGGCAAACCAGTGCAGGATCGGCAGCCCGTCGATCGGGCCTTGCTGTACGCTGCGTGTAGCCTGAGAGTCTATGGCCAGCGGCTGCATCGCCTGCGCCATGCGCGCGGGGGTGTGCAGCGCGAAGATCTCGCGCGGCCGCAGCAGATACCCTTTGCGCCGCAGGGCGGTACCCAGCCCCATCGCCGAGATGCTGTCGCCGCCGAGCGCGAAGAAATCGTCGTCGGCACCGACGCGATCCATCCCCAGCAGCTGCGCCATGGCGCCGCAAATCAGCCTTTCCTGCTCGGTGGCCGGCTCGCGAATGCTTTGCGCCAGCGTCTCCTGCGGTTTTGGCAGCGCCTGGCGGTCAATCTTGCCATTCACGTTAAGCGGCAGCTCCGGCATCACCACCAGGATCGCCGGCACCATATAATCCGGCAGACGCTGCGCCAGTTGCCCCAGCAGTTCGCTTTGCAGCGTGGGTGAGGCGCGCCGCGCGTCATCCTGCACCGAGCAGTAACCGATCAAACGATAGGTGGCGCCGATCGGCTCGGCGATCACCACCGCCCGCCCCACGTCCGGCAAGGCGGCCAAGGCGCTTTCCACCTCACCCAGCTCGACGCGGAAGCCGCGCACCTTGATTTGGTGATCGGTACGGCCAATGAATACCAGCTGACCCTCCGCGCTCCAGCGCATCAGATCGCCGCTGCGGTACATCACCTCGCCTTCGGCGAACGGGTTGGCGACAAAGCGCGCCGCCGTCAGATCCGGGCGCCGCAGGTAACCGCGCGCGATGCCTTTGCCGGAAATGTACAGCTCGCCCGCCGCGCCGATCGGCACCGGCTGCAGCCGGCTGTCGAGCAGCCAGACGGCGGTATTGGCGAGGGGACGCCCGATCACCGGCTGATCGGCGGCCGTGACCGGCGCGCCGAGGGTATCGACGGTATATTCTGACGGGCCGTAATAGTTGTGGATCTCCACCTCCGGATGCTGCTGCATCAGGTTCCACAGCGTCGGCGTTGCCGCCTCACCGCCGATCATCACGAACGCCGGCAGCGGGAACTGCCCCTTCAGCAGGCCGCAGTCCACCAGTTGCGAGAAGAACGACGGCGTGATGTCCAGCAGATCGATCGGCGTCTGTTGGGTTTGTTCCAGCAGCGCCCAGGGGTCGCGGCGCAGCTCCTCGTCGAAGATAACCAGTTCGCTGCCCATCATCATGCAGAACAGCGGTTCCCAGGAGGAGTCGAAAGAAAACGAGGCGGTATGGCCGGCGCGCAAGCGGCGCGCGTGGCGAGCCTGGAATTTTTCGATCGCCGGGCCGAACAGAGAGGCCTGGTGCGACAGGAACAGGTTCAGCAGCCCGCGATGCGTGGACATCACGCCCTTGGGTTTGCCGGTCGAGCCGGAGGTGTAAATCATGTAGGCGAGATGCGCCTCGCTCAGCGGCATGCGCCGCTCGTCGTCCGTTATCGGCGTGGCCTCGGCAGCCGCGCAGCGCGCCAGGCACGCTGCGTCGTCCAGGCACAATACTTGTGGCAGGTCCGGCATGTTGGTCAGCGTGGCGCGGTGGGTCAGCAACATTACCGGCCGCGCGTCGTCGCACATCAGCGCCAAACGTTCACGCGGATAGTCCAGATCGAGCGGCATATAGGCCGCGCCGCTGGCCAACACGCCGAACAGCGCGACCAGCGTGTCCACCGAGCGCGGAATGCCGATGGCCACCACGTCTTCGGCGCCGATGCCGCTGTCGATCAGCACGCGCCCCAGCTGCATCACCCGTTCGGAGAGTTGCCGGTAGCTGAGGCGCTCGCCGCCGCAGGCCACCGCCAATGCCTCAGGCTGGCGTTCAACCTGGCGCTGGAATGCATCCATGATTGACACCATACCCGTTGGCGGCGTCAGATCGGCGCCGCGCCCCCAGGCCGCGAGTTGCCTTAGCTCCCCTTCGCCGATCAACGCCAGTTGACCGTTCGGCTGGTGCGGCTGCCGCGCCAGCTGCTGCAGCCAATGGCCGATGCGCTCCGCGTGATGATGCAAGCTGCGCGGCGAGTATTTGGCCGGGTTGGCCACCAAAGACAGCGTCAGCACGCCGTTGCGAAAGCCGATCTCAAACTCCAGGTCATCGACCGGCCCCATCGCCAGCGTATGGGTAACGGCCGCCTGGCCGTCAAACGACAAGGCGCTGTGGTAGACCTTGACGTTGACCACTGGGCCATAGAGTTCCTGATGACCGCCGACCAGGCCGAGATCGCGTTTGATCTGCTCCGCCTCATAGCGTTGATGGCGGCGCGCCTGTTTGATCTGCGCTACGGTCGCCTGGCAGACGTCCGCCAGCGACAGCTCCGGCGTCACGTTCAGCAGCAGCGGCAGCACGTTGACCACCGGGCCGACCGCCGCCAGCGCCTGCGACCCCATCCGCCGCATGAAAGGAAAACCGACTGAGAAGCGGGTTTCGCCGCTCATGCGCGCCAGATACATCGCCAGCGCCGCCGTGACGATGTCGGCCGGTTGCAGCGCCTGCAACGCGTCGTCGCGCAGCGCTTCGTCAAACAGTGACTCCGGCAGCACCAGCACCTGTTTGAGCGGCCGGGCGCCCGGTTCAACCTCCCGGCTTTCCGTCGATAATGACAGCGGCGACGGCAGTTCGCGCAGATGCTGGCGCCAGAACTCGGCCGCCCGTTGGCGCGCCGGCGACGTTTGCCATTGCTGAAACTCTTCCACTACCTTGCCGAACGGGGTAAACGGCGAAGCCGCGGGCGACAGCCCGTGGCGCAGCGCGCGATAGATATCGGCGATCCGGCGGGTGATGGCTTCGAAACTGAAGCCGTCCAGGGTCAGATGATGAAAGCGCTGGTACCAAAACCAACGATCGGCGCTGACGCGGATTATCGCATGGCGATAAAGCGACCGTTCGCCGTCCGCAGGCAAATCCTGCGCCAGATCGTCGTTCATCAGCGCCAGCGCCGCCTGTTCGGCGTCCGGCTGCGCGCTGAAATCGAACCACTCCGGCGCCTGTACGCGCGCAGGGTCGGCTATCAACGGGAGACGCTGCACCGGCTGGCCGTCCTGCGCCTCAAAGAACCGCGCCTGAACCGTATCCGCTTCGGCCAGCCCCTGACGGATCGCGCGCTCCAGCGCCGAACGATCGATTGCGCCGTGCAATTCGGTGTAGTGCGCCACGGCGAAGCTGTTGCGCCGCAGCGCGATTTGGTCGGCGATCCAGATCCCCGGTTGCGCCGCAACCAGCGGATAATCCCGATACTCGACCTGAGTATCCGGTAAAGAAAGCGTTTCTGACATGGTGTCTGTCCTTTCCCTCAAACGGAATGTATCGATGTGGCTGCCTGGCGCTTAACGCGCCGCATCCGCCGCTTTCAGCGCCGCCGGCCGCATGTCCTGCCAGTGCGCTTCGATATAGTCGATACATTCGCCGCGCGACGCCGGCCCCATCAGCACGCGCCACCCCTGCGGCGTATCGGCAAACTGCGGCCACAGCGAATACTGCTGCTGCGCGTTGACCAGCACGGAGAAACGGAGGCTTTCGTCATCGAACGGGTTTTGTTGTTCCTGAGTCATTTGCATTACCTGTCTGTCAAAATGTGTGGGTTATTCCATCGCGGAAAGCAGTTGGCGCACGCCGTCCACCAGGCCGCCACGCCAGCAGAGCGCATCATGTCCGCCGGAAAACACGCGGTATTCGGCGCGGTGCCCTGCCGCCGCCAGCGCCTGATGCATCTGGCGATTAACGAATTCGATGTCCGCCTCTCGATCGCCGGCTTGCTGAATCACGGTGAGCTTGGGCGCCGCCGGGCTGCGTTGCCGAACCTGGCGTATCAGCCAGCCTTCTTCCAGCTCGTGGCGTTTTTCGAATTGGGTAACGAATTGCACCGTAGGCCACCAGAAGGAGCCGGACTGGCTCAGCACGTGGCCGAAGCGCTCTGGCCAGTGCAAACCGGCATATAACGCCGCCAGCCCGCCGTAGCTCTGGCCGGCGACGACGGTGCGCGCCCCTGCCTCGCTGAACGGTTCGCGCTTCTGCGCCTGCGGCAACAGTTCGTCGATCACCGCCTGCCAAAACGCGGCGTTGCAAGGCAGCTCGTTTTCCCGGTGTTCGCCGTCGATCGCATCGATCAGCAGCCAACATGCAGGCGGCAGGTGCCCTTTTGCGGTTTCGTGCTCGATCACCGGCAACAGCGCGTGCCTTTCGACCCAGTTTTGGCCATCGAGCAGCAGCACCAGCGGGCGATTCGCTTTCACCCCCGCGTCGCCGCTGGCATACAGCCAGACGCGCCGCTGCGTGCCGAGCCGTTCGCTCTGCCACTGGAAAAGCTGCAGCCGCGCCTCCTCCAGCGGCCGATCGGCGGCCTGCCAGGCGCTTTGATCGTCGGCATCCGGCCCTTGCGCCAGAGAGACGGGCCGCGGGCGATGAGACGGCCCCAGCGATACGCGATTCAGCGGATCGGCGATGGCCAACGGGAACAGCGATACCCACCAGGCGCGCTGTTGGCGATCGCGCAACGTTTCGTCGTCGCTAAAGACGGGGGGAAGATCCCGGTCGGTAATGGGGATCAGGCTGTAGCTGCCGCGCCAGCGGCGATCGATAACGGCCGCGCCGTACCAAACGTCGGTGCCGGGGAGCCGGGTCAGGCTGCTGGGGGACGTGCTGTGGTGATCGGTAATGCCGTTGATATCGGCGTAAACGCGGCATATCGGCGAGTGCCGTTCATCGCCGTCGGGATCGCGCCACAGCCAGGTCATTTTGACGTGGCTGTCATCGTGCGGTTCGACCACGGGTGTGCCGTGAGCGGCAACCTTCTGCCACCACGCGGATTGCCCTGCCGCCTCTTCACGCAGCCACTGCGCCGCCAATCCCTCACGACCGTTTTCTGGCCTCTTTTCCGGCAAAAACTCCATAGCGCCCCTTACATAACATGAGTGTCTTTTACAAAACCTGACAATCGTATTGATACTCATTATCATTTTCAATACTATTTGTCGGATTTTTACCGTCGTGCAAACACGACGTCTCCGCGCCGACGGGTGAAGACCGCTTGCCGGCATTTCGGGGTTTATCAGGGTGGCATGACACACAAAAGCAGGTATTCAGGAGAGATAATGAAGATTAAAAACAAAGGGATAGCAAACGGAAGTGCGGAGGCGATGTCCGCCAAGCGTCTGTTGCTGGGATCGGCGCTGGCCTTACTGCCCTTCGCGCCACACGCGTCCGCCGCAGCGGACGAGACGATTCTGGTGACCGCCGACGCACAAAACAGCGTGACCGCACCGGCCAAAGGGATCGTCGCTAAAGAGAGCGCCGCTGGCACCAAGACCGCCACCGCTCTGCGTAAGACGCCGCAGGCCATCTCGGTGGTCACGCGCGAGCAGATGAACGACCAGGAGCCGGCGTCGGTCGCCGACGCATTGAACTACACCAGCGGGGTGATCACCACCTACCGCGGCAACTCCAACCGCAATGACGAAGTGATCAGCCGCGGCTTCCGTTATGCGCCCAAGCTGCTCGACGGCCTGCACTTTGGCCTCTCGAGCCAAAATGGCGGCGCCGGGCAGATCGATCCCTGGCTGTTGGAGCGCGTGGAGATGGTGCACGGCCCGGCCGGCGTGCTGTACGGCCAGGTCAGCCCCGGCGGCGTGGTGGTGATGACCAGCAAGCGCCCTACCGCCCAGAGCATTCACGAAGTCAAATTCAGCACCGGCAACCGCCATCTGGCGGAAACGGCGTTTGATTTTGGCGGCAAGCTTAACGACGACAACACCCTGTTCTACCGCCTGAACGGTATCGCCAGAACCGAACATGAGTTTGTCAAAGACAGCAAGCAGCAACGGGTGGCCATCGCCCCGGCCTTCACCTGGCTACCGAACGAAGACACCAGCTTTACGCTGTTGACCAGCTACCAGAACGATCCGAAAGCCGGATCGCGCAACTTCCTGCCGCGCGCCGGCACGCTGTTCCCGACCAGCGCGGGCTATGTACCCTATGACTTCAACATCAGCGAGCCCAGCTTCAACAAGTCGCGGCGCGAACAGGCGTCGATCGGCTACAGCCTCGAGCATAACTTCAGCGATGCGCTGTCGTTTACCCAGAACCTGCGCTTCACCCACCGTGATGAAGACTATAAATATCTGGTTTATAACGTAAACTCGACGGTCAACGACCACACCGTCACCCGCATGGCACAGCATGAAACGCAGATGACCAACGAGTTTGGCGTGGATAACCAGCTGAAGGGTTTGTTCGACACCGGCGAGGTGAAGCACACGGTGCTGGGCGGGTTGGATTACCGCTACAGCCATATCGATTCGAAGATGTATCGCGATCGCGGTAACGATTACCCGATCGACTGGGCCAATCCGGTTCGCCCCAGCATCGATGGCAGCACGTTGGCGCTGGCTTCCAGCGATTTGAAGACGCTGAATCAGATCGGGGTGTATCTGCAGGACCAGCTGGAGTGGAATAACTGGAACCTGCTGCTGTCCGGCCGTCAGGACTGGTCGCAGGTCAACACCCGCGATCGCACCAGCGGCGGCAAAGAGCAGACCTATAACGATGCCCAGTTCACCGGCCGCGCGGGCCTGCTCTACGCCTTCGACAACGGCATTTCACCGTATGTCAGCTACAGTACCTCGTTCGATCCTAACCTGTACCCAAGTGCCGCGGGCGCCGATCCGCTCAAGCCGACCACCGGCAAACAAACCGAGGTGGGCGTGAAGTACCAGATCCCGGGCGGCAACACCCTGCTGACCCTCTCCTGGTTCGACATTACCCAGCGCAATGTGGCGTCTTACAACCGTCTCACCTCCGCCTACGAGCAGATCGGTGAGGTGAAATCCAAAGGGATTGAGGCGGAAGTGCACGCTCAGCCTACGCCGGAGATCACGCTGACCGCCGCTTATACCTACACCGACGTAGTGACCAAAGACTCCAACTCGGCGGATGAAATTGGCCACAGCCCGGCGGGCATCCCGCGCCACGCGGCCTCCGCCTGGGGCAGCTACAGCGTCCTGAGCGGTGCGCTGAACGGCCTGACCGTCGGCAGCGGCGTGCGTTACATCGGCGATGCGCCAGCCGACGCCACCGGCCAGTACGACGTGCCGCACTACACGCTGTACGATGCCATGGTGAAATATGACCTCGGCCAGGCTTCGTCGGCGCTGCGCGGTGCGGCGCTCCAGCTCAACGTGCAGAACCTGACGGACAAGAAATACGTCTCATCCTGCAGCGGCGAGTACGCCTGCTTCTACGGCAGCGGCCGCAGCATCATCGCTTCGGTCAACTACCGCTGGTAACAAAAAGGGGTGGCCAACATCGTAATGTTTGTCAGTTAGCGTTTTTCTGAAGGTATTGATGACGTTTTCGGGCGATAAATGAAAATGAGCAAGGGGCCGTAAGATGCTGCCCCTTGCAACCCACGCCTTTGTCCAATCCCCATGCCGCCCGCGGGTTAACTCGTGCGGCATGGTCATCAGGCGTTACGCCCCGCCATCACGCCGCCATCGATATCCCAGATAGCGCCGGTCACCCAGCCAGTCTTGTCAGAAAGCAGGAAAGTGATGGTTTCCGCGATGTCGACCGGTGAACCCACGCGTCCGATCGGATGAAAGCTGTCGAAGCTGTTCATCACATCCTTGACGTCGTCTTTCGGAATGAAGCCCTCATAAATCGGCGTGTGAACGACAGCTGGAGAAACCGCATTCACACGGATCCCTTTTTCACCCAGTTCAATAGCCAGGTTTTTGGTCAGCGCGTGCAGACCGGCTTTGGCCATTGAGTAGGCTGAAGACGGTGTGGCACCGATGGCCTGTCGTGCCCACATAGAGCCAATATTGACGATAGCGCCTTTGATATCGGCCTCGACCATATTGCGCACTACGTCGCGGGTGATAAAAAACGTGGCGCGGTTAATGCTCATGTACATGTCATAGTCTGACGCTTCGTGTTCTATAAACGGTTTCGGGAAGAACACGCCAGCCGCATTGACCAGCAGGCTGATATCTTTGTGTTCGCTGTTAATGATGTTCACTACATGCTGCAGACCTTCTTCTTTCATCAGGTCTGCAACGATGACGGAAACCTGGCCGTCTGCAGCCAGCGCCTGACGGGCCTGCTCGGCTTTGTCCTGACGATGGCCAACAAGCACCACGCTGCCGCCGCTTTTCAGGACCCGCTTCGCCGTTTCGAAGCCCATACCGCTTGTACCGCCGACCACTAACAGTTTTTTGCCAGCAAAAGATGTATTCATCGCTAACCTCTTTACATTCATCTGGTTGTCATTAATAAGAAGCCTGGCTTCTCATCGTGTGAAACCAGATTGCCACCCTGAAAACCGATTGACGACTGAGAAGAAATTGCGACACAGGAAAGAAAATCTTTCTCGCCGGCGTATACTGAGGAAAAGAATGAATCAGGATGATCACAATGCGATCGTTAAACCGACTTAAATGGCTGCACGCTTTTGAAGCCACCGCCAGGCATGGCAGTTTTACCGGCGCGGCACAGGAGCTGGGTGTCACACCCGCCGCCGTAGGTCAGTTGGTCCGTTCGCTGGAAGACTGGGTCGGACACCCGCTTCTTCACCGCACCCGCTCCGGCAAGGAGCGACTGACGCTGGTAGACGAAGCGCAGGAGGCCCTACAAGATATCACTCAAGGTCTCGATAAACTGGAAACCGGTTTAAGTAAGCTTCGTGGTCGCCGGTCACGCTCGGTGGTCGTGGTGACGGCGTCCCAGGTACTGATGATGAACTGGCTGATGGACCGCCTGAACCGGTTTGCGGAAACGCATGAGAATATCGATCTGCGGCTTAACGTCACGGAAAAGCTGATGGACGTGTCGTATGGCGAGGCAGATATCGGCATTCGCTGTGGACAAGGAGAGTGGCCCGGCGTGAGTAAAACCTGGCTAATGGATGAGGAAGCCGTGCTGGTCTGCAGTCCACGCCTGGCTCCCCCCGAGAAAATGGCCTGCAGTGAATGGCTCGCCACGCAAAAACTCATTCACGATGACACGCCGCATCCTGGTGCCGATTTTCCATCATGGGGTGATGCACTGAGAGCGGTCGGTGCGCCCGAAACGCGGGAAAGCGGGCTGCATATCAATTCTACTTCAGCAGTGATCCTGTCGGCGCTGAGCGGCAGGGGCGTGGCCATCGTTCGAAACGCTCTGGTAAAGCAGCTTATCGAGACCGGGCAGTTGGTTCATCTCCATCCCGACCATCGCTGGCCACTTAGATGGTCCTACTATCTGGTCACCCCGCAGCAACATGTCATGCGTGATGAAGTGAAAATTTTCCACGACTGGCTTCTTCAGGACGTCGTCTCAGACCGTTCATAAACGATCATCGCAGCTATTGCGCTACCTCGGCATTTGCCCTGGGGCGTCGTGCCCTTTCCCGCCGCCTTTACTCCTGCTTCAATTCCCGCAAGTGCTTGTACACCGTGGCGCGCCCCATCGACAGCACGTTGGCGATGTAGTCCGCGGCGCTTTTGGCCTTGAACGCGCCCTGATGGTAGAGATCGCTGACCAGTCGCCGTTTTTGTTCGCGGCTCAGCGCGCCGAGCGCGGCGTTTTCGCGCCGCAGCCAATCGTGCAGGAAAGTGTTGATCTTCTCCTGCCAGTCGTCTTTGAACAGCTCTTGTGGCTGAGGTTGCAATCGCGTGACCGACAGGAACATGTCCAGCGCGTTGCGGGCGTCCTCGAACATCGCGGTGCTCAGGTTGATGCACAGCAGATAGCTGGGCTTGCCCTGTTCGTCGCGTGCGGCAATGCTCACCGAACGCATCTTTTTGCCGTCCCAGTTCAGCTTCTCATAGGGGCCGGTCACGCCGGCGCCGCCATCGAGCTCGAAGTCTTCCAGCCCGGCGTCGTCGCCCGGTTTGCGCTTCGACAGGTTGTTCGCCAGATAGGCAATCTTGTTGGTGGCCAGATCGTGGATCACCACTTCCGCATTCGGGAAAAACAGCGCCGCGATGCCGTCAGCGACCGAGCGCAAAAGTTCGAGTTGAGAAGAAGAGTTCGGCACGCTGGGGGTCTCCGTATGGCCCGGTTTGGTTTGCTGTTCAGCCGCTTAGCATACCGCAGTTGCCGCCGCTTGCCGAGTGGAGCGGCGGCAAGCGGCGTATCCTTCGCCGGTTATTCCGCCTCGGCGCCACGCCGATAAAACACGTAGCTCTCGTGCGCCACGCTGTCGCGGACCCGATAGCGCCAGATCAGCCCGAGCGTGGTAAACCACAGCGGCATGCTGCACAGCGCGATCAGCGTATCGCTATCGAACACCATCAGTACCAGCGTAAAGGCGAAAAATGCCAGCGTCAGCCAGGCCATCGCGACCCCGCCCGGCATTTTGAAATTGGAATCGGCGTGCAGATCCGGTCGCTTCTGGCGATACACCAGGTAGGCGACCAAAATCATGCCCCAGCTGTAAACCACCAGGATCGCCGCCACGGTAGAGACGATGGTGAACAGCGTCATGACGTTCGGCACCAGTATCAGCAGCAAGGTGCCGGCCACCATGCAGAAGCAGGAAAACAGCAGGCTGCGGATCGGAATGGCCGTGGTGCGAGACAGAATGCGGAACTGACCGTGGGCGTGCTTTTCCATCGACAGGCTGTACAGCATGCGGGTGCTGGAATACACCCCGCTGTTGGCCGAGGACATCGCCGAAGTCAGCACCACGAAGTTGATCACCGCGGCGGCAGCCGGCAGCCCCGCCCGATCGAACAGCATCACGAACGGGCTGCTGTCCGGCGAGATGTGGCTCCACGAGGTGACGGCGATAATGGTCAGCATCGAGCACACGTAAAAGACGATGATGCGCGCCGGGATCGCGTTGATCGCCTTCGGCAACACCTTCTGCGGGTTTTTGGTCTCCGCCGACATCGTGCCCAGCAGCTCGATGCCGGTACAGGAGAAAATGGCGATCTGGAACCCGGCGAAAAAGCCGAAGATGCCGTGCGGCATGAAAATGGCGGGATCGGTGACGTTATGCAGCGAAGCGGTCACGCCGTCCGGCGAGGTCCATCCGCTGAACACCATCCAGGCGCCGGTGGCGATCAACGCGACGATCGCCACCACCTTGATCATCGCAAACCAGAATTCGGCTTCGCCGAACATCTTGACCGACAGCATGTTGAACAGACACAGAAACCCCAGCGTCAGCAGCGCCGGCAGCCAGGGCGAGACGTTAGGCAGCCAATACTGCACATAACCGCCGCACACCACCACGTCGGCGATGCAGGTCACGACCCAGCTCAGCCAGTAGGACCAGCCGAGAAAAAAGCTGGCGCGCGGCCCCAGGTATTCGGAGACGAAATCGGCGAACGAACGGTAATCGAGCCGCGTGAGCAGCAGCTCCCCCATCGCCCTCATGACCATGAACATGAAAAAGCCGACGATGGCGTAAGTCAGTACGATGGAGGTGCCCGACAGCGCGAGGGTTTTCCCGGCGCCCATAAACAGCCCGGTGCCGATGGCGCCGCCGATCGAAATCAGTTGAATGTGGCGCGCGCTCAGCCCGCGCTGCAAGGTTTGGGCACAGTTTAGCCCCTCGGCTGAACCTGGGTTCAGCCGATCGCAGTGATTTTTTGTCATGGTGTTACCTGTCCGTCATTAAGGCGATTAAGCAACCGATATGCGGCTGCAGCAGGAGTGAAACGCCCGTGAGCGTTCTAACCGGCAAAAAAGTGAGACCGAACGCTGCCCGCCCCGTTGTGACAGGGAGGTAATAATAATGGGTACCGAGAAAATGCTCTCGTGAGCCGTCGTATCGCCCACGTTTGGCGAACATAGCCTGAGCGTGGTGGGTAAACACTACAATATCAAATGGTTATACTTTCCCTTGTGCAACAAAAAAATACGACGCCGGAGTCGTTTTAACATTAATTTAACTCTGGCGAGGGGAAATGCCATTGTCAACATGGCAGTTAAATAAAATGAAACTTTTTGATCACATTCAAGCTTCTGAAAAATAGATAAAAAGGGTTTTTATGCGCTTTATATGCATAAAATATGCATGAGCTCGCTCACCGTCGACAAAAAGTAATTAACTATTCATTTGCCGCCCTGCAGGCGGCGAAAAACCGTCCGCTGGCCCGATGAGAGGGGGGCTAACAACCGGCATAATTAGTGGTAAATTTAGTGTCGCAAAGTGTTATGCGCTTGCTAATCCACGGTTAAACGAAATAAATACCTCTAAAATATAAAGGTTGGTTATGGAAAAGCTATCCTACGCTTCAGACAGCAGCACCACCGCTTGGGCTACATATCTGCAACAAATCGATCGCGTCGCCCCTTACCTCGGCGACCTCTCACGCTGGGTTGATACGCTGCGTCACCCTAAACGCGCTTTGATTGTTGATATCCCGCTGCAGATGGACGATGGCACCATCCGTCACTTCGAAGGTTTCCGCGTACAGCACAACCTGTCGCGCGGGCCGGGCAAAGGCGGTATCCGCTTCCACCCTGACGTCGATCTGAACGAAGTGATGGCCCTGTCCGCCTGGATGACCATCAAGTGTGCCGCGGTCAACCTGCCGTACGGCGGCGCCAAGGGCGGCATCCGCGTCGATCCGTTCAAACTGTCTGAAGGTGAACTGGAGCGACTGACCCGCCGCTACACCAGCGAAATCGGCTTCATCATCGGGCCACAGAAAGACATTCCTGCGCCGGACGTCGGCACCAACGCCAAAGTGATGGCCTGGATGATGGACACCTACTCCATGAACCACGGCACCACCATCACCGGCGTGGTCACCGGCAAACCCATCCACCTCGGCGGCTCCCTGGGCCGTGAGAAAGCGACCGGCCGCGGCGTGTTCGTCACCGGCAGCGAAGTGGCCAAGCGTCTGGGCGTGCAGATCGAAGGCGCCAAAGTGGCGGTACAAGGCTTCGGTAACGTGGGCAGCGAAGCGGCCCGTCTGTTCGTCGGCGTCGGCGCGCGCGTCGTCACCATCCAGGACCACTCCGCTACCCTGTTCAACGCCGACGGCATTGACCTGGTGGCGCTGACCGAATACCAGGCCAAGCACAAGCAGATCGCCGGCTTCCCGGGTGCCAGCGAGATCGAGAGCGAAGCGTTCTGGTCGGTTGACATGGACATTCTGATCCCAGCGGCGCTGGAAGGCCAGATCACCCGTCAACGCGCCGAAATCCTCAGCGCCAAGCTGGTGCTGGAAGGGGCTAACGGCCCAACCTTCCCAGAAGCGGACGACATTCTGCGCTCCCGTAACATCACCGTGGTTCCGGACGTTATCTGTAACGCCGGCGGCGTAACGGTCAGTTACTTCGAGTGGGTGCAGGATATGGCGAGCTACTTCTGGAGCGAGTCCGAGATCAACGAGCGTATGGACAAGATCATGACCGACGCCATGGTCCACGTCTGGAACAAGGCGGCCGAGAAAGAGTGCAGCCTGCGCACCGCCGCTTACATCGTGGCCTGTGAGCGCATCCTGACCGCACGTAAAGAGCGCGGCATCTACCCAGGTTGATGCCCGTATCCCGGCCTGCCCCGGCAGGCCGGATTTTCCTCAGCGCAAACAGCGTTTCAACACCTTACCGGTGCTGGTCATCGGCAAGCGTTCGACAAACTCGACGATACGCGGATATTTGAACGCCGCCAGCCGCTCCCGGCTCCAGGCGATCAGCGTTTCCTCCTCGATGGGCTCCTCCGTTTCTTTCAATACCACCACCGCTTTGATCTCTTCGCCCAGCGACGGATGCTCGACGCCGATCACCGCCACCAACGAGACCGCCGGATGACGAATCAGCGCCTCTTCAATCTCGCGCGGATAGACGTTGAACCCGCCGCGGATGATCATATCCTTGGCCCGATCGACGATGAAATAGAAGCCGTCGGCGTCGCGGCGCGCCAGGTCCCCGGTGCGAAACCAGCCGTTTTCCAGCACGTCCGCCGTCGCCTCGGGGCGGTTCAGATAGCCTTTCATGATGTTGTAACCGCGTACCGCGATCTCCCCCACCTGATCGACTCCGTCGATCGGCTGCCCGGTAACGTCGAGCAAGCGAACCTCCACGCCCCAGATCGGTTGGCCGATGGAACCAGGTTTGGTCACGCGGTGCGGATGGTTAAAGGTGGCGACCGGGCTGGTCTCCGACAGCCCATATCCTTCGAGAATGTTGACGCCGAAGCGACGTGAAAAATCCTCCAGGATCTGCACCGGCAAACTGGCGCCGCCGGAGACCGCCATACGCAGCGTGCTGCGCAAGCGCTCGATATCCGTGTGCTCATCCAGCGCATTCAACAGCGCCCAATACATGGTCGGCACCCCGGCGAAGAAGGTGATGCCGTGCCGCTGCATCAGCGCGATGGCCTGTGCGGCGTCGAAGCGCTCGACCAGCACCAGGGTAGCGGCGGCGGAAAACCCGGCATTCATCTGCACCGTCGAGCCGAACGTATGGAACAGCGGCAGGGTCACCAAATGGCGATCGGGCTCCGTCTCTGAGCCGTCGAACAGCCGTACCGATCCCAGCGCGTTGAGCACCAGGTTGGCGTGGGTCAATTCCGCGCCTTTGGCCCGGCCGGTGGTGCCGCTGGTGTAGAGCACCACCGCCGTGTCGTTTTCGAGCGTCGCGGCCGAAGCGAATTCGGTAGCCTGCTCGGCTATCGCCGCGCTGAAACGTTCCCCCTCAAGCGGTAGCCGATCGCCGATGATAAACACCTCGCGGCATTGCTCCGCCTTCGCCGCCGCCCGCAGCGCCTCTTCCCCCAATGGCAAGCCGCTGCTGCCCTCGAAACAGAACAGCGCCACCGCCGCTGAATCCGCCAGGTAGTAGTCGAACTCTGCGCTTTTAAGCAGAATATTGAGCGGCACCACCACCGCGCCGCTTTTGAGAATGCCGTAATAGATAGCCGGAAACTCCGGTCGATTTGGGCAGGCCAGCGCCACCCGTTCGCCGGGCTGCACGCCGCGCGCGACCAGCAAATTCGCCACCCGGTTGGCCATTTCGTTCAGCGCCCGATAGCTGAGTGGGATATCGTCCTGTATCACCGCCGGCCGTTCCGGCCAGGTGCGCGCACTCTCTTCAAGCAAGGTAGCCAGATTCAGCATCGGGGATCCTCCCTGGGAATGAGCGGCGAGAAAAGCGCCGCGGTATCACGAGTATAGATAGGCGCTTTGCGGTTCGCATTCCCTGGAGCGCTGGGCTATACCTTAGGCAGTCCCTATCCCGCAGGAGTTGTGATCATGAGCAAGAAAAAGATCCTGATGCTGGTCGGCGACTACGCCGAAGATTACGAAACCATGGTGCCGTTTCAGGCATTGCAGATGATCGGCCATTGGGTGGATGCCGTGTGTCCCGGTAAAACCGTTGGTGACTACATTCAGACCGCGATCCACGACTTTGACGGCGCGCAAACCTACAGCGAGAAGCCCGGGCACCGTTTCACCCTGAACGCCGACTTTACCGCCGCCAAAGAAGAACACTACGACGCGCTCTTGATCCCCGGCGGCCGTGCGCCGGAATACCTGCGCCTGAACCCCCAGGTGATCGCGCTGGTACAGGCGTTTGACGCCGCGAAAAAACCGATCGCCGCCGTTTGCCACGGCCCGCAGCTGCTGGCGGCGGCCGGAGTATTGAAAGGCCGCACCTGCAGCGCCTACCCGGCCTGCGCGCCGGAGGTGCGGCTCGGCGGCGGCCATTATGCGGAGATCGGCATCGATCAGGCGCACGTCGACGGCAATCTGGTCACCGCCCCGGCCTGGCCGGCGCACCCGCAGTGGCTGGCGAAGTTCGCCGAGGTATTGGAGCAGTAATGCGGTGCTAGCGGAGCTGCTCGATCAGGAAGTGAATGTCGTACAGCCAGCGTTTGGCGCGCGCGGAGCGCACCAGCATCGACACGCACAGCGGCCGGGGGTGTTCTTTGCAGGCGGAGGGAGAAAACCAGCGCCCGGTGTTGGCCGGCGGCTGGAAATACAGCTCGTGGTTATAGTTGCCGCTGTCGACGCCGAAGGTATCGAAGTAGCGGCGCATCAGCGTATTGGAATCGCTGAACGACAGGTGAAGCGCGGTGTTGATCTCGGTTTCCGGGGTGATGGCCACGCCCTTCTTCAACCGCCCTGGCGTGTTGAATGCGGCGATAAGCGCGATGACCTGTTGCTGAATATCTTCTGCCATGACGACCTCGAGCCGATATGAATAAAAGATGAATGCGGTTCTCTGTCTGACTCTGCTCACCGCAGCGAGTTCTGCCCGCCGGCCGGGTTTTCTGTTTCTTTACACTTTCCATAAAAAAACCGCGCGCAGCCAAACACCTGGCGCGCGCGGTCCAGGGTTAGCGGCTGAGCGTCGCCTTATCGGCGATGACGCCGTCCCCCTGCCGCTCGGCGGTAACGCCGCCGCCCAACACTTTATACAGGGTGGCCTGATTGTCGTACGCGGTCTGCTGCGCGGCGATCAGCGACTGCTGCGCCGTGTACAGCGTGCGCTGCGCGTCCAGCAAGGTCAGATAACTGTCCACGCCCTGGCGGTAACGCAGCTCGGCCAGGCGATAATATTGCTGTGCCGCCGCCACATAGCCGGTTTGCGCCGCCAGCTGTTCCTGCAGCGTGGCTTTGCGCGCCAGCGCGTCGGCGGTTTCCTGAAATGCCGTCTGCACCGCTTTCTCATAGGTGGCGACATACAGGTCTTTCTGCGCCTGGGTGTAGTTGAGCTGAGCCGTGTTATAGCCGCCGCTGAAGATTGGCAGGCTGATGCTCGGTGCGAACGACCAGACGCCGGCGCCGTGGCTGAACAACGAGGAGAGTTCACCGCTGCCCACGCCGCCGCTGGCGGTCAGGCTGATCGACGGGAAAAACGCCGCCCGCGCCGAGCCGATGTTGGCGTTGGCGGATTTCAGGTTATGCTCAGCCTGCAGCACGTCCGGCCGCGTCAGCAGCACCTGCGAAGACACCCCAGCCGGCAGATTGCGCATGATTTCGCCGAGCCCATCGATACCGCTCGGCAGCAGATTTTCCGGCACGCTTTGCCCCACCGCCAAATCCAGCGCGTTTTTCGCCTGCGCGGCGCTGGTCGCATAGCTGGCGGCGTCCGATCGCGCCTGTTGATAAACGGTCTCCGCCGACGCCACGTCAACCAGCGACGCAATGCCGTGCTGCTGGTTCTTACGCGTCACGTCCAGCGAACGTTTGGCGCTTTCCATCGTCTGCTGCGCCACCGCCAGATTGCTGCGCTCGGCCGCCACCGCCACCCAGTCGGTGACGATATCGGCGATCAGCGTCAGGCGAGTACTTTTCGCCGCCTCCGAATTGGCCAGGTAAGTTTCGAACGCCGCGCGCGACAGGCTGGCGTTTTTGCCGAACAGATCCAGCTCGAACGCGCTGACGCCGGCCTGCGCTTCATAACTCTGACTGATGGCGGTGGCATTGCCGCTACCGGTCAGCGAACGCCCGCGGCTGCCGTCGGCGGTGGCATTGATTGTCGGGAACAGCGCCGAGCGCTGCTCACCGTACAGGGCGCGCGCCGAGGCGATATTGGCGATCGCCTCGCGCAGATCGCGGCTGCTGTCCAGCCCCAGCGCCACCACCTGCCGCAGCCTGGCGTCCTGCACATAGTCGCGCCAGGCGACGTCCGGGTAGCTCAACGCCTGCTTGCCGGCGGCCTCGCCCTGCGGCAGGTTGGCGGGCACCGGCGCCGCCGGGCGCTGGTAGTGCGGATCCAGCGACAGACAGCCGGTCAGCAGCAGCGGTAAAGTTAACATCATGACTCGTTGCAACACGTTATTCTCCTGCCTGTGACGGCGGGTTGGCGGGCCGGCGGGTAAACATGCGGCGCACCAACACATAAAACAGCGGTACGAAAAAGATGGCCAATGCGGTGGCGGTGATCGTACCGCCGATAATGCCGGTACCGATGGCGATTCGGCTGTTGGCGCCGGCGCCGCTGGATACCGCCAGCGGCAGCACCCCGGCGGTGAACGCCAGCGAGGTCATCAGGATCGGCCGCAGGCGCATGCGTGCCGCGTGGACCGCCGCGCCAATCAGCGTTTCCCCCCGCTGGTGCATCTCCTCGGCGAACTCGACGATCAAAATGGCGTTCTTCGCCGACAGGCCGATGATGGTGAGCAGCGCCACTTGGAAGTAGATGTCGTTTTCCAGCCCACGCAGCGTGATCGCCAGCAGCGAGCCCACCACACCCATCGGCACCACCAACATCACCGCGAATGGAATCGACCAGCTCTCATACAGCGCCGCCAGGCACAGGAACACCACGATGAGCGAAATGGCGTACAGCGACGACGCCTGGCCGCTGGTCAGCCGTTCCTGATAGGAGAGCCCGCTCCAGGAATAGCTGCTGCCGGCGGAGTATTTCGCCGCCAGTTTCTCCATCTCGCTCATTGCCGTACCGGAGCTGACGCCGGCGGCGCCCTGCCCGGTGATCTCGAACGACGACAGCCCGTTATAGCGCGACAGGTTCTCCGGCCCGTAGATCCAGTGCGAAGACGCAAAGGCGGAGAACGGCGTCATGCTGCTGGCGCCCGACGCATTGGTGCCGCGCACAAACCAGCGGTCGAGGTCTTCCGGCTTGGCGCGGTACTGCACGTCGCCCTGCATATAGACTTTTTTCACCCGGTTGCGGTCGATAAAGTCGTTGATGTAGGTGCTGCCGAACGCGCTGCTGAGGGTGCTGTTGACGTCACCGGCGCTCAGGCCGAGCGCCTGCAGCTTGCCGTTGTCGATCTCCACCTGCAGCTGCGGGGTGTCCGGCAAGGTGTTGGCGCGCACTGCCAGCAATGCCGGATTGTTGCCGGCGGCGGCGACGATCTGGTCGCGCATCGCCTGCAGCTCGGCGCGGGTGGTCGCCCCTTTGGCCTGCAGCTCGAAAGTGAAGCCGTCGGACTGACCGAAACCGTCGATCGCCGGTGGGCTCATGGAGAACACCTGGGCGTCGCGCAGCGAAGCGAAGTGCGCCATGGCGCGTTTGGCGATGGCGTCGGCGGTGTTCTCGCTGCCGCTGCGCTGGCTCCAGTCTTTGAGGCTGACAAACGCCATGCCGGCGTTTTGCCCGCTGCCGCTGAAACCGAAACCGTTGATGGTGAAAATGGTGCTGACGTTGGCCTTTTCCTGATCGAGGAAATAGGCGGTCACCGCCTCGCTCACCGCCGAGGTGCGCGCGTTGGTGGCGCCGGCCGGCAAGGTGTACTGCACCATCACCGAACCCTGATCCTCATTGGGCAGGAAACCGGTCGGCAAACGCAGATACATCACGGCCGCGGCGATCAGCAGCAGACCGTACAGCAGCAGATAGCGCGTTGGCCGGTGGATCACTGCGCCGACCTTGTCGGCGTACTTCTCCTGCAGCCGGTTATAACCGCGGTTGAATCTACCCAGCAGCCCTTTGTCGGTCTGTTCTTCATGCGTCGATTTCAGCAATGTGGCGCACAGCGCCGGCGCCAGCGTCAACGCCAGCACCACCGACAGCACCATTGAGGAGACGACGGTGATTGAAAACTGACGGTAGATCACCCCGGTGGAACCACCGAAGAACGCCATCGGCAGAAACACCGCCGACAGCACCAGCGCGATGCCGACCAGCGCGCCGGTGATCTCGCGCATCGATTTCTCCGTCGCCTCGCGCGGCGGCAGTTTATCTTCACGCATCACGCGTTCGACGTTTTCCACCACCACGATGGCGTCGTCCACCAACAGCCCGATCGCAAGCACCATGCCGAACAGCGTCAGGGTATTGATCGAATAGCCGAACGCCGCCAGCACGCCGAAGGTGCCCAGCAACACCACCGGCACGGTGATGGTCGGGATCAGCGTGGTGCGCAGGTTTTGCAGGAACACGAACATCACCACCACCACTAACACCACCGCTTCAAACAGCGTTTTCACCACCTCCTCGATCGAGATGTTGATGAAGTCGGTGCTGTCTTTCGGGTAGGCCACCTTGTAGCCCTGCGGCATCGCGCTTTGGTATTCCGCCACCTTGGCCTTAACCAGTTTGGCGGTGTTGAGGGCGTTGGCGCCCGCCGCCAGCTTGACCGCTATCCCCGCCGCCGGGTGGCCATTGAGGTGCGCGCTGGCGGAGTAGTCTTCGTTGCCCAGCTCAACCCGTGCCACGTCACCCAGCCGCACCAGCGCGCCGCTGCTGTCGCTTTTCAGGATGATATTGCGAAACTGTTCCGGCGTTTGCAGCCGCGACTGCGCCTTTACCGTGGCGGTCAGCTGCTGATCGGCGGCGGCCGGTAGATCGCCTACCTTGCCGGCAGACACCTGGGTGTTTTGCGCTTCGATCGCCGTCTGCACGTCGGAAGGCATCAGCGCATAGCTCGCCAGCTTGGTCGGATCCAGCCAGATACGCATCGCATATTCCGAGCCGAACACCTGCACGTCCCCCACGCCCTCAATGCGCGACAGCGGATCCTGCAGGTTGCTGACCAGATAGTCGGAGATATCGGCCATTGTCGCCTTGTCGCTTTCGTCATACAGCCCGACGATCAGCAGGAAGCTGCTCTGGGATTTCTTGACCGTCACGCCCTGCGCAGTGACCGCGCTCGGCAAACGGCTTTCCGCCTGCTGCACCTTGTTTTGCACCTGCACCTGAGCGATATCCGGATCGGTGCCCTGATCAAAGGTGACGTTGATGCTGACCGAGCCGCTGGAGCTGCTGGTCGAAGAGAAATACAGCAGGCCGTCCAGGCCGGTGAGCTGCTGCTCAATCACCTGCGTGACGCTGTTTTCCAGCGTTTCCGCGTCCGCGCCCGGGTAAGTGGCGGAGATGGAAATCTGCGGCGGTGAGACATCCGGGTACTGCGAGACGGGCAATGAATTGATCGACATCAGGCCGCACAGCATGATGATGATGGCAATCACCCAGGCGAATACCGGCCGCCGGATAAAGAACTGCGCCATATCACTGCTCCCCGCGTTGGGTTTTGTCGACTGAAACCTCAACCGGCTTCACCGCGGCGCCGATCGTGACCTTGCCGGTGCCTTCGACGATCAGACGATCGCCTTCGTTCAGCCCGCTGCCGATCAGCCAGTTGCTGCCCACCACCCGTTCGGCGCTGACGGTGCGCTGCGCCACGTTGTTTTGCTCGTCCACCACCAACGCGGTGGCTTCCCCTTTGGCGTTGCGGGTGATGCCCTGCTGCGGCGCCAGAATGGCTTTGGGATCGACGCCGTTATCCACCGTGGCGTGGACGTACATGCCGGGCAGCAGCTCATGCTCGGGGTTGGGGAACACCGCACGCAGCGTGACCGAACCGGTGGCCTCATCCACCGCCACCTCGGTCAACTCCAGCTTGCCGGCGTGGGCATAAGGCGTGCCGTCCTCCAGCTTGATGGCGACCGGCGTGACCGCACCGCGCTGCAAAGCGGCCTGCTGACGGCGCAGTTTAAGCAACTGGGCGCTGGACTGGGTCAGATCGACATAGATCGGATCCAACGCGCGGATGGTGGCCAACGCATCGGTCTGGCTGGCGGTGACCAGCGCGCCCGGCGTCACCGATGAGATGCCGATGCGGCCGGCGATCGGTGCCCGCACCTGGGTATAGGCGAGGTTGATGCGCGCCGCCTCCAGCGCTGCCTGATACTGGGCCACCGACGCCACGGCCGCCAAATAGGCGGCTTTGGCATCGTCCGCATCCTGCTGAGAAACGCCGTTCTCTTTCACCAGCGCCGCATAGCGCTGTGATTTGAGCCGGGTGGATTGCACCGTGGCCTGGGCGTTTTTCAACTGGGCGGCGGCCTGATCGTAGCTGGCCTGATAGCTGGCGGGGTCAATTTGGTACAATACCTGCCCGGCTTTCACCTCGGCCCCTTCGGTAAACAGCCGCTGCTTGATGATGCCGTCGACCTGCGGCCGCACGTCGGAAGTCATGGTGGCGTTGACCCGGCCGGTCAACTCGCTGCTCAGGGTCACTGACTGGCCGCGCAGCGTGACGACGCCGACCTCCTGCTCACCGCCTGCGCCCGTCGGCGCACCGGCGTTTTGCCCATCGCAGGCGGACAGCAACAGCGACAGCCCAAGCACCAAAAGCGTTTTTCTCTGCATTGCAATACGATCCCATTGAGAATGACTATTCTCAATATATCGAATGCAGACATTCGCTTCTGAAAGGGTTGCGTAAGGATAGCGTAAAATCTTGTCGAAGCGGGAAACGGTGGAGCAATATCGTTCAGCGTGGTTTCAGCACATTGGCGCAGCGATTTTTTGCCAATGCAATAAAGCGTTCCACTTCAGCCGGCGGCTGCGTCGTTTCAGTCGCATCAGGCTCTTGCTCCCGATGAGCATCGCTCGCCGGCTGTTTGCAACGATAAACCAGACCATACAGGGGATGACGTCCGTCTTCGGTCTGATAATAGTGGGCCACGCGGGCGAATGAATAGTAATAATAAGGCGTTGAATGTTCTTCGCCCCGATAAACGTTTTGCGTACCGCCGTAGTCGAATGTCAAGTTGGCGGTCTTTTCCATCAACCGATCCAGGTCGTCGATGACCTGTTCGGTACAACGGTTCAATTGTCGCCGCGCTTGTTCATTCAATTTATCGGCATCGTCGTCGGCGCATCGGGTGATATAGCCTTCATACTGGAGATTGTCGGCGAGCTGAAGTACGAAATAACGGTATGACTGCCCGGCGATTTTCACCCCCTCGCGTTCTTGAATCAGCTTCGCGTCCGGAATGAGATACACCGCCGCCGGATCCTGATTATCGAGCGTAAGCGTAGCGGCACTGGCCCCAACAACGGGCGCCAAGAGCGAGACCATAAGCAGGGATAACCGGGTGTTCAAACGAAAGTCCATTGTTTTCGCATCCTCATCCATCATAAATCTCGCCATCTTATCTCGTCAGCGGCGGCGTACCGAGCGCCGCGTGGGGATTTTTAGGGTTTAACCAGTCTAAACACCGTTTTGGTGTGCCAATAGTAGTCGATCGCCGCCGCGATATTCGGCATCCAACCGTCCGGCTCATAGGGCACGAAACCGGAAAAACCCAGCCGGCGGGCAGAGACCTGGAATCCCGCGGCGGAGAAAATGCGCGCATAGTCGTCCAGCGAGCGATCCTGCACCACGGTATGCGTCTGTTCAGCCACCCTTTCGCGCCATTGCGGCCACAGCGGGTTGTCGGTGTGGCAACCGGTCACCGCATAATAAACGCCGCCCGGCTTCAGCACCCGCAGCATATCGGCGGCATGCTGCGCGATATCTTCAATCAGGTAGATGACTTCATGACTGAAGGCGATATCGAAGTGGTTCTCATAACCCGTCAACCGCGTGTCGGTCTGATAACCGATCGGCAGGTTTCCTTTCAGGCGGTTGGCGTGTTCGACGGATTGGCGGGCGATATCAACGCCGAGCCCTTCACGAAATGGCCGGATTTGGTGCAACAGACGCAGAAAACCGCCCTGATTGCAGCCGAAGTCCAGCACCCTGACGCCGGACAATTCGTGTTCCGGCACCAGGCTCAGCAGATGCCGCCAGATGGGCGCATGACCTTCGGCCATGGCCTGTTCTGCGTGCGGATCGCGATACCAGGTGGGAATGCTCAAGGGTGAGTCGTTCATTATGGCCTCCTTATGTTTCCACTCAGCCAATCACACCCTATGGCGACAAACAACCGCGTGCGCATTTTTTGAACATTCACTGGTCTGGCTTGCCATGCACCGGCAATTGGCTGGTCACGCAGTGAATGCCGCCGCCGCCGGCGGCGATGGCGTCGATCTCCAGCTGCACCACCTTGCGCTGCGGATAGAGCGCCGACAGCAGCGCAAACGCCGCCTTATCCGCCTGCGGATCGCCAAATTCAGGGGCGATCACCGCGCCGTTGATGACGAAATAGTTGATGTAGCCCGCCGCGAAATCGGGGTTGCGGCGACTGAATCGGCTTTCGCGCGGTGCCCGCGGCGGCGAAAGCGTATGTACCTGCAGCGTGCGGCCGTCGGCGTCGGTCGCTGCTCTGAGGATCGCCAGATGCGCTTGGGTAACCGCATGATCATAAGAGGCCGGATCGGTATCCAGGTTGGCCACCACCACGCCAGGCCGCACGAAACGGGCATAAAAATCGACGTGGGCATCGGTGATGTCTCGGCCTTTAATGCCCGGCAGCCAGATAATTTTGCGCAGGCCGAGCATCGCCTTCAGCTCTTGCTCAACCCGGTCTCGGCTCCAGCCCGGGTTGCGGTTCGCATTCACCCAACTGCTCTCGGTCATGATGCCGGTGCCGTGCCCATCCACCTCGATGCCGCCGCCTTCGCCTACCAGCGCGCTGCAGCGCGGTTGAGCGACGCCGTATCGCCTGGCGACAAACCCTGCCAGACGCGCATCCCTGGCATGTTGCTGCTTATCGCCCCAGCCGTTGAAGTTGAAATCCACCGCGCCCAGTTCGCCGGCGTCATTGACGACGAAATTGGCGCCGATGTCGCGCATCCAGATATCATCCAGCTCAGTGACAACATAGCTGACGTTGTGACTGCCGCAGGTGGCCTCAGCCAATTGCCGTTCATTGCCGCGGCAAAAAACCGTCAACGGCTGAAAGTCGGCGATGGCGCGGGCGATGCGCCCCTGCGCTGCCTGCACGTCCGCGGTGAACCCGCCCCAAATCGCACGCTGCGCGCCGAAAGCGAGAAACGCCCGCTGTTGCGGTTCCCCTTCGTCGGGCATCCGCCAGGTCGGATTAAGCGCAGCTTTCGCGTGACCGCGTAACGGGATGCCCAATGATGCCGTCAAGCTCACACCGGCCACCGCCGAAAGCTGCTTGATAAAGGTGCGACGCGTTGACATAAATAGCCTCTTTAAATTGATTTAAATTCAAACTGTTATCCGGTTTTTTTACGCTCCGGCGCTTGAATCCCATGCTAGTCTTCCCCTGCCGCTGCGACAAACGATATATTTAGCGGATATCTGATTAGACAGGCTTATCGATAATGTTAAAACACTGGCCCCCCTTGAGCGCCCTGCGCGGATTTGAAGCGGCGGCGCGCCTGGGCAGTTTTCATCAGGCTGCCGAAGAGCTGCACCTCACCCAGTCGGCCATCAGCCAGCAGATCCGCAGCCTCGAGGCGTTTCTGGAACAGCCGCTGTTCTTCCGCACCGGCCGCAGCGTGGTGCTGACCGACGCCGGCCACGATCTGTTCAGCACCGCACAGGTGATGCTGCAACAGCTGGCCGTCGGCATTCGCCGTTTGGATCAGTACCGCAAACCCAACCAACTGATCGTTAACACCACCCCGGCCTTTGCCCGCCACTGGCTAACGCCGCGGCTGGGCGACTTCAATCGGCAGCATCCGCAGATCGATCTGTGGCTGTTCACCAGCTTTGAACCGCCGGATATGGCGACGGACAGCATCGATCTGGCGATCCGTGACGATCTCAGCGCGCAGGCGGACTGCACCTTTAACGTTCTCTGTACCGACCGACTCTACCCCGCCTGCCACCCCAGCCTGCTGGCGTTGACGCCGGAGCAGCGCGTGACCTTGCACGGCGAACGCGAGATGGATTGGAGCCACTGGGCGGTGGCGGGCGGCGCGCACGTCGGCCAGCGAGACAGCGGGCTGAACTTCTCCGATCCTGGTCTGCTGCTGGACGCCGCCTGCAACGGCCTCGGCATCGCGTTGGTCAGCCAACTGCTGGCGCAACACGCGCGCGACGCCGGGCTGCTGCAACCGTTAACCGAGCAACGCGTGCGCGGCGCCAACTGGGCGTGGCTGCTGCACCGCGACAGCGAACACAATCCGCTCGCCCGGCACTTCTGCCAATGGCTGCAGTCGGCGCTGCCCGCCGGCGCATAACGCGCCACGTCACGATTTGCTACTCTGGTCAGGCGGCCCCGCCTGACCGCTGCTACTTTCAATAAAGCGTCGCAACAGCCCGAAGAAAACGCGCTAACCTGCTGTTTCAAAATAATTAGTTGAATTCACCTGATAACTGAACATCGCTAAAAGGATCTTCTATGTCTGCCGGTTTATTGAAAACGATAGCTCTGAGCGTGGCCCTTGCCTGCACCGTTCCCGCTGCCTTTGCCGCCGAACTGACCGCCGGCGCGGTCGCCGCCCCGGATCAGTATGGCGCCAAGGTCGCCGCGCACATTCTGCAGGCCGGCGGCAATGCGGTCGATGCGGCGGTCGCCACCGCCTTTACCCTGGCCGTTACCTACCCTGAAGCCGGCAATATCGGCGGCGGCGGCTTTATGACGCTGTACGTCGACGGCAAACCCTATTTCCTCGACTACCGCGAAGTGGCGCCCAAGGCCGCCGGCAAAACTATGTACCTGAACGAGAAAGGCGAAGTGATCGAGAATCTCAGCCTGGTGGGCAGCCGCGCCGCCGGCGTGCCGGGCACCGTGCTGGGATTGTGGGAAGCGCATAAACGCTTCGGCAAGTTGCCCTGGGCCGAGCTGCTGACGCCGGCGATCGGTTACGCCCGGCAAGGTTTCACCGTGGCGGATCAGCAGTATCAGTACCGCGAAGACGCCAACAAGCTGTTCGCCGGTAAAACCAACTTCGGCGACTATTTCGGCGCCATGAAGCCCGGCACGGTGTTCAAGCAGCCGGAGCTGGCCGCCACCCTTGAGCGCATCGCCAAATCGGGCGCCGACGATTTTTATCACGGCGAAACCGCTCGCCTGCTGGTGGCGCAAATGCAGCGCGACAACGGGCTGATCGGCGCGGCGGATTTGGCCGACTATCGGGTGAAATGGCGTGAACCGATGCGCATCAGCTGGCGCGGCAACACCGTGTATACCGCCCCGCTGCCCAGCTCCGGCGGCATCGCGCTGGCGCAGCTGCTGGGGATCAAAGAAGATCGCGCCGCCGACTTCAAGGGCGTGCCGCTGAATTCGGCGCGCTACATCCACCTGCTGGCGGAAATCGAAAAACGCGTGTTCGCCGATCGCGCCGACTACCTCGGCGATCCGGACTTCACCCAGGTGCCAGAAGCGCAGCTGATCGCCCCCGACTACCTGAAAAAACGCGCCGCCGAGATCAACCCGACGGCGATCTCGCCGACCGAAAAGGTGCGGCCGGGGCTGGAAACCCACCAAACCACCCACTTCTCGATCGTCGATGCCGCCGGCAACGCGGTCAGCAACACCTATACGCTCAACTGGGACTTCGGCAGCGGCGTGGTGGTCAAAGGCGCCGGCTTCCTGCTTAACGACGAGATGGACGACTTCAGCGCCAAACCCGGCGTCGCCAACGCCTTCGGCGTGGTGGGCAGCGACGCCAACGCCATCGAGCCGGGCAAGCGCATGCTCTCCTCGATGAGCCCGACCATCATCACCCGCGACGGCGACGTCACCCTGGTGATAGGCTCGCCGGGCGGATCGCGCATCTTTACCTCGATCTTTCAGGTGATCAACAATCTCTACGATTACCATCTGCCGCTGGCGCAGGCGGTGGCCGCCCAGCGCGTGCACCATCAGCTGTTGCCGAAGGACACCGTCTACTATGACAGCTTTGCACCGCTGACCGGCAAACCGGCGGACGAGCTGAAGGCCATGGGTTACACCCTCGAAGACCAGGGCTGGAACATGGGGGATATTCAGGCTATCCGCATCGATGGCCGCACGCCGGAAACCGCGTCCGATCCGCGCGGCCGCGGCGTCGGACTGGTGGTGAAAAAGTAACGCGCCGGCGGCCCGCTTCAGCCACGCCGGGCCGCCGTTCTCCCCGCACAGACTGACGTTGCTCCCTTTTTCACTCATCTATACTGAATCGACAGGCTCGCGTTTAACGGCGACGGCGCTTGCGTTCCATCTTGGACGATAAAAATAATATTTTCAGTAAATCAATCACCTGCATTTATCGTAAGCGATGTCGGAGGCAATCAACAATGGCGAAAAGACGAGCAGTACCCGGGGTGCATCCCTACGATGGGCCCGCCGGCGGTTGGGGCGCACTAAAAGCGACGGCCATCGCCGTGCGCACGCAGATGGACACCTTAGAAGCGCCGGTGACGCTGATGCGCACCAATCAACCCGACGGTTTTGATTGTCCGGGGTGCGCATGGCCGGATAAAGAACATCGATCTACCTTCCAGTTCTGTGAAAACGGCGCCAAAGCCGTGACCTGGGAAGCGACCAGCAAGCGCGTGACGCCCGAATTTCTGGCGCAGAACACCGTAACGTCGCTGCTGCAGAAAACCGATTACCAGTTGGAAGACTATGGCCGCCTGACAACCCCTCTGTGCTATGACGCCGGGACGGACACCTTGCGCCCGCTGGCCTGGGATGAGGCGTTTCAACGCATCGCCGCCGTTTTGCAAACGCTGCCGCCGGAGCAGGTGGAGTTTTATACCTCCGGCCGGGCGTCCAATGAGGCGGCCTACCTGTTCCAGCTGTTTGCGCGGGAGTTCGGCAGCAATAACTTCCCCGACTGTTCCAATATGTGCCATGAGCCGACCAGCGTTGGCCTGCCCCAGTCGATCGGCATCGGTAAAGGCACCGTGTCGCTGGACGACTTTGACAGCGCGGAGCTGATTATCTCCATCGGGCACAATCCGGGCACCAATCACCCACGCATGATGGGCACGCTGCATGAACTGGCGCGTAAAAAGGTACCGATTATCGTGTTTAACCCGCTGAGCGAGCGGGCGCTCGAGCGTTTCACCGATCCGCAAAACGTCATCGAAATGGCGACCTACAGTTCGACCCCTATCGCGTCCACCTACTATCAGGTCAAGGCCGGCGGCGACGCCGCGGCGCTCAAAGGCATCGCCAAAGCGCTGCTGCAGTTGGATGACGAACATGGCAATGCGCTGGACCACGCCTTTATTGCCGAGCACACGGAAGGTTTTGCGGATTTCGCCGCCGATCTGAAGGCCACCGATTGGGATGCGATTGAGGCGGAGAGCGGCCTGGCGCGCAGTGATCTGCAACAGGTCGCCGCCGCTTACGCGAAATCCAACGCCACCATCGTGACCTACGGCATGGGCATTACGCAGCACAATAAAGGGACGGCCAATGTGCGCCTGATCGCCGATCTGCTGCTGCTACGCGGCAACATCGGCAAACCGGGCGCCGGCATCTGCCCGCTGCGCGGCCACTCCAATGTGCAGGGCAACCGCACCGTCGGCATCACCGAAAAACCGTCGGCCGATTTTTTGGCAAAGCTGGAAACGGTGTTTGGCTTCACGCCGCCCAAAGCCCATGGTCACGATGCCGTGAAATGCATGCAGGCGATGATCGATGGTGCCTCGAAGGCGTTGATCTGCCTGGGCGGCAACTTCGCCGTAGCATTGCCGGACCCCGAGCAGAGCTTCCCGGCGATGAAAGCCCTGGAGTTAAGCGTGCATATCGGCACCAAACTCAACCGCAGCCATCTGTTGGTGGCAAAAGAAACCCTCATTCTGCCCTGCCTGGGCCGCACTGAACTGGACATGCAGGCCGGCGGGCGGCAATCGGTGACGGTGGAGGATTCAATGTCGATGGTGCATGCGTCATCCGGCAAATTAAAACCGGCGTCGGAACTGCTGCGTTCGGAACCCGCCATTGTGGCCGGCATGGCCAAAGCGGTGATGCCCGCCAGCAAGGTGCCCTGGGATGAGCTGATCGAAGATTACGACGTGATCCGCGATTTGATCGAAAAAACCATTCCCGGCTTCGACGATTACAACGCGCGTATTCGCCAACCCGGCGGCTTCCGCATGCCGCTGCCGCCGACCGAACGCCAGTGGCCGACGGCGACGGGCAAGGCGATGTTTTCCGTGTTCAGCGGGCTGCATGAGGACGAGATAACGACAGACAAAGACACGTTGCGGCTCATAACGCTGCGCAGCCACGATCAGTACAACACCACCATCTATGCTCTGGACGATCGCTACCGCGGGGTCTTCGGCCGGCGCGACGTGCTGTTCATGAATGACAGCGATCTGCAACGTTTGGGGCTGGAACATGGCGACGTGGTCGATCTGGAAACGGCGCTGCCCGGCAGCACCCAGCGCCTGGAAGGCATCACGGTGATCGCCTACAACATCTCAGCCGGTTCGGTCGGCGCCTACTACCCGGAGGCCAACGTGCTGGTGCCGCTGCATTACATCGATGAGGAGAGCGGCACGCCGTCGTACAAATCGGTGCCGATCCGCGTGAAGTTGAGATCCAAAGAGGTGCGCGCGGTCGATATCGCCTGACGGAAGCGGTTTGAGCCTTTCTCCGCATGGAGAAAGGCTTCTCCCCCTTTAGACCTGCGCCACCAACACATTAACGTTGGCGGGGAAAACCAAGCCTTCTAATGCGTTACCGCTGTCGGAGGTCACCAGATAATCGACCTCGGGCCATTTGGCCACCAGCGTCATCGCATGCCCGCGCAGCTTGTTTTCGTCGGCCAGCACGATGCACTTGCGGCTCTGCGCCATCATTTTGCGCGCGATGGCCGCTTCATTGACGTTCTGATCCATTACGCCGGTCTGCACATTGACCGCGCCGGCACCGATAATGGCGTAATCGGCGAAAAACGCCTCAATGTTATTCAACGCGATTGCACCCAGGCACGCCATTTTGGAGTCGATGAACTGCCCGCCGATCAGCACCACGTCAATGGAGTCATTCTCCAGACAGACGTTGGCAATCAACGGCGAGTTGGTGATGACCGTTAACTGATCGACCGTCGCCAACTGCCGGGCAAACTCCAGCGTGGTGGAGCCGAAATCCACGAACACCGTATCGCCCGGTTGGATCAGCGTCACCGCTTTCTCTGCGATGGCGCGCTTCTCGGCCTCGGCGATTTTGGCCCGCTCGTTGAATTCATGCTCGAATTTAAACTGGCTGCTCACCGCGCCGCCGTGGATCTTCTTGATCAGCCGATAGTCTTCCAGCTTGTTCAGGTCGCGCCGAATGGTTTCCTGCGAAACCTGGAATTTATCCGCCAGCTCATTCACGTAAACCCGGCCGTTGGCCTGGATCAGCGCCAGTATTTCATTGCGCCTTTCCACGGAATTAGAGATATCCATTCACATTACACTCGCTGCCTTTAGTAAGAGTGACTGCCTCCGCCGAGACTTGCGGCGTTAACTGACGGAATACTACGGGTTTCAGGGCGTTAGACGCAAGCCGTTGCCGTCGTTCATCCTGCGGATTCGATGCTGATGTGCAGTGCATCACGCTCAGCCTCGGCCGGCAAGACGATATTGCGCAGCAGGATCCGCCGTTCCGGCAGGCAGCGGTGCGTTTTGCGGTACAGCACTTTCTCCCCCAGCCGCACCACCACCGAACCGGACACCGCCTGTTCCACGCGCATATTGATCGTGACCGTGGCGGGCTTGCCGATCAGCGCCACACGGGCGGGCGCAGTCAGGCGTATCCGTTCGTCGTGCCGCACCGGCAGGATTTGCTGCGCCGGCGGCAGCGTGCACTGCAGCGAATGGGCAACGGCCTCGCCGACGCGCAGCCCTTCCTGATAACACTGGTCGCCCATGTCCGCCGGATGCAGCATGTTGCCGACGGCGAAATAGGCGGCGTCGGAACAGCGGCCGAACTGGTCTGTCAACGGGCAGCCGCTCTCCGGCCGCTGCGCCAGGTGGCTCTGGCGGATCAGCGTATACTCCCCGGTGAAGCGGCCGGTGAAGATCAGGCTGTCGCAGGCGATGCGCTGCTTCTCCCCCTGACGGTTTTCCACCTCGATGGACTCAACCCGATCGCGGCCGGCAATATCGGTCACGCGCGAATAGTAGTGGATCGGCACCCCCATCAGACGCGCATAGAGCGCGCTCAGACGCCAGGCGACGGGTCTGCCGCCGCTTTCAATCATGGCGACGGCGCGCACGCCAGCGTTACGCAGCGTCCATAGCGCGGAGAAACTGACCAGCTCGGTGCCGATCACCACCGGCGCCTTGCCCGGCTGCAGCCCGCGCAGATAGACGAACTGCTGCAGCGCACCGGCGGTGAGTACGCCCTGCGGCCGCAGGCCGCTCACCAGTCGCGGATGGCGCGGCGTCTCGCGCACGCCGGTCGCCAGGATCACCCGCTGCGCTTTCAAGGTGCTGACGCCGCGGCGATCCGTGATGGTCAGCTCGCCGTCCGGCTTGATGGCGAGCACCGTCACGCCGGTATGGATTTCCACCTGCCCGGTGCGCGCCAGTATCTTATCGACATAGGTGGAGCCCAACATCGGCCGGTAAAACGTTTGCAGCCCGAAGGTGGGGTGCCGACAGTGCCTGGGCACGCCGCCCGCTTGCTGCTCCCGTTCCAGGATCACCACATCCTCGATCCCCGCCTGCCGCAACGCGGTCGCCACCGCGATCCCGGCCGGCCCGGCGCCGACAATCGCCACCTGATACTCAGTTTTCATCAATGCTCCCTACGGCCAGCGTCTGGCCAAAACGATCGCCTACCATTTCCGCCACCCGGCTGCTGCAATAAAACCCGTTGCAGCGCCCCATCATCACGCGCGTGCGGCGCCGCAGCCCGCCGATGCACTCCGGTGGCACGGCGGAATCGAACGTCGCCTCAATCTCCCGCTGAGTCACCAGCTCACAATGGCAAACGATGCCGCCGTTATCCGGGCGCGCGTAATCGCGCAGCGCGTAGTCGGCGAGCATCGGCATCTGCGGCCAATGCACGGTTTGCGGCGCCGTCGGCGTGAAGCACGGCGTAAAATGGTCGCGGTAAAGCTGCTCCACGTATTGCGCGATGCCGAGCGCCGCCGTCAGGCCGGTGGAGCGAATGCCCGCCACGCAGATCCACTGCCGCTCGGGATAGTGCTGAATGCGGTAGTGTTTCTGTTCGGTCGCCGGGCGTAATCCGGCATAGCTAGCGGTCACGCTGTAATTCGCCAGCGAGGGCAGCAGCCGGGTGCCCTGTTCGATCAGTTCGCGCATTTTGGTTTCGTCTACCGTTGCCGTTTCTCGATCCTGCTGTTCTTCGGCGGTCGGCCCCAGCAGCAGATTGCCGAAGATGGTTTTCGACAGCAGCACCCCTTTGGTGATGGCCGTCGGCACCGGCAAGATAATGGCGTTGACCTGCCCGGCGGCGGCCTTGTCGAACACCAGAAACTGCCCTTTGCGCGGGCGAATTTCAAACTCGGGCTGATGGCAGAAACTTTCTACCCGGTCGCCCTGATTGCCGGCGCAGTTGATGACGATTTTGCCGTGAAACTCGCCCCGGTTGCTGGTTAGCCGCCAGCCGGTCGGCAAGCGTTCGGCGCCGGTCACCTCGGTATTGAAGCGATAGTTGCCGCCGTGTTTGACGCCCTGCGTCAGGTACGCCAGCGGTGTGCTCCAGGGATCGATCACGCTCTCTCCCGGCACCTCGACCGCCGCCAACGCGCCGGGCGCCAGCTGTGGCTCACGGCGATACAGCTCGGCGGCGTCGATCTGTGCCACGTCCAGCACGCCATTGTCGTGCGCCTGCTGCACGATCGCGGGCAGCGCCGCCAACTGCTGCTCATCCCAGGCCACAACCAAGGCGCCGGTGGGTAACAGCGGCAAATTCATCCGTTCGCGGATGGCGATAAATTCCCGGTACCCGGCCTGCATGCAATGCAGTTCCAGGCTGCCGCTGGGCGCATCGAAGCCGGTGTGCAGCAGCGCGCTGTTGGCTTTGCTGGCGCCAGACAGGATATCGCCTCCCTTTTCCAACAGCAGCGTTCGGGCGCCCATCAGGCAGAATTGGCGGAATACCGCACACCCGACCACACCGCCGCCAATCACGACAATGTCCCAATCCGTTTGTTCTTCCATCATGCTGATGTCCCGTTTTGATGTGATAACCACAATAAAACCACACAATAACCGCATTTGAAATGGTAAAAACAACACAACTCCCAAAAAAAAGCCGCAGAACGCGGTGATAAGCAAAAAGTATGAGGTCGATCACGCGGGGTTATTTTATCTTGTGATTTATGTTGCTTTAATGTGTGAAATTGAAGATAGATTATTAAAACAGTCACACAAACAACACCAGGCACAATAAAAAACAAAACCTATAAGAGAGCGAAGCAATGATGAATCAACGTTATGCCGCGATTGATCAGGGGACCACCGGCACCCGGGTCGTGGTGTTCGGCGAAGACGGCAGGCACCATTCGCCGGCCAGCATGCCGCACAAGCAGATCACCCCCAATCCGGGCTGGGTGGAACACGACGCCCTGGAGATTCTGGCGAATATCCGCCGCTGTCTCAGCCAGTGCGACATGGTGGACGCCATCGGTTTAGGGCATCAGGGCGAAAGTCTGCTGGCCTGGGACGCCGACAGCGGCCTGCCGCTGTACAACGCCATCGTTTGGCAAGATCAGCGCACCGAGCCGGAGATCCAGCGCCTGAAACGCGAAGGCGTCGAACCGCTGGTGATGGCGAAAACCGGCCTGCCGCTCGATACCTACTTCTCCGCCAGCAAGATGGGCTGGCTGATGAACAACGCGCCGGGGGCCAGGCAGCTGGCGCAACGCGGCCGCCTGCGGCTCGGCACCATGGACGCCTTCTTCCTGTTCCACCTGTGCGGCAGGCATCTCACCGACTATAACTCGGCCTCGCGCACCTCGTTGTTCAACATTCATACCCTGCAGTGGGACGAGGAGCTGTGCCGTTTGTTCGGCGTGCCGATCGACAGCCTGCCCGAGGTCAGAGACAACATCGGCCACTTCGGCGACGTCGTGCTCAACGGCAAACCGGTGCCGCTGACGGCCTGCATCGTCGACCAGTTTGCCGGTACATACGGCCACGGCTGCCATCAACCTGGGCAGATGAAGATCACCTTCGGTACCGGCGCTTTTTTACAGGCGATCACCGGGCCGCGTCCGATCGATGCCGGCGAGTCCGGCCTGTTGCCCACGCTGTGCTGGAAGCTGCCCGGCAGCGAGCCGGTGTATGGCCTGGACGGCGGCGTTTATAACGCGGCCTCCGCCATTAACTGGGCGAGAAAGATAGGCCTGTTCAACGATTTCGATGAATTCGGCGATTTCCCGGCCCATCCGGCCATCGCGCGCGGCCTGGCCTTTGTACCGGCGCTCTCCGGGCTGGCCTGCCCGTACTGGGATCGCTCCGCCGCCGGGATGTGGGCCGGGCTGTCGCTGGAAACCGAACGCAAGGATCTGCTGCAGTCAATACTCGAAGGCATCGCCATGCGTTCCGCCGAGGTGATCAACGCCATGGATAAGTTGAAACCGATCGGCGACAGCATTTCGGTGGACGGTGGTCTGTCCGCCAACCGCTATTTCACGCAGTTCCTCGCCAACCTGATCCAAAAGCGCATCGTTACGCCCGCCAATAAAGAGATCACCGCTCAGGGCGTGGCTCTGTTGGCGCGTAAAGGGCTGGGCGTGGAACAGCCGCTCAAGGTGCTCAACCGCTATGAAGTGACGGAGCCCACCGAGGTCGATATGGCGGTCTGGTTTGCCCGCTATCAGGAAATCATCGCGCGTTCGCGCGGCTTACGTTCATCGCAGGAGGAACACCATGGCTGAGTTCGGTAATTTCATCATCTATATCATCATGGCCGGCACTCTGATCGGGGCGTTGGCGTCGATCGTCAAACCGGAAGGCGAACTGGGACGTGAGTTCGTCAACGGCATTCACGCCATCGGCCCGGTGTTTCTCGCCCAGGCGGGCATCATGGCGGCGATCCCAATCATCTCTTACCTGATCATGTACAGCATCGGCCCCTTCTTCTCGGCGCTCGGCTCCGACGCCTCGATCGCGGCGCTGGCGGTGATCGCCGTGGACATGGGCGGCTATCAGTTGGCTGACGCCATCGCCGCCAACCGCGACATGTGGATCGTCGCCATGTTGGTGGGCTACACCTCCGGCGCCAGCATCGTGTACCTGATCCCGGTCGGGCTTATCATGCTGAACCGCGACGACCATAAATATCTGGCGCTGGGCGCCATGGCGGGCCTGATCAGCATTCCGTTCGCCGTGCTGATCGCCCTGGTGACCATCACCTTCAACAACCTGCCGGTCAGGGAGATTATCTCCACCACGTCACCTGCCGCGCACTATCTGCAGTTGGACTTGCTGCAGGCGCTGCGGCTGCTGTCCCCGCTGTTCGCCCTGTGCTTCCTGTTGGCGTTGGGGCTGAAGCTGCGGCCGGCGGCGATGGTGAAAGGGTTCCTGATCTTCGGCAAGGCGGCGGATGCCTTTATCAAGCTGGTGTTGGCGCTGTGCATCATCGAGCATTTCACCGGTGTGTTTAAAAAGGTGTTCGGCGGCTGGGTATTCGATCCGTTATTTGCCGACAAAGACGAATTATTCCGCGCTATCGAGATCGCCGGTTATATCGGCATTATGTTGGCGGGCACATTCCCCATTTGTTATTTATTCCAGCGCTATTGCCGCAAGCCGATGCATTTCATCGGTAAAAAGCTCGGTTTATCGGATACAGGCGCGCTGGGCTTTATTATGGTATTGGCCAATATCATCGCCGTTTATCACCTGTTCAAAGGCATGCGCGCCCGCGATAAGGTGCTGTGCGTGGCCTTCGGCATCTGCGCGCAAGCCACGCTGGGCGATCACCTGGCATTTACCGCCAACTTCCAACCTTCGCTGGTGCTGCCGATCATGATGGGTAAATTCCTCGGCGGCATGATTGCTGTCCTGATCGCCATCAAGATCTCGGTGCCGGAAGCCGAATTGCTGGAAAAAGAACAGACGCAAAGGCAGTCGACGGCCATCGCCGCCGCCGCTCGCTAAATTTATCCCTAAGCCATAAAAATAAACGGGGCGCCGCCTCACGGGGAAGCTGCGCCCTTTTTTCGCCCCGGACATCAATGATTGAGAGAACAAATGCTAATGAGAAAAATATTTTTAGCCTGCCCCTACAGCCACGCCGACGCCAACGTCGTGCAGCAACGCTTTATCGCGTGCAACGACGTCGCCGCCGCTATCGTACGCGCCGGCAGCGCCGTTTTTAGCCAGGTCAGCATGTCACATCCGATCAACCTGTGTTTGCAAGAGCTCGACAAAACCGCCATCGGCAAGCTGTGGGCGCCGATCGACGCCCTGTTCATGGCGGCGATGGATGAGTTGATCGTGCTCGATTTGCCGGGTTGGCAAGAGAGCGGCGGCATCAAGCGCGAGATGGACGCTTTCGCCGCACGCGGCTGCCGCGTCAGCCTGTGGTCTGAGGTCGCGGGCGAGTTCAACTGAGGCGTGCGCCCCGCCGCTAAGCGCGACGGGGCAGCGGCTTATTTGCCGTTGGCCAATTCGCCGTACACCACCTGGCCGCGGAAACCGCGCCGCACCTGCTGGAACAGCTCGCGGAACGCCGGGTAATCCTGCGCCTGGCACAGCGCTTCCTTGCCGCGAATGGCGTTCACCTGCAGGCGGTGATTGACGGTCACCTGCTGCCCGTCGCGCCGCCACGCCACGCGATAGTCGCCCGCCGCATTGCGGAACTGTCTGTCTTGCGGAATGGCGATGATCGGCACGTTGGCCGGCAGCTGCAGACGGTAGGTTTCGTCGTAGCGCTGTGCGCTGCAGTAGAACGGCGTTTCGTTGTCCGGTGCCGTCGTGGTGGTATACAGCGTGCGGAACGATTTGCCACCGGGCGGATTAGGCAGCGTCATGCCGCCCACCACGCCGAAATCGACGTAGTCGTCCGCCTTGAAGCGGAAGCGGTAACCGAACTGTTTTTTGAGATCCAGCGGATCGCTGTTCATCGCCACTTCGCCGCTGCCGTCGATACCGGAGGCGGACATGATCGACGCTTCGGCCTGCGCCCGGTTCTGCCGGTTGATCTGCGAGAAATAGCCCCGCAGGTCAATTTCTTCCACTTCGCTCAGCCGACGCTCGGTTTGTCCGTGCAGATTGCCCGCTTTGTCAAACACGAAATCGACGCTCAGCGCGCTCTTGACCGGCTGCTCATCGCTGCCCGGCGTGCGCGCCAGCTTGGCGTCGCGCGTCAGCAGCACCGGCGCCCCCAGATCGCCTTGCGGCAGTTGCCCGAACCGCGCCCAGGGGTTGGTGGAGTCCAGGTACAGTTTGAACTCCGGCACATAGGTGATGGCGTGATTAAAGCGGCTGAGCAGCGGCACTTTAGGCAGTAACGGGCCTTCATCCATACCGATCAGCACCGGTGAGCTTTCAATACCCTTGGCAGCGAGCAGCGCCTCCAGGATCACCACGTGGTCCTTACAGTCGCCGTAGTGGTTGTCGAGAATGCTCTGCGCCGAATTCGGCTCCAGCCCACCGTTGCCAAGATACACCGCCACGTAGCGAATGTTTTGCGCCACCCAGCGATAGAGGGCCTCCGCCTGCTCGCGCCGATCGCTGATGCCGGCGGTGATGTTGTCTGCCAGTGCCTGGATGCCCGGCGTCACCTTCGCCGCCGCACCGGCCTTCAGCTGATAGGCCTTGGCCAACTGCGGCCACTCGCGGTAGGTGCTCGCCATGATGGTCGGGCTGAAGGTCCAGCTGTCCGCTGCCCAGTTTTGTGATTTCATCGGCGCGCTGCGCGAATAATGCCAGCGCCAGTGCGCTTGGCCGTTGCGGATCTGCGGCTTGTCCCCGCCTTCCACGCCACGCGTGAAGATATGCATCGGCAGCTTGGCCGGTGCCTGCAGGGTCACTTCGGCGTCGTCGAACTGATCGAAAACGCTGAACGTCTCCCACAGGCCGAAGTAGTCGGGGAAATACGGGGTGTTTTGCGTGCGGCGCAGCTCATACACCACCCGCGAGCCCGGCGCCAGGTTGGAGAACACGATGACGCGCACTTTGCGGTCGGCATACAGCGGGGCCGTGGCGCTGGAGTAACTCTCCTGGGTATAGATGCGATCGGGCGCCACGTCGTGCCGCTGGCCGTCGGCAGTCAGCGTGTAGGCGGCGACCACCTCCAGCGTTTCCATTTTTTCGCTGTAGCTCAGGCGGATCTGGCTGAATTTTTCGACCGCCGCCTTGGTCTTCAGCAGCACTTCGTAGCTTTCCGTCTTCACGTTGGTGGCGTTGGCGTTGACGCGGTAATCCGCGCGATAGCGCACGAAGCTGAAATCGTTGTTGGCCGTGTCGTTCTGGCCCTGATCCGCCGCGACGGGCGGTGTAGCGGCCAACACGGTGGCCGGGTGCGTTGCCGTCAAACCGGCGAATAACAGCAGGGAAGGAATAGCGATTTTCATCTTCGGTCCTTGAAGGGCAATAAACGGCGACGCCGGGCTACGCGCCCGTCCCGGCGTCAAAACAGGCGGGCACACTAATATAATTGAGAATCATTTTCAATAAACGGACCTTCAACGCCCGGGCTAACCCTGTTCTATCAACATCACGGCGGTGGTCTCCGGCTCCAGCGCTTCGAAAACGTGCTCGCGATCGGCGGAGTAGCTGATGTAATCGCCGGCGCTCAGCTCCAGCGGCTGCTCCGCCGGCCCGAGGCGCGCTCGCCCGCTGCTGATGATCACATGCTCGACGGTGCCGGGGGGATGTGGCCGGGAAAGTTTCGCCTCTCCGGGTTGCACCCGCAGCCGGTAAATGTCGCGCTGCGCGCCCGGCGGGCAGGTGGCCAACAGCGTGGCGGCGTAGTTGCCCTGCTCCGACAGCGCCGGCGTTCCCTCATGGGCGCGGATCACTTGCACCGGCCTGCTGGGTTGCGAAATCAGTCGGCTGACCGGCACGTCCAGCGCCATCGCCAACGCCCACAGCGTTTCCAGGCTGGGATTACCGCTGCCGGCTTCGAGCTGCGACAGCGTGGACTTGGCGATGCCCGCGCGCTTCGCCAGCTCGGTCACCGACAGGTTCAATCGCTCACGCTCGCGGCGGATCGCCGCCGACAAGAGGCCGATCGGCGTGATGTTCTGCATCAGGTTATTGCTCATCGTTCGTTATATCATCCGTTTGTTCGACTTGACGAACAGCCGCATGTGTGTTCATCATAATGTCCAATTGTTCATTTTAATGATTAAGCGGCTTCACCACAAGCATGGTCAGGCAGCGAGGGCAACAACATGAAAACAAAGACGCGCGGCGCAGTGCAAATGATCCTCGCCATGACCATCTCAGGCACCGTCGGTTGGCCGGTACTCGTTTTAGGGCAGCCGCCCACAACGGTGGTGTTTTGGCGCTGCGCGTTCGGCGCGCTGGCGATGCTGGCGACCTGCGCCGCACTCGGTCAGTTGAAGCTCGGCGCGATCAACCGGCGGCAGCTGGCTGTCGCCATCCTCGGGGGTATCGCGCTGGTGCTCAACTGGACGCTATTGTTTGCTGCCTACCAGCATGCTTCGATCGCTGTCGCCACCGTGACCTACCATGTTCAGCCGTTTATGTTGGTGGCGCTGGGGGCGCTGCTGTTCGGCGAAAAACTGACGGCTAACCGGCTGGGCTGGCTTCTGCTGGCGTTCGCGGGGATGGTGTTGATCGTCGCCGGCCGGCAAAGCGGCGGCAGCGGCGATGACTACCTGCTCGGCGTGGTACTGGCGCTCGGTGCGGCCCTGATGTACGCCATTGCGGCGGCGATCGTCAAACGGCTGGCCGCGTTGCCGCCGCAGCTCATCGTGTTGATTCAACTGACCGTTGGCTCGTTGGCACTGACACCGTTCGCCGGCCTGGCCACGCCGCCAGCGGCCCCCATCGACTGGCTGCTGCTGGCAACCCTCGGCCTGGTGCATACCGGTTTGATGTCCACGTTGCTCTATGGCGCCATTCAGAAGATCCCCACGGCCCTGGTCGGCGCCCTGTCGTTCATCTACCCGGCGGTGGCGATCGTGGTGGACTGGGCAGTGTTCGGGCACCGTCTCAGCCTGCTGCAGCTGCTGGGCACGCTGGCCATTCTCGGCGCGGCAGCGGGCATGAACTTCGGCTGGCGATGGACGCTCGCCGTGCATCGGGCCGGTAAAATCGGTTAATCCCGCCCGACGGGCAAGCTATGCACAATAAGGCATTCGCCTTGTGTCCGGCGCGGTGCTATTTATTTAAACCGTGTAGGGTAGAAGGAGTTTTCTATGTGGCATCACCGCCTGCAACGGCGCATCCGTTTCAGCTACTGGAACGAACTGTGCGTCACCAAAAAATAAGGGAAGGCGCAAGCCTTCCCTTTTGTCATTCACCGCTCAGATCAGAAACGGTCGGTTTTCACCACGTCGTCGAACGGCAGTTTGCCGATGCGCGGATAAGGCTGCCCCGCCGCCTTGCCGATGGCGACCATCAGCGCGATCTGATAGTGCGCCGGCTTATTGATAATCTCACCCACCGCGTCGAAATCAAATCCGTCCATCGGGCAAGAGTCGTAGCCCTGCGCCTTGGCCGCCAGCATCAGCGTCTGGGCGAAGATGCCGCTGCTGCGCATCACTTCGTCGCGCTGCACCTGCGGCTTACCGCGATAATACTGATCGACGGCCGGGATCATGAACTGCTGTACCGGCTCCGCCGCCTCGGCCCAGACGTTTTTAACCTGTGACTCCCAGCTCGACAGATCGCCGCACAGCACGACCAGCATCGATGCGTCGGTCACCTGCGCCTGCCCCCACGCCGCTTCGCGAATTTTCTCGCGCTGCGCGCGATCTTCGATCAGCAGCGGGCGCCAGTGCTGCAGGTTAAACGCGCTGGGTGCGCCCTGCAGCGCAATGTTTAACAGCGCTTTTTTCTCTTCGAGCGTCATCACGTACTGCGTATCGAACTGCTTGGTGGCGCGGCGTTGGCGGATCGCGTCTAACGTATTCATTTTACTGCCTCTGTCCATGTGAAAAGGTCTATTGTCGTCACCGCGGCGCGGCTGTCCAGCCCCAGGCGGCTATTTCTGCGCGGTTTCGGCGCGCAAACGGCTGACCTGCGCCGCCAAGTCAGGCCACGGCGCCTGACCGGCGTAATGCTGCCGCAGGTAGTTGAGCAGAATGGCGATCTGCGCGTCATTCAGGTTATGGCGAAAACCCGGCATATAGCCCAGCTCGGCGTTCGCCGGCCGCTGTATGCCGTCCAGCACCACACGAATGGCGTTGTCCGGCGCATCGGCGAACAGGTTAGTGTTCAGCGCCAGAGACGGCCGCACCCCCGCCATCTGCGCGCCTTTTTCCTGCGCATGGCAAGCCATGCAGGCGCCGGAAAACAGCCGTGCCCCTTCCGAACTCAGAGGCTCCACCTGCCGTTCCGCCTGAGCGTTTAACGTTGCCGCCGTAGCGCCCGCCGCCGTTTCAGGATGATAGCTGCGCAGATAGACGGCGATCGCCTGCAGATCGGCCTGCGGCAAGCGCGACAGCCCTTCTTCGATCACCGGCGCCATCGGGCCGGCGGCGACGCCGTGGTTGGCCGAGTAGCCGGTGCGCATGAAATCGACCAGATCCTGCTGCGTCCAGGCGAGCGGCGCGGGTGAGCGGCCGGTCAACGCTGGCGCCGTCCAGCCTTCCGCCACGCCGCCGGCCAGGTGCTCGTCACCGGTTTTCTCGCCGAACAGTACGTTGCGCGGCGAATGGCAGGCGCTGCAGTGCCCCAGCCCTTCGACCAGGTACGCGCCGCGGTTCCAGTCGGCGCTTTGGGCCGCCTGTTCCGGCATCGCGCCCGGCGTCAGGAACAGCAGGTTCCAGGCAAAGATGCCCTGGCGAATATTGAACGGAAAGTGCAAATCGGTGGCCGGCGGCCGGTACTTGACCGGCGGCTGCGACATCAGATAGGCATACAGCGCCTGCAGATCCTCGTCGCGAGTGCGGGTAAAGGCGGTATAGGGAAACGCCGGATAGAGATAGCGGCCCTGGCGATCGACGCCGTGGCGCATGGCGCGTTCGAACGCCGCGTAACTCCAGCTGCCGATGCCGGTTTCCACGTCCGGCGTGATGTTGGTGGTGTAAATGGTGCCGAAGGGGATCTCCATCGCCAGCCCGCCGGTGTTGCGCTCACCACCCGCACGGGTGTGGCACACGGCGCAGTCGCCGAGGTCGGCCAGCGTTTTGCCGCGCGCGATCTGCGCCTCGCTGAAACGGTGGGTCGCATCGGCGGCGAGCGGCGCGATTTCCGGCTGCCTACTGGCGACCACGCCGGCCACCACAACGGCGATCACCGTGACGCCGCCCCACCCGACGATTTTTTTCATCTTACTCATCTTTGCTGTCCTTGTTCGTTACGGGGGATTAATGGCCGGCCTGGGCGCGCAGCGCGGCGAGCACCCGCGCCGGCGTAAACGGCACCTCGCGCAGACGCACGCCGAGCGCGTCAAACAGCGCGTTGCCGATCGCCGCCGCACTCGGTACCGAGGCGGACTCGCCGGCACCCATCGGCGCTTCGTCCGGGCGGTCAATCAGCTGGATATCGATCTGCGGCAATTCGTCGAAGCGCAGGATCGGATAGCCGCCCCAGTCCAATGACGTCACCCCCGTCTCGTTAAAGGTCACAAACTCTTTCAGTACCCGGCTGGCGGATTGGATAATGTTGCCGTGCACCTGATGGCGCACCCCGGCCGGGTTGATCATGCGCCCGCAGTCATGCGCCACGAAGATTTTATCGAGCGTGATCTGCCCGGAAAGGCGGTTGACGCTGAGATCGCACACCCAGGCCGCCCAGGCGGCGCCAAAGCCGGGGAATTTGCTGTGGAAGTAGCGGGCATAGGCGAAGCCGCGGCCGCTCACCACTTCGGCGCCGGCGGCGTGCGACCGGTACGCCGGGCCGTCTTGCCAGTTGGCTTGCCGCTTCAGGGCCTCAATCAAGGCCACCGCGCGCGGATCGCTCAGGTAACGCAGGCGAAACGCGATCGGGTCCTCGCCGGCGTGCCAGGCCAGTTCGTCGATCCAGGATTCATGGGCGAACACGTTGGGCAGCGCCGAAACGCCGCGCATCCACGACGCCCGCACGATCGGCGCGGCGTCCTGACAGATCACCCGCATGTGCGGATACGCGTATTGCGGAATGGCGGTGCGATCGCCCATCTGTTGCACGTCGGCCCGGTTGGCCACCTTGCCGGTCAACACCAGCGGCAAGGTCACCGCATTGTTGGAGGGATAGCTGGTTTTCAATTCGTAGGCCGCCACCCGGTTTTGCGCGTCGAGGCCGCCGCGTACCCGGATCAGCTGGCCGGTGCCCTTCGGCTCCCAGCCAGATTCCTGTTCGCGCATCAGCTGCACCCGCACCGGGCGGCCGGTGGCCCGAGCCAACAGCGCCGCGTCCGCCGAGACGTCGTCGGCGCAGTTGCGGCCATAGCAGCCGGAGGCCTCCATGCGGGTGATGTGCACCTGCTCAGGCGGCAATTCCAGCAGCGTGGCGATGTCTTTGCGCAGATCGTGCGGGTTTTGCGTGCCGGACCACACCTGCGCCCGCCCGTCTTTAACCTCCGCCACCGCGCAGGAAGGGCCGATCGAGGCGTGCTGATGGTAGGGCCAGACATAGTCGGCCTGCACTTCGGTATGCAGCGCCGCCAGCGCGGCGTCCGTTCCCGCATCGTCGCGCAGGACGCGGTCGGTTTTCGGGTTGGCTTCCAGCGCGGCGGGCAGCGCTTCCGGCGACAGATCCGGCAACCCGGCCCAGGGTTGCCATTTGGTTTTCAGCTGGCGCATGGCGGCGATCGCCTGCTCCTCGCGCTCGGCCACGATGCCGATGAAATCGTTGATCACCACCAGTTTCACGATGCCCGGCAGGTGCGCGATCGAATTTTCATCCACCGACAGCAGTCCGCCGCCCAGCGGGGCGCTGCTGTCGGCGCCTACGTAAGGCGGGCGCACCACCCGGCCATGCAGCATGCCGGGCAAGCGCAGGTCGTGCACGTAGGTCAGCCCACCGCTCACTTTGGCCGGAATGTCGACCCGGGCAACGGCGCGGCCGACGTAGCGATTCTGGTGTTCGCTGTTCAACTGAACGTTTTTATCCAGCATCACGTGCAGATTCTGCCCACTCGCCAGCTGTGCATAGCTCAGTGAGCGCCCCGGTTTTTTGGTCACAAATACCTGCCCCGCCGCCGCCGTCAGCTGGTCGGCCGGCAGTTCGAAGGCTTTGGCCGCCAACGCCGTCAGCATGTGCCGCACCTGCGCCGCCGCCTGTCGCAGCGGCACCGACGTGACCTGAATGGTGGCGCTGGCGATGGTCGGCCCCTGATCCGGCGTGCGCTGCGTATCGCCAAGGATCATCGTGACGTGCTCGAACGGCACGCAAATTTCTTCGGCGACGATCTGCGCCAGCGCGGTGCGAATGCCGGTACCCAGATCGACGTGACCATTGAAGGCCGTTACCCGGCCGTCGGCGGTGAGGCTGATAAAGCTGTCCACCCGATCCAGCGGCAGATCGGCAGGCGCTACAACCGCCTCGGCGGCGAAGGCGTTAAACGGCGCGGGCAGCAGGCTGCTGACCATCACCACCCCGCCGGCCTGCAACAACTGGCGGCGAGTCAGTTCGAGGCGGCTCATGCTTGCCTCCGTGCTGCCAACAGATCGCGGGCGCGCTCGGCGGCGTGCAAGATCTCAAGGTGAGTGCCGCAGCGGCACAGGTTGTAGGCCAGCGCTTTCTTGATCGTTTGCTCGTCCGCCTCCGGCTCGCGTTCGAACAACGCGACCAGCGTCATGATCATGCCGTTGGTGCAGTAACCGCACTGCGCCGCCTGCTCATCGACAAACCCCTGCTGCACTGGATGCAGCGCGTCCGGTGTGCCCAAGCCTTCCAGGGTAGTGACGGATTTGCTTCCTACGGCGGACAGCGGCATTGAACAAGAGCGCGCGGCGACGCCGTCGATCAGCACCGTGCAGGCGCCGCATTCCCCCAGGCCGCAGCCGTATTTGGGGCCATTCAATTGCAGATCGTTGCGTAAAACGTACAGCAGCGGCGTGTCGGGCGCGAGATTGCCGAGTGGAACCACCCGGCCATTAACATTGATTTCCATGGTGAAACTATCCCTTAAACAAACGGATTTAATCCGTAACATCACTGCGAAGAACAATTGAGCAGCGTGCTAATAATTATCATCAAAAGACATGATGATGTTAAGGGAATGTAGCCGCCATGGCTTTAACGAAAAGTGGGTATTTCCTATAAATTTCCTATAGATAAGCCCGGTGTTATGATTGCTGGCCGTGATTATTGTCGATCGTCAATTCGGCCTCGGCGCCGTCAACCAACAGCCGCACGCTGGCTTCGAACAGCGCGTCTGCGCCCTTATCCTGCAATGTTTCCCAGCCTTCGCACAGCAGCGGGTAACGCTGGCGATCGGCGTCATTCAGCGCATCGTCCGACTGCATTTGTTGCTCTTCCAGCACCCAGCCCACCACGAAACGTCCGACGGCGAACAGCAGATTAACGGCGCGTTCCGGCGTCAACCCCGCCCGACACAACAGCGCCACCTTGGCCTCAATGATGGCGAATTGCGGTTCCTGCGGCCGGGTGCCGGCATGCAGACGCGCGCCGTCGCGGTAAGCCAGCAGCGCCCGACGGAAATGGCTCGCATTGGTAACGACCCAATCCTGCCAGGGCATGTCGGCGGGCACCTCTTCACGGTGATCCAACATGATGGTTTCCGCCATCGCCTTCAGCAGTTCGGCCTTGTTCTTGAAATGCCAATAGAGCGTGGGAGATTGCACCCCCAAATGTTGTGCCAGGCGACGGGTGCTCAGGGCATCGATGCCGATGTCATTCAACAACGCCAGCGCCCCGCGCAGGACGGTCTCTCGCGTTAAACGCGTCGCGGTATTTTTTTCGCTCATCTCTCTATCACTGATAGGGTTACTATGGAATACTCAATACTCTATCACTGTTAGAGTCGCAATTTTGAAAAAACCTATGCTGGTTATTTTGTTGACGGTATTGCTGGATGCGGTAGGCATCGGCCTGATCATGCCTATCCTGCCGGCGCTGTTGCGCTCACTGGGCGGCCTCGACGCCGGCAGCGTGCATTACGGCGCGCTGCTGGCGGCGTATGCGTTGATGCAATTCCTGTTTTCACCGATCCTCGGCGCACTGAGCGATCGTTTCGGCCGGCGTCCGGTGCTGTTGATTTCGCTCGCCGGCGCGGCGGCCGACTATCTGCTGATGGCGTTCGCGCCGACGCTGGCCTGGCTCTATCTGGGCCGGTTGCTGGCGGGCATCACCGGCGCCAACATGGCGGTCGCCACCGCTTACGTCACCGATATTACCCCCGCCGGCCAGCGCGCGCGGCGTTTTGGCCTGGTGGGCGCGGTGTTCGGCGTCGGTTTTATCGTCGGTCCGCTGCTCGGTGGATCGTTGGGCGAATGGCATCTGCATGCCCCCTTCCTGGCGGCGGCGGCGATGAATGCCCTCAACCTGATCATGGCGTTTTTCCTGCTGCCGGAATCGCGTAAACCCCGCGCCCGCGCCGCCGAGAAAATCCGCCTTAATCCGTTTTCGTCATTGCGTCGGCTGCACGGCAAACCGGGCCTGCTGCCGCTGGCCGGTATTTACCTGATCATGGCGCTGGTTTCACAGGCGCCGGCCACGCTGTGGATTTTATACGGTCAGGATCGTTTCGGCTGGAGCATGATGGTGGCGGGCCTGTCGCTGGCCGGTTACGGCGCCTGCCACGCGCTGTCGCAGGCCTTCGCCATCGGCCCGCTGGTCGCACGGCTCGGCGAGCGCAAGGCGCTTCTGATCGGCCTGGCGGCCGACGCGCTGGGTCTGGTGCTGTTATCGATCGCCACGCGCGGCTGGGCGCCCTTTGCGCTGCTGCCGTTCTTCGCCGCGGGCGGCATGGCGCTGCCGGCGCTGCAGGCGTTGATGGCGCACAAGGTGGACGACGATCATCAGGGTGAGCTGCAGGGGACGCTGGCCAGCATGGGCAGCCTGATCGGCGTCGCGGGTCCGCTGGTCGCGACGGCGCTGTATGCCGCCACGCGCGATGTCTGGCCCGGCCTGGTCTGGGCGTTGGCCGCCGCCCTGTATCTGTTGGTGCCGCTGTTGCTGGGGCGTTCGCGCGAGCGTGACGCGGCATAACGTCGAGTTTTCCCTCTCCCGCTTAAGCTGATTTATGGCTAAGCAAGGCATTATTCAGCATAAGCGGGCGCTTTACACGCCACTGCGCCGCTCATTATCATCGCCCTTATCCCGCCGCAGGAAAATTTAAATGCCGTTTCATGGCGTTACGCCCAGCGCGTCATCGCTACCGTTCACTTCGCCTATCGGAAGATCATGATGAGAAAACTCACAACGCCGCTGATCGCCGCCCTGCTGCTCGGCCTGTTTAGCCTGCCGGCCGGCGCGCAGGAGAAACCGCAGCAAATCACCATCGGTTACCAGAAAGCCAACATTTTTGCGCTGCTGAAATACCGCGGTACGCTGGAAAAAAACCTGGAGCCGCAGGGTATCAAGGTTCGCTGGATAGAATTCCCCGCCGGCCCACAGATGTTGGAAGGGTTGAACGTCGGCAGCATCGATCTGGCGGCGACCGGCGACGCTCCGCCGGCCTTCGCGCAAGCCGCCAAGGCCGATCTGGTTTATTTGGCGCATTCGCCGCCCAGCCCGAAAACCGAAGCCATCGTGGTGCCGCAGGATTCGGCGATCCGCTCCGTGGCCGATCTGAAAGGGAAACGCGTGGCGTTGAACAAAGGGTCTGACGTCAATTACCTGCTGGTGAGCGCGCTGGAACAGGCCGGCTTGAGCTACAAGGACATCACGCCGGTCTATCTGCCGCCGAGCGATGCCCGCGCCGCCTTCCAGCGCGGCAGCGTCGACGCCTGGGTGATTTGGGATCCCTACTACGCCGAGGTGGAAACCCATGCCAACGCCCGTCGGCTGAAAGACGCGGAAGGCCTCGTGCCGCACTACACCTTCTATCTCGCCAGCCGCCGCTTTGCCGAAACCTACCCGGACAGCGCCAAGCAGGTGATTCAACAGCTCGGCGTGCTGAGCGACTGGGCCAACGGCCATCCGCAGGAAGCGGCGGCGATCCTCGCGCAGAGCACCGGCCTGGATCAGGCCATTTGGGCCAGAGCCATCGCCCGCATGCCGTTCGGCAGCCAGCGCATGTCGCCGGAGGTGTTCAGGCAGCAACAGCAGTTGGCGGATAAATTCACCGCCATCGGGCTGCTGCCGGTTAAGGTGGACGTCAACGCCGCCCGCTGGTCCGAAGATAAACCCGAGACGCCATAGCCTTTGCCGCGCTTTGGCTTTAGAAAGCAGAAACCGGCATTTTGCCACCGGAATAAGCTGACCTATGCTACCCCTGTGTGATGAAACGCGTTTTCATGGCATGTCTTCCGGAACGTTTTGCTTTAATTTGTTCGTCGTGAACCCTGGGCCGCGCCTGACTGGTGCGGCTTTTCTTTTTGCCCGGCAGTGCCAGCGGCGGTGAATTTTGCTATGTTAACCCGCAGATAAGCTTCCCGTTTTCAGCCGCCGGACCGACTCATGTTTACCCATAAAGCAATCGCCGAGCTCAACGCCCTGGAGCTGATGGTTTATACCTACGTCAGCAAACACAAGAATCAAGTGATGTACATGACCATCCGCGAGCTGGCCGAGGCCGCCGGCGTCTCCACCACCACCGTGCTGCGGTTTTGCAAGAAAATGGGCTGTGACGGCTATTCGGAATTTCGCATCCGTTTCAAGCTGTATCTGGAACAAACCGATGCGCCACCGGTCGATTCTGGCATCGGCGAAATCCTCAGCTTTTTTAAAAGCGTCAGCAACGAAGAATTTAATCAGCTGATCGATCAGGCGGTGCAACATATCGCCGCCGCCGAGCGAATTATTTTCGTCGGCATCAGTACGTCGGGCGCATTGGGGAAATATGGCGCGCGTTTCTTTTCCAACGTCGGGAAATTCAGCACCCATATCGACGATCCTTATTATCCCGTCAACAGCGATATGTATAAAAACGCGGTGGCGATCATGCTGTCGGTTTCTGGTGAGACCGAAGAGATCCTGCGTTTGGCCAGCCAGTTCAGCCTGCACCACTGCAAGATCATCAGCATCACCAACAACGAAACCTCTTCGCTGGCGCGGCTGGCGGACTTCAACCTCTCCTACCACGTTCCGCAGCATTTGATCGGCGGGCATCACAATATTACCACGCAGATCCCCGTACTTTACATTATTGAAACCATCGGCAAACGGCTCGGGCATATTAATTCGGAAAAATAAAACAGGCTGTTTTTTTATTGTGACAAATCACTTTTCACGGTGATTTGTTATATCGTGACATTTCTTTCGGTCTTGCTACTCTGTTCTCAACGCAGCGTTATTACCCTTCATTAAATAAACCGATGAGACATTGACGATGAAACAGTTGCCGAAGGATTTTCTGTGGGGGGGCGCGGTCGCCGCGCACCAGGTTGAAGGCGGTTGGGATCGGGGCGGCAAAGGGCCAAGCATCGCCGACGTGCTGTCCGGCGGCTCGCACGGCGTGGATCGCGTGATGACCGACGGCGTGCTCGACGGCTATCGTTACCCCAACCACGAAGCGGTGGACTTCTACGGCCGCTACAAGCAGGACGTGGCACTGTTCGCCGAGATGGGCTTCAAGTGTTTTCGCACCTCGATCGCCTGGACGCGCATTTTCCCGAACGGCGACGAAGCGACGCCGAACGAGGCCGGCCTGCAGTTTTACGACGGCCTGTTCGACGAACTGCTGAAATACGGTATTCAGCCGGTGATCACCCTGTCCCACTTCGAAATGCCTTACCATTTGGTGAAAGCTTACGGCGGCTGGAAAAATCGCCGGGTGGTGGAGTTCTTCGTGCGCTTTAGCGAGGTGGTGATGCGTCGCTACCGCGAAAAAGTGAAGTACTGGATGACCTTCAACGAGATCAACAACCAGAGCAACTACCGCTACCCGCTGTTCGGCTACTGCTGTTCCGGCGTGGATTACACCCAGGAAGACAACCCGGAACAGGCGCTGTACCAGGTGTTGCACCACCAGTTCGTCGCCAGCGCGCAGGTGGTCAAACTCGGCCATCAGATCAACCCGGAATTCAAAATCGGCTGCATGCTGGCCTGCGTGCCGTTCTATCCTTATTCCTGTAAACCGGACGACGTGATGTACGCCGTGGAAGCGATGCACCAGCGCTATCTGTATACCGACGTGCAGATGCGCGGCTACTACCCAAGCTACCTGCTGCGCGATTGGGAACGCAAAGGGCTGAAGATCGAGATGCAGCCGCAGGACGCGCAGATCCTGCGCGAGGGCTGCACCGACTACATCGGTTTCAGCTACTACATGAGCAATGCGCTGCAGGCCAACGCGGTGGACGGCAGCGACGGCATGTTCGGCTTCCCGGGCAACGTGCCGAACCCGCACGTCAAGGCCTCCGACTGGGGCTGGCAGATCGATCCGGTCGGGCTGCGCTATTCGCTGAACGTGCTGTATGAACGTTACCAGAAGCCGCTGTTTATCGTGGAAAACGGCTTCGGCGCCTTCGACAAGGTGGAGGCGGACGGCCAGATCAACGATGACTATCGCATCGACTATCTGCGCGCCCATATCGAAGAGATGAAAAAAGCGGTGATTGAAGACGGTGTAGATCTGATCGGCTACACGCCGTGGGGCTGCATCGACTGCGTGTCGTTCACCACCGGTGAGTACAGCAAACGCTACGGGTTCATCTACGTCGACAAACACGACGACGGCACCGGCACGCTCGAACGTTCGCGCAAGAAAAGCTTCGACTGGTATCGCCAGGTGATCGCCAGCAACGGCGAACAGCTGTAACCGCACGACAGACAATCAGGGGCGATTTTCGCCCCTTTTTACTGTGCCTTACTCCGCCGCCTGCCCGGCGGCGAGGTACGTCGCCATTTCCGCCGACGGCACCATGCCGCCGCCGGTCGCCCACACCAGATGCGTCGCCTGCGCCAGGTGCTCGGCGCTGATGCCTTGCTCGCTGAGCGCCTTCGCATGGGCGGCAACGCGCCACGGTCCGGCCATGCCCGCCAACGCGGACGGCTCCAGTTGGATATGCTCGTACCGGTCCAACAACCCGAGCAGCGCAAACATCTCTTCATCGCTGAGAGTGTAAAACGCGTTCAGCAGACGTTCCATCGCCCGGCCGACAAAGCCGGAGGCGCGCCCCACCGCCAGCCCGTCCGCCGCCGTGTGGTTGTCGATGCCGAGATCTTGCACCGCAATGCCGTCATGCAACCCGCTGTAGACGCCGAGCAGCATGCAGGGCGAATGGGTCGGTTCGGCAAAAATGCAGTGAACGTGATCGCCGAACGCCAGCTTGAGGCCAAAGGCCACACCGCCCGGCCCGCCGCCAACGCCGCACGGCAGATACACGAACAGCGGATGCTGCGCGTCCACCACAATGCCCTGTTCGGCAAACTGCCGCTTCAGGCGACCGCCGGCCACCGCGTAGCCGAGGAACAGGGTTTGCGAGTTTTCATCATCGATAAAGAAGCAACTCGGATCGTCCGCCGCCTGTTTGCGCCCTTGTTCGACCGCCACGCCGTAATCGTCGGCGTACTCCACCACCGTCACGCCATTTTCGCGCAGCTTCTGTTTTTTCCACTCTCGCGCATCCGCCGACATGTGCACGCTGACGTCAAACCCCAACCGGGCGCTGATGATGCCGATGGATAATCCCAGATTGCCGGTCGATCCGACGGCGATGCGGTACTGGCTGAAGAATTGACGAAACTCATCGGAAAACAGCCGGGCGTAGTCGTCGCCGATCTGCAACAGCCCCGCCTCCAGCGCCAGCTTTTCCGCGTGCGTCAGCACCTCATAGATGCCGCCGCGCGCCTTGATCGAGCCGGAAATCGGCAGATGGCTGTCCTTTTTCAACAGCAGGCGTCCGCCCAACGTCTGCCCATAGCGCCGATCCAACGCGAGCTGCATGGCAGGGATCGCCACCAGCTCGGACTCGATGATCCCCTTTGTGGGTTGGATTTCCGGGAAGGCCGCGGCGAGATAAGGCGCGAAGCGCGCCAGGCGCTGCTCCGCGTCGGCGACGTCGGCGGCGGTCAACCCGACGTGGGGCAGCCCTGCGGCCAACGTTGTCGCGCGTGGATTGAACCAGGTGATCGGCTCTAGCGCGACCATGCGTTGCAACAGCGGATGCTGGGCGACCCACGATAGGATCTGTGATTTCTGCATAAGTGTCCCTGACTGAGGTTGGCGTTGCCGTCACCTTGCCGCGAACGCCGGCGGCTGACAAATGATAAATACTGAACTTGAGGTGCAACAGATTGATGCAAGCGCGGCGTTACCCGGCCGTCACGCCAAACAGCATGCCGACGCCGGAAGAGACTGCCATCGCCAGGGCGCTCCAGATCAGGATACGCGCCACCCCCGGCAAGATCGGCGCCCCTCCGGTTTTCGCGGCGATGCCGCCGAGAATGCCGAGGGAAATCAGCGCCGACGCCACCAGCGCCGGCCGCGTCCAGGCAACCGGCACCCACAGCGCTACCAGCAGTGGCAACAGCGCGCCGAGGGAGAAACTGAGGGCCGACGCCAACGCGGCCTGCAGCGGCCGGGCGCGCGTGGCGGCGGAAATGCCCAGTTCGTCGCGCGCGTGGGCCTCCAGCGCATCATGCGCCATCAGCTTTTCCGCCACCTGCCGGGCCAGCGCCGGGTCCAACCCGCGATGCACGTAGATAGACGTCAGTTCGCGGAACTCCCCCGGATAGTCTTCGAGCAGCTCCGCCTGTTCCTCGGCCAGCGCGGCCTTTTCGGTATCCGCCTGCGACGAGACCGACACATACTCGCCGGTAGCCATCGACATTGCGCCCGCCACCCACCCGGCGACACCGGCGATCATCAGCGCGGAATGCGAGGCGCTGGCCGCCGCGACGCCCAGCAGCAGGCTGGCCGTTGAAACGATGCCGTCGTTGGCGCCGAGCACCGCCGCCCGCAGCCAGCCGATGCGTTCAATACTGTGCCGTTCTCGGTGCATCCGTTCTCTCCCTCAGTGAGCGTTGCACTACTCGCGCGCCGCCGCTTCCAACCCGGCGATGTCGATTTTGCCCATCAACAGCATCGCTTCCGTGACACGCCGCACGCGGGCGGCGTCGGGATCGTTCATCAACTCCGTCAGGCGCCGCGGCACAATTTGCCAGCACAGCCCCCAGCGATCGCGCAGCCAGCCGCACTGCTCCACCTCGCCGCCCTCGCTCAACGCGCCCCACAGCCTGTCGACCTCCGCCTGATCGTCACATTCCACCATCACGGAGAAGCTGTGATTGAACGGATCCAACGGCCCGGCTTCGATCGCCGCATAGCGCTGGTCGCCCAACGTGAAGGAAGCCAGCTTCACGCTGCCGGCCGGGCCGCTCGGCGTATCCGCCGGCAGCTCGGAAAACCAGTTCACGGACGAACCGGGGATCAACGCGACATAGCAATTCAGCGCCGCTTCCATGTCTTTTTCAAACCACAGATGTTGCGTAATTCTGGCCATCTGTGCCTCCTTTACGCATCGAGGATCGGCGCGAAACCGCCGAAGATCATGCGTTTGCCGTCGAACGGCATCTCGCCCAGCGCTTTCATGCGCGGGTCGTTCATCATTTTTTCGTTGGCGGCGTCGCGTACCGTCTTGGAGGGGTACTCTATCCAACTGAACACCACCACTTCGTCTTCCTGGGCTTTCACCGCGCCGCGAAAGTCGGTAAGTTTGCCGTCGGGCACGTCATCGCCCCAACATTCCACGATGCGCGTGGCGCCAAACTCTTTGAACAGCGGCGCCGCTGCGGCCGCCAACCGGTGATAGGCCTCCTTATTGGCGGCCGGTACCGCCACCACAAACCCGTCTACGTATTTCATTCTGGCATCCTCTTGTCTGATTAAGGACCGTCGGTTCAGCACGGGCGACGTTGCCCGTGCCTCCTACCAGTTTAGACGGCGGGCGTGTGGCTCGGATCGTTGGGCGGGTAAGATTCCGGCGTGGCAACCCGGTTACGGCCGGCATTTTTCGCTTTGTATACCGCCAGGTCCGCCAGTTTGAGCAGGTCGGCCAGGCTATGGCCGGAACCGCCTGGGCAGGTCACCATGCCAATGCTGACGGTGATCTGCAGCGGATGGCCGGCCGGCATGGTGATCGATTCCGCCTCAATGCGTTGCCGCAGCCGTTCGGCCAACTGCAACCCCTGCTGCGGCTGGCCGAGCGTCGAGACGATGGCGAACTCTTCGCCGCCCATGCGGCCGAACAGATCGTTGACGTTCAGATCGGTGGCGATGGCGCGGGTAAACGCCATCAACGCCTGATCGCCACCGTCGTGGCCGAAACGATCATTAATCGATTTGAAATAGTCGATATCGAGCATCATGACGCACACCAGCTCGCCTTTCTGGTCGATCACCCGCTCGCCGCGCTGCATAAACGCATTGCGCGTCAACACGTGCGTCAACGCATCGTGATTCGCTACGTGCTCCAGCGTGCGCAGCAGCGCGTTGCGCGCATAGTTCATGCTGGCGACGGCGATCGGCCCCAGCGCCAGCAGCGCAATACCCAAGCGCATCGATACGGCGTTCTGCAGCACCTTCATGTCGAGCGTGGTGCTAAGCAACCCGAAATCGATCGCCAGATGGCACCACAGCACATAAACCAGCACCGCGATCATGGTGCTGAACAGCGAAAAGGACATCGCCAGCCACAGCAGCACCGGCATCGGGAAGATCACCGCGCCGGGGCCGCCGATCAGCACGCTGCAGACCGCCGCCAGCGCCAGCAGCGCTAACACCACCAGTTTTTGCCCCGCAATCGGCCACTGGCTGCGCTGCGTCACCATGTTGCAGGACGCGCGCAGCCTATGCCGCCAATCGGCGGGAAACGCCAGAATGAACGGCATCAGCGTGACGTAGTTGGTAAATTCAGAAGAGAACCACAGCACCAGCGAGGTCAAATAGGGCCGGCCGAACAGCCACTGCGAGGCCCCCGCGCCCACAACGCCGGTAGCGGCAGCAGCGGCCAGGCAGATACCGAACAAATACATGCTGGACGCGCCGCGTTGCAGCGTGCGCGCCGGCGGCGGCAGGCGCATGAACAACAGATACCCTACCACTACGCCGATCAGATTGGCGGCGTTCAGCAACAGCGCCTTTTCCAGCAAGCTGCCGGTCAGCAGATCCGCCGCCAGATACCCCAACACCGCCATGCTCCAACCGGCGCGCGTGGCCCACTGCGGGCGGCGCACCAGAACGGCCAGCAGTACGGCGTTTGCCGGCCAGAATACCGCCAAAAATCCGACGGGACGGCTCACGATGCCCAACAAGCAAACCGCGAACACCAACAAAAAAACGGTGAGTGCGGGCCAGATTTTCCGGGTATCGGACAACGAAGTGGTTTGCATCTTGGATCCAGAGACTTGCGCCAGCATAAAGTGACCGTCTTTTCGTGTCACAACCATCGACGGTGAGGAGAGTATAAACGGCCGATCCGCCTATTATTGCCAGTTTTGCCGGCCCAGACACCTGTTTATTCATCTAGGAAAAATATATTTGTGTATCAATATATTGACGACACCACCCTTCTAACGCAGAAACTGCTGAATTGGGCGCCTCACTTTTAACATCCCGAGCTCCGGGTGGCCCGTTACCCGCAATAAACGCCGCCTTTTCCCTAAAAAGCAAAATAAGATTGGGCAATTCACCCCACGTCAAAGCGCCTTGCGGTACATCACAAAACCGGGGCGCTCTGCCACCCGATCATACAGCCGCATGGCGGTCTGGTTGGTTTCGTGGGTATTCCAGTAAACTCGCGGCAACCCCAACTGCTGCGCACGCTCATAGACCGCCGCGATCAGCGCCCTCGCCACCCCTTTGCCGCGCATCGCCTCCGCGGTAAACAGATCCTGCAGATAGCAATTTGGCTGAAGTTGAGAGGTGCTGCGGTGGAGGATATAGTGCGTCAACCCCACCACCTGGCCCTGATGTTCCGCGACCAGCGCAAACATCGGTTCGTAGGCGTCGAGAAAGCGTCGCCAGGTGGCCTGCGTCACGTCGTCCGGCAGCGCCGTTCCCCCCTCACGGCCGTAAAATGCGTTATACCCTTGCCACAGCGCCAGCCAGGCGGTGTAATCCCGCGCTTCCAGCGACCTGACCACGATGCTTTCGCTCATGATGTCCTCTTCGATGATGTCAAAATGCCCCGCCTCCAGCATAGAACAGCGAACGTCAGCGTGCAGGCGGCGGCATCACACCGGCGAGAAAATCCAGCCGCGCGCGGTTGAACAACACCGGCCACTGCAGCGGCACGAAGTGGCTGACGCCCGGCAGCGTAACCAGACGGGCGCCGGGGATGCTGTCGCTCAGGTAGGCGGCGCACCCTGCGCGGCAAAGTGGGTCAAATCGTCGTCGGTTTGCATCTTTCCCTCCTCGTTCGCCGCCGTTGTGCGCCGAAACGTTATCAAAGGAGTATAGATTGCACCGGTGAGCGGTGCCGTTCGCTTTCCCGACATATACTTAAGGGAGGAATCGCAATGGAGGACGGTGAGATGAAGAAGATAATTCTCGTGTTTTTGATGCTGATGCTGAGCGGTTGTATCGGCGGAGGCGGCGGCCCATCGAATGCGCCTTCGGCATCGCCGAATGAACCTTACACCTGCACCAAATCCAGCGCCAACAGCGACTGCTCGCAATCGGTGGAACCGTCGATGTACTAGCCACGTTCGGCGGGCCGTCACTTAACGGCCCGCCGCCTCAGGGCTGGATTAGGAGGAATGTTCCTCTTCGTTGGCCTGATACCGCGTCGCCTGCTGTTTCATAAACACCACTTCTTGCGGGCTGGACAGGCTCACTTCCTGCGCGCGCAGCAGCTTGAGGATATTGAACAGCAGTTCGCTCTTGGTGGCGCCGACCATGCGCGGGCTCGGCACGTAGCCAGTCACGCTCAGGATAATACCGTCCGGCCCCAGCTGGCTAAAGCGCACATAAGGTGCCGGTGTCTCCAGAATGGTTTCGTACTCGTTATAGGCGCTGAGCAAGATATTGCGCACCTGCTCCGGATCGATCGAGGTCGGGAACGTCAGCGCGATGGTCACTACCCCTTGCGCGTTGCCCATGGTGGCGTTGCGCACGTTCTGCGAGATCAGCTGCGAGTTCGGTACGATCATGGTGGAACGGTCGCTGAGCTGGATTTCGGTGGCGCGCACGTTGATGCGCCGCACGTCGCCTTCCACGCCGCCGATGCCGATCATATCCCCGACCTTCACCGGGCGCTCGGTTAGCAGGATCAGGCCGGAAATAAAGTTCTTCACGATCTCCTGTAAACCGAAACCGATACCGACCGACAAGGCGCTGACGATCCACGCCAGGTTGCTCCACTGGATGCCGAGCGCCGCCAGGGTGATCAGAATCACCAGCACATAACCGATATTGCTGAACAGCGTCACCAGCGAGGCCCGTATGCCGACGTCCGAAATGGTTTTCGGCAGCAGCTCAGAGCCCAGCCAGCGCCGCACCGCGCGCAGAATGTAGATACCGATCGCCAGACAGATCACGGCGTTGAGCAGGTTGCCGGGCACGATGTTGAAACGCTGCAAGCCTTCGCCGGTCAGGATCGAGACGATTTTCTCCATCAACGACCCCGGCGTGGTGCTGCCGAACGAGCCGTTGAACAACGCGACGATCATCAACAGCAACAGCGAACATTTGGCCAGCGCGGTGGTGATGATCGCCACCTGCTCCAGATGGCGATCCTTGAAGCTGAGCGTTTTCTTCAGCATCTTGCCGCTGACGGTCTGCGGCGAAAACAGCGCGGCGCACAGGTCAGTGGCGAACAACACCATGAAGTAGAACGCCATCAGCACCAGCACCACCCAGATCAGCTGGTAGGTCAGGAAGCGGGCGAAGGCGATGTAACCCACAAGCAAGGAAAGCAGGATCACCACCGAACACACCAGGGTGACGATATGCACCAGCCCGCCGACCAGCGTGCGTTTTTCCAGGTGCGCGCCCTGCTGCTCCAGACGGCGACGAATGCGCTGGCCGCGCAGCGGCGCCGCCAGCAGCACCATGCCGATCAATCCCGCTACCAGGCCGTTGCCGAAGATGGTGGTGGCCAATGAGGCGCTGACGACGTTGTTGATCAGCTCAACGGTGCCGAACGCCAGCGCCAGACCGGCCAGCAGCGGCGAGAAGTAACGCAGCCCGGCGGCCACTTCATTGTCCAGCGAAGCCAAACGCCACGACGGACGATTCAGCGACAGCGCCGCACGCCCCAGCCCGGCGATCAGCGCGCAGAAAATCCCCAGACGGTTAAAGCCTTCGGCGAAGTCTTCCAGCATCACCGGCAGCGGCTGCACGCGGATAAAAACGTAATACAGCAAATTCAGCGCGATCGAGGTAGTGAACACCGTCACGGCCACGGTGATGATCGCCATAAAGCTGCGGCGCAGGCGCCCGTCCGGCAGGAAGCGAATGCTGACCCAGGCGAGGAAACGCTCGGACAAATAGCGCCCCCAGGACCAGACGATCACCGCCAGCGCCAGCAACGCCAGCGTGCCGTAACGCCATTCGTCCTGCCAACTGGCGTCCCAGGCCGCTTTCATCTCGGCGTTGAACTGGTCCAGCCGCTGCACGTCATCCGCTGACGGCTGCACCACCGGCGTCCAGAATTTGACGCCCAAAATGCTGCCGGTGTTCAGCGCCAGCTGGGTTTTAAACGCTACCCGGCGCAGATCGCTGATCTGCTGCCCCAGGTCGAAAGCGCTGGTCTTGATGGCCTGCGCGCGTTTTACCGCATCGTCCAGCTGCTTCTTGCTGCTGTTCAGCGCATTACGCTGCTGGGCGACAGCCGGGGTTTCCGGCAGCGCGCCGGCCGCCGGGGCCGGCCCCAGCACGTCCAGCTGTGCCTGCAGTTTTTCCTGCAGCGGCTGCAGATCGGCAGACAATTTATCCATGCTGGCGACCAGATCGTCGGTCGCCAGCCGCAGCTTGCTGAGCTGGGTGTCGGTGGTAGCCTTTGAAACCAGCTGCTTCATGCTGTCCAACTGCTTTTGCGCGGCTTTCAGCTGCGTAGCGGGATCGGGCGCGCTTTCGGCGGTGGGATCATCCTGGGGGGCGGCGACGGCGCCGAGCGGCGTCAGCTGCAAACCCAACAGCAATAACAACAACAGCAGGAACGAACGGGGCTTTAACATAAATTCAGTGCTCAGCATCATTATCTGATAGACAGACGAAAAGGCGGCGGATGAACCGTCGCTTAACCATAAACGCTAATTATAATAGCTGCTTAATGTCGGCCGAAATACAGTAATTATTCCCATTGTGTGCCACGCGCCCGTGCTCGCCTTAGCCTGCTGATTATTCAGGCGCTTTTACACTGGCGATACGGCATAAAGCGCTCTATACTCCAGCCACCGATTAACCTGCAACCAATAAAAGGAGACTTACTATGCTGACGTGTGAATTGGTTTTTCACTCACACTTCTTTGGTAATCGTCGCCGCTCAAGCATTACCGGTATCGTGCTGCGATAACCCAGCTTGAGCGAAGCTTACTAAAATCCAGGATCTTCCCTCCGGCTTACCGGGTTGTCGTCAGCGATGTTTGACGATAGGCATTGTCATGCCTGTAACTCTTGAGTAAGCAATGAGCACATTACTGTCTGCACAATCTGTCGGTTACGACAACGCGTTCGGCGTCCTGCTGAGCGAGATTTCCTTCAGCCTGAAAAAAGGCGACCGCATCGGTTTGATCGGCGATAACGGCTGCGGCAAAAGCACCCTGCTGCAAATTCTCAGCGGCGACCTGCCTGCGCACACCGGAACGGTGACATTGTCACACCAATGTCTGATGGCGCGCATCGAGCAGCACCTGCCGCCGGAGCTGCACGCCAGCACCCTGCTGGATGCGGTGCTGGCGCGGCTGCCTGCGGGCCAACACCTCAGTGAACGCTGGCGCTGTGAAGCGTTACTGGCCGAGCTGGGGTTTGAACCGGCGAGCTGGACGTTGACCGCCGGCACCCTCAGCGGCGGCCAGCATACGCGGCTGCTGTTGGCGCGCGCGTTGATCCGCCAACCCGATCTGCTGTTGCTCGACGAACCCAGCAACCACCTGGACCTGCCCACGCTGCTGTGGCTGGAACAGTTCTTGCGCAGCTGGGCCGGCAGCTTCGTGCTGGTGTCGCACGATCGCTACCTGCTCGATCAGGTGACTAACTGCACCTGGATCCTGCGCGACAAAACGCTGCAGTTCTTCCGTTTGCCCTGCTCTGCGGCGCGCACCGCGCTGGCGGAACAGGACGCCGCGGACGAACAGCGGCGCTACGCCGAGCAGAAAGAGATAGACCGGGTGGAAAAAAGCGCCAAACGCCTGGCGACCTGGGGCAAGGTCTACGACAACGAAGATCTGGCGCGCAAGGCCAAGCAAATGGAGAAGCGCGTCGATCGGTTGAAGGAAGAACAGACCACCCTGACCGCCGGCAGCCCGTGGCGGTTGCGGCTGCAGGGAGAAGCGCTGGATGCCGATCGCCTGCTGGCGCTGCCGCACTGGGCGGTGCGCCCGGCGCCGGATGCGCCGGTGCTGTTCAGCCTCGAACATCTGCGCGTGAAAAGCGGCGATCGCATCGCCATCGTCGGGCGCAACGGCTGCGGTAAATCGTCGCTGCTGCGCCTGTTGTGGCGTGAGTATCAGCAACAAACGCAGCGCCCGGCGCTGTTCCATCCGCGCGTGCGCATCGGCTATTACGATCAGAGCCTGCAACAGCTGCGCGATGAAGACACGTTGAGCGACGCGTTGGCGCAGTTTGCACCGCTGACCGAGGAACAGCGGAAACTGGCGCTGATCGGCGCCGGTTTTCCTTACCTGCGCCACCATCAGCAGATCCGTTCGCTGAGCGGTGGCGAGCGTTCGCGGCTGCTGTTCGTCGGTCTGACGCTGGCCAACCATTCGCTGCTGCTGCTGGACGAGCCCACCAACCACCTGGACATGGCGGGCAAAGAGGAGCTGGCGGAAACGCTGCGCCAGTTCCCCGGCGCCGTCATGCTGGTTACCCACGACAGGATGCTGATCGAACAGAGCTGCAACCGCTTTTGGCTGATCGACCAGCAAAAACTGGAGGAGTGGCACGATCTGGCGCCGGTGTATCAGCGCCTGGCGGGCGAAGCGCCGGCACTGCCGACGGCGGACAGGGCTAATGCTGATGGCCCGACGCCGGACGATCGATTGGAAGGCGAAGAAGCGCTGTTGACCGCCCTGTTTGCCCTCGAAAGCAAATTGGAGGCCGACCAGGCGCGCAAGCCGAAGCACCAGAAACCGGAGCTTCAGGCGCGCTGGCGCCGCGAGATTGCCGACATCACCGCCCGGTTGCATCTGGGCTAACCTTGACAGGCCGCCATCCGGCGGCCTGTTTTTTGATGGAGTGCGACATGGCATTTTCCCTTGAGCAAGCCTCACTCTCGCAGCGGCCACTGCTGGCGGCCATGCTGTCCGATTGCCTTCGCGAGTTGGGCGCCGATGGAGATTACCCCTATCTGCCGCTCTACTGGCGCGAGGTCGGCCGCTACCCTTATTTGATGTTGAGCGATCGGCAAACCGCCGGTTTCGCGTTGGTCAGGCGCCTGGATAGCGCCACCGTCGAAATGGCGGAGTTCTACATCAAACCCGAATGGCGACGCAACGGGCTGGGGCAACGGGCTGCCCGCGCCTTGTTCGTGCAGCATCCCGGCGGTTGGTCGCTGTCGGTCAGCCAGGATAATCCGCGCGGCCTGGCGTTTTGGCGCTCGGTAATACCGGCCGAGGCCAAGACCGAACCGCTTTCAGCCCACGACGCCCTGATACTGCTACGTTTTTATTATCCGCCGCGTTGAACGACACATTACGTTCATTCTTTTATGGCAGAGTAAGTCGATTCATTCTTTGTTATCGAGCCTGCCATGCCGTTACTTTCCCCACAGGATATCGAAACGCGCTACCGCTTCGCGCGTGAGATCGCCCGCGCCGCCGCCGATCTCGCTTTCAGTTTTTACCAACGCCGGCAAAGCCTGGCGGTCGAGTTTAAACAGGGGCTGCAGGACGTGGTCAGCGAAGCCGACCGCCGCGTCGAAGCGCTGATCCGCCGCATGATCAATCGCCGGTTTCCCCAGGATGGCTTTCTCGGCGAAGAGAGCGGCAGCAGCGGCGAGCACGCCGCCTGCGTTTGGGTCGTCGATCCTATCGATGGCACCGCCTGCTTCCTGAACGGATTGCATACCTGGTGTATCGCGATAGGCGTGGTGATCGACGGCGAGCCGACGATCGGTGTGGTCTACGATCCCAACCACCGCGAGATGTTCCGCGCCTGCCGCGGCGGCGGCGCCTTCCTCAACGGGGAACCGATAGGCGTGCATGCCGGGCGCAGCGTTGCGGATGGCGTGATGGGCGTCGGGATATCATCGCGCGCCTCGGCGGCGGAATTCAGCGGCTTTCTCTGTCGCCTGCTGCAGGCGGGAGGAATGTTTGTGCGCAGCGGCTCCGGCGCGTTGATGACCGCCCAGGTGGCCGCCGGACGGCTGCTGGGCTATTACGAACCGCACATGAATGCCTGGGACAGTCTGCCTGGACTGGTGCTGACGCGCGAAGCCGGCGGCGTGGCGAATGACTTTATGCACAACAACGGGCTGCGGCGCGGCAACCCGCTGCTGCTGGCCAACGCGGTGCTCTATCCGCAGTTGGCCGCGCTGATTCAAATGCCGGGCTTGATCGGCTCGACGTGCCCTATCGCGCGCGTGATGGCCGGATAAAGCGCGCGCAGCCGCCGCTCGACCCGATCGACCGCATCGTGCGCGGCGGCGATGGTGACCACCGGCGACACGCGGCAGTGGAAGTTGACGATGATGCCGCCGTCGGTCTTGCGCGCACGGATGTTGTGTACGTCTTGCACATTCTCCCCCTGCTCCAGCGCCGATTGCAGGATACGGCGAATAGCGGCCAGCTCCACCGCATCGACATCCTCGCTGGTCAGCCAGTGCGGCGTCTGCGGCTCCAGGTGCGTCTCTATTTCAGTGTCTTCGCCGATCGCCTGGCGCAGGATCCCTTCTATCTCCGTGGCGATGTCATGCGCCTGCGCCACGCTGACGTGGGCCGGCACCGCCAAATCCATGCCGATCGCCATACGCGTCGGCAACTGCTGCAAGGTCACATTCTGCACCTGCGCGCCGTGGTTGGCGGCAATCGCCCGAATGCGCGTCGCCATGTCTTCGTCGCTGCGGGTCTGCGGCACCGCGATGACAGTGAATTCCGCCCTGGCGTACTGCTCCCGCAGCCGTTCGATGATTTCTCGCTTCAACGTATCGATGCGCTCCAGCGGCAAGGTGCGGCACACCGCCACCGTGATCTCGACAAACATTACGGCGCCGGCGTTGCGAATGCGCACGCTGTCGCAGGCCAGCACCGCCGGAAAGCTGTCCAGCGTGGCGCGAATCGCTTCGGTGGCTCCGGCGGGCGCAGTATCCATCAACGAGTCGAAGGAGCGTTTACCGAGCTTGATTGCGGCGACAAAGATAAAACCGGCGACGATCAGCGCGGCGATGGCGTCCGCACGGCCAAAGCCTAGCAGCACAAACACCATGCCCAGCAGCACCACGCCGGATGAAAGCATGTCGGAGAAGAAATGCAGCGCATCCGCCTCCAGCGCCGCGCTGTCGGTGGCTTTGGCGACGCGGTTGAGCGCCCGCACGCGGAAGAAATCGACGCAGATGGAGATCAGCAACACCGCGATCACCACCGGCGCCGCGACGATCTCATGCGGTTGCCCGAGCAGGCTGCTGCCCGCCTCATAGACAATCCAACCGGCGGCGCCCAGCAACAACAGCACTTCGAACAGCGCCGCCAGGTTTTCCACTTTGCCGTGGCCGAAGTGGTGATCGTCATCGGCGGGTTTATCGCTGATGCGCACCGCCAGCCAAGTGATGCTGGTGGCGATAAAATCGGTGAAAGAGTGGATCCCTTCGGATATCAGGCCAATACTGCCGGTAAAAATGCCGGCGACGAATTTGCCCGTGGCCAGCACCCCGCTGGCAATCATCGAGTTTCTGGCCACGGCCTGTTTTTCATTCTGCATGATGCTGCTCACATTCAGACGGTGATTTATTTTTTTACTTTAGCGGATAATTGCCAGACAAAGGCGATCAGCAGCATACTGCCAGAGAATGTCAGCATGAGGCTAGTAAGAAAATTGGATTTTCCGGTGGAATAAAAATAAATCTCATTAACGCCCACCGAGATCATTAAAATGGCGTAGAGCAATCCCAAAATAAGAATCGTCATTATTATCAACTCCCGTATCAGGCCGCGCGTTCAGCGCGCCACTAAATCCTCCCCATAATAAATAGCGGTTACGGGGAGGATGCATCTAGGCGGATCTTTAGCGTTCATCAATCATCCCATTTGGTGCTCATATAGGCCGCCAACAGGCCCAGCGAGCTGATCATTGCCAGGAATCCCATAAAAATAGTCATGTTTCCCATTATTTTGTCCTCAGGTTAAATGTTATCGATAAAAGCCCCTTGCGTTAAATATCGGGGTTGGTCGGTATCCATGGTTTTTTAACGTCCTCCTCTTTTTGGCAACATTCCCGCGCTTTCAAGCGCGGGACCCGTTTAAATTCCCAGGACGTGCTGGGCGATTTTGAAATAAATAATCAGGCCGGTGCCGTCGATAAAGGTGGCGATAAACGGCGCCGACACCACCGCCGGATCGATACCGAGCCGTTTCAGCAGCATCGGAATGATCGACGAAACAATGGCGCTCCACACGGTGATCGCCACCAGCGACAGGCTGACCACCAGCGTCACCTCCATGCCGACGCCCATGATCCAGGCGCGCACCCAGGCCGCCAGACCGATGGTGACGGCGATCAGCAGCGAGGTCGTGACCTCTTTGCGGATCACCGCGCCCAGATTGCGCAGGCTGACCTCGCCCAGCGCCATAGCACGCACCAGCGTCGAGGTGATCTGGGTGCCGCTGTTGCCGCCGGTGCCGATCAGCAACGGGATGAAGAACGCCAGCGCAATCGCCGCTTCGAGCTGATCTTCAAACGCTTTCAGCACGTTGCCGGTGTAAGCTTCGGCCACGAACAACATCAGCAGCCACACCGAGCGTTTGCGCCACAGCGCCCACGGGCTGGTCTCCAGATAAGGCTTGTCCAGCGGCAGGCTCGCGCCCTGACGCTGCGCGTCTTCGGTGTTTTCATCTTCGACCAGCCGAGCGATCTCGCGCTCGCCCAGCACGCCGACCAGCGTGTTGTTCGCCACGACCGGCACCACGTCCAAACCGCCTTTGCCCAGCAGATGCGCCACGTCATTGCGATCGTCGTCGGGTGAAACCTGGAAATAGCTGTAATCCATCATTACGCCGACCGCTTTATCCCCATCGTCGCACTGCAGCAGTTTTTTCACCGACAGCGTGCCGCGCAAATGATAGTCGTCCGCGGTAATAAAGACCCGGGTGGGAATTTCGTCCGTTTTTAGCTGCGAAAGTAAATATTCCCGGGCATGCGTGACCGTCATCGTCGCGGGAACGGTAATAAAATCGGCGTTCATATAACCGGCAACTGAAGTTTCATCGAGAGTTTCAGTCGCGCGCAGCGCCGGAGAAGAAGAGTATTGATGTGACTTGATCATTTTGTCAGTCCCTATTTCTGTTGTGAACTTCAACAGCGAATCGCATAGGGGCGTAACCACAGAGGGAGTGCAGACTGCCTATCTCCGCGTCCAGGTTTTAGCACTATACAACGTATCCGAATTGTTGCTCGGAAGTTACTTTGGGCTGAACCTTAATCCGATAAAGCCTGTCTTAACCTTGGGCATCTCTCGATGTCGTCAGATCAGTAACCTGTGTTTGTATAGGAGCCTCGCCAAACGAGATACTGCATATAAACTACCGGCGCAGTATAGGCGTTGTTTTATCCGGCGGGAAGAAAAGATTGCCCGTCGTTTATGGAGTATTTAGGATAATTTTATTAAATGTGAATCTATAAAAACGGCTGATATAAATCAGCCGTTTTTTTATTTCTCAGTGCGCGAGAATGTAGACGTTTTTATCGTATAGCGCGCCCTGACGGGTAAAGTCGATCCCCTTCACGTAAGGTTTGACCAGCGTGGCGTTGGCTTCGTAGTAGACCGGCGCGACCGGCGTATCGACGGCCAGCACCGCCTCGGCCTGCTGGAAATACTGCTGCACCTGCTGCGGTGTCGGCGCCGCCGTCGCCTGATGCAGAATGCGGTCGTACTCCGGATTGCGGTATTTGGGGCTGTTTTCGCTGCTGTCGGAACGGAACACGTTCAGGAAAGTAGACGGATCGTTGTAATCCGCCAGCCATCGAGTAAAGGCCACGCCGTACTGCCCGCGGTTGATATTATCCAGCGTCACTTTACGCTCCTGGCTTTGCAAGGTGGCCTCTACCCCGAGGTTCTTTTTCCACATGGCGGCGGCGGCGATGACGATCTTCTTGATGGTGGCGTCGTTACTGTACAGCACGGTAAAGCGCAGCGGATGCTCGGCGTTGAAACCGGCCTGCGCCAGCAGTTGCTTCGCCTGGGCGTGCCGTTGTTCCGGCGTCCAGCCGGCCGCGGCGCCGGGCTGCAGGCGATAGCCGCCCGCCCCCGTTGGGGTAAAGGTCCAGGCCGGCTGCTGGCCATATCCCAGCACCTTGCCGGCGATGATCTCTTTATCCAGCGCCAGATTCAGCGCCTGACGCACCCGCACGTCGTTGAACGGCGCCTGGCGGTTGTTGAAGGCGAAATAGCTGGTGGAGAGCAGCGGATAGGTCACCAGCTGTTGCTCACCGAGCGTTTTTTTCAGCTGCTGATACAGCTCCGGCGGCGTGGTATACCCCAATTCCACCTCGCCGGCGCGAAAACGCGCCACTTCCGGGAATCCCTGTATCGGCAAGAACGTCACCTTGTTGAGCACGGTGTTGGCGTTGTCCCAATACTGCGGATTGCGTTCCACCACCACCTTTTCGTTCACCACCCACTGGCTGAGGCGGAACGCGCCGTTGCCGACAAAATGCGCCGGTTGAGTCCAGTTTTTGCCGTACTGCTCCACCACCTTGCGGTTAACCGGCAAGACCGGAAAATGCACCAGTTGTTTGAGCAGATAGGAGTTGGGCTCCGACAGCGTCACCTGCAGGGTGTGCGCATCCAGCGCCTTGACGCCCAGCTCGCTCGGCGGCTTGCTGCCGGCGTTGATCGCCGCCGCGTTTAGCACGTAGGCCGAAGCCAGATAGCTGCCGTACGGCGACGCGGTTTTCGGATCGGTGAGGCGCTGCCAACTGTAGACGAAATCGTCGGCGGTGACCGGATCGCCGTTCGACCACTTGGCCTGCGGCCGCAGATGGAAAGTCCAGACGTTGCCCTGGTGCTCCCACTTCTGTGCCAGCGCCGGGATCACTTCGCCGTCTTTTCCGACGCGCAGCAAGCCTTCGAACAGATCGTTGAAGATGTAGAACTCCACATTGCTCTCGGCCAGGTTTGGATCCAGCGTCGCCGGTTCATACCCGTTGGCGCGCACCAGTTCTTGCGCCGCCGCCAGTTTAGCGCCCGCCGGCACCTCGGCCGCCTGTGCGACCGTCGCGTTAAAAGCCAGGATGATTAAACCAGCCAATTTCTTGCTATTGAATGAATATTTCACGTCGATATCCCTGATGAGTGTTTTATCGCGTTCAATATGCAATGAGGCAGTGGAATAAATTAAATCATTAATCGCTATGAGTCATAACCAAAAGCGGTGTTGAATTTCTTTCATTATCAACGAAATAGTGGCGAAAGAACGGAGGTAAACAAGAAAAGAGGCCGGGCTGCCCCCGGCCTCCTCAGCGGCAAACCTTGTCGCGGCGCGGCTTTTTCGGCGCCAGCAGATACTCCACCACGCTTTCGTCAACGCAGCTGTCGATGCCGTTCAGCGCCAGCGTATGTCCGTCGCGTTCGCGGGTGATCAGCGGGCTTTTAAAGGCGGCGGCCATCACCTGGGCGTTGCGGTACGGCGTGGTCGGATCGTAGCGCTGGGCGACGAACAGCAGCGGCGGCAGCGCGGCGGACGCCACCGGGGTGTGCGGCCGATCTTTGCCGCGGTACGGCCATAGATCGCACATTTCCAGCGGATACTCGTGTAGCGGCAGGTAGTGAGCGTACAAAGCGGCGGTATTGATCTCCTGCCGCTGCCTGCGCAACTGCTGCGGATCGGCCGTCGGGTTGGCGACGTCGGCGCAAGTGATGACGTTCAGGGCATCATCGGCATCCGGCGAATAGCTTTCGTCAATCAGATCGGAAACCTGCTGCCCGGCGATGCCGGCATCGAGTTGACGCAGCACGGTCGCCAGCTCATGCCAGCGCTCCGGCCACAGCAGCAGCGAACGCGTGACCGTCAGCACATCGTCGGCGGAGATTTCATAGCCCGCGGCGGTAACGAACGGTTGATCGTGCAGCTTGCGCAGTAAGGCATGATAGCGCTGCAGCGCCTGATTAGCGCCGCCGCCCAGCTGGCAGCTGTCGGTTTTGCCGCAGTAGGCGGCGAAGCGCAGGAAGCTTTGCTGGAAGCCCCGCTCCTGGTTCATGCGCTGGGTGAAATCGTCCTCCGCCAGATCCACCACCCCGTCCAGCACCAGCGCGCGCGTCTTCTTCGGAAAACGTTCGGCATACAGCGCCGCCACCTTGGTGCCGTAAGAGTATGCCACCGCCGTCAGCCCCGGTTCGCCCAGCGCGTGGCGGATTGCGTTCAGATCGTTGACCGCCTCGTCGGTGCCGATGTGTTGCAACACGTCCGCGCCGGTCTGTTTGATGCAGGCGGCAATCAGGGTGCGCGTCTGATTCTCCGCGCCGGCCACGTCGTTATCGTCCGGCGTCGGGGTTTCGTCGCCTTCGGCCAGCTGGCAGGAGATTTTCGGCGTCGACTGACCGACGCCGCGCGGATCGTAACCGATGATGTCGTAGGATTTTCGCAGCTTGGCGACGTGGGCGTCGTTGCCCAGATAGGGGTTGATGCCCGGCAGGCCTGGGCCCCCGCTGATCATTACTACGCTGCCCTTTTTCGGCCCGGTGGCGGGCTGCAGGGTCAGTGCCAGACGCACGGTCTGTTCGCCCGCCTGCGCCGCATGGGCGGGCGGCGTGGCGTAGGCTAACGGCACCTCGAGGTAACCGCAGCGCAGCCCCGGCGGTGGCGCCTCATCGAACCAGCGCTGAAAACCGCTGTTGAGACAAGATTGCCAACGAATGCCGTTCTCGACCGCCATGCCGTGAGCCGCCGGCTTGGCCAGGGCGGGCAACGCGGCGGCGGTCGCGGCGAACAGCGCCAGAATACGCAGTACTGACATGGGGAGTCCTTTCAACTCAACGAATCGGTCAAAGGGTAAAAGGGTAAAGATACTCGGTTAAACCGCTAGCCAATAAAACATAAAAAAACGCGCGGGTGAAGCCGACGCCGTGCGTATGGAAAGACTTTTCTTTGCTCAGATTGATCTTATAACGCACAGAATGCTGCAAAAAATGCCATTCACCTGCTAGGCTTAGTGTTCGTTAACCCACAAGGAACAGGAGAGCAGCATGTTTGGTAAAGCGGAAGACAAAGCCAATGAAGCCGCAGGCGCGGTACAAGAAGCGTTCGGCAAAGCCGTTGATTCGCCGGAGCATCAGGTGCGCGGCGCGGCGCGCAAATACGCCTCCCAGGCCAGCTATGCCGCCCGTGACGCAGCGGACAGCGTAAGAACGCAGGTGGAAGCCAACCCGCTGGCCGGCGTAGCCGTTGCGGCAGCGGTCGGCATCGTTTTCGGCTTCCTGCTGGGCCGCAAATAAGCGGCGAATGCGCCCTACGACAACAGGCCCGTTACGGGCCTTTTTTTTCGCCCTTTTCTGCACCGGCGCCGTTATGCGCGCAAACTTTCATCTATCACAGCCATCGCTTAAAAAAACTAACGCCTTCAACTACGATTAGTTTGTGACCAGAGCGAGGCTCTGCAATCCGGCGGATAACCCTATGAGGATTATCATCATTATCCATGCTGTTTAAGCCGCTCTCCTTCATGCGGCTAAGAAAGGTTAATTATGGCTCGCACCACCCCTATCGAACGTTACCGCAATATCGGCATCTCCGCGCATATCGATGCCGGCAAGACCACCACCACCGAGCGGATTCTGTTTTACACCGGGGTCAGCCACAAGCTGGGTGAAGTGCATGACGGCGCGGCGACCATGGACTGGATGGCGCAGGAACAAGAGCGTGGCATCACCATCACCTCGGCGGCCACCACCTGCTTCTGGAACGGCATGCAGCATAATTATCCGCAGCATCGCATCAATATCATCGACACCCCCGGGCACGTCGATTTCACCATTGAAGTGGAGCGTTCGATGCGCGTGCTGGACGGCGCCGTGATGGTCTATGACTCGGTGGGCGGCGTGCAGCCGCAGTCGGAAACCGTCTGGCGCCAGGCCAACAAGTACAAAGTGCCGCGGCTGGCGTTCGTCAACAAGATGGACCGCATCGGCGCGGATTTTTTCCGCGTGCGCAAAATGATGATCGAGCGCCTGAAAGCCAACCCGGTGCCTATCGTTATCCCTATCGGCGCCGAAGATCACTTCAGCGGCGTGGTGGATCTGGTGCGGATGAAAGCCATTCTGTGGGACGAGGCCTCGCAGGGCATGAACTTCAGCTTCGAAGAGATCCCGGCAGAGCTGCGCGACTCGGCACAGGAGTGGCGTGAAAACATGATTGAGGCCGCCGCCGAAGCGTCGGAAGAACTGATGGAGAAATACCTCAACCAGGTGCCGCTGAGCGAAGAGGAGATCGTTCACGGGCTGCGGGTGCGCACCGTCGCCGGCGAAATCCAGCCGATGCTGTGCGGGTCGGCGTTCCGCAACAAAGGGGTGCAGCGCATGCTGGACGCGGTAATTGAACTGATGCCCTCGCCGCTCGACGTGCCGCCGATGGAGGGCCACGGTGAACATGATGAAATCATCACTCGCAAAGCCGACGACAACGAAAAATTCTCGGCGCTGGCGTTCAAACTGATGACCGATCCGTTCGTCGGCCAACTCACCTTCGTGCGCGTCTACTCCGGGGTGCTGGCCAAAGGCAGCAGCGTTTACAACCCAATCAAGGGCAAAAAGGAGCGCATCGGCCGCATCGTGCAGATGCACGCCAACGATCGTAAGGACATCGACGAACTGCACGCCGGCGACATCGCCGCCTGCGTCGGCCTGAAGGACGTCACCACCGGCGATACGCTGTGCGACCCTGGCGCCATCATCACGCTGGAGCGCATGACCTTCCCCGAGCCGGTGATAGCCCAAGCGATCGAGCCGAAGACCAAGGGCGACCAGGAGAAAATGGGCATTGCGCTGCAGCGGCTCTCTTCGGAAGATCCGTCGTTCCGCGTGCGCACCGATGAAGAATCCGGCCAGACCATTATCTACGGCATGGGCGAGCTGCACCTGGAGATCATCGTCGATCGCATGCGCCGCGAGTTCGGGGTGGAGACTACCACCGGCAAGCCGCAGGTGTCGTACCGCGAAACCATCCGCAAACGGGTAACCGACGTGGAAGGCAAGTTCGTGCGCCAGTCCGGCGGTAAAGGGCAATACGGCCACGTGGTGCTGACCGTCGAACCCAACGACCCCGGCAAAGGCTTCGAATTCTTCGATGAGATCAAGGGCGGCGTCATTCCGGGCGAATTTATCCCGGCGGTGAAAAAAGGCGTGCTCGAGGCGCTCAATAACGGCGTGCTGGCCGGTTATCAGGTGGTGGACGTCAAGGTACACCTGACCTTCGGTTCTTACCATGACGTCGACTCGTCGGAACAGGCGTTCCGCATGGCGGCGATCTTCGGCTTCAAGGAGGCCTGCCGCCTGGCGGATCCGGTGATCCTTGAGCCGATCATGTCGGTAGAAGTGGAAACGCCGGAAGATTACGCCGGCAACGTGATGGGCGACCTCTCCTCACGCCGCGGTCTGGTGCAAGGCATGGAAGAGATCCCGGGCGGCGGCGGCAAGGAAATTCGCGCCAAGGTGCCGCTGTCCGAGATGTTCGGCTACTCGACGACCCTGCGATCGATGTCGCAGGGCCGCGCCACCTACACCATGGAGTTCAGCCACTACGCCGAAGCGCCGCGCAACGTGGCCGAAGAGATCATTCACCACAGCAAGCGTTAACCCCCATGCCCGCCTTCGCGGCGGGCGTCACCCCAGCTTGTCCTCCAACGCCACCACCACCGGCTGCGGCTTGATACGCATGGCATACACCACGCCGGCGATCAGGCAGACGATGCCGGCCAATGTCAGCAGCGGCGGCCAGGCCTGGCGCAGCAGAAAGGTATAGGCCAACCCCGCCAGAATTTCGAACACGATAAGCGGCCCCACCAACACCGTCGGCAGCCGCTGGCTGGCTTCGTTCCAGCACAGCGCCCCCAGCCAGGAGCAGAACACGCCGATAACCAGCATCAGGGGGATAAATACCTCGGGGCGCGGGCCGAACGGCAAGGCAAACGCCGGTTCGCTCAGCGCCAATTGGCCGCAGACCGCCAGATAGCCCAGCAGCGCCAGCGGCAGCGTCACCAGCCCCTGCGCCGTGGCCCAGGTGGCCGGCCGCTGCGTCGGGTTCTCCCGCAGCCAACGCGAATTGCGCAGCGGGAACCAGGTCCAGCACGCCACCGCCAACGCGGCCAGCCCAAGGCCGCTGAGATAGCGCCAGCCGTCGATCGGCAGCGCGTTGCCGCGCAGTTCGGCGATGTTTACGCACGCTAACCCGCAGACGATCAGCAGCAGCGCCGGCGCCAGCTTGCTCCAGGCCAGGCGCCCGTCGTGCCGGCCGTAAAACAGATTGGCGCAGATGGCGATCACCACCGGCAAGGTGCCGATGATCATGGTCGATACCGGTGCGCCGGTACGCTGAATGGCGCTGGCAAGGCACAGGTAGTACAGCAGATTGCCGATGGCCGTCAGCTTGAGCGCTTCCAGCCAATCCTGGCGCCGCAGCTTGCGCAGGCGGCGGCGATCGAACCACGCCAGCGGCAAGGTGATCAGCCCGAAGGCCAGATAGCGCCCGGTGGACTGCAGCGCGGCGGGATAATCCGGCACCAGCAGCGGGCCGACGAAAATCAGTCCCCACATCAGCCCGGCGGCCAGGGCAAACACAACGCCAATGAACATAACGACTCCGACAAACGGCCGGCGCGGCCAACCCGCCCGACAAGACAGCGGCAGAATAACGAAAACGCGGGGAGGAATTATTGTAGCAGGTTGCTGTTTTAGCCCAATTTCACCTGTTTCTGGAAACGCACTGGCGTGACGCCGTAACGATTGGCGAAGGCGCGCGTCAGGTGCGCCTGATCGGTCAGCCCCGCCGCCGCCGCCACCTGTGCGGCGGGCATGCCGCGCTCCAGCATGCGTTTGGCCTGCGACAGCCGGATCGCCATCAGCATCTGCTGCGGCGAAACGTGATATTCGGCCTTGAACTTGCGCAGGAAATGGTACGGGCTGAGCGATACCAGCTCGGCCAGTTGGCTGAGGGTCACCGCCTCAGCGAAGTTATCGTGCAGGTAGCTTTTCACCACCTCGAAACGATGCGCCGCTTCGGCTTTTTCCCGCTGCCCGGTGCGGATGTGCGGGTGCAACAGCTCGACCGCCTCAAGCAGCAGGCCGTCGAGCGTGAGCGGATCGTCGGTTTGCCACAGCGTGGCGAGAATGGCGGACAGGCGCTGCGCCGCCCGCGGATCGTGGCGCACTGCATCGGTAAACCACTGGCTCCGATCGCCGGACAGCTGCTCCAGCGCCTCGGGCGCCAGATAGAGCATGCGGTAACACCAGCCGCCCGGCGTTTCGGCTTCGCCGGTATGCAGTTCGTCCGGGTTCATCAGCACCAGCGCGCCCGGCGCCGCCAGATGCTGCGCGCCGCGATAGCGGAAACGCTCCGCCCCGGTGTCTACGGTGCCGATGGCGAAGGCGTCGTGGGTATGCGGCTCGAAGGCATAGCGCTCGATGTGCGCCTGATAGAGTTCGACGCCCGGCAGATGTGACAAATGCCGGAACTGTGCGCAATCCTTCTCGAACGGAAACTGTTGTGGTACCCCTTGCACCCGACCTCCTCGTCCGTGCTGACAATCTGCTCAGCATAGCCAAAACATCGCCGGTTGAGTAGCCGCCCTGGCGCTTTCGTGCCCCTCGCCTGGACGATCGCCGCCATTCGGCGTAGGGTTAAGGTCCCTGTCCCTTTCAGGCGCGCCGCATCGCGAAGCTCATCGGCCCCTGACACTCCGCAAACAAGAGGCAACAATGTATCCGGATACTCAACTGTATATCGATGGACACTGGCGCAACGCACTGGCCGGGAAAACCCTGCCGGTCACCAACCCCGCCACCGACGAGATAATCGGTCAAGTGGCGCACGCCGCCACAGAGGATCTCGATCTGGCGCTGGCCGCCACCGAGCGCGGATTTAACGTCTGGCGCGACACCGCCGCGCACCAGCGCGCCAATCTGATGCGCAAAGCCGCGGCGTTGCTGCGCGAACGCGCCAACGCCATCGCCGCCGTCATGACGCAGGAACAGGGCAAACCGGTGGCGCAGGCCAAAGTCGAAATTCTCAACGCCGCCGACGTTATCGACTGGTTCGCCGGCGAAGCCACCCGCACCTACGGGCAGATCATTCCGTCCCGCGCCCGCGATGTACAGCAGCAAACCCTCAAGCTGCCGGTTGGCCCGGTGGCCGCCTTCACGCCGTGGAACTTCCCGATCAACCAGATCGTGCGCAAGCTGTCCGCCGCGCTGGCGGCGGGCTGTTCCATCATCGTCAAAGGTCCGGAAGAAACGCCGGCCTCACCGGCTGAACTGATCAAAGCCTTCGCCGACGCCGGTATTCCGGCCGGGGTGATCGCGCTGGTGTATGGCACCCCGGCGGACATTTCGGAATACCTGATCCCCCATCCGACCATTCGCAAGATCTCCTTCACCGGCTCCACTCGCGTGGGCAAGCATTTGGCGGCGCTGGCCGGCCAGCATATGAAAAAGGCCACCATGGAGCTGGGCGGCCACGCGCCGGTGCTGATCTTCGACGATGCCGATCTCGACGCGGCGGCCAAAGAGCTGGCGCAGTCCAAGTTCCGCAACGCCGGCCAGGTCTGTATCGCCCCGACCCGCTTCCTGATCCAACAAGGCGTTTATGAGGCCTTCGTGGAGAAATTCACCGCCGCGGTGCGTGAGCTCAAGCTCGGCAACGGGCTGGAAGACGGCGTGACGATGGGGCCGATGGTGTTGGGCCGCAGCGTCGACAATATCGAGGCGCTGGTGCAGGATGCCGTCGCCCACGGGGCGAAGGCCAGCACCGGCGGCAAACGCGTGGCGGGCAAAGGCAACTTCTTCGAGCCGACGGTGCTGCGCGACGTGCCGCTGACCGCGCGCGCCATGTCGGAAGAGCCGTTTGGCCCGGTCGCCCTGCTGCGCCCATTCGCCACCTATGACGAGGCGATCGCCGAAGCCAACCGCCTGCCGTACGGCCTGGCCGCCTACGCTTACAGCCGCAACATCGCCACGGTCAATGCGCTAGGGCGCGACGTGGAGAGCGGCATGCTGAGCATCAACCACATCGGTTTCGGCCTGCCGGAAACACCGTTTGGCGGCGTGAAAGACTCCGGTCACGGCACCGAAGGCGGCAGCGAAGCGATCGAATCCTATCTGGAAACGCGCTTTGTCACCGTCGCCGGCCGATAATCGCCCGGCAGATGAATAGCCAGAAGCCCCGCAATGCGGGGCTTTTTTTTACTCACCGGCCAGTTCGAACAGCTGCCGCGCCGCCGGGGTCAGCCCCAGCATGTGAATACAGGCATGCACCATGCCCGGCAACCGTTCGCAGCGCACCGACACGCCCGCCTCACGCAGCCGCTGCGCATACTGTTCGGCCTCATCGCGCAGCGGATCGTATTCGCAGCTCAGGATGGTGGCCGGCGGTAACCCGCGCAGCGTGGCGGCATACAACGGTTCCGCGCCGGGATCGCGCCGCTGGCCCAGATACTGCTGCCAACAAAACCCCATCGCGTCGCGCGTCAGAAAGTGCCCCTCGGCAAACTCGTGATAGCTCGTCGTCGTCATCTCGCGGCTGAGCGCCGGGTACAGCAGCAGCTGACGTTCGATGTACGGGCCGCTGCGATCCCGCGCCAACAGTGCGACCGCCGCCGCCAGATTGCCCCCTGCGCTATCACCGCCCACTGCCAGGCGCTGCGCGTCAATCCCCAACTGCGGCGCCCGTTGCGCCACCCAGCAGAGCGCCTGATAGACATCTTCCAGCGGCTGTGGAAACGGGTATTCCGGCGCCAGACGATAGTCAACCGACAGGATCACCCGGCCGGTGGCGTTAGCCAACGCCTGACAGGGCCGATCGTACAACGCCAGTGAGCCGAGGCACCAGCCGCCGCCGTGGGCGAACAGCATCGCCGGCTGCGCGGTCGTGCCGTTTTCCCCCGCCGGTAGATAGGCGCGCAGTGCAATCCGGTGTCCATCGGCGGCGACCACCGTATGGTCCCTGACGCCGCCGCTCGGTTCCGCCTCGCCCTGCAGCTGGCGTAAACCGGTTTCCGTGGCCGCGCGCATTGCCGCCAGCGAAGCGGGCGGTGGCACGTCGGCCGATGCCGTCAAAAAGGCGGCGATGCGTTCATCAAGCGGCATACGGCTCTCCCGCCAGGAATGACGTAATCAGTGCAATAAATTCCTCATGACACTCCTCGGTGATGAAATGGCCGCAGCCGGCGACGGTTTCGCCCCGCAGATCGTGCGCATTGCCCTGTAGCGTCGTCAGCGGCGCGTCGCCGGTGGCGTGCTCCGCTCCCACCGTCAACACCGGCATCGTCAAGGGCGTAGCGGTGCGCAGCCGGTTCTGCCGCACGGTCTCCGGGATCGCCCGGTAATAGTCGAATCCGGCGCGCAGGCCGCCCGGTGCCGAATAGGCGGCGATATACACCTCCGCCGCCACCCGATCGCGCCGATAGGACCAGCGGTTGAAGATATAGCCAAGATACTCCCGTTCGCGCCCCTGGGTCAGGGTCTCCGGCAAATCCGCCAGCTGGTTGAACATGAAATGCCACAGGAAGATGTTCTCCTCCGGCGCAACGAAAATCGGCGGCGGCGGCGCCAGCCCGGGGATCACGGCCTCCGTCAGCACCAGACGCTCCACCGCCTGCGGGAAATCGCTCGCCATGGCGTAACCGATCCACATGCCGATGTCGTGGCCAACCAGTTGGTAACGTTCATGGCCCAGTTGCGCCATCATTGTGTGCAGCGCCGCACCGACGCTGCCGGTGTCGTAGCCGCCAGCGGGCTTGTCAGAATCGCCGATGCCCGGCGGATCGACGGCGATCGCCTGAAAACCGGCCGCCGCCAGCGCTTGCATCACATGGCGCCAGGTGTACCAGGTTTGCGGCCAGCCGGGGATCAGCAGCACCGGCCGCCCTTCACCGGCCACCACGCAGTGAAGGCGCCGGCCGTTGACCTGGAGATAGACGTGTTCCGCCGCGAGATCCGCCAACGGGACCTCGTTCTGTCGATATTGCATGGGGTGACTCCCTTAAGGATTGGGCTCAGCGAATGCCGAGCAAGGCGTTGATCTGCTGCGGGCTGACCGGCGCACCGGCGAAGTCATCGAACACTTTGTCGGTGACGCGGATAATGCGATCGCGAATGAAGGCTGCGCCTTCGCGCGCGCCGTCCTGCGGGTTTTTCAGGCAACATTCCCACTCCAATGCCGCCCAGCCCGAATAGCCGTACTGCGTCAGGCGCGAAAAGATGCCGTTGAAATCAACCTGGCCGTCGCCCAGCGAGCGGAAGCGGCCGGCGCGATCGATCCAGGATTGATAGCCGCCGTAAATGCCCTGGCGACCGGTCGGATTGAACTCGGCGTCCTTGACGTGGAACATGCCGATAACGTCCTTATAGATATCGATAAACTCCAGATAGTTAAGCTGCTGCAGCACCATATGGCTCGGATCGAACAGCACCCGACAACGCGGGTGGTTACCGACGCGCTCAAGAAACCTCTCGAACGTCACGCCGTCGTGCAGATCCTCACTCGGGTGAATTTCATAACACAGGTTGATGCCCTGTTCTTCGCAGGCGTCGAGCACCGGCAGCCAGCGTTTGGCGAGTTCGTCGAACGCGGTGTCGATCAATCCTTCCGGGCGCTGTGGGAACGGGAACAGATAGGGCCAGGCCAGCGAACCGGAAAAGGTGCCCAGCTCGCTGAGCCCGAGCCGCGCCGACGCCTTCACCGCCAGCAGCATTTGCTGCCGCGCCCACTCGCCGCGCGCCTGCGGATTGCCCTGCAGCGCCGGCGGCGCGAAGCTGTCAAACAGCGCATCGTAAGCCGGGTGTACCGCCATCAGCTGGCCGAAGATATGGCTGGTCAATTCACTGACCACCAACCCCTGCTCCGCCAACATCCCGGTCAGATCGTCGCAGTATGTTTGGCTTTCCGCGGCGGTGGCCACGTCGAATAAACGCCGATCCCAGGCCGGGATCTGCAAGGCGGTAAAACCGGTTTGCGCCGCCCACTCGGCGATGGCCGGCAGGCTGTTGAACGGCGCTGTCTCATCGCTGAACTGCGCGAGATGCAGGCTTGGACCTTTGAGGGTTTTCATCGTAAACTCCTATTAGTTGTCGATTGACAAACAATAGAGGCAAGGAGCGATGACCGCAAGCGAAATTTATAAAGACATTGGTATTCCCGCCGATTTAAGCGATCCTATGTCGCTGAATGGCAGGTAAATTGGAGCAGAGAATGGCTGGCAGACCGCGTGAGTTCGACCGCGAACAGGCGCTCTTGAAGGCGCGAAACTTATTTTGGCGGCAAGGTTACGAAGGCACCTCGATGTCGGATCTGGTGGCGGAATTGGGCATTGCTTCCGCGCGCATCTACAAGGCGTTCGGCTCCAAAGAGCAGCTGTTCCGCGAGGCAATCGCCAGTTACGAAACCGAGGAAGGCGGCTTCGCCGATCGCGCCTTCGCGCAGGAAAGCGGCATTCGCCCGGCGATCCAACGTATGCTGGAAGATGCCGTGCGTCTCTACAGCCGGCCAGATCTGCCGCAGGGCTGCATGGTGGTCTCCGCCGCCGCCAGCGTCAGTGCGGAAAACGATGGGCTCAAAACCTGGCTGGCAGAGCATCGGTTGCAGCGTACGCAGCAGATCATCGAACGGCTGCGGCAGGCGGTGCAAACCGGCGAATTGCCGGCCGATACCGACGCCGACAGCCTGGGTGACTATTTCGCCGTCTTCCTGCACGGCCTGTCGATTCAGGCACGTGACGGCGTCACTGAAGAGCGGCTATTGGCAGCGGTAAAGGTGGCGCTGGCGGTCCTGGGCGCCGCTTAATCCTCCGGCAGATCGACAATCACCAGCGTGCCTTCGCTGCCCGGCAACACGCGATGCGGCACGCCGGCCGCGGCCTGATACAGCTGGCCGGCGCGCACCACCACCACTTCCCCCGCCACCTGCAGCCGCAGGTGGCCGCTGATCACCAGCAATCCTTCGCTGTAATCATGCACTTCATCCGCAATGCTGCGCGCGTCCATGCGCAGCACTTTGATATTGGCCGCACCGACGCGGCCCAGCACGGCAGAACGCCAGGCCTCGGGCAGTTCGGCCGCCTGCTGGTTTAAATCGAACAGCATCGTCATACCTTATCGCGACACAGGAACCCGCACTCTACTGCAAGCCGCCAGGTGCTGAAAGACGCGTTGGTTGTAGATTATGCCCCGACGTTCTGAGCCGCCGCCTCACGCCGCAGCCATTGCCGCAGATTTTCGCCTTCCTGCGACAGCTCGCTATCCAGTCGAGCGCACAGGTAATAATCGCGGCCGTCGTCGATCGGCAGATCGAACATTTTGATCAACTCACCGCTCTCAAGGTACTGGGCGATTAACGGTTCACGCATCAACGCGCACCCTAGCCCCGCCTGCACCGCCGCCAGTGTCAACAATCCGTCTTCAAACATCGGCCCGATGCTGCGCAGCGGGCGTTTAACGCCGGCCTGCTGAAACCATTGCATCCAGGTATTGCGCTCCTCGTCGTGCAGCAGCGGCAGCGTCGCCAGCTGATCCGGCGTATCCAGCAAACCGTGCAGTTTACTGAATGCCCGGCTGCACACCGGCACCATTTGGCCAGACATCAGCTTTTCGCTGCGATAGCCGGTCCACTGCCCAACCCCGAAGCGAATCGACAGATCGGCGGCGTCGCTCAGGTAATTGCGGTGGTTGGCGTAAACCACATTGATGTCGATATCCGGATTTTCGCGCAAAAAGCCACGCAGCCGCGGAATGAACCAGCCCATGCCGAACAGCGGGATCAGGCTGATGGTGACCTGCCGCGATGCGGACTGCTCGCGCACGTGTTCGGTCGCCTGGCGCAGCACGTTGAACGCCGAGCGAATCGAACGGTAATACTCCCGCCCCTCGCTGCGCAGCACCAGGTTACGCCCCTGCCGTTCGGTCAACGGCATCTGCAAAAATGCCTCCAGCGTTTTGAGTTGATGACTGACCGCCGAAGGCGAAATCATCAGCTCGTTAGCCGCCGCGCTGATGCCCCCCAGGCGCGCGATGGCTTCGAACGCCCGCACGGCGCGCAGCGGCGGATCGTTCGGCAGCATCGGCAATGGCTCATCGTACTGTTCTGTTTTTTTCATATATTGACTATTTTTGGGAAATCGACACTGAAGGGATGGGTTTAATATACATAAAAATCAACGTATTAAAATCACTCGTTTTTTGTATAAGAAAGTATTTTTCCGTATTTTACAATTTTTTTAAATTCTCTACTGTGAGCCTCCTGACTCATTATCTCCGGACTCTCCTTATGGATACGCTGGTACAGCAAACCGTCAACGGTTTGATGCTCGGCAGCATCTATGCGCTGATCGCGCTCGGTTACACCATGGTGTACGGCATCCTGCGCATCATCAATTTCGCGCACGGCGACGTGCTGATGGTCGGTGCGCTGAGCGCGTTGTCGGCGATCGGCGTGTTGCAACACCACTTTCCCGCGTTATCACCGTACGCCACGCTGCTGCTGGCGGCCCTGTTCGCCATGGCGGTCTGCGCCATTACCTCGATGGCGATCGAGCGTCTCGCCTACCGCCGGTTGCGCACTGCGCCGCGCCTGGCTCCGCTGATCAGCGGCATCGGCGTCTCGCTGCTGCTGCAAACCCTGGCGATGCTGATCTGGTCACGTAATCCCCTGATGTTTCCGCAGCTGCTGCCAATGACCCCCATCGCCCTGACCGCAGGCAGCGGCGGGCATGCGCCGGCGGTGATCACCGGCACGGCGATCGTCACGCTGGCGGTGGCCGTGGCGGTCATGGCCGGCCTCTGGCTGCTGGTCGAACACAGCCGTTTCGGCCGCGCCATGCGCGCCACGGCGGAAAACCCGCAGGTCGCCGGCCTGATGGGCATCAGTCCTGACCGCATCATCGTTCTGACCTTTGCGCTCGGCGGCGCGCTGGCGGCGGTGGCCGGCATCATGATGGCCAGCAACTACGGCAACGCCGGTTTCTCGATGGGCTTTCTGCCGGGCATCAAGGCGTTTACCGCCGCCGTGCTCGGCGGCATCGGCAACCTGCGCGGCGCGATGCTCGGCGGATTGCTGCTGGGCCTGTTCGAATCGCTGGGCACCGGCTATCTCGGCGAGCTGACCGGCGGCGTGTTCGGCAGCAACTACCAGGACGTGTTCGCGTTTCTGGTGCTGATCGCCGTGCTGGTCTTCCGCCCCTCCGGGCTCTTGGGCGAACGCATCGCCACGCGCGCATAAGGACATCACCATGACCGTTTTGACTCCCCCCGTTCCTCTGGCCACGCCGCGTCGCGCCAGGCTGGGGCTGACGCTGTTCATTCTCGCGCTGCTGCTGGCGCCCTGGGTGGCGGGCGCCGCCGGCGGCAACTACTGGGTGCGGGTCGTCGACTTCGCCCTGCTGTACCTGATGCTGGCGCTCGGGCTGAACATCGTAGTGGGCATGACCGGGTTGCTGGACATGGGCTTTATCGCCTTTTACGCCGTCGGCGCCTATTTGGCCGCGCTGCTGTCATCACCGCATCTGACGCAGCAATTCCCGCTGCTGCTGCAGTGGTTCCCCGACGGGCTGCACCTGTCGATGCTGTGGCTGATCCCGCTGGCGGCGCTGCTGGCGGCGGCGTGCGGCATCCTGCTTGGCGCGCCGACGCTGCGGCTGCGCGGCGACTATCTGGCGATCGTCACGCTCGGTTTCGGCGAGATCGTGCGCATTCTGATGCGTAACCTCGATCGCCCGGTCAACCTCACCAACGGCCCTAAAGGCATTTCCGGCATCGACCCGGTCAGCCTGTTCGGCCTGAAGTTCTCCGGCATGCATGAGTGGTTCGGCGTGCGTTTCTCCGGGCTGTATCTCTATTACTACCTGTTCGCCGCGCTGCTGCTGGCGATCCTGTTTATCAGCCTGCGGCTGCAAAACTCGCGCATTGGCCGCGCATGGACAGCGATCCGCGAAGACGAAGACGCCGCGCGGGCGATGGGCATCAATACCCGCAACTTCAAGCTGCTGGCCTTCGCCATCGGCGCCACCTTTGGCGGTGTGGCCGGCGCGTTGTTTGCCGCGTTTCAGGGCTTCGTGTCGCCGGAATCGTTCACTCTGCAGGAATCGATCGCCGTACTGGCGATGGTGGTGCTCGGCGGCATGGGGCATATCCCCGGCGTGATCCTGGGCGCGCTGCTGCTGGCCGCCCTGCCGGAGCTGCTGCGCAGCAGCATGGGGCCGCTGCAGCAGGCGCTGTTCGGCCAGGTGCTGATCGACCCGGAAATCATTCGCCAACTGTTTTACGGCCTGGCGTTGATCCTGGTGATGCTGTATCGCCCGGCGGGCCTGTGGCCGGCTCGCCATGCTGGGAGGACCGCCGCATGACGCCACTGCTCGCTTTAAATCACGTCAGCAAACGTTTCGGCGGCCTGACGGCGGTGGATGACGTCAGCATGAGCATCCGCCAGGGGGAAATCTACGGCCTGATCGGGCCGAACGGCGCCGGTAAGACCACCTGCTTCAACCTGATCACCGGCCTGTATCGCGCCGACGCGGGCGAGTTCCGCCTGGCGGGCCAGCGCTATAAACCCCAGGCGATCGACAAAGTGGCGCAGGCCGGCATTGCCCGCACCTTCCAAAACCTGCGGTTGTTCAATGAAATGAGCGTGCTGGAAAACGTGATGGTCGGCTGCCACGTGCGCACCCGCAACGGCCTGTGGGCGGCGATCGCCCGGCACCGTCGCGCCAGGGAGGAGGAACAGGCGGTGCGCGATAAATCTCATGCGCTGCTGGAGTACGTCGGCATCAGCCAATTCGCTCATTACCGCGCCGGCGATCTCGCCTACGGCCATCAGCGGCGGCTGGAGATCGCCCGCGCGCTGGCGACCGAGCCCCGGTTGCTGGCGCTGGACGAACCGGCGGCCGGCATGAACGCCGGAGAAAAAGTGGCGCTGCGCGAACTGCTGCTGCGCATCCGCGACAGCGGCAAAACGCTGCTGTTGATCGAACACGACGTCAAGCTGGTGATGGGCCTGTGCGATCGGCTGACGGTGCTGGATTACGGCAAAGCGATCGCCGAAGGCGAACCGGCGCAGGTGCGACGCGAACCGGCGGTCATTCAAGCCTATCTGGGAGGCGGCGCGCATGTCTGAAGCCCTGCTGAGCGTTAAACGACTCAAAGTGTCTTATGGCGGTATTCATGCGGTCAAAGGCATCGATTTCACGGTGAACGCCGGCGAACAGGTGACGCTGATCGGCGCCAATGGCGCGGGAAAAACCTCGAGCCTGCGGGCGCTGACCGGCCTGCAGCCGTTTGAGGGTGACATCCTGTTCGACGGCCGTTCGATTCGCGGCATGCCGCCGCACCGCTTGCTGCAACAGGGGCTGGTGATGGTGCCGGAGGGACGCGGCATTTTCACCCGCCTGACGGTGCGAGAAAACCTGCAGCTGGGTGCCTATGCGCGGCGTGACGCATCGGCGGTGCGGCAAGATTTCGAACGCGTGTGCGCCACCTTCCCACGGCTGAGCGAGCGCCTGCATCAACCGGCCGGGCTGCTTTCCGGCGGTGAACAACAGATGGTGGCGATGGGCCGCGCGCTGCTCAGCCGCCCGCGGCTGCTGATATTGGACGAACCGTCGATGGGGCTGGCGCCGATTGTGGTGGAGGCCATTTTCTCGGTCATCAAGCAGTTAGCCCGTGACGGCGTCACGCTGCTGTTGGTCGAGCAGAACGCCCGCCTGGCGCTGGCGTCCACCGATCGCGCCTACGTATTGGACAGCGGCAGCCTGAGCCACAGCGGCCGCTCCGCCGACATGCTGGACGATGAAAAAATCAAACAGATCTATTTGGGTGAATAACCGTTGTTACCTTTAACCGCACCAGGAGTATGACATGCAGCAGAACATTCGCATCAAGCCGTTGGCGCTGGCCGCCATGACAATGATCCTGAGCCTCCCGGCGCTGGCGGACGACACCGTGCTGATCGGCCTGGCCGGGCCGCTGACCGGCCCTTCCGCGCGCATCGGCAAAGATCTCGAAAACGGCGCACGGCTGGCGATCGCCGACGCTAACGCACAGAAACCGACGCTGAACGGCAAACCGGTCACCTTCAAATTACTGTCCGAGGACGATCAGTCCGACCCGCGCACCGCCGTGGCCGTGGCGCAGCGCTTGGTCGACGAAGGCGTCGCCGGCGTGGTCGGCCACTGGAACACCGGCACCAGCATCCCGGCGGCGCGCATCTACCACGACGCCGGCATCGCTCAGGTGGCGCCGGTGGCGACCGGTCACGGCTACACGCAGCAAGGCTTTGACACCAGCTTCCGCGTGATGGGCCACGACGACGACGGCGGCAACTACGCCGGGCAATATGCGGTGAAAACGCTGAAAGCCAAGCGTATCGCGGTAATCGACGATCGCACCGCTTTCGGCCAGGGGCTGGCGGACGAGTTTATCAAATCGCTGCAGGCCCAGGGCGTGCAGCCGGTCACCCGCGAGTATGTGGATGACAAGACCGTCGATTTCAGCGCCGTGCTGACCACCGTGCGCAGTAAAAACGCCGATCTGATTTTCTTCGGCGGCGTGGATTCTCAAGCGGCGCCGTTGGCACGCAAGCTGAAACAGCTGGGCATGAACGCGCAGCTGATGGGCGCCGGCGGCTTCGTCAGCCAAACCTTCCTGACGCTGGCGCAGCGGGAAGGCGAAGGCGTCGTCGCGCTGGAGCCGGGGCTGCCGCTGGAGCAGATGCCGGGCGGCAAGGCGTTTGAACAAGCCTACCGCGATCGTTATCACACCCACATCGAACTGCATGCGCCCTTCGCCTACGACGCCACCCGGGTGCTGATCGCCGCCATTGAGCAAGCCGATTCGGCCAATCCGGCCGATTATCTGCCGAAACTGCGCGCCATACATTACCAGGGCGTGACCGGCGCCATTGCCTTCGATGCGCAAGGCAACCTGCAACAGCCGAGCTTCACCCTGTACCGGGTGGTTGACGGCAAATGGCAGCCGCAAACCGTGTTGGGCGGCGCCAAGTCACAATAAATCAAGAGGAGCAAGGCGATGAGCTGTGCAAAAAACGAATTGGGCATTTTGGCCCGCAGAAAGATTGAGGCGGAAATCATCAAACCGATCTACCAGATCCTGGTGCGTGAAATCGGCAAGGCGCGCGCCCAGGCGGTGATCGGCGAAGCCATCGAGAATGCCGCCATCGAGGCGGGCAAACAGTTCGCCGCCCAGGAACCGAACGGCGCGGATCTGCGCAGCTTCGCCGCCTTGCAGTACCTGTGGGAAAAAGACGATGCGCTGCGCGTCGAGGTGATCAATCAGGACGCGCAGCACTTCGACTATAACGTCACCCGCTGCCGCTACGCCGAGATGTATCACGAGATGGGGCTGGGGGAGATCGGCCACCTGCTCTCCTGCGCCCGCGACAGCCAGTTCATCGTCGGCTATGCCCCAGAGGTTGACCTGCAGCGCAGCCAAACCATCATGTCCGGCGCTCCCTGCTGCGATTTTCGCTACACCGCCAAAACGTCGGGAGAAGAACAATGACGTATCGGGTCAACGGCGAGCGCCTGTGGCAAAGCCTGCACGCGATGGCGCAGTTCGGCGCCATCGCCGATAACGGCGTCACCCGGCTGGCGCTGAGTGAAGAAGATCGCCAAGCGCGCGAGCAGCTGCGCGCCTGGGCGCTGGAGGCAGGTTGTAACGTGCGCGTCGATCGGATGGGCAACATGTTCCTGCGCCGTGAAGGCGCTCGCCCCGAGCTGGCGCCGGTCGTCACCGGCTCGCACGGCGACTCGCAGCCCCGCGGCGGCCGTTTCGACGGCATCTACGGCGTGCTGGCCGGATTAGAGGTTATTCGTACCCTTAACGATCGGCAGATCGTCACCGAACGCCCGATTGAAGTGATCAACTGGACTAACGAAGAAGGCGCACGCTTTGCGCCGGCGATGATCGCCTCCGGGGTGTTCGCCGGGGTATTCGACCTGGAATACGGCCTGACGCGCCGCGACGAGCACGGCGTCAGCCTTGGCGACGCACTGGAACGCATTGGTTACGCCGGCGAGCACCCGGTGGGCGGCACGCCGATCCACGCCGCCTTCGAACTGCACATCGAACAGGGGCCGATTCTGGAAGCGGAACATCTCGACATCGGCGTGGTGACCGCCGCACAAGGGCAGCGCTGGTATGAGCTGGAGGTCGTCGGCTTCAGCGCCCATGCCGGCACCACGCCAATGGATCGGCGCCGCGATGCCTTGCTGGGCTTTACGGCGCTGGTCACGGCGGTCAACCGCATCGGTTGGGATTTTGCGCCCGATGCGCGCGCCACGGTGGGCATGGCGCAAATTACCCCCAATTCACGCAACGTGGTGCCGGGACGCGTCTTTTTCAGCGTCGAATTCCGCCATCCGCAAGAGTCTACCCTGGAGCAGATGGAGCAGCGTCTGCTGACGGCGGTAAACCACGTCAACGGCGACGGTCTGACCGCCCGCGCCGACCGCATCTTCCAGTATCCCCCTATCGCTTTTGATCGGGGCTGCATCGACAGCGTACGCCACGCCGCGCAAGCATTGGGCTATCGCCATCGCGACATGATTTCCGGCGCCGGCCACGATGCCTGTTACCTTAACCGCGTCGCCCCGACCGCCATGATTTTCATTCCCTGCGTGGACGGCATCAGCCACAACGAGCGGGAAGATATCACCCCCGCCTGGGCCGCCGCAGGCGCCGACGTGTTGCTCAACGCCCTGCTGGCGCACACCTGCGCCTGATCCTCGCCCCGGTTTCTCGCCGGGGCAAAAAAATATTCAACAAAACGGTTGAATATTAGCCCACCTGTTCTATATTCAACCATATGGTTGAATTATCTTCCTCACAGCTGGACGCCATTTTTCATGCGCTGGCCGACCCGACCCGCCGTTCGATGTTACGCGCGCTGGCCGGCGGTGAGCGCAGCATCGGCGAACTGGCCGCGCCGTTGCAGATGTCGTTCGCCGGCGCCTCCAAGCACGTGAAAGCACTGGAACATGCGGGCCTGGTGCAACGCACCGTGCAAGGAAGAAACCATATCTGCCGGCTCGAACCCGAGCCTATGGCGCAGGCCATGCACTGGCTGCAAACCTATGAACATTTTTGGACTGAACGGCTGGATGCGCTCGAACAGGCGCTGCTGCAGCCCGAACAGCTTCCTCCCAAGGAGTGAACCATGAATGATTACGGCATGATTATCGAACCCGGCACGCTGCGCATCCAGCGCTTGCTGCCTGGGCCCATCGAGCGGGTATGGGCTTACCTGACCGAATCCGACAAGCGCGCCACCTGGCTGGCGTCCGGCGCCATGAAGTTGGAAAACGGCGCGCCGCTGGAGCTGGAGTTTCGCAACTCTGATCTGGCCGGCGAGCACGAGCAACCGCCGGCCAAGTACAAACAGCACGGCGGCTGTGTCAGCAACCGCGGCCACATCACCTGCCTGTTCCCGCCGCGCCTGCTGAGCTTTACCTGGGCCGAACAGGATCAGGGGCGCCCTTCCGAAGTGACCTTCGAACTGACGGAGCAGGGAAACGCGGTGCTGCTGACGGTCACCCACCGGCGCTTGGCCAACCGCGACGAGATGCTCAGCGTCGCCGGCGGCTGGCACACTCATCTGGATATCCTGCTGGATCGCCTGCACGACCGGGCGCCGCAGCCGTTCTGGAGCACCCATGCCCGGCTGGAAGAAGAGTACCGCGCCCGCCTGTAATTACGTCTCGTCCCTGCGCCTGAACGCCAAATAACCGGCGATCAGCGTAAAACTGCCGACCAGCAACACCAGCAGGATAAAACCGTGGTGATTGCTGGCCAGCGGGATCCCCCCCACGTTCATGCCAAAGAAACCGGCGACGATATTGATCGGCAATGCCAGCACGGTGATCACCGTCAGGGTGTAAAGCGTGCGGTTATTCTGCTCCATCAGTTTGGCGCCCAGCTCTTCCTGCAGCAGCCGAATGCGTTCGGTCAGGCTGGCGAGATCGTTCAACACCACAGTGAACTCTTCGGTAAACTGCCGCAGATCCTGCACCACCTCACGGCTCAGCCAGCTCGGCGGCCGGTTCAACAGGCGAAACAGCGCGGCCGGCTCCGGCGCCAACAGGCGCTGAAAGCGCAATAGCATGCGGCGCATGCGCCCCAGCTCGGCGCGGTTGCGTTTAACGCGGCTCGTCAGCAGACGATCCTCGATGGTATCGACATACTGGTTGGCCTGCCGCACCACCTGTTCCAGTACGTCTTCCTGCTCTTCCAGCAGGTGCGCCAGCAGCTCGGTAGACGACGCCAGCTGCAGCGCCGTCAGGCGGCCGAGCAGCCGTTCAATCAGTCGCACCGGTTTGTGACGCACGGTGACCACCAGCCCACGGCAGCAATAGAGCCACAGCGTCGCCGTTTCCGGGTTACTGTCCTCGGGGTGGAAAATCACGTCGTTGAGTACGGCGAACAGATCGTCGCCCTGGCGCTCGATGCGCGTGGTGTGGGAGCCGTGGCGGATCTCGTGAAAGAAAAAATCGGAAATGGCGAAATGGTTTTTCAACCACTTCTCCGCCGCCGCGTGGTTGAGATTGAGGTGCAGCCAGACAAAACCGTCGCCGGGCGGCAACGCTTGGTAGGCCTGACAAACCTGCTGCGAGTTCAGGCGCGCCGGCACCTCACCGGAGCGGAACACATGGCCGTAGATCAGCCCGGTCACCTCATCATCAAAATCCAGCTTGTGCATCTTTTCCGCTAACCGTTGCACCATAACGCCATATCCTGCCTGTTGCCGTTAACCCAAGACCTTCCCCGCTGTTATAACAATCTTTATTTATCGGCGTTAATGATTTTCGCCGTTCCCGATGATTAATATTTTCGTCATAAAAAGGCCACATTCATTCAGAATACTTTTCAGGCGACAGCTACCGCATTCAATCCTTTCAGGAAGGTCATTATGAGCGATAACAGCGCCGTTCAAACGGGTGTGCCGGCCGCATCCAGCCTGCCCAAACTGCATCAAAAGAACAGTCGACTCACTGTTCTTTTTTTTGTTTTCTTATTAATTCTGGGGATCGCGTTTGCCGGGGTGAACTTATTTAACGACGTCAGCGATGCCGGCGCCGTCTATACCAGTTACATTCCGTTTTTATTATTGGGGCTGGCGCTGCTGATCGCGCTGGGCTTTGAATTCGTCAACGGCTTCCACGATACCGCCAATGCGGTCGCGACGGTGATTTACACCCACTCGCTGTCGCCGATGGTCGCCGTGGTGTGGTCCGGTTTCTTCAACTTTCTCGGCGTGTTGCTCTCCAGCGGCGTGGTGGCCTTCGGCATCATTTCACTGCTGCCGGTCGAGCTGATCCTGCAAGCCGGCACCGGCAACGGTTTCGCCATGGTGTACGCCCTGCTGTTCTCCGCCATCATCTGGAACCTCGGCACCTGGTGGCTCGGGCTGCCCGCCTCGTCGTCGCATACGCTCATCGGCTCGATTATCGGCGTCGGCGTGGCCAATGCCCTGATCCACGGGCGCACCGGCACCAGCGGCGTGGACTGGGGCCAGGCGATCAAGGTGGGCTATGCGCTGCTGCTGTCGCCGGTGATCGGCTTCGTGTTCGCCGGCCTGCTGCTGCTGGTGCTAAAGCTGTTCGTCAAGAACCGCCAGTTGTACAGCGCGCCTAAAGGCAATACCCCGCCGCCGCTGTGGATCCGCGGGCTGCTGATCCTCACCTGCACCGGCGTTTCCTTTGCCCACGGCTCCAACGACGGGCAGAAAGGCATGGGCCTTATCATGCTGATCCTGGTGGGCACCATGCCGATCGCCTACGCCCTGAACCGTTCGATGCCGCCGGAGCAGATCCCCCGGGTGGCGGCGCTGGCGGAGGTGACCAAAAACGAGCTGCTGCGCCAGTTCCCGGCCGGCGGCCAAACCCCGCCGCGTGAGGTGTTGACCGGCTATGTGCGCACCAGCGAACTGACGCCGGAAGTCGTACCGGCGCTGGCGCAGCTGGCCGGCGCGATCGGCGATCAAATCCGTCAGTACGGCTCGGTCGACAAGATCCCGGCGCAGGCGGTGTCGAACACCCGCAACGACATGTACCTGGCGTCCGAGACCATCAAGCACCTCAAAGCAGAGCGTCAGCTGCAGATCAATCCCGATGCGCAGCGCAACCTCGACGCGCTGAAGGGTGAACTCGATAACGCCACCCGCTTCATTCCCTTCTGGGTGAAAGTGGTGGTGGCGATTGCACTGGGGCTCGGCACCATGGTCGGCTGGCGCCGTATCGTGGTGACGGTGGGCGAAAAGATCGGTAAATCGCACCTGACCTACGCCCAGGGCGCCAGCGCCGAACTGGTGGCGATGACCACCATCGGCGCGGCCGACGCCTTCGGTTTGCCGGTTTCGACCACTCACGTACTCTCGTCCGGCATCGCCGGCACCATGGCCGCCAACCGCTCCGGCCTGCAGATGGCCACCCTGCGTAATCTACTGATGGCCTGGGTGCTGACGCTGCCGGCCTCGGTGCTGCTGTCGGCGGTGCTGTACTGGATCTTCAACCATTTCTAACACCGGGCTGATACGGAGAAAATCTGATGACCATGCATGAATTCAACCGCGATGACGGTTTCAACCAGCGCCTGCTGCAAGAATTTTACGACAGCTACGATGAAGAGCTGGAAATGGAGCTGGACGACCTGTGCTTCGACACGGCAGAAGTCGACAGCGACGCGAAAAAAGCCTGGCGCAAACAATACTTCCGCGAACTGCTGCGCCTGCAGGGCGAACTGGTGAAGCTGCAGGATTGGGTGATGCGCACCGGCCACCGGCTGGTGATCATCTTCGAAGGCCGCGACGCCGCCGGCAAGGGTGGCGTGATCAAACGCATCACCCAGCGCCTCAACCCGCGCACTTGCCGCGTGGCGGCGCTGCCGGCGCCAAACGATCGCGAACGCACCCAGTGGTATTTTCAGCGTTACATCGCGCATCTGCCCGCCGCCGGCGAAATGGTGCTGTTCGACCGCAGCTGGTATAACCGCGCCGGCGTGGAACGCGTGATGGGCTTTTGCAACGACGAAGAGTATGAGGAGTTTTTCCGCAGCGTGCCGGAATTCGAAAAAATGCTGACGCGCAGCGGCATCCAAATCGTCAAATATTGGTTTTCGATCACCGATGACGAGCAGGAGCTGCGGTTCCTCAGCCGCATTCACGATCCGCTCAAACAGTGGAAGCTCAGCCCAATGGATCTGGAAAGCCGCCGCCGCTGGGAAGACTACACCGAAGCCAAAGAGGTCATGTTAGCGCGCACTAACATTGCCGAGGCACCCTGGTGGGTAGTTCAGGGCGTCGACAAGAAAAAGGCCCGCTTGAACTGCATCACTCACCTGCTGCAGCAGGTGCCTTATGAGGAGGCCGAAGGCAACGTCATCACGCTGCCGCAGCGCAAACGCAGCCCGGAATACCACCGTAGCCCGGTGCCGGACAACATGGTGGTGCCGGAAATCTACTGACCTTAGCGCAGAGAAGCGGTTGCCGCTTCTCTGTACGAGGACAACGCTTTGATTTCTCTCACGCTACTGTGCCAAACCCCATGTTAAAGTGGTTGTTTTCCATTTTGACAGGAGTCTTCCATGCGCCAACGCATCATTGTTTGCCCGCTGATTGAAAACGATAACGCCTTCCTGCTGTGCAAAATGGCGGCGCACAAAGGCGTGTTTCCCGGCCAGTGGGCGCTGTCCGGCGGCGGCGTCGAGCCGGGTGAACAGATAGAGCAAGCGCTGCGGCGCGAAGTACGCGAAGAGCTGGGCGCCGCGCTGATCCTCGACAACATCACGCCCTGGACCTTCCGCGACGACGTGCGCATGAAAACCTACGCCGACGGCCGCCAGGAGCAAATCTACATGATTTACCTGATTTTCGACTGCCATGCCGCCAACCGCGACGTAACGATCAACGACGAGTTCGACGACTACGCCTGGGTGCCGCGCGAGCGCCTGGGGGACTACGATTTGAACGAGGCTACCCGCTTCACGCTGCAGCAAAAGGGATTGTTGTAACAGTTTGAGCGATTATCGCCCTATTTCCTTCACATTTGCCGGGCAGACTCTTTTGATATTTTTTAATCACTTAGGGTCACTATTTCCGCCGTTATGCTTTTATCTCACGCTTTTCTCCGTCTGCCTGTCCGGCGCTTCGGCGCCGCCCTTCTGTTCAGCCTGCTGTTCGTTTTGGCGCCCGTGTATGCCGCTGCGCCACCGCTGGTGCTGAATGCCAAATCGGTGCTGGTCGTCAATCAACGCACCGGAAAGACCCTCTATCAGAAGCAGCCGAACCGCGTACTGCCGATCGCCTCGCTCACCAAGCTGATGACCGCCATGGTCGCCCTGGACAGCAAACGTCCGATGGGCAGCAAGCTCAAAGTCACCGCCGCCGATCGCGATCTGCTGAAGAAAACCCATTCGCGGCTGACCATCGGCTCGGTGCTCAGCCGCCGCGACATGCTGCACATCGCCCTGATGTCTTCGGAGAACCGCGCCGCCGCGGCGCTGAGCCGCAGCTATCCCGGCGGGCGCAAGGCCTTCGTGGCGAAAATGAATCAGAAAGCGCGCGCCATCGGCATGAAACGCGCCCGCTTCTACGATCCGACCGGGCTGACGCCGCGCAACGTGGCGAGCGCCAACGATCTGCTGAAGATGGTCAATCACGCCTATCGCTATCAGTCGATCCGCCGCTTCAGCACCGACAAGCAGCAGATCGTACGCCCCGGCCGCGGCCAACTGGTCTACCGCAGCTCCAATGGCTTAATCAATAACCCGGCCTGGAAGATCCAGCTGCAGAAAACCGGCTTTACCGACGAGGCCGGTCACTGCCTGGTGATGCGCACCACCATCAAAGGCCAACCGGTGGTGATGATCCTGCTCGGCGCGCAGCCGCGCTACGGCCACTACCGTGACGCCATTCGCCTGAAGGCCTGGCTCGAGGGGTAACACCGTGGCGCTTTACCGTCCCACGCATATCCAAATCCGTTTTGGATCAATGGAATATCCTATCGCCAATCAGTATTAAGCCTCACGCCGCCCGCATGGTATTTGTCAGGCATATCTGATGATCAAAGGAGCGGGAAAATGGCTTATGCCTTGAGCATATTGGAAAAAAGTCCGATCGCCGACGGGGAAAGCGCCGCGCAGGCGTTGGCGCGCACGCTGCATCTGGCGCAACAGGCGGAACGCTGGGGCTATCGGCGTTTCTGGCTGGCGGAACACCACAACACGCCGCAGCTCGCCTGCCCGTCGCCGGAAATACTGATCGGCTACCTGCTCGGCCAGACGTCGCGCATTCGCATCGGCTCTGGCGGCGTGATGCTGCAACACTACAGCGCCTACAAGGTAGCCGAAAACTTTAACCTGCTGGCGGCGCTGGCGCCGGGGCGCGTCGATCTCGGGGTAGGCAAAGCGCCCGGCGGGCTGCCGCTCGCCACCCAGGCGCTGCAGGCCGTCCATGACCGACAAAACAAACCGGCATTCCCGCAGCAGCTGTCGCAGCTGACCGCCTACCTGAACGACGACGCCGAACCGGGCCTGAGCGCCACACCGCTGCCGCCGCACGCCGCCCAGCGCTTTCTGCTCGGCGCCAGTAAAGAGAGCGCGACGCTGGCGGCCGAATCCGGCTGGGCTTTCGTGTTTGCCGCGCATCTGAACGGCAATCCGCAAGATATCCGCGAGGCGCTGGCGCACTACACCGCACTGAGCGGCGGCCGCAAGGCGCTGCTGGCGGTGGCGGCGATCGTGGCGCAGAGCCCGGAGCAGGCCGCGACGCTGGCGGCGGATATTCAGCAATACCGCGTGCACGTCGCCGGTGAGCAGAGCGTGACCGTCGGTAGCCTGGCGCAGGCAGAGAGTTTCGTGCAGCAGGCCGGCGCGACCGACTACCGCATCGAGCCGCGGGAAAGCCATATCCTGCTTGGTACCGCGCCGCAGGTACATCAGCAACTGGCGCAGCTGCAGCAGCGGTACGACGTGGACGAGTTCATCATCGACACGCCGATCGGCGAACCGAGCGCCCGGCTCACTTCGCTACAGCTGCTGGCGGAAGAGAGCCTGACGCCGGCCTAGTTGATCGCCGCGCTGGCCCGCATGGCGTCGGTCAGATCCTGCGCCAGCGGCGCCAACTGCGCCGGCGTGACGTTAGCCAGGCTGACGCGGAGCGCCGGGCCGCCCTTCAGGCGGAAAGGTTCACCGCCCTGCACCAACCACCCCCGCTGCGCCATCAGCTGCGCGGCGGCAGTTTCTGATCTCACCGGCAACCACAGATGCAGCCCTTCACCCGCCGCCAGCGCCGTGTGATTCAACGTATTGAGCCGCTGTACCAGTTCATCCCTTCTGGCCTGATACGCCTGTTGAGCCCGCTGCAGTTGCCCTTCCTGCAACGCCTGTCCCCACAGTCTGGCGGCGATCTGCTGCAAGATATGGCTGACCCAGCGTTCGCTGATGTACTGATCGGCGCGCATCGCCTGCAGCAACGTCGGGTCGCCGCAGGCCAGCGCGATACGCAGATCCGGGCTGAGAAACTTGCTCAGCGACAGCACGTACAGGCCGCGATCGCCGTCGAACGGCAGATGCAGCGGCTGCTGCGACAGCGGCCCCCAGAAATCGTCGACGATCGCCAGACACTGCGGGTTGTCGTGCAGAAAACGCCGCCACTGCTGCGCGCGTTGCGCAGAGAGCGAGGCGCCGGTCGGATTGTGGGCGCGCGGCGTCAGGATCACCGCAGCGGCCGCCCCGCTTTCCGGCAACCGACAGCCCTGTTCATCTACCGCCAGCGGCAGCGGCCGCAGGCGCAGGTGGCGCAACAGCGTCAATAGCGGCGGCCAGCAGGGATCTTCCACCCACACCGCCGCGCCCGGCTGCACATGGCAGCGCAGCGCCTTTTCCATCGCATCCAGCGCGCCGGAGAACACCGCCGGCTCCCCCAGCGCGACGCCCTGGCGGCCGAGCCACTCGCGACCCAGACCGGTCAATATCGGCAGATCACCGCTGATGTCATAGCCGTTTTGCTGCGGGAACACCTCCGCCGTGCCAAGCGCCAGCACCGGCAACAATGCGGCATCCAGGTTACCGCTGGCCAGATCGCACATCCCTGCAGGCACCTGACGCGGCACATAGGCCGCACTCACCGCCGCCAGCGGCGGCTCCAGCACCACCGTTCCGGCCCGCCCGCGCGTCGCCACCAGACCGGCGTCACGCAATCGGGCGTAAGCGCTGGCGACGGTATTCGGATTGACCTCCAGCTCCGCCGCCAGTTGGCGTACCGGCGGCAACAGCTCACCTGGCCGCAGCGCGCCGTCTTTGATGCGTGCGGCAATCTGCTCGGCAATCTGGACAGCGCCGCCGCCTTTTGCATACAATGAATTCATACATAAATCCTTTTGTACTAGTTCAAAATAGATTACCCGTTTCCGCGGCCAAAAGTAAGGGGTTCCATGGATAAACATTACGTGCTCGACATTCAGTATGCAGGAAAAGCCTTTGCCCGCCTGCAGATGTTCACTCCCTGGGCAGCCGATCAGCTGGAACAGGCGTGCGCGCTGTTCCCGGCCGCTCAGGGTTATCAGGTGCAGCTCAGCCAGGTCAGCGAACGTCGCATCGTCTACCAGAGCGGTGCGCAAGGCATCACTGTGCTGGGCGAGTCGCTGGCGCTGACCCCTTTCACTCACGCTAGCGAGGTTGAACAATGAAAAAAGCCGTCGCCATTCGACACGTCAATTTTGAAAACCTGGGTATCCTCGGTTCTCTGCTCTCGCTGCGCGGCTATCAGATCGACTATTACGATGCCGGCCGCGATGATATTCGTGCTATCAATAATGAAGAGACCGATCTGTTGGTAGTGCTCGGCGGGCCGATCAGCGCCGCCCAACACTTTTCCGGTGAGCAGCGCTATGATTTTCTCGACCATGAATTAGCGCTGGTCAAACAGCGCCTGGCGCAGCGGCGACCGACCCTCGGGGTTTGTCTCGGCGCGCAGGTGATCGCCCAGGCACTGGGCGCCGACGTGATCTCGCTCGGCGTCAAAGAGATCGGCTTCGCCCCGCTGAGCACGCTCGCGGCGGAAGACGACTCGGTGCTGGCCCCGCTGGCCGATACGCCGGTGCTGCATTGGCACGGCGATATGTTCATGATCCCGGACGGTGCCCGCTGCCTGGCCGGCACGGCGATTTGCCCACATCAGGCTTTCGACTATCAGGGGTTCGCGCTCGGCCTGCAGTTCCATCTGGAGGCGGATCATCGCGATATCGAACGCTGGCTGATTGGCCATGCCTGCGAGCTGGAACTGGCCGGCGTTGCGCCACAGAGCCTGCGCGAACAGGCGGCGTGCCACGGCGCACAGCTGGAACAACGCGCGCGGCAGGTGTTCGCACGCTGGCTGGATAATAACGAACCAAGGATGTAACTCATGCAACAGTCTTCACCCTTGCGGTCACCGTCCATCGACGTGATCAGCATTCAATCTCAGGTGGTCTACGGCAGCGTCGGCAACGGCATCGCCTACCGCGCACTGCTGAAAAAGGGGCTGGAAGCGCTGCAGGTGCCGAGCGTGCTGTTCGGCTGCCCGCCCTATTACGGCAAGCCGCACGGCGGCGTCATTTCCGGCGAGTGGTTCGGCGGCTTTCTCGACGATCTGATTGCCCGCGGCGTGATGAAGCGCACCCGGGCGGTGATTGTCGGCTACCTGGGCGATGTGATGCAGTGCCATATTCTGGCCAACTGGCTGCAGCGGGTGCGCTCGCTCAATCCTCAGATAAAAATCTATATCGATCCGGTGATGGGCGATTACGGTGAAGGGATCTACGTGGATGAGCGCATCGTCAACTGCTATCGATCGCCGTTCCTGCGGCTGGCCAACGGCCTGACGCCGAACGGCTTTGAACTGGAACAGCTGTGCGGCCGACAACTGAGCAGCCGGGAGCAGACGCAGCACGCCGCGCAGGCGCTGTTGAACAACACCACCGAATGGGTGCTGGTCACCAGCGCGCCGGGCGTCGCACAGCACGAAGACGAAGTCGGCTTAATGCTGGTCACCCGGCAGGAAACACAGTGCTTTACCCATCCGAAGGTTAAATCGGCGGTCAAAGGCACCGGCGATCTGTTCGCCGCATTGCTGGTCAGCCATCTGCTGCACGGCGCTGCGCTCGACGCGGCCGTGGTCGCCGCCGGGGGTGAAGTGTGCGACGTGCTGGCCGAAGCGGCACATTTCGGTTGGGAGGAAATCGGCAGCCTGCGGGCGTTAAAGCCGTAAGGCCGGTGGAGAGTCAGGGGCAGCGTGCCGCCCCTGATCACTATCAGCGTTTTTTCTTTTTGTTGAAATCCAGCTCGAAGGCGAACACGGCGCTCTGAATTTTGCGCTCCATCGCCAACCCCAGCTTGAGGAAACGGCATGACAGGCGCGAGAAGTGCACCACCTGATCGTTATCGTCGGTTTCCTGATCGTCGTTGACCACCACCAGCTCCATGTTGACCTTGAAGCTGCCGTAGCTGCCCAGATCCAACTCCGCTTTCTTGAACTGCAGGCCCGGCTGGAAGAAATCCGGTAGCGGCCCGTCGAAGCGCAAACCGACGCCGCCGGCAGACAGATCGTGGATCCGCAGCTCATAAGGCGTGCCGTCCGGGTATTCGCCGGTACAGAAGAATTGGCGCCAGTGTGGCGTGGTGATGCGGAACTGACGGCGGCGCTGGATGTAGACCAACTCCTGCGGCAGCCGGGTCGAGCAGGCCTGGACGCCTTGATGTTCGGTCAGTTCCGCCTGGCCGACGGAAAACTCGATTTTAGCGTCGTTGCTTTCAATCACGATGGTGCAGGCGCCGTCGATGGCATTTTCCGCTTCCTCACCGCTAAACACGATATTGTCCGGCCCGACGCTCAATAACAGACTTTGAAACCGGTGCTGCTGATTTTCTACGCGCAGCGGCGTGCGTTGTTTGCAAATTTCACGCAGAATCGCCAGAACTTCAAAACGCTCCCGTTTGATAAACAGTCCGTTATCGCTGTGCTCCACACGTCTCTCCTGACTTTTTTTCTAATGACGTATTACGTATTCCTTACGGTTATCATCTCTGGGAATATTCCTAAAGTCAAATTTGCCAACGCTGCCAGGCCTGCGGCAGCAGGCGTGCGAAACGTTTCGCCCACGCCTGCTGCCCGCGTTCATCGGCAATCAGATCCTGGCGGATTTCGATGCCGACATAAGGCAAACCGCGACGTTCCGCATGCACCGGCAACGTGTAGTCGGTGGCGTCGGTCATCGCATAGGGTTCGTTGATCCCCACCTGCAAATCCCCCTCTTCGCGCAGCAGTTCGGCCAGCAGCAGCGCAAATTCCGGGTAGCGGTTAAACAGCAGGCCCACCTGCCAGGGGCGCGATTCGCCCTTGAACACCGGCGTGAAGCTGTGCATGGCGATCACCGCCGTCGGCAGTTCGCGCAGTTGGCGTTGCCCCAGATGATCGTCGATGGCGTGGTGATACGGCAAAAACACCTCACGCTCGCGCGCCAGCGCGTGTTCGCCGTCGATGCCGATATTGCCGGGGATGGGCGTCAGTTCGGACAAAGGCGGGATCGAGCTGGCGATGCCGGGCGCCCGATTGCAGTCGATCACCAGCCGTGAGTAACGCTGATGGATCAGCGTGGCGTCCAGTTGGCGGCTCAGATGGCGCGACACGCTCAGCGCGCCGATATCCCAGCCGATGTGGCGTTCAATCTCCCCCGGCGGCAAACCGAGGTCGCCAAGGGACTGCGGTATCGCCTTGCCGGCGTGATCGCACAGCAGCAAAAAAGGCGCTTTGCCGCGCGGGATTTCAACGGCAGCTGCGGGCGGTTCATCGGCGGACAATAACGGCGGGATAAACGAATGGGGCATGACGGGCTCCGGCGGTGGAAAGCAAAACGTTTATCGTAGCGCTATCCCGTCGCCGGCCCCAAGGTCGTGCTTAGATCAAAAAGGCATGAGTCAGACTGTAGTCATGCCGTCTCGGCTGGCTGTGGCTGGTGCACCGCGATATAACGCTGATAGCGCGACGGCTTGAGCCGCGTGGTATCCACCAGCACCAGTCCGTCGATACAGTTGTTGAACGCCGGATCGGTGCCGAAGTCGATGAACTGCACCCCACCCGGTTCGCACAGCTCGGTGTATTGCTTGTACAGCGTCGGGATCGAGCAGCCGATGTTGCTGAGCAGGCTCTTCAGCCGTACCAGATCTTCCTGGTAGTTGTCTCCGGCAAACTGCGCCAACACCTGCGGCAGCGACGCCGGATAAGGCCGGCGCGACTGCGCGAAGGCGTGATCCGGCGAGAAATAGAGCCGGTAGAAGGCGATCAGCAAATCGCGCGCCGCCAGCGGCATGCCGCCGGAGATCGACACCGGGCCGAACAGATAGCGATATTGCGGGTATTTCGACAGATAGGCGCCGATGCCCAGCCACAAATAGTCCAGCCCGCGCTTGCCCCAATAGGCCGGCTGAATGAAGCTGCGCCCCAGTTCGATGCCCTGCGCCAGGATCGGTTCCATATCGCGGTCGTAATGGAACAGGCTGTTGCTATAGATGCTTTCCAGCCCTTTGCGTTCGATTTGTTCGGCGGTGGGAATAAAACGATAGGCGCCGACGATCTCCAGCTCTTCCTCATCCCACAGCACCAGGTGGTAGTAATCGTCGTCGTAGCTATCCAGATCGCGGCGGCGGCCGGATCCTTCCCCCACCGCGCGGAAGGCGATCTCGCGCAGGCGCCCCAGCTCGCGCAGGATTGGCGTACGCGCTTCGTCACGGCGGCGATAGAGGTAGATGGTTTTACCGTCCGGCGTTACCCCCAACCGTTCGCAGTTCGCCAACGCCTTTTTCAGCTCCAGACGCTCTTCCGGCAGCGCGATCGGCGACTCGCTGGCGAACAGCCCCGGTTTGCCCTGGCCCAGGCGATAGACGTGGCGGCGAAAGCGCTCCGCCAGATCCTTGGCGCTGGTGTGGCCGTCGTGCCAGCTGGCGAACGGCACACGGCCGCCGACGCGGATCTTGATGCGCCCGCCCCGCTGCTGGAACATTTCACGCACCAGCAGCAGCGTCGACAGCGGCCGATAAACCAGCGAGGTAAAGTAGAACAGGTTGCTGTTGCGCGCGCTGATGTGGATTGGCACGATCGGCGCGCGCGCCTTGGCGGCCAGGCGCAGAAAGCCGGTATGCCAGTGGCCATCGCGGATGCCTTTCGGGCTCATGCGCGACACTTCGCCAGCCGGGAACAGGATCAGCGCGCCCTGATTGTCCAGTTGCTGCTGCATCCCTTCAATCTGTTTGCGGCTGGTTTTATAAGCGACGTTATCCACCGGCACGAACAGGTTGCGCAGCGGTTCGATATAGGTCAGCAGCTGGCTGGCCACCACTTTCACATCCGGGCGCACCGCCGCGACGGCGCGCAGCAGCACCAGGCCGTCGAGTGAGCCGATCGGGTGATTGGCGACGAGCACCACCGGCCCCTGGCTCGGGATGTTTTCCAGATCGCCGTCCACCAGCTCGCAGCTGAGGTTGAAGTAGTCCACCACCTGCTCGATCAGATCGAGCCCTTTCAGGTGGGGATAGTCGGCAGCGAACTGTTTGAATTCTTTTTCGAAGAGAAGGGTTCTTAGCAGGCTGCGCTGCCAGGCAGGGGTATTGCGGTGTGGAAATGCATCTTGCAACAGAGAATCCAGGCTGAACATCGCGTTATCTCCTGACGTAGTCGCTGCAAACTTAAGCCAGAGCCGTGACTCTGACGTGTCAGTTACATGACAATAAAATGAATCCATCGACTATCAGGTATAGCAAAGTAATGACGAATTGGGAGCGAAAGACGCATTTTCGCCCCCACTTGCCCTCACATCGGCGCCAGCAGCGCTTCGATGCGGCGGTTCACCGCTTCGCGCAAGCGCAGCAGCGGCCCGGCCTGGTGCGGATAACGTTTGAAGGTAATGCGCATGCCCAGTTCGCGTTCGATCAGCCCCTCCACCGTCGCCCGGTCGGTCAGACTCTCCAGCAGCTGCAGCGCGCGCATGTCCTGCAGCCCCTGATGCAGCACCCGCAGGCGCAGCGACTCCACCGGCTGCAGATCCTCACCCGGATAGACCACGAACGGATCGCCGGAGGGAAACGCATGGCCGCTGTCGGTCACGGCGTAAGGGTTGATGCGCTCGCGCGAATGGGCGCTGTTATAGAAGTTGAATCCCCAATGCAGGAAGCCGGCGATGCGGTACAGATAGAGCTGCACGCCCAATATGCGGTTGCGCGCCGAAGGCTGGGCGAAGAACCGGTTGGCGACCTCGGTCTTCTGTACGCAGCAATAATAGGCCCACAGGCCAGGCACCCGGTGTTCGATAAAGGGTTCGATATGATCGGTGGCAGCGACCGGGATTTCCACCAGGCCTCGCTGATAGAAAGCGAAATCCGACAGCGCATCGAAGGTGCGAAAGCCATCCAGCAATGGGCGTAGCGCGGCGCTGGCGCGCTGGTAGGCCGCCAGGTTGTCCAGCGTCGGCTCATCGGAAACATGGAACCACACCTGCCGTTCCAGCCCCCGTTCGCGGAACCAGGCGGTCAACGCCGGCAGCAGCGCCTGCAGAAAACGCTGGTACGCTTCGCCCTGCGCATCGGTGTGCCAGCCGAAAAGCGGTCGCGCCTCGCCCTGCTCCTCCACCACGATCTTCGGCGCATGCGCCGCGCCCCATTGGGTAAACAGCGGCGCGATTTCGAAGTGCTCGATGCCCTCTTCCTGCGCCAACGCCACCCACTGCGCCAGGCGGCTGAAATCGAAGCCATACCCCTGCGCCGAACGCATCACCCTCACCAGCTGCACCGTGGTGCGTTCGCCGCCGACGGCGGTATCCAGCGGTGGCGTAAACAGCGGCGTTAGCAGCATATTGACGCCGGCCTGCACCGCACAGCGCACAAAGTTGCGCACCGCGCGCCAGTAATCCGGGCTGAACACCGCCAGGCGATAGTAATCCGCCAGGCAGTCGGTATGCAGCCACTCGGTATGCAACAGCGTTTGCGGCGGCAACGCCGCCGGCACCAGATGCAGCGTCAGCGTGGCCTCGGCCAGCGCTTCTCCGGTTTGCGCATCCAGCAGCCGCAGGGTCAACGGAAAGTCGCCCGCCAGTTTCGCTGCGGCCGGCGGCGTCAGGGTCAGCCACAGGCTGCCATAATAGCGGCAGGCGGCAAAAAAACGCCGTTGCGGCAGCGGCATCAGCGGATCGGGAAATAAGCCCGGCTCGGTCGTCAGGTAATTCTCATCGATCTCGCGATAACAGGGAAAACCGCTCGGTACCGATTGCACCTGGCGCACGCTGATATACGCCGCCAGCGGTCCGTCAAGTTGATAACTGAGCTCATGGCGAGTCTCGTTGCCCGGGGTTTGCAAACAGTACACCGCCTGCCAGGAAAGCACCTCGTTATTTAACCCGCTCAGCCGATTTTCTACGGCAACGGGCGGCATATTTTGGCGATGAAATACTTTCTCCAGGCAATGCGTAAATACCAGAGACAGGCGCATGATAATCGGCCCTCTTTATTTTGGATAAATCAATATTGTGAAATCCAGGCTAACGTCTTTTATCGCCACAGACAATAGCCGGCAATAAAAAACGTTCCTGCACCCTCCTCTGACAGCCACAGCAAGATTTTTTTGTTTATTTGCATCACAAAAATGAAAGAAGCAGAAGCTTGCACAATAAAAATGTTTTTAATCCCCATTATGGTGCAAGGGTTATCAGTTATTCCTATGCCTGCGAAGGCCGCTAAATGCCGCGCCACCGGGGAAAAAACCCGTCAAAAGGTTAACAAATTGTGAATAAACACACCTTTCACTTGGCCGTCAAAGCCTTTCGATTTTAACAACAATGAAACATTAACGCCCCATTTTTGGGCGTTTGGGGGTGTATTGACACATTGAAAGTTAAGGGATAGAAAGAATTTACGTTGCGAAAAACGCTATTCGTCGCTCACCGAGGGGAAAGCAATGTCACCGATAAAAAATACCGGCCGCCTGCTGGCGCATTCTATTCTTGCCAGCGCATTATTATTACCCACGCTGCTCCACGCCGCAGATAAAATAACATTGCGCTATGCCGTTTGGGACAGAAATCAATTATCATCCGAACAGGAGATTGCTAAGCGATTTGAGCAGGCCAACCCGGATATAAAAATAGAAATAGAATTAACCCCCTCGGCACAATATTTCGTTAAATTAGATTCCGCAGCCGCCGGCGGCGTGGCGCCGGATATATTCTGGATCAATATGCCTTATTTTGTGCAGTACGCCAAAAACGGCATTATGGAGCCGCTGGCACCCTATATTAAAGACAGCGGCCTTAAGCTGGACGACGTGGTCGCCAGCTCGGTGAAAGCCTACCAGTACGACGGCCAGCAGATGGCCATCCCGCGCGACGTCGATTCCATCGCCGTGTGGTACAACAAAAAACTGTTCGATCAGGCCGGCGTCAGCTACCCCACCAGCGACTGGAGCTGGGACGATCTGAAAAGCAAGGCTACCGCGCTGAAAAACGGGCTGAAAGGCACGGCCTTCCCGCTGGTGATGGATCTCAGCATCGACGGCCAGGACAGTTACATGAACCTGCTGTTCCAAAACGGCAATCACATCGTGCCGAAAGACGGCCAGCCCACCGACATCGCCAACGACAAATCCCTCTGGGTCTACCAGCAGCTGCAGGGCATGATGAAAGACGGCCTGATGCCAAGCGCCCAGCAGATGAGCGAAGTCAAAACCGAGAACATCTTCCAGTCCAACCGCGCGGCGATGGTCTATGCCGGTTCCTGGCTGGCGGCACCGTTCGCCAATAACCCGCTGATCAACGACCACATCGGCGTGGTGATGATGCCCAAAATTGAACGCCAGTCCGGCGTGGCGCACAGCCTGGCCTTCGCCATGTCGGCCAAAAGCGCCCATAAGCAGGCCGCCTGGAAATATATTGCCTTCATGAGCAGCGAAGCCTCACAGGCTGAGCTGGCCAAGGTGGTGATCCCGGCCAACAAGACGGCGGCCAAGGTCTGGGCGCAGCAGATTCAGAAAGTCGACGTTTCACCTTATATCCAGACCCTTGAAGTGACCCAGGCTTACCCCACCGCCGGCACCAATACGCCGAAGTGGCAGAACATGTGGATAGCCAGCCTGAAGAAGATCTTTATGGGCGCGGACGCTAAGCAGGAAATGGACAAATCGGTCAAGAAGATCGCGCGCGTCATGGAGCAGTAATCGCCCCGCCGCGGCGCGCTGCCCCGAGCGCGCGCCGCGGTGGACCCACGCTGAACGTCATAGGTGAGGAATGGCAACATGTCGCTGGCAGAAACGGCTACGGTCACCCTGAAACCATCCCGGCGCACCGCCCGCCCCGCGCTCAATCGGCTCGAACGCGCCGAACGCTTCTGGGGCTGGGTGATGATCCTGCCGCTGTTGTTGGGGGTGACGGTGTTTTACCTGATCCCCTTTTTGCAAAACATTTTTTACAGCTTTACCGATCTGAACCAGTTCATGCGCTGGAGCAGCATCAGCGTCGATAACTATCTCAACCTGTTCGAAGACGACGACTTCTACACCGCCGCCGCCAACACCTTGTTCTACGTGGTGGTGTGCGTACCGATCAGCCTGAGCCTGTCGCTGCTGCTGGCGATCGGCCTCAATCAGAACATCCGTGGCAAAGGCCTGCTGCGCACCCTGCTGTTCCTGCCGGCGGTCACCATGCCTGCGGCGGTGGCCATGGTGTGGCAATGGCTGTTCAACAAGGATTTCGGCCTGATCAACCAGGCGCTGGGCCTGCTGCACATTGCGCCGGTCGCCTGGCTGTCCGATCCGGACGTGGTGCGCATCAGCGTGTCCATCATCATCATCTGGTCGTCGCTGGCGCTGAAGATCATCATTTTGCTGGCCGGGCTGCAGAGCATTCCGCGCCAGCTGTACGAGGCGGCGGATATCGACGGCATCGGCACCCTGCGCCGCTTCTTCTGCATCACGTTGCCGATGATGGTACCGACGCTGTTTTTCGTGTCGGTGATGAGCTTTATCGAGATCCTGCAAATCTTCGACGTGGTGTTCCTGATGTTCGACCGCGCGCTGGTGGAAAACGACGTGATGACCGTCACCAACCTGTTCTACAAGTACGCGTTTTACCTGCAGGAAAAAGGCTACGCTTCCGCCATCACCGTGGTGCTGTTCGCCGTCACGCTGGTGATCACCCTGATTCAAATGGCGATCGGCAAGCGCCTGAAAGTCAGCTGAGGAGCTGCACATGAACGCAAGCAAGAAAACGCTGGTGTACCTGTTTATGGGGCTGGCGGCACTGGCCTCGGTGGTGCCCTTTATCTGGATGCTGGTGACCTCGTTGAAAACTCAGGCCGAGAGCATTCAGATCCCGCTGACGCTGTTGCCGGCGCACCCTAGCCTGCAGGCCTACGGCCGGGTAATGCACGAAATCCCGTTCGCCGGCTTTTATCTCAACTCGCTGCTGGCGACTTTCTTCACCGTCACCCTGCAGATGGCGATCGCTACCCTGGCCGCCTATGGCTTCTCGCGCCTGCATTTTCGCGGCCGCGACGCGGTGTTTCTGGTATGCGTGTCGATCCTGATGGTGCCCGGCCAGGCGTTTCTGATCCCGCAATTCCTGGTGGTCCAGAAGCTGGGGCTGGTCAACAGCATCACCGGGTTGGTGCTGCCGGGCATTTTCAGCGTTTACGCCACCTTCCTGCTGCGCCAGTTCTTCCTGGCGGTACCGAAGGAAATGGAAGAAGCGGCTTTGATCGACGGCTACAACTACTTCGCCATCTTCTGGCGCATCATGCTGCCGCTGATCCGGCCAGGCATTATCGCCTGCGTCATCATCAATGGCCTGTGGAGCTGGAACAACCTGATGTGGCCGCTGATCGTCAATACCACCACCGAGAAGCTGACGCTGCCGGTTGGCCTCGCCTCGCTCTCCAGCCGCGCCGGGGTGGAATACCCGTTGCTGATGGCCGGGGCGCTGATGGCGGTGATCCCGATGTTGATGCTGTTCATTATTTTCCAACGCTATTTCATCCAGGGCATCGCCAGCGCCGGGGTGAAAGGCTAACGCGCAGACAAGGTAAACGACATGGCCGGAATTCAGTTAAACAGCGTTAAAAAAGTCTACCCCAACGGTTTCCACGCGCTGCACGGCGTCGATCTGGAAATTGAAGACGGGGAATTTATGGTGTTCGTCGGCCCGTCCGGCTGCGCTAAGTCTACCCTGCTGCGGATGATCGCCGGGCTGGAGAGCGTCAGCGAGGGGCAGATCCTGATCCACGATCGCTGCGTCAACGACAGCATGCCGAAGGATCGCGGCATCGCCATGGTGTTCCAGAACTATGCGCTGTACCCGCACATGACGGTGTACAAGAACATGGCGTTCGGCCTGATCGGCAAAGAGAGCAAGGCCGAGATCGACCGCCGGGTGCGCGACGCGGCGGAAAAACTGGAGATCACCAACCTGCTGCAGCGCAAGCCGGGTCAGCTCTCCGGCGGCCAGTGCCAGCGGGTGGCGGTCGGCCGCGCCATCGTGCGCAAACCCAAGGTGTTCCTGTTCGATGAGCCGCTGTCCAACCTCGACGCCAAGCTGCGGGTGTCGATGCGCGTACAGCTGATCGAACTGCACAACCAGCTGAAGCAGGAAGGCGCCGCCGCCACCATGGTGTACGTCACCCACGATCAGGTCGAAGCGATGACCATGGGCGATCGCATTTGCGTGATGAATCGCGGCGCCATCATGCAGGTGGATAAACCGATCAATCTGTACCACCACCCCGCCAACCGTTTCGTCGCCGAGTTTATCGGCAGCCCGTCGATGAATTTGCACGATCTGGCGATCGTGCGCGACGGCCAAACGGTGCGGCTGCGTATCGGCCTGCAGCACCAGCTCGATCTGCCGCCGGCGCTGCAACGGCAGTTGGCCGACTACCCGCATGCGCGGGTGTGTCTCGGCATCCGGCCGGAGTCCCTGCGGCTGTGTGCGCCCGGCAGCGCCAACTGTTTCCCGGCGCAGATCGTCACCATCGAGCGCATGGGCAACGAAGAGTTGCTGCACTGCGAACTGGCTGACCTGCGCTTCGTGCTGCGCATGGCGTCGCTGCCGGACTGGGAGCCGCGCCTCGGCGAAAGCATTCATCTGGCATTCGATCTGACGCGCGCGCATTTGTTCGACGAGCTCAGCGGCCAAAACCTCAAATAACAACAGCGGAGTATCAGCAATGTCGTCAACACAACCCAACAACGTTGCCCTGCGCCCGGTGCGGGTGCTGGTCGTCGGCGCCGGTGCGCGCGGTGAAATCTACTCGCGCTATGCGCTGGCGCACCCCGATTTGATGCAGGTGGTGGCGGTGGCGGAACCGCGCGATGCCTACCGCGAGCCGTTCGTGGTGCAGCACGCCATCGCGCCGGAAAACGTCTTCACCGACTGGCGCCAGGCCGCCGACGCCGGCAAGCTGGCCGACGCGGTGCTGATCTGCACTCAGGATCAGATGCACCTAGAGCCGGCGCTGGCCTTCGCCCGTCAGGGCTACGCCATGCTGCTGGAAAAACCGCTGTCGCCGGACGCCGACGAGTGCCGGGCCATCGTCGCCGAGGTCGTGCGCCAAAAGCTGATCTTCTCAGTCGGCCACGTACTGCGCTATACCCGCTATACCCAAAAGCTCAAACAGCTGCTGCGCGATGGCGCGATCGGCGACATCGTCAGCCTGCAACACTTAGAACCGGTTGGCTACTGGCATCAGGCGCACTCCTTCGTGCGCGGCAACTGGCGCAACGATCAACAGGCCGCGTTTATGCTGTTGCAGAAATCCTGCCACGACATCGACTGGATCCGCTACGTGATGGAACAGCCCTGCGAACAGGTCAGCTCCTTCGGCAACCTGCACCACTTCCACCAGGAAAACCAACCGGCCGGCGCGGCGGACAACTGCCTGGATTGTGCGGTGGAGGCAGCCTGTCCCTATTCCGCCAAACGCATCTATCTGGGCGACGACCACAAGGCCACGCCCGGTTTTCTGCGGGTGCTGACGCCGGAACCCGACCAGACGACGCTGCGGGCGGCGCTGCGCGACGGGCCCTACGGCCGCTGCGTCTACCGCTGCGACAATAACGTGGTCGACCATCAGGTGGTCAACATGCAGTTCGCCGGCGGCCGCACTGCGTCGTTCACCATGACGGCCTTCACTCGCCACGAAGATCGCCACACCCGCATCTTCGGCAGCCGCGGCTGCCTGGAAGGCGACGGCCGCCATATCCGCATCACCTCGTTCCTCGACGACGGCGAAACGCATTACGACACCGACGCCGGCCAGGATCTGCACGCGATGGGTGGCCACGGCGGCGGCGACTACTACCTGATGCAGCACTTTATCGCGGCCATTCGCGCCAACGATCCGAGCCAGGTGCTGGCCGGCCCGGCCGAAGCGCTGGAGAGCCACCTGATGGTGTTCGCCGCCGAACGCGCACGCCGTGAAGCGGCGGTGATCGCCCTGAACGGAGCCTGAAGCATGGCCACGACAGAGATGCGTTACGGCTTCGACATCGGCGGCACCAAGATTGAAATGGCCGCTTACGATCGCCGGCTCAATCAGGTGCTGATCCAGCGGGTGCGCACCCCTACCAGAGATTACGGCGAATTCGTGGCCTGCATCGCCGGGCTGGTCGAGCAGGCGGATCGCGAACTGCATACGCGCGGCAGCATCGGCATCGGTTTACCGGGGATCACCGATCCCGTCAGCCGCCGCCAGCTGGCGGTCAACGTGCCCTGCCTGACCGGGCATTGCCTGGCGGATGATTTAACGCGGGCGCTGGCGCGGCCGATCGCCATCGAGAACGATTGCCGCTGTTTCGCGCTGTCGGAAGCCAGTACGCCGCAAACCGCACACCTGCCGCTGGTGTTCGGCGCCATCATCGGCACCGGCGCCGGCGGTGGCCTGGTGGTGAACCGGCAACTGCATAAGGGACGCAGCGGCGTGGCGGGTGAATGGGGCCATATGCCGATCTCGGCCCAGTTGGCGCAGCGTTACGATCTGCCGCTGTTCGGCTGCAACTGTGGGCTGACCGGCTGCTTTGAGCGCTACGTCTCCGGCAGCGGACTGCTGGCGCTGAGCCGCCATTTCGCCCATCCGGCCGCCGACGTGCCAGCGCTGGTCGCCAGCTATCGTGCCGGTGATGCGCTCGCGCATCGGCTGATGACGATTTACGTCGACATTCTGGCCAGCGCGCTGGCCGGCTTACAGCTGCTGCTGGATGTTGATGCCTTCGTGCTGGGCGGTGGATTGTCCAACGTCGGCGAGCTTTACCGGCTGTTGCCGCCGGTGATGCGGCGCTGGCTGCTGCCGGGCGTGGAACCGGCGGCGGTGTTCCCGCCGGTGCACGGTGACAGCAGCGGCGTACGCGGCGCGGCGCTTTTACGCGCGCCGGCATAAAAAAACAGTGAAAGCCTGGCGGTTGTCGAGCGATCGTTGCGGCTTTCGGCCTCGACGGGCTGAATAATTAAATGCCGGGAATTGGCGACTGAAAAATAACGAATTTGCCGTTTTCACTTTGCGTTAACACCGCTTTCGGTTGGCATTAAACTGAAAGCAAAATTAAATATAACCATCTGATAGATATAGATATTTTAAAATTAATCGATTGCATTTCAGTGTTTCGTTTGCTGTAATTCGCCACGAACAACTGAAAGCGCTCCGGTCGGTATCGCTGCGGCTTATTAAGCCGCGGTCGGGCACGGCTACAGGTAAATCAGGAGTCTGCGTTAATGATCAATACCGCAAAACGCCGGGAATTAATTATCGACCAGCTGTGCCGCGAGGGCACGGTGCGCGTGGAGCAGCTCAGCCAGCAGTTTTCGGTGTCCAGCGTCACCATCCGCAGCGATCTGCGCCAGCTGGAAAAACACGGCTGCGCGGTGCGCGCCTACGGCGGCGCTATGTTGAACAAACAGTTCGCCTTCGACCGCCCATTGCAGGACAAGGGCCGCCTCAATCGCGACGTAAAACACGTCATCGCCTGTGCGGCCGCGGCGCTGATTGAAGACGGCGATGCCGTCATCCTCGACTCCGGCTCCACCACCAGCCAGATGGCGCCGCAGTTGGCGGGGAAAAAGGATCTGGTGGTGATGACCAACGCGCTCAACATCGCCTTCGAATTAGCCAGCAACGAGCAGATCGATCTGATGGTGGTCGGGGGCAGCGTGCGCCGCAAAGCCTGGTCGCTTTACGGCCCTGCCGCCGAACAGCAGCTGCGCCAATACCGGTTCGACAAGCTGTTTCTCGGCGTCGACGGTTTCGATCTCACGAGCGGCATCACCACGCCGGATCCGGGCGAAGCGCAGCTGAACCGCGTGATGTGCGAGGTGGCGCGTGAAGTGATCGCCATCGCCGACGCCAGCAAATTCGGCCGCACCAGTTTTTGCATGATCCGCGAAATCGGTCAGATCCACCGTCTGGTCACCGACAGCCGCATTCCGGCGCACTACCTGCAGGCGCTGCACCATTTAGGGATCGACGTGATTATCGCCGACCGTTAACCGAGGCTTTTTAAGGAGCTGTCATCATGAACGCGTATTTCTCTTACGAGGCGGATTGGCTGAAGCAGCGCAACGCCTGGCACACCGCCGCAGAAATTTGGCAACAGCCGGATCTGTGGGCAGCGCTGCACCGGCAGCTGCAGGATCAACAGGCGCAGTGGCAGCCGTTCCTGGCGCCGCTGCTGGCCAATCCGCGCCTGCAGATCGTCCTGTGCGGCGCCGGCAGTTCGGCATTTGCCGGCCGTGCCCTGGCGCCCTGGCTGCGCGAACGCACCGGCCGCGACGTGGTAGCCTACGGCACCACCGATATCGTCGCCAACCCGCTGCAGTATCTCGACCCTGATCGGCCGACGCTGCTGGTCTCTTTCGCCCGCTCGGGCAACAGCCCCGAAAGCGTGGCGACGGTGGAGCTGGCCGACCAGCTGCTGCCGGAAAGCTATCACCTGATGCTGGTGTGCAACCCGGACAGCCGGCTGGCGCAGTACGCGCATCGGCGTGACAACGTCTGTTCGCTGGTGATGCCGCAAGGCTCCAACGATCAGAGCTTCGCCATGACCTCCAGCTTCAGCTGCATGATGCTGAGCGCCGCGCTGCTGCTCGGCCCAACGTCGCTCGAGGCCGCCCAGGCACCGCTGAGTGCCATGGTGCAGCGCTGCCGAGAACTGCGTGAAACGCTGCAGGCGCAGGTGAAAGCGCTGGCCGCCAGCGGCTTCCGCCGCTACATCACCCTCGGCGGCAGCTGCTTTACCGGCCTCGCCGAAGAGGCCTCACTTAAGATGCTGGAGCTGACCGCCGGCCGCATCGTTACACGCTACGACTCGCCGCTCGGCCTGCGCCACGGCCCGAAATTCATGGTCGACGGCCAGACGTTGGTGGTGCTGATGTTCTCCCACGACGACTACGCCCGCCAGTATGACCGCGATCTGTGGAACGAGCTGCAGCGCGACGGGCTGGCGATGCAGTTGGTCGGATTGACCGGCGAACGCCAACCCCTGTCCGACGCTCTGCTGAATATGCACGACGCGGCTGACGATATCTGGCTGCTGTTCCCGTATCTGCTGTTCACCCAGATGCTGGCCTTCGAGAGTTCGCTGGCGCTGGGGCTGACCCCGGACAACCCTTGCCCGACCGGCGAGGTCAACCGGGTGGTGAAAGGCGTGACGATTTACCGTTTTCCCTCCCCTGAGTTGTAAGGAGATCCCATGTATCTGATAGCCAATCGAGAAATGCTGCTCAAGGCACAGCGCCAGGGTTACGCCGTTCCGGCGTTTAACGTCCACAATCTGGAAACCGTGCAGGTGGTGGCGGAGACCGCCGCCGAGCTGCGCTCACCGGTGATCATGGCCGGCACGCCCGGCACCTTCAGCTACGCCGGCACCGACTACCTGATCGGCATTTGCCAATCGGCCGCGCACCGCTACGATTTGCCGCTGGCGCTGCATCTGGATCATCACGAAGAGCTGGACGACATCGAGCACAAGGTGAAAAGTGGTATCCGCTCGGTGATGATCGACGGTTCCCATCTGCCGTTCGAGCAGAACATCGCCAAGGTGGCCGCCGCAGTGGCCCTGTGCCACCGCTATGGCGCCAGCGTGGAGGCGGAGCTGGGCCGCCTGGGCGGGCAGGAAGACGATCTGATCGTCGATACCGCGGACAGCTTCTATACCGACCCGATGGCGGCACGCGAGTTTGTCGCCGCCACCGGCATCGATTCGCTGGCGGTGGCGATCGGTTCCGCCCACGGCCTGTATCACGGTGAGCCGAAGCTGGACTTCGAGCGCCTGGCGCTGATCCGCGAACAGGTGGACGTGCCCCTGGTGCTGCACGGCGCCTCCGGCATTCCGGAAGCGATGGTCAAGCGCGCGATTTCGCTCGGCGTCTGCAAAGTCAACGTCGCTACCGAACTGAAAATCGCCTTCGCCGATGCGGTAAAAAGCTACTTTTCGCAGCACCCGGATGCTAACGATCCGCGCAAATACATCGTCCCCGGCAAGCTGGCGATGAAAGAAGTGGTGGCGGAAAAGATCCGCATCTGCGGCAGCAGTGGCATGCTGTAAGCCCGCGCTCGCCCCCGGTTCCTGCCGTTACACCACGGGGGCGAAAACATCCCGCCATTCCCCGCTTTCCTGAGAGAACGATCACAGCCTTTTACCCTGCCCGCACCGGAAACCATTAACCGGTCTTCACTATGATCCAAATCATGGTTTTGCTCACCCTACCTCCCTATTATCAAATCCATTGGATGAAGGCAGTAGGAATTTTGCCCATTCGTTTTTATTTCGCCACACGAAATAGCTTATTTAATGAAAACAAGCATGCTTGTTTTTAATTGGCAGCATTCTTTACTCTAAGAGGAACAGCGTATGAACCATTACTTAGCCGTATTAAGCGCATTGGTCATTCTGCCCTTCGCTCTGCAAGCAAAACCGCTTTCCGGAAGCCAGGTCGCCTCCGGCGTCGTGCGCTTCACCGGCGCCATTACTACGCCAACCTGCGCCATCACACATCAGGATGAACAGCTTATCTCCAACTGTTTCGGCAAAGTGACGGAATATCAGAACGGGTATATTTCTTCTTCGTTAAAAGAGATGCCAAAAGAATTAGTCTCTGCCGTCACCAGTGAAATGGTGAATAACAATCCCTATTTAAAGCGTGTGACCATCAGCTATAAGTAACCCCAATGTGTCAATGCTTGATGAAATAATAAACAAGAAACAACTTGTCTTGATAACTTATAAATTTATTTTATAAATTCGTCGAACAATGCCTCCCTGGCTTCCCCTGAGCCGCCTATTTGGGTAACCCTGCGGTTGCCCATCAACATGTCCGAAATCCGCCATCGTCTCCCTCCGTTTCATGCGATAATCCCCACACTAAACCGAGGAGTGATCCAGATGCAGACTTTTTTGATTGATCGTACCGCTACGCCGGTGGGTGAACTGGTGCTGATTGCCGATGAACAGGGGCGCCTGCGGGCGATTGACTGGACCGATCACGAAGCGCGCCTCATGAAGCTGCTGAATACCCACTACCGCGCCGATCGCTTCACCCTGCGCGAACAGCGCGATCCCAGCGGGCTGACCGACGCCATGCAGCGCTATTTCGCCGGTGAACTGAGCATTATCGATCGGTTGCCGGTGATGACTGCCGGCACCGAGTTCCAACGCACCGTGTGGCAACAGCTGCGCCAAATCCCCTGCGGCGAGATCCTGACCTACGGCCAACTGGCGCAACGCATCGGCCGTCCGACCGCCTCGCGCGCGGTCGGCATGGCCAACGGTTCAAATCCGATCAGCATCGTGGTGCCCTGCCACCGAGTGATCGGTTCGCAGGGCGCGCTGACCGGCTATGCCGGCGGCGTACAACGCAAGCAGTGGCTGCTGCAGCACGAAGGCTACCTGCCGAAAAATTTGCTGTAGCCACCTATCCAGCGCCATTGTTTGGCGTTGCTTAATAAAACACATTGCTCTACGCCGCGCGCGTGACCACTTGGGTACTATTAATAGCTTGTGTGAATAAAACGCATAAGTCACAAATAATACTCATAACTTCAGTCCCATACAGAATAATCGGCGGCATGTGTGCGCAAAATTCGCACACAATACCCCTATTCATGCTAATGCCACCCTTATCAGCTGCAGCAAAAGATGTTAAAATTGACTCATATCAATTATTGAATGAGCGTAATCTATGATCCCGGAAAAACGCGTGATTCGTCGTATCCAGTCTGGTGGTTGTGCGATCCATTGCCAGGACTGCAGCATCAGCCAGCTGTGCATTCCTTTCACCCTTAATGCTCACGAGCTGGACCAGCTCGACAACATTATCGAGAGGAAAAAGCCCATCCAGAAAGGCCAGACCCTGTTCAAGGCCGGCGACGAGCTGAAATCGCTGTACGCGATCCGTTCCGGGACCATCAAAAGCTACACCATCACCGAGCAAGGCGACGAGCAAATCACCGGTTTCCACCTGGCGGGTGACCTGGTGGGCTTCGATGCCATCGGCGGCCTGAAGCACCCGAGCTTCGCCCAGGCGCTGGAAACCTCGATGGTGTGCGAGATCCCGTTCGAGACCCTCGACGATCTGTCCGGCAAAATGCCCAACCTGCGTCAGCAGATCATGCGGCTGATGAGCGGCGAGATCAAAGGCGATCAGGACATGATCCTGCTACTGTCGAAGAAAAACGCCGAAGAGCGCCTGGCGGCGTTCGTTTACAACCTGTCGCGCCGCTTCGCGGAGCGCGGTTTCTCACCACGCGAGTTCCGGTTGACCATGACCCGCGGCGACATCGGCAACTACCTCGGCCTGACGGTGGAAACCATCAGCCGCCTGCTGGGCCGCTTCCAGAAAAGCGAAATCCTCAGCGTGAAAGGCAAATACATCACCATCGAAAATGCCGACGCCCTGTCGGTGCTGGCCGGAACGCCACGTATCAACGTGACCGTCAACGCCTAATTCCCCTGCCGGATCAACATTTCACCGAAATTGTTGATCCGGCACGCTTCTGTTGTTGTTCTGTTTTTCAATGTTGGGTTACTCTGTAAATTAACAGACTGTTGATTTCAGCTGTAAGGAGGCCCTATGGCGAAGTATCAGAATCTTCTGGTGGCTATTGACCCCAATCAGGACGATCAGCCGGCATTGCGCCGCGCCGTGTACCTGGTAAAACGGAACGGCGGGCGCATCAAAGCCTTCCTACCCATTTACGACTTCTCTTACGAAATGACGACCCTGCTCTCCCCGGACGAAAGAACGGCGATGCGGCAAGGTGTGATCAGCCAACGCGCCGCCTGGATCAACGAGCAGTGTCGTTTCTATCTCAACGACGGCGTGCCGATCGAAATCAAAGTGGTCTGGCATAACCGCCCCTTCGAAGCCATCATTCAGGAAGTGCTTTCTGGCCAACATGACCTGCTGCTGAAAATGGCGCACCAGCACGACCGGTTGGAGTCGGTGATCTTTACCCCCACCGACTGGCACCTGCTGCGCAAATGCCCTTGCCCGGTGTGGATGGTGAAAGACCAGCCCTGGCCGGAAGGCGGCAAAGCGCTGGTGGCGGTCAACCTGGCCAGCGAAGAACCCTATCACGACCCGCTCAATATCAAACTGGTGCAAGAAACCGTCGAACTGGCGCAAAACGTCAACCAGACCGAGGTTCACCTGGTCGGCGCCTATCCCGTCACGCCGATCAACATCGCCATCGAACTGCCCGACTTCGACCCGAGCGTCTACAACGACGCCATTCGCGGCCAGCACCTGATCGCCATGAAGGCGCTGCGGCAGAAATTCTGCATTAAGGAAGAGTTCACCCACGTAGAAAAAGGCCTGCCGGAAGAGGTGATCCCCGATCTGGCCGAACACCTGCAGGCCGGCGTGGTGGTGCTGGGCACCCTGGGCCGCACAGGCATTTCAGCCGCCTTTATCGGCAACACCGCGGAACATGTGATCGATCATCTGAAATGCGACCTGCTGGTGATTAAACCGGAAAACTTCAACTGCCCGATCGAAGCGGATGAAGACGACGAACACGACGACGAAGATTAAGCTTCGCGCATAAAAAACGGGCCGCTAAGCGGCCCGTTTTTCTTTGGTTGCCCAATTTTACTTCTGCAACGCCCGCAGAATCGCTTCCACGCTGTCTTTGGCGTCGCCAAACAGCATCTGAGTGTTCTCCTTGAAGAACAGCGGGTTCTGCACGCCGGCGTAGCCGGTGTTCATCGACCGTTTGAACGCGATCACGTTCTGCGCTTTCCACACTTCCAGTACCGGCATGCCAGCGATCGGGCTGCGCGGATCTTCCAGCGCCGCCGGGTTCACCGTGTCGTTGGCGCCGATCACCAGCACGGTGTCGGTATCCGGGAAATCTTCGTTGATTTCATCCATCTCCAGCACCACATCGTACGGCACCTTCGCCTCCGCCAGCAGCACGTTCATGTGGCCCGGCAAGCGCCCGGCGACCGGGTGAATACCGAAACGGACCTTCACGCCGCGCGCCCGCAGTTTCTCGGTGATTTCCGCCACCGGATATTGCGCCTGTGCCACCGCCATGCCGTAACCCGGGGTGATGATCACCGAGGTGGAGTTCTTCAACTGCTCGGCCACCTCTTCCGCCGTGGTTTCACGGTATTCGCCCATCTCTTCGGCATCGCCGGTGGATGAACCGTCACTGCCGAAACCGCCGGCGATCACGCTGATAAACGAACGGTTCATCGCCTTACACATGATGTAAGACAGGATCGCCCCCGAAGAGCCCACCAGCGCGCCGGTGACGATCAGCAGATCGTTGCTCAGCATGAAGCCCGCCGCGGCCGCGGCCCACCCTGAGTAAGAGTTGAGCATCGACACCACCACCGGCATGTCGGCGCCGCCGATCGAGGCAACCAGATGCCAGCCGAACGCCAGCGCGATCGCCGTCATCAGCAGCAGCGTCACCACCTGCCAGCCCACGCTGTCGGCGCGCACGAACGCCACCAGCAGCAGGAACGAGATCACCAGCGCCGCCAGGTTCAGCTTGTGGCGATTCGGCAGCATCAGCGGCTTGGAAGAGATGATGCCGCGCAGCTTACCGAAGGCGACGATCGACCCGGTGAAGGTCACCGCACCGATAAAGATGCCGAGGAACACTTCGGTCAGATGGATATTCGCCATCACCGGTTCCATCGGCGCGCCGTGATCCAGGTAGCTATTGAAACCGACCAGCACCGCGGCCAGGCCAACGAAGCTGTGCAGCACCGCCACCAGTTCCGGCATTTCGGTCATCTCGACCTTCTTCGCCAGATAGACGCCGATCGAACCGCCGATGATCATGGCGATGATGATCCAGCCGACGTTGCCGGAATCCGGCCCCAGAATGGTGGCGATCAGCGCGATCGCCATACCGGCGACGCCGAACAGGTTGCCCTGCTTCGACGTTTCATGACGCGACAGGCCCGCCAGGCTGAAAATAAACAAAATAGCGGCAACAATGTATGCAGCTGTAACCAATCCTCCAGACATTTGTTACCCCTTAGTTCTTGCGGAACATCTTCAGCATGCGCTGAGTGACGGTGAATCCACCAAAAATGTTGATGCTGGCGATCAGCACGGCGATAAAGGAGAGGAAACTCACCCAGCCGCCGTGGCCAATTTGCAGCAGCGCACCGACCACGATAATCCCTGATATCGCGTTGGTGACCGACATCAACGGAGTATGCAGCGCATGGCTGACGTTCCAGACCACGTAGTAACCGACCACGCAGGCCAGCGCGAACACGGTAAAGTGCGACAAGAACTCTTTCGGCGCCGCGTCCGCCAGCCAGCCGAACAGCAGGATCGCCAGGGCCATCAGGCCGTACTTCAGCCACGGCGAGGTCGGTTTGGCTTCGGGTTTGGCGACCGGTGCAGCGGCAGGTGCCGCTTTCGGCTGGGCGGAGACCTGGATTGGCGGCGCTGGCCAGGTGACTTCACCGCTGCGCACCACGGTAACGCCGCGGATCACCGTATCGTCGAAATCGATGTCGATCTCGCCGTTTTTCTCTTTCGATAGCAGCTTCAACAGGTTGACCAGGTTGGTGCCGTACAGCTGCGAAGATTGGGTCGGCAAGCGGCTCGGCAGGTCGGTATAGCCGATGATTTTCACGCCGTTGTCGGTCACGGTAATGGTGTCGGCCACGGTCAGTTCGCAGTTGCCGCCGGTTTGCGCCGCCAGATCGACGATCACGCTGCCCGGCTTCATCGACGCCACCATCTCTTTGGTGATGAGCTTCGGCGCCGGTTTGCCTGGGATCAGCGCGGTGGTGACGATGATATCAACCTCCGCCGCCTGTGCGGCAAACAGCGCCATCTCGGCCTTGATAAAGGCTTCGGACATCACTTTGGCGTAACCGTCGCCGCTGCCCGCTTCCTCTTCAAAATCCAGCTCGAGGAATTCCGCGCCCATGCTCTGCACCTGCTCTTTCACTTCCGGGCGGGTGTCGAAGGCGCGCACGATGGCGCCGAGGCTGCCCGCAGCGCCGATCGCCGCCAGGCCGGCCACGCCGGCGCCGATGATCATCACCTTAGCCGGCGGCACTTTGCCGGCGGCGGTGATCTGGCCGGTGAAGAAGCGGCCGAACTCATGCGCCGCTTCGACGATCGCGCGGTAGCCGGCGATGTTGGCCATCGAGCTCAGCGCATCCATCGACTGGGCGCGCGAGATGCGTGGCACCGAATCCATCGCCAGCGCGGTGACGTTGCGCGCCGCCAGCTTGGCCATCAGCTCGGGGTTTTGCGCCGGCCAGATAAAGCTGACCAGCGTGCTGCCTTCGCGCATCAAGGCGATCTCGTCGTCTTGCGGCGCGTTGACTTTCAGGATCAGATCCGACTGCCACACTTCGTTTTCGTCGACCAGCGCCGCACCGGCGGCTTCGTAGGCGACGTCGTCAAAACTGGCCAGTTTGCCCGCCCCGCGTTCAATCGCGACGGTAAAACCCAGCTTCAGCAGTTGTTCCACCGTTTTCGGCGTGGCTGCGACCCGGGCTTCATTGGCCAACCGCTCTCTTGGTACACCAATACGCATAATGTTCCCTTCTCACCTGTCTTGGATGATGTTTATTATTTTCCTGCCCATAGCACGACGCCACCGGCGAGCAAGGCGTTAACTTGCCCGCACTGATTTCAGACGCCAACTATAACCTACTGAAAATAAGGTCGATGATCCATAATTGCTTACGCATTCAGCTCTGTTTTTACATAAAAATGCCGCGCGTGATATGACAAATCGCAATTTACTGTGAAAAAATCCATACAGAACAGCACATTCTGCGTGACAAGAGGTTTACGCCCGGCGTAACGATTGATGGCCACGTGCGGTGAAAAAGCATAAAAGTTATCATTTTGTGAATAATTAACATTAATGACACCAAAGCCTTTATTATGGAAACTTATGATGATGGCGCCATCCGTGCGGCCCGCGTCACCGTAAGCGATTTGTCGCACGGGATAACATAAAATGCTGAGACAGTTTTCAGAATTACATGTAATAATCGACGGCTGAATTACACTTAAACAGTTCAGTACGTTATAAACGTTAATGCGCTAGGCGAAAGGATTTTTTATGAAGCTGAAGACCACGATCATCGCGTCAGCCTTGTTATCACTCACCGCGCTGTCTGCTCATGCGGCGCAAGAGTTAACTCCTGAGAAAGCAGCGGCGCTGAAGCCGTTTGATCGCATCACGATTACCGGCCGCTTCAATGCCATCAATGAAGCCGTCGACGCCGTATCCCGCCGTGCAGACAAACTGGGTGCCGATTCCTTCTATATCCAGGACAGCAACAACAGCAACAACGGCGGCAACTGGCGCGTCACCGCAGACCTTTATCATAAAGATGCGCCAGAAGTGAGCAAAACACCAAAATACCGCGTATTTAACGGCGTGAATGAACTGCCTAAAGAGGAAGCCTACCTGCTGGAGCCTTACGATACCGTGAGCGTCAGCGGTTTCTACCGCAGCCAGCCGGACATCAACGACGCCATCTCCAAAGAAGCGCAGAAAAAAGGCGCCGCCTCGTTCTTCATCGTGCGCCAGGTTGACGCCAACTCCGGCGGCAACCAGTTCGTCACCGCGTACATCTATAAGGCCGATGCGCCGAAACGCCGCGTGCAGAGCCCGGACGCTATCCCGGCTGATTCTGACGCCGGCCGCGCCGCACTGGCCGCCGGTGGTGCCGCAGCCGCGAAAGTCGAAATCCCTGGCGTCGCGTCTTCCGGTTCGCCAAGCCGCGAAGTGGGCCGTTTCTTCGAAACGCAGTCCTCTACCGGCCAGCGCTATACCGTCACGCTGCCTAACGGCACCAAGATCCAGGAAGTGAACAACGTGACCGCCGCGCAGATGGTGCCGTTCGATTCCGTCACCTTCACCGGCCACTTCAACAGCATGACCGACGTGTCCACCGAAGTGGCGAAACGCGCGGCCGAGAAAGGCGCCAAGTACTATCACGTCACTCGCCAATGGCAGAACAAGAGCGGCGGCAACCTGACCGTCAGCGCCGATCTGTTCAAATAAAACCCGCTTTTCGGTTTACCATCGGGCAGCCCTTGAGCTGCCCGTTTTTATTGCCGCTTTTTTCATCGCACGTTGAATAGTTTTTTGTAAATTCCGCATATTCAATCATTGCATCTCTAATCATCCCTCCGTAGAATTTGCGCCAATTTTTAGGGCTATTGTCTATTCGCGCAGTGGTTGTTAACACATTGTTGCCGCCAAGCAGTTCCCTTCCAGTTGTTTATTCTGTGTTCAGGATCCGTCATTGGAAAAAAAACTCGGTCTTACCGCGCTAACCGCTTTGGTGCTCAGCTCGATGCTGGGCGCCGGCGTGTTCAGTCTGCCGCAAAACATGGCGCAGGTCGCCAGCCCCGCCGCGTTGCTGCTGGGTTGGGGGATCACCGGCGTCGGCATTCTGTTTTTGGCGTTCGCCATGCTGTTGCTTACGCGTCTGCGCCCGGATCTGGACGGCGGCATCTTCACCTACGCCAAAGAAGGATTCGGCGAGCTGATGGGCTTCTGCTCCGCCTGGGGTTACTGGCTGTGCGCCGTGATCGCCAACGTCTCGTATCTGGTGATCGTGTTTGCGGCGCTGAGTATTTTCACCGATCGCGGCGGCAACGTGATTCTCGGTGACGGCAATACCTGGCAGGCGCTGATCGCCGAGTCCGCCCTGCTGTGGATCGTGCACGCGTTGGTACTGCGCGGCGTGCAAACTGCCGCCAGCATTAACCTGGCGGCTACCCTCGCCAAGCTGCTGCCATTGGGAATGTTCGCCGTTTTGGCGGCGATCGCCTTCAAAATGGACGTGTTCACGCTGGATTTCAAAGGTATCGCCCTCGGCAAGCCGGTGTGGGAACAGGTCAAGGACACCATGCTGATCACCCTGTGGGTGTTTATCGGCGTGGAAGGCGCCGTGGTGGTTTCTGCTCGCGCCCGCAATAAGAAAGACGTGGGCCGCGCCACCATGCTGGCAGTGCTGTCGGCGCTGGCGGTGTACCTGATGGTCACCTTGCTGTCGCTGGGCGTGGTGCCACGCAGCGAACTGGCCGACATGCGCAATCCGTCGATGGCGGTGCTGATGGTGGAACTGATTGGCCCGTGGGGAGACGTGATCATCGCCGCCGGTCTTATCATCTCCGTGTGCGGCGCCTACCTCAGCTGGACCATCATGGCGGCGGAAGTGCCGCTGCTGGCCGCACAGCACGGCGCGTTTCCGCGCGTGTTCGGCAAGCAGAACCGCCATCACGCCCCAGCGTCTTCGCTGTGGCTGACCAACATCGCGGTGCAGCTGGCGCTGGTGCTGATCTGGCTGACCGGTAGCAACTACAACTCGCTGTTGACCATCGCGTCGGAAATGATCCTGGTGCCTTACTTCCTGGTCGGCGCATTTCTGTTCAAGGTGGCTTACCGCCGCCGCGACAAACGCCTGATCTTCGCCGCCACCGGCGCCTGCGTCTATGGTTTATGGCTGCTGTACGCTTCCGGCCTGATGCACCTGCTGATGTCGGTGCTGCTGTATGCGCCGGGCCTGTTGGTGTTCATGTACGCCCGCCGCGGCCATCAGGATATCAATCTGCTGAATCGCCTGGAAAAAGGCAGTATCTTACTGCTGTTGGTGGCCACGCTGCCCGCCGGCTGGTTTATGCTGCACTAAAGTGCCCCGTCAATGCGGCTGCCCGTCAGCCGCATTTTGCTTCCTCTTTTCCCTGCTACCACGCTCCCCCCCTTTGCACAGTCAGCCATGCGCCACGCTTGCGATCTCAAATGCAATTAATTATCATTATCATTTATTGATTAATGGTAAGACGCGAGTGCCCCTGGCGAGAGGCGTCAGGCGGCGGATGAAGACAGGCTAAAATGGAAGGCATTTCATGGCTGAGAAACTGCTGCACGCATTACCTTTGTTTGCCGCCTGGGAGGCGCTGATCGCCGAGGGCAACACGGCGTTTAATCAGCGGCACGATCGCCAGGCGATGACCAGCTATCAACAGGCGCTGGAGGGGGCTCAGGCGATCATCGCCGAGAAGCCTTGGCTGAATGCGGACTATACCGCCAGATTTGAAGCGCTGAATATTTTCGAGTCTGCCCTTGCCGCGCTGATCGTCACGTTCAACAACATCACCCATCTGCGCCTGCGGCAGAAGCCTCTGCGCGGCGTCGAGCTGCATGTTCATCGGGCCCGAGTCGCTATCGAGCAACTCTTGGCCGATTCGTCGCTGTGCGAACAGATGCAGCAGATCGCTGAGCGGCACCTGCTGCGCTTCAGGATTGAAACCCTGCACTTACTGCGCGAGCACCGTCTGCCGGAAACCAGCATCTGCGCGCCCGCTACCCACCATTCCGCCACCGTGCATTAACAGTGACACATCAACCTGAGGGGTAATCTGCCCATGAATGAATTGAATGACGAGATGAAGAAGATGCTGGCTAAACAGCTGCCAGTGCAGGCAACCAGCAGCCCGAGCGGCGTGCCCGATATCGGCCCCAAGCGTTCTCTGCGCCTCTATGATGACCGTACACTGATTTACAACGAAAATACCGGTGGCCAAACGCTGCAAAACATCAAGGAAGGCTCGAAAATGGCCGTTGTGGTCATCGACCGCGAGGCACTGGACGGCTACCGCTTCGTTGGTACACCCGAACTGTTTCTGACGGGCAAACCGTTTGACGAGGCGCTGGCATTTGCAGAAAAAAACGGGATGAATCCGCCGAAATACGCGGTGTTAATACATATAGACAGTATTTACACCCTGCGTTCCGGTCCCAATGCCGGGACCCGACTTTAGACAGCACGCGTCACGCGGCGTGAGATTTCACGTTCATGGTTAGGCGATCGCAGCAGGTCAATTGCCTAACCATGAACGGGCGGCCGGGTTGATTCCCGGTCAGCTTTTAGGGGGAATGGTGACGGTCATTCGCTCACCCACCAGGGCGATCGCAATGCCTTCCGCGCACTCTTTTTGAATGGCCGCCAGCTGTTGCGCCTCCAGCGCATAGGGCAGCTGAATATCAAATACCGTCAGGCCCTGCTGCTGCGCCAGGTCAATCAGGCGCACGATATTGGTTTCATCGCTAACCTGCGTTGACACCACCTGCAGCGCCAGCTCTTTCAACTGCTCTTTGCGCGTTTGTGACGTGGTCACGCGCGATTTCAACACCATGCCGAAGATCGGCATCACACCATAAATAGCATCAACAAAGCGCCAGTGCTTCCTGCACGATGCGGACAGAAAATCCATGTAGTCAAAACAGATTTTCTCACTGCGCGCGATGGATGCAAGGTGATTGCTGTTCATCCCCTCATTCCTCTCATGGCCAGTGTTAACCCGTGGTCTTTCAAGCCGCCGCCGAACGGCAACCTGAAATGCATTGGGGATCTTACATCCAGAAATGGATAATCATGCGAAGCTTTAACGACTTTCCGCCGTATGATGGCATAATTCCCCTATTGTTTGCCAGTCTGTCCAGGAGCTTTAATCAATGGAACACCCCAACTCTGCCCCGGTGCTGATTACCGGCGGCGCGCGGCGCATAGGGCTGGCGCTCGCCAGAGCGTTTCTCCAGCGCGGCGTTCCGGTCATTATCGCCTATCGCAGCGAATATCCGGCGATGGCCGAGTTGCAGGCCTTGGGCGCCCGCTGCATTCAGGGCGACTTTGCCACACATGAAGGTATCTACCGTTTCGCCGACCAGGTGCGGCAAGTGGCGCCCAAGCTGCGCGCGATGATCCACAACGCCAGCGCCTGGCAGGCCGAGTCACCGGAGGTGCCGCCGGAACAGGTAATGGCAGCAATGCTGCAAATTCACGTTTACACGCCCTATTTGCTCAACCAGCTGCTCGAATCCTGTCTGACCGGCCAGGGCCAGGCTGGCGCCGACATTATCCATCTCACCGACTACGTGGTGGAAAAAGGCAGCGACAAGCATATCGCCTACGCCGCCAGCAAGGCTGCGCTGGACAATATGACTCGTTCGTTTGCCCGCAAGCTGGCGCCGGAGGTCAAGGTCAACGCCATCGCGCCGGCGCTGATCATCTTCAATCCGGGCGACGACGAAGCCTATCGCCAGCAGGCGCTGGCGAAATCGCTGATGAAGGTCGCGCCCGGCGAAAGTGAAGTGGTCAATCTGGTGAACTACCTGCTGGAAAGCCGCTACGTCACCGGCCGCACCCACGGCGTCGACGGCGGCCGGCCGCTGCGCTGACGCCAAGATCCGCATGGCGCAACGTCGCGGGCCGCGCTATGCTCAAATCCGCTTTTTATATTAAAACACGGGCATATGCATAAAATTGTTTTTGTGGAAGACGATCCTGAAGTCGGCAAACTGATCGCCGCCTATCTGGGCAAACATGACATCGAGGTGCTGATCGAACCGCGTGGCGACAGCGCGCAGGCGCGCATCGAGCGCGAGCAACCCGATTTGGTGCTGCTGGACATCATGCTGCCCGGCAAAGACGGCATGACGCTGTGCCGCGATCTGCGCCCTACCTTCCCCGGCCCGATCGTGCTGCTCACTTCGCTCGACAGCGACATGAACCATATCCTGTCGCTGGAGATGGGCGCCAACGACTATATCCTGAAAACCACGCCACCGGCGGTGTTGCTGGCGCGCCTGCGTTTGCACCTGCGCCAACACAGCCAACAGCCGAAAGAAGAGTCGGTTCAGCCGCTCACCCAGCATAACGCGCTGCATTTCGGGCTGCTGTGCATCGATCCGGTCAACCGTCAGGTTACGCTGGGCGAAGAAACCATCACCCTGTCCACCTCGGATTTCGATCTGCTGTGGGAACTGGCGACCCACGCCGGGCAGATCATGGATCGCGAGGCGTTGTTGCAAAACCTGCGCGGCGTGAGCTACGACGGTATGGATCGCAGCATCGACGTGGCGATCTCCCGCCTGCGTCGCAAGCTGTACGACAATGCGCTGGAGCCTTTCCGTATCAAGACGGTGCGCAACAAGGGCTATCTGTTCGCCCCTAACGCCTGGGCTTCGGTGCAACAATGAGAAAACTTTTCGTCCAGTTCTTCCTGCTGCTGTTCGTCTGTTTTCTGGTGATGGCGATGCTGGTCGGCCTGGTGTACAAGGTGACCGCCGAGCGCGCAGGCCGCCAGTCGATGGACGATTTGATGAAAAGCTCGCTGTACCTGATGCGCAGCGAGCTGCGCGAAATCCCGCTGAAGGACTGGAACAAGACTATCGCCACGCTGGATCTCAATCTGTCGTTCAAGCTTCATATCGAACCGCTCGGCAAACAGGAACTGAGCGAGGATCTGAAAAAGCGGCTGCGGCTGGGTGAAATCATCGCCCTCGACGATCAGTACACCTTTATGCAGCGCATTCCGCGCAGCCACTATGTGTTGGTGGTCGGCCCCATTCCTTATCTGTTCTATCTGCACCAGATGCGCCTGCTGGATCTGGTGTTGCTGGTGTTTATCGGCATGTCGCTGGCGCTGCCGGTGTTTCTGTGGATGCGGCCGCACTGGCAAGACCTGCTCAAACTGGAAAACGCCGCCCAGCGGCTCGGTGCCGGGCATCTGGATGAACGCACCCACTTCGATCCCACTTCCAGCCTGAGCCGGCTCGGCGTGGCGTTCAACCAGATGGCCGACAACGTCAACACCCTGATCGCCAGCAAGAAACAGCTGATCGACGGCATCGCGCACGAGCTGCGCACGCCGCTGGTGCGCCTGCGCTATCGGCTCGAGATGAGCGATAACCTGTCCGAAGGCGAACAGCAGGCGCTGAACCGCGATATCGGCCAGTTGGAGTCGCTGATCGACGAGCTGCTGACCTATGCCCGCCTGGACCGGCCGCAGGTTGCGCTAAACATTGAACCCATCGATCTGCCAAAGTGGCTGGAGGACAAGGTCGACGATATCCGTCTTATTCATCAGGAACGCGACATCCAGCTCGATATCCCGCACGTCGGCGACTTCGGCGGCGTCGATCTGCGCCTAATGGAACGCGTGCTCGATAACCTGGTCAATAACGCGCTGCGCTATTCCGAGCAGCGTCTGCGCGTGGGTCTGTGGTTCGACGGCGACCTCGCCTGTTTGCAGGTCGAAGATGACGGGCCGGGTATCCCGCCGGAAGAGCGCGAGCGGGTATTCGAGCCTTTCGTTCGCCTCGATCCCAGCCGCGATCGCGCCACCGGCGGCTGCGGACTGGGGCTGGCCATCGTCCATTCCATCGCCGTCGCCTACCAGGGACAGGTGTTCGTCGAGAGCAGTTCGCTCGGCGGCGCCAGTTTCCGTTTCTGTTGGCCGGTGAAGCCGACATTCAGTTTAAAAGCCGATCTGGCGTAATACCGCCGGACCCTTCTCATTGGAGTCGAATAATAATGACATCTGCACATTCCAACACGTCTGCTTACGATCACCTGCGCGCGCTTTTTAGCCGTCTGTCGCGTTTCGGCCACCTGTCCGCCATCGCCGGTTGGGACATGCAAACCATGATGCCGCCGGGCGGCAGCAAGGCGCGCTCCGAAGCACTGGCCGAGCTGAGCGTGCTGCAGCACCAGCTTTTAACAGCGGAAAGCACCGGCGCGCTGTTGGATCGCGCGCAGCAAGAGACGCTGGACGAGATCGACCGCGCCAACCTGCGCGAAATGCGCCGCCAGTATGAAGACGCGGTGCTGCTACCGGCGTCGCTGGTCGAAGCCAAATCGCTCGCCGGCGCGCGCTGCGAACACGCCTGGCGCGCCCAGCGCCCGGCCAACGACTGGGACGGCTTCGCCGAGAACCTGCGCGAAGTGGTCAAACTCAGCCGGGAAGAGGCGCAGATCCGTGCGCAGGCGGCCGGCACCAGCCGTTACGACGCCCTGCTCAATCTGTATGAACCGGGCATGCGCAGCAGCGATCTCGACCGCATCTTCGGCGATCTGAAAACCTGGCTGCCGGATCTGCTGCAGCGCGTGGTGGCCAAACAGGCTAATGAGCCCTGCCAGGCGCCACAAGGCCCGTTCAATGTGGACACCCAGCGTCAGCTGAGCCTGAGCGTCATGAAACTGCTCGGTTTCAACTTCGACAACGGCCGTGTCGACGTCAGCGCCCACCCGTTCTGCGGCGGCGTGCCGGAAGATGTACGCATCACCACGCGCTACAACGAGAAAGAGTTTTTGACCGCGCTGCTCGGTATCGTGCACGAAACCGGCCACGCCCGTTACGAACAGAACCTGCCGCGCGATCTGCTCGGCCAGCCGGTCGCCCTGGCCCGCTCTACCGCCATCCACGAATCGCAGAGCCTGCTGTTCGAAATGCAGCTGGCGCGCGGCAATGAATTCCTGAAAATCTTGCGTCCGCTGGTCACCGCGCAATTTGGCGAACAGCCGGCGCTGGAAGAAGCCAACTTCATTCGCCTCAACCAGCGCGTTAAACCGGGCCTGATCCGCGTCGACGCCGACGAGGTGAGCTATCCTGCCCACGTCATCCTGCGCTACGAAATTGAAAAAGCGTTGATCGAAGGCGAGGTCGAAGTGGAAGACATTCCGGCATTGTGGAATGAAAAGATGCACGCTTACCTCGGCCTCGACACCATCGGCAACTATCGCAACGGCTGCATGCAGGATATCCACTGGACAGACGGCGCGTTCGGCTACTTCCCGACTTACACCCTCGGCGCGATGTACGCCGCGCAGCTGTTCCACAGCGTGCGCCAGGCCCTGCCTTCGCTGAGCGAGGATATCGCCGCCGGCAATCTGCAGCCGCTGTTCCACTGGCTGCAGCACAACATCTGGCGCCACGGCAGCCGTTTCCCAACCGAGACGCTGATCGCCAACGCGACCGGTGAAGCGCTCAACCCACGCTACTTCCGTCAGCATTTGGAAAACCGCTACCTGTAATCTCTCCTGGCGCGGCCCTGCCGCGCCCTTTTTTCCCCTGGTTGACCTGACACTGTTCCATAGTCCACTTTCCTGCGGGTAACGCCTTGGCTACAGAGTGGCGGGTGGCCACCCACCATTAGTATGTTGTAACTAAAAAAGCAAAAATACCGAACCAACCGGCCTCTCATCCCAATGCATGGCGGGCGATCATCGCCGCCAGCTGCGGCCTCAACGGTGCGGGCAGGTCATGCCCCATGCCCGGCATAATATGCAGCTTGGCGTTGGCGACCGCACGGGCGATCGCCACCCCGCCGGCCTTGCGCACCAGCCGATCGCGATCGCCGTGAATCACCAGCGTCGGCGCGGCGATGCGCCGGCTGTAACGCCGCAGATCGCCGCTGCCGAGCAACGCGGAAAGTTGCCGCTGCATGCCTGCCGGATCCACACCCCGCTTCAGCAACCGCGTCACCAGGGCATCCAGCTCCGCCTCCTCCGGTGGATAAGTCGCGGTGCCAAGCGCGCGCAGAAAGGCCTTCATCCCTTCCTGGCGCTGCTGCAGCGTCATATCGGCGGCAGGCCGGCGCACCAGCAACCACAGCAGCGAAGGCGCCGGCGGCGGCAACAGCGGCTGATTGGTGCTGGAAAACAAGATGCATAACGAGGCGACGCGCTGCGGGTATTCGGCGGCCAGCACCTGGGCGATCATCCCCCCCATCGAAGCGCCCAGTACGTGAGCCTGCGGAATGCGTAAATGATCGAGCAGATGCGCCGCGTCCGTTGCCATGTCCGCCAGGGTATAAGGCACCGGCGTTTGCCAGCCAAGCTGGGCGCGCAACATCAGCAGCCACAATGGCTGTGAGCGTTGTGCCTGCGTTTTTCCTGAAAGGCCGACGTCGCGGTTGTCATAACGGATCACCCGAAATCCCATGGACACCAGGGCGCGGCAGAAGTCGTCAGGCCACAACAGGAGCTGCGCGCCGATGCCCATGATGAGCAACAACGGCGGGTGCGTCTCATCGCCCCAGTCCTCATAGGCCAGCGGCACCTCGCCCTGTTCAGTCACGCCACAACGAATCGTTATCTCGTTCATTTTAAATCCCTTTTTCCTTGTCTGGCGGTCATTATAGCAGCAATCCCCCTCGCCACCGCCGCCCTGTACATTAGGTTACATGCCGAAACCAATCACTCACGGAAAGCCGGACGCCGTTTGCCTACTATCATCTCAACGGCCCCGCAGTGGGGTTGGTACCCAAAAGTCATGTTGAGGATTCTGCGATGAAAAAAGTATTAGCTCTGGTTGTTGCCGCTGCAATGGGTCTGTCTTCCGTGGCTTTCGCTGCCGAGGCTGCCACCACCGCACCTGCGGCTACCGCAACCACCGCCACCGCTGCGCCGGCTAAAGCTCAGGTGAAACACCACGGCAAGAAAGCCCCGGTTCAGAAAGCTCAGGCGGCCAAAAAGCATCACAAAAAAGCCGGCAAGAAAGCCCCGGCGCAAAAAGCCCAGGCGGCTAAAAAGCACCACAAGAAAGCCAGCCACAAAAAAGCGTAATGTCGTGAGGGTCCCCTCACCGTTTCAGGCTTGACGTGTACGACACCCGGTTCACCGGGTGTTTTTTCATCGGGGGGTTCTCATTGATGCTGCGCCGCTACCTGTTCGAGATCGTTCTGACCGCCCTGATCCTTTGCGGACTGATCGCCGTCTTTTTTTACCTGTAGCCTGCCGCATCGCCGGCGGGAAATTATTGAAAAATCAATTATTGCCCATCCACATGGCTGCTAAATCAGTCTATAGTTAGCATTCAGTGTGTTTATGGATGATCCGTATTTGTCAGGCAAGAGATCTATGCGCATATCCGTTTTACTGTTGCTGTGTTCACTCCCGCTCATCGCTTCTCAGGCGGCACGCGCAGACGGCCCGTCCAAGGCCGAGCAAACGCGTCTGTTTTTCGGCAAAGATGAACGAATCAAGGTTACGGATACCGCCGCCAAGCCGTGGCAGGCCATCGGCCAGGTCGAAACAGCCAGCGGCAATCTGTGTACCGCCACGCTGATCTCCCCACACCTGGCGTTGACCGCCGGCCACTGCGTGCTGGCACCGCCGGGGCAATTGGATAAAGCCATCGCTCTGCGCTTCGTGGCGGGTGATAAGTCGTGGCAGTATCAAACCGACAATATCGAGACCCTGGTCGACAGCAAACTGGGCAAAAAGCTGAAGCCGGACGGTGATGGCTGGATCGTCCCGCCCGCCGCGGCCGCTTATGACTTTGCGCTGATCCGTCTGAAAGACAAAAAACCGCTGCCGATCGCACCCTTGCCGCTGTGGCAAGGCGACAGCAAGGCGCTGACTCAGGCCCTGAAACAGGCCAAACGGCTGATAACTCAAGCGGGCTACCCGGAGGATCATCTGGATGACCTCTACAGCCACCAAAACTGCAAGGTCACCGGCTGGGCCCAGCAAAGCGTACTGTCGCACCAGTGCGATACTCTGCCCGGCGACAGCGGTTCGCCGCTGCTGTTGAAAACCGCCGACGGCTGGCAACTGATCGCCATCCAAAGCTCGGCACCGGCGGCGAAAGATCGCTATCGCGCCGATAACCGTGCCCTGGCGGTGCCCGGTATCCGCGAAGCGCTGGACGCGCTGGCGGCAGGCAACTAACCCTCTCTCAACGGCGCATTATGCGCCGTTGCTGTTTCTCTGCTCTGCGAATTTCAACTTGCGCCGCGCCGGCCGCTTGCCGGCCGGTGCGGCTGAGCTTAGCTCGAAAGCTGCTCGATAGTTTGCAGAATGCGCTTATCGGAGATCGGGTAAGGCGTGCCCAACTGTTGCGCGAACAGGCTGACGCGCAGCTCTTCTATCATCCAGCGCACCGCTTTTACTTCTTCCTCCTGCTGTCGCTTCGGCGGCAGCTTGTTCAGCCACTGCTGCCAGGCCTGCTGCACCTGCTCCACCCGCAACATCTGCGCGCGATCGCGGTGCGGATCAATAGCCAGTTTTTCCAACCGCCGCTCGATCGCCTGCAGGTAGCGCAGCGTATCCGGCAGGCGCTTCCATCCGTTGCCAGTCACGAAGCCGCGGTAAACCAGCCCGCCGAGCTGGGTCTTGATGTCCGACAGCGCCAGCGCCAACGACATGTCCACCCGGCCTTTCAGCCGTTTGTTGATGTTGAAGACCGCCGTCAGGATCTGTTCAACCTGCTTGGCCACCTCGACGACCGTGTCGTTCAGCTCGGCGCGGATCTGCTCCTGCAGCCGTGCAAAGTCTGCTTCTTGCCAGACCGGGCCGCCGTGTTCGGCGATCAGCTTGTCGATGCCGCACGATATGCAGTCGTCGATCAGCTCCAGCACCTTGCCGTACGGGTTGAAATAGAGCCCCAGCTTGGCTTTGTTCGGCAGTTTCTCATGCAGGTATTTGATCGGTGAAGGAATATTCAACAACAGCAGGCGACGCGTGCCCTGCCACATCGCCTGTTGCTGCTCGCTTTCGCTGTCGAACAGGCGGATCGCCACGCTGTCCTTTTCATCCACCAGCGCCGGGTATGCCTTCATCGAATAGCCGCCGCGCTTCTGCTCGTAAAACGCCGGCAATTGGCCAAAGCTCCAGACATGCAGGTTACTCTGCTCCAGTCCGTCATCAGCCACCGCCGACAGCGTCTCCTGCACCTTCTCTTTCAACTGCAGGCGCAAGGCGGCCAGATCTTTGCCTTCGCGCAGCGTCTGGTTTTTCTCGCCCACCACGCGGAAGGTCATCTTCAGATGATCGGGCACCTGATCCCACTGCCAGTCATCACGTGACACGGTCACGCCAGTCATGCGCCGCAGCTCGCGCTCCAGCGCGTCCAGCAGCGGCAATTCCAGCGCCGTTACGCGGCCAAGGAACGCCTCGGCGTAGTTCGGTGCCGGCACGAAGTTGCGACGCACCGGTTTCGGCAGCGACTTGATCAGCGCAATCACCAGTTCACGGCGGATGCCGGGGATCTGCCATTCGAAGCCCTGCTCTTCCACCTGGTTGAGGATCGGCAGCGGGATGTGCACCGTCACGCCGTCAGCGTCGGTGCCCGGTTCAAACTGGTAGCTCAGCCGCAGCTTGAGGTTGCCCTGATGCCAGAAGTTCGGGTAATCCAGCGCGCTGATCTTGTTGGCGCCGTCTTTGATCAGCATCTCTTTTTCGAAGTTCAGCAGATCCGGCTGCTGCTTGGCCGCGCTCTTCCACCAGCTGTCGAAATGACGGCCGGACACCACGTCGTTGGGGATGCGGCGATCGTAGAAGCCGAACAGCATTTCGTCATCCACCAGAATGTCGCGGCGGCGCGATTTATGCTCCAGTTCTTCCACCTCGGCGCGCAGCTTTTGGTTTTCGCGGAAGAAGGCGTGGCGCGTCTGCCAGTCTCCCTCTACCAGCGCATGGCGGATAAACAGCTCACGGCACAGCAGCGGATCGATGGCGCCGTAGTTGACCTGGCGCGCCGCAACGATCGGCAGACCAAACAGCGTGACCTTTTCGCTGGCCATCACCGCCCCCTGCGACTTCGACCAGTGCGGTTCGCTGTAGCTGTGTTTCACCAAGTGCTGAGCCAGCGGCTCGATCCATTCCGGTTCGATGCGCGCGGCGATGCGCCCCCACAGGCGGCTGGTTTCCACCAGTTCGGCCACCATGGTCCACTTCGGTGGCTTTTTGAACAGGCCGGAGCCGGGGAAGATCGAGAAGCGGGCGTTGCGCGCGCCGGTAAATTCCTGTTTGTCCGCATCTTTCTGGCCAATGTGCGACAGCAGGCCGGTCAGCAGCGCGGTGTGGACGCTGCGGTAGTCGGAAGGCGTGCTGTTGATCGGCAGCCCCAGTTCTTTCACCACCTGGCGCAGTTGGGTATAGATATCCTGCCACTCGCGCACCCGCAGGTAGTTGAGAAAATCGTTGCGGCACAGCCGGCGGAACTGACTGGAAGAGTTCGCCTTTTGCTGCTCCTGCAGATAATCCCACAGGTTGACGAACGCCAGGAAGTCCGAGTCTTTGTCGGCAAAACGGCGGTGTTTTTCATCCGAGGCCTGCTGCTTATCCATTGGGCGCTCGCGCGGATCCTGAATCGACAGCGCGGCGGTAATGATCATCACCTCGCGCACGCTGCCGCTCTTCTGCGCTTCCAACACCATGCGCGCCAGACGCGGGTCGATCGGCAACTGCGCCAGCTGCCGGCCCTGCGGCGTCAGCTGATAGTGGCCGTTATCGGCGGTGGTGATCGCCCCCAGCTCTTCCAGCAGGCGCACGCCATCCTGAATGTTGCGCTTGTCCGGCGCCTCGACAAACGGAAACGCGGCGATGTCGCCCAGCCCCAGCGAGGTCATCTGCAGAATGACCGACGCCAGGTTGGTGCGCAGAATTTCCGGATCGGTAAACGCCGGCCGCGAGAGGAAATCCTGTTCAGAGTACAGACGGATGCACACGCCCTCCGACACGCGGCCACAGCGCCCTTTACGCTGGTTGGCGGAGGCCTGCGACACCGGCTCGATCGGCAGGCGCTGCACCTTGGTGCGGAAGCTGTAGCGGCTGATGCGCGCGGTGCCCGGATCGATGACGTATTTGATGCCCGGCACCGTCAGCGAGGTTTCCGCCACGTTGGTGGCCAGCACGATGCGGCGGCCGTGGTGCGACTGGAAAACCCGGTTCTGCTCGCTGTTCGACAGGCGCGCATACAGCGGCAGCACCTCGGTGTGCGGCAAATTGAGACGGTTCAAAGCGTCGGCGGTATCGCGGATCTCGCGCTCGCCGCTCATGAAGATCAGAATGTCGCCCGGCCCTTCGCGCCCAAGCTCGTCCACCGCATCGAAAATCGCCTGCAGCTGGTCGCGGTCGGTATCATCGCCGTCGTCCACCACCGGGCGGTAACGCACCTCCACCGGGTAGGTGCGGCCGGAAACCTCGATGATCGGCGCATTGTTGAAGTGGCGCGAGAAACGCTGCGGATCGATGGTCGCCGAGGTGATGATCACCTTGAGATCCGGGCGCTTCGGCAGCAGTTCGCGCAGGTAGCCGAGAATAAAGTCGATATTCAGGCTGCGCTCGTGCGCTTCATCGATGATCAACGTGTCGTACTGCATCAGCAGGCGATCCTGCTGTATCTCCGCCAGCAAGATACCGTCAGTCATCAGCTTGACCAGGGTGTTTTCCCCCACCTGATCGTTGAAGCGCACCTTGTAGCCGACGCTGCCGCCGAGCGGGGTTTCCAGCTCGTCGGCGATGCGGTTGGCGACGGTGCGCGCCGCCAGGCGGCGCGGCTGGGTATGGCCGATCAGCCCTTTCACCCCACGCCCCAGCTCCAGACAGATCTTCGGCAACTGGGTGGTTTTTCCCGAGCCGGTCTCCCCGGCGACGATCACCACCTGGTTGTCGCGGACAGCATTTAAGATGTCCTGCTTTTTCTGGCTGACCGGCAGGCTTTCCGGATAGGTAATGCGCGGGCAAGACGCGGCGCGCGCCTGCACTTTATGCCGCGCCGTCGCGATGTCGCTTTCCACGTCGGCGGCGACCGCCAGCTGGGCATCGGGATTTTTGATTTTTCGTGCGCCCTGCAGGCGACGACGCAGGCGTTGTTGATCGCGGAGCATCAGCTCGCCCAGTTGGGCCGGCAGTGCCTCGAGCGGAGATTTCACGTTCGGTGTTCCTTGTTTCTTCGCCGCCAAGGCCAGGCTTGGCAACGGTTTAATGTTTTTTTAGCGATTTTTTTGCTTTAGCCGCACAGCCTATCACAAACGGCTTTCTCCCCCTACTTCCGCGAGTAAAGCGTCGCCATGTCATTCAATAAAATTGAACGGAGATCTCGAAATATTGCGCTATCACTGTTGGGGGAATGTGAATAGCATGTACTTCATGCAAGGGACGCTGAGTCCTGATGTCACTGTCACAACGTAAGGAATTATCGATGAGCAACGTATTGGTTCTGAAATCAAGCATCCTAGCGACCTACTCTCAGTCTAACCAACTGGCCGATTTCTTCGTAGAGCAATGGAGCAACGCCCACAGCGGCGACACCATCACCGTGCGCGATCTGGCCGCACAGCCAATCCCGGTGCTGGACGGTGAACTGGTCGGCGCGCTGCGTCCTTCCGATGCTCCGTTGACTCCACGTCAACAAGAAGCGCTGGCCCTGTCGGACGAGCTGATCGCCGAGCTGCAGGCCAATGACGTCATCGTGATTGCCGCACCGATGTACAACTTCAACATTCCGACCCAGCTGAAAAACTATTTCGACCTGGTTGCCCGCGCCGGCGTGACCTTCCGTTACACCGAAAACGGTCCGGAAGGCCTGGTAAAAAACAAACGCGCCGTGATCCTGACCAGCCGCGGCGGCATCCATAAAGGCACCCCGACCGACCTGGTAGAACCTTACCTGCGTCTGTTCCTGGGCTTCATCGGCATCACCGACGTGGAGTTCGTCTTCGCGGAAGGCATCGCCTATGGCCCGGAAGTGGCGACCAAAGCACAGGAAGACGCCAAGGCGGCCCTGTCTCAGGTGGTTGCTGCCTAAGACCCTGCGCAGGGGCGCCGAGCCCCTGCCGGACAAGAGGCAAGTCCTGTCAAACCTGCACTACCCTCATAATAATCATCTATCCGTATCTTTTGGCGCGCCAGACGGCGCGCTTTTTTTATTTCTTCAGCCACTGCCCGTTGATGCCGCGCACATACTCGCCGCTCTGCGCCCGCGTCACCAGCTTTTGCCCGGCCATGCGCGCCACTTCGTCGACGGCGATATGGTTGCCGTTCGCCACTTCCTGATACTTCTCGGCGCGGCCGGCGTTGATGCGTTTCACCAGCGCCAGGGTTTCCGCGTCCTGCTTCACCGGCGCGATGTAGCCGCTCAGGGTTTCACCTACCCGCCCTTGCTGCTTCGCCTCATCCAGCGTCAACGCCATCGCCATGCCACTGAACAACCAGGCGGCGCCGGCCAGCCACAAATAACGTTTTTTCATGTCGGCTCCTAGAACAGACCGCTTTGGGTTTTCAGCAGGTTTTCGACGTCCTTATCCACCTTGATATGAATTTCATGCTCGATCTTGACGTTCATATTGATGGTGATCGGATCCTTCGGCGTCGCCACCTCGATGCGCGGCACGCAGCCGCTCAGCAGCGAAACGCACAGCACCGCTGCCAGCGTCGACACACTCATGATTTTCATTGTTGCTCCCCAGGTTGTGAGAGGGCCTGCTCCAGCCACTCCTGTAAATTGTCGCCGAAGCGCAAACTGCGCCACAGCTGAAACACGTTTTCCTGATGGCGATAGTTCAGGATCACCTCGCGCTTGGCGCTTTTCTGCGGGTTGATGCCGTCGATGCGCGCGCTCAGCGTCAACTCGCCCAGGTTGTCGAGATCGACCCGGGCATGCGAACGGTTGATTTCCATGTAGCGCAGCCAGTCGATCGCCGCGCCGGTCGCCAGGTTATTGCTGCCGATGGCGTCGGCCATGTCTTTGTCCAGGCGCAGCGTCAACGTGCCGGCGTTGGCGATCCAGCCGTTTTGCACCAACCACTTCGGATGGTTCAGGAACAGCGGCAGCTCGCCGTCGACCCGGCCGGACATGGCGAACTGCTTCGGTTTCAGGGCGGTAAACAGCGCGCTGAGATCGACCTTATCCAGCTTCAGTACCGCGGCGTCATGCTGCGGCAACCGCAGCGCCGACAGGCTGATATGCCCGTTGAGCATGTCCACGCCGACGTTGCTCAACGTCAGCGGCTGCCCTTCGCTATAAGGATAGGTGCCCTGCAGATCGGCGGAAATGTTCTGCATCTCGAACAGGTTGGTGAAAGACTTGATGCGCAGCGATACCGGCTGTTTAGCTCCCAATTGCCAGTGATGCTGCTTGAAACGGTACGACAGGATGAAATCCAGGCCGCTCATTTCGCCGTCTTTCAGCCACATGCCGCCGTTTTTCACCACCCAGTGGCCACCGGCCTCGAACCCTTGTTCACGGGCGGCGGAAAACGCCGACTGCGCGTAAAACTCGCCGTCGCGCAGCGTGAGATTGAGATCCGGTGCCAACAGCGGTTGGAAGACCTTCAGCGACTGTTTCGGCCACCAGCCTTCGCCGCGCAGACGTTCGCCATCCCAACGGCCGCGCAGCGCGATCGGCCCGATCTGTTGCGCCTGCAGCTTGCCCTGCATCTGGAAACTGTCCGGCGAACGGCCGTTCACCTGCAGCGCCAGCACCGGCGCCGGCAGATAGCCACCGTCGCTGAAGCTGACCTTATCCGCCGCCAGCTGGAATTCGCCGTTGAACTGCGGGCTTTGTTCATCACGCTGCCAGCGCAGCGGCTGGTTGAGGCTCAAGCGCGGCGCGGCGACCGTCACCAGACCGTACTTCAATTTGTCGAAACCGGTGGAGAGCTTGTCGAGCACCAGCTCGCTGTCCTGCCAACGACCGCTGCCGGCGACGTCCCAGGCGGCCTGCAGCGGCGGCAACCGGCCGTTGCCCCAGTAACGCCACTGCCAGTCGCCCTTGTCCGGCCAGAAATCCTGCGCCTGGCCGTCCAGGTGGAGCTTGAAACGCCCCCAATAACTGTCGCTGGCGCTCAAAATCGCCTGCAGGCGGCCGGTGATGCCGGCGGCGGTCACCTTCACGCCGGCCAGCGGTAGACGCGCCTCTTCCAGCGTCATTTCCGGCGTCACTTTGCCCCACAGACGCAGCAGCGAACCTGGCTGCAGAACCAGCGTCGGGTTAAGAATGCTGCCGCCGATCACGCCCGGGATCGACGCGGTGGTGGAGAAATCGGCCAGATTGGCCTGCCCGGTCAGTTGGAAGCGCAGATCGCTGTCGGTCAACCCCACCTTGCCCGGCCCGAGGGTGAGCACCGCATTACCCTTGCCGTTGTGGCCGGCGGTGATCACGTTCAGCCGCGCGCTGATCTCCGTTTCATCCAATCCCTTGCTCCAGTCGTGCAGCGCGATGCTGAGGCCGCCGTTCAACGGCTGTCCGCTGTAGGGCCAACGCCACTCGCCCTGCTTGATGCTGACCCGCTGCGGGGTCACTTCCCACGGCAGCACCGCCAGCGGCCGATCGTCGCCTTTCTCGCTCACCGTCAACACGCCCTGCTGCTGTTGCCAGCGCATATCCAGCAAAACCGGTTTTTCCAGATAGGCCGTCTGCATTTCACCCTGCAACGCGCCCTGCTTCGGCAGGCTGGCCAGATCCAGCGGGAGAGTTATCTTACCGGCGAGGTGCAGCGGTTGCGCGCTGTTGGGCGGGACGACGGTCAGACTCTGCAACGTCAGCTGCTGTTTTTCATCCAGCCGCGCCTCGGCGCTGAGATTCGGTCCCCGATAATGCAGACGTTGCCCGTCGGGGCCGGAGGAAATCTGCAGCTTGCCGGCATAGCGCTGCCAGGGAATAAGCGTCAGATCATTAATGGTGAGATCCAGCGCCGGCAGTTGCCGCTGCAATTGATCGAGCGCGAGCGGCGCGCTGTTGGCGTCGCCGCCCGGCAGTTTTGATAAACAGGCGCTATCGACGCTGACCTTATCGCTCGACAGCTGCCAGCGGCCTTGGCGGTAAGCCAGCCGCGTCGGACCGACGTTGGCCAGCAGGCAATCTTGCGCGGTGAAACGTGCCCCCGGCAGCGCCAGGCCGCCTTGGCGCCAATGCAACTTGCCCTGTAACTCAAGTCGGCTTCCCGCCGGCAACCAATGCGATAACACCCCCGGCAGCCAGCGCGGCAAAGTTTGCCATAACGCCAGCACCAGAATTGCACAGCCCGCCACGGTCCCTATGAATACTTTCAATCGCCTGGTCATTAAATGATTGCTTCGTTCCTGAGTTAGGCATTGGTTAAGTCTATGCCTGAATTGACAATAATGATGGCACGAATTTGACATAGGGTGAAGCTGAGCGGGGTCGCAAAGGTGATTTGCACCTTTTTAGCGCAAACGTGTGCGAAGTTGTAGATTTTCGTTACATATACATCACATAAATAGGACGGTTTTCAGACTTTTGTTATTGTCGTTACCGTTGATGATTAATAGTCTTGCAACCATTCTAATAAAAGTTTAGCTGCTAGCTAACTGTGTACTAGAGAAGCCATTCCCCACACCCCCGTGGGGATTTTTTTGCCGCTAATTTCAAATCACGGCCTCAATAAAAGCCTGTACTATGCGGCTGTCGCTCGCTTTACGCCAGATAGCATAAATATCGCTGCGCATTTCATTCCCGCACTCGGTATACGCAACCTCCCGCTGTCGCGCCAGGCTCTCAGGGACAAACGCATACCCCAACCCCGCGCTTACGCAGGCGAATATCACGTCATAGCATTCCACCTCCAGCAGCGCGGCGGGGATCACTTGCTGCTTTTGCAGCCAGGCGTCCACCAGATGGCGATAGTGGCATTGACGCGAATAAACATAGAGATCGCTTTTTGCCAACAACGCTGGCTGATACGCCCCGCCAATGAAGACCAAACGCTCCTGAAAAGCACGCCGGCTCTGCAGCTGCGGATGTTCTATCGGCCCATCTGAAAACACCACGTCCAGAGTTCCTTTTTGCAATTGAAACTCCAGATCCAGCGAATAACCCTGCACCACACTCAACTGAACGCGGCGGTTCTGCGCACGGTAATGCGCCAACTTTTGCGGCAGATGATGACTCAAGGCGATATCCAGCGCGCCAAGCTTCAGTTCACCCTGCACCGGATCCTGTTCAAGCTGCGCTCGCGCCCGCTCTTCGATAGCCAAAAAGCGCTTGGCTTTATGGTAAAGCGCCCGGCCTTCCGGTGTGAGCGACAGTCGATTGCGCTCACGATCAAATAGCGTAACGCCACACGCCATTTCCAACTCTTTTAATTTCTTGGTCACGTTAGAGGGCACGCAAAACAGCCTCTCAGCCGCTGCCGTGAGACTCTCTGACTCAACCACCATGCAAAAGGTCACCAACTGAGCACGTTTCAACATCACAAGCCTTCACCAAAAATGAATAGCAACGGAACTTTATTTCACTTTTAGTCAACCATCAAGTCCGTAGAATCCTCGCAGTCAGCACATTGCTGCCGCCTGGAAATTCCAGTTTCATTATCGACTGAGGAAATAAACCATGATCACGCTCAATGTCTTTTTTCAGGTCAATCCGGCCAAGCGCCCCGCGTTTCTCAGCCTGCTCAACACCATGGTGCAGGAATCCAATAAAGAAACCGGCTGCTCTTTTTACCAGCTTTGGCAATGCCAGAACGATGAAAACAGCTACGCGCTGATCGAAAACTGGGACGATAATGCGGCGCTTTCGGCACACCAGAAAACCCCGCATTGGGTCGCCTTTAACGATGCCGTCAACGGGTACTTGACCCATGACTACGATGAGCATCATTACACGGAAATCGCTCGCTAACATCGCGTGAACCGGCCCAATGCGGGCCGGTTTCATCCTCCTGGTTGACCGAACAAACCCCACGCTGGCCAAACCGCTAACCAATTGTCGAATTTACTAAAATCTGTTAAATTGATCACAAAATCACGGTGGAGAAACCACGATGAAATTGGCGATATACAGTACCAAACAGTATGACCGTAAATATCTCGAACTGGTGAATCAGCAGTTTGGCTATGAGCTGGAATTCTTCGACTTTTTACTCAGCAAAAAAACCGCCAAAACGGCCGCCGGTTGCAAGGCGGTGTGTATCTTCGTCAACGACGACGGCAGCCGTGAAGTGCTCGAAGAACTGGCGGCACTGGGCGTCGAGATCCTCGCCCTGCGCTGCGCCGGTTTTAATAACGTCGATCTGGACGCCGCCAAAGAACTGGGCATCAAGGTGGTGCGCGTGCCGGCCTACTCGCCGGAGGCCGTGGCAGAACACGCGGTAGGCATGATGATGTGCCTGAACCGCCGTATTCACCGCGCTTATCAACGCACTCGCGACGCCAACTTCTCGCTAGAAGGGCTGATCGGTTTTAACATGCACAACCGCACCGCCGGCGTGATCGGCACCGGTAAAATCGGCGTGGCGACGATGCGCATTTTGAAAGGCTTCGGCATGAAGCTGCTGGCCTACGATCCGTTCCCGAGCGAACAGGCGCTGGCGCTGGGCGCGGAGTATGTCGACCTGAAAACGCTGTACGCGCAATCCGACGTGATTACCCTGCACTGCCCGTTGACGCCGGAAAACCACCATCTGCTGAATGCCGACGCCTTCGCGATGATGAAAAACGGCGTAATGGTGATCAACACCAGCCGCGGCGCGCTGATCGACTCTACCGCCGCCATCGACGCGTTGAAGCAGCAAAAAATCGGCGCGCTCGGGATGGACGTCTACGAGAACGAACGCGATCTGTTCTTTGAAGACAAGTCTAACGACGTGATTCAGGATGACGTGTTCCGCCGCCTGTCGGCCTGCCACAACGTGCTGTTCACCGGCCATCAGGCTTTCCTGACCGAAGAGGCGCTGACCAGCATTTCGCAAACCACGCTGCAGAACATCAGCCTGTTGGATCGCGGCGAAGCCTGCCCGAACCAGCTGAACGCCTGAGCGTAACTTCGGGGCGCCCTTGCGGCGCCCTGTTTATTTGAGAGAACGCAATGAGAAAAACCACGGTGGCCGCCCTTACGACGCTGGTCCTAGGGGGATGCAGCATGAAACCACAGTCTACCGTCACACCCGGCGATCTGTTGCATCACAACTTCGTGTTGCAGAGCGTAGATGGTGAAGCGGCACAATCACGAACGGATGGCGGCCTGCTCAATTTGGAATTTGGCGAGAACCTGCATGTCTCCGGCGCGATGTGCAACCGCTTCTTCGGCCAGGGGCAGTTACGCGACGGCGTGCTGACGGTAAAACCGTTGGCCTCGACGCGCAAGCTGTGCCCTGATGAGCAGCGCAACCGCTGGGATCAGGTGATCGGCACCGTGCTCGAAAACGGCGCCGACGTGATGCTGAACGCGCAGCAACTGACGCTCAACGGCAGCGGCCACACGCTGGTTTATACCCTGCGCGACTGGGTGTATTGATCCGGGCCTGTCGCTGCGGGCTTACCCGGCGCAGCTGCCCAGGCCCAGCGTGCGTTCTTCGCACTGCTTGCCATTCGGCATTTGGCACATGCGCAGCGCTTCACCGTTCAGGTTATGCGCGATGGTAGTAACGCCACCGACCGCCGCGCAACCGGCGCTGGTCTGCAACGTATTGATTCTGGCACTGTTGCCCTGCTGTACTGGCTCTTCGTTATTGCTGCTGCAGGCGGCTAAAAGCAGCACGGCGCTGGCAAGCAACCATTTTGATGTCGTCATTATCCCACTCCTGAACCCGGAACTGCGCTGTGTAAAATCGCCATTGCTGATAACGCGCGTCACTTAGCGGACACGTTTCGCTATCTTTGATGCAAACTTGTTTAATCTAGCTCGATATATAAATAATGAAAATATATTCCAGCCATTATTTGTCATTTTTTTGCACCGGCCGGACATTTATTTTGTTTGCAGAATATTTCCGCCCCGGCGCGATACGCCAAACGTGACAGCGCCACCCTGTGCCTGGCCCCGGCCGCACGCAGAAAGTGATAACGTCACCGCTGCTGACGAAGAGATTTCTCCCGCGACATCGGTATTCATTATCTTCACGTGCTTTCAGTGAGACGACGCATTTTTTGCTACCGGAGAGGACGATATTTACGTCTATGCTGGCGGCGCTAAGTAATTAGCATTCCACTATTTTCAGTGAATGATGGCTGAATTCTTCAACCGGCGCGACTTGCTGTCACGCCGGCCTTTTTTCACATTAAAATAACACTCAGTGCACCGAGGCTTTAGACAGTAAATTAATCACCAGCACGCCGGCAATAATTAATCCCATGCCGACAATCGCTGGCCAATCCAATTTTTGCTGGTAAACGAATACCGCGGCGATCGACACCAGCACGATGCCCATACCCGACCAAATCGCATACACGATGCCCAGCGGCATGCTCTTGACCACCATCGACAGCCCCCAAAAGGCCACGCCGTAACCCAGCACCACCAGCAGCGACGGCCACAGGCGGGTAAAGCCCTCGGAGGCTTTCAACATGGTGGTGGCGATCACTTCCGCGACTATCGCCATCGTCAAATACATAAATGCGCTCATGATTTTCTTCTGTCAGTTTGCCGATGCGCAATTATGACGCGCCGGAAATAAATTGTCTTTAAACGGTCAAAACAATTTATTGCCACTGCATCTCATTCGGCGAGGAAATACGCCATTGACGATTTATCACCCGCCACACAAACGCGATAAAGCCACGTTCAAACCCTCTGTTAGACTTTTTCCCATTACTGCGAAAGTGTGCTTTCGCGGCTTTGTGAGCAATGAAAAGGTAATATCGATGATAACTACAGATGGTAATAACGCAGTCGCTTCCGTGGCCTATCGCACCAACGAAGTGATTGCCATCTACCCTATCACGCCAAGTTCCACCATGGCGGAGCAAGCAGACGCTTGGTCAGGCGATGGCCGGCAAAACATCTGGGGCGATACTCCGCGGGTGGTGGAAATGCAGTCTGAGGGCGGCGCGATCGCCACCGTGCACGGCGCCTTGCAAACCGGCGCACTGTCGACTTCGTTCACTTCATCGCAGGGTCTGCTGCTGATGATCCCGACGCTGTACAAACTGGCCGGAGAGCTGACGCCGTTCGTGCTGCACGTCGCCGCCCGCACCGTAGCCACACACGCGCTGTCGATCTTCGGCGACCATTCGGACGTGATGGCGGTGCGCCAAACCGGCTGCGCCATGCTGTGCGCCAGCAACGTGCAGGAGGCGCAGGACTTCGCGCTGATCTCACAGACGGCCACTCTCAACGCGCGCGTGCCGTTTATCCACTTCTTCGACGGGTTCCGCACCTCGCACGAAATCAACAAGATCGTGCCGCTCAGCGACGATACGCTGCGGCAAATGCTGCCGCAGGCGGCGATCGACGCTCACCGCCGCCGGGCGCTGTCGCCCGATCATCCGGTGGTGCGCGGCACTTCCGCCAACCCGGACACCTATTTCCAGTCGCGCGAAGCCACCAACCCGTGGTATGACGCCACCGGCCAACACGTGATCGACGCCATGGCGGCCTTCGCCGCCCTCACCGGCCGCCACTATCGGCCGTTCGACTATTACGGCCACCCGCAGGCCGAGCGCGTGGTGGTGGTGATGGGATCCGCCGCCGGCACCTGCGAAGAGGTGATTGACACCCTGCTGGCCCGCGGCGAGAAAGTCGGCGTGCTGAAAGTCCGGTTGTTCCGGCCGTTCTCCGCCAAATACCTGCTCGGCGCGCTGCCGGACAGCGTGCGCAACGTCGCGGTGCTCGATCGCACCAAAGAACCGGGCGCGCTGGCCGAACCGCTGTATCTGGACGTGATGACCGCGCTGGCGGAGGCCTACAGCCGGGGTGAGCGCGCCACGCTGCCGCGGGTGATCGGCGGCCGTTACGGCCTGTCGTCGAAAGAGTTCGGCCCGGACTGTGCGCTGGCGGTGTTTCGCGAGCTGGCCCAGCCGCAGCCGCGCCCGCGCTTTACCGTCGGCATCTTCGATGATGTCACCGGGCTTTCACTGCCGCTGAGCGACGAAATCCTGCCGCAGCGCGCCTCGCTGGAAGCGCTGTTCTACGGTTTGGGCAGCGACGGTTCGGTCTCGGCCACCAAGAACAACATCAAAATCATCGGCAACGCCACGCCGCTGTATGCGCAGGGCTATTTCGTCTACGACTCCAAAAAGGCCGGCGGCCTGACGGTGTCGCATCTGCGCGTCAGCGAGCAGCCGATCAATTCGGCCTATCTGGTCAGCCAGGCGGATTTCGTCGGCTGCCACCAGCTGCAGTTTATCGATAAGTATCAGATGGTTGAACGTCTCAAACCCGGCGGTACCTTCCTGCTCAATACCCCTTACGGCGCCGACGAGGTCTGGTCACGCTTGCCGCAGGAGGTACAGGCGCTGCTGCATCAACGCCAGGCGCGTTTCTATATCATCAACGCCGCCAAGCTGGCGCGCGAATGCCGGCTCGGCGCGCGCATCAACACCGTAATGCAGATGGCGTTCTTCCACCTGACGCAGATCCTGCCGAGCGACGTGGCGCTGCAACAGCTGCAGGATGCCATCGCGCGCAGCTACAGCAACAAGGGCCAGGAGATCGTCGAGCGCAACTGGCAGGCGCTGGGCGCCACCCGTGGCGCACTGATTGAAATTCCACTGCAGCCGGTCGACGACAGCAGCCCGATGCGCCCACCGGTGGTCTCGGACGCCGCGCCGGACTTCGTCAAAACCGTTACCGCCGCGATGCTGGCCGGGCTGGGCGATGCGCTGCCGGTTTCCGCCTTCCCGCCGGACGGCACCTGGCCGGTGGGCACCACCCAGTGGGAAAAGCGCAACATCGCCGAAGAGATCCCGGTCTGGCAGCCCGATCTGTGCACCCAGTGCAACCACTGCGTCGCCGCCTGCCCGCACTCCGCCATTCGCGCCAAAGTGGTTCAGCCGTCGGAGATGGAACACGCCCCCGCTTCCCTGCAGTCTCTGGATGTCAAATCACGCGATATGCGCGGCCAGAAATACGTACTGCAAGTGGCGCCGGAAGATTGCACCGGCTGTAACCTGTGCGTCGAGGTCTGCCCGGCGAAAGATCGCCAGAACCCAGAGATCAAGGCCATCAACATGGCTTCGCGCCTCGATAATCTGACGGCGGAAAAAGACAACTACGACTTCTTCCTGCAGCTGCCGGAAATCGATCCAGCGCAGCTGGAGCGCATCGACATTCGCACCTCGCAGCTGATCACGCCGCTGTTCGAATACTCCGGTGCCTGCTCCGGCTGCGGCGAAACGCCGTACATCAAGCTGCTGACCCAGCTCTATGGCGACCGTTTGCTGATCGCCAACGCCACCGGCTGTTCCTCGATCTACGGCGGCAATCTGCCGACCACGCCTTACACCACCAACGCCGAAGGGCGCGGGCCGGCGTGGGCCAACTCGCTGTTCGAAGACAACGCCGAATTCGGCCTGGGCTTCCGCCTGACGGTCGATCAACATCGCGCACGGGTGCTGCGCCTGCTGAATTCGCTGGCGCCGCAGCTGCCGGAGCAGTTGGTCAATGCCCTGCAGATGGAAGATGTGGCACCGGAGCCGCGCCGGAAGCAAATCGCCGAACTGCGCACGCTGCTGGCGAGTATTGGAGGTGAAGACGCACGCCAGCTGGCGGCCGACGCCGACTACCTGGTGGATAAATCCATCTGGCTGATCGGCGGGGACGGCTGGGCCTACGACATCGGCTTCGGCGGTTTGGATCACGTCCTCAGCCTGACGGAGAACGTCAACGTGCTGGTGCTCGACACCCAGTGCTACTCCAACACCGGCGGCCAGCAGTCGAAAGCCACACCGCTTGGCGCGGTGACCAAGTTCGGCGAACACGGCAAGCGCAAGGCGCGCAAAGATTTGGGCGTCAGCATGATGATGTACGGCCATGTCTACGTCGCGCAGATCTCGCTGGGGGCGCAGCTTAACCAAACGGTGAAAGCGATTCAGGAGGCCGAGGCCTATCCGGGGCCGTCGCTGATCATCGCCTACAGCCCGTGCGAAGAGCACGGCTACGATCTGGCGCTCAGTCACGATCAGATGAAACAGCTGACCGCCACCGGCTTCTGGCCGCTGTACCGCTTCGATCCGCGCCGCAGCGCCGAGGGCAAGGCCGCGTTAGCGTTGGATTCGCGGCCGCCAAACAGCAACCTGTCGGAAACGCTGCTGAAAGAACAGCGTTTCCGCCGCCTGAACGCTCAGCAGCCGGAGGTGGCCAGCGCGCTGTATCAGGCCGCCGAGAAAGAGCTGAAGGAGAAATACGATTTCCTCAGCCTGCTGGCCGGTAAGGCGGAAAAGTCCGCTGCTGAGTAACCTCCCTCAGGGCGCGAGCGATTCGCGCCCTGTTGCTTTTCCTTCTATTCTCATTGCCATTGCGCAGAAACCAAAGGAAGCCAAAGAACGCATGGAAATCATCATCTCAGATCGCAGCCATTCGGAAGCATTGGTCGATATCATCATCGAAATGGAAGAATATTATTTCGGCCCCGACGTGATAAAACGCCAAGAGGTGCTCCCTTACCTCAATAACGCCCTGTTTGGCCCCTACTCAGGTATTACTGTCGCCAGTGCTTGGTCACAAGGTAAGGTCTGCGGATTTTGTACCTTTTGCATCATGCACCCTGCCCCTAAGCTCAGCGGTCAAATGTTTATGAAAGAGCTGTTCGTCAGCCGCACTGCCAGAGGGTTGGGCGTAGGCAAGGCAATGATGCGTTTTATCGCAACCATTGCGCTCGAACATGGCTGTAGCCGTCTGGACTGGACAGCTGAAAAGTCCAACCCCAACGCCGGGCTTTTCTATCGCCGGCTGGGCGCCGACGAAGTCACGGCCAAACAGTACTTCCGTCTGGAAAACGACGCGTTGCGTGCTTTCGCTCGCCCCAATACTGAGTAATTCACATCGCCCCTTCTGCCGCGAAGAAGATCGTTGGGATGACTCAATAAAACCCGCTGGCATTCCTGCGCGTAATCCGTACCATACAGGCCTCGCGTCGGGCGCGTTGAAGCTGGATGATGAATAATGATCAAAATCGGCCGGTTGAATGGTAAACTCGCGGTCTACAACGCCATGCCCCTAGTGCCCCCTATTGAGAATGAGCACGATTTAAATGTCAGAAAAGCAATCCGTTAGCCAAAAAGAGCAGTACAACCTGAATAAATTGCAAAAGCGCCTGCGCCGCAACGTGGGCGAAGCGATCGCCGATTTCAATATGATTGAAGAAGGCGACCGTATCATGGTCTGCCTGTCCGGCGGTAAAGACAGCTACACCATGCTGGAGATCCTGCGCAACCTGCAGCAGAGCGCGCCGATCAACTTCTCGCTGATCGCGGTGAATCTCGATCAGAAACAGCCCGGCTTCCCTGAGCATATTTTGCCTGCCTACCTGGAAAGCCTGGGGGTGGAATACAAGATCGTCGAAGAGAACACCTACAGCATCGTCAAAGACAAGATCCCGGAAGGCAAAACCACCTGTTCACTGTGCTCGCGCCTGCGCCGCGGCATTCTGTACCGCACCGCCACCGAACTGGGTGCCACCAAGATCGCGCTGGGCCATCACCGTGACGACATTCTGCAGACGTTGTTCCTCAACATGTTCTACGGCGGCAAGATGAAAGGCATGCCGCCCAAACTGATGAGCGACGACGGCAAGCACGTGGTCATTCGCCCGCTGGCCTATTGCCGCGAGAAAGACATCGAGCGTTTCTCGATCGCCAAAGCGTTCCCGATCATTCCATGCAACCTGTGCGGCTCGCAGCCTAACCTGCAGCGCCAGGTGATCGGCGATATGCTGCGTGACTGGGACAAACGCTATCCTGGCCGGCTGGAAACCATGTTCAGCGCCATGCAAAACGTGGTGCCTTCGCACCTGAGCGATATCAATCTGTTCGATTTCAAGGGCATTCACCACGGGAGCGCCGTGGTAGACGGCGGCGATTTGGCCTTCGATCGCGAAGACATCCCGATGCAGCCGGTCGGCTGGCAGCCGGAAGACTCGGACGACGCGATACCTGCGCCAGAACGTTTGAACGTGCTGGAAATCAAATAAGCCCCCTCGCCGCTTGCCATCCTGCGAGCGGCGACATTTCCCTTTCTCGACGATCTCGATCCTGTTCACAGTTTGCGCAAAATTTACTCGGCAGTGCCGTTTTTACCCTATACTGTTTATTTATACAGTTATATGGAGATCGCGCAATGAATATTACCCCCTGCCTGTCCCACATCTCGCTGGGCTCCAACGATTTCGAGGCCGCCGCCGCCTTTTACGATCGTGCGCTGGCCGCCTTGGGATGCCGACGGGTGCTGGAGCATCCCGGCGCCATCGGTTACGGCCGCGACTACCCGGAGTTTTGGCTGCAGGTGCCGATCGACGGCCGCCCGGCCTCACCCGGCAACGGTACGCACGTCGGTTTTTTCGCCACCAATAAGCAACAGGTGGATGAATTCCATCGCCAGGCGCTGCTGGCCGGTGCCGTCGATGAAGGCGCGCCCGGTTCGCGGCCGCATTACGGTGAGGCTTACTACGGCTGCTTTGTCCGGGATTTGGATGGGCACAAGATTGAAGCCAGCTTCTGGGATGAAAGCGCGGCCTGAAGAAGAAGGGAAGCCGAATAAAAAAATGCCGGTGATTAAACCGGCATTGTACGAATCAAATGTGCTATGCAGTAATTCAAAAATAAGAAAGTAAGACAATTATGGAGCGCAACGCCCATCGCTTGACGTTGCATTCACCTGCGAGAGAGATCATGCCCCATTTCCCCCGGCTAAATGTTGATTTTGCTCAATGTTAACCGGGTTTTCGTCATTTTCACCTACAGCCAGCGGCTGCGCTTCAGCCACCAGGCGACGCCAAGCACCAACCCGACCAACATCAGGCAAAATGCCGCGAAACCGAAGGGGTTGCCGCCGCCCGGTATGCCGCCAAGGTTGACGCCAAACAGCCCGGTCAGGAAGGTGGTAGGTAAAAAGACCATCGCTAACAATGACATGGTGTAAGTGCGGCGGTTCATCGCGTCGGCCATCACCGTGGTGATTTCGTCGGACAAGATAGCGGTGCGCGCGATGCTGCCGTCCAGATCGTCCAACCCGCGCCCCAGGCGATCGGCGATGTCCTGCATGCGGCGGCGATCGTCGTCGCTCATCCACGGCAGGCGGTCGCTGGCCAGCCGTGCGAAAACGTCACGCTGCGGCGCCATGTAACGGCGCAGCACGATAAGCTGTTTACGGATCAACGCCAGCTGACCACGCTCCGGCACCTGCTGTTCCAGCAAGGCGTCCTCCAGATCGATAATCTTGTCGTGCAGATCCTCAATGAATTCGCTGGTGTGATCGGTCAACGCATCGGAAATCTCCACCAGCCAGTTGCCGCTGTTGGTCGGCCCGGCGCCGCTTTGCAAATCGTTCACCACCTGATCGATGGAATACACCTTGCGGTGCCGCGTGGAGATAATCAGTTTATCGGTGATGTACACACGGATGGTGACCAACTGGTCCGGCCGTGAGTTGGCGTTGAAGTTGATGCTGCGCAGGGTGATCATGGTGCCTTCGCCCTGGCGGCTGACGCGTGGCCGAGAGCTTTCGCCGGAGAGCGCTTCGCGCACCGAGTCCGGCAGCAGCGGCGTGGTGCTCAGCCATTCGGCGCTGGCCGGGTGCGCGTAATCAAGATGCAGCCAGCACGGCGCGTCGCAGGTGATCTTGTCATCTTGCTCGATCGGCGTGACGCCGCCCTTGCCGTCCAACTGGTAGGCGTAAACCGCATCGGCGATCTGCAGCTCGCTCCCCTCAATCACATCCATTCATTTATCCCCTCAGTCTTACTTATGTTGCTGAGTCTAGCCTTAACGCCTTGGAGATCAAAGGCCAAGCTGTAACGCCAGTTTTCACGCCAGGTGAAAAACGTGCTCTATACTTCTGGCCTTAGGGAACACATCGCAACGACAGGAAGCCCCCATGTTTGAGATCAGCGCCGCAGATATTCTCAAAGTCAGTTTGACCGTTATCACCCTGTTTATCGCCGTTGTTAAAACGCCATTTCGTATTCGGCGGGAAAACCATGACAAGCTGCTCAAGCTACTCGAATCCGTCGAGAAGCCCCACAGTGAGCGCATGCAGCTCTTACTGTTTAGGGATTACATCGGTAGCAAAACCGTCGGGCTGGCGGAGTTGCAGCAATTGCTGGCACTGCCGGACGGCGTAACGGCGCTGGAGCGCTACAGACCTACTGGCGGCCGACAGCAGATCCTGCGCACCACGTCCGAGGGTTTCGTTTTGCAACGACGCGCCGACAGTGCGTTAAAACGCTCGCTGCTTTCCTGTCGCTATCTGTTGAAATACCTGCTATTCGTCACTCTGTTGGTGCTAATGCCTGTGCTGGCGCAATGGGGCTTGCGGCAGCTTGGCGTGCTGGTTATCGCGCCGTCGCTGGTGTTTATGTCCGGTGCGCGCATCACCGACGGCTGGCAGCTGCTGTTCCCCGGCTTTATATTTATTATCATCATGCTCAGTCTGACATACTTAATCTTCAGGCAACTGGCGCTGGCGGGTAACCTCAGTTCGGAACGCGCCTTTTATCGCTACTATCAACGAGCGCGTGAGGAACAACGATGCCGGGAAGTCCTGAGACAACTGCGCACTGCGCTGCGCCGAACCTGACGAGGATGCGCCGCCTGCGCTACATCGCAATGGCCGCCCTGCTGCTGTTCGGCCAATCGGTTCGTGCAGAGCCGGTATTAGAACGCCTCGCCACGCCCTATCACGCGCCGACGGCGGCGGGTTCACTGCCTTATTTTGTCGCTCACGCTCGCTCCCGCCAGCCGCGCACCGCACTGGTGGTGATGCACGGCCGCCCGCGCGATGTCGCCAAGACGTTGCAAGCGGCGATCGATGCCGCGCATGAAGCGGGAGACAATGGCTTATTGGTCGCCCCGCTGTTCCAGGTGCCGGAGAAACTTGCCGTTCATTGCCATTCCGCCGGGCTCCCGTCACCGCAAGACGGCGATGCCCTGTGGCGCTGCGGCTCCTGGATCGCAGGCGATTTGGATAATAGCGGGAAAACCGGTTCGTTCAACGCCCTGGATAACCTGCTGGCCGATCTGAAACGGCGCTGGCCATCGCTGCAGTCGATAACCGTGGCCGGTTTTTCCGCCGGCGCCCAGTTCGTGCAGCACTATGTCGGCTTTGCCCATCCGCCAAACGGGGTGCGTCTGCGCTATGTGGTGGCCGATCCCGGCAGCTGGCTCTACTTTGAGAATCTGCGTCCTCAGCCCACAAGCTGGGGAAGCTGCGGCAGTGAAACAACCTGCCGCTTCCGTTGGCAAACGCTGAACGCCGGCCAGTGTCCACGGGCCAACCAGTGGAAATACGGCCTGGAAGCGCTTCCCGTTCATCTACAGCGCCCCGCAGACACGGCGCGCCGGCGTTACGCCGCCGCCGATATCACCTATCTGGCTGCCGCCGAGGATACCGGCACCGCGCCGGGCGCCTACTATCGGATACTCGACAAATCCTGCGCCGCCCAGCTGCAGGGCCCCTATCGATTGCAGCGCGCCCTGGCCTATGCCGACTATGACCGGCGTTACCTGGCGCCGGATAAGCCGCATCGGTTAACGATCGTTCCCGGCTGCGGGCACAACGTCGCCTGCGTCTTTCCCGCCCCGGCGGCCAGGCAGGCGCTTTTCCCGATTAATGCAGACTAATAATAACGGTAATGAAATAAACCATTGCCGATAAATCGGACAATATCGCCGATAAAGCACTGGTAATGCCGTTATTATTATGACTTAACATATTGCTATCACTTTTAATTCAAAATGATAATAATAAATCAACATAAAGCTGTTTCAGCGCAAATTTTAGGGGCATATACTTTTCTCACTACGAGGAGGTAGTTATGTTACGCGACCATTTAAAAATAAACGCCAGCGATACGCTGGAAAAAATCAGCAATATCCATTTGCAAAACCAGGGGCAGGAAGAGATCAGTGAATTCGTGGTAAAAAACGCCGCCGGCCTGCAGATTGGCAAGGTCTCCGTCCACGATCGTTTCAGCACTCGCCGCTCTTATCCCACCAGCTATCGCATCACCCAAACCGACATGAGCGGCCGTGTGGTGGTGGATGCCATGCGAGACTGTCTATAAGCGTAACCGCTCTCTGAAATAGCAAAAAATAATGTGATGATGGCAACCCTGTTTATTATTAAACGGGGTTTATCGCGTGGATAAATTAATTACCTTCTTCATTTAACCGTCAATAAAAATAAATCCCCCGCGTTACGCGGGGGTGAAAAATAAGCCCAATCAATGTTTGATAATATACATCGTTTGGCTATAGGCCACGTCTTCCGGATTGGTGATCGGGTAGCCTTTTACCCACGGTTTGATCAGGCGGCCGTTGGTGTACTGGTAGATCGGCGCGATCGGTGCCTGATCGGCAATGATTTGCTCCATCTTGTTGTAATCGGCGGTCACCGCCGCCGGGTTGGTTTCCCGTCCCGCCTGCGCCAGCAGCTTGTCGTAGTCCGCGTTCTTGAACTTGGCAATGTTGCCGCTGTGGGTAGAGGTCAACAGCGACAGGAAGGTCGACGCCTCGTTATAGTCACCTACCCAGGAGGCGCGGATCACGTCGAAATTACCGGTATTACGGCTGTCGATATAGGTTTTCCACTCCTGGTTTTGCAGCTTGACGTCAATGCCGAGCTTTTTCTTCCACATTGAGGCCACGGCGATGGCGATCTTCTGGTGGCTTTCCGAGGTGTTATACAACAGCGTCAGCTTCAGCGGGTTGTTCGGGCCGTAACCGGCCGCCTGCAACAACGCCTTGGCCTGCGCATCCAGCTCCGCCTGCGATTGCTGTTGCAGCAAACTCGCCTCCGGTTTGAACCCGGCAGTCACGTCCGGCGTGAAGTGATAGGCAGGCTTTTCGCCGGTGCCCAGCACTTTTTCCGCGATAATCTTGCGATCGATGGCGTAGGACAAGGCCTGGCGCACCCGCACGTCGTTGGTCGGCGCGCGCTGGGTGTTGAACGCGTAGTAATAGGTGCCGAGCTGATCCGGCGTGTACACCTGCCCCGGAATATCTTTCAGCAGCTTCTGATACATGTTTTTCGGGAAGGATTCGGTGATGTCGATATCGCCCGCCAGGTAACGCTTGGTGGCGTTGGATTCCTGATTGATCGGCACGAAGGTCACTTTGGTCAGCACGGTTTGCGCATGATCCCAGTAATGATCGTTAGGCGTCAGCACCAGCTTCTCGTTCACCACCCGCTCTTGCAGTTTGAACGCGCCGTTGCCCACCAGATTGCCGACCTTGGTCCAGTCGTTGCCGTATTTTTCCACCACCGCCTTATTCACCGGGAACAGGCTGAAGTTAGCCGTCAGGCTGACGAAGTACGGCACCGGCTTGTCCAGCTGTACTTTAAGCGTATAGTCGTCCGGCGCCGACACGCCCAAGCGATCGGCCGGCAGTTTGCCGCTGATGATCTGCTCGGCGTTCTGGATCCCCGCTAACTGCGCGAACCAGGCGAACGGCGACAGGTTTTTCGGTTCGACCAGCCGCTGCCAGCTGTAGACGAAATCCTTCGCCGTGACAGGGTCACCGTTTGACCACCGCGCATCTTTGCGCAGATGGAAAATATAAGTCTGGTTATCGCTGGTCTGCCAGCGCGTGGCGACGCCGGGGATCACTTTCCCATTGGCGTCCTGATTGACCAGCCCTTCGAACAGGTCGCGCGCCAGCTGGGCCTCCGGCAGGCCTACCGCTTTAATCGGATCGAGCGAGGCCGGTTCGTCTTTAATGTGGCGCACGATTTCCTGTTTGGCCGCCAACGCGGTGCCCGGGGGAACCTGCGCCGCCATAGCGCTGCTCATACAGGCGCCGATCGCCGCCGCGCAAAGCGCCAAACGAAAACCCCGTTGCATTTTTCTTCCCGTCATTATGATTTACCCCCGTTAACCATCTGAATTTTTTATCATATAGCACAAGATCCGTCCGGCCTAGCGCTCACGGCCGAGAAGTTGCAAAAAGTGCGATTCAGGCAATAAAAAACCCGTGCGGCGCAGGGCGGCACGGGCGGTGTTTGCAGCGGCGACCGTCAGTCGTACAGGTGGATGCTGTTGATGCGGTAGCTGAACTCTTCACCCTCTTCTTCATCGAACACGGTGAAAAAGCCTTTCTCGGCCAGCGGACGGGCCGAGATATCGGTTTTTTGCAGCTGGCGCGCGTCGGCGTCGTCGTAGCCGTAGTCGAGGTAGAAGACATCTTTTTGGTAATCGATATGCAGGGTGAACGGATAGTTCGATTCGTCCCCGCGCCCGTCGTCATTTTTCACCACGCCGAACCATTCCCCCTGACGGATCTGGTTTTCAGCATCCACGCCGCACAGCAGCGTGATGGTGTCATTTTCATTTTCGCTATAGCTGGCGATGATTCTGGCTACTGGCATGTTAAATCCTCTTGCGGGTGATTGGCTTAGCTCTGCCGTTAGTATAACAACAGCGTCAGGCCAGGTGCGGTTTAATTGGCGTTTTCACCGCCGCGGCGTCACAGATTGCGCAAACGTCGCACAATTGCGATGGGAAAGATGCCTCAAAGCGTAATACACTGAATAAAATGACAATGACTCTCGACCTTTAATCCAGGGACAACACCATGACCGAACATCGACCACGCAGTGAACGTGGCCAGTTGGCCATCGCAGGAGAGAACTACGGCAGCTCGCTGCTGGGCGCGCCGCTGCTCTATTTCCCGGCGGCGATCAGCGGCCCGGAGACCGGGCTTATCATCGCCGGCACCCACGGCGATGAGAGCGCCGCCATCGTGACCCTATCTTGCGCGCTGCGCAGCATCGCCCCCGAACAGTTGCGCCACCACGTGGTGCTGGCGGTCAACCCCGACGGCTGTCAGCTGGGGCTGCGCGCCAATGCCAACGGCGTCGATCTGAACCGCAACTTCCCGGCCGCCAACTGGCGCTCCGGCGACACCGTCTACCGCTGGAACAGCGCGGCGCCGGTGCGCGACGTCAAGCTCTCCACCGGTGGGCGCCCCGGTTCCGAACCGGAAACCCAGGCGCTGTGTCATCTGATCCATCGTCTGAAGCCGCACTGGGTGGTGTCGTTCCACGAACCGCTGGCCTGCATCGAAGATCCCGCCAGCTCGCGGCTCGGCGTTTGGCTGTCGCACAAGTTCGAACTGCCGCTGGTGACCAGCGTCGGCTATGAAACGCCCGGTTCGTTCGGCAGCTGGTGCGCAGATCTGTCGCTGCCGTGCATCACCGCCGAATTCCCGCCGATCTCCGCCGATGCCGCCAGCGAGCGCTACATCGACGCGATGATCGAGCTGCTGACCTATCCGAATTAATCCCTACGGGGCGATATCGACGATCGCCCCGCATTCGAACGCCAGACCCGGTTCGACGTCCCGCGCCAGCCAGGTCGGGCCGTCCAGATCGACGAAGCGCGCCGCCGGCGCCAGCGGCAAGGCGGCGGATATCGCCCGTGACGTGCACAACATGCAGCCGAGCATGATGGCGAACCCTTGTTCGCGCGCGGCCTGCGCCAGCGCCAGCGCCTCGGTCAAGCCGCCGGTTTTGTCCAGTTTGATATTGACCATCTGATAGCGTTGCGCCAGCCGCGGCAGATCGGCACGGGTGTGGCAGCTCTCATCGGCGCAGATCGGCAGCGGATGGATAAAGTGCTCCAACGCAGCGTCGTCACCGGCCGGCAGCGGCTGCTCCAGCATCGCCACGCCGAGATCGGCCAGCAGCTGGCAGCGCGCCGCCAGCCCTTCCGCCTGCCAGGACTCATTGGCGTCGACGATCAGCGTCGCCTGCGGTACCGCGGCGCGGATCGCTACCAATCGTTCGCTGATATAGTGATCGTCGAGTTTGATCTTCAGCAGCGTGGCGCCCTGCTGCTCCAGTTCACGCGCGGCGAAGGCCATCGCTTCCGGCGTGCCGATGCTGACGGTCTGCGCCATGCGGATCTGCGCCGGCGCCGTCACGCCGCTGCGCTGCCACAGGCTCTGCCCGTGCAAACGACACTCCAAATCCCACAGCGCCGAGTCCAGCGCGTTGCGGGCCGCGCCCGCCGGCATCTGCGTCAGTAGCTGCTCGCGGGTGATTCCCTGCGCGATCGCCGGCGCCATCTCAGCCAGCTGCGTCATCACCGATTCTTCGCTCTCGCCATAGCGCGGATACGGCGTACATTCACCGGTGCCGCGCACGCCCTGCTGTTCGATTTCGACCACCACCACCCGGGCTTCGGTGCGGCTACCGCGCGCAATCACGAAGGCGGTATGCAGCGGCCAGGCTTCCGGGTAAAAACGCATGTCTCTCATAACGGCTCCTGAGCGAAAACTGCGCATTCAGCCAGGCTGATGCGCCGGTGATGTTTTATAGAACAGCCTAATATATACAACTATTTAGCAAACTTTGATATCCAATCCGCCCCGGTTGTCATAAACTGGCGCCAGGGTGTGAACCTGATGTTAAATGCCGTTGCCGGCGCGCCGTTTCATCAGGTTCATACCCTTTGTATAAACACCTGTAAAAGGAATCTAGCAATGACTCAGACAGTACATTTTCAAGGCAATCCGGTCAGCGTAGCAGGCAAACTGCCACAGCAGGGCGAACAGGCCAAGGCCTTCTCACTGGTTGCCAAAGACCTGTCAGACGTGGCGCTGAGCAGCTTCGCGGGTAAACGCAAAGTCCTGAACATCTTCCCAAGCATCGATACCGGCGTCTGCGCGACGTCGGTGCGTAAATTCAACCAGCTGGCCAGCGGCCTGGATAACACCGTGGTGCTGTGCATCTCCGCCGATCTGCCGTTCGCGCAGTCTCGCTTCTGCGGCGCGGAAGGCCTGAGCAACGTGGTTACCCTGTCTACCCTGCGCGGCGCCGAGTTCAAGCAGGCGTACGGCGTCGAAATCGCCGAAGGCCCGTTGGCAGGCCTGACCGCGCGTGCGGTCGTGGTGCTGGATGGCCAGGACAACGTGCTGTACAGCGAGCTGGTGAACGAAATCACCACCGAGCCTGACTACGACGCGGCGCTGGCTGCGCTGAAATAACAAAGCCGGCGAACGCCGGCTTTGGATACCCATTAAAGGCGCCGCAAGGCGCCTTTCTTATTCTTCGCCCTCAGCGCCGCCTTTGCGGCTGCTCAGGCCATACTCGCGCAGCTTGTTGGCGATGGCGGTATGGGAAACGCCCAGCCGCTTCGCCAGCTTGCGGGTGCTGGGATAGGTGCGATACAGGCGCGTCAGCACCGAGCGCTCGAAACGCTTGCTGATGTCGTCCAGCGAACCGTCCAGCACCTCGTCGCCCAGCGACATCTCCACCTCAAACTCCGGCAACACGATATCCTGTGGCCGCAGTTCGTAGCCTTCGGTTTGCGTCAGCGCGCGGTAGATAGCGTTTTTCAGCTGACGCACGTTGCCCGGCCAGCCGTACTTGCTGAGGAAGCCGCCCAGATCGTTCGCCAGCTTGGGCCGCGACACCCCCTGCTCATCGGCGAAGCGCGCCACGAACAGCTCGGTCAACGGCATGATGTCCTGCGGACGTTCGCGCAGCGGCGGGATGGTGATGGTCAGTACGTTGAGGCGATAATAGAGATCTTCGCGGAATTCGCCGCGCTGCACCAGCTCGGTAAGGTTTTTCTGGGTGGCGCAGATCACGCGCACGTCGACGTGCACCTCATGCTCTTCGCCAACGCGGCGGAACGTGCCGTCGTTGAGGAAACGCAGCAGCTTGGTCTGCATACGCGGCGACATTTCGCCGATCTCATCCAGCAGCACCGAACCGCCGTTGGCCTGCTCGAAGAAGCCCTTCTTGCCTTCCAGCGCGTTGGGATAAGCGCCCGGCGCATGGCCGAACAGTTCGCTCTCCACCACGTCATCCGGCAGCGCGGCGCAGTTCAGCGCCAGGAACGGCTGTTTGCCACGCGGGCTGCGCAAATGGCAGGCGCGGGCCAGAATATCCTTGCCGGTACCGGTATCGCCGACGATCAGCAGCGGCGCATCGAGCATCGCCAGCTTGCGCGCCTGCTCCAGCACGTGACGCATCTTGGCGCTCACCGCCACGATGTGGTCGAATTCGGTATCGTCGTTCACCGATAGATTTTGCAGCTGGCGGCCCATGCGCGCGGTGGACTTCAGCATCACCACCGCGCCGACCGCGGCCGCCTGCTGCTGTTCGTCTTCCAGATAGATAGGCGTGATGTCCATCAGGAAGTCCTGGCTGCGGATCACCACCCGCTCGGCGTGCGGCGCCGTATGCTCGCTCTCCAGCCAGCGGCTGAAGTTATAGCCGCCGATCAGCGCTCCGGCAGTCTGGTTGCGGATCTTGTCTTCGTTCAGGCTGAACAGCGCCTGCGCCGCCGGGTTGGCCAGCTCGACCTTGCCCTTCATGTCGATAGAGAACACCGGTTCCGGCATCGATTCCAGCAGCGCACGCAGCGCGCGATGCTCGCGTTCGGAAGGCATAAAGCTGACGGTGCGCACGTCGGTCACGCCGGCGATGCGGCGGATCTCCGCCATCAGCGCGCGGAAAGTATCGAAATCCAGCTGGGAGAAATTGAGGTAAATGCGGCCGATGGGATCGATTTCGATGCCACGTAAGTCAATGCTGCGCGATACCAAAAGATCGAGTAATTCTCGAGTGAGACCGAGGCGGTCTTCGCAAAATACTTCCAAACGCATCAGTGTTGGCCTTATCTCTGCAGGTGCGGGGATCGTTGACGATGATGATACTCCCTCGCACCGGGCGGTAGAAGCGATCTGTCAGCAAAAGTTGACAGAACTCTGATTTATTGCCGTGGTTGCTGATTTTAAACGCAAGCGGATAACAGCATCGGCGTCATTTTAGCCTACAAACAGAGAGTTATCACAATCAGAATTAATTTTGCAGAGATTTATCACGCAATCACAGGGGGATCGACTGTCGTCAAGTCTCGATTACGTCCGGCGTCGGTGCCGTTGAGAAAACGGCGCTCCTGGGAGCGCCATCGCGGGGTTATTTGGCCTTGCCGTCGCTCTTTTTCAGCGTGTCTTTCAACTGGCCGATCAGCTGGCTGCGGAAATCGCCAAGCTTCGGCTTTTCCCCCTCCAGCCACGGCAGCGGGCGGCACAGCTCCATCGCCTTGATGCCCAGCCGCGCGGTCAATAACCCGGCGCCGATACCCTGCGCCGCACGCGCCGACAGCCGCGCCGCCAAATCCTGCGACATCCAGTCCATGCCCACTTCACGCACCAGTTCAGAGGCGCCGGCGAAGGCGATGTTGAGCAGCACCAGGCGGAACAGACGAATGCGGCTGAAGTAACCCAGTTCGATGCCGTACAGCGCCGCGATGCGGTTAATCAAACGGATGTTGCGCCAGGCGATAAACGCCATATCCACCAGCGCCAACGGGCTGACGGCAATCATCAGCGTCGATTCGGCGGCGGAGCGGCTGATTTCGCGCCGCGCCTGGTTGTCGAGCACTGGCTGTACCAGCTTGGCGTACAGCTCCACCACTTCACGGTCATTTTGGGTTTCATGCAACGAGGCCTGCCAGCGCTGCAACGCCGGATGCCCCTGATCCAGCCCGGCCTGACGCGCCAGCTTCTCGCAGAATTCGCGCCCTTGCCCCAGCCCGTGGCTGTGCAACAGCTCGCGCGCCACGTCGCGCTCTTCCGCGCGCTGGCGCAGCCGATACAAACGCCGCCATTCGGTGACCACCGAACCGACGCCGGCGAACACGATCAGGCCGCCGGCCACGCCGCCGCCCATGGCGATCCAGTCCTGTTGCACCCAGGCGGTATGCACCCACTGCACGCCCTGCGCCACCACGCTGGCGCCGAACAGCGCCAGCCCGGCAGTGACCATTTTGCGCCACAGGCTGCGTTTAGGTTTCAGCGCGGCGTTGATGATGCCTTCGGCGCGCCCTTCTTCCTCTTCCTGCTGCAGCTCCGGCGCCGCCGGGAAAAAGCTTTCTGCCTGTTCGGCATCGAAAGCGACGCCGGCGCGCAACGCCGGCTCCTGCGGCGGCTGCAGCGGCTCGTCAAAATCGATACGCGGTTTGATCGGCTCGCTCATCGCAATTTGTCTCCCAATAAAAACTCCATCACCGCATCCAGGCGGATGTGCGGCAACGGGCTGTCCACGCTCATGGCGCGCGGACGAAACTCATCGAAGTGGAACCCCTGGTTCTGCCAGAACGCCGGCCCCGGCAGGCGGGCGGGCACTTCGCCGGGGAACACCGTCAGCGGTGCGCCGTCGCTCAGGCGGTTGCCCTTCAATGCCGGAATGCGTTGCCCCTGGTGATCGACGATGCCGCTCTCGGTCGCCTGCACCGAGGCCAGGCCGACGCAATCCATGCTAATGCCCTCGAACGCCGCGTTCTGCCACGCCTCTTGCACCAGCTGCTGCAGCAATGACACCAGATTGGCGTGCTGATCGGCGGTGATATGGTCCGCCTTGGTGGCGGCGAACATCAGTTTGTCGATGGTCGGCGAGAACAAGCGGCGAAACAGCGTGCGCTTGCCGTAATGGAAGCTCTGCATCAGTTGGGTCAACGCCAGGCGCATGTCGTTGAACGCCTGCGGGCCGCTGTTGAGCGGCTGCAGGCAGTCAACCAGCACGATTTGACGATCGAAACGAACGAAGTGTTCTTTGTAGAAGTTTTTGACGATCGACTGGCAGTAGTAGTTGAAGCGAGCGCGCAACATGCCGATGTTGGTGTGTTTGTCGGCCTGCGCCAGCTTCGATTCGCCGATCGCGGCCACGTCGGGCCACGGGAAAAACTGCAGCGCCGGCGCGCCGGCCATGTCGCCCGGCAGCACGAAACGCCCCGGCTGAATGAAGTGCAGCCCTTCGCTTTTGCAGCGCAACAGATAATCGGTGTAGGCCTGGGCGATCGCCGCCAGCCGGTTTTCGTCGGCCGGGGCCAGCGGATCGCAGGCCTTGCACAGTTCAAGCCAGGGCTTGGCCCATTCGGCGCGTTCGCCCTGCAGCAGCCCGGTCATCTGGCGCGACCAGGCCAGGTAATCCTGTTCGAGCATCGGCAGATCCAGCAGCCATTCGCCCGGATAATCGACGATCTCCAGGTACAGCGTGGAGGTGTCTTTGAAGTGCCGCAGCAGCGAGTCGTTGGAGCGGTAACGCAGCGCCAGCCGGATTTCGCTGACCCCGCGCGTCGGCGTCGGCCAGGCCGGCGGCGTGCCGTACAGCTGCGCCAGCCCTTCGTCATAGGTGAAACGCTGGATGCCGAGATCGCGTTGCGGGATGCGTTTGACGCCCAGCAGGCGCTCTTCGCGCACCGGTGAAAACAGCGGCATGCGCGCGCCGCTGTGCACATGCAGCAGTTGGTTGACGAAGGCGGTGATAAAGGCGGTTTTGCCGCTGCGGCTCAGGCCGGTCACCGCCAGGCGCAGATGGCGATCCATTCCGCGGTTGACCAGCGAGGTTAACTCATTTTGCAGTCGTTTCATTGCTCTCCTTGACGTAACGCCCGAATGCCTTGTTCAGGCCTTTACGGAACAGCGGTTCCAGCACCAGCGCCAGCACGACGCGCACCGGTTTACGGCCGACGGTTTTCAGCAGCCAGCCGGCGGCGCCCGCCGGGCCATAGTTCAATAACGCTATGATGATGACTTTAGCCAATGTCTTCAACATTGCCGCCGCTCCTCGTTTAAATCCACCCGTTCTGGCGGTGTTTGCAACATCGATTTTATTCATGACAATGCCCTCCGGCACAAGAGATTAAGGTACATTCAACGGGATAACGGCGGCGAAGATGCCCGGCCTGCGCAGGCCGGGTATCGCAAGAAGGGTTACAGCTTGCGGAAACGGCTCTGTACGCCGAAGGTATCGGACGTCACGTAGCGCTCGACCTGACGCAGCTGCTGCTCGCCGCTGCCCAACTCATACTCCAGCTGATCGAGCAGCTGGCGCGGCGTCTTCTGATGCTCGCCTTCGAAACGGCTGGCCGGCGCTTCATCCAACACGAACACCAGCGCGATATAGGCCACCAGCGTGAAGAAGAACAGCCCGAAGAACAGCGACAGCACCACCATCACGCGGATCAGTCGCACCGGTACGTCGAAATAGTGCGCCAAACCGGCGCAGACGCCTTTCACCATGCCTTCTTCGGGAACGCGATAAAGCTTTTTACTGCCCAGCGTCGTGCTCATCAGGACTGTCTCCAGTTCGGGTGTTCCGCATCGAGGATCTCTTCCAGCGCCTGAATGCGTTCACGCATGCGTTTGGCATCTTCCGCCAGCTGCGCCAGGCGCTGCATTTCTTGCTGACTCAGCTGGATGCCGGTCTGTTGCCGATTGCTGTAATGCAGCCAAAGCCAAATCGGCGCGACAAACAGCACGAAAATTGTCAGCGGAATGGCAAGTAATAAAGCACTCATTGTTGTTCCTTCTTATCGGATCCTGGATAGGCGGCCACCTCCGGCGTGTGGCCGCGGCTCGCCTTACTCGGAGCGGTTCATTTTAGCTTTCAGTGCCGCCAGCTGCTCACTGATGGCGTCGTCGGCTTTCAGCTCGGCAAACTCCTGGTCCAGCGACTTCTTTTTACCAATGCTGATGCTTTCCGCTTCGGCTTCCATATGGTCGATGCGACGTTCGAACTGTTCGAAACGCGCCATCGCCTCATCCAGCTTGCCGCTGTCGAGCTGGCGGCGCACGTCACGAGAAGAAGATGCGGCCTGATGACGCAGCGCCAACGCCTGCTGCCGCGCACGGGTTTCTGTCAGCTTGTTTTCCAGCTCGCCGATTTCGCTCTTCATGCGCGCCAGCGTTTCTTCTACGGTCGACACTTCCTGCGTCAGCGTAGCGATCAGATCGGCCACCTTTTGTTTTTCGATCAGCGCCGCACGGGCCAAGTCTTCTTTATCTTTGCGCAGCGCCAGTTCGGCTTTTTCCTGCCAGTCACTGACCTGGTTTTCACCCTGCTCGATGCGACGCAGCAGCTGCTTTTTCTCCGCCAGCGCACGCGCCGACGTAGAGCGAACTTCAACCAGCGTGTCTTCCATCTCTTGGATCATCAACCGCACCAGCTTCTGCGGATCTTCCGCCTTGTCCAGCAGGGTGTTGATGTTGGCGTTCACGATGTCGGCAAAACGAGAAAAAATACCCATAATTCACTTCCTCTTGGTTCTGATGGCGTCTGAAGCGCCGCGTTAAGTCGTACAGCTTGCCCAGAGAGATAATCAAAACCCGTGCCAACTTTTAAATCATTGAAAAACAACAACTCTTTATTTTTGACTCTCTGCGCGCTTGCTGTAGAGTGATTATTTTCACCAAACATTGGCGAATTTCATCATGAACGAACAGCCAGAGAATTTGTTGGGCGAAGCAAACGCCTTTGTCGAAGTCTTGGAGCAAGTCTCCCAGGTGGCAAAGCTGAACAAGCCGGTGCTGGTGATCGGCGAACGCGGCACCGGCAAGGAGTTGATCGCCCACCGTCTGCACTACCTCTCCAACCGTTGGCAAGGGCCGTTCATCTCGCTTAACTGCGCGGCGCTGAATGAAAACCTGCTGGATTCCGAACTGTTCGGCCACGAGGCCGGCGCGTTTACCGGCGCCCAAAAGCGCCATCTGGGCCGCTTCGAACGCGCCGACGGCGGTACGCTGTTCCTCGATGAGCTGGCGACCGCACCGATGCTGGTGCAGGAGAAATTGCTGCGGGTGATCGAATACGGCCAGCTGGAACGCGTGGGCGGCAGCCAGCCGCTGCGGGTGGATGTGCGCCTGGTGTGCGCCACCAACGACGATCTGCCGGCGCTGGCGGCGGCGGGCAAATTCCGCGCCGATCTGCTAGATCGGCTGGCGTTCGACGTGGTGCAACTGCCGCCACTGCGCCAACGGCGGCCCGATATCATGCTGTTGGCCGAGCATTTCGCCATTCAAATGTGCCGCGAGCTGGCGCTGCCGCTGTTTCCCGGCTTTACCGAACGTGCCAGGCAAACGTTGCTCGAGTATGGCTGGCCGGGCAACGTGCGCGAACTGAAAAACGTGGTGGAGCGTTCAGTCTATCGTCACGGCGACAGCGACAGCCCGCTGGATGAGATCGTCATCAACCCGTTTGCGCCACGCGAGGCCACGCCGGTCGCGCCCATTCCTGAAGACGCCGGCGCGTTACCGCCGCTGCCGTTGGATTTGAAACTCTGGCAGCTGGAGCAGGAGAAGGCATTGATCGAAGCGGCGCTGCAGCACGGGCGGTTCAATCAGCGCAAGGCGGCGCAGCTGCTGGGGCTCACCTATCATCAGCTGCGCGGTATGCTGAAAAAGCATGCGCTGCTGCAAAACGGCGAAGCGGACGAGGAATAACAGGCAAAAAAAAAGCCAGCACCCGAGCTGGCTTAAAAAACACTGGAAGCAATGTGAGCAATGTCGTGCCTTCCACATCAGAGCCGCAAACTGTGGCCTTCCGTGAACTGCCAGGCGATGATAATAGTTATCAGTATCGTCTGTAAAGCACTTTGTTGAGAATTTTTCTCATTTCCACACGAAAATTGCGCAATTACCACTCAGGGAACGGGTCTGCCATGTCCAGCCAATAGTCCACGCCGGCGGCCATTTCATCGTCGCTCAACAGGCAGTCGTCCAGCAGACGCACGATCGTCGCCTGCTGCAAATGCTGGCCAATAAACACCAGCTCCTGGCGCATGTCGCCGAACGGTTCCACCCATTTCTCCTGAATATGCGCCCGCGTTTCGGGATCCTGCGGCCAGTTATCTTGCGGGATGGCGCGCCAAAAGGTGCCCGCGAGGCCATAATGGGCGATGCCGCCCGCCTGGCTCCACTGCCCGGCCTGCCGCGGCCGCGTCGCCAGCCAGAAGAAGCCCTTCGACCGCAGCAGCTTGCCGCCTCCCCAGTCGCCGTTGATCACGCGGTAGAACTTGTCCGGCGCAAACGGCCGCCGCGCCTGATAGACAAAGCTACTGATGCCGTAGCTTTCCGTTTCCGGCACGTGTTCGCCGCGCAGCTCTTTCAGCCAGCCGGGTGCCTGCTGAGCCTTTTCAAAGCTGAAGCTGCCGGTATTCAGCACTACCTCCAGCGGCAGTTTGCCCGGCGCGATCGGCACAATGCGGGCGTCGGGGTTCAGGCTGGCCAGAAGCGCCATCACTTCGCCCTGCTGGGTTGGCGTCAATAGATCGGTTTTGCTGACCAGGATCACGTCGCAGAATTCGATCTGCTCAATCAACAGGTCCGCCACGCTGCGCAGATCGTCCTCGCCCAGGCTTTGACCGGCCTCCTGCAGGCTTTGCGCCTGCTGATATTGCTGGATGAAATTTACCCCGTCGACCACCGTCACCAGGGTATCCAGCCGGGCGAACTGCGACAGGCTTTCCCCTTCTTCATCCTCGAAAGTAAAGGTTTCCGCCACCGGCAGCGGTTCGGAGATGCCGCTCGATTCGATCAGCAGATAATCGAAGCGCCCGTCCTGCGCCAGCTCGCGCACCGACACCAGCAGGTCTTCGCGCAGCGTACAGCAGATGCAGCCGTTGCTCATCTCCACCAGCTTTTCCTGCTGGCGATCGAGGTGCACTTCATTCTCCACCAGCGCGGCGTCGATATTCACCTCGCTCATGTCGTTGACGATCACCGCCACGCGCATGCCCTGCCGGTTGTTCAGGATGTGGTTCAGCACCGTGGTCTTGCCGGCGCCGAGAAAGCCGGAAAGCACGGTCACGGGAAGTTGTTTCATGAGAGCCTCACTAAAATTCATTGCGTAATGCCTGGTAACCGCGCACCAGCTCGACGTTGGTGGCGGCCACTTCTTCCGAAAACTGCAGCGCGCCGCGGTCGACCTGGCGATAGCGCGACAGGTCGCTGTCCGGCCCCACGCGCTCGGTCGAGGGGATATAGCGGTTTTCCGGCAGCGTCACGCCATCCACCACCGCGTTATAACGCACCACGCAGCCGGACTGGATGTGGCAGTTGAACAGCACGCTGTTGAAACCGATAAACACCCGATCGTCGATGCGACACGGGCCGTGAACGATGGCGCGGTGGGCGATAGAGCTGTAACGGCCAATGGTGACCGCCGCCCCGCTCTTGGAATGGATCACCACACCGTCCTGAATATTGGAGTGCGAGCCGATGACGATCGGCTCCATGTCGCCGGCGGCGTTCAACTCGTCGGCACGGATCACCGCATACGGCCCGACGTAGACGAAATCTTCGACGATCACCCGGCCGCAAATAATGGCGGTGGGATCGATGTAGGCCAGCGGCGAGACCTGCGGCAGATGGCCGCTGGGATTTTTACGCAGCATGGTGTTCTCCCCGCCAGCTCAGCTCCGCCACCGCATTGTGGGCATGCAGGCTCTCCTGATGCTCGACGCGCAGCGAAAAAGCGCGGTAGTCGCACTGGCTGCGCAGCATGCCATACAGACGGCGCGCCGCGTCCTCGCAAAACATCAGGTTCTGACCGTTGGCCAATGCGAAGGCCTGTTCGTCGCGGCGTTTCACCAGCGTTTGTACCGGCGTGCCCAGCGCGTGTTCGATGCGGTCAATCAGTTTCACCGGTTCGAACGCCCGTTCATTCTCGGGCGTCACGGTGATCCAGGCCCAGCTGCGTTGGCTGTGGGGCGTGGCCGGCATACCTTGCTCCAGCAGCCACTCGCTCACCTGGCGTTGGCTGACCCGCTCCGCCGCCTGTTCAAAATCAAACTGAAACTGTTGCTGCGCCAACTGACGGCTGAGCGCCGCCGAACTCGGGCAGGTAGAGGAGTAAGGCACGCCGACGGTCAGCGCCAGCGTCAGCGTGCCTGCCAGGGTGGCCTCGATGCGCAGCGGGTAAGCCTTCCAGCCACGCTGTGGCGACAGCAGCGCCGGACGTGACAGCAACAGCTCGCCGCTGATCGACAAGCTGGCGCGATCGCTGTGTTCTGGCTGCGAATCCAGAAAGGCCTGCAGCGTCCGGCCGATGCGCTGCGGCGTCAGCTCGCCCTGCGTCAATTCGTCCAGCGCCAGATACAGCCGCGACATGTGAATACCGCGTTCGCCCGCCGCTTCGGCGCGCAGGTTGATGCCGGCGTCGACCTTCGCCATCAATGGCTTGCCAGCCAGTTCCAGCGGCAGCGCGATCCCTTGCATCCCGACCCAATCGAGCCCGACATCACTCATTTCGCCGCGCCATGCCTGAGCGTCCGGCAGCGAACGGCGTGGTGGAAGTGCAACTTCGTTCATACATCCCCTTGCGTTATTGTGACTTTGCCGGGGAACGGTAACACGGTTTTGTTATATTATAACATAACATGAAAAACTTTTTTCTTGCCGCTGAACGGCCTGATTAATCAAGTCGCAGAAAACTCAGCGATTTTGTTCAATGGATTGGGCTGCTGGTCAGAGTACGATACACTAACGCTATTGCTGATTAACCCATGAGCCTCTATGCGTGGTTTACCCTTTTGGATACTGTCGTTGTGCCTGACGGGCTCTGCCCTGGCCGCGACAACACCGCCCGCGCCCAGCGCGGCGCCGCTGCCGGACATTCGCCAGAGCGGCTTTGTTTATTGCGTCAGCGGCATACTGAATACCTTCAACCCGCAAATGGCCAGCAGCGGCCTGACGGTGGATACCCTGGCCGCCCAGCTGTACGATCGCCTGCTGGACGTCGACCCGTACACCTACCGGCTGATCCCCGAACTGGCGCAAAGCTGGGAGGTGCTGGACAACGGCGCCACCTACCGCTTCCATCTGCGCAAGGACGTGCCGTTCCAGACCACCGCCTGGTTTACGCCCACCCGCAAGATGAACGCCGACGACGTGGTGTTCAGCTTCGCGCGCGTATTTGACCAAAAACACCCGTATCACGACGTCAACGGTGGCGAATACCCCTATTTCGACAGCCTGCAGTTCGGCGATTCGGTGCAGAGCGTGAGAAAGCTCGACGACTACACAGTGGAGATTCGCCTGCAGTCACCGGACGCCTCGTTCCTGTGGCACCTGGCGACCCACTACGCGCCGGTGCTGTCCGCCGAATACGCCGACACGCTGACGCGCCAAGGCCATCAGGAGCTGATCGACCGCGAGCCGGTCGGCAGCGGCCCGTTCCTGCTCAACGAATACCGCTCGGGGCAATATATTCGCCTGGCGCGCAACGCCGCCTACTGGAAAGGCCTGCCGCGCATGCCGCAGGTGGTGATCGATCTGGGCGCCGGCGGCACCGGCCGCCTCTCCAAGCTGCTGACCGGCGAGTGCGACGTACTGGCTTATCCGGCGGCCAGCCAGCTGTCTATCCTGCGCGACGATCCGCGCCTGCGCCTGACGCTGCGCCCGGGGATGAACATCGCCTATCTGGCGTTCAACACCCGCAAACCGCCGCTCGACAACCTCAATGTGCGCCAGGCGATCTCGCTGGCGATCAACAACCAACGATTGATGCAGTCGATCTATTACGGCACGGCGGAAACCGCCGCCTCAATCTTGCCGCGCGCCTCCTGGGCCTATGACAACGACGCGCACGTCACCGAGTACGATCCGGCCAAATCGCGCGAGATGCTGCGGCAGGCCGGCGTCGGCCAGCTGAACCTGAAGCTGTGGGTGCCGACCGCCTCGCAGTCTTACAACCCGAGCCCGCTGAAAACCGCCGAGCTGATCCAGGCCGATCTCGGCCAGGTGGGCATCAACGTCACCATCGTGCCGGTAGAAGGCCGTTTCCAAGAGGCGCGCCTGATGGAAATGAACCACGATCTGACCCTGACCGGCTGGGCCACCGACAGCAACGACCCGGACAGCTTCTTCCGGCCGCTGCTGAGCTGCGCGGCAATCCGTTCGCAAACCAACTATGCTCACTGGTGTGACCCAGGCTTCGACGAGGTGCTGCAGAACGCGCTGTTGTCGCAGCAGCTGTCTCAGCGCATCGACAACTACCGCAAGGCGCAGAAAATCCTCGAGCAGCAACTGCCGGTGCTGCCGCTGGCCTCTTCTTTGCGTCTGCAGGCCTACCGCTACGACATCAAGGGATTGGTGCTGAGCCCGTTCGGCAACGCCTCGTTCGCCGGGGTGTACCGTGAATCCGCGCCGGAGGTGAACAAGTGATTATCTTTACCCTGCGCCGCATTCTGCTGCTGCTGATCACGCTGTTCTTCCTGACGCTGGTCAGCTTCAGCCTGAGCTATTTCACGCCGCGCGCACCGCTGAACGGCGCCGCCCTGCTGGACGCCTATCAGTTCTACTTCGTCAGCCTGCTCCATTGGGACTTCGGCGTCTCCAGCATCAACGGCCAGGCGATCAGCGAACAGCTGCGCGAAGTATTCCCGGCCACCATGGAACTGTGCCTGCTGGCGTTCGCCCTGGCGCTGTTTATCGGCATTCCGCTGGGCATCATCGCCGGCGTGCTGCGCGGCAAGTGGCAGGACACCGCCATCAGCACCTTCGCGCTGCTGGGCTTTTCAATGCCGGTGTTCTGGCTGGCGCTGCTGCTGATGCTGTTCTTCTCGCTGCATCTCGGCTGGCTGCCGGTTTCCGGCCGTTTCGATCTGCTGTATCAGGTGAAGCCTATCACCGGTTTCGCGCTGATCGACGCCTGGCTGTCGGACTCGCCGTACCGCGCCGAGATGATCGGCAGCGCCCTGCGTCACATGATCCTGCCGATCGCCGCGCTGGCGGTGGCGCCCACCACCGAAGTGGTGCGCCTGATGCGCATCAGCACCGACGATGTGCTGAGCCAAAACTACATCAAGGCCGCCGCTACCCGCGGCCTGTCGCGCTTCACCATCATTCGCCGCCACGTGTTGCACAATGCGCTGCCGCCAATTGTGCCCAAGCTGGGGCTGCAGTTCTCCACCATGCTCACGCTGGCAATGATCACCGAAGTGGTGTTCAGTTGGCCGGGCCTCGGCCGGTGGCTGATCAACGCCATTCGCCAGCAGGACTATGCGGCAATTTCCGCCGGCGTCATGGTGGTCGGCACGCTGGTGATCACCATTAACGTTCTGGCCGACATTCTGGGTGCGGCAACCAACCCGCTGAAACATAAGGAATGGTATGCCCTTCGATAACGTATACCGCGAGAAAAAGATGCCGAGCCCGCTGCGCTACACCTGGCGGATTTTCTATGGCGACGCGCTGGCGATGATCGGTTTTTACGGGGTGATCGCCCTGCTGCTACTGTCGCTGTTCGGCAGCCTGCTGGCGCCCTACGCGCTGGATCAGCAGTTCCTTGGTTATCAGCTGCTACCGCCGTCGTGGTCGCGCTATGGCAACGTGTCGTTTTTCCTCGGCACCGACGATCTCGGGCGCGACATCCTCAGCCGCCTGTTGACCGGCACCGCCGCCACCTTCGGCTCCGCGCTGGCGGTGACGCTGGCCGCGGCGTTCTGCGGGGTGATCCTCGGCGTGTTCGCCGGCGTCACCCACGGGCTGCGCTCGGCGGTGCTCAACCACATCCTCGATACCCTGCTGTCGATTCCCTCGCTGCTGCTGGCGATCGTGGTGGTGGCGTTTATCGGCCCCAAACTTGAACACGCCATGCTGGCGGTGTGGCTCGCCTTGTTGCCGCGCATGGTGCGCACTATCTACAGCGCGGTGCACGACGAACTGGAGAAAGAGTACGTGGTGGCGGCCCGGCTTGACGGCGCTTCCACGCTGCAGATCTTGTGGTACGCGGTCATGCCGAACATCGCGGCGGTGTTGGTGACCGAATTCACCCGCGCGCTGTCGATGGCCATTTTGGATATCGCCGCACTCGGCTTCCTCGATCTCGGCGCGCAGCTGCCTTCGCCGGAATGGGGAGCGATGCTCGGCGATTCGCTCGAGCTGGTGTACGTTGCGCCCTGGACGGTGATGCTGCCCGGCGCGGCCATCCTCGTCAGCGTGCTGCTGGTTAACCTGTTAGGCGACGGTATGCGCCGCGCAATCAATGCCGGGGTGGAATAATGCCGTTACTCGATATCCGCAATCTGACGATTGAATTTATGACCGCCGAAGGGCCGGTCAAGGCGGTCGATCGCGTCAGCATGACGCTGACCGAGGGCGAGGTGCGCGGCCTGGTGGGTGAATCGGGCTCCGGCAAGAGCCTGATCGCCAAGGCCATCTGCGGCGTGACCAAAGACAACTGGCGCGTCACCGCCGATCGCTTTCGCTTCGACGACATCGACCTGCTGCAGCTAAGCCCGCGCGAGCGGCGCAGGCTGGTGGGCCACAACGTCTCGATGATCTTCCAGGAGCCGCAGTCCTGTCTCGATCCCTCCGAAAGCATCGGCCGCCAGCTGGCGCAGGCCATACCGGGCTGGACCTACAAGGGCCGCTGGTGGCAACGCTTCAACTGGCGCAAACGCCGCGCCATCGAACTGCTGCACCGCGTCGGCATCAAGGATCACGACGACATCATGGGCAGCTTCCCGTACGAGCTGACCGAGGGCGAGTGCCAAAAAGTGATGATCGCCATCGCGCTGGCCAACCAGCCGCGCCTGCTGATCGCCGATGAGCCGACCAACGCCATGGAGCCGACCACCCAGGCGCAGATTTTCCGCCTGTTGGCGCGTCTCAATCAGAACAACAACACCACCATTCTGCTGATCAGTCACGACCTGCAGATGATGAGCAAGTGGGCCGACCGGGTGAACGTCTTGTACTGCGGGCAAACGGTGGAAAGCGCCCAGTGCGAAGAGCTGCTGGCGGCGCCGCACCACCCTTATACCCAGGCGCTGATCCGCGCCATGCCGGACTTCGGCCGCTCGCTGCCGCACAAAAGCCGGTTGAACACGCTACCGGGCGCCATTCCTTCACTGGAACACCTGCCGATCGGCTGCCGCCTGGGGCCACGCTGCCCTTACGCGCAGAAGAAGTGCATCGAAACGCCGCGCCTGCGCCCGGTCAAAAACCACTTCTTCGCCTGCCACTTCCCGTTGAACATGGAGGAGCAATAACATGGAAACGCTGTTGGAAGTGCGCAACCTGAGCAAAACCTACCGCTACCGCACCGGGCTGTTCCGCCGTCAGCACGTCGAGGCGGTGAAATCCGTCAGCTTTACCCTGCGTGAAGGTCAGACGCTGGCGGTGATCGGTGAGAACGGCTCTGGCAAATCCACGCTGGCGAAAATGCTCTCCGGCATGGTGGAACCGACCGCCGGCGAACTGCTGATCGACGATCATCCGCTGGCGTTCGGTGATTATCGCTACCGCAGCCAGCGCATTCGTATGATTTTTCAGGATCCGAGCACCTCGCTCAACCCGCGTCAGCGCATCGGCCAGCTGCTGGATGCGCCGCTGCGGTTGAACACCGATCTGGAGCCCGCCGAGCGCGAGCAGCGTATCAACCAGACGCTGCGCCAGGTCGGCATGCTGCCGGATCACGCTTACTACTATCCGCACATGCTGGCTTCCGGGCAAAAACAGCGCGTCGCGCTGGCCCGTGCGCTGATCCTGCAGCCGAAGGTGATCGTCGCCGATGAGGCGCTGGCCTCGCTGGACATGTCGATGCGCTCGCAAATCATCAACCTGATGCTGGAACTGCAGGAAAAACACGGCATTTCCTATATCTACGTCACCCAGCACCTCGGCATGATGAAGCATATCAGCGACCAGGTGCTGGTGATGCACGAAGGGGAAATCGTCGAACGTGGCAGCACCGCCGAGGTGTTGGCGGCGCCGCTGCACGAATTGACCAAGCGTCTTATCGCCAGCCACTTCGGCGAGGCGCTGACCGCCGACGCCTGGCGACGCGACGGCGGCCGTTTCTGAGCCCCGTCCTGGCCTGCAACAAACCCGCTGCGGCGGGTTTTTTATTGCTGCGCGCCTCGGTCGCTTAGCGAGAAAATGCACATACAAATTACATTCTTGTTATATATCCTTATATTTTATTCCTTTCAGTTATTGATTAGTCCGTAACATTATTTTATCTCGCCAGGGCGATCGGTGAGGATATCCCCTACGTTGAGCCTCTCATACGACAGGATATCGCACTGATGAACAGCCTTCGCCATCGCCGCCTCGCGCAGTTTCTTCTCACGCTGGCCACCGGTTTCTCTGTTTACGGCCACGCGCTGTACTGCGATGAGCTGCGCTAAATCCGCCTTTCGCCCCGCCTGCGGGCATGTTGCCTCTTTGTCCAGCCACCGCTGCCGTACGCAGCGGTGGTTGTTGATCATGATTAAGGATTGACCCTATGGAACGACTCCGTCGACAACATAATGCCCAGTGGTATCACGAAACCCAAAGCAGCGTGCGGGGCGATACGCCGTTGGAGCCGCAGGCGGCTACCCTGCGCGATCGTTTTCTGCTGGGGCTGGGTGCCTTCGCCGATGAAGCGTTAAACAGCGCGCTCGGCGCCCGCGCCGGGGTATTCAACGCCTCACTGGCCGGTTACCACGCCCTGTTTCCCGACCAGGTGTCGCTATCACGATACGTGACATTGTCACCCTACGATCGCCTCAGCACCGCACTGACCGTCGCGCAAGTGACCGGCGTGCAGTCCCTCTGTAGCCACTATGCCGCCCGCCTCGCCCCGCTGCACAGCCCGGACGCCTCCCGGGAAAGCAATATCCGGCTCGCCCAGATCACCCAATATGCCCGCCAGCTTGCCAGCCAACCCACGCTGATTTGCCGCAAGGCGCTGCAACAGCTTGTCGACGTCGGGCTGAGCCCTGCGGATATCGTCACCTTTTCGCAAATCATCGGTTTTGTCAGCTATCAGGCGCGTGTGGTAGCTGGCATCGCGGCGTTAGCCGGCCGACCGGCGGTAGTGGTGCCCGGCTTCCCGAATGTCGAAGACGCCGATGGCGTCGCTTTCAGTACCGAAGAATTGAGCTGGACTGCGCGGCTGTCGCCGATCGACACGGAAACCGCCGCCGCCGAACAGCTTGACGTGTTGGATCAGAGCCACCCGCAGGCGCGCGCCGAATCTTATTATCTGCTGTTAGCGCACGATGCCGCCGCACTGCGCGAACGCAACGGCGTGTTCAATGGCATCAATGCCGAAGGGTATGGGTTATCGAGCCGCCTGAAGGCGCTGGCGACGCTGGTGGTCTCGCGCATCAACGGCAGCCGTTACTGCGCGGCCACGGTGGCGCATGAAATGCAGGATGACGGATTGGTACAGGCGCTGTTCACCGGGCTGCCTCAGGGATTGGCCTCTACCGAGGATACGGTCAAACGCGCGGTGATCCACACCGCCGCCGAGCTGACGCGCGCACCGGAGAAATTTACCCCGCAGAGCGTGCAGCCGTTGTTCAACAGCGGTCTGAATCAGGCGCAGGCGCTGGAAGTGATCCTCACCGCCGCACTCTACGCCTGGGAAAATCGCCTGCGCCAAACGTTGGGCGATGCAACATCTTCCATCACCGCCGACTGAATACCGCTATGCGGCCTTATTACCGGCCGCAATACGGCGCGTTTTAGACATTCTGCTGACGCAGCCACTCGCTGGCGGCATCGAAGAACTTTTGCGCCAACGGCGTAGCGCGCTCCGCCATATCGACGACCACCGCCGCATGACGCGGCATGGCGCCGATGGCCACCGGACGCCGCTGCAACGCCGGCATCAACGGCGATTGCAGCTGGCCGCGCGGGAACAGTCCGCAGCCCAAACCGACGAAAATACCTTCGAGCAGTTGGAAGATCGACGCGGTCTCAAGCCGCGTGTGCAGCGTCAACCCGGCGTCGCGAAAGTGTTGATCGAGATAGCGGCGGAAATAACGCGTCGGCTCGGCGAGACACAACGGCAAGGCGGCCACCGCCTCCAGCGGCAACGGCGTATCGCCCACCAGCTTCGGGAAATGTTGCGGATGAAATACCAGCTCGACGCCGGTTTCCACCAGCGGTTGCGATTGGAAATGCAGCTCCTTCAAGGTCGACAGTTCGAAAAAGCCGATGCCGATGTCGACGGTGTGCGCCGTCAGCGCCTCCAACAGCTGATCGGCGCTCAGCACCGCCAGCCGGTAATCGAGATGCGGGTAACGTTCGCTGACCGCCTTGAGCATTTCCGATACCGAGATACTGCACTGCGGCACCACGCCGAGGCGCAGCGTGCCGTGCAAACCGTGCTTGAGCGACTCCACTTCCAGCTTCAGCCCCTGATAAACCGAGACGATCTCACGCGCCCACGCCAACACCCGCTCGCCTTCGGCGGTAAAACCGCCGAAATGGTTGCCGCGGTTAATCAGCGAAACGCCCAGCTCTTTTTCCAAATTTTTCAATCGCATGGATAGCGTCGGCTGGCTGACGAAGCTGGCCTCCGCCGCCCGGCCGAAGTGGCGCTCTCGTTCCAGATTGCACAAATAAATCAGTTGTTTAATATCCATAGCGCAGCTCAATGATCGGCATTCGCACCAGTATACCACCGGGGGCCGCCGCCCGCCCGACGAGTCAGAGCCTCAGCTTCACGTAATCCACCAGGCGCGAGAACACGCCGCCCTGCGGTACCGCCTGCAGCGCCACCAGCGGTAGGGTTTTCACTACCTGGCCATTGTTGCTGATGCGGATCTCGCCGACGGTTTGCCCTTTACCAATCGGCGCTTCCAGCCGCGCGGTATTGATCACGTACTGCGCCTTCAGCTTGTCCGCTTCGTTTTTTGGCAGGCTGAGCGACTGCTCTTGCACGCTGCCGACCGGTAACCGGTGATTCTCGCCGTACCAGACTGGCTCTTCCCCCAGGCTCTGGCCGGCGCTGAACAGGTGTACCGTGGTAAAGTCGCGCAGCCCCCAGCTCAGCAGCTTGCGCGCCTGTTCCTCGCGGCCTTTGGAACTTTTGCCGCCCATCACCACGGCAATCAGGCGGCGATCCCCTTCGGTGGCGGAGGCGATGATGTTGAAGCCGGCAGAGGCGGTGTGCCCAGTTTTCAACCCATCGACGTGCAGCGTCTTATCCCACAGCAGGCCGTTGCGGTTCTGCTGCGTGATACCGTTCCAGGTCAGCGATTTCTCGCTGTACATGTGGTATTCCGCCGGCTCACTCATGATGATGGCGCGCGCAATCACCGCCAGATCGCCGGCGGTGGTGAATTGCCCCGGCGCATCCAGCCCGTGTACCGTTTCGAAATGGGTGTTCTGCAGGCCCAGCTGCGCGCTCTTCTCGTTCATCAGCTTGACGAAGTTGGCCTGGCTGCCCGCCACATAGTCCGCCATCGCCACGCAGGCGTCGTTGCCGGAATCGATGATGATGCCGCGGCTGAGATCGCGAACCGTGACCCTGTCACCAGGCTTCAGGAACATCAACGAAGAGCCTTTGAACACCGGGTTGCCCTGCGCCCAGGCGTCTTTCCCCACGGTGACGACATCGTCGAGGCCAATCTTGTGCTGATCGAGCGCGTGGTCGATCACCAACCCGGTCATGAGTTTGGTCAAGCTGGCCGGGTTGCGCCGTTCGTCGGCATTGCCGGCCGCCAGTACCTGGCCGGTGGTATAATCCATCAAAACGTAAGAGGCGGCGTCTATCGCCGGTGGGGTCATGGTGGGAAAATGGGGCGTCGTTTCCGCCGCCTGCGCCGCTAAAGGCAGTAATATACCGCCGATCACCACTGATACTGAACGCTTCACGCTGTGTTCCTCAGGCCCGCAGGCTGAATAAAATGCCAATATAATCCGCGAGATAGACTGCATGAATTCACTTTCAGACGAAACCATTACTCTTTTGCAGCGGGTGTCTTTATGCAACCATTTGTTTAGGTCAGCGTCCGCCTGCGATAGATACGCTCTATGCCGCCATTGCCCCATTCGATTAGACGCCTGCCTGCCACGCCCCTAAACTTGTGACATAAATACGCAAGACGCATAAAAAAGCGTTTACTTTTTAGCTACAACCACCTGCGAAGTGTCACCATGAAATTCAAACCGTCAATCAAGCCTTATACCGGCCCAGCGGGCGGCTGGGGTTCGCTTGAAGCCACCACCCGCTTTGTCCTCGACAGTAAACAAACGCTAAAAAACATGCGCAACCTGATGCGCGTCAACAAGGCACGCGGCTTCGACTGCCCCGGTTGCGCCTGGGGCGACGACAACCACAGCACCTTCAGCTTCTGCGAAAACGGCGCCAAAGCGGTCAGTTGGGAAGCGACGCGCAGCGCCGTGGAGCCTGAGTTCTTCGCCGCCCACAGCGTCAGCACCCTGCAGCAGCAGAGCGACTATTTCCTCGAATACCAGGGTCGCCTCACCCATCCGATGCGCTACAACGCCGAAACCGACCACTATGAGCCTATCCATTGGCCGGACGCGCTGGCGCTGATCGCCAAGCACATCAACGGTATGGACAACCCGAACCAGATCGAGCTGTATACCTCGGGCCGCGCCAGCAACGAAGCGTCGTACCTTTATCAGCTGTTCGGCCGCATGCTCGGCACCAGCAATTTCCCCGACTGCTCCAACATGTGTCACGAAGCGAGCGGCGTCGGGCTGAAGCAGAGCATCGGCGTTGGCAAAGGCACCATCCGCATCGATGACTTCGAAAAGGCCGACGCCATCTTCGTGTTCGGTCAAAACCCCGGCACCAACCACCCGCGCATGTTGCACAGCCTGAAAAACGCCGCCCGACGCGGCGCGCGTATCGTCAGTTTCAACACCCTGCGCGAACGTGGGCTGGAAAGGTTCGCCGATCCGCAGGATCCGGTACAGATGCTGACGCCAAAATCCTCGCCGATCAGCTCTTCCTATTACCAGCCAAATCTGGGCGGCGATATGGCAGCGGTGCGCGGCATGGTGAAAGCGCTGCTGGAAACTCACCGCCAGCGTATGGCCGCTGGTGAACCCGCCCTGTTCGACCTGGCATTTATCGAACAGCACAGCGTCGGCGTGGAGGCTTACCTGGCGCAGGTGGACGCGACCGAGTGGCAGACCATTACCGCGCAATCGGGCCTGAGCGAAGCGCAATTGCGCCAGGCGGCGGCCACCTACCAGGGTGCCGAACGGGTGATCTGCACCTGGGCGATGGGCGTGACTCAGCATAAACACTCTATTGCGACGGTGCGTGAAATCACCAACCTGCAGCTGCTGTTCGGGCAACTGGGCAAACCAGGCGCCGGTCTGTGCCCGGTGCGCGGCCACAGCAACGTCCAGGGTAACCGCACCATGGGGATTGATGAGAAGTCGCCGAAGGCGCTGCTCGACAGCCTGGAACGCCACTTTAACTTCACCGCCAATCGCGCGGTGGGGCACAACACGGTGGAAGCGATCGAAGCGATGCTGCGCGGCGAAGTGAAAGTGCTGATCGCGCTGGGCGGCAACCTGGCCGCCGCAGCGCCGGACACCGAACGCACCGCCCGCGCCCTGCGCAACTGCGATTTGACGGTGCATATCAGCACCAAGCTTAACCGCAGCCACCTGGTGACCGGCAAAGACGCGCTGATCCTGCCGACGCTCGGCCGCACCGAACTGGACATGCAGGCCAGCGGCTCGCAGTACATCACGGTCGAGGATTCATTCAGCATGGTTCACGCTTCGGAAGGCATCGGCAAACCGCTGGCGGATACTCAACGTTCAGAGACGGCGATCGTCTGCGGCATCGCCGACGCCGTGCTAGGTACGCAACAGCTGGACTGGCTGGAACTGGCCGACGACTATTCGCTGATCCGCGATCATATCGCCGCCACCATTCCCGGCTTCGAAGATTTCAACCGGCGCTGCGACCAGCCCGGCGGTTTCTACCTGGGCAATGCTGCCGCCGAACTGCGCTTCGCCACGCCGAGCGGCAAGGCGGAATTCAGCGCCGCCGCGCTGCCGACCACCCTGTTCCCGCAGCTGGGCGACGAGCAAGCGCCGTTTACCCTGCAGACGCTGCGCTCGCACGATCAGTACAACACCACCATCTATGGTCTGGATGACCGCTATCGCGGCGTTTACGGCCAGCGCGAAGTGTTGTTCATCCATCCGGAGGATCTGGCGGCACTGGGCCTACAGGATGGCGAACGGGTAGAGATAGAAACCCTGTGGAACGATGGCGTGGTGCGTAAAGTGGACGGGTTCAAGCTGGTGAGTTACGACATTCCGCGTGGCAACCTGGCGGCCTACTACCCGGAAACCAACCCGCTGGTGCCGCTGGCCAGCTTCGGCGACGGTACCGGCACCCCGACCTCGAAGTCGATCCCGGTGGTGATTCGCCGCAGCGAGCAGCAACCCTCGCTGCGTATTGCCTGAACATGCGCGCCCGGTTCACGCCGGGCGCGCCAATATTTCCAGGATAGTCTGCAACTCGTCGGACAGCTGATGCCGTCGCCAGACGAAGTACAGATCGCTCACGCCCTCCTCACCCATTTCCACCACCTTCAACCCTGGTGCCGGCAAGATCAGCGGCAGCAACGAACCGGGCACGCAGGCCACGCCGCAACCGGCCTGCACGCAGGCCGCCATCGCGGCATAAGACTCCATTTCCAGCGTCATGCGCGGTTTCAGCCCGCGCGAGGCCAGCCAGTGATCCACCTTCAGGCGAAACGAACATTCGCGGCTGAACGTGTAAAACTCCAGCGGCACCAGCGTGGCGGCGTCGGGTTCCCCGACATCGGCCGGCATCAGCAATACCAGCCGTTCATCGAATGCCTTTTGGCTGGCCAGTAACGGATGCTCAATCGGGCCGTCGGTGATCGCCAGGTCGAGATCGCTGTCGATCAGCATGCGTTCCAGCACCAGCGAGTCGCGGCTCAGTACGTTGATGTGCAGATGAGGCTGTAAACGGCGCAGCCTGGCAATACGCGCCGGTAAATGGCTGACCAGCGAGAAATCCAGCGCCCCGAGGTTCAGCAGCCCATGCTGATGCTCGCCGGCGAACAGCTGCTTGCTGCGCTCCGCCTGCGCCACGATGTCGCGCGCCTGCTGATAGAACAGCCGCCCTTTGGGATTGACGTACAGCCGGTTCTTGTCGCGGAAAAACAGCTCGCCGCCCAGCGACTCCTCTAGTTCACGCAGCCGCAGCGTGACGTTGGAAGGCACGCAGTGCAGCTCGCGGGCGGCGGCGGCGATGGTTTTGTGTTCCACCACGGTGCAGAAAAACTTCAGCTGGCTCAGCTTCATCTATCATTCACTTTTAGTTAGTGTTTTAGTTAAAAACAATTACTTTAGATTAGCATCGATTTCACCTACAGTCTGCCGACACCCTGAGGAGGATCACTGATGCCACTGAATGATTTACTGACGCTGCCCGGCGTGGCGGCCCAACCGGACGCGGTTACCGACGGTTACGTGTTCAACCACACCATGATCCGCGTGAAGGATCTGGCCAAAGCGCTGGATTTCTATACGCGCGTGCTGGGCTTTACCCCGGTCTATCTGGAAGAGTTCAAAGAAGCCGCTTTCACCATCTGCTACCTGACGCGCAGCCCGCGCGAGCAGATCCCGCAGGATGACGACGAACGCAAACGCTGGGCGCTGAGCCAGCCGGGTATTCTCGAGCTGACCCATAACCACGGCACCGAAAATCAGGCGGATTTCCACTACCACAACGGCAACAGCGAACCGCGCGGCTTTGGCCACCTGTGCGTCACGGTGCCGGACGTGCGCGCCGCCTGCGAGCGGTTTGAGCGCCTGGGCGTCACCTTCCAGAAACGCCTGCATGAAGGCCGCATGAACTACGTGGCGTTCATTCGCGATCCAGACGATTACTGGATTGAAATCCTGCAGCCGACGCCGCTGCGGGACTGATTGTCCCACGCCCTTCACCCCGGCCTGCGCGCCGGGGTTTTTCATCGTTCGCCCTTCGATTGACCATTCTTGCGCAAAATCGCGCGGCAACGCGGGGTTCCGTGACGTTAGGCTTGCTCGCAGCGGGTGATTCGCGTAAAACTGTCAGCCGCAAATCTTGCCACTCACAACCCATTCACTGGACGATATGTTTCAAGATAACCCGCTGCTGGCGCAGCTTAAACAGCAACTTCACTCTCAGACCCCGCGCGTTGAAGGCGTCGTGAAAGGGACCGAGAAAGGCTTTGGCTTTCTTGAAGTAGACGGTCAAAAAAGCTACTTCATTCCACCGCCGTACATGAAGAAAGTCATGCACGGGGATCGCATTATCGCCACCCTGCACACCGAGAAAGAGCGCGAAATCGCCGAGCCGGAAACTCTGGTCGAGCCGTTCCTGTCGCGCTTTGTCGGCCGCGTGCAAAAGCGCGACGATCGCCTGTCCATCGTGCCCGATCATCCGTTGCTGAAAGATGCGATTCCGTGCCGCCCGGTGCGTGAACTGACCCACAATTTCCAGGCCGGCGACTGGGCGGTGGCGGAAATGCGCCGCCATCCGCTGAAAGGCGATCGCGGCTTCAACGCCGACCTGACCCACTTTATCACCGAAGGCGAAGACCATTTCGCCCCGTGGTGGGTGACGCTGGCGCGTCACAACCTGGAAAAAGAGGCGCCGGAGATGCAGGCCCTCAGCGAGCCGGACGCTGCGCTGGTGCGTGAAGATCTGACCGCGCTCGAATTCGTCACCATCGACAGTGCCAGCACCGAGGACATGGACGATGCGCTGTACGTGACCGACAACGGTGACGGTTCGCTGCAGTTGACCATCGCCATCGCCGATCCGACTGCCTACGTCGAACAAGGCAGCAAGCTGGACGATATCGCCCGCGTGCGCGCCTTCACCAATTACCTGCCGGGCTTCAACATCCCGATGCTGCCGCGCGATCTGTCGGACAACCTGTGCTCGCTGCGCCCTAACGAGCGCCGCCAGGTGCTGGCTTGCCGCGTGACCATCGCCGCCGACGGCGCGCTAGGCGACGATATTCAGTTCTTCGCCGCCGAGATCGAATCCAAAGCCAAACTGGTGTACGACGAAGTCTCCGACTGGCTGGACGGCATTGCCGGCTGGCAACCGCCGAGCGACGCCATCGCGCAACAAATCACCCTGCTGAAGCGCGTTTGCGATGCGCGCAATGCCTGGCGCCACCAGCATGCGCTGGTGTTCAAAGATCGTCCGGACTACCGCTTCGTGCTGGGTGAAAAAGGCGACGTGCTGGAGATCGTTACCGAGCAGCGCCGCAGCGCCAACCGCATCGTTGAAGAGTGCATGATCGCCGCCAACGTCTGCGCCGCCATCGTGCTGCGCGATCGCCTGGGCTTCGGCGTGTACAACGTGCACACCGGTTTCGATCCTGCGCTGGTTGAACAAGCGGTCACCGTGCTGCAGGCCAACGGCGTGGAAGCCGAAGCCGAGAAGCTGCTGACCCTCGACGGTTTCTGCGAACTGCGCCGCCACCTGGATGCGCAGCCGACCCAGTTCCTCGACAGCCGCATCCGTCGCTTCCAGACCTTCGCCGAGATCAGCACTACGCCGGGGCCACACTTCGGTCTGGGTCTGGAGGCTTACGCCACCTGGACATCGCCGATCCGTAAATACGGCGATATGGTCAACCATCGTCTGCTGAAGGCGATCATCAACCAGCAACCGGCGGAAAAGCCACAGGATGACGTCACGGTGCAGCTGGCGGAGCGCCGCCGCCTGAACCGCATGGCGGAGCGCGACGTCGGCGACTGGCTGTACGCCCGCTTCCTGCAGGACAAGGCCGGTACCGATACCCGCTTCAACGCCGAGATCATCGACGTGACCCGTGGCGGCTTGCGTGTACGCCTGCTGGACAACGGCGCGGTTGCCTTCATCCCGGCACCGTTCATTCACGCGGTGCGTGACGAGATGCAGTGCAGCCAGGAAACCGGCACCGTGCAGATTAAAGGCGAAGTGGTTTACCGCCAGAGCGATACCTTGCAGGTCACCATCGCCGAAGTGCGCATGGAAACCCGCAGCGTGATCGCCCGCCCGGCGGCCTGAACGCCAGCCTGAAACGGTCGCAACGCAAAGCGCCGACGGTGAAAACCGCCGGCGTTTTTTTTCGGCTAGCGCAGCGGCTCTCCGCCGGTTTCACGCAGCAATGGCAGCACCGCCAGCGAAGCCAGCGTAGCCACCATCAGATAGACGGCGGGCGCCAGCAGCGAACCGCTCAGCGCGATCGACTGCGAAGCGATGTACTGAGCGAAGCCGCCGAAGATCGCCACCCCGAGGCTGTAGACCAACGCAAACCCCAGCGCACGAATGCGCTGCGGGAACAGCTCCGAAATCATCAACATGGTCGGCACCGAACCGAGCGTGGTCAACCCGACCAGCACCGCGACGATCAGCAGCAGCACCGCAGGATGCGGCACCGCGCTCAGCCACCAAAACGCCGGCAGGGCCACGATCAGAATCGCGATCCGCGACCCGCGGATCAGCGGCAGACGGCCGTAACGATCGCACCAGTGCCCGACCAGCAGACTGCCGCCGAAGGTGATGAGCCCCGCCAGCAGCATCGCGGCATAGCCGTAGGCCTGCGCCATCCCCAGGTATTTCACCGCGTAGGTGCCGAGATAATACATCGAGATGTAAGTGGCGACGGTGGCGCCAATGGTCAGCATCACGCCGAGCACCACCGCCCGCGAGTGTTTGCGCAACTGCACAGGCGGCTCGTGAGCCCGCGCCACCGACGGCCGATCGCTTTCCAGCCCGAGACGCAGCCAGCAACCGAGCGGTGCCAGCGCTACGCCGATAAAGAAAGGAATGCGCCATCCCCACTCGGCCATGGCGTTCGGCTCGCCGGAAAGCACCGGCAAGGCCGCGCTGAGCGCCAGCGCGGTGACGCCGCCAACCACGGTGGCGATGCCCTGCGTCGCCAGCGACCAGCTGGAATAGTAGCCGCGCCGGTTGGGCGGCGCCGACTCCACCAGCAACGACATCGACGCCCCCACCTCGCCGCCCGCCGCTACGCCCTGGATCAGGCGCGCCGCCACCAGCGTGACGGTTCCCCAATAGCCGGCGCTGGCGTAGGTCGGCGCAAAGCCGATCATCGCCGTGCCCAGGCTCATCAAGGAAATCGTCAGGATCATCGCCGGCTTGCGGCCATGGCGATCGGCATAGGCGCCAATCAGAATGCCGCCCAGCGGCCGCATGAAGAAGCTGACGCCGAACGTGGCAAACGCCAACAGCAACGCCAGATGCGGATCGCTGGATGGCGGAAAGAACAATACGCTGATATAAATAACGAAGAAGTTATAAATACCGAAATCGAAAAACTCCAGCGCATTGCCGAAGGAGGCGGCGAATATGACCTTTTTGCCACCGACCTTCGGGGCCGATATTATTTCCGCTTGGGTTTCAGCCGTATTTTCACTCATCATGACCTTCCCTGTTATTATTTTTCGCGTTTATTTTAAATACGCTTCCGCCAACGCTCCCCAATACTGGCTGCCGGCCGCCAGGCAGCCGTCGTTAAAGTCATATCCCGGGTTATGCACCATGCAGCTGCCTTCGCCATCGCCGTTGCCTACGATCAGGTAGCAGCCCCGCGGATGCGCATCGAGCATGAAGGCGAAATCTTCGCTGCCCATCAGCGGCCGGGCACCGTAGTGCGCGCGGGCGGCGCCGAACTGCTGCTCCGCCACACGGTGGGCGAAACGGGTCATCGCTTCGTCGTTGACCAGTACCGGCGTGCCGTTAACGTGTTCCACCACCGCATGCGCGCCGAAGCTTGCCGCCTGCGCCTCGATCAGCGCCGGAATACGTGCCAGCAAGGTGGCGCGCGCCTGGCGATCCAGCGAGCGCACGCTGAGCTTCATCTCCGCGCTGTCCGGGATCACGTTGGCCGCTTCACCGGCCTTGATGCTGCCGACGGTGATCACCGCCGCCTCCAGCGGATCGATATTGCGCGAAACGATGCTCTGCAGCGCGACGGTGATATGCGAGGCCACCAGCACCGGATCGACCGCCAGCTGCGGGATGGCGCCGTGGCCGCCACGCCCCTGCACCCGCACGTTGAACTGATCCATCGAGGCCATAAACGGACCATGTTGGAAGAAGAACTCGCCGAGCGGCATCCCCGGCATGTTGTGCATGGCGAAGATGGCGTCGCAGGGGAAGCGCTCGAACAGCCCCTGTTCCACCATGCGCGCGCCGCCGTTCAGCATCTCTTCCGCCGGTTGGAAAATCAGGTGCAGCGTGCCGTTGAAGTTGCGCGTTTGCGCCAGATAGCGGGCGGCACCGAGCAACATAGTGGTGTGACCATCATGGCCGCAGGCGTGCATGCGGTTGGCCACGCTGCTGCGCCAGGGCTTGCCGTTGTTCTCTTCGATCGGCAGAGCGTCCATATCGGCACGCAATCCGAGGCGTTTAACGCCGTCGCCCACCCGCAGCGTACCCACCACGCCGGTGCCCGCCAATCCGCGGTGCACCTCATAGCCCCACGAATTCAGATAATCCGCCACCAGATCGCTGGTGCGAAACTCTTCGAAACCCAGTTCAGGGTGCTGATGAATATCGTGCCGAATGGCCGTGAGCTGCGGTAAATACCCTTCGATGATTTTATTTATCATAATTAAATTCCTTTCGTGACTTTATTATTTATTTTATGAATGATTAAACCTGCGGGTTGAAATAAAGGTATAACACGGTATGAATGATTTTATTTCGGCACGCCTCGACAGATAAAATAATAAGTTGCCAGACGCCGTGCCCAGATAAAAAACGACGATGATTCGCTGTGCGCGCCGTGAAAATGCAGAATGAATAACTGCTGAGGATTGCGTGAGCGACAGCCTGCGCCAATGCAGTTTCATCACGTTGTTTTTACACTAAAACCCCACCTGCTTCACATTTCTCATCCGACCTGCCGCGGTTAGGCGGCAAAACTTCTACTGTTAAAACGTCATTCCTAATAACAACGTCGATTTTTACCTCTGTACGCCAAGGAGTTGTTTCATGAAAAACATCAGGTCAGGACTTATCTGGCTGCTGGTGGCGTTGGTCGGCGCCTTCGCCTTCGCCATGCTGGCGCTCAGCCGCGGCGAACACGTCAACGCCGTCTGGCTGGTGGTCGCCGCCGTCGCCTGCTACAGCATCGCCTACCGCTTCTACAGCCGGTTCATTGCCGACAAGGTCTTTGAACTGGACGACCGCCGTCTGACCCCGGCAGAACGCCACAACGACGGCCTGGACTACGTGCCCACCAACAAATGGGTGCTGTTCGGCCACCACTTCGCCGCCATCGCCGGCGCCGGGCCGCTGGTGGGGCCGATCCTGGCCGCGCAGATGGGCTTCCTGCCGGGAACCATCTGGATCCTGGTTGGCGTTATGCTGGCCGGTGCGGTGCAGGACTTCCTGGTACTGTTCATCTCCACGCGCCGCGACGGACGTTCGCTGGGGGAAATGGCCAAGCAAGAGCTGGGGGCATTCGCCGGGGTGATCACCATGCTCGGCGCGCTGGGGGTGATGATCATCATCCTGTCGGCGTTGGCGCTGGTGGTGGTAAAAGCGCTGGCCGACAGCCCATGGGGGCTGTTCACCATCGCCGCCACCATCCCGATCGCCCTGTTCATGGGCATCTATATGCGCTTTATTCGGCCGGGCAAGATCGCTGAAATCTCGGTGATCGGCTTCGTGCTGATGCTGCTGGCGATCATTTACGGCGGCAACGTGGCGCAAGACCCCTACTGGGGGCCATTCTTCACGCTGCACGGCACCACCCTGACCTGGGTGCTGGTGATCTACGGCTTCGTTGCCTCGGTGCTGCCGGTGTGGCTGCTGCTGGCGCCGCGCGACTATCTTTCCACCTTTATGAAAATCGGCGTCATCATCGGCCTGGCCATCGGCATCGTCTTCGCCATGCCGGAGATGAAAATGCCGGCGGTCTCGCGCTTCATCGACGGCAGCGGCCCGGTGTTCGCCGGCGCCCTGTTCCCGTTCCTGTTCATCACCATCGCCTGCGGCGCCATTTCCGGCTTCCACGCGCTGGTCTCCAGCGGCACCACGCCCAAGCTGGTAGAACGCGAAAGCCACATTCGCTTTATTGGCTACGGTGCCATGCTGATGGAGTCTTTCGTCGCCATCATGGCGCTGATCTGCGCCTCGGTGCTGGATCCGGGCGTTTACTTCGCCATGAACTCGCCGGCGGCACTGATCGGCACCACGGTAGAAAATGCTTCGCAGGTGATCAACAGCTGGGGCTTTATCGTCACGCCGGAAACGCTGGCGCTGATCGCCAAAGAGGTGGGCGAGAACTCCATCCTGTCGCGCGCCGGCGGCGCCCCGACCTTCGCCGTGGGCATGGCGCACATCATCAGCGAGGTGTTCAACAGCCGGGCGATGATGGCCTTCTGGTACCACTTCGCCATTCTGTTCGAAGCGCTGTTCATCCTGACCGCCGTCGACGCCGGTACCCGCGCCTGTCGCTTTATGGTGCAGGATTTGGTGGGCGTGGCGGTACCGCAGTTGGCCAACAACCGTTCCTGGTTCGGCAACCTGGCGGGCACCACGGTGGCGGTGGCCGGTTGGGGTTTCTTCGTGTATCAGGGCGTGGTCGATCCGCTCGGCGGCATCAATACCCTGTGGCCGCTGTTCGGTATCGGCAACCAGATGCTGGCGTCGATGGCGCTAATCCTCGGCACCGTGGTGCTGTTCAAGATGAAAAAACAGCGCTACGCTTGGGTCACCATTTTACCGACCGCCTGGCTGTTCGTGACCTCCATGACCGCCGGCTGGCAGAAGATCTTCCACGAAAAACCGAGCATCGGCTTCCTGGCGCAGGCGAAGAAGTTCTCCACCGGCATCGAGCAAGGCACGATCATTGCGCCGGCCAAGTCTTTGAAAGACATGGAAACCATCGTGTTCAGCAACCAGATCAACGCCGCGCTGTGCGGGTTCTTTATGCTGGTGGCGGTAACCATGCTGATTGCCGCCTTCTTCGCGATCCGCCGGGCGCTGCGTTCCGAACAGCCGACGACGCACGAGGTCGGCGCCGCGCTGCGAGAGGAGACCGGCCGCGGCTAAACGAACCGAGCATCAAGCAAGGGCGCCGCGGCGCCCTTTTTACTGGCTTTAGCCTAACAGCGTTGAGCCGAACGCCCCCTGCCAATCCTGCTCGAATTTCTCGACCGCGGCCTGCACCGCCGGCGCACTGAGGAACTGCTCCGCCACATCCACCGGCAGCGTGATGGCCTGGCAGCCCGCCAGCAGGCATTCCAGCGCCTGGCGCGGCGTTTTGAAGCTGGCGGCCAGCACCTGCGCCGACGGCGCGTGCAGGCTCAGCAGCTGCTGTAGCTCGTGCACCATTTCAATACCGTCGCCGCCCTGCGCGTCAACCCGATTGACGTAAGGCGCCACATATTCCGCCCCGGCCAAGGCGGCCAACAGCCCCTGCCCGGCACCGTACACCGCGGTGCCCAGCGTCGGGATGGACATCGTTTTAAGCTTCTTGATCGCCGCCAATCCCTCCGCGGTTGCCGGGATCTTCACCACCAGCCCCGGTACCCGCTGGCTGAGCAGCGACGCCTCCGCCACCATGCGCTCCGCATCGGCCGCCATCACCTGCGCGAATAGCTTGCCGGTGCCGCCAAGGGCGTCGCGCAGCGCAGGCAGCACTTCCCAGATCGGCTTGCCTTCCTTCGCCACGATGCTCGGGTTGGTGGTGACGCCGTGCAGCGGCAGAATGCGCGCCAGGCGTTTTACCGCGGTCACATCGGCGGTATCGAGATAAAGCTCCATCACGGACTCCTGTGTCATGTTCTGTGGGCGGATTCAAACTCTGATCATCATAGGGCAAAAACCCCGTCAACTTTTGATCAAAATCAATTCAACTTTCATTCGAAAGATCTTTAATGGCGAAAGATTCAGCAACGCCAAACGGGTGATTCATGTTCTTCAATCTGCAGCGCTACTCGACCCATGATGGCCCCGGCATCCGCAGCGTGGTCTTTTTAAAAGGGTGCCCGCTGAGCTGCCGCTGGTGTCAGAACCCGGAAAGCCGCTCGCGCCACGCGGATCTGCTGTTTGACGAGCGCCTGTGTCTGAGCGGCTGTACGCTGTGCACCGAGCGCTGCCCACAAGGCCTGCTACGTGACGAGGGCGCACTGACGCTGCGGCGCGACGTCATCAGCGCAGACGACTACGCGGCGCTGGCCGCCGCCTGCCCAACCGGCGCGCTCAGCCTGTGCGGCAGCGTGGTCAACCCCGACGATATCATGGCCGAGGTGATGCGGGATAAGCCTTTCTACCTGCGCAGCGGCGGCGGTTTAACGCTGTCCGGCGGCGAACCCTTTATGCAGCCGGAGGTCGCGGCGGAGCTGCTGCGGCGCGGTCGCGAAGCCGGCATCCACACCGCCGTCGAATCCTGTCTGCACGTGCCGTGGCATTACATCGCCCCTTCGTTGCCCTGGCTGGATCTGCTGTTGGCCGATCTCAAACACACCGATGAAGCGCGTTTCAAAACCTGGACCGGCGGCTCGGCCCGCCGGGTGATGAACAATTTTCGCCGGCTGGCGGCGCACGGCGTGCCAATGACCGTGCGCGTACCGCTGATCCCCGATTTCAATGCCGATCGCCACTCTGTCCGCGCGATTGTCGACTTCGCCGCCGACGAGATCGGCGTATCGGAGATCCACTTTCTGCCGTACCACACGCTGGGCATCAACAAGTATCACCTGCTCGGCGAACCCTACCGCGCCGCCCGCACACCGCTGGACGCGCCCGATCTGCTGGCCTTCGCCGAAACGTACGCCGGCGCCAAAGGCCTGACCGCCATTTTGCGAGGATAACGCCATGACCACATTGGATTTGACCACCCTCAGCGCCCGTATTCAGGCGCATAAGAACGCGCTGATCCACATCGTCAAACCGCCGGTGTGCACCGAACGCGCGCAGCACTATACCGAGGCCTATCAGCAGCATCAGGATCGGCCGCTGCCGGTGCGCCGTGCGCTGGCGCTGGCCAACCACCTGGCGAAGCGCAGCATCTGGATCGCCAACGACGAGCTGATCGTCGGCAACCAGGCCAGCGAGCTGCGCGCCGCGCCGATCTTCCCCGAATACACCGTCGGCTGGATAGAAAACGAGATAGACCAGTTGGCAGACCGGCCGGGTGCCGGCTTCTCGGTCAGCGAAGAGAATAAGGCGATTTTGCACCGTCTGTGCCCATGGTGGCGCGGCCAAACGGTGCAGGATCGCTGCTACGGCATGTTCACCGACGAACAAAAGGCGCTGCTGGCCACCGGCATCATCAAGGCCGAGGGCAACATGACCTCTGGCGACGCCCATCTGGCGGTCAACTTCCCGCTGCTACTGGAACATGGCCTCGACGGCCTGCGCGAAAAAGTGAACGCGCGCCGCAGCCGCCTGCGCCTGACCGAGTGGGAAGATCTGCACAAAGCGCAGTTTCTCAACGCTATCGATATCGTGCTGACGGCGCTGAGTGAGCACATCCTACACTTCGCACGCCTGGCGCGCGATATGGCGCAACGCGAAACCCGCGACTGGCGTCGCACCGAGCTGCTGGCTATCGCAGACAACTGCGACCTGATCGCCCATCGCCCGCCGCAAACCTTCTGGCAGGCGCTGCAACTGTGCTACTTCATCCAGCTGACGTTGCAGATCGAATCCAACGGCCATTCGGTTTCCTTCGGTCGCCTCGACCAATATCTTTATCCCTGGTATCGGCGCGACGTGGAGCTGGAGCAAAACCTGGCGCGGGAAGACGCCATCGAGCTGCTGCACAGCTGCTGGCTGAAGCTGCTGGAGATCAACAAGATCCGCTCCGGCTCGCACTCCAAGGCCTCCGCCGGCAGCCCGCTGTACCAAAACGTCACCATCGGCGGGCAAAAACGGGTCGATGGGCGGCCGTGTGACGCGGTCAATCCGCTGTCCTACGCCATTCTCGAATCCTGCGGCCGCCTGCGTTCCACCCAGCCCAACCTCAGCGTGCGTTACCACGCCGGGATGAGCGCCGATTTCCTCGACGCCTGCGTACAGGTGATCCGCTGCGGCTTCGGCATGCCGGCATTCAATAACGACGAAATCGTCATTCCCGAGTTCATCAAGCTGGGGGTCGAGCCGCAGGACGCTTACGACTACGCCGCCATCGGCTGTATCGAGACCGCCGTCGGCGGCAAATGGGGTTATCGCTGCACCGGCATGAGCTTCATCAACTTCGCCCGCGTGCTGCTGGCGGCGCTGGAACAAGGCCGCGACGCCACCTCCGGGCAGATCTTCCTGCCGCAGGAACAGGCGCTGTCCAAAGGAAACTTCGCCGATTTCGAACAGGTCTTAACCGCCTGGGATCGGCAAATTCGCTACTACACGCGCAAGTCGATCGAGATCGAGTGCGTGGTGGACAGCGTGCTGGAGGAGAACGCCCACGATATCCTCTGCTCCGCGCTGGTGGATGACTGCATTGAACGCGGCAAAAGCATCAAGCAAGGCGGCGCCAAATACGACTGGGTTTCCGGCCTGCAGGTCGGCATCGCCAACCTGGGCAACAGCCTGGCGGCGGTGCGCAAACTGGTGTTCGACCAAGGGGCAATCGGCCAGCAGCAACTGGCGGCCGCGCTGGCCGAAGACTTCGCCGGACTGGATGGCGAACAGCTGCGCCAGCGGCTGCTCAACGCCGCGCCCAAATACGGCAACGATGTGGACGACGTCGATCGGCTGCTGGTGCGCGCCTACCAAACCTACATCGAGGAACTGAAGCAGTACCGCAACACCCGCTTCGGCCGCGGGCCGATCGGCGGCGGCTACTACGCCGGCACCTCGTCGATTTCGGCCAACGTGCCCTTCGGCGCCGCCACCCTGGCCACGCCGGATGGGCGCAAGGCGCACCAGCCTCTGGCGGAAGGCGCCAGCCCGGCGTCCGGCACCGACCACCTGGGGCCAACGGCGGTGTTCAATTCGCTCGCCAAGTTGCCAACCGAGGCGATCCTTGGCGGCGTGCTGCTCAATCAAAAGCTGAATCCGGCGACGCTGGACAACCCGCGCGATCGGGAAAAGCTGATGCTGATGTTGCGCACCTTCTTCGAGAGCTATCGCGGTTGGCATGTGCAGTACAACATCGTGTCGCGCGAAACGCTGCTGGCGGCGAAGCAACACCCTGACCAATATCGTGATTTAGTGGTTCGCGTAGCTGGCTATTCCGCTTTCTTTACCGCATTATCCCCTGAGGCGCAGGATGATATTATTGCGCGCACAGAACATACTCTTTAAACCTTTGACTCTTAGCGGCCGCGCCTTGGCGGCCGCATCATCAGGCCGATATGAATTTACGACAACAGACCATATTGCAGTTGGTTAACGATCGCCGGCGGATCAGCGTCAATGAGCTGGCGCGGGCCTCGGGCGTATCGGAAGTCACCATCCGGCAGGATCTCAACCTGCTGGAAAAACGCAGTTATTTGAAGCGCGTACACGGTTCCGCCGTGGCGTTGGAAAGCGACGACGTCGACGCTCGCATGATGTCCAATTTCACCCTCAAACAACGATTGGCACAGTACGCCGCGGCGCAGGTCAACGACGGTGAGACGATCTTCATCGAGAGCGGCAGCGCCAACGCCCTGCTGGCGCGCTACATCGCCGAACGCAAGCGTATTACGCTGATCACCGTCAGCCACTATATCGCCAACCTGCTGAAAGAAACCGACTGCGACGTGATTGTCCTCGGCGGCATGTATCAGAAGAAAAGCGAGACCGTGGTCGGCCCGCTCACACGGCTGTGCATTCAGCAGGTGCATTTCAACAAGGCGTTTATCGGCATTGACGGCTTTCAGGCCGAAACCGGCTTTACCGGCCGCGACATGATGCGCGCCGACGTGGTCAGCGCGGTGCTGGCCAAGGGCGTGGAGAATATCGTGCTGACGGACTCCAGCAAATTCGGCCAGATCCAACCCAACCCGCTGGCGCAGCCGGGGCAAATCAGCCGAGTGATCACCGATTCACGCCTGGCGCTGGAGTATCAGCATCAGCTGAAACGCCAGGGCGTACAGGTGGAGCTGGTCAACGAATAACGCGGGCCGCCACCGCACCTCTCGCGTCGCGCGGGCCACGCCGCGCGCCGTTTCCCTTGTGCAACGGGATTTTAAGACTATTTACCTGTTTATCCTTTCAGAGAAACCTATACTCAGTTTCGGTCACTTTTGGGCCGTAACCTGCTAATTATTCGGCCGTTAACAAAAAGTGCCATTTTTTATATCGATACTGTACGGGAATCAACAGCAGGCCTGATTTATGGTTAGCGCCTATACTTAGAGGGCACTTCCATATAGCCAATGCTAAGGAGAAGTCATTATGATGATTATCAATAAACGTTTCGCCACCGCCGCTCTGGCTCTGACTCTGGCATTTTCACTGAGCGCCTGTTCCAACATGTCCAAACGCGATCGCAACACCGCTATCGGCGCCGGCGCCGGTGCAGTCGGCGGCGCAGTGCTGACAGACGGCAGCGCGTTGGGCACGCTGGGTGGGGCTGCGGTAGGGGGCATCATCGGTCACCAGGTTGGTAAATAACTTGACCGAGCGCCCTCGGCCGACAGGCTGGCAAAAGCGCTTCGGCGCTTTGACGTATTAACCAATAACGATGATTTCAGGTCTGCTTTACTTTAAGTCTATGGTTCTTTCGCCGTTAACGGGCTAACTCCCGGCAGCAACAGCCTCAAGCCATGCCGCAGCATTGCACTGCGGCATGGCGATTCGCCTCAACCGCCCGCCAGTTTGACCTTCATGCCTTTGGCTTCCAGTAGCTGTTTGAGCAGATCGCGTTTATCGCCCTGGATCTCGATGATCCCGTCTTTCACCGAACCGCCGCAGCCGCATTTCTTTTTCAGTTCGGCCGCCAGTTTGTCGAGCGCAGCGTCATCCAGATCGACGCCGGTAATCAGGCACACGCCCTTCCCCTTGCGGCCGCTAGTCTGACGCTGGATGCGCACGATGCCGTCGCCCTTGGCGCGTTGCGGTTTAACGTCTTCCTGCTTGATGCGGCCGGTGTCCGTGGAATACACCAGGCGGCTGTTATCGTCATTCATCGGCGGTTCCTCAGGCCAAAGAGGCGCGGATCGCGCGCAGCGTCGCGGCCGGATCCGCAGATTGGGTGATCGGACGCCCAATCACCATGTAGTCCACGCCAGCGGCCTGCGCCTGCACTGGCGTCATAATGCGGCGCTGATCGCCCGCCGCGCTGCCTTCAGGGCGGATCCCCGGCGTCACCAGCTGGAAAGCCTGCCCGCAGGCGGCCTTCAGGCGCTGCGCTTCATGAGCCGAACACACCACGCCGTCCAGCCCGCAGTCGCGGGTCAGGCGCGCCAGGCGCTCGGCGTGTTCCGCCGGGCTGGCTTCGATACCAATGCCGCGCAGGTCTTCCGCTTCCATACTGGTGAGCACCGTCACGGCGATCAGCAGCGGCGCATCCGCCCCGAATGACGTCAGCGCTTCTTTAGCGGCGGTCATCATGCGCGCGCCGCCGCTGGCGTGGACGTTGACCATCCAAACGCCCAGCTCGGCCGCCGCCGCGACCGCATGCGCGGTGGTATTGGGAATATCGTGGAATTTCAGGTCAAGAAATACGTCGAAGCCACGCCCGTGCAGATCGCGCACCAGCTGCGGCCCGAACAGCGTGAACATTTCTTTGCCCACTTTCAGCCGGCAGTCTTGCGGATCGATACGGTCGGCGAACGCCAGCGCGGCATTCTTATCGGCGTAATCTAACGCCACAACGATTGGAGATGATTTTAAGTCATTGTTATTAGCGTTATTTTCAGACTTCATTTCTTCTACCTTCTGTAAAATAGACATAATCAGGGACTCACCCGCGAAACTGACCGCCGCATTCTACATGCCGGGGGCCAGAAATCCCAGCCGCAGCGCGCACCGGCGCTCTGTCATGTTACCTCTCACCTTTGTCATGGCGCGTCAACGAAACCGCGCCAGCGATAAACCACGCAGCGTAAAACGCCGTAAAGATGCGTAAATTATCAATCAAATATTTTGAATAAATTACTCAGCATTATCAGATTTTCAATCGGCCAAGATGCTTTATTATTCACCACATCGGAAGCGAATGGCTTCCTTCCTAAATAAACAGACTGGAGTCACCTATGAAAACCATCAAATATTTTGCAGCCGCTGCCGCTATCGCACTGACCTCTTTCGCCACTTTCGCCGCTGAGCCGATCAGCAGCCAGCAGGCCGATAGCTTGACCGCCACCGGCGTCGTTTCCGCAGGTCATGCGACCACCCTCAGCAGCCTGGAGAAAAAACTGGCCGCTAAAGCGGATGCCCAGGGCGCCAGCAGCTACCGCATCATCTCCGCCGGTGGTAACAACATGCTGAGCGGCACCGCGGTCATCTACAAATAATGTTTCCGGTACAGGGCCCGCTCGCTCGGGCCCTGCCTCTGTTTCCCGCCTGAAAAAACCGCATCTTGCTCGCCTTACACTGTTACAAAAATATTAAATTTTTATTACACACTAGACACCCGATCGCCAGTGGCTTAGCTTGAAGGCATCTTCCTGCAGAAAGGCTTTCAAAATGAGCGAGATATCGACACTTACCATTAAAATTCCTCTGGCACTGAAGGAAAAAATCCGCGCCGCCGCCGCTGAAAACGAGTTTTCATTGAGCGTGGAAGTGTGCCAGCGCCTGGAAAGCAGCTTCAGCGCCCCCGCCGCCAAGGCAGAAAAACCGACCAAAAAGGCGGATGAGCTGCACCACGGCGAGATCGACAATCAAAGCACTGAAGAAGAGATTGAACAGCCGCTGAGCCAGAAAGAGCTGAAGAAACTGCGTCAGCTGTTGAAAACCGGCGCCAAAGGCGGCAAGAAAAAGTAAGCGATGAACGTAGAAAAACGGGGCGATGAATCGCCCCGTTTTATTTTGTCGCGCCGCCGCGTTATTGTCCGTCCAGACCGCGGATCGGTTTGACCGATGACCAGGCGCGGCACGACGGACAATGCCAATAGAGCGAGTGTGCGGTAAATCCGCACTTGTGGCAGCGGTAACGCGGCTTGGTGCGAATTTGCTCGCCGACCATATCGCGCAACAACAGCAGACTCTCTTTCGCACGGCCGTCTTCGGCGTCCGCCAGGTGATAATCCATCAACCGATAAAACACCCGCATAGTAGGATGACGCTGTAGCTGACGGTTGATATAGACCTGCACCACGTCGCGCCCTTCGTGCTGCTCGATGATCTCGGCCAACATCAGATCGGCGGTAGCGCCGGTGTTTTCTTCTACGCAGCGCTTAAGGAATTCAGCCCAGTTGTGCTGTTGTTCCGGCAGATGCGTGTAGCATTCCTGCAGCATCGGCAGCGTTTCGCTGACCAATTCTTTGTCCTGGCTCAGTACGCGCTGCAGCGACTCTGCCGCTTTGGCGTAGTCGTTTTGCGCCATGTAGATGCGCCCGAACATGATGGATACTCGTGCACACTGTTTATCGGCCGCGTCCGCACGCTTAAGTAAGCTCATCGCCCGATCGAGATCGTCACTGCCCATCGCCTGCAATGCCAGCTCACAGTAGAAATGCGCAATCTCGACGCGCTGTTTCTCTTTGCCCAGCTTGACCAGCTTTTCCGCCACGTCGATGGCTTTCTGCCAATCGCTGGTGGCCTGATGGATCACCAGCAACTGCTGCAGCGCCGATACGCGGAAATCCGCTTCGTCAGTCAACTGGCTGAACATGTCTTCCGCGCGATCGTACAGCCCGGCCGCCATATAGTCGCGGCCCAGCTGCTGTACCGCCAGCAGGCGCTGTTCGAAGGTCAGGGAAGCGCTTTCCATCAAAGCCTGATGGATGCGGATGGCGCGGTCGACTTCACCGCGCGAACGGAACAGGTTACCCAGCGTCAGGTGGGCTTCAACGGTGTTGCTGTCCTCTTTCAACATGTCGAGGAACAGATCGACCGCCTTGTCCTGCTGGTTGGAAAGCAGAAAGTTCACCCCTGCCACGTATTCGCGCGACAGGCGGTTGGCTTCTTGCTGTTTATCCTGCTGAGCGCTTCTGCGCCCCATGTACCAACCGTACGCGGCAGCCACGGGCAGCAACAGAAACAGCAGTTCTAACATAGAGGGTTATTCCTTGCTGACAACGGCCTGAGCCGCCGGTTCAGCGGGCTGCTCAAGCTGCAGCTCCAGCCTTTTGATCTTGCGCTCGGCGCGGCCCAGCGCAATGCGCGTGCGCAGGTAGAACAGGCCGCAAATGATCCAACCGAGAACGAAGCCGGCGCCAAACAGCGTGGCCAACAGGGTCGATACGCGATAATCGCCCTGCGCAACCAGATAGTTAAAATTGACCACCTGATCGTTATGCGCACCCAAAGTGACGGAAATCACGAAGATCACCAGAACCAACAAAAAAATCAGCAAATATTTCACATTCTTTCCCGCGATGCCGAGTGAATCGGATGAACGATGCCAAAACGTGGCGTCCCTAACCCTTAAGTTAGCATTTCCCGCTGCGGCAGGGAAACCCTGCGGCACGATAAAACCACATATCTGCTGGCATATTCGGCAGTAAACGGCTTTAGCGAACAAATTGATGAGAAAGCTTCTCAAAACGTCGAATTTATAAGGATATGGGGGCAACCGTGTGGATTGCAATGGCGGGAAAATGTAAGCGATTGATGCGGCGCCGATCCGACGCCGCGCTTTTTGTGACATCGTCACGTTAAGACATGATTAACCCGCCATCCACATTGATGGTTTGGCCGGTGATATAATCGGCATCATCTGAGGCAAGGAAGGCCACGAGACCCGCCACATCTTCGGGTTGCCCGGCACGCTTGAGCGGAATACCCGCCACCCACTCGGCCATCAACTCCCCTTTGCCGTAAGTTTTTTCCGGGCCGCTGAGAATTTCTCCCCAAACGCGGTCGTTATATTCCCACATCTCGCTTTCAATGATGCCGGGGCAGAATGCATTGACGGTGATGCCATGTGGCGCCAGCTCAAGCGCTAAACTCTGCGTAATGCCGATCACCCCCATTTTGCTGGCGGCGTAATGCGGTGTGTAAATAAACCCGTTACGCCCCTGGCCGGAAGAGGTGTTGATCAGGCGCCCCTTGCGCTGGCCGACCATATATTTAGCCGCCTCCCGGCAGCAGAGCCAGACCGCCGTAGTATTTACCGCCAACACTTTCTCAAAATCGCTTTTGGGCATCTGGTCAAAACGATCGATAGTGATCACCCCGGCGTTCTGAATAGAAACGTCGATCGCGCCAAATCGCTCCCAGACCTGACGATAAAAATCAACTACCTGTGCTTCATCGGTAACGTCGAGGATGACCGGCAGCACCGCCACCCGATAACGCTGGCGCAGCGTTTCCGCCGCGGTCAGAATGCGCTCCGCATTCGATGCGATCGCCAGATTGGCACCCAAACTGGCGAAATGCTCGGCGATACCGGCGCCAATGCCGCGGCATGCGCCGGTAATCACCACGGTTTTCCCCGTGAAGTCACGATTCATGATTGTTCTCCTGTTATCAATGAGGCCGTCTGCGGCCGCCACAAGGTGCGCTGTACCGCCTGCCGCCACGCGCTGTAGTTTTCCTGCAGCTGGTGGTGGCGCTGCATATCGGGTTTAAACTCATCATGTTGAGGCAACAGTGCCGCCAGTTGCCGATCGGTAGCTCCCCACAGGCTGCGCATTGCCATCAACGCCGCCCCCAGGGCCGACAGTTCCGCCGTGTTGCTGCGCCACACCGGGCAACCCAGCAGATCGGCCTGAAACTGCATCAGCCAGTCATTGCGGCTGGGGCCGCCATCGGCCATCAGCCCCTGCAGCGCAAAACCCGGTTGTTGCCGCAGTACGCCGATCACATCGGCGATTTGATAAGCCACCGATTCAAAAGCGGCCCGCACCAAATGTTCTCGCCGCGTGCCGCGGCTGAGCCCGCAAACCACGCCGCGCGCCTGCTCATCCCACCAGGGTGCGCCGGCACCGGTCAGCGCAGGTACAAAATAGACGCCACCGCTGTCGGGCACGCGAACAGGCAGTTCACTCAACGGCGCTTCGTCCTCCGCCGGCATGGCGGCGATATCCAGCATCCAGGCGATAGCGTCGCCGGTGTGGGGAATATTGCCCTCCAGTGCGTACTGCATGCGTCCACCGTCATGCCAAGCGATGGTCGTTGCCAGAGCGCTCGTATCGCATTGCGCGTCGGCGATTGGCGCCATCACCGATGATCCGGTGCCATAGGTGGCTTTGACCTGCCCAGCCTGACCCAGCGCATGGCCATAAAGCGCCGCATGCGAATCCCCTACCATCGCAGCAATTGGAATGCCGTCGGCAATGCCGTCCAATCCCAACGTCGTACCGAACAGATGGCTGGAGGGATGGATCGTCGGCAGCGCCTGACGGGGAATATTGAACAGCGCCAGCATCTGCTCGTCCCAATCGCCGGAAACAAGGTTCAGCAGCTGAGTGCGAGCGGCGTTGGAGATATCGCAACCGAATGCCTGTCCTCCGCTCAACTGCCACAGCAGCCAGGCATCGATGGTGCCCAGGCACAGCTCGCCGTTCTCCGCCAACCGCTGTCCCTCTTCGCAGTGATCGAGCAACCAACGCATTTTCGACGCCGAGAACAAGGGTGAAAGCGGCAAACCGGTGGCGCGACGCACTGCTTCCTCCTGCCGATCGCGCCGCAGCCGTTCGCAGAAATCGGCGGAACGCGCGCACTGCCAAGTTAAGGCTGGCCCAATAGGCTGGCCGTTGGAACGCCGCCAGCCGATGGCGGTTTCACGCTGGTTGCTGATGGCGATACCGGCAATGCGGGATGATCCGGCCAACGCAATAGCCTCCCGCAACACCGCCAAAGAGGCCGCCAGCAAGGTCTCACCCCGTTGCTCCACCCAACCGGGCTGCGGCGTCTGCAACGTCAGTGGCCTGCTGGCTCTGGCGACGATCGTACCCTGCGCATCCACCACCACGGCCTTGGCGTTGCTGGTGCCCTCGTCCAACGCGACAATGCAATCCGCTTTAGCCATGGCTCACCTCAGCCAGCGGCTGCACCGCTTTTTTTTCCTGGCGCTGCATCAAAATGACCTTGCTCTGCAAACGCTGCTGGAACTGGTCAATCACCACGGCGGTGACGATCACCAGCCCTTTAATCACCATTTGCCAGAATTCGCTGACGCCCATCATCACCAAGCCGTCCGCCAGAAAAACGATCACAAAGGCGCCGATGATCGAACCGAATACCCTGCCGCGACCACCGCTGAGCGCCGTACCGCCCAGCACCGTCGCGCCGATGGCGTCCATCTCGAACATATTGCCGGTCATCGGGTGCGCGGTTTGCAATTGTGAAGCGATGACCAGCCCCACCAGCGCCGCGCACAGCCCGGAAAACGCATAGACGAACATTTTCACTTTGACGATCGGCACCCCCGACAGCCGCGCCGCCGGCTCATTGCCGCCAATGGCATAGATATAACGGCCCAGCGGCGTTTTCTTAGTGAGATAGATCCCCAACAACACGATGGCCAACATCAGCCAAATCGGGTTGTAAATCCCCAAAAAGGTGCCGGACCCCAGGGCAGCGAAACCGGTGTTGCCCAGCGCTTCCATGCCCACCAGATTGGGATAGGTTTTGCCGTCCGCCGTCAGCAACGCCGCCCCACGCGCCACGTACATCGCACCCAGGGTGCAGATGAATGGCGCAACGCCGAGCCGCGTGATCAGCGTGCCGTTGATCAAACCCAACAACACGCCCAACAGCGCCACCGCGCCGATCACTTCAAAAACGTTGAGAAACAGCCGATTGCCCTCCCACAGCGGGATACCGACGGTCAATAGCGCACCGGCAATCATCCCACACAAACCGGCCACCGCGCCGACCGACAAGTCGATGCCGCCGGTGAGGATCACCAGCGTCATGCCAACCGCCAGCAACCCGGTAATCGCCACGTGCTGCGTCATGATCAGCAGATTAGAGACGGTCAGAAAATTCGGCACCATGCTGCTGAAGAACAGCACCACCAGCAACAGGGCGATGAAGGTGCGCGCCTGCAGCAAATACATATACAACCGATACTTGGTTTGCATTGCCTTATCCTTATGCATGAGGGGTTGAGGCGCGGATCAGCGTTTCGCGATCGGCCCGTTCGCGCGGCAGATCGGCTGTCAGCTGCCCGTCCGCCATCACCATCACCCGGTCGGCCAGTGAGACCACCTCATCCAGCTCCGACGAAGAGAACATCACCGCCAGCCCCTGGCGCGCCATCGCACCAATCAGGTGGTAAACGTCCGTTTTGGCACCGACGTCAATTCCGCGCGTCGGCTCATCAAGAAACACCACCTGCGGCCCGGTCAGCAGCGCCTTGCCCAACACCACTTTCTGCTGATTGCCGCCGCTCAGGCTAGTAATTGGCAGCTCCCGGTCACTGACCTTGATCGCCAGTTTTTCGATCATGCCATCGACCAACGCACACTCCCCGGCCGACGCCAACGGCCGTAGCGCATTACGTCCCAGGCTGGCCAGGGTCATGTTGGCCTTGATCGACATCATCTGCACCAACCCCTCCGCCTGCCTGTCTTCCGGCACCAGCGCCATGCCCAACGCCATGCGTTGACGGAATCCCAGCCGCTCCACGCTTTTGCCATTAAGCAAAATGCGACCTGCCGTCTGACGCATCACGCCGTTGAGCACTTTGAACAGTTCGGTACGGCCGGCCCCCAACAGGCCATAAATGCCGATCACTTCCCCTTTGCGCAGTGAAAAACTGACGTCGTTAAGGCAATAGCCGCCGTTTTCACGCGGCAGCGTCAGCTGTTCGACCTTCAACACTTCATCCCCTTGTTCTGCCGCGCAATAATCAAAGTGCTTGCTCTTTTCCCCCACCATCTTTTCGATGATCCACGGAATGCTGACGTTACTGACCGGTTCGGCGGCAACAAAACGCCCGTCGCGAAACACCGTGATGCGATCGCCAATCTCCATCAGCTCTTCCAGTCGGTGAGAAATGTAGATGATGGTGACGCCGCGTTTTTTCAGATCGGCGATCACCCGAAACAGCGTGCGCACTTCGGCCTGACTCAGCGCCGACGTCGGCTCATCCATGATCAGCACCCGGGTGTCCTTCGCCAGGGCACGGGCAATTTCAACCAGCTGCTGATGACCGATACCGAGGCTGCCCAACGGCGTATGCGGATCGATATCCAACTCCAGCCGCTGCAGCAAGGATTTGGCCAGCTGATACTGATAGTCCACATTGATACGGCCGCGCTGGAAGAACTCGTTGGCCATAAAAATGTTGTCCATGACCGACATGTTGGGGAACAGGTTCAGCTCCTGAAAAATAATGCTGATCCCGAGCCGCTCCGCCTGCTGCGTGGAGGTTAACGTCACCGCTTTCCCCTCCAGCTCGATAGTGCCGGAGGACGGGGTTTCCACCCCCGCCAGCAGCTTCATCATGGTCGACTTGCCGGCGCCATTCTCGCCGATCAGCACGTTGACCTGGTTGCGAAACACTTGATAACTCACGCTATCCAACGCGGTGACGCCCGGATAGAGACGCGAAACGTTGCGCGTTTGAATAATGATCGGATCGCTCATCACGCCCCCTTAAGGTTGAATGCGCACCGGCGTGATCAACAGCGGCTCGGCAGGTGCCTGCCAGCTGCTGAATACGCCATACACGGTAATGTGGTCACCCACCTTGGGCTGGGATCCGGTCAGTTCGTCGATCGAAGCCTGGTTAATCGCCCTGGCAAAATCGCCGAACAGCGCTTGGTCATTGAAATCGCTGTAGCTCAGGCCGCGATAGCTGTCGCGTAACGCCGTACCGCGGTAGACCGGCCCGATCTGCACCTCCACGCTGCTGAGCGGCGCATCGGTCAGTGCGAGCGTTAATTTTCCGCTGCGCGAGCGGGTGTTGACCGCCGCAACTTCACCGCTGACCTTAACGTTGAAGTAACAAGGAAACTCCGGTTGAGCACGGTACCCCAGCAGGCCGCAAGCGCTGTCAAAATCCTTGGCCTGGGCGATCCGGGCGATCAGCTCGCCCAGCGGCTGCGCCGTTTTGACCGTTTGCGGGGCGATTTTGCTGCGGTAAATCTCCGCTGCCTGCGCCACATGTGGATTCACCGGGGAGCGAAGCTCCGCCAGCTTTTTCTCCGAGACGATACGGCAACCGCTCAACGCCAGGACGACGATGAGGGTCAACGCAATGCGCATCGACATAACAACACCTCCGATCGCACCCCGCCGCCAGGACGGGGTGGTGAAAGACGCCGCTCAGCGCGGGTTACGGTTTGAAGTTGAAGTCACTGACCCGTTGCGCATTGTCTTTGCCGATCAGGATGCCGCGGAACATCACGCGTTCCTTGCCGGTATAGCTGCCGGATTGGAAATAGCCGTCGAGGATTTCAACGCCCTGCGCAGCGATAGCCTGCGCCTGCAACATCACGCTGGCGTAAAGGTTGCCGTTGAGAATGGCGTCACGTTCATCGTTGCTGCCGTCGATGCCCACCACGGTGACATCCTGCCGGCCAGCGGCTTTCAGCGCCGCCACTGCGCCCAGCGCCACCGGTCCGTTGCCGCAGATCACACCTTTGATGTCCGGATGCGCCTGCAAAATGCTGTCCATGATGCGTTTCCCCTCCAGCAGATTACCCTTGGCATCCTGACGCGCCACGCTGACCATCTCAGGATATTGGTCGATCACGTTGTGGAACGACTGCGAACGCGTAACGCAGTTATTGTCCGCCAGGTTGCAGGTCAGCTCGGCGTATTTGCCGGTTTCCCCCATTTTTTCCACAAACTGGTTGGCGACGTCCGAGCCGGCCTGGAAGTTGTTATGGGTGATCTGCGCCAACGCCACGCCATCGACCGGGATCTCGCGGTTGATCAGCACCACCGGAATGCCGGCGTTTTTCGCCTGCTGTACGGCGGCGACGCTGGCCTGGGAATCGGCGTTATCCAAAATGATGCCCTGAACCTTACGGCCGATAACCAGGCTGATGAGCTCTCCCTGGCGCTTAACGTCTTCGCCGTGCGACAGCACCAGCGTCTGATAGCCGAGAGACTTGGCTTTGGCCTCGGCCCCCTTGGCTTCCGCGGAGTAATAAGGGTTGTCCAATGAGTTGACGAGGATGGCGATCGTGCCCTTTTCCGCCGCCATGGCAGAGGTGAAGGCAAAACCGGTGAGCAGGGTGAGGTAAGTGGCTATTTTTCTCATGATGGTGTTCTCTTATCGTTGTGTTGAACATCGTCTGGTGTTGGCGATCGCTGCGGTTGCCGCTTACCAAATGGTAAAACCGCCGTCGATCATCAGGTCCGCGCCGGTAATCATGTCGCTGCCGTTGCTGGCAAAAAACAGGATCGCCGCCGCGATTTCATCGGTATAAGCAAAACGCCCCAGTGGGATCAGCTTTTTCATCGCCTCGCCCTTTTCGCCTCGCCAGGCTTTCTCTCCCATAGGCGTCAGCACCACGGTGGGCGATAACGTATTGACGGTGATGCCGTGCGGCGCCCACTCTTTGGCCATCACCTTGGTCATGCCCAGCAGCCCCGCCTTGGCGGAGGTGTAAGCACAGTGATCGTCAATGGCGATGGAGGCCGCCTGCGACGCGATATTGATGATTTTTCCGCCGTGACCGGCGGTTATCGCGCGGCGCGCCAGTTCTTGCGAACATAGAAAAGGTCCGGTGAGGTTGACCGCCAAATGGCGCTGCCACTCCTCAAGCGTGACCTCCGTCGCCGGCTGCAAATTAACGTAGCCGGCGCAGTTGACCAGGATATCGAGCCGGCCAAAGCGCCGCTCAGCCGCGTTGAAGGCGGCAGCCACCGAGTCGGGTTCGGTCACGTCGCACACCTGACAGAACACCTGTTCATCGCCCAACTCTCGCAGCGCTGCCGCGGCCTTGTCTTGTTCAAAGGCCGGATACATCAACACCAGGCGCGCGCCCTTTTCCAACAGCAGGCGATTGGCTGCCATCGCGATGCCGCCCAAACCGCCGGTGATTACCGCAACCTTCCCTGCCAGCGACATCCGGCTATCGACACCGTAGCGTAAATTAACGTCATATTCGTTCCGCTCCATCGCATCCCCCTATTGAGTTAACTGTGCATGCAATCCTGCCGCATCGATGGCGTATTGCCGCCGCAGCGCCGCCCGGCTGCTGCTGTGGGTAAATTCGTAAGCCGGCATGCCCAGCGCGGTAAACGGCCGCGGCAGCTGATGCCGCAGCAACAATTCACCGATGATGGTGCCTAAACCACCGCTGAGCGCATGTTCCTCCATGGTCAGCACCCGGCGGTGCGAGCGCATTAGCGCCACTACCGCCGCCTCATTGAGTGGCCAGAGCGAAGGGAGAGAGACGATGGTCGGGTTGTCGCCCAATTCCAGTACCTTCATCGCCTCATGCGCTACCGTCCCGAGACAAAACACCAGGCTATCGGTCCCCTGGTGCAACACCTCCGGCTCTCCGGGACGGAAATGATAGTCCGCGTTCAATACCGGCAACTTGTCGCTGTCCATACGGATATAGGCTGGGCCGGGTTGTGCGATAACATAACGGACAATCTCTGCCGCTTGCCGCGCATCCGCAGGCGCATAGACGCAGAGATTGCCCAGCGTGCGGGCAATGGCGATATCGTTCATGCAGTGGTGCGTCGCCCCCAGCGGCCCATAGCCGAATCCGGCATTCAGGCCGAGCATTTTCACGTTGGTCTCCGTGTAGCAAACATCGTTTTTCATCTGTTCGTTAGAACGAGCGAAAAGGAAAGGTGCCGCGTTGGCGGTAAAGACCGTGCGGCCGCTGAGCGCCATGCCGGCGGCCATGCCTACCATGTTCTGCTCGGCGATACCGACGTTCACCACCCGCTCCGGATAAGCCTGCTCAAAGGGCGCGATTTTCGACGTGGACGTGGAATCCGCCACCATCACGCTCAGATCCGCACCCGCCCGTTGCTGTTCGATCAACGCCGTTACCACCGCATCGCGTAAATCCTGCATGTTTACCCCTCCAGTTCCGCCAGCGCCTGCGCCAGCTGTTGTTCGTCCGGTACCGCGTGATGCCAGGCGGCAACGTTAGCCATAAACGACACGCCGTGCCCCTTTTCGGTATTGGCCAAAATCACTCGCGGCTTGTCCTGGCTCGGGCGTTGGATCGCCGCCACCAGCGCCGCCGGATCGTGGCCGTCACATTCCAGAGTTTCAAAGCCGAAAGCGCGCCATTTTTCCGCCAACGGTTCCAGCGGCATGATGGCCTCTGTCTTTCCCGCCAGCTGCAGCCGGTTGCGATCGACGATGGCAATCAGGTTATCCAGCTTAAATTTGCTGGCCGCCATCGCCGCCTCCCAATTGGAACCCTCTGCCAGTTCGCCGTCGCCCAGCAACACGAAAGCGCGGCGATGCGCACGCCCCGCCAGCTTGTTGCCCAGCGCCAGCCCCACGCCGATCGGCAGCCCATGCCCCAAACCGCCAGAGTTGATCTCCACCAGCTCCGGCAGCTTCTGCCGCACCGGATGCCCGGCCAACAAGGTGTCGTCGCCCATGAACTGATCGAGCACCGCAGGATCCAGCAAGCCCATCGCCGCGCAACTGCAGTAGAAACCGCCGGCGCCATGCCCTTTAGACAAAATGAACCGATCCTGATCGGGCCGGGCATTGCTGCGATCCATCACCGCCATATACAAGGTGCAGATGATGTCGATCTCCGACAGATCGGCGCCGGTATGGCCCTTGCCTGCCTTATGGTTCATGGTCACCACATATCGGCGCGCCTGGCGTGCCGTGTTTTTAATCGCCTGAAAGTCCATCGTCACCTCTGCATAAGCGCCCTGATTATCGTTATCGCATCGAAATTGATCCGTTAACTCGCCATTGATTTTCGAATGGAAATCATATGCAGCAAAAACGATAATTAATGTGGGCAAGATCAAATTTCAAGCAAAAGCGCTTATCAGACAACACCCATGCCGATAAAAACCAATAAATAACAACACGATAAAAATCACCCGGCTGCTTTGGTTTAGTTTTTACCGTTGATTTAATCGGATGCCAATGATTTTCGAATAAAAATCAATACTGCTTAGCCGGGTTTATCCGTGGCTTTATCAATAATCGCGAGCTAAAATTCAGCGCATCAATAAGGAGTGGCCGTGGCAAACCGCGCGGCGGGAACTGACAGGTGCAGGAGTCTTTCGATTGAAAAGCAAAAGCGAACAGCTGGCGGAAATGCAGCAACGGCGCGAAAAGATCCTCGACATGATCCGCGAAGACGGCTCGGCGACGGTCAAAATGCTTACCGATACCTTCAAGCTGACCGAGGCGACCATTCGTACCGATCTGCGCGTCCTGCAGCAGCAAGGCTATGTGCAGCGCTTCCACGGTGGTGCAACCCTGGTTGATGGCAAGCAAAATACTCATGCCATGCTGCTGGAACGCCAGGTTAACCTGACCGCCAAAGATCGCATCGGCAAGCTCGCCGCCGGTTTTATCGAGCCCGGCGACACCATCATTCTTGATTCAGGCACCACCACCACGGCTATCGCCAATCACCTGAATCACATAAAGAAACTGTCCGTTATCACCACCGGCGTCAATATTGCACTGCAGCTGGGCGGCGAACCGGGCGTGAATATTTTGCTGACCGGGGGCTCATTCAAATTCCCTACGCTCTCCACCTCCGGGGACAAAGCCGCCAGCTTCTTCGAAAACGTGCTGGCGCAAAAACTGTTCCTCGCGACGGCCTGCATCTCGCCCCGCCACGGGCTCAGTTTCCCAAGCGAAACCGACATCAAACTGAAAATGGCGATGATCAATGCAGCCAACACGGTGTATGTGGTGGCCGACTCAAGCAAGATCGATAAGGTTTCAATGTTTGCGCTGCCTTGTGACTGGCAGCATATCGACTATTTGATTACCGACAACGGAATTAGCGATTCCGCACTGCAGGCATTTGAAAAGGTAGGCGTTAAGGTCTTGGTGGCAGGCGCCTGAACGGCGCCTGTGAAAGAAGTGATTATTCCGGCTTGCGCGCCGCGATTTCCTGCTGCTCTTGCGGCGGCGGCGTCAGCGGCCCGAACCAACGCTGCGCCAGCCAGCAGGTGATCACCACCAGCAACCAACTGATCAACGTGGCCATTGCCAGATCGCGCGGCCAGTGCATACCCAGCAGCAGACGGCTGCCCATCACACCCGTTGCCCACACCATCAGCAGCGCGACAGTTTTATAATGGCGGCGCGGCCACAGCAGCCCTACGCCCAACAGTGCCCAGGTGGCGGCGAACATCGTATGCCCCGACGGGAAAGCGAAGCCGGTTTCAAACTGCCAGTGCTTGCGCAGCCAGTTCGGCACCAGCGTCTGGTCTTGCAACTGCTCGCGCACCAGCGCGCTGCGCTCTTTGCGGTGCAGCGAATAGAAATATTTCCCGTCCACACCGTGGGTTTGCTCGAGCCATACCACAAACGGTCGCGGTTCTTGCACCCGATCCTTGATCAACGATTTGACCCCCTGCCCAATCACCAACGCGGCGGAAAGCAGGATTGCCAGACCGATGGCCGCCTTCAACCGAAAGCGCAGGCACCACAAAAACCAGCCGCAAAGGATAGCGCTGGTCAGAATACCCCACGGCGAGGTCACGGTTTCGGTCACCCAGTACAGCGCTTTGAGCAGCCGATCATTGCCGCCGGGCTGCCAGTGCCAGCCGGATGCCCATACTACCAGTGGCATCAACAGCAGCAGCAGCGCGCCGCCCGCCGTACGCTTCGCTATCTCATACATTCCCGTTTTCCTCTGCGTGAATCAGTCTGCAGTGTAACAAGAGTGCAATATTGATAACACGCGAAAAATTAAACAGATAGGCAACCTATCGCAATAATAGGTGGTCAGAAAACGTCATCTGCTGGTTTGCTGAGCACCGCCCGGCAAGAAGTTGTGGCAAAATAGCCGATAATTAACGAAATAGAGATCGGCGTAGCACGTTTTAGTCTTGGTCAATTCACTGAACCGGACTTAGGATGCGCGACAATGATTGAATCGTAGGTTTTTGTGGAGAATGACATGCAGCTTAAACGGGTGGCAGAGGCTAAACTGCCGACACCTTGGGGCGATTTCCTGATGGTAGGATTCGAAGAACTGGCGACCGGGCATGACCATCTGGCACTGGTATTCGGTGATATTTCCGGCGAAGTGCCGGTACTCGCACGCGTGCATTCCGAATGTCTGACCGGTGACGCCTTATTCAGCCTGCGCTGCGACTGCGGTTTTCAACTCGAAGCCGCACTGGAACAGATCGCCGAAGAAGGCCGCGGCATCCTGCTTTATCATCGCCAGGAGGGCCGCAATATCGGCCTGTTGAACAAGATCCGCGCCTATGCCCTGCAGGATAAGGGCGCAGACACCGTGGAAGCTAACCATCAGCTCGGCTTCGCCGCCGACGAGCGCGACTTCACCCTGTGCGCCGATATGTTCAAACTGCTGGGCGTCGACGCGGTGCGTTTGCTGACCAACAACCCGAAAAAGGTCGAGATCCTGACCGAGGCCGGTATCAACATCAGCGAGCGCGTGCCGCTGATCGTCGGCCGCAATCCGAAGAACGAACGCTATCTGGCCACCAAGGCCGCCAAAATGGGCCATTTGCTCGACCAGAAGTGATCGCTACCGCGGTGGAAACAATCAGGGCGCCTCGCGGCGCCCTTTTTATTGCTTAATTACAGCATTTTCCTGATCACATAGTGCAGAATGCCGTCGTTTTCGTAGTAGGTCAGCTCATTGCCGGTATCGATGCGGCAACGGGTGTCGATCACTTCCTTGCGCCCGTCGGCATAGGTGATATGCACCGGCACCGTCTGGCCCGGCTGCAGCTGCTGCAGGCCGCCGACGCTGATCTGCTCATCCCCGGTCAGCCCCAGGGTTTTGCGCGTCACCCCCTGTGGAAACTCCAGCGGCAAAATCCCCATGCCGATCAGGTTGGAGCGGTGGATACGCTCGAAGGACTCGGCAATCACCACCCGCACGCCCAGCAGGCGTGGGCCCTTCGCCGCCCAGTCGCGGCTGGAGCCGGAACCGTACTCTTTCCCGGCGATCACCGCCAGCGGCACCTTCTCCTGCTGATACTGCATGGCGGCGTCGTAGATAGACAGCTGCTGCTGCGACGGAATATGGCGGGTATAGCCGCCTTCCACGCCCGGCACCATTTCGTTGCGAATGCGGATGTTGGCGAAGGTGCCGCGCATCATCACTTCGTGGTTGCCGCGGCGTGAACCGTAGGAGTTAAAATCCTGCGGCGCCACGCCGTGCTCGCTCAAGTAGCGCCCCGCCGGGCTGTCGCGCTTGATGTTACCCGCCGGCGAGATGTGGTCGGTGGTCACCGAGTCGGCCAGAATCGCCAGAATGCGCGCGTCCGTGATGTCTTGCACCGGATCCGGCTTCACCTTCATGGTGCTGAAGAACGGCGGATGGCGGATATAGGTAGAATCCTCCTGCCATTGATAGGTCGCCGAACCGGTCACCTGGATCGCCTGCCAGTTGGCGTCGCCGTCGAACACTTCGCCGTATTCCTTGTGGAACATCTCGGTGCGCACTTCTTCCACCGCCTGAGCGATGTCCTGGCTGCTCGGCCAGATGTCCTTCAAATAGACCGGCTGACCGTCATTACCCTCGCCCAGCGGCTCTTTGGTCAGATCGATCTTCATGCTACCCGCCAGCGCATAAGCCACTACCAGCGGCGGCGAGGCCAGCCAGTTGGTTTTCACCAGCGGGTGGATGCGCCCTTCGAAGTTACGGTTGCCCGACAGCACCGCGCCCACGGTCAGATCGCCCTCTTTGATCGCCTGCTCGATGGGATCCGGCAGCGGCCCGGAGTTGCCGATACAGGTGGTACAGCCATATCCCACCAGGTTGAACCCCAGTTCTTCCAGATAGGCGGTGAGTTTGGCACTGTCAAAGTAGTCGGTCACCACTTTGGAACCCGGCGCCAGCGAGGTTTTTACCCAGGGTTTGCTGCGTAGCCCTTTCTTGACGGCGTTTTTCGCCAGCAGGCCGGCCGCCATCATGACGCTCGGGTTGGAGGTGTTGGTGCAAGAGGTGATCGCCGCGATCACTACCGCGCCGTCGCGCAGTTCGTGCTGCTGCCCGTCCAGCGTAAAGGTTTTGCTGTCTGTCTTGGCCTTGTGGCCGCCGATATCCAGCTCGGTCGCGGCCGTGAACGCCTGCGGCACATTCGGCAGCGCGACGCGATCCTGCGGGCGTTTCGGCCCGGCGAGGCTGGCTTCCACCGTCGACATATCCAGCGCCAGCGAGCTGGTGAAGACCGGCTCATCCCCCGGATTGCGCCACATGCCCTGCGCTTTGACGTAGGCTTCCACCAGCGCGATTTGTTCGGCGCTGCGGCCGCTGAGCTTCATATAGCCGAGCGTAACGTCATCCACCGGGAAGAAACCGCAGGTGGCGCCGAACTCCGGCGACATGTTGGCGATGGTTGCCCGGTCCGCCAGCGGCAGATCGTCCAGCCCATCGCCGTAAAACTCGACGAACTTGCCGACCACGCCGTGCTTGCGCAGCATTTGAGTCACCGTCAGCACCAGGTCAGTGGCGGTAATGCCCTCGCGGAGCTTGCCGGTCAGCTTGAAGCCGACCACGTCCGGGATCAGCATCGACACCGGCTGGCCCAGCATCGCCGCTTCCGCTTCGATGCCGCCGACGCCCCAGCCGAGGATACCCAGGCCGTTGATCATGGTGGTGTGGGAATCGGTGCCCACCAGCGTATCCGGATAAGCCACGCGGCGGCCGCTTTCGTCGCTGTGCCAGACCGTTTGGCCGAGGTATTCGAGGTTGACCTGGTGGCAGATGCCGGTGCCCGGTGGCACCACGCGGAAGCGGTTGAAGGCTTTCTGCCCCCAGCGCAGGAAGGTGTAGCGCTCGTGGTTGCGCTGCATTTCGATACGCACGTTGTCTTCGAAGGCGTTATCGTCGCCAAATTCATCGACGGTGACCGAGTGGTCAATCACCAGGTCCACCGGCGACAGCGGATTCACCTGGTCGACGTTGCCGCCCAGTCGCCGCACCGCTTCGCGCATCGCGGCCAGATCCACCACCGCCGGAACGCCGGTAAAATCCTGCATCAGCACGCGCGCCGGACGATAGGCGATCTCACGGTCAGCATGGCCGGTTTGCAGCCAGGCGACAATGGCCTTGAGGTCGTCAACCTGCACGGTGTCACCATCCACATGGCGCAGCAGGTTTTCCAACAGCACTTTCATTGATTTCGGCAACCGGTCAATAGCACCCAGCTGCTTTGCCGCCAGCGGCAGACTGTAATAGTAATATTCGCTATTCAGCGCAACCAGCTTATCCATACTTGTTTCACGAAGATCGGACGACATAGCTCCTCCATTTCTTATTGTGACTAAAACAGGGTAATCAGTGAGGTCTTGTTTAAAGATACCACAAAGATAAGTTAACGTTTTGATAACAACACGATTTGATCACAACGATAGGTGGGAACAATCAGCGGGCAACATGTGGCGGTGACTCAATTACTTAATAGAATGTGCCCTATGGTCTCTGACAGGCCTTCAACAACATGCTTGCCACTTATCTCGCCATTAAGCTGGTCCTGTGAGCCCAGCAGATTGCACGGCCGCTTTACTCGCAACCAAGACTATCCAGGAGAAAAACGTGGCAGAAACTAAAATCAATACACTTTCCACTGTTGAGGAATTAAGAACGACAGAACCCGACATGGATGGGCAAGTCGTGTTATTACGCAGCATCACCGATCGAATACTGCATTATGTCCATAAGGCCGGCGACAAAGCGCCAGATGATGGAACATTGGTGGTCGTTACTGCAAGCGGCAAACGCTGGCGGTTGGTCAGGGATGGCGACACGCTCCAACTCGCCTGGTTTAAAACCGCTGTCAACAGTTGGGACAATGCAATGGATGCGCTGCTCGGGTTCGCCGCAACCACCGGACGAAACGTTGCTAAAATCGTCTTTCCTCGTGGAACAGTGCAATTCAAGAAACCGATCATTCTGGATTATCGCAAAAACTGGTTCTTGGAGGGGCAAGGTGGGCACGGCGCTTCCGGCAGCGTACTCGATTTCAATATTCCTCGCAGTGCCGGCTATGGTGAATACGGCGCGATTCACTGTTGGGGAGAGCCTTTCGGATTTCAGCAGCTCACGCTGCGTGGCCTGATGGTGCAAGGCATCGGCACCCGCATCGTTGATCCTACTCAGGATGAAGCCAGCCGGGCCTACTGTCACGGCGTTTATTGCCGCACCACAGGCACTTTGTGGGAGGACGTCGCCATTCAAAACTTCCGCGGTGCAGCACTGTACCTAGACAACGCGTTCGACAATAACTTCAACCGGGTCTCCGTATTTGCTTCCGGTCGCATGAAGGACGGGTACAGTTATACCAACCTGGATGATGTAGCCAACCCTGATGCCACCGCCTACCCTCCTCTACTAATCATGAGCACTCGTCCTGGTGATCAGAGTAACTTCAATCGTTTTTTTGATGGTTCGATCGAACTCAATAATGTAACTCCATTTGTCGAAGTACGAGGAGGGATTCAGATCCACTTTACACGCATGCACTCGGAACGTCCTGGCGGTGGGCTTGCCGAAGGGCAATGGCCGTTAGGTACTTTTATGAAAGTTGGAGGCGAAGTTTGGCTTACCGACTGCGGGATTAGCAATTTCACCCGAGCGATCGCCTACGGCCCCTATGCACAGATGATTATTAACGGCTGCAATAGACTTTCAGGTGATATTTATCCATACGATACCTCCACCATTGGCAGTGCTCGCCTCAAGCTTGATAACACCATCTGCAAGGGTCTACATATTTCAAGCAATATTCAGGGCGATTATCAAATCAGTAACTGCGTACTACAGTACTTAAATACGGCCGTTATCTCTGGTTCCACTCTGGTCACAAATTGTCGGATCAATGGTGATATAACCGTTACAGGGAGGGCTGGTATACCACTTGGTTCAGCCGGTGGGTTAAAAATTAGTAATAGTCAAGTTGCAGGTAATCTGATAGCCACAGCAACGGCCCAGCGGATCAGCGTTGCCGGCTGCCATATTTTCGGGGATTTATCCTTACCCGGCACCAACTGCAGCGCAGTGCATAACGTAGTGCTCGGCACAGAGTACATTGCCTCAACGGGCAATAACGTAAGTATCGGCAAGACTTCTCCACCCATTATCTACGTTGATAGCAGCTATAGCGAAATATCAGGCAGTGTTCAGAGAGGCACATTAATTCTCAAACGATCGGCAACAGCGGCTCAATCCCCAGGTTGGATTTGCACTTCTAGCGGTGCAGTGGGAGCCACTTTGAAAGTAGCAGCGTTAGCCGCATTGGGGAATGAAATATGAAATTGCGCAGTTAACACACAGCAACGGAAACGGGAAGGCATTAGCCTTCCCATTCATCATTAATGCAATGCTTAGCAGTCCAAGTGCAAGTTACTTAATCGGCAGCTTGATGTCCTTGAACATCGCTTCAATCTCTTCGTTGGAACGCAACGCCACCGCGCTGTCGACCACGTCGCGCGTCAGGTGCGGCGCGAAGCGCTGAATAAAGTCGTACATGTAGCTGCGCAGGAAGGTGCTGCGGCGGAAGCCGATCTTGGTGGTGCTGTAGGTGAAGATATCGCGCGCATCCACCGTCACCAGATCCGGATCCTGCACTGGATCCACCGCCATGCTGGCGATCACCCCCACCCCCAGTCCCAGACGCACATAGGTTTTGATCACGTCGGCGTCGGTGGCGGTAAAGACGATGCGCGGCGTCAGGCCGGCGCGGTTGAAGGCGGTGTCCAGCTCCGAGCGGCCGGTAAAGCCGAAGGTGTAAGTGACGATCGGGTAAGCCGCCAGTTCTTCAATGCTGATGCTGCTTTTGCCCGCCAAAGGATGATCGGGCTTCACCACCACCGCACGGTTCCAGTGGTAGCACGGCAGCATGATGAGATCGTCGTACAGGTGCAGCGCTTCGGTGGCGATGGCGAAATCGGCGGTGCCCTTGGAGACCGCTTCGGCGATCTGCGTCGGCGACCCCTGGTGCATGTGCAGCGAGACGCGCGGGTAACGCTCGATAAAGCCCTTGATCACGTTGGGCAAGGCATAGCGAGCCTGCGTATGCGTGGTGGCGACGTACAGCGAGCCTTTGTCCGGGTAAGTGTGTTCACCGGCAACGGCTTTGATGGCGTCCACTTTGGATAATACTTCACGCGCGATGCGAATGATTTCCTGGCCGGCGGGGGTGACCTGGGTCAGGTGCTTGCCGCTACGGGCGAAAATCTGGATGCCCAGCTCATCTTCGAGCATGCGCACCTGTTTACTGATGCCGGGTTGCGAGGTATAGAGCCCTTCTGCCGTCGAGGAGACATTCAGGTTGTGGTTAACCACTTCCACAATGTAACGAAGCTGCTGCAATTTCATATCTTATACCATCCTAGGTTAAACACTGCGGCTTACCCGCAGCCAGGTATATCGGTGTCGCCCCGGTATGCTGAAACTCACAAGCCATAAACACCGTGTTCTACCCTGATGGTGAAGAAAGCGCCGTTGTTAATAAGCTTTAATAATAAAAAAACTTTTTATATAACCACTATACCACGTTGCAGCTTCAAGTATAGATCCGCGTCACACTATGATAACGATTATTTTGCATTGGTATCAACGTGAAACGACGGTGACGGAGGGATAAAAACAGCAAAGGATAGATCCGTTTGCCCCTTTTCACCAATAAAAAACCAGCCGCCAGGGCTGGTTTTTCATCTTACAGGCAGGACATCAGCCTTACTTCTTGCCTTCAACCCACTTGCCGTCCACGTAGAACGCAGACCAACCGGTCGCCTTGCCGTCTTTTTCAGAAGAGACGTACTGCTGCTTGGTTTTACGGCTGAAACGCACCAGCGTTTTATTGCCTTCGGCATCCGCGACCGGCGCATCGGCCAGATAACGCAGTTTCTCCGGCAGACGATCCTTGAAGCGAGCCAGCTCTTCCACCAGCGGCGCGCGGGTTTCGCGCGATTTAGGGAAGGTATTGGCCGCCAGGAACACGCCGGCAGCGCCGTCACGCAGCACGAAATAGGCGTCGGACTTCTCGCACGGCAGCTCTGGCAACGGTACCGGATCTTCCTTCGGCGGCGCGACATCGCCGTTACGCAGGATCTTACGGGTGTTTTTGCAGTTCTCGTTGGTGCAGCCCATGTACTTGCCGAAGCGCCCCATTTTCAGGTGCATTTCCGAGCCGCATTTGTCGCACTCCACCACCGGGCCGTCATAGCCTTTCAGGCGGAACTCGCCCTCTTCGATCTCATAACCGTCACACGCCGGGTTGTTACCGCAGACGTGCAGCTTACGCTGGTTGTCGATCAGATAGCTGTCCATCGCCGTACCGCATTTCTGGCAGCGGCGGCGTGCGCGCAGCGCGTTGGTTTCCGCGTCGTCGCCTTCGAGGATGTTGAGCACTTCCGCTTCAGGCACCAGGTTGATGGTGGTTTTGCAACGCTCCTTCGGCGGCAGCGCGTAGCCGGAACAGCCGAGGAACACACCGGTGCTGGCGGTACGGATGCCCATCTTGCGGCCGCAGGTCGGGCAGTCGATGCTGGTCATCACCATCTGGTTAGGCCGCATACCGCCTTCTTCCGGATCCTTCTCCGCCGTTTCCAGCTGCTCGCTGAAGTCGACGAAGAATTCGTCCAGCACCGCTTTCCACTCGGCCTGGTTGTTGGCAACCTCATCGAGACCGTCTTCCATGCGCGCGGTGAAGTCATAGTTCATCAGCTCGCGGAAGTTTTCTTCCAGGCGATCGGTGACGATCTCACCCATTTTCTCGGCATAGAAGCGGCGGCTTTCCACCCGCACATAACCGCGATCCTGAATGGTCGAGATGATGGAGGCGTAGGTGGACGGGCGGCCGATGCCGCGTTTTTCCAACTCTTTCACCAGCGAGGCTTCGCTGTAGCGCGCCGGCGGCTTGGTGAAGTGCTGGCTTGGGATCAGTTTTTGCAGATCCAGATCGCTGCCGATTTCGACGTATGGCAGGGTGCGATCTTCATCGCCCTTGCGCAGCGCCGGCATCACCTTGGTCCAGCCGTCAAAGCGCAGCGTACGGCCCTTGGCGCGCAGCTGATAATCGCCGGCTTTCACCGTCAGCGTGGTGGAATCGTATTGCGCCGGCGTCATCTGGCAGGCAACGAACTGGCGCCAGATCAGCTGATACAGCTTCTGCGCGTCCGCTTCCATGTCTTTCAACTGCTCGGCGAGCACGTTCACGTCCGAAGGACGGATCGCTTCGTGCGCTTCCTGCGAATTCTCTTTGCTGCTGTACTGATTCGGCGCCTTCGGCAGGTATTTGTCGCCGAAGTTGTCACCGATGTAGCCACGCACCATGTTGAGCGCATCCTGGCTCAGGTTGGTGGAGTCGGTACGCATATAGGTGATGTGGCCGGCTTCATACAGCCGTTGCGCCATCATCATGGTTTTCTTCACGCCGAAGCTCAGGCGGGTGCTGGCGGCCTGTTGCAGCGTGGAGGTAATGAAAGGCGCGCCCGGCTTGCTGCTGGTCGGTTTATCTTCGCGATCCAGCACCGTATAACGGGCTTTTTCCAGCAGCTTGACCGCGGCGTGAGTCTGCTCGCGGTTGACCGGCTTGAACGGTTTGTCGTGCGCATGGGTCACTTCCATCTGCAGCGCGGTTTCCCCCTTCGCCAGCAGATCGGCATGCAGCTCCCAATACTCTTCCGGCACGAACGCCTTGATGTCTCGTTCGCGCTCAACCACCAGACGCACCGCCACCGACTGCACGCGGCCGGCGGACAGGCCGCGGGCGATTTTCTTCCACAGCAGCGGCGAGACCATATAGCCCACCACGCGGTCCATAAACCGGCGTGCCTGCTGCGCGTTGACGCGGTCAATGTTCAGCTCGCCCGGCTGTTTGAACGCCTGTTGGATTGCGTTTTTGGTGATTTCGTTAAACACCACGCGGCTAAAGCGTTTGTCATCCCCACCGATCACTTCCCGCAGGTGCCAGGCGATGGCTTCCCCTTCGCGGTCAAGGTCGGTTGCGAGATAAATGTGGTCGGCGTTTTCCGCCAACGATTTTAACTCGGCGACCACTTTTTCTTTACCCGGCAGGATTTCATAATGCGCTTTCCAGCCGTGGTAAGGGTCGACGCCCATGCGATTTACCAGCGCCGCCTTCTCATCTTTTTTAACTTTTTTCTTGGCTTTGTCTTCGGTTGAGTCAGCGCTCTTTTTGCTGGCTGAGCCACTGGTCGGCAAATCACGGATATGACCGACGCTGGACTTCACCACGTAGTCACTTCCTAAATATTTATTAATAGTTTTGGCTTTTGCCGGGGACTCAACTATTACGAGAGCTTTACCCATATTTACCTTTACCTAATTTATTTCTTCTAAAAAGAAGTCTTTTATCTCGCCGTGCCGCGGCAATTCGTGTCTCTTTTTTATATTGCGGCAGTCTGGCAAGAGATCAACAGATTTTTTTCTTTTGGTTGCCCAACTGCTCAACCTGAACGCAAGTTGTTGATCCTGCCCGCTATTCACCCATGCCCCAGAAGTATGGCTGTGTGAGTTTTATTCATGGCGTAAACAAAACCTTCCACCCGACGCCGCAAAATCCCACACTGTACCTGATAAAAAGCGTCACGCAACCTAATTAGCACGGAAAGGCAGATTTCGCCAACCGGCGGCCGCCCATGGCCATCCAGACGGCAAATAAACCTTAGTCGGTTTGCGGATAAAAGCGAACCGGCGTTAGAATATGCGCAGCGTTTTTTGTTTGGAGTCTAATAAATGCACAAGAATACTGCACCTATCGGCCGCGAGGCCCTACTGGCGGAAGCAAATAACATCATCCGCCAACACGAAGATTATCTGCACGGCATGATCGCCACCGACGTTGAACAAAAAAGCGGCGTTTTAGTTTTTCGCGGCGAATACTTTTTGGATGCCGACGGATTGCCCACCGCCAAAACCACCGCGGTATTTAATATGTTTAAACATTTGGCCCATCTGCTTTCGGAAAAATACCACCTGGTCGATTGAGTAAAGAAAACGGGGGCACCTGGCCCCCGTTGATTCCTGCTCTCATCGCCGTTACAACAACGGCTTTTCCCCACGCTGCCACCAGCGCAACAGTAAACGATCGACGCTTTCCGCCGCGCTGCCGGTGAAGCGATCCATCAGGCGTTTGCGGCGCGCGTAGCGCACGGCGATCACTTCGTGGTTATCCAACTCGGCGATCAGCAAATCGTCGCTGGTGCCGATGGCGTCGATCAGCCCCTTTTCTTTGGCCTGAGAACCGAACCAGTGCTCACCGGTGGCGACGCTATCGATATCCAGCGACGGGCGCTGCTCATGCACGAAGCGCTTGAACAGCTCGTGGGTTTCGTTCAGATCTTCACGAAACTTCTCGCGCCCTTGCTCGGTGTTTTCACCGAACAGCGTCAGCGTGCGTTTGAACTGCCCGGCGGTGTGCAGCTCCACGTCGATGTCATTCTTTTTCAGCAGGCGGTGGAAGTTCGGGATCTGCGCCACCACGCCGATGGAACCGATGATGGCGAACGGTGCCGCCACGATGCGATCCGCGACGCAGGCCATCATGTAGCCGCCGCTGGCCGCCACTTTATCCACCGCTACCGTCAGGCGAATGCCGCCCTTGCGCAGGCGCTCCAACTGCGAGGCCGCCAGGCCATAGCCATGCACCACCCCGCCAGGGCTTTCCAGGCGCAGCAGGACTTCATCCTGCGCCGACGCCACCGCCAGCACCGCCGAGATCTCTTCACGCAACGACGTCACCTCGTGCGCGTCCATGCTGCCTTTGAAATCCAGCACATACAGGCACGGCTTGGCCACTTCCACCGCGCCGGACTTGGCGCGCTGCTTCTTCAATTTGTTATCAGATTTGGTCTGCTTCTTGAACTGTTTCAGCCAGACCTTCTGCTCGGCGGCATCCATGCGCGCCAGGCGCATATCGCGCTGCATCTCGCGATACTGTTCGCCGAGGTCGGTCAGCTGCAACTCCCCTTTTTGGCGGCTCTTGCGTTGCCCCAGGCTGACCGCCAATATGGCCAACGCGGCGATGGCGAGCACCACCGTGGCGACCTTGGCCAGAAACAGGCCATAAACAGATATAAACTCCACAGATTCCGCCTTTATTTACAGGTTGTTAGTATACTTCTTTCCATTCTAGCCAACCGCAGCGGCTGCTGTCGCGGCTAAATGAAAATTCATTGCGCACGGAGCATCACTATGGGGACGATTTACGGTCGAACCAAGCCGCCGCTGCCGCGCTTTTGTTACAAAAGAATGCCATTTCAGCCTGCTACGCATTGAAAATGCCCGCGGATTAAGGCATATAACACCCATTATTCATCAATACGATGAGACGGATTCGCTGCGCGGCCCGCAGACGGTCGAGCCTTTGCTCCCGCCCCGGCCGCGCGTTTCACCCTTGCTCCCCGATATTCGCGGGAGAACAGCCACCCAGGCGAGGATGTATCGTGCATTACCAACCCAAACAAGACCTGCTCGAACAACGTATCATTTTAGTTACCGGCGCCGGTGACGGCATCGGCCGTGAAGCGGCGCTGACCTACGCGCGCTTCGGTGCCCAACTGGTGCTGCTGGGCCGTACCGAGAGCAAACTGCTGGCGGTACAACAAGAAATTGCGGCCCAGGGCGGCGCCCCGGCCTTGGTGGTGACGCTGGACTTGCTGCACGCCACTCAGGAGCAATGCCGGCAGATAGCCGACGATCTGGCTAGCCAGATCCCCCGCCTTGACGGCGTGCTGCACAACGCCGGCCTGCTCGGCGACATCGCGCCGATGGCCGAGCTGTCGATGACCATGTGGCAAGAGGTGATGCAGGTTAACGTCAACGCCACCTTTATGCTGACCCAGGCACTATTGCCACTGCTGCTGAAATCCCACGCCGGTTCGCTGGTGTTCACCAGCTCCAGCGTCGGGCGTACCGGCCGCGCAGACTGGGGTGCCTATGCGGTGTCGAAGTTCGCCACCGAGGGCATGATGCAGGTATTGGCCGACGAGTACAAAACTCGCAATTTGCGGGTGAACTGCATCAATCCGGGTGGCACCCGCACCAAAATGCGCGCATCCGCCTTCCCACACGAAGACAAGAACAAACTGAAGACCCCCGCCGATATCATGCCGTTGTACCTGTATCTGATGGGCGAGGACAGCCGCCGCAAAACTGGCATGAGCTTCGACGCGCAGCCGAACCGTAAACCCGGCGCGGCCGAATAATAAGGAGCGTTTCATGGCGGAAGATCGTCATCAACAGCGCCAGCAGCGCCTGAAAGAACAGGTCGATGCGCGCATCGCCGCGGCGCAGGATACCCGCGGCCTGCTGCTGGTGTTTACCGGTAACGGCAAGGGTAAAACCACCGCCGCCTTCGGCACCGTCACCCGGGCGGTTGGCCACGGCATGCGCGCCGGGGTGATCCAGTTCATCAAGGGCGAATGGCCCAATGGCGAAAAGAATCTGCTACAGCAACACGGCGTTGAATTTCAGGTAATGGCCACCGGTTTCACCTGGGAGACGCAGAACAAGGCCGGCGACACCGCCGCCTGCCAGGCGGTGTGGCAGCACGGTAAACGCATGCTGGCCGACAGCAGCCTGGACCTGGTGCTGCTGGACGAAGTGACCTACATGCTGACCTACGGCTATCTGGAACTGGACGAGTTGAAGGAAGCGCTCCTACGGCGCCCTGTGCACCAAACGGTGATCCTGACCGGGCGCGGTTGCCATCGCGATCTATTGGAACTGGCTGATACGGTCACGGAGATGCGACCGGTGAAACACGCGTTCGACGCAGGCGTGAAGGCGCAACAAGGGATCGATTGGTAACAAAAAGTTCTGGCCCCGAACGGGGCCAGAATGAGGGATTAGCTGCGTTTGCTTGGCTTGCCCGGTTTACCCGGTTTGCTGCCAGGCGCGCTGCGGCGGCCGCTGCCGGCTACCTGCGAGTGGCGCTTGACCGCACGGCGGATCTGGTTAGCCTTCACGCGGCGGCGCTCACGCTCCACCGGCATTTTGCTGACCGTTTCCGGCTTCAGTTCCACCAGCTCGCGCAGGTAGTTGATCGCCGGCAGGTCCAGTTCGGCCCAGCCGCCGCGCGGCAGGCCTTTCGGCAGATCGATGTCGCCGTAACGCACGCGGATCAGGCGGCTCACCTGCACGCCCACCGCTTCCCACAGGCGACGCACTTCACGGTTGCGGCCTTCGGTCAGGGTCACGTTGTACCACTGGTTGAGGCCTTCACCGCCCTGGAAGCTGATAGTGCGGAAGGCGGCCGGGCCGTCTTCCAATTGCACACCCTTGCTCAGCTGCTTCACTTTCGCATCGTCAACCTGGCCGAACACGCGTACCGCGTACTCACGTTCCACTTCACGGCTTGGGTGCATCAGACGGTTGGCCAGTTCACCGTCGGTGGTGAACAGCAGCAGACCGGAGGTGTTGACGTCCAGTCGCCCTACCGCCACCCAGCGTGAACCGCGCAGCTTCGGCAAGCGATCGAACACCGTCGGGCGGCCTTCAGGATCGCTGCGGGTACACAGCTCGCCTTCCGGTTTGTAGTAAGCCAGCACCCGGCAAACCACCTCTTCGGATTCTTTGATCGACAGGACATGACCATCCAGACGAATTTTCATCGCCGGGGTCACTTCAACGCGGTCGCCCAGCTTGGCGACCTTGCCGTCGACGCTGACGCGCCCGGCTTCAATCATGGTTTCGATTTCACGACGCGAGCCATGCCCGGCGCGCGCTAATACTTTCTGTAACTTTTCGCTCATTGAGCAACCTCTAATGTCGCCTTCACAGGCGTCGGGGGGATACCGTCGTGGCCAACAGCCACAACGGTCATAATACGTTTATCAGGATCGAACCGCGTATTATACAGGCTTTCTAGGGTGTTGAAACCCACTTTATCGGCGGTGCTCCCCTTCAGACGGCGTTCACGGCGCCAAAAAATCCTCCACAGCCCACAGCACCGAGTCAGGCCGTTCCAGAATGCCGAGGTGAGTGCGGGCCTCCCCGAGACGCACCACGGAGAAAAACGGCTGCTCGGCGGCAAAGGCCTGCTGTTGCCGCAGATAGTCGTCACGGCGATCCAACGAGTAGATGTGCCGGCACGGCGGCGGTGCGCTCATTCCCGCCAGGCGTTGCAGCGGTGAGCCGAATTGCCGATAGGCCTGTTCGATGGCCACGCCGGCGGCACGCCAGAGCCGGTAATCTTCCTGCGCCATCTCAACCTCCAGATGGCGTTTGACCCGATCGTGGCGGATGCCGCCCTGCCAGAAGTCGAACAAGGCGTCGCGCGCCGCCAGCCACTGCTGCGGCTCCTGCATGCGGCTCACCGCCGTAAAGAACGCCGGTTCCGGCTGCGTCATGATCCAGTCGAGAAACACCATGCCCTGCACCCTCTGCGGCAACGCTTCAGCCAACGCTACCGCCAGCCAGCTGGCGTGCGCCACCGACAGGGTGACCACGTTATCCAAACGCAGCGCCGTCAGCAGTTGGCGCACATCCTCCAGCAAATCGTCCGCCGTCAGCGACATCTCCGCGGCTTTCGACGACAGGCCATGGCCCCGCCAGTCGATGTTGATCACCCGATAACGTTCGGCCGCCAAAGCAATGAACGGCTCGAACACGGTTTTCGGTTCGCACCAGCCGGGCAACAGCACCAGCGTGAGCGGCCCTGAGCCGATATCCTGATAGTCGAGCATCATGTTGGCACTGTGAAATGCGGTCATATTACCTCCTGCGCGTCTCTCCCCGACCCGTTCGGGAAATACCGACGGGAATAAGGTGACAGCGCAGCAGGCATTGATCTATTGAAGTTCGTGCGGAATGCGCCCCGAGCGCATCTTATGAAAAAATGCGCACTAATTGGAACGGGAACTTAATGGCGCACGCAGGGATAGGCAGCGCTTAATGCCAGCATGATCACCGACGGAGCGGAATAATGCAGTTGCTCTGGGTGCTCGTTCAAATACTTCATCACCGCGTCGGCGGCGACACCGATGCTCATCCCGGCAGCCGGACAGATATTGCGATTGCCCTGCATAGAATAGGTATCGAATACGCCGGCGACGTATCCCATAAACATGCCACCATTCAGCGCTTCGGCCACGGTGGCTTCACCGCTTTTATTTTTTACGTAACCGCCGGATTCCGCCAGCAAACCGCTGCCTGAATAAAAACCCGCATTTGCCATTGAGGAAAATAATAAGGCCGCTAAAAAAGAAACCTGTTTAATCATTGCTGCGCATCCTGCCCATTATCAATTCTGAAGTAATCAAGAATAGCGGCTTTCACGCGAAATAGCCTCGCTTCAGCCGATTTTCAGACAATGGGCAAGGTGGCAACCTTTTACATCAGCGGAAAGGCGCCGCGTCGCCCGCCCCTTCGCGCACCACTTCTGGCGTGGATTCGGTCAGATCGATAACCGTTGTCGGCTGTTGGCCGAGGAAGCCGCCGTGGATCACCAGATCGACCACCTTGCCCAAATGATCGCTGATCTCTTCCGGATCGGACTCGGCAAAATCATTGCCCGGCAGCATCAGGGTGGTGGACATCATCGGTTCGTTCAACGCCTCCAATAGCGCCAGCGCGATCGGGTTTGAGGGCACGCGCAGGCCGATAGTTTTACGCTTTTCATTCATCAGGCGGCGCGGCACTTCTTTGGTCGCCTTCAGAATGAACGTGTAGTGGCCCGGCGTATTGTTTTTGATCAGGCGGAAGGCCGTGTTATCGACGTGCGCATAGGTCGATAATTCGGACAGATCGCGGCACATCAGGGTAAAGTTGTGGTTGCCGTCCAGTTGACGGATGCGGCAAATGCGCTCCATCGCCGCCTTCTCTTCCAGCATGCAACCCAACGCATAGCCGGAATCGGTGGGATAAACGATCACTCTGCCCTTGCGTAGCACGTCGACCGCCTGGTTAATCAAACGCGGCTGCGGGTTGTCCGGATGAATATAAAAAAGCTGACTCATGACTTGCTCCTAAAATGATGCCCGCGCGCGTTGCCACGCGCGTAAAATCAGACCGCCTGGCCCGGTTGCAGCCAATCGCGCCACACTGGCTCGACACCGCCCGGCAGCCACAGCTTGCGCCCCAGTTCGATCCACGAACAAGGTTGATGGAAATCAGAGCCTTGCGAGGCCAACAGGTGGTAGTCCTGCGCGTATTTCGCCAGCTGCGCGCGCTCATGCGGCGCCTGCTGACACTGCGCCACTTCCATGGCGTCGCCGCCGTGTTCGGCGAAATGCGCCAGTAAACGTTTCAACCACTTCGCGGTCAGATCGTAACGGCCGGGATGCGCCATCACCGCCTGACCGCCCGATTGATGAATCGCATCAATGGCTTGTTCTATTGTACACCACTGCGGCGGCACGTAGCCGGTTTTGCCCTTGGCCAAGTATTTCTTGAACACCTGCGCCATGTTGTTCGCCACGCCAAGCTCCACCAGGTAACGGGCGAAATGGCCGCGGGTGACCGCGCCGGCGCCCGCCAGCCGTTGCGCGCCGGCATAGGCGTCAGGGATCCGCGCTTTACCCAGGCGCACGCCAATCTCCTGCGCCCGCCAGTTGCGGCGTTCGGTTTGTTCCGCCAACAGTGCCACCAGCGCCGGATGCGTGACGTCCATGCCCAACCCAACGATATGAATTTCATGATTTTCCCACAGCGTCGAGATTTCAACCCCGTTGACCAACCGCAACGGCAACGCCTGCTCCGCAATGGCCGCGGCGGCCTCGGCCAATCCGGCGGTGGTATCGTGATCGGTGATCGCCAGCACGCCTACACGCATCTCGACCGCCCGCAGTACCAGTTGCGTCGGCGTCAGGTAACCGTCGGAGGCGGTCGTGTGGCTGTGGAGATCGTACAGAGTAAAAGCGGTGGATGGGGGGTTACTGTCTGTCAAAACGGCTATCCGGCAATGGCTTGGTTTTCTATCATACCCGCGATCGACGGCCGGACGGAAATCTATTCTGCCCTGGCCGCAGGCGCCAGGCGGATGATGAATAGAATTCACCCTGGCCGCTAAAACATTGTGCAAAAAGAGGGTTGACTTTGCCGCCACGAACCAGTTAACTAGTACACAAGTTCACGGCAACGGCCGTGTCAGATGAGCGTTAACAGAGAGAGTCGGCAAATGAACAACTATATTTCTCTTCACGGTTGGTGGCGTACCTCCCTCTTGCGGGCGGTGTAATCGCGCATAGCTGTCATCTGACAATGCAGATTTCCTGAGCCCGCACTTGATGCGGGCTTTTTTATGGACAGAATTCACTGGAACCACCGATGATGAACACCAAACCACAACTGACATTGCTGAAGGCGCAAGCCAGCTACCGGGGCGACCCCACCACCCTTTTCCACCAGCTGTGCGGCGCCCGTCCGGCCACCCTGCTGCTGGAATCGGCGGAAATCAACAGCAAACAGAATCTGCAGAGCCTGCTGGTGATCGACAGCGCGCTGCGCATTACCGCACTGGGCCACACCGTCAGCGTGCAGGCACTGACCGCCAACGGCGCGGCGCTGCTGCCGCTGCTGGACGAAGCGCTGTCGCCTGAGGTACGCAACCAGGCACGCCCCAACGGCCGCGAGCTGACCTTCCCGGCGATCGACGCGGTGCAGGACGAAGATGCCCGCCTGCGCTCACTGTCGGTGTTCGACGCGCTGCGTACGCTGCTGACCCTGGTGGACTCTCCGGCGGACGAGCGCGAAGCCGTGATGCTGGGCGGCCTGTTCGCCTACGATTTGGTCGCCGGTTTCGAAGACCTGCCGGCACTGCGCCAGGATCAGCGCTGCCCGGACTTCTGTTTCTATCTGGCAGAAACCCTGCTGGTGCTGGATCACCAACGCGGCTCGGCCCGCCTGCAGGCCAGCGTCTTCAGCGAGCAGGCGAGTGAAGTACAGCGCTTGCAGCAACGTCTGGAACAGCTGCAGGCCGAGTTGCAACAAACCCCGCAGCCGATCCCGCATCAAACGCTGGAGAACATGCAGCTGAGCTGCAACCAGAGCGACGAAGAGTACGGCGCGGTGGTCAGCGAACTGCAGGAAGCGATCCGTCAGGGCGAGATTTTCCAGGTGGTGCCGTCGCGCCGCTTCTCCCTGCCTTGCCCGGCGCCGCTGGCGGCCTACCAGACCTTGAAAGACAACAACCCCAGCCCGTACATGTTCTTCATGCAGGATGATGACTTCACCCTGTTCGGCGCTTCGCCGGAGAGCGCGCTGAAATACGACGCGGGCAATCGCCAAATCGAAATCTACCCGATCGCCGGCACTCGCCCACGCGGCCGCCGTGCCGACGGTTCGCTGGATCTGGATCTCGACAGCCGCATCGAGCTGGAAATGCGCACCGACCACAAAGAGCTGGCCGAGCACCTGATGCTGGTCGATCTGGCGCGCAACGATCTGGCGCGCATCTGCCAGGCCGGCAGCCGCTACGTGGCCGACCTGACCAAGGTGGACCGCTATTCGTTCGTCATGCACCTGGTTTCCCGCGTGGTGGGCACCCTGCGCGCCGATCTCGACGTGCTGCACGCCTACCAGGCCTGCATGAACATGGGCACCCTCAGCGGCGCGCCGAAAGTGCGGGCGATGCAGCTGATCGCCGCCTCAGAAGGCACGCGCCGCGGCAGCTACGGCGGCGCGGTGGGCTACTTCACCGCCACCGGCGATCTGGATACCTGCATCGTCATTCGCTCTGCCTACGTTGAAGACGGCATCGCCACCGTGCAGGCCGGCGCCGGCGTGGTACTGGATTCCATCCCGCAGGCGGAAGCCGACGAAACCCGTAATAAAGCCCGTGCCGTGCTGCGCGCCATCGCCACTGCGCACCATGCCAAGGAGGTGTTCTGATGGCCGATATCCTGTTGCTCGACAACGTCGACTCCTTTACTTACAACCTGGTCGATCAGCTGCGCGCCAGCGGCCACCAGGTGGTGATTTACCGTAACCAGATCGCCGCCGAGGTGATCATCGAACGCCTGGAGCACATGACCCAGCCGGTGCTGATGCTGTCGCCCGGCCCCGGCACGCCGTCCGAAGCGGGCTGCATGCCGGAACTGCTGCAGCGCCTGCGCGGCCGGCTGCCGATCATCGGCATCTGCCTCGGCCACCAGGCGATCGTCGAAGCCTACGGCGGCCAGGTCGGCCAGGCGGGTGAGATCCTGCACGGTAAAGCCTCGGCGATCGTTCACGATGGCGAAGGCATGTTCGCCGGCATGGCCAACCCGCTGCCGGTGGCGCGCTACCATTCGTTGGTCGGCAGCAACATCCCGGCCGATCTCACCGTCAACGCCCGTTTCGGCGAGATGGTGATGGCGGTGCGCGACGACCGTCGCCGCGTGTGCGGCTTCCAGTTCCACCCGGAATCGATTCTGACCACCCACGGCGCGCGCCTGCTTGAGCAGACCCTCGCCTGGGCGCTGGCGAAGTAATATAAGGAACACGACGATGCAACCTATTCTTGAGAAACTGTACCGCGCCGAGTCGATGAGCCAGCAGGAAAGCCAACAGCTGTTCAGCGCCATCGTGCGCGGCGAACTGGAGCCGAGCCAACTGGCGGCCGCGCTGATCAGCATGAAAGTCCGCGGCGAGCGCCCGGAAGAGATCGCCGGCGCCGCCAAAGCGCTGCTGGACGACGCTCAGCCGTTCCCGCGCCCTGACTACCCGTTCGCCGATATCGTCGGCACCGGCGGCGACGGCACCAACAGCATCAATATTTCCACCGCCAGCGCCTTCGTGGCGGCGGCGTGCGGCGCGAAAATCGCCAAACACGGCAACCGCAGCGTCTCCAGCCGTTCCGGCTCTTCGGATCTGCTGGCTGCGTTCGGCATCCGTCTGGATCTGCCGGCGGAAGAAGCGCGCAAAGCGCTGGACGACCTCGGCGTGTGTTTCCTGTTCGCGCCGCAGTACCACACCGGTTTTCGCCACGCCATGCCGGTGCGCCAGCAGCTGAAGACCCGCACGCTGTTCAACGTGCTGGGCCCGCTGATTAACCCGGCGCGTCCGCCGCTGGCGCTGATCGGCGTATACAGCCCGGAACTGGTGCTGCCGATTGCCGAAACACTGCGCGTGTTGGGCTATCAGCGTGCGGCGGTGGTTCACGGCGGCGGCATGGACGAGGTGGCGATCCACGCCCCGACGCACGTAGCGGAATTGAACAACGGCGAAATCAGCAGCTACCAGCTCACGCCGCAGTCCTTCGGATTGGAAACCTATCCGCTGGAAGCCTTGCTGGGCGGCACGCCGGAAGAAAACCGTGACATTTTGGCGCGGCTGTTACAAGGTAAAGGCGAGCCGGCGCACGCCGCGGCGGTCGCGGCCAACGTCGCGTTGCTTCTGAAGTTATTCGGACATGAAGACCTGCGCCAAAATGCGCGGCAGGCACTGGATATGATCAACAGCGGGCAGGCCTATGAGCGTGTCATCGCACTGGCGGCAAGAGGATAAATGATGCAGGAAACCGTGCTACACAAGATTGTCCGCGACAAAGCGCAATGGATCGCGGCGCGACAACAGCAACAGCCCCTGGCCGGCTTTCAGAATGACATCGTACCGAGCGAACGCAGCTTCTACCACGCGCTGCAGGGCACCCGGACGGCTTTCATTCTCGAATGCAAGAAGGCCTCGCCTTCCAAGGGGCTGATTCGCGAGAGCTTTGATCCGGTGGAGATCGCCACGGTCTATAAAGATTTCGCCTCGGCGATCTCGGTGCTGACCGACGAGAAATACTTCCAGGGCAGCTTCGATTTCCTGCCGCTGGTCAGTAAGACCGTCAGCCAGCCGGTATTGTGCAAAGACTTTATCGTCGACCCGTATCAGATTTACCTGGCGCGCTACTATCAGGCCGACGCCATTCTGCTGATGCTGTCGGTGTTAACCGACGAGCAGTACCGCCAGCTGGCCGCGGTAGCCCACAGCCTCAATATGGGCGTGCTGACCGAAGTGATCAGTGAAGAAGAGCTGCAGCGGGCGATCGCGCTGGAAGCGCGCGTGGTCGGCATCAATAACCGCGATCTGCGCGATCTGAGCATCGACCTGAACCGCACCCGTGAGCTGGCGCCGCGCGTGCCGCATGGCGTAACGGTGATCAGCGAGTCGGGCATCAACAACTACGGGCAGATCCGCGAGCTGAGCCATTACGCCAACGGCTTTCTGATCGGCAGCGCGCTGATGTCTGAACCCGATCTGCGCGCCGCCGTGCGCCGCGTGATCCTGGGCGACAACAAAGTGTGCGGCCTGACCCGCCCACAGGACGCCGCCGCCGCGTATCAGGCGGGCGCCATCTACGGCGGGCTGATTTTCGTCGGCCGCTCCCCGCGCTACGTGGATATCACCCGCGCCCGCGAAGTGATTTCCGGCGCGCCGCTGAAGTACGTCGGCGTATTCTGCGACGCCCAGGTCGAGACCGTGGCGTTGACCGTTGAGCGCCTCGGTCTGCACGCGGTGCAATTACACGGCGCGGAAGACCAGGCTTATATCAGCGCCCTGCGCGCCCGCTTGCCGGCCGATTGCCGCATCTGGAAAGCGCTGAGCGTGAAAGATCGGGTGCCGGCGCGCGATTTGCAGTATGTCGATCGCTACCTGCTCGACAACGGTGCCGGTGGCACCGGCCAACGCTTCGACTGGTCGGTATTGCAAGACGAAGATCTGACTAACGTGATGCTGGCGGGCGGCCTGCGCGCCGACAACTGCGTCGAAGCGGCCAAGCTCGGCTGCGCCGGGCTGGACTTCAACTCCGGCGTGGAAAGCGAACCGGGCATCAAAGATCCCGCGCGCCTGGCCTCGGTCTTCCAGACCCTGCGCGCCTACTGAATACGGCTCAACATTAATAACGGATAATAACGGGAACTCTCATGACGCTGCTTAACCCCTACTTCGGCGAATTTGGTGGCCAGTATGTGCCGCAAATTCTGATGCCGGCCCTGAAACAACTGGAAGAAGCCTTTGTCAGCGCTCAGCGCGATCCGGCGTTTCAGGCGGAATTCATCGATCTGTTGAAGAACTACGCAGGCCGCCCGACGGCGCTGACGCTGTGCAAAAACCTCACCGCCGGCAGCAACACCAAGCTTTATCTGAAGCGTGAAGACCTGCTGCACGGCGGCGCACACAAGACCAACCAGGTGCTGGGCCAGGCGTTGCTGGCCAAGCGCATGGGCAAAACCGAGATCATCGCGGAAACCGGCGCAGGCCAACACGGCGTCGCGTCGGCGCTGGCCTGCGCGCTGCTCGGCCTGAAATGCCGCATCTATATGGGCGCCAAAGACGTCGAGCGCCAGTCGCCGAACGTGTTCCGCATGCGGCTGATGGGCGCGGAAGTGATCCCGGTGCACAGCGGCTCCGCCACCCTGAAAGACGCCTGCAACGAAGCGTTGCGCGACTGGTCCGGCAGCTATGAAACCGCGCACTACATGCTCGGCACCGCCGCCGGCCCGCACCCGTACCCCACCATCGTGCGTGAATTCCAGCGCATGATCGGCGAAGAAACCAAAGCGCAGGTGCTGGAGCGCGAAGGCCGTCTGCCGGATGCGGTCATCGCCTGCGTCGGCGGCGGCTCCAACGCCATCGGCATGTTCGCCGATTTTATCGATGACGCCGACGTTGGGCTGATCGGCGTGGAACCCGCCGGTCTGGGTATCGAAACCGGTCAGCACGGCGCGCCGCTCAAGCACGGCCACGTCGGCATCTACTTCGGCATGAAGGCGCCGATGATGCAGACCGACGAAGGCCAGATTGAAGAGTCCTATTCGATTTCCGCCGGGCTGGACTTCCCGTCCGTCGGGCCGCAGCACGCCTACCTGAACAGCACCGGCCGCGCCGAATACGTGTCGATCACCGACGACGAAGCGCTGGAAGCGTTCAAGGCGCTGTCGCGCCATGAAGGCATTATCCCGGCGCTGGAATCCTCACACGCCCTGGCGCACGCGCTGAGAATGATCCGTGAAACGCCGCAGAAAGAGCAAATCTTGGTGGTCAACCTGTCCGGCCGCGGCGACAAAGACATATTTACCGTTCACGACATTTTGAAAGCTCGGGGAGAAATCTGATGGAACGTTATCAGCAACTGTTCACGCGTCTGGAAAGCAGCAAGGAAGGCGCCTTCGTCCCGTTCGTGACGTTAGGCGATCCCAATCCGACGCTATCGCTGCAGATTATCGACACCCTGATCGAAGCCGGTGCGGACGCGCTGGAGTTGGGCATCCCCTTCTCCGATCCGCTGGCGGATGGCCCCACTATCCAGAGCGCGACGCTGCGCGCTTTCGCCGCCGGCGTCACGCCGACCCAGTGCTTCGAGATGCTGGCGGCCATCCGCCAGAAGCACCCGACCATTCCCATTGGGCTGCTGATGTACGCCAATCTGGTGTTCCATAAAGGCATCGATGCGTTTTACCAACGCTGCGCCGAAGTGGGCGTGGATTCGGTGCTGGTCGCCGACGTGCCGTTTGAAGAGTCTGCGCCGTTCCGCGCCGCGGCCATTCGCCACGGTATCGCACCGATCTTCATCTGCCCGCCGAACGCCGATGACGATCTGCTGCGTGAAATCGCGTCGCACGGCCGCGGCTACACCTACCTGCTGTCGCGCGCCGGCGTCACCGGCACCGAAAGCCGAGCGCAGCTGCCGTTGCATCACCTGGTGAACAAGCTGCGCGAGTATAACGCCGCGCCGCCGCTGCAGGGCTTCGGCATCTCCGAACCCGAGCAGGTGAAGGCGGCGCTGCAGGCCGGGGCCGCCGGCGCGATCTCCGGCTCGGCAATCGTCAAAATCATCGAACAGCACCATGCCAACCCGGCGGAGATGCTGACTAAGCTGGCGGCCTTTGTCAGCAATATGAAGCGCGCCACCCGGGCGTGATCCTCTTTAGCGAGCGCCCTGCCGGCGCTCGCTTTAACAGCTTGTTTCCCTTCAAAGTTTGTTCCATTTATTTACAGCAAAAATTTGAACAAAACCCAGTCTTGTCTCACAATGAACTTTGTTCGCTATGCATTTCTTCGTTTGATTTGGGGAATGCGCTCGCTGCGGCGAAAAACCGTAGCGAATTTCAACCATAACATTGCATGGAGAGTAATTTATGAAGCTGTTTAAAACCCTTTCGGCCTTGTGCATGGCAGCCGTTGTGGCGGTCGCGGTGAGCGCTTGCGCGCCGACGGCAAAATCAGAGGGAACAGGCGGTTATATCGATGACACTGTGGTCACCACCAAAGTGAAATCGGCGTTGCTGGCGGATAAAAACATCAAGTCACGCGAGATTAGCGTGGAAACCTTTAAAGGGCGCGTACAGCTGAGCGGCTTCGTGACGTCCAGCGATGACGCCAACCGTGCGGTGCAGGTCACACGCGGTGTAGCCGGCGTGAAATCTGTTGAAAACGTGATGCAGATTAAATAATACCGACACAGGGAGGCGCAACGCCTCCCTGCTTGAAGCCTTCATCAGAAGCGGTAACCCGCCCCGAACATGAACACCCACGGATCCAGACGCGTATCGAAGCTATGGTGCCCACCATTCGCATCGTTGAAGCGAGTTTTGGTTTCGATGTTCATCCACCACACCGACATGTTCAGCATCCAGTGCTCATCCAGGTTGTAATCCAGGCCGGCCTGCGCCGCCACGCCCCAGGAATCTTTCAGATCGAGGTCGCTCAACCCGGCGCTTTTGCCGTAGTCGTTGAACTTCTCGTCGAAGAAGGTGGTGTAGTTAACGCCAACGCCCAGGTAAGGACGCAGTTTGTCCTGCTTGTCGCCGAAGTAGTATTGCGCCATCAGCGTAGGCGGCAGTTGGTGAACGGTCGCCAGATCGGTACCGCCCAGCGTCACCTTGTGGCGGAATGGCGTTGCGGCCAACAACTCAACGCCGATGTTGTCCGTCACCATGTAACCGAAGGTCAGACCGAGCTGGGTGTTGTTTTTCGCATCCAGCGAGCCCAACCCCAGTACGTTGTCTGAACCCGCATTTGGACGCACGGTCGCGGTTCCCGCGCGGAACAGGAAATCACCGGCCTGATGCGCACTTGCCAACATAGGCGCCATCATCGTCGCCAATACCATCAGAGTTGTCTTTTTCATTATCCATTCCATTTGTGTGGTTAATAGCTCGAGGGGGAATATACCTACTTTCGGGTATTTGTGATCCCATCGAGATCACATCTTATGTGTAAAAATTTAAAATCCCACTAAAAACAAGGTTACCTAACCGTCTAATAAATCAAGGATTGATCTGCATCAAAAAAACGATTTTGTTGCAAATTATCTACATGTTCAAATTTCAGTTGCGGAGAAAAATGCGGCTGAGGTAATTTCATTTTCCGTGTTGGTTTTGGTTGGTGCCGTGAGGAGTCGGCGGGCAATCAAGATGAGCGAAATCCTTAATCCCTGTGTCAGCTGCGGCGCATGCTGCGGTTATTTTCGAGTGTCATTCTATTGGGCCGAAGCCGAAGACGGCGGCGGCACCGTCCCCCTTTCCCTGACGGAGCCTTTGAGCCCGTTCCTGCGCTGCATGCAGGGGACCAACAGCAAGTCCCCCCGCTGCACCGCGCTGGACGGCGAGATCGGCAAAGCCGTGTCCTGCTCGATCTACCTCAATCGACCCAGCCCGTGCAGAGAGTTCGATCAGTCCGGTGAAAACGGCCTGCGTAACGAAGCCTGCGATCGCGCCCGGGAACGCTACGGCCTGCCCCCCTTGCCGGTGCCCTTGCCGCTATCGCTGCCTGAGACGACGATCGTTGAAGAAATAGGCGTAGTGCAATTCGCGGGGTGCCACAGCGGCGTGGAACAGGGTACAATCACCCACTGATTTATCTCTGTTTTCCCGACGCCAAGGAGTCTGCATGCCTATCACGGCCAACGCTTTGTACCGTGACAGTTTTAACTTTTTACGCAATCAACTGGCCAGCATCCTGATGCTGGCGCTGTTGACGGCGTTTATCTCCGTGCTGCTGAATCAGGCCTTCAGCCCCGATGCCGAACAGTTGGCGACGCTCGCTGCCACCACCAGCGATTTCGCTTCCTCTACCGGCATGGGCATTCAGGAAGTGATCCAGCAGATGACGCCGGAACAGCAGATGGTGTTGCTGAAAGTGTCGGCGGCCGCCACCTTCTCCGCGCTGGTCGGCAACGTGCTGCTGGTCGGCGGGATGCTGACGCTGATCCGTCTGGTGTCGCAAGGGCAACGCACCAGCGCCCTGCGCGCGCTCGGCGCTTCGGCGCCCGATCTGCCGCGCCTGTTGTTGCTGCTGTTTATCTGCACCCTGCTGATCCAACTTGGCCTGACGCTGTTTGTGGTGCCGGGCGTGCTGATGGCTATCGCCTTCGCACTGGCGCCGGTGATCGCCTCCGTCGACAAAAAAGGCGTCTTCGCTTCGCTCAAGCTGAGCAGCAAATTAGCCTTCGCCAATGCGCGCGTGCTGGTGCCGGCGATGATGCTGTGGCTGGCGGCCAAGCTGCTGGTGCTGTTTTTGGTGAGCCATCTGTCGGTACTGACGCCGAACGTCGCCAGCGTGGTACTGACCGCGTTGAGCAACCTGGTGTCTGCTCTGCTGCTGATCTACCTGTTCCGTCTGTACATGCTGCTGCGCGGCTAACGCCGGCGCAAGCAAAAACCAAGGGGCACGCTTCGGCGCGCCCCTTTTTTTGTTTACCCCATCACGGCGGCTTCCGCCTGCTCCTTACTCTGAATCAGTTTCAGGGCCAGATACAGGTCCGGCACCAAAATCAGCTCTTTGTCGCGCCCTAAGCGGTTGATGCGGAACCAACGCGTCAGCTCGGTGCGGCGCCCCGCCAGCACCAGCCTTACGTTACGCTGTAACAGGTCGCGTTTCAGTTCGTCGATGGCCGCCAGCACGCTGATATCGGCGTGGGTGAAACTGGCCACCGCATCCACCACCACCCAACGTGGCTGGAACGGCGTGCCGTCGACCAAATTGAGAATACGGCGTTTGAAATACGCCACGTTGAAATAGGTCAGCGGCGAATTGAAGCGATACATCATGACGCCAGGCACCGCCTTCACCCCATTGTTATTGCCCATGGAATGGATCATGCCTTCGTCGTTGACGCCCAGCAGCTGTTCCGTCGGCCGGAAGACGGTGCGCAGAAACTGCATCAGCCCCAGCAACACCGCCAGCCCAATGCCGCTGATCACTCCCACCAGCAGCACGCTGAGGAAGGTAAACAGCGCCAGGCGGAACGCCTGCGCGTTGCGACGGCGCAAGATCCAGATGCCGCGGATGTCCAGCAGCGACCAGGCCGCATACATCAGCACCACGCCCAACCCGGCCACCGGAATAAACTGCAGCGGCGCCATCAGGAACAGCAAGACAAAGGCAATGACCGCGGCGGCGATGATCGACACCAGTTGGCTCTTGCCGCCGTTGGCATCATTCACCGCGGTGCGCGAATCCGCGCCGCTGATGGCGAAACCTTGCGACAGCGCAGAGACGATATTCACCAGCCCCAGCGCGCGAAACTCGGCGTCGGCGTTCACCTCATAACCGTTTTTGGCGGCGAAGCTGCGGGCGGTGAGCATCATGCTGACAAAACTCACCACCGCCAGGTTAAGCGCCGGGATCACCATGTCGCGCAGCAAACCGGGCTGGAAGTCCGGCCACTGGACGATCGGCAGCACGCCGCTGAAACCGCCCACCGTCACCACGCCATGCTGCTGCAGGCCGCCCGCCCAGGTCACGAACGCCGCCAGCACGATAGCGAACAGCGGCGCCGGCCAGTTAGGCCGCCATTTTTTAAATCCGAGCAGCGTCACCAGCGTCAGCAACGACACCGCCATCGTCAGCCAGTCGCTGTGCAGCAGGTTACCGGGCAGCGCGTAGATGCGCTCGATCAGCTGTGCCGGGCGCATCGTAAACCCCAACACCTTGCCGATCTGATCGACAATAATGGTGATCGCCACCCCGTTCAGCAGCCCACTGAGGATCGGCCGCGACAGCAAATCCGCCAGCGCCCCCAGCTTGAACCGGCTGGCCAGCAGGCACCAGCCGCCCATCATGGCGGTCATCATAATGGTCAGTTGCCAATGGCGTTCCATATTGCCCGCTGCCAGCGGCGTCACCACTGCGGCGATCACCGCGCAGGTGGCAGCGTCGGGCCCGACGATCAGCTGGCGCGACGAGCCGAACAGCGCGTAGGCCATCATCGGCAAGATACAGGAGTAGAGCCCCACCACCGGGCTGACCCCGGCCAGTTCGGCGTAGGCGATGGCCACCGGGAGGGCGACGGCGGCGACGGAAAGGCCGGCGCGAATATCCGGCTTGAGCCAACTGCGTTGATAGCCCAATAAATGCGTCAAACCAGGCGTCAGGGCCTGGAGAGATTTCCACTGCATGCTTGTTTTCCGCGGTAAATTATCTGGTTATTATGACACTTACTATGCGGCCTGCGGCCCGCGCTGGCAATGTACCGGCACTTTCTTGCGTAAGTTTATGCAAATTCCTGCTTTCGCGGCAGAAATCCGCCGGCCAAACGCCGATAATCGGCAACGCCCGGCGGTACACAGAGCTCGCCGAATCCGGTATAGTCGGCCGATGAACAGATGATGGATTGATTTATGAAGCAGTTTCTTGATTTCCTCCCGTTAATTGTCTTTTTCGCGTTTTACAAGCTGTACGACATTTACGTTGCTTCCGGCGCGTTAATTGTCGCCACCGCGCTGGCGCTGGTGTTCACCTGGGTGAAATACCGCAAGGTCGAGAAGATGACGTTGATCACCTTCCTGATGGTGCTGGTATTCGGCACCCTGACGCTGGTGTTCCATAACGATTTGTTCATCAAATGGAAGGTCACGGTGATTTACGCGCTGTTCGCGCTGGCGCTGCTGATCAGCCAATGGGTGCTCAAAAAACCGCTGGTTCAGCGCATGCTGGGCAAAGAGCTGACGCTGCCGGACAAAGTGTGGAGCAACCTCAATCTGGCCTGGGCGATCTTCTTCCTGGCCTGCGGCCTGGCGAACATCTATGTCGCCTTCTGGCTGCCGCAAAGCGTCTGGGTCAATTTCAAAGTCTTTGGCCTGACGGTACTGACGCTGGTCTTCACCCTCCTCAGCGGTATCTATATTTACCGGCACATGCCGGAAGAACAGAAAAAATAGTTACAAATACCGGCACGTACCGGCAGAAGAAACAAAATAGTTACAAAATTGTTAATGCCTGCGGCATTTGCCGCGGGCAGTATGATGTTATCCCTTCCTTTTAAAAGCAGACTGCTATGACACAACAACGACCTTTACCCAGCGGCGAGCTGGTGCTGCGCACGCTGGCGATGCCGGCCGATACCAATGCCAACGGCGATATTTTCGGCGGCTGGCTGATGTCGCAAATGGACATCGGCGGCGCCATCCAGGCAAAAGAGATCGCCGAGGGGCGCGTGGTGACGGTGCGCGTAGACGGCATGACCTTCCTGAAACCGGTGGCGGTAGGCGACGTGGTTTGCTGCTATGCGCACTGTATCCGCACCGGACGCAGCTCGATCACCATCAATATCGAAGTGTGGGTAAAGAAAGTTTCTTCCGCCCCGATCGGCCAGCGTTACCGGGCGACCGAAGCGGTGTTCACCTATGTGGCGGTCGATGCGGAAGGCAACTCGCGCGCGCTACCTGAGGGCAAAATGAATTTCCGCGTCGGTTTCGAAGAGTAAGCCTGCGGCTGCGCCGTAAATGCAGAAAGGGTCGCCGAGGCGACCCTTTTTTTCTTGGCGCAAACCGAAATCAGTTCAATTCGGTCGAGCCATCCAGCTTGAAGCGAATGTTGACGATGAGGTCTTTCGCTTCTTTGGCTTCATAGCGCCATTTGCGTAGCGCCTGCTTCACTTCGCGCTCGAACATATTGCGCGGTTCGGCCGACAAGATACGCACGTTACTCAAGCGACCATCGCTGTCGACATCAAACTGGACCCTAACACTGCCTTCAATCTGTAAGGCCAGCGCGCGCGGCGGATACATCGGTTTGGACTGCACCAACGCCTTCGGCACGACCTCGCGCGAATTGCCCTGCACCGGCGCGGCAGGCGCCTGTTTCACCGGCGCTTTGTCGATCGGCTTGGCCGGCGAATCGTTGTTGAACGGTGACGGTTCGCGCGGCTCGACTTTTTTCGGCTCCGGTTTGACCTGTTTTTCGACCTTTGGCTTCGGCTTAGGTTTTGGTTTCGGCTTGACCGGCTCCGGCTTCACGATCGCCTTCGGCGGCGGCTCCACAATAGGTTCCGGTTCTGGCTCCGGCTCAGGTTCGACCTGCGGCGGCTCCGGCTCAGCCGGCGCCGGCGGAGGCGGTTCGGCCATCGCGGCGGTATTGACCATCATGACGCTGATCGGCGCGTCCTCTGGCTTCGGCAGCTCCACTACTTCGTTTACCGAAGCGTAAAGCAATCCCGCCACCAGGGCGCTGTGCAGGCCTACGGACAAGACGAAAGGCACGGATATACGGCGATTAAGGAACATCTTTTTTAGCGGCATAATGATTCTGTTTCCTCTGGTTCGCCAAGTTTAAATGCAAATAGCAATCATATTCAATAACGAAAGGCAAACTATCGCTTTAATCGTCAGTATGCGCGGCTAAAACCAGCAAACTCATAAGGATATTAACCTGGCCGCTGCTTTTTTATCGCCGGAACAACACGCTTCATTAACGTTTGGCCGGACGTCAAAAATAAAAAACCCGCCGTAGCGGGTCGATTGCGGTGATTAAGCGTTATTCTTCATCGCCATAGTAAAGCACGCCCAGCTTAATCAGCGGCCGACCTTGCGCCTTGCGGTGCAGGTTGGTGTCGCGCAGCGAATAGACGCAGCCGCAGTATTCCTGCTGATAGAAGCGTTCGCGCTTGCTGATCTCTATCATGCGCGACGAACCGCCCTTCTTGCGCCAGTTGTAATCCCAGTACACCAGATCGGGATATTTTTCCGCCGCCCGAATGCCGCAGTCGGTGATCTGCTGCATATTCTTCCAGCGCGAGATGCCCAGCGAGCTGGAGATAGTGTCGTAACCGTGCTCATGCGCATACAGCGCCGTGCGCTCGAAACGCATGTCAAAACACATGGTGCAACGAATGCCGCGCTCCGGTTCATTCTCCATCCCCTTGGCGCGGGCGAACCAGTTGTCGGTGTCGTAATCGGCATCGATGATAGGCACCCCGTGCTGCTCGGCGAAACGGATGTTCTCTTCCTTGCGCAGCAGGTACTCTTTTTGCGGGTGAATGTTGGGGTTATAGAAGAAAATGGCGTACTCGATCCCGGACGCCTGGATCGCTTCCATCACCTCGCCGGAACAGGGCGCGCAGCAAGAGTGCAGCAGCAGTTTACTTTTGCCCGCCGGCAAATCGAGTTTTTCCCTTACCAGTTCCGTCATATCCTCACCTCAATGGCATATCAGTTTAAGCGCGCCGCACTATACGAATAAAAAGTAGCGGCTTCAAGGCATAAGCGCCAATCCGCGGGGAAATTCGCCGCGCACCGTTCCCCTGCCGCGCCTTTTGCGCTACCTTGGTAGCACCGTTTTATAGCCATGATTTTAAAGGTGAAACATGCTTTATCTGATCTACGCGCAAGACGTCCCCAACTCGCTGGAAAACCGTCTGGCGGTTCGCCCGGCACACCTGGCGCGCCTGCAGGCGCTGCGCGACGCCGGCCGCCTGGTGATCGCCGGCCCTAATCCGGCCATCGACAGCAACGATCCCGGCGCGGCCGGCTTTACCGGTTCGACGGTGATCGCCGAATTCGAGTCGCTGGCGCAAGCTCAGGCCTGGGCGCAACAGGATCCTTATATCGCCGCAGGCGTCTATGCCGACGTGACGGTGAAGCCGTTCAAACAGGTGTTCTGACCTGCTGCACGTTGCCTGATCGGGAGCGGCGCGCCGCTCCCGGATCAATGCGTGCTCTCACCCTAACTCGTCGGTAGAAAAAATGCTTTCGCGCCAGGGGCTGTCGCGTCGCCCGCCTATACTCTCCTGAACCCGCGGCGTCGCCGTGAACTCCGGAGATCGACCGATGCGACTCGATGTACACGCTCACCTGTGGAGCACAGAGTATCTGGATCTTTTGCAAGCGCATGGCGTGAACGACGTTGACGCCTATCGGCACCTGGGCGCCGGCCGCACCGAGCACGAACTCGACGTGCGTTTCGCCCTGCTGGATAAGGCCGGCATCGACATGCAAATCCTGTCGGCGACGCCGCTGTCGCCGCATCTGGAAGACGAGCAGGCGGCTGTTGATGCCGCACGCCGGATCAATGATGAATATGCGGAGCTGGTAGCGCGTTATCCCACCCGCTTTCGGGCTATCGCTTCCTTGCCGCTGCCGCATATCGACGCTGCGTTACGCGAGCTTGAAAGGGCCTTTACCCAGCTCAATATGCTGGGCGCCTGCATCACCACCTCGGTGCTCGGGCTGTCTATCGCCGATCCGCTGTTCGAGCCGCTCTATCAGGAACTCAACCGCCGCCGCAGCGTGCTGGCCATTCATCCCGCCGGCCGCGGCGCGCACTCGCCGCTCATCGCCGATTACGCCTTGACCTGGTCGATCGGCGCGCCGATCGAAGACACGGTCGCCGCCATGCACTTTATCCTCAACGGCATCCCTCAACGCTTTCCGGAGATGAAAATCATTGTGCCTCACCTGGGCGGCCTGCTGCCGATGACGCTGGAACGCCTCGACCAAACCGTCGCGTGGGAAGCGCCGAATACGCCGGAACCGCCGAGCCGCGCCGCCCTGCGCATGTGGTACGACACGGTAGGCCACGATCAGGTGCCCGCGTTGCAAGCGGCGGCCGCGACGTTCGGCGCAGAGCGGCTGTTGTTCGGCACCGATTTCCCGTTCCAGCCGGGCGAACTGTTTCAAACCACGGTGGACTACATACGGCGGGCGGGTTTGCCGGAGGAAGAGGTGAACGCCATTTTGGATCGCAATGCGGCAGCGCTGTTTGGGCTGGGTGCAAACTAACGCGCGGAGCGAGTGAGCCAAAGCCTTCCCATAAGGTTGCACGTGCCGTTATATAACGAGTTTTCCCCGCACCACCACTTTGCCCGGCTTGATCTCGGGGTCGGCAATGCGACGGATCGCCAGATTCAAGGCTTGCCAGGCGATTTCTTGCAAATCATGCGACACGCAGGGGAAATGAAAACCGTAGATCTCGGCATGCGAAACCTCATCGATGCTGAACAGCGACACGTCCTGCATCAACGGCAGCCGATGTTCGATACAAGCCTTGATGATGCCCAGCGAGATCTGGTTATTGCAGCCGACGAAAAAATCCGGCGCACGGTGATTGGCCAGCCAGCGGCTCGTCTCTTGCCAGGCGACGTCCATAAAGAAATCGGCATACAGCACTTCAAACGACGCCACTTTCCCTTGCAACGCCGCCTGCAGCCCTGTGACTCTGTCCCGTGCCACGTTGGAGTTCTCCGGCCCGGACACCACCACCACCCGCTGCGCTTTCTGTTCCAAAAGCCAGCGCCCCGCCTGGAGGCCGCAGTCCAGGTTATCGATATACACTCCGCTGCAGTGGCGATTGTCCAGTTCCCGGTCGATCAGCACCACCGGAATATTCAATGTTTCCAACCGTTTTAGGTAGGAAGGCTGGTACAGATGATCGTTGGAAATGACCGAGAGAATGATCGCATCGACGTTGTAGCCAATCAGTTTGTCGATGATTCTGTCTTCGCTTTCCTGAGACTCATAGGAGTCGAACACCAGGGTGTCGTATCCCATTTTTTGCGCTTCAAGCGTCATCAGGCGTGTCAGGCCGCCAAAGAACGGGTTGGCCATATCCGGGTTGACGATGCCGATGGTTCTGCTGCTTTTCGCCCGCAGGTTGCGCGCCGCGGCATTGACCACATAACCGAGTTCGGCAGCCGTCTCCCGAATGCGGCGCAGCGTTTCCGGATGAACCTTGTCCGGCTGTGAAAATGCCCGCGACGCGGTGATTTTACTGACGTTTGCCTGTGCGGCCACGCTAGCCAGCGTCGCTTTCCGTCCTCGACCCACTGCCAAATGCAACTCCTTAGCTTAAAGTATCATTTTGTACCATTGGCAACATCATGACAGAACTTTCATTGTGGCGCTAATGGTTTACGCCTGCCAGGCGGTTAATCCGGGGATCGGTAAAGATATCCAGCTCGTCACGGCTCTCGGAAGAAAACTCGGACACCACCGCACCCCGCTTCCCCGCCTGAAACCAGTGCCGAGTATTGGGTGCGATGGTGTATTGTTCGCCAGGCCGCAAGAGAATATAGCGATTGCAGGTATACCAAGGCTCTGCGCCCTCTGGCACCCGACATACCGGTTCGCCGCCGGCATCATTAAGCGTCAGGTTTTCGTCATCGACAAACAGAAACACCTCGCCCCAACGGCAGCGGAACGTCTCTTGTTTGCCGGGCGTGCCGGCAAAGGGAGGATGCAAATGTTCCGGGCAAGTCTGACCAGGAAACAGCACCAACTCTTTCGCACAATACCGAGGTGAGTTGACATAGGTCAGCAGTTGCAGCCCTGAGACGGGATAATCAGCCAAGCCAAACGTCGCAATTTCAATACGTTGCTGTTCTTCCTCAGTCAAAACAATGTCCGCCTCACGCAAGTATTCCAGCGTAGCGGCTATGGCACGTTGTTGTTTGTTCATCATTTCCCCTGCAAAGTAACGGTATCGATATCAGCATGCTGATATTAAAACCGTCATTGCATCGCCTATTTTGTGATCTTCATCCCTATATTGAATAACAACCCACCAGCAAAATTAACTCCCGTCGAGTAATTCCAACATCGATCACAGTTTAACCCCCCGCTTTAGCCCACTATCGCCGCATTGAAATGATATCGTTACCATAAAAATGATTCACCAGGAGGCAATATGAAAGCATTAGTGTTGGCCAAAGCGGGGGAAATCGCTATCGAGGACGTCCAGCTTGCCGAAACGCTGGGGCCCGATGATGTGCAGATAAAAATTCATTCCGTGGGCATCTGCGGCAGCGATGTGCACTATTACCAACATGGCCGCATTGGCCCGTTCGTGGTTAACGCCCCGATGGTGCTCGGCCATGAAGCCTCCGGCGTGGTGCTCGCGACCGGTAAAAACGTCACTCACCTCAGCATCGGCGATCGCGTTTGCATGGAGCCCGGCATTCCCGATCTCAACTCGGCGCAGACGCGCGCCGGGATTTACAACCTGGACCCGGCCGTTCGCTTCTGGGCGACGCCACCGGTGCACGGCTGCCTGCGCGAAACCGTCATCCACCCCGCCGCCTTCACGTTCAAATTGCCGGACAACGTCAGTTTCGCTGAGGGCGCCATGGTGGAACCCTTAGCCATCGGCATGCAAGCGGCCACCAAAGCCGGGATCAAACCCGGCGATATCGCACTGGTGATCGGCGCCGGGCCGATCGGCGTGGTCACCGCCCTCGCGGCGCTGGCGGGCGGCTGTTCGGACGTCATTATCTGCGACCTGTTTGACGAAAAACTCGCCGTGGCGGCCAGTTATGAGGGGCTGCACGCCGTCAATATCAAAACCGGCGACCTGGCGGGGAAAGTGGCCGCGCTCACCAGCGGCAATGGCGCCGATGTCGTGTTTGAATGCAGCGGCGCCAAACCGGCTATCGCTACGCTGGCCGAGCATGCGGCGCCCGGGGCGACCGCCGTGCTGGTCGGCATGCCGATCGATGCCGCGCCGATGGATATCGTCGCCGCGCAGGCCAAGGAAATCACCTTCAAGACCATTTTCCGCTACGCCAACATGTACCCGCGCACGCTGCGGCTGTTGAGCAGCGGCAAATTGCGCGTCCAGCCGTTGATAAGCCAAACCTACAAGTTTTCCGACAGCGTAGCCGCTTTCGAGCGCGCGGCGGCAGGACATGCCTCGGACATCAAAATCATGCTGGAAATGGAGTGATCCTATGGCGCTCTATGCTGGCATAGACTGCGGTACGCAAGGCACGAAAGTCGTGATTGTCGACAGCACACAGGGCGTGATCCTCGGTGAGGGCAACGCCCCTCACCGTCTCATCAGCCAAGCCAATGGCCGGCGCGAACAAGAGGCCGACTGGTGGATTGAGGCGTTAGTCATCGCTTTTCGCCAAGCCGTGACTAACGCCGGCGTTGATGCACGGGAGATTCATGCTCTGGGGGTCTCGGGCCAACAACATGGGTTTGTGCCACTGGACGCAGACGGCAACGTGCTGCACAGCGTCAAGCTGTGGTGCGATACCGAAACCGCAGAGGAAAACGAACGGCTCCTGCAACAGCTCGGCGGAGCCAACGGCTCGCTGGAAACACTCGGCCTGCGGATCGCCACCGGTTATACCGCGTCAAAAATCCTTTGGTTCAAAACACACCATCCGGCGCTCTGGGCAAAACTGCACACCGTGTTGTTGCCTCATGATTATTTGAACTTCTGGCTGACCGGGGAGCGCGTAGCGGAATATGGCGACGCTTCCGGCACCGGGTTGTTCGATGTACGCACCCGTCGCTGGAGCAAAACCGCGGTCGATCTCATCGACGACAGCGGCCGCCTGTGGCAGGCTCTGCCGCCGCTCAAAAGCGCGGAGTGCTGCATCGGCACGGTGCGCCCCGCCGCCGCGGAAAAACTCGGCCTCGGCCCGGCAGTTCGGGTATCGACCGGCGGCGGCGACAACATGATGGCGGCCATCGGTTCCGGCAACATCGAGGCCGGCACCCTTACCCTGAGTCTGGGCACCTCCGGTACGCTATTCGCCTGGTCTGCCGCCCCCGTCACGGCGGAATCGGACATGATTGCCGGCTTCTGCTCCAGCACCAATGGGTGGCTGCCATTGATTTGCACCATGAATGTCACCTCGGCCACCACTGCGGTACAAACGCTGCTGGACGAAGACCTTGCCGGCTTTAACAGTTTATTGGCGCAGGCCTCGCCCGGCGCAGGCGGTGTCGAGATGCTGCCGTTCTTCAATGGCGAACGTGTTCCGCCGCTGCCTCACGCACGCGCCAGTCTGCATAACCTCGATAGCGACAATTTTACCCGTGCCAATCTCTGCCTGGCGGTAGTCGAAAGCGCTACGTATGGGTTGCGCTATGGCATCGAGCTGTTTCGCCGTCAGGGCATTGAAGCGCGCGAGATCCGCCTCACCGGCGGCGGCGCCCGCAGCGCCGCCTGGCGACAAATCGTCGCGGACGTGATGGGGTGCCCGGTAGTCTGTCTGAAAGCCAAAGAGACCGCCGCGCTGGGCGGCGCCATTCAGGCGATGTGGGCGACGACGTTGGCCGACGATCCGCAGCGGAACGCCGGCGCGTTGCTGGCCGAACTGTGCCGACGTTTCGTTGCGCTGGATGAGACCACGCGCACACGGCCACATGCCGGCAGACAGGCGCAATACGAGACGCTTTATCAACGGTACCTGCAACGCTTGCAGCAGACCTATCCGGAGGTGCAACTGTGACGCGAGATCCCCAGACGCAAGCGCCCGCCTACCTGCTGGAGGTCAGCGGCGTCAGGAAAGCTTTTGGCCCGGTCGTGGCCCTCAAGAATGCGGAGTTTTGCCTGCGGCGTGGATCCATCCATGCCCTGTGCGGTGGCAACGGCGCGGGTAAATCCACCTTTCTCAGCATTCTGATGGGCTTTATTCAACCCGATGGCGGCGACATTTTTATCAATGGCCAACGCTGTGAATTTCATCATCCCCGGGAAGCCCTCAACGCCGGCATCGCCATCGTGCAGCAGGAGCTGAGCGCGATCCCGGATCTGACGGTGGCCGAAAACATTTGGCTGGGCCGCGAGCCGAGGCGCCTGGGGTTCGTCGATTTCGCTACGCTCAATCAACGCACCACCAGCTTGCTCAAGGAACTCGATTTCAAGATCGACGCCCGAGAGAAAATGCGCAACCTGAGCGTCGCCGAGCAGCAGTTGGTCGAGATCGCCAAAGCGCTGTCGCATGCCAATGCCGACATCATCATCATGGATGAACCCACCTCGGCGATTGGCGAGGAGGATGCGCAAAAAATCTTTCAGACGCTTCAGCAACTGGCGGCGAAAGGTAAAGGCATTATCTACGTCTCCCACCGTTTGTCAGAGATATTCCAAATCGCGGACAGCTACACCATTTTCCGCGACGGCGCCTATATCCATGAAGGCTATATCGCTGACATTACCCGTGAGCAGCTGATCGAACACATTATTGGCGGCGAGTACGACAGCGAGTTCGCCAAATTCAATCAGCCCGGTGAAGAGGTCTTGCTGGAGGTCAACAACCTGTGTTGGCGCAGCAAGATAAAAGATATCAGCCTGCAACTGAAGCACGGTGAGATCCTGGGCATCTACGGCCTGGTGGGCTCGGGCCGCAGCGAGTTTCTCGATCTTATCTTCGGCATTCAGCATGCCGACAGCGGCACGATCCGCTTGGGTGACAAGACGCTGAACCGCCATTCTCCGCGCAAGGCCATCGACAGCGGTATTGCCTACGTGACGGAAGATCGCAAGGAAACCGGCCTAGTGCTGTGCCGTTCCGTCAGTGAAAACATCAATATCGCCTCTTTTGCCGGCATCAGCCGGATGGGGTTTGTCAGCGAGAAACGGGAGCAGGCGCGAACCCGCGACATGATCCAGCGCTTCAACGTTAAAACCCACGATGGCGAACAACCCGTGGGTAACCTGAGCGGCGGCAACCAGCAAAAAGTGGTGCTGGGCCGTTGGGCGCTGCTGGATCCGGAGGTTTTGCTGCTCGACGAGCCGACGCGCGGCATCGACGTCGGCGCCAAGAAAGAGATCTACCGATTTATGTCGGAGTTCGCCTTGCAAAACAAAGGGATCATCATGGTTTCCTCCGAGCTTTCGGAAATTATCGGCATGAGCGATCGCATATTGGTGTTTCGCGACGGGCAGTTGGCCGGCGAGCTTTCGGCGGCCGATGCGACCCAGGCAGCACTGATGAAACTTGCGGTTTAACAGAGAGAGAAAAAAAATGAGCAGCGCCCACTCCTTATCACCAGGAATTTCATTTTTCACCCGCAATAAGCGCCGTATGCACAAATACGGCATTATCATCGCCTTTTTCGCCCTGTGCCTGATCGTGGCGCTGATTGGCGAATATCAGGTCGCTCAGGGGGCCTGGAGCAGCAATTATTTTCTCAGCAATGAAAACACCCTGATCGTCCTGCGCCAGGTCTCGATCAACGGCATTCTGGCGATCGGCATGACCTTCGTCATCATTACGGCCGGCGTCGATCTCTCCGTGGGCTCGGTGCTGGCGTTAAGCGGGATCGTCGCCGCCCGTTTCGCCACCAACAACAGCGGATTGGCTATCGGCGACACCGCGACCGCCGTCATGGCGCCGCTGATCGTGGCGCTGGGCATCGGCATCGTCTGCGGCCTGGTGAACGGCACCGTGTTGGCTCGCTACCGGTTGCAGCCGTTTATCGTCACCATGGGCATGCTCTCCGCGGCGCGCGGGTTAACCATGTTGACCACCAACGGCAATCCAGTATCGCAATTGAACAGCGATTTCCGCTGGTTAGGCAATGGCTATGTCGGCGGCGTTCCGGTGCCGGTCATCATCTTCATCGTGCTGTTCGCCCTCGCCTGGCTGGTGCTGAATAAAACCCTCTTCGGGCGTTACATCTACGCCGTCGGCGGCAACCCGAAAAGCGCGCGCACCTCGGGGATTAACGTCACCCGCATCAAAATACTGGTGTATACGCTGTGCGGCGCACTGGCCGGCATCGCCGGCCTGATCCTCACCGCACGCACCGGTTCGGCGCAGACCAACGCCGGCGCAGGGTATGAGCTGGACGCCATCGCGGCGGTGGTGATCGGTGGCACCAGCATGGCCGGCGGTGTCGGTACGCTGGTCGGCACCTTCTTCGGCGTGCTGATTATCGGGGTGATGAATAACGGCCTCGATCTGCTCGGCGTGCAATCGTATTACCAACAAATTATCAAAGGCGCATTGATCGTTCTTGCCGTATTGCTCGACCCATCGCGTAAGCAACAGCGCGATTAATAACATCAGACCCAACTCTACCAGGAGAAAACCATGAATAAGACCAAGATAGCGTTGTTTGCCTCTGCCATGATGCTCGGTAGCCTGTCGGCAGCTCAGGCCGCCCCGGTAAAAATCGCGGTATTGATGTACGGCAACAAAGCCGAGTTCGTGCAATTGATGGAAAGGTTCGGGAAGGAACACCCGGCGGTGAAAAGCGGCGAAGCCGTGCTGACCTTCTACGATGGGCGTTATGATGCATCGGTGCAAAACGATCAGGCCGCCACCGCTATCCAAACGCGCGCCGATGCCATTATCGTCAACCCGATGGATTTTGAGGCCAATATCGATATCGTCACCAATGCCAACGAAGCCAAAATCCCGGTGGTGGTCACCAACGCGCGCCTGAACACGGACGCGATGACGTCTGAAGTGGTGTCTAATGACGAGTTGGGGGGGTATCTGGAAGCCAAAGCCGTCCTGGACAAACTCGACTGCAAGAACCAGAAGGTGAATGTGGTGATTATCGAAGGCCCGAAAGGCGGCAGCGGCGAGATCCAGCGCGGCAAGGGTAACGATAAAGCGATTGCCGAGTGCGGCGCCGGCCAGGTCACGGTACTTGAGCGCAAAACGGCCAACTGGTCACGCGCGGAAGCGCAGCCGCTGATGGAAAACTGGCTGCAGAAGCACCGGGGTAAAATCAACGGCGTGATTGGTCAAAACGACGAGATGGCGCTGGGCGCTATCGAAGCGATCAAAGGCGCTGGCCTGAATGTGAAGGACTTCGCGATTGCCGGCGTTGACGGCGTCTCCGACGCGATTCATGCGGTGCAGGCCGGTGAAATGGTCTCTATTCTGCAAGATGCCAAAGGCCAGATGCAGGGTTCCATCGACGTCGCGCTGCGCGCCGTGAAAGGTGAAAGCTATCAACCACAGTCGGATATCTGGAAACAGTACGCCAAGGATCTGAAATGGGAGGGTGGCACGCAGAAGCATTACTACATTCCGTGGACCGTCGTTACCACAGAGAATGCCCAGCAACTGTTGGACGCGCGCAAGTAATGTCCGGAGCCCCCTGCACGCAGGGGGCCTTTGCTCCGAAGCTTGCCGCAGGCAAAAAAAAGCCAGCACGGAGTGGCTGGCTAAAAAGTTCTTCGAGGGAATATCTTGTGCGATAAACATACGCCTTTCACTGCGGGCTTTACTAGCTATCAGTGCGATAGGCACCCTCAGTTAAAATCAACGCCTGCATATCGGTGAACATCGTTTCCCATTCCGCCTGGTCGATATCCATCAAACCAAAGTAACGCAGCATAAAGGCGCCTTCGGTGGCGAGAAACGCCAGGCGCGCGCGCTTGCCTTCTTCCGTCGTCAAATCCAAACCGGCGATGCGGCTGCGATACCATTCACGCGTGCTCGCCAGATGCTCCGGCGTTTGAATCAGCGTCGCCATTAGCCCGGCGGCCTTGGCGCTGGCGGTCTGATCCGAGCTTTGCGTCGCCAACATATGCGCCCGCACGCCGGTCTGCGGCGAAGGATCGTCACCGGCGATAGCGGCGAACAGCGTCTCGTAGGCACTGCCCCAGCGATCGAACATGGCATCAATCAGGGCGTCTTTGCTGCCGAAACAGTACTGCACCCCGCCCTTGGAGATCCCCATCGCTTTGGCGACGGCGTCAATGGTCAAGCCGGCGGCGCCCTGGGTGGCGACGATCTCTTCGGCGGTGTCCAAAACTTTGTCGCGATCGATGCTGCGTTGACGTCCCATTAAGAAACCCTTCTTTTCAATACGAACGTATGGATATATATTATCGCCAGTATACCACCCGGCATCGCCGGAGGGTTACCACAATGGCGGCGCCTTCGCGCCGCCCACGTTAACTGGATTATGACTTATGTACGCCAAGAACCGCTGGTTAATCCTGACAATGGTCGCCAGCGCCCTGTTCCTGATTGTTATCGACATGACGGTGCTCTATACCGCTCTGCCACGCTTAACCCAGGCGCTGGACGCCAGCGCCTCGCAAAAACTCTGGATCGTCAACGCCTACCCGCTGGTGGTCGCCGGGCTACTGCCCGGCGCCGGCATGCTGAGCGATCGCATCGGCCATAAGCGGCTGTTTCTCGCCGGGCTGCCGGTGTTTGCCGTCGCGTCGCTGTGCGCCGCTTTCTCGCCCACCGCCGAGTGGCTGATCGCCGCGCGGGTATTCCTCGCCGTTGGCGCGGCAATGATGATGCCCGCCACGCTGTCCATCGTGCGTCACGTCTTTACCGACGAACGCGAACGCGCGCTGGCGATCGGCATCTGGGCCTCGGTGGCCTCCGGCGGCGCGGCCATCGGCCCGGTGGTCGGCGGCCTGCTGCTGGAGTATTTCTGGTGGGGATCGGTGTTCCTGATCAACGTACCGGTGGTGTTGCTGGTCTGGCCGCTGGCGTGGAAACTGATCCCCCGCTGCGGCGGCGATAACCCGCGCCCCGCCGATATCGTCGGCTCGGTGCAGATCATGATCGGTCTGGTCGGCGCTATCTATGCGCTGAAGGAACTGAGCAAGCCGGCGCCTGACCTCAGCGCGTTGCTCGCAGCGGCCCTGATCGGCATCCTGTTCCTGGTGCTGTTTGTGCGTCGTCAGCAGCGCAGCGCTCACCCGATGATCGATTTCTCCCTGTTCCGCAACCGGCTGTTCGCCGGCGGCATCGGCGTGGCGTTGCTGTCGATGGTGGCCCTGATCGGCGTCGAGCTGGTGCTCAGCCAACGCTTGCAGCTGGTGCTCGGCCTCAGCCCGCTGCAGGCAGCGCTGTTCATCTTGCCGATCCCGCTGGCCTCGGCGCTGGCGGGGCCAATGGCCGGTTTACTGTTGCCGCGCTACGGTGAGCGCAGCATCATCCTCGGCGGTTTCGTCCTGACCGCCTTCGGCATCGCCGGCCTCGCCCTGTGGTATCAAAGCAGCATGGCACCGCAGCTGGTGAGCCTGGCGTTGGTGGGCTTTGGCCTCGGCGGCGTGATCACCGCCGCGTCCACCGCCATCATGCTGAACGCGCCGGAGGAGAAATCCGGCATGGCGGCCTCTATCGAAGACGTCTCCTACGAGCTGGGTGGCGTGCTGGGCGTGACGCTGCTCGGTGGGTTGATGACGGCGGTCTACAGTCACAGCCTGGCGCTGCCGGCGGCGCTGCCGGTCAGCGATTTGGCCTACGACAGTATCGACGAAGCCCTGCGGCTGGCCGCCGGAATGGCGGCCGATCGCGCGCAGCAGCTGACGCAGCTGGCGCGTTTGGCCTTCGATCGCGCCTTTATTACGGTGCTGATCGCCGCCGCGCTGTTAATGGCGCTGGGCGCCGGCGTGGTAAAACTGGCGCTGCGCAAGTAACCGATAAAAGCGGCTTTTTTCGCCGGCGGATCCTGCGTAAACTGATTCGGCAATTTGCTCGACGGATTTATCGTCATCGGTTTAAGCGATGGTAATGATGCCTGTTATCGTGTTTAACCCTGCGATAAATCCGGTTACTGTAACAGCTATGGAAATTGATTCTGTCTACCCTTGGAACGAATAATCAGGAGAAGATTATTATGGCAACGGCGAAGAAAGCAGCGAAAACCCATATCGGCCTCGACAGTAAACAATCGGCAAAACTCGCCGAAGCGCTGAATGCGCTGTTGGCGAATTATCAGGTGCTGTATATGAACGTGCGCGGCTATCACTGGAATATTACCGGCCCGCAGTTCTTTGAGCTGCACGCGAAATTCGAAGAAACTTACAACGATCTGCTGACCAAGGTGGATGAGCTGGCGGAACGTATCCTGACGCTGGGCTCGCAGCCGCGTCACGCTTTCAGCGACTATCTGAAAACCGCCGACATCAAGGAACACACCAACGTGACCGATGATAAGGGCACGCTGCGCGGCCTGTTGGAAGGGTATTCAATCTTGCTGCAGCAGCAGCGTGAACTGCTGACGGTAGCGGCAGACGCCGGCGACGAAGGCACCGCGTCATTGATGAGCGATTATATCAAAGAGCAGGAAAAACAGGTCTGGATGCTCAACGCCTACCTCGGAAAATAACCCTGACGCCATAACAAAACAGTCCCTCTCGGGACTGTTTTCGTTTTACCACTCGCAGGATACCGCAAACAGCAGCGCACGCCGATGCTGATCGTCCAGGCGGCGCCGCACCCGGATAATATGGCGATTGCTGCACGACTGGCGTTCCAGCCAGCGATGCCGGCGACGTTGGCTCTGTCGCAACATGCGCCAACGGCCCACTTCATTTCTACTGCGTCTCATAATTCCGTCACTCGTTCGTCTAATGCCAACCGCGGGCATTATAGCCCTTTCCGCCCGTGATCCAAGCCGCCGTTATCGGCAACATACCGGACGTCGCACCGGCAAAAGCCCCCCTTTCAATTTCGGCAAGTGCCTTAACTTCATCATATTTATGTAACATAAGCGCCGATAAAAGGTTTCGCCTTGCCCGATCTGTGCGTACACTCATCATTGGTGGTTTGCGAACGGGATTTTTCGCCTTTATGACAACATTTTATACCGTAATCAGTTGGCTCATGGTGTTCGGCTACTGGCTGCTGATCGCCGGCGTGACGATGCGCATTTTGATGAAACGCCGTGCGGTTCCCTCTGCCATGGCCTGGCTGCTGGTTATCTATATTCTGCCGCTGTTCGGCATCGTGGCCTATTTATCGTTCGGCGAGCTGCATCTGGGCAAGCGCCGGGCCGAGCGCGCCAAGGCCATGTGGCCGTCGACCGCGCGCTGGCTGAAGGAACTGAAAGAGAGCCGTCGCATCTTCGCCACCGAATACAGTAAAGTCGCCGAACCGCTGTTCCAGCTGTGCAACCGCCGCCAGGGCATCGACGGCGTAAAGGGCAACCAGCTGCAGCTGCTCACCACCACCGACGACACGCTGAAAGCGCTGATCCGCGACATCGAGCTGGCGCGCCACAACATCGAAATGGTGTTCTATATCTGGCAGCCCGGCGGCCTGGTCGATCAGGTGGCCGAATCGCTGATGGCCGCCGCCCGGCGCGGCGTACACTGCCGCCTGATGCTGGACTCCGCCGGCAGCCTGCAATTTTTCCGCAGCCCCTACCCGGCGATGATGCGCAACGCCGGCATCGAAGTGGTCGAAGCGTTGAAGGTCAACCTCTTGCGCGTGTTCCTGCGCCGCATGGATCTGCGTCAGCACCGCAAAGTAGTGCTGATCGACAACTATATCGCCTATACCGGCAGCATGAACATGGTCGATCCGCGCTACTTCAAACAGGATGCGGGCGTCGGCCAATGGATCGATCTGATGGCGCGCATGGAAGGCCCGGTGGCCACCACCATGGGCATCGTCTATGCCTGCGACTGGGAAATTGAAACCGGCAAGCGCATTCTGCCGCCGCCGCCGGACGTCAACATCATGCCGTTCGAGCAGGAAAGCGGCCACACCATTCAGGTGATCGCCTCCGGCCCCGGCTTCCCCGAGGAAATGATCCACCAGGCGCTGCTAACCGCGGTTTATTCCGCGCGCGAGCAGCTGATCATGACCACGCCGTACTTCGTGCCGAGCGACGATCTGCTGCACGCCATCTGCACCGCCGCTCTGCGCGGCGTCGAGGTCAGCATCATCGTGCCGCGCGACAACGATTCGATGATGGTGCGCTGGGCCAGCCGCGCGTTCTTCTCCGAGCTGCTGGAAGCCGGAGTGAAAATTTATCAGTTCGAAGGCGGTCTGCTGCACACCAAGAGTGTGCTGGTTGACGGCCAGCTTAGCCTGGTCGGCACCGTCAATCTGGATATGCGCAGCCTGTGGCTGAATTTCGAAATCACCCTGGTGATCGACGACGACGGCTTCGGCAGCGATCTGGCCTGCGTGCAGGAAGATTACATCGCCCGTTCCCAGTTGCTGAACGCCAAAGAGTGGCTGAAGCGGCCGTTCTGGCATCGCCTGGTTGAGCGCCTGTTCTACTTTTTCAGCCCGCTGCTGTAAAAGCCGCAACGAGCGTGCTTTAATAGCGCCAAATCATTTGTTATCAGGATTTTTTTATGGATTTGAATAACCGCCTTACCGAAGACGAAACGCTGGAACAGGCCTACGACATCTTTCTCGAATTGGCCGGCGACAATCTGGATCCGGCGGATATTCTGCTGTTCAATCTGCAGTTTGAAGAGCGCGGCGGCGCAGAACTGTACGATCCCTCCGAAGACTGGAGCGAGCACGTGGACTACGATCTGAACCCAGACTTCTTCGCCGAAGTGGTGATCGGTCTGGCGGACAGCGACGGCGAGCCAATCAACGACGTGTTCGCCCGCGTGCTGATCTGCCGCGAGAAAGACCACAAGCTGTGCCACATTCTGTGGAAAGAGTGATTCGCCGCCAGCGCATCGGATAAAAAAGCCCCGCTTATTCAGCGGGGCTTTTTGTTGCCGGCTAGCGTCGCATTACAGAGGATCGACCTTCAGGCAGGATACCGCGTGGCGGAAGCTGCCCTCCAGCAGCGGACGCGTCTTGGCGCACTCCGGCCCGGCGATCGGGCAGCGGGTGCGGAACACGCAGCCGGTCGGCGGGTTGATCGGCGAAGGCAGCTCCCCTTCCAACAGCTGGATCTGTTTTTCCTTCTCCTTGTCCGGATCCGGGATCGGCACCGCCGACATCAGCGCTTTGGTGTAAGGATGCTGTGGGTTGTGATACACCTCGTCATAGGTGCCCAGCTCCACCGCATGGCCCAGGTACATCACCAGCACGCGATCGGAAATGTGCTTCACCACCGCCAAATCGTGGGCGATAAAGATCAATGACAGCCCCATCTCGCGCTGCAGCTGCTGCAACAGGTTCACCACCTGCGCCTGAATCGACACGTCCAACGCGGAGACCGGCTCGTCGCAGATCACCAGCTTCGGTTCGAGGATCAGCGCGCGCGCGATGCCGATACGCTGGCACTGACCGCCGGAGAACTCGTGCGGGTAGCGGTTGATCAGGTTAGGCAACAGGCCGACCTTCAGCATCATCGCCTTGACCTTGTCCTTCACTTCCTGACGCGGCATTTTCGGGTAGTAGGTGCGCAGCGGCTCGGCGATGATCTCGCCGATGGTCATGCGCGGGTTGAGCGAAGCCAGCGGATCCTGGAAGATCATCTGGATATCGCTGCGGGTTTTACGCCAGTCGGCGTCGCTCATGCCCAGCAGATCTTTGCCCAGCCAGGCGACGCGCCCGCTGGTGGCCTTCACCAGGCCGATGATGGCGCGCGCGAAGGTGGATTTGCCGCAGCCGGATTCGCCAACCACGCCCAGGGTTTCCCCCTCGAACAGCCGCAGCGTAACGCCATCGACCGCCTTCAGGGTTTTCGGCGGCTGCCAGAACCACTGTTTGTCGTCATGAATGTCGAAGTGCACTTTCAGATCGGCGACTTCGAGCAGCACTTTCTTGTCGGTTACCGCTGTCATACTAACGCCTCCACCGGTTTAAAGCAGGCGCGCAGGCGCCCTTCCCCAAATTGCTCCAACGGCGGAGCGCTCGCGCACTGTTCCATGGCGTACGGGCAGCGCGGCTGGAACGGGCAGCCTTTCGGCAACCGCAGTAGGTTCGGCGGGTTGCCGGGAATGGTCAACAACGCTTCGCCTTCGGCGTCGAGACGCGGCACCGCATTCAACAGACCAATGGAGTACGGATGGCTCGGCTGGTAGAACACCTCGCGCGCGCTGCCGTATTCCATGGTGCGGCCGGCGTACATCACCAGCACCTTGTTGCAGATGCCGGCCACCACGCCCAGGTCGTGGGTGATCATGATGATGGCGGTGTTGAACTCGCGCTTCAGCTCGTTGAGCAGCGTCATGATCTGCGCCTGGACGGTCACGTCCAGCGCGGTGGTCGGCTCGTCGGCGATCAGCAGCTTCGGCCGGCACAGCAACGCCATGGCGATCATCACGCGCTGGCGCATACCGCCGGAAAACTCGTGCGGGTACATGCGCATGCGCTTGCGCGCCTCCGGCATTTTCACCGCGTCGAGCATGCGGACCGACTCTTCGAAGGCTTCGCTTTTGCTCAGTTTCTTATGCAGCATCAGCACTTCCATCAGCTGTTCGCCAACGCGCATATAAGGGTTGAGCGAGGTCATCGGGTCCTGGAAGATCATCGAGATCTCCTCGGCCCGCAGCTTGTTAAGCTGATTTTCCGGCAGGTTGAGGATCTCGCGGCCGTTGAATTTGGCCGAGCCGCCGATGCGGCCATTGCTCGCCAGTAGCCCCATCAGGGCGAACGCGGTCTGCGATTTGCCTGAGCCAGATTCACCGACGATGCCCAGCGTTTCGCCGGCGCGCAGATCGAAGTTCAGATCGTTTACCGCCGTCACGTCGCCGTCCGGCGTGGAAAACGTGACGCGCAGGTCTTTTACGTCCAGCAGCGGCGACGTTTTGACGCCGGCGCCGGTTTGCAGTTGAGGATGTTCAATGGTGCTCATGGTTGCACTCCTTAACGATCTTTCGGGTCGAGGGCGTCACGCAGGCCATCGCCGATAAAGTTGAAACAGAACAGAGTGACTACCAGGAAACCCGCCGGGAACAGCAGCAACCACGGTGAAACTTCCATTGAGTTGGCGCCGTCGCTGAGCAATGCGCCCCAGCTGCTCAGCGGCTCCTGCGTGCCCAGCCCCAGGAAGCTGAGGAAGGATTCGAACAGGATCATGCTCGGCACCAGCAGCGACGCGTACACCACTACCACGCCGAGCACGTTAGGCACGATATGCCGCAGCACGATGTTGCGCGTGGAGACACCGCACACCAGCGCCGCTTCGATGAACTCCTTACGCTTGAGACCGAGCGTTTGGCCGCGCACGATACGCGCCATATCCAGCCACGACACCATACCGATCGCCACGAAGATCAACAGGATATTCTGGCCGAAGAAGGTCACCAGCAGGATCACGAAGAACATGAACGGGAAGGAGTTGAGGATCTCCAGCAGACGCATCATCACCGAGTCGATCTTGCCGCCCAGATAACCGGACATCGCGCCGTACAGGGTGCCGACGATCACCGCCACCAGCGCCGCCGCCACGCCGACCATCAGCGAGATACGCCCGCCAATCGCCACGCGCACCAGTAGGTCGCGCCCGGAGGAATCGGTGCCGAAATAGTGCCCCGATTCCAGGCTTGGCGCGGCGGACATCATCGCCCAATCGGTATCGTCGTAGGCAAATTGCGACAGCATCGGCGCCAGCACCACAAACAGCGTGATCAACACCAGGATGAACAGGCTGCTGACCGCCGCACGGTTATGCATAAAGCGCCGGCGCGCGTCTTGCCACAGGCTGCGTCCTTCCACTTCCAGCTTCTCGCTGAAGTGTTCCAGAGCTTCGCTGTTCTTTTTAGTCAACATCATTCGCGTGCTCCAGATTAATAACGGATTTTCGGATCGATGACCGCATACAGCACATCGACGATCGCGTTGAACAGAATGGTCAGAGCGCCTACCAGAATGGTCAGGCTCAACACCAGGGAGTAGTCGCGGTTCAGCGCGCCGTTAACGAACAGCTGGCCGATCCCCGGCAGGCCGTAGATGGTTTCGATCACCATCGAACCGGTGATGATCCCGACGAACGCCGGGCCCATATAGGACAGCACCGGCAACAGCGCCGGCTTCAGCGCGTGGCGGAAAATGATGCGGCGCATCGGCAAGCCTTTAGCGCGCGCGGTGCGAATGAAGTTGGAGTGCAGCACTTCAATCATCGAGCCGCGCGTGATACGGGCGATGCTGGCGATATAGGCCAGAGACAGCGCTACCATCGGCAAGATGATGAACTTAGGCGCGCCGCCGTTCCAGCCGCCGCCCGGCAGCCATTTCAACGTGATGGCGAAGATCAGCACCAACAGCGGCGCCACCACGAAACTGGGTATCACCACCCCGGTCATGGCGAACCCCATCACCGTGTAGTCCCATTTGGTGTTCTGATTCAACGCGGCGATCACGCCGGCGCTCACGCCCAGCACCACCGCCAGCAGAAACGCGGCCAGGCCGAGTTTGGCGGAAACCGGGAAAGAGCTGGCGACCAGATCGTTGACCGAATAGTCCTTGTATTTAAAGGACGGGCCGAAGTCTCCCTGCGCAAGCTGCGCCAGATAATGACCGTACTGTTTCCAGATCGGGTCGTTCAAATGGTATTTGGCTTCGATATTCGCCATAACTTCCGGCGGCAATGCGCGTTCCCCGGTAAATGGACTGCCGGGCGCCAGGCGCATCATGAAGAATGAGATGGTGATAAGGATAAATAGTGTCGGGATCGCTTCCAATAAGCGACGAAGTATAAATTTAAGCATTGCCCTAACCCTGTGCGACAGCCTGATGACGGCTTATTATTCTCAACATGGGCCGGCGGCCTGCGCCGCCGGCTCTTACCGTATCAATGCTTGATGATGTACAGGTTTTTGTCGTACACGTTATCAAGCGGGTCTTTGCCGGTGTAGCCACCGACGTAAGGTTTCACCAAACGGGCGTTCACATAGTAATACAGCGGAACGATGGCGGAATCTTTATCCAGCTGAACTTCCGCTTTCTGATACAGATCGGCGCGCTCGTCTTTGCTCTTCGCGGTCAACACGTTGGCCATCAGCTTGTCGAACTCGGCGCTCTTATAGTGCGGGGTGTTACTGCTGCTGTCGGACAGCATCATGTTCAGGAACGAACTCGGCTCGTTATAGTCGGCGCACCAGCCGGCGCGCGCCACGTCATAGGTCCCCTGATGACGGGTATCCAGGAAGGTTTTCCACTCCTGGTTCACCAGCTTCACGTCCACGCCCAGGTTTTTCTTCCAGATGGACGCGGCGGCGATCGCCAGCTTCTTGTGCAGATCGGAGGTGTTGTACAGCAGGGAGAAGGTCAGCGGTTTACCCGGGCCGTAGCCGGCTTCCGCCAGCAGTTTCTTCGCCACTTCGTTGCGTTTTTCCTGCGTCCAGCCAAACCACTCCGGCGGAGTCAGCTTGGCGCCGTCGGTGTATGGCGGCGTAAAGCTGTAGGCCGGCAGATCGCCCTGGTTTTTCACCTTGTTGACGATGATGTCGCGGTCCATGCCCAGCTTCAGCGCTTCACGCACGCGCGCATCGGTGAACGGCGCCTTCTGGTTGTTGATTTCGTAGTAGTAGGTGCACAGGTAAGGATCGACATGCACCTCTTTCGGGATCTCTTTCTTCAGCTTCTGGAACAGTTCGATCGGCATGTTGTTGTAGGTCATGTCGATTTCGCCGGTGCGGTAGCGGTTAACGTCGGTCACTTCCGACGAAATAGGCAGGAACGTCACTTTATTGATGATGGTTTTGGCGTTATCCCAATATTCCGGGTTGCGTTCCAGTACGATGCGTTCGTTGACAATCCAGTCTTTCAGTTTGTAAGCGCCGTTGCTGACGTAGTTGGCTGGCAGCGTCCACTTCTCGCCAAACTTCTCCACCGCGTCTTTGTAAACCGGCTTCATGGCGTAGTGTGGGGTCATTTCAACCAGATAAGGCACCGGCTCGCTCAGGGTCACCTGGAAGGTGTGGTCGTCGATGGCCTTCACGCCCAGCGTCGACTTGTCTTTTTTACCGGCGATGATGTCATCGACGTTTTCCACATGGGCATACTGCAGGTAGCTGGCGTAAGGCGATGCAGTTTTCGGATCCACTACGCGCTGCCAGCTGTAGACGAAATCTTGCGCCGTCACCGGCTTGCCGTTGGACCATTTGGCGTCTTTACGCAGGTGGAAGGTCCAGACTTTGAAATCTTTGTTATCCCAGCTTTCCGCGACGCCCGGCACGATGGAACCGTCCGGGCTGTTGTTCGCCAAGCCTTCCATCAGATCGCGGGTGACGTTGTTTTCCGGCACGCCCTCGATTTTATGCGGGTCAAGCGACTGCACTTCGGAACCGTTATTTTTGACAATTTCTTGCTTGTCGGCCAGTTGCACGCCGGCAGGAACGTCGGCGGCAAAGGCGGAGGTGGTTGCTGTGATGCCCAGCGCGGCGATGACGCCGGCGGCAATGAGCGTTTTCTTCGTGATGTTGGTCATACTTATCGACTCCAGTTTTTTATTATCACAGGCTCTTCGTGGAACCTGCGTTGCCCGTAAGCGGACTCTGTTTTCCCGCCGCCGCGGAACGAATGCGGCGGCCGGCCTTCCCTATATTCCTCCGCGAGTTAGCGCAAGGAATACCCCTTTTACTGCTTGATAATGTACAGATTTTTAACGTCGGTATAGTCCAGCGGGTCTTTGCCGGTGAACCCGCCTACCGTCGGCTTGATCAACCGTGCGCTGACGCGGTAATACACCGGGATCAACGCGGAGTCTTTGTCCAGCTGAGCTTCCGCCTGCTGATAGAGCGCGGCGCGCGCGGCCTCATCCGGCGCCTTCAGCGTAGCGGCCATGATGGCGTCGAACGCCGGGCTCTTATAGAACACGGTATTGATACTGCTGTTGGACAGCACCAGGTTCAGGAACGCACTGGGTTCGTTGTAATCGCCGCACCAGGTGGCGCGCGCCACGTCGTATTGCCCCTGATGGCGGCTCTCCAGTGAAGTCTTCCACTCCTGATTGCGCAGCGTGACCTCGGCACCGAGGTTCTTCTTCCACATCGATGCGGCGGCGATCGCCTGCTGTTTGTTTTGATCGGAGGTGTTGTAGAGCAACGAGAACTTCAGCGGTTTGGCATCGCTGTAGCCCGCCTCCGCCAGCAGTTTCCTGGCTTCGGCGTTGCGCTGTTCCTGGCTCCAACCGGCCCATGCGGGCTGCGTAAAGTTCGCGCCCTCCGTAAAGGTCGGCGTGAAACTGTAGGCCGGGATCTGTCCCTGGCCCATGATCTTGTTGGCGATGATGTCGCGATCCAGCGTCATCTTCACCGCCGTACGCACGCGTGGATCGGTAAACGGCGCCCGCTTGTTATTGAGCTCGTAATAGAAGGTGCACAGATAAGGGTTAACGTGCAGCTGTTCGGGCATTTCGCGCTTCATCTTGACGTACAGGTACGGCGGGATCGCGCTGTTGGTGATGTCGATCTCGCCGCTGCGGAAGCGGTTGACGTCGCTGACTTCCGAGGTAATTGGCAGGAAGGTTGCCTGATTGATCACCGTCTGCTTGTTGTTCCAGTAGCTCGGGCTGCGCTCCAGCACGATGCGCTCGTTCACCACCCACTCTTTCAGGCGGTAAGCGCCGTTGCCGACGTAGTTGGCGGGTAGCGTCCATTTATCGCCGAATTTCTCCACCACCGCCCGTTTGACCGGTTTGAGCGACGTGTGGCTCAGCATGCTGATGAAATACGGCACCGGTTCGCTGAGCGTCACCTGCAGCGTCTGGTCATCCAACGCCTTGACGCCGAGGGTCTGCGGAGGCTTCTTGCCGGTCAGGATGTCGTCGATATTGTCGACTTTGGTGTATTGCAGATAGCTGGCGTAAGGCGAGGCGATTTTCGGATCGGCCAGGCGCTGCCAGCTGTAGACGAAGTCCTGCGCGGTCACCGGAGTGCCGTCGCTCCACACCGCGCCGGGGCGCAGGTGGAAGGTCCATTGCTGATAATTCTGGTTTTCCCAGCTCGCCGCCGCCGCCGGCACCACATGCCCGTTGGCGTCGGTGCTCACCAGCCCTTCAAGTAGGTTAAGAATGATATTGCTTTCCGGTACCCCCTCGACCTTATGCGGATCCAATGAAGCCACTTCGCTGCCGTTGTTGATCACAATATTCTGTTGCTGCGCCAACTGAACGCCGGCCGGCACTTCCGCCGCCAAACTGTTATTTATGGCGCCGACGCTCAGCGCGCCGCTAATCAACAAGGTCAAAGAAGTACGCTTCAGGGTTTGCTGCATAATCGAGGCTCCTTTTCACCGACAAGCATCGCTTATCGAAGTTTGTGAAGTGTTTATAAGAATTCTAAATAAACGGATACCAGCAAAAATCATTCCCGTTTTTATGGCGCATTTCAGTTAATTGACCACGGGAAAGTTGCTCGGAAATTAGCAGAAGCCAAATTCCATAGCCAATAAATTTTACGAAAATGTTAAGCAATTCTCTTTTATCGCACGAAGCCCGATCCGCTCCCCGATAGCGGGGCAACGAAAAAACAAAATCATCACTTTGATTTTAAAGATAAAAAAACCAAAATCATTTCATTTGAAACCGTCGACGTCATCTCACCGCCGCACAAAGAAACATTCATTTAACAATCCAGCCATTCAAAGAACAAACACCTGCCTATGGTCGGTTAATCACTAATAACACCTGGATGAAAGTGAGACAAGCCCCACAGAATGATGTGATTAATTTAACAACAGCTTTACCGTTGAACGGGGACAAAACGCGCGGAAATGGGGGAAGAAAAGTGTCTGAAATAACGCTTAGCGTTTTTTTTGCACAGCAAGATGAGATTTATGCAACATAAGGGTGCAACCGAATAAATTTTATTCATCCTCTGCACTATAATAATGCGAACCAATAAATAATTTAAATTTTAAAATTAATTTTAGCCGCGCCAACGCGAAAGGTGCGCGGCTAAACAAAGGGTATTACAACAGGCCGGGGAATATCGCCTTAATGCCGGTAACGATAAACTCGATCCCGAGCGCCATCAGCAACAGGCCCATGATTCGGGTGATCACGTTGATGCCGGTCTGCCCAAGCAAACGCACCAACAGCGGCGCGGCGCGGAACAACAGCCAGCAGCAAAAGGCGAACAAGGCGATCGCCACCGTAAAACCGAGCAGGCTTTGCCAGTTGTGATAACGTGAACTCCAGACGATGGTAGAACTGATCGCCCCTGGCCCCGCCATCAGCGGCAGCGCTAACGGCACCACGCCGATACTTTCGCGGATCGCGCTCTCCGACTTCTCTTGTTTGTTCTGTTTGTCTTCCCCCAGCTTGCCGCTGATCATCGACATGGCGATGGTCACCACCAGAATACCGCCGGCGATGCGGAACGAATCGATAGAGATGCCGAACATCCGCAGGATCCCTTCGCCCAGGAACAGCGAGGTCCACAGAATGATGGCGACCGACAGGTTGGCGGTCAGGTTGGTTTTGTTGCGCCCCGCTTCCGCCTGATAACTGGTCATACTGATAAACACCGGCAAGATGCCCACCGGGTTGACCAGCGCAAACAGACCGACAAAGAACTTGATAAAGCCGGAAAGATCCAACAGAGATTGGCCCACAGATGGCTCCGCATTAAGTACTATAAAAAGGTGTGCTGCCTATGCGCGCTAATGTAATGGAATTGCCGCGGGTAATCCATCCGGCCAGAGCAGCATTTTTGACTACCAGCAGGTTATGCAACAAAACAAATGCCCTTTGTTAAAGTGATGTATGGCCTTTTGATTTTTTATGTTGAAAAAAGAGTCACCGCTCGCAGTTATCGAGAATAATTCCCAACACCAGCAAGCTGAAAGGTGTCAGCTTGCAGTTTTCATGATTTAGATCACAAATCAACTACCCAACAGTGGGTAAGCTCTTAGTCGTAGTCAGGGAGTAGAACAAAGTCGGCAGCAGCATCGCCGGTTCCGTTCTCCTCACTGCCTGCCCCTCCGGTTGGCGTAGGGTGAAGCTCTTTAAGCAAATCAGCAGCATGCGAAGAAATAACGCGGGAAGACCCCGGTATTCTCATCACCGCTTATCCCCGTTACGACTATACTAGTGGCTCGCACGGCTTATTTACTGAAAGAGTTTAACATTATCAGGAGAGCATTATGGCTGTAACGAATGTCGCTGAACTGAACGAGCTTGTCGCACGTGTCAAAAAAGCCCAGCGCGAATATGCCAACTTCACTCAAGAGCAAGTGGATAAAATCTTCCGCGCTGCCGCCCTCGCCGCTGCTGATGCCCGTATCCCATTGGCCAAAATGGCCGTGGAAGAATCCGGAATGGGTATCGTCGAAGACAAAGTGATCAAAAACCACTTCGCTTCCGAGTACATCTACAACGCCTATAAAGATGAAAAAACCTGTGGCATCCTGTCTGAAGATGACACTTTCGGTACCATCACCATCGCCGAACCTATCGGCCTGATTTGCGGTATCGTGCCTACCACCAACCCAACTTCTACCGCGATCTTCAAAGCGCTGATCAGCCTGAAAACCCGCAATGGCATCATCTTCTCGCCGCACCCGCGTGCGAAGAATGCCACCAACAAAGCCGCCGATATCGTGCTGCAAGCCGCTATCGCCGCCGGTGCGCCGAAAGACATTATCGGTTGGATCGACCAACCTACCGTCGAGCTGTCCAACCAACTGATGCACCACCCTGACATCAACCTGATCCTCGCCACCGGTGGCCCGGGCATGGTGAAAGCCGCCTACAGTTCCGGCAAACCGGCAATCGGCGTCGGCGCCGGCAATACGCCGGTCGTGGTAGACGAAACCGCAGATATCAAACGCGTGGTCGCCTCTATCCTGATGTCCAAAACCTTCGACAGCGGCGTTATCTGCGCTTCCGAACAGTCGGTCATCGTCGTTGACGCTATCTATGATGCGGTACGCGAGCGCTTCGCTTCCCACGGCGGCTATCTGCTGCAGGGTAAAGAACTGAAAGCGGTGCAGGACATCATCCTGAAAAACGGCGGCCTGAACGCGGCCATCGTCGGGCAATCCGCACCGAAAATCGCCGAAATGGCAGGCATCAAAGTGCCGGCCAACACCAAAGTGCTGATCGGTGAAGTGAAGCTGGTCGACGAGTCTGAACCTTTCGCACATGAAAAACTGTCGCCTACCCTGGCGATGTACCGTGCCAAAGACTTCGAAGACGCCGTCGCCAAAGCCGAAAAACTGGTCGCAATGGGCGGTATCGGCCACACGTCCTGCCTGTACACCGACCAGGATAACCAAACGGCTCGCATCGCCTACTTCGGCGATAAAATGAAAACGGCTCGCATTCTGATCAACACCCCGGCTTCTCAGGGCGGTATCGGCGACCTGTACAACTTCAAACTTGCGCCTTCGCTGACGCTGGGTTGCGGTTCCTGGGGTGGTAACTCCATCTCTGAAAACGTCGGACCTAAACACCTGATCAACAAGAAAACTGTAGCGAAGCGAGCAGAAAACATGTTGTGGCATAAACTTCCGAAATCGATCTACTTCCGCCGTGGCTCACTGCCTATCGCGCTGGAAGAAGTGGCGACCGACGGGGCGAAACGCGCCTTCATCGTGACCGACCGTTTCCTGTTCAACAACGGCTATGCCGACCAGATCACCAAGGTTCTGAAGTCTCACGGTATCGAAACTGAAGTGTTCTTTGAAGTGGAAGCCGATCCGACGCTGAGCATCGTGCGCAAAGGCGCCGAGCAGATGAACTCCTTCAAACCGGACGTCATCATCGCGCTGGGCGGCGGTTCGCCGATGGACGCCGCGAAAATCATGTGGGTGCTGTACGAACATCCTGAAACCCACTTCGAGGATCTGGCGCTGCGCTTCATGGACATCCGCAAGCGTATCTACAAGTTCCCGAAAATGGGCGTGAAAGCGAAGATGATCGCCATCACCACCACCTCAGGCACCGGTTCGGAAGTCACGCCATTCGCCGTCGTGACCGACGACACCACCGGACAGAAATACCCGCTGGCCGACTATGCGCTGACCCCGGACATGGCGATTGTCGACGCCAACCTGGTGATGAACATGCCAAAATCCCTGTGCGCCTTCGGCGGTCTGGATGCGGTAACCCACGCGCTGGAAGCCTACGTGTCGGTGCTGGCGAACGAATACTCCGACGGCCAGGCGCTGCAGGCGCTGAAACTGTTGAAAGAGTATCTGCCGGCCAGCTATAAAGAAGGCGCGAAAAACCCGGTTGCCCGTGAACGCGTGCACAACGCCGCCACCATCGCCGGTATCGCTTTCGCCAACGCCTTCCTCGGGGTTTGTCACTCCATGGCGCACAAGCTGGGTTCGGAGTTTCACATTCCGCACGGCCTGGCCAACGCGATGCTGATTTCCAACGTCATTCGCTACAACGCGAACGACAACCCGACCAAGCAAACGGCCTTCAGCCAGTACGACCGCCCTCAGGCGCGCCGCCGCTACGCTGAAATCGCCGACCACCTCGGCCTGAGCGCACCGGGCGACCGCACCGCGCAGAAGATTGAGAAACTGCTGGCCTGGCTGGACGAGCTGAAAACCGAGTTGGGCATCCCAACCTCCATCCGTGAGGCGGGTGTGCAGGAGGCGGACTTCCTGGCGAAAGTCGACAAGCTGTCGGAAGACGCATTCGACGACCAATGCACCGGCGCCAACCCGCGCTACCCGCTGATTGCCGAACTGAAGCAAATCATGCTGGATACCTTCTACGGCCGCGAATTCAGCGAAGCGGTCGACGAGGAAGCGGCGGCTCCGGCTGCAGCCAAAACCGCGGTAAAGAAGCCCAAGAAATAACGGTTCCGTGAACCGATAAAAAAACCCGCCAAACGGCGGGTTTTTTATTGCGCCTGGCGCGCGGTTTTTCTTATCCCGCCGCCAAAACGCCTCAGCGGGCGCTGGCGGCATTTTCGCCCCTACTCCAAGGAGTGAATCGCCTCTTTATAATGCTTGCGACAGACGGAGACATAGCTCTCGTTACCGCCAATCACCACCTGTTCACCAGCGTGCATCGCCTGGCCGTTTTCATCCAACCGCAACACCATGTTGGCTTTGCGCCCACAGTGACAGATGGTTTTCAATTCCACCAGCTTATCGGCCCAGGCCAGCAAATATTGGCTGCCGGTAAACAGTTCACCGAGAAAATCGGTACGCAGGCCGTAGCACAATACGGGAATGTCCAGTTGGTCCACCACATCGCACAATTGCTCAACCTGCGCCTTGGTCAGGAACTGGCTTTCATCCAGCAGCACACAATGCACCGGCTGCTGTTGATGCTCTTGCTGAATCATGGCGTACAGCATCGAGTCGTTGTTATAGAGCTGGGCCTGCGAGGATAAACCGATGCGCGAGCTGACTTTACCGACGCCAAAGCGGTGATCGATCTCCGCGGTGAACACCAGCGTGCGCATACCACGTTCTTGATAGTTATATGAAGACTGTAGCAGCGCGGTGGACTTGCCGGCATTCATCGCAGAGTAATAAAAATAAAGTTGAGCCATGGCCCCGCAACTCCGATGGTATAAGAAATATTCAAATGTTGATTAGGACGGTAAGTGTACCATAAGCCGCCCCCCGGCTCAGCCCAAAGCGAACGAATATTGCGTTCGCCGTAATAATGCGCTTTCAAGCGAAACATATCGTTCTGTCGGCCCGTTCTTTTTACAGCTATTTACAGGATAATGTATGCCTGTCATCACTATTAATTCTTGCTAATGGTTAACCCCGAACATTTGCCCATTAATGCATAATCCTCTTTCACTGCGGCAGGCACCGCAGCCGCGGGAGAGTGCTTGTCTATTATACGTGAGGCCAATACAGGGCATTTAATCACCTTCGCTATCCCCCCGACGTTTCCTGACGCAACCTTTACCTATATACCCCTATTGTTTACAATGTCTGCCTTACCATGGCGTGATTAAGCCCACAGAACTCATTGTAATATTGATATAAATTACGACGATAACTTATCGATGAAAGCCTTGCGACACGCGCCTTTTAAAGCATGCCTGCTGAAATTTTGACTTAAGTGCGGTGAGGATAATAGTTAACAGCCCTTCCTATATTAGTCGGACAGATCCGATTAACGGTTTTTTAAAAGGTAAATTTGAGTATTCAAGTCAATTTGGCTATTGCAGAAAAGAAAATAGCACTCTATTATTATCGAGACGCCCCCCACCAATATAATTTGAGACTAGGACAATGAGCGAAGCATTAAAGATTTTGAACAACATCCGCACTCTGCGCGCCCAGGCAAGAGAATGCACACTGGAAACGCTGGAAGAAATGCTCGAGAAACTGGAAGTTGTTGTGAACGAACGTCGCGAAGAAGACAGCCAGGCTCAAGCAGAAATCGAAGAACGCACTCGTAAACTGCAGCAATACCGCGAAATGCTGATTGCTGATGGTATCGATCCAAATGAGCTGCTGCAAACCATGGCTGCCAACAAGGCTGCCGGCAAAGCAAAGCGTGCAGCACGTCCTGCTAAATACCAATATAAAGATGAAAACGGCGAACTGAAAACCTGGACCGGCCAAGGCCGTACGCCTGCGGTGATTAAGAAAGCTATCGAAGAGCAAGGTAAATCTCTGGACGATTTCCTGCTGTAATAGCGATTCAGTCCGTATCTGAAAGGCTCCCTCCGGGGGGCCTTTTCATTTTAAAGCTTATCGACGTGATCCCACCTCACCCCTCTCCTTTTAGTAAATATCCTAATTCGCATTTTCTTCCCTGCATGGAGCCCCAATGAAAAAAAGGGGCCCTAAGGCCCCTTTATCGCATTTACCCTCGTTCAATTATTGAACCTGGTAGAATGCCTTATACCAATCAACAAAGCGCTTAACACCCTCTTCAACGCTGGTTTCCGGTTTAAAACCAATGTCACGATAAAGCTCTGCGGTATCCGCGCTGGTATCCATCACGTCGCCAGGTTGCATCGGCAGCATATTCTTGCGGGCAGTTACCCCCAAAGCCTGCTCCAACGCCGTGATATATTCCATCAGTTTAACGGGAGCGCTATTGCCGATATTATAGACATGATACGGTGCAGAACTGGTCGCTGACGAACCCTGTTCAACGCTCCATGACGGATCTGCCTGCGGAATAACCGCCTGCAGCCGCACAATCGCCTCGGCGATATCATCGACGTAAGTAAAATCACGGTGCATTTCACCGTGATTATATACATCGATGCTCTCCCCCGCCAATATGGCCTTGGTAAACTTGAACAGCGCCATATCCGGACGCCCCCAGGGGCCATATACGGTAAAGAAGCGTAACCCCGTCGTCGGGAGACCGTATAAATGAGAGTAGCTGTGTGACATCAGCTCATTGGCTTTTTTGGTGGCCGCATACAGTGACACAGGATGATCGACAGAATCTTCGGTAGCAAACGGCAGCTTGCGATTGAGACCATAAACAGAACTGGAGGAAGCGTAAAGTAAATGCTCGACCTTATTATGGCGGCAGCCTTCCAGAACGTTTAGATGGCCGATCAGGTTGGCGTCCGCATAAGCCAACGGGTTGACCAGCGAATAACGCACGCCGGCTTGTGCACCCAAATGAATGACTCGTTGGAACTGATGCTCGGCGAACAATGCCGCCATCCCTTCACGATCGGCCAAATCCAGCTTGATAAAGCGGAATCCCGGCTTATCCGCCAGTCTGTCCAGACGGGCCATTTTCAGGCCCACGTCATAATAGTCATTCAGGTTATCGATGCCGACAACCTGATGCCCTGCGGCCAATAAACGCTCTGCAACGTGATAACCAATAAACCCTGCGGCGCCTGTAACCAGGAATTTCATGCCCACTCCTTAAATAACCGGTTTAATCGAGGCGCCGCGGCCAATCGCGTAATAGGTAAAGCCGCGATTCTCCAAACGCTCCGGATCGTACAGGTTACGTCCATCGAAGATCACCGGCTGCTTCAACGCACTCTTGATCACATCGAAGTCCGGTGCGCGGAAATTCTGCCATTCGGTGCAGATCACCAGAGCATCGGCGCCGTGCAATGCAGCCTCTTTGGTCCCCATCAGCTTCAAGTCGTCGCGCTGGCCATAGATGCGCTGAACTTCGTTCATCGCTTCAGGATCGTAGGCTTGAACGGTGGCGCCGGCAGCCCACAATTGCTCCATCAGCACGCGGCTGGACGCTTCACGCATGTCATCGGTATTCGGCTTGAACGCCAGGCCCCACAGCGCAAAGGTTTTCCCCTTCAGATCGCTGCCGAAGTAATCTTTGATAAAGCCGTTCAACTTATCTTTCTGTTGGTAGTTGACCTGCTCTACCGCCTGCAGCAGCTTCGGTTGGTAACCGATCTGCTCCGCCGTGCGGATCAACGCCTGGACATCTTTCGGGAAGCAAGAACCACCGTAGCCGCAGCCAGGGTAGATGAAGTGATAACCGATGCGTGAGTCGGAACCGATGCCCTGACGCACTTTCTCGATGTCCGCACCCAGCATTTCCGCCAGATTGGACATCTCGTTCATAAAGCTGATTTTGGTCGCCAGCATGCAGTTGGCGGCGTATTTGGTCAGCTCTGCGCTGCGGATATCCATCATGATCATACGATCGTGATTGCGGTTAAATGGCTCGTACAGTTCGCGAATCGGTTCGATTACCTCTTTATTATCGGTACCGATCACGATGCGTTCAGGGCGCATGCAGTCAGCTACCGCAGCGCCTTCCTTCAGGAATTCAGGGTTGGATACCACGTCGAACGCCACGTTGCTGCCGCGTTTAGCCAGCGTTTCCGCCATAACCTGACGCACCTTGTCCGCCGTACCGACCGGCACGGTGGATTTATCGATCACCACTTTGCGATCGGTCATGTGTTCGGCGATGGTACGTGCAACCGCGGTGACATATTTCAGATCGGCGGAGCCGTCCTCATCCGGCGGCGTGCCGACGGCAATAAACTGGATATTCCCGTGTGCCACGCCCGCTTTGGCATCGGTGGTGAAATGCAGGCGCCCAGCCTCATAGTTTTGCTGTACCAGCGGCGTCAGGCCCGGTTCAAAAATCGGGATATTCCCTTTTTTCAGGTTTTCGACTTTTCGCTCATCAACATCAATGCACATAACGTCATGGCCAACTTCAGCCAGTACGGCGGCCTGTACCAGCCCCACATAACCAATACCAAAAACTGTTACTTTCATGTGAAAATCCTAGTTTTTCAAATTAATACGAAAGATCAAATTACTTCTTGTCAGCGGCAACAACCTGTTGCAGCCACTGAGAAAATTCTTTGCCCAGGCTGGCATGACGCATGCCGTACTCAACAAAAGCCTGCATGTACCCCAACTTGTTACCGCAGTCATGGCTTACGCCCTTCAGGTGATACGCTTCCACCGTTTCCTGCTGCATCAACATTTCGATACTGTCAGTCAGCTGAATTTCGTCGCCGGCGCCAGGGGGCGTTTTAGCCAACAGCGGCCAAATATCGGCGGATAACACGTAACGACCGACAATCGCCAGGTTGGAAGGGGCTTTATCCGGCGAAGGTTTCTCAACCACACTCACCATCGGCGCACTTTCGCCCGGTTGCAAAGCAACGCCCTTACAGTCGGCTACGCCGTAGTTTCCGACATCTTTATGCGGCACGGGTTCAACCATGATCTGGCTGACGCCGGTAGTTTCGAAGCGCTGCAGCATTTCGCGGAGGTTGTCTTTTTTCGGATCGGCGCTGTATTCGTCGAGGATCACGTCCGGCAACACCACCGCCACCGGTTCATCGCCCACCATCGGGTAGGCACACATAATCGCGTGCCCCAGGCCTTTGGCATTGCCCTGACGAACCTGCATCACGGTAACGCCTTTCGGGCAGATCGACTGCACTTCATCCAGCAATTGGCGCTTGACGCGTTTTTCCAGCATCGCTTCAAGTTCGAAACTGGTATCAAAATGGTTTTCGATCGAGTTCTTGGAGGAGTGGGTGACCAGCACAATCTCGTTAATCCCCGCCGCAATGCACTCATTAACGACGTATTGGATCAGCGGTTTATCAACCAGCGGCAGCATTTCTTTCGGAATGGCTTTGGTGGCCGGTAACATCCGCGTACCCAAGCCTGCAACCGGGATCACGGCTTTTCTGACTTTGCGATTTACAGCAGGCATTATTTCCTCTCTTGAAGCTAAAGCGCTCATTTTATGAGCTTGGGCTCAATATAAAAAACCTTCGGAGTATACCAGCTTATGCGCGCCTGGCATTAACCAGAACACAAATAGAAAAAATTTAGGACTATTACCCGTTCGGATAATCGGGAGAATAAATAAACGGTTTAATTACCGATAAGTGAATAGCTTAAGATCTCGCCGTTCGTTGCCTGTTATTCAGCGCTGAGCATCAGCCGTAACCGACCACCGCTTCCCCATACCTGACACTGCCAGGCAGTGCAGCGCTGGCTGATCTGATTCATGTAGGCGGCCCCCAGCGTCCCCAGTGGCACGCCATTGCTCAGCTGGATTTGATTGTCACCGGTATTGACGTTGGCATGCAGCCCGGCAGAAACCAGAATCAGGTTTTTATTTTCGGCGTGATAATATCCCAGCAACAGCGGGAATTGACCGTCTAATTTCCCCTGCCGCAATAATTGATTAACCTGCTTTAACAATGCCGACATTTGCGGCAGACGATGCTGTTGATTAGCCAGATGGTCTTGCAGCAGCCCATTAAATAATGCACGCAACAGCAATGCCGCCAATACGCCATTATCGCCGGCGCGCGTGACGTCCAGGCAATAGAATGCCAGATCCTTTTCTGACAAAGCGGCGATATCCAGCACCAGGCCAGGATTTTCGCCGGTGGTTAACTGCCGATAGTTGATCCGGCAATGCGCAATAGTCTGCTGTACCGGCGGTTGCAATTGTTTAAGCAGTTTGACGGCTTCGGAGGGATTTTTGCTCAACGCATCCCAGTCCTGAAACAGTTCAACCTCCTCAATCGCCTGGGAAGTGAACATATTGGGGTATAAGCATGCCAACACCGCTTCACGCAGGCGATTGAGATCGGTCAGCGGCTTGAGCAGCACATCCTGCACGCCCAACCTCAGCACCTTGGCGATGTCAGCCATCTTGTCGGTGGCCGAGATCACCAGCACCGGGATTTGCAGCCCCTGCAAACGCAGGTGCTCAACGAATTCGATCCCCCCCATTTCCGGCATCGCGAGATCGCACAGGATCAGATCCGGCTTGAAGTCATCGACGGCACCCAGCGCCTGTATACCGTTGGTCGCCTCGCCGGTTTCAGCACCCAGTGAGGCCAAATAACCGACCAGCACTGAACGAAAAACCTGTTCGTCCTCAACGATCAAGATGCGCTTGTGAGTAAGTGGTAATGCCATCAGCCGAGCCTCGTCCCTTTCCATAGTGTAATAGTGGCTCAAAAAGGTCACTTATGCTCGTCTGAAACAGACTGACCGCGCATTGCCAACCGAGAACCGAGAATTATCTATTTTTTATCAACGGCAACAACCGATCCAGTTGTTTTTCCACCGCCAGCAACCCCGCTGCGATCGCTTCATCGGCGCGGTGGAAATCCAGCGTCGAGATTTGCGGACAAAAAGGTTGAATCAACACATCCGGCGGATCGCTCGCCATCCGATTACGCTTCAAACGATTTTCCAGCATTTGAATCGAGGTGCTCATGATCTCCATCGCCGTCGGCGCCGTCGCCGGTTTGCGCTGTCGCATTTTGCCGATGCGTTCCCGCAGACGCCCGCGCCAGGTCGCCGCAGGCGCATCGCCCGGGCTTTCTTCCTCGATACGTATCGAGAACAGATCCTGCTGCATCAGATGCGCATCATGCTGCAGATCGACCGCGATGACGATATCGGCGCCCATGGCGCGGCAAAGCGACACCGGCACAGGATTGACCACCGCGCCATCCACCAGCCAATAGCCGTCGGCCCATACTGGCGCCAACAGGCCAGGCATGCTGCAGGAGGCGCGTATCGCCTGATGAATATCGCCTTCGGTCAGCCACAGCTCGCGCCCGGTGCTGAGATTGGTGGTCACGGCACCGAACTTCAACGCGCAATCGGCGATATCATTGACCTTCAGCAGCTGTCCGACGGCGTTAAACACCCGCTCGCCGCGCAACAGGCCGCCGCGCTGCCAGGAAAAATCCATCAGGCGAATGACGTCCCAATAGCTGAACGATCGCACCCACTGCTCCATCGCCGGCAGACGATGGCTGGCGAACGCCGCGCCCACCAACGCGCCGACAGAACAGCCAGCAACGACGTCAACCTCAATCCCCAGTTTCTTTATCGCATTGATCACGCCGATGTGCGCCCAGCCTTTGGCCGAGCCCGCTCCCAGCGCCAGTCCGATCTTGATTTGCCGCATCGCGCCATCCTCAGGGTGAAAGGTGTTCTCTGCTTTCAGGGTAGATTGTCACTGACGAATATTGTTAGGTAACATATGCGCTAAATTCATTTTCTGCCTCGTGTTCTCAGGAGTTATTTTGCCCGAATTATGCCCATGCGGCAGCGGACTGGCGTATAACGCGTGCTGCGCCCCTTTTATCAGCGGCAATCAGCCAGCGCCGACGCCCGGCCAGCTGATGCGTTCACGCTTCACCGCCTACGTGAGTCATAACGTCGACTATCTGATCGCCACCTGGCACCCCGACTGCGGTGCCGAAGCGTGGCGCAATGCAATCGTCGACAGTTTTAAGAATACCGAATGGCTGGGCCTGACTGTCGTGGAAGAGAAAGCCGGTCATGAGCCGGATGAAGGCTTCGTCGAATTCATCGCCCGTTTTACCGATGGCGAAAGCGGCGAACCGCAAGCGATGCATGAGCGCTCACGCTTCCTTCGTCGCGATCAACGTTGGTATTATATCGACGGCACCAAACCCCAGCCCGGCAGAAATGCGATGTGTCCCTGTGGCTCAGGGAAAAAATATAAGAAGTGCTGCGGGCGCTAGCCGGCCGGCGCTTCACGTTTACGCCTGCGCAGACAGGCCGTTCAGTATCAGACAGGATCCTCAAACCCATGCCACACCAAAATGTACAACGAAAAGTGTTACGCACCATCTGCCCGGACGCCAAAGGGCTGATCGCCAAGATCACCAACATCTGTTACAAGCACGAACTCAATATCGTCCAGAATAATGAGTTCGTCGATCACCGCACCGGGCGTTTCTTTATGCGCACCGAGCTGGAAGGCATTTTCAACGACAACACGCTGCTGGCCGATCTGGACAGCGCGCTGCCGGAAGGTTCGCTGCGCGAGCTGCACAGCACCGGGCGCCGTCGCATCGTGGTACTGGTCACCAAAGAGGCTCACTGCCTGGGCGACTTGTTGATGAAAAGCGCCTATGGCGGCCTCGACGTTGAAATCGCCGCCGTGATCGGCAACCACGACACGCTGCAAACGCTGGTGGAGCGTTTCGATATTCCTTTCCATTTGGTGAGCCACGAAGGCTTGACGCGTGAGCAACACGACCGCGAAATGACTGCCAAGATCGATCAATACCAGCCGGATTACGTGGTGCTGGCCAAATATATGCGCGTGCTGACCCCGGCCTTCGTGCAGCATTATCCGAATCAGGTGATCAACATTCACCATTCGTTCCTGCCGGCATTTATCGGCGCGCGCCCTTATCACCAGGCCTATGAGCGCGGGGTAAAAATCATCGGCGCCACCGCCCACTACGTTAACGACAATCTCGACGAAGGCCCGATCATCATGCAGGACGTGATCCACGTCGATCACACCTATTCCGCCGAGGATATGATGCGCGCCGGGCGCGACGTAGAGAAAAATGTGCTTAGCCGCGCGCTGTATCAGGTGCTGGCGCAGCGTGTCTTCGTTTACGGCAACCGCACCGTTATTCTGTAATCGCTCAATAAATCGGTGCATTTCGTTCAGGGATGCACCGCCAAGAATAAAAAAACGGCAAACGATTCATTTTCTGCATTTCAATGCTTTACACATCCGCTTCATTTGATATGATGCGCCCCGCTTACCGAGACAGCGCTCTCGCAAGCAAGGCCAGTTAAATAGCCATGTAATATGGTGGGGTTCCCGAGCGGCCAAAGGGAGCAGACTGTAAATCTGCCGTCACTGACTTCGAAGGTTCGAATCCTTCCCCCACCACCATCTTTTCGTTGCTGATACGCACTGAGTTTAAGCGAGTCAGAAAGGGAAGGATAACGCGCTTTAGCGCGGCCCAAAGGGTGAGGAACGAAGTGACGAATAATCCTTCCCCCACCACCATCTTTTCTCCGCCAGGAGCGAAGACGCAGTAAAGAAACCGGCCAGGTTTCTTCCGGATAAAACCGGAACGACAATTTGTAAATCCATGAATACCATGGTGGGGTTCCCGAGCGGCCAAAGGGAGCAGACTGTAAATCTGCCGTCACAGACTTCGAAGGTTCGAATCCTTCCCCCACCACCATCTCTTGCAAAAATCCCCAAACCAAATTAAAAACACATCGCCTCCATAATGTTCCGTATTGGGGAAGGATGAGAAGCTTCGACCAAGGTTCGAGTCTCACGCAGTGAGACAACGCGCTTCAGCGCGGCCCGCAGGGTGAGTCGCACAGCGACGAATCATCCTTCCCCCACCACCATCCCTTGCAAAAATCCCCAAACCGAATTAAAAGCACATCGCCTCCATAATGTTCCGTATTGGGGAAGGATGAGAAGCTTCGACCAAGGTTCGAGTCTCACGCAGTGAGACAACGCGCTTCAGCGCGGCCCGCAGGGTGAGTCGCGCAGCGACGAATCATCCTTCCCCCACCACCATCTCTTGCAGAAAAATCCAAACCCTACTTAAAACTCGTTGCATCCAATGTTCTCGTATCAATAAATCAAGTTATCTCCCCTTATTAACCGCTTCCATCCAGACGTTTTATTTCTCTCCTCCGCCCGTAACTTGAACTCCGGCCGACAATTCGCTATACCACTGGCTTCTTTAGTGCAGTAAGGAACAGGTGGATGCGAAACAATATTTGCGTTTTTTGTGGCGCCAGCGAAGGCGTCAATCCCGCTTATGCCGAGCAGGCTCGTCAACTGGGGCAGCTGCTGGCCGCACAGGGGCGCCGTTTAATCTACGGCGGCGGCAAAAAAGGATTGATGGGGATCGTGGCGGACGCCGTGTTGGCAGCGGGCGGTGAAGCTGTCGGCATTATCCCCGAGCGCCTGGTTGAAGCGGAAACGGCGCATCGCGGCCTGACCGAACTGGAAGTGGTGCCCGATATGCATACGCGCAAAGCCCGTATGGCGGCGCTGGCGGACAGTTTTATCGCCCTGCCCGGCGGCATCGGCACGCTGGAAGAGCTGTTTGAAATCTGGACTTGGGGGCAAATCGGCTATCACAACAAACCGGTCGGCCTGCTGAACGTCAACGGATTCTACCGCCCGCTGAGCCAGTTCCTCGAGCACGTCGCCGATCAGGGCTTTATGCGCCACGACTATCTCGGCACCCTGCACATCAGTGAATCGGCACAAACGCTGCTGCAACAGTTTGACGACTATCAGCCTAAAAATTACGACCGCTGGGCGAAATAAACCCGCTGCGCAGTCAGCGGCCCCGCCGCTGTCTGCGTTACATTTCCCGCCAAACTCTGCTACTATCACAGCACATTTTTCTCGTGAAAACGGCACCGCTCATGAAGTTTGTCTCTTTTAATATCAATGGACTGCGCGCGCGTCCGCATCAGCTGGCGGCAATTATCGAACAGCACCAGCCCGACGTGATCGGTCTGCAGGAAACTAAAGTTCACGATGACATGTTCCCATTGGAAGACGTCAGCCAGCACGGCTATCACGTGTTCTATCACGGGCAAAAAGGCCATTACGGCGTTGCGCTGCTGACCAAAGCGGAGCCTCTGGCCGTGCGCCGCGGTTTCCCGACCGATGAAGAAGACGCGCAACGTCGCATCATCATGGCCGATCTGGCTACGCCACAGGGCACGCTGACGGTGATCAACGGCTACTTCCCGCAAGGTGAAAGCCGCGACCATCCGATCAAATTCCCGGCTAAAACACGCTTTTATCAGGATCTGCAAAACTACCTGGAGCAGCAGCTGTCGGCGGAATCCCCGGTGTTGATCATGGGGGACATGAACATCAGCCCCAGCGATTATGACATCGGCATCGGCGAAGACAGCCGTAAACGCTGGCTGCGCACCGGCAAGTGTTCCTTCCTGCCGGAAGAGCGCGAATGGATGGACCGCCTGCTGAACTGGGGCCTGGTGGATACCTACCGCCACGCCAACCCGGGGCGCAGCGACGAATTCTCGTGGTTCGACTACCGCTCCAAAGGGTTCGACGACAACCGCGGCCTGCGTATCGATCTGCTGCTCGCCAGCACCCCGCTGGCTTCGCGCTGCATCGCCACCGGCATCGATTACCAAACCCGTGGTATGGAGAAACCTTCCGACCATGCACCGGTCTGGGCGGAATTTACGCTGTAACCCCATCACCCCGGCGCTCGCCGGGGTTTTACTCTGTGAAGCCAATGAAAATTATCGACGTGGTAGCCGCCATTCTGGAAAAAAATGGCCGCATTTTGCTGGCCCAGCGCGGCGCAGGCAGCGACCAGGCCGGTCTGTGGGAATTCCCCGGCGGCAAGGTTGAAGCCGGCGAAAGCCAGCCAGAGGCGCTGGCGCGCGAGCTGGATGAAGAATTGGGAATTTGCGCCCGTATCGGCAACTATGTGGGCAGCAATCAGTGGCAGCAAGGCGAACGCCTCATCCGGCTGCACGCCTGGCAAGTCGCGGAGTTCTCCGGTGAACTGCAACAGCGCTGCCACTCGGCGCTGGTCTGGGTCACGCCGCAACAGGCGCAGGAATACGCTCTGGCACCCGCTGACGTTCCACTGCTGGCGGGCTATATCGCCGCGCAAGCCGATTCACGCTGAACGCGGCGACAGGTTACATCGTCACTTCTTCAATCGCACCCAAATTAAGGGGTTGGTGCCGATGGTGTTAGGCTCACGCACGCACTGCAGCACTTCCCCTTCCACTTTAAGCACCGCGCCCTCGGAATAGTTTTGATTCTGGTAGACGCAACAGCGGTTGCAGGGCTGTGCCGGCGGCGGGTTGACGCCGCTTTTGGCCGTGCCCCAAATCTCCGGCGAAACCGGTAACACCACGTCCACATCGCCGCGATTGGCGACCGCCAGGCCGGAAAACATCAGGGCAGCGGCAGCCAATACCCCTGTGAGTCCACGCTTCATTCACTCTTCTCCTGCGCCTTGCCGGCGCTTTTCCTGCGTTTTTTGCCTCCGCTGGAGGGCGGCGGCGGCAATCCACGAAACGCCATGCTCGCCCGGCTCTGCTTGGCCTGATAAATCAGCTCTTGCAGCGTGCCGACCAACGGCTGCATAAAGTCCTGATAGCGGCAGGATTTCTCGCTGATTTGCGTCAGCGTGGCTTCCCAGTTGGCCGTCATATCAGGGCGCGCAGCAAGATCCGGCAGCGAATGAATCAACGCGCGCCCGGTTTCGCTGGAGTGAATATAGCGTCCCTTCTTGTACAGAAACGCCCGCTTGAACAGCAATTCGATGATCCCCGCTCGCGTCGCTTCCGTTCCTAAACCATCGGTCGCCCGCAGGATTTTCTTTAACGCTTTATCTTGTACGAATCGCGCGATGCCGGTCATAGCCGACAGCAGGCTGGCGTCGGTAAACGGCCGCGGCGGCTGCGTCTGGCGCTCCACCACTTCACCGCGCTCACACAGCAGCTCATCGTCCTTGGCCACCACCGGCAGCGGTGCACCTTCGTTTTCCTCGTCGCGCTCCTTGCTGCCCAGCAGCGTGCGCCAGCCGGCTTCCGCCAGGAAACGCGCCTTGGCGATGAATTTGCCGCCGGCGATATCGAGCTCGATCACGCATTTGCGGAACACCGCATCCGGACAAAACTGCATCAGGTACTGGCGCGCCACCAGTCCATACACGTTCCGTTCATCCTGCGTCAGATTAATCTTGCCGGCGCGGGCGGTGGGAATGATGGCATGGTGCGCATCGACCTTTTTATCGTCCCAGCAGCGGTTGCGGCGATCGCTGTCGATCACCGGCTGCGGGTACAGTTCAGGCTGGTGCACGCTGATGGCGTTCAGCACCGCGTGGCGGCCGGCGAAATGCTCTTCCGGCAGATAGCGACAGTCGGAACGCGGATAGGTGATCAATTTGTGGGTTTCGTACAGCCGCTGGCAAACGTCCAGCACCTGTTGCGCGCTGAGGTTATAACGCCGGGCCGCTTCGATTTGCAGCGTGGAGAGCGAAAACGGCAGCGGCGCGGTATCTGATTCCCGTTTATCGTTATAAGACGTGACCAGGGCCGGCTGGCCTTCGATGCGCTTGACCACGTGCTCCGCCAACGGCCGGTGCAGCAAACGCCCCTCTTCATCCTGATAAGGCTCGCAGGAGTCGCTGGGTTGCCACAGCGCCACAAAGCGTTCTTCTTTCGGCGTAACGATGTGCGCTTTGACCTCAAAGAAGTCTTTCGGCACGAAGTTTTCGATCTCTTCATCGCGCCGCACCACCAATCCCAGCACCGGCGTCTGCACCCTGCCCACCGACAGCACACCGTCGTAACCGGCGTTGCGGCCCAGCAGCGTATAAGCGCGGGTCATATTGATGCCGTACAGCCAGTCTGCGCGCGAACGTGCCAGCGCAGACACGCACAGCGGGATAAAGTCTCGGTTGTCGCGCAGCCGCTCGACCGCGCGCTCCACCGCCTGCGGGTTGAGATCGTTGATCAGACAGCGGCGCACGTTCTGGCGCTTCTCCGCCGTCAAATCCAGGTAGTCCAGCACCTCATCCACCAGCAGTTGCCCTTCGCGATCCGGGTCGCCGGCGTGAACCACTTCATCGGCTTCAAGCAGCAACTTTTTAATGGCGTTGAGCTGTTTACTGACCGAAGGCCGCGGCTGCAACCGCCATTTTTCGGGAATGATCGGCAGATCCGCCAACGACCAGCGCGCATAGCGGCTGTCATAAGCGTCAGGCTGAGCCTGCTCCAACAGGTGGCCGACGCACCAGGTCACCACGTCGTTGTTGCCACAGGCGATATACCCGTCGCCGCGGCGATGCGGCTTGGGCAAGACGTCGGCAATGGCGCGCGCCAAACTCGGTTTCTCGGCTATGAACAGTCGCATTATTCACCGTTTTTCTGGCTGAACGTCATCAAGAATTCTCTTACTTCTGCATAGTTCCCACGGAAGACAATCCGCTGGGCTTTCTTTTCCAACTGATAGCAATACATCGGATCGTAGTACTGCTGCAACAGGGGCGCCAGCCACTCGCGGTGCGCCTCGCCCTGGCCGCTGAGCCGCTGTGTCCGCAGCGCCGCTTCCAGTCGTTGCGTCAGCTGCTGGAAGCGTTCCAGCCCCAGGCGGCGGCGTATGGCGAACAGACCGTGGTGCAGATAGTCGTCGTACTGTCGCCAGCCGTCTTCCACACCATAGGCCTGTTCGAACTGTTCGCGCATGCCGTCGATATATTCCGCCTGCAGACGCGCCAGACGAATGTCGAACGGATCGTCGATCACCGCCACCGGCGCCTGCTGCATCCCATTGAACAGCGGCAGCGGCAGATTGTTGCTGCCGATGATCCGCCCTTCGTCTTCCAGCACCCAACGGCGGCTGCCACCATGCTGTTTTTTCAGCAATAACACAGCCAGACGATTCTCAAAATCGATCTGCGAGCTCTGGCCCGCCAGCGTTCGACCAAAAGATGAACCGCGATGGCGCGCCACGCCTTCCAGATCGACGCCGTCGGCCAGTTCGTTGACCAGCAACGTCTTGCCGCTGCCGGTATTGCCGCCCACCAGGGCCATCGGCAATGCCGCGCTTTGCGCCAGCACGCCGAGCAAATAATTGCGCAGCGCCTTATAACCGCCAATGATACGCGGGTACTCGACGCCGGCCTCATGCAGCCATTGCTGCACCAGCTGCGAGCGCAGCCCGCCGCGGAAGCAGTAAATATAGCCTTCGGGCCACTCTGCGCAGGCCGCCAGCCAGGCGGCGGTGCGCTGTTCGCGCAGTTTGCCGTTCACCAGGCTGTGGCCGAGCGCGATCGCCGCTTGTTGCCCATGCTGCTTATAGCAGGTGCCGACCGCCTGGCGTTCGCTGTCGATCATCAGCGGCAGATTCAGTGCCTGAGCGAAGGCGCCCTGCTGAAACTCGATCGGTGCGCGCACGTCAATCAGCGGCACGTCCTGCAGGAAAATGCGTTGGTAATCGTCGCTGTCCGCCCTTCCTTGCATGTTGGACACTACGCGACCTCGATCAGCGGCTTATCGGCCGATGCCACATGCAATTCACCGATAGCGTTGAGCGTGATACCGTGCTGTTCGGCAATCGCCAGCACCTGCGCTTCCGCCTCCGGCAATACCGCCAACAGCAAGCCGCCGGAGGTTTGCGGATCGCACAGCAGCTGGCGCTGCAAATCGCTCATCTCGCCCACCAGATGGCCATAGCTGTCGAAGTTGCGCCCGGTGCCGCCCGGCACACAGCCCTCGGCGATATACTCCTCGACGTCCGGCAGTTTCGGCACCCGATCAAACCAGACCGTCGCCTGCAGACCGGAGCCCTGGCATACCTCGCTCAGGTGACCCAGCAGGCCAAAGCCGGTGATGTCGGTCATCGCTGTGACGCCCGCCACCTCGGCAAAATCAGCACCCGGTTTATTCAGGCGACACATCACTTCAGTCGCCAGGCCCTGATGCTCAGGGCGCAGCTTGCTTTGCTTCTCGGCGGTCGTCAGCACACCGATGCCCAACGGCTTGGTCAGATAAAGTTTTGATCCGGCCTGTGCCGCGCTGTTTTTCTTCACCCGCTCGGTATTGACCACGCCGGTCACCGCCAGGCCGAAAATAGGTTCCGGTGCATCGATGGAATGGCCACCGGCCAGCGCGATCCCCGCCTGCTGGCAGGCGAAGCGGCCGCCGTCGATCACCTGCTGCGCCACCTCCGGCGGCAGCTTGGCGATCGGCCAGCCGAGAATGGCGATCGCCATGATCGGTTTGCCGCCCATGGCGTACACGTCGCTGATGGCGTTGGCAGCCGCAATGCGGCCGAAATCGAATGGATCGTCGACGATCGGCATGAAGAAGTCGGTGGTGCTGATGATACCGACGCCGTTGCCAATATCGTACACCGCCGCATCGTCGCGGGTTTCATTGCCGACCAGCAGGCGCGGATCGACAAACTTTTCCCGCTCGCTATGCAGGATGGTTTCGAGAACTTTCGGTGAGATTTTGCAGCCGCAGCCAGCGCCATGGCTGTACTGGGTTAAACGGATCGCTGGCGATGTCATAGTCCACTCCCTTCGGTAACGGCACTCAAGATAACATAGGGTAGCGCTTGCCGAGGGGATTGATAAGAGCGGGCCGCCGATAAGCGAACGGCCTGCTCAGAAACCATGCAATTTTGCGGGGTTTGGCGCATTTTCACCGCGCCCCGTTGGAAAAAACTCAGAAATAGCTGACGAAAGGCGTGCTGTCCGGCGGCGTCACCTTGGTGGCAGCCTTCAGCTGCGGCGTCCCCAGATAGAGGAAGCCGACGATCTCGTCCTGCTCGCGGCAACCGAAGGCTTCACGCACCAGCGCATGCTCGGTCCAGGCGCCGGTGCGCCAGATGCCGTTAAAGCCCTGCGCCAGCGCCGCCATCTGCATCGCCTGCACGGCGCAACCGGCGGAAACCACCTGCTCCCAGCGCGGCACTTTGGTCTCTTCCGTGCAGTGCGCGATGACGGTGATGATCAGCGGTGCGCGGAACGGCGCCTTGGTGGCTTTTTCGATCGCCGCCTCGTCCAGTTGATCCTGCTTCGCCGCCGCCTGCAGCAGCTGACTGAAGCGTTCCAGGCCCTGATTCTCGATCATCACGAAACGCCACGGCTGCAGCGCGCCGTGATCGGGTGCACGCAGGCCCGCGTTGATGATATTTTGGCGCACTTCCCCCGCCGGCGCCGGTTCCGCCAGGCGCGAAGCCGAGCGACGATTCAATAAAAGATCCAGAGCATCCATCGTAAACTCCTGATAACAATTTTCATTCCGGCCACGTTAACATAGCTAAACGACGAGTTACAGCCTCGGCGATAGCGTCTGTGTGCCACGATTTAAAGCTGACATTTACCCGGCCGCTCATTAGGATAGCGGAACATTCTCGACTCTTGTTGGAGAGCACATGCGCACATTGTGGCAAATTATTGCCGGCATTTTCCGGTGGACATGGCGTCTGCTGAATTTTATCAGGGAACTGATCCTTAACCTGTTCCTGGTCTTGCTGATCCTGGTTGGGGTCGGCATCTATCTGTCCTTCCAAAGTTCCTCCACCTCGACGGCCCCGGCGCGCGGCGCGCTGCTGGTCGATTTAAGCGGCGTGGTGGTCGATCAGCCTTCGGTAAACAACCGAGTGCGGCAATGGGGCCGCGAACTGTTGGGCGCCTCCAGCAGCCGCCTGCAGGAAAACTCGCTGTTCGACGTAGTCGACAGCATCCGCAAGGCCAAAGACGACAAAAACATTACCGGCATGGTGTTGCAGCTGAATGATTTCGTCGGCGCCGATCAGCCGTCGCTGCGCTATATCGGCAAAGCGCTGCGCGAGTTCCGCGACAGCGGCAAACCGATCTTCGCCATCGGCGACAGCTACAACCAGACGCAATACTATCTGGCCAGCTACGCCAACAAGGTCTACCTGTCGCCGCAGGGCGCGGTCGATCTGCACGGTTTCGCCACCAACAACCTGTATTACAAGTCGTTGCTGGACATGCTCAAGGTCACCACCAATATCTTCCGCGTCGGCACCTATAAATCGGCGGTCGAACCGCTGATCCGCGACGATATGTCTCCGGCGGCGCGCGAAGCAGACAGCCGCTGGATTGGCGGCCTGTGGCAGAACTATCTGGAGACCGTCGCGGCCAACCGCCAGCTGACGCCGCAGCAGCTGTTCCCAGGCGCCGCCGGCGTGCTGAGCGGCCTGCAGGCGGCCGGTGGCGACACCGCTCGCTATGCGCTGGACAACAAGCTGGTGGACGAGTTGGCGTCGCGCACCGCGATCGAAAATCAGCTGGTCAAGACCTTCGGCTGGGACAAACAGGTAAATGATTTCAACGCCATCAGCATCTACGACTATCAGCCGAAACCGGACGCGAACCAGGGCGGCAAGATCGCCGTCGTCTTCGCCAACGGCGCCATCATGGACGGCCCGCAGACGCCGGGTAACGTCGGGGGCGACACCACCGCCGCCGAGCTGCGTCAGGCACGTCTGGATCCGGCCATCAAAGCCGTGGTGTTCCGTGTCAACAGCCCTGGCGGCAGCGTCAGCGCGTCCGAAGTGATCCGCTCCGAGCTGGCCGCCGTGCGCGCCGCCGGCAAACCGGTGGTGGTGTCGATGGGCGGCATGGCCGCGTCGGGCGGTTACTGGGTCTCGACGCCGGCCGACTACATCATCGCCAGCCCGAGTACGCTGACTGGCTCCATCGGTATTTTCGGCATCATCAATACCTACGAGAAAACCCTGGATACGCTGGGCGTGCACACCGACGGCGTGGCGACCTCGCCGCTGGCCGATATCGCGGTCACCAAGGCGTTGCCGCAGGAGTTCTCACAGATGATGCAGCTGAATATCGAAAACGGGTATAAGAACTTCCTCGATCTGGTCGCCAAATCACGCAAGATGACCCCGCAGCAGGTTGACCAAATCGCGCAGGGCCATGTGTGGCTCGGCAGCGACGCCAAGGCCAACGGCCTGGTCGATCAGTTGGGCGATTTCGACGACGCGGTGAAGAAAGCCGCTGAGCTGGCGAAGCTGCAGCAGTGGCAGCTTGACTGGTTCGTCGATACCCCGAGCCTGAGCGATATGGTGCTCAGCCAGTTCGGCGTTTCCATTCACGCCATGCTGCCGGCGGCGATTCAGGCCATGCTGCCTGCCCCGCTGGCCTCGGTCGCCAATGCGGTGAAAGAGCAGCCGGGTTTGTTCAATAACTTGAACGATCCGCAGAACCGTTACGCGATCTGTCTGACCTGCGGAGAAGTCCGCTAACAAATAATTCTACAGCCCGGCCATCGCCGGGCTTTTTTTCTGCCGCCATGCCCCTATAATTCAGCCCATCTTATCTTTGTTAAAATCATGACCATGCAAAAGAAATCCATTTACGTCGCCTACACCGGCGGCACCATCGGCATGCAGCGCTCCGATCACGGCTATATCCCGGTTTCCGGCCACCTGCAGCGCCAACTGGCGCTGATGCCGGAATTCCATCGGCCGGAAATGCCGGATTTCACCATTCATGAATACGCGCCATTGATTGACTCTTCGGACATGACGCCGGAAGACTGGCAGCACATCGCCGACGACATCAAGCAGAACTACGATCGCTACGACGGCTTCGTGATCCTGCACGGCACCGACACCATGGCGTTCACCGCCTCGGCGCTTTCCTTCATGCTGGAGAACCTGGCTAAGCCGGTGATCGTCACCGGCTCGCAGATTCCGCTGGCGGAGCTGCGCTCCGATGGCCAAACCAATCTGCTGAATGCATTGTACCTGGCAGCCAACCATCCGGTGAACGAAGTCAGCCTGTTCTTCAACAACAAGCTGTTCCGCGGCAACCGCACCACCAAAGCGCACGCCGACGGCTTCGACGCTTTCGCTTCACCCAACCTGCCGCCGCTGCTGGAAGCCGGTATCCACATTCGTCGCCAGCACGGCATCGACAGCCCGGCTTGCAACGGCGCTCTGCGGGTGCACGACATCACGCCGCAGCCGATCGGCGTGGTCACTATCTATCCGGGCATTTCCGGCGCGGTGGTGCGTAACTTCCTGCTGCAGCCGGTCAAGGCGCTGATCCTGCGTTCCTACGGCGTCGGCAACGCGCCGCAGAAGGCCGAGCTGATCGACGAGTTGCGTGCGGCCTCCGAACGCGGCATCGTGGTGGTCAACCTGACGCAGTGCATCTCCGGGCGCGTCAATATGGAAGGCTACGCCACCGGCAACGCGCTGGCGCACGCCGGGGTGATCAGCGGTTTCGACATGACGGTGGAAGCCGCCCTGACCAAGCTGCACTATCTGTTGAGCCAGCCGCTGACGCCGGAACAAATCCGCGCCCTGATGCAGCAAGATCTGCGCGGCGAGCTGAGCATCAACGGTTAATCGACTGAACTCTGGAGCGGCGATGAAAACGGCCCTGTTGTTGATCGATCTGCAAAACGACTTCTGCCCCGGCGGCGCGCTGGCGGTCACGGCGGGCGACGCCGTCATCCCGGTCGCCAATCAGGCGATCGCCGCCTGCCTGGCGCGGGGCGAGCCGGTGGTGGCCAGCCAGGACTGGCACCCCGCCAATCACCGCAGCTTTGCGGTGAACTCCGATGCGCAGGTCGGCACCCTCGGTGAGCTGGAAGGCCTGCCGCAGGTATGGTGGCCGGTGCACTGCGTGCAAGGGAGCCACGGCGCCGATTTTCATCCCCAGTTACAGCGGCAACACATCAATGCCGTCTTTCGCAAAGGGCAAGATACGAACATCGACAGCTACAGCGCGTTCTTCGATAACGGCCACCGTGCGCAAACCGAACTCCACGGCTGGCTGCAATCGCAGGGCGTCCGGCGGTTGGCTGTCATGGGCCTGGCGACCGACTACTGCGTGAAGTTCAGCGTGCTGGATGCGCTGGCTGCCGGCTATCCGACGCAAGTGATCGTCGACGGCTGCCGCGGCGTGAATCTGCAGCCGGACGACAGTGAGCGAGCGCTGCAGGACATGGCGCGCGCCGGCGCGCAGCTAGTTACCCTGTCACAGTTTCTCGCCAACTAAATCCGCTCGGGCGCCACCGGCGCCCTCTCTGCGCGGCGGCGAAATTATCGACGCTGCTCACAATACCGCCTTTCTTCTTCCCCAACGGCTTGTGACCGGCAGGCGCTTTTGCTGTTATGACTGCGACGCTTTTGGCGTCAATCGGTTATACGCATCCGGGGCCCACTGAGCCCGGCTTTATTGTGCCCGCCCCTGGCGGTACGGTCGGCCTTGCCGACCACAAGGAGACTGACATGAAAATAACCCGAAAACTGCTGCCTTTGCTGGCGGCGGTGCAATTGGCTATGGCTGGCGCAAGCACGGCCCAGGCGGCCTATCTCTCCGTCGGCTACTTCAACGGCGGCGGCGACGTCACCGCCGGCCCCGGTGGCGATATCGATAAGCTGGACGTCACGCAAATCACCCACCTCAACTATTCGTTCGGCCTGATCTACAACGGCGAGAAAGACGAAACCAATGCGGCGCTGAAAGACCCCGCTCGCCGCCACCAGATCTACCTGTCGCCGAAAGTCACGGCCGATCTGCAACGGCTGCCGGTGCTGCGCAAACAGAACCCCGAGCTGAAAGTGCTGCTGTCAGTCGGTGGCTGGGGCGCACGCGGTTTCTCCGCCGCCGCCGCTACCGCGGAAAACCGGGCGATATTCATTCGCTCCGCGCTGCAGGTGATCGCACAGTACCGGCTGGATGGGATCGATCTGGACTGGGAATACCCGGTGAACGGCGCCTGGGGGCTGGTGGAAAGCCAACCGGCGGATCGCGATAACTTCACCCTGCTGCTGAAAGAGCTTCACCAAGCGCTGGGGCAAGGCAAGCTGTTAACCATCGCCGTCGGGGCCAACGTCAAAAGCCCACAGGAATGGGTCGATGTGAAAAGCATTGCCCCTTACCTCGACTACATCAATCTGATGACTTACGACATGGCTTACGGCACACAGTACTTCAATGCCAACCTGTACGATTCAACGCGTTGGCCAACCGTGGCGGCCGCCGACCGCTACAGCGCCGATTTCGTGGTAAAGCATTATCTGGCTGCCGGACTGAAACCGGCACAGATGAACCTGGGCATCGGTTTCTACGGCCGGGTGCCGAAACGGGCGACCGAGGCGGGCATCGACTGGGACAAACCGGACGCCGCCAAGCATCCGGTGACGCAGCCTGACTTCAGCACGCGCGAAACCGCCCTGTTCAACGCGCTGGGGCTGGATCTCAGCAAAGACACTTACTTTAAATACCACGATATCGTCAGCAAATTGCTCAACGATCCGCAGCATCGTTTTCGCGAACACTGGGATGACGACGCCAAAGTGCCATACTTGACGCTGCAATCCGCCGAAGGCAAGCCGCTGTTTGCCATCTCCTACGAGAACCCGCGTTCGGTGGCCATCAAGGCCGAATACATCAAAAGCCAGGGATTAGGCGGTGCGATGTTCTGGGAATACGGCGCGGACGACAACAACCGGCTGGCACAGCAGCTGGCGGAATCGTTGGGGATTAAGGGCGAAAAACGGTGAGTCGACGGGGCGATGGCGACATCGCCCCGCTTTAGGGTCGCGTTATTGCGGTTTGAGTTTAGCCAGCGGCTCGGCAACGAACTGCTGTTTCAGCTCTTGCTTGCTCTTCATCACAATCTGCCCGTCGGTGCCGATGCTCATGTGCTGCGGATCGACGTTGTGCATCGACTGCCACAGCATCACCGCCTGCAGGCTATTTTCTTTCTGCTCCGGCGTCAGCGCCACGCCGTCCGGCCATTTACCCAGCTCAACCGCCAGTACCAGGCGCTGGTATATCTCGGGCGTCATCGCCGCAATCAGATCTTTCACGTCCATCAGAGCCCTTCTCGCTTACGGATGAATAATTAGCTGAATCGATTTTGTTAGTTAAATTACCACTTAACCGGCCGTTTGGTCGCCATTTTCGCCATCGGTGAAACTCAGCGAGGCGGAGTTGACGCAGTAGCGGTCGCCTGTCGGCTGCGGGCCATCGGGGAAAACGTGCCCCAGGTGCGCGTCGCAGTGGCCGCAGCGGATTTCAACACGATGCATATTATGCGAATTATCATCAAGATAGCGGATTGCATCGGCGGAAACCGGCTCATAAAAACTCGGCCAACCGCAGCCGGAATCGTATTTGGTTTCGGAATAGAACAGCGGCTGGTTGCAGCACAGGCAATGGTACACGCCCTCGCGCTTGTTGTGCAGCAATTTGCCGCTGAACGGCGCTTCAGTACCACGCTGTTGCGTCACATAACGTTGGATTTCATTCAGTTCCGTGACCGGATGACCGGGGGTTGTCTCTTTAGCCATTTGTGCTTATCTCTGAATGTGGATAATGTCAACGAAAACAATGATTAATAATAACAAAAAATTAACACCGCTGCAGGGGTTTTTGGCCTAAACTGTAGCCCATAAAGGCTACGTCACGATGATATGTGATAGCGATCACACATCTTGCGTATGCTGACTTTATACTTGGCGGCTTGTCCCCATATAACGGATGAGGCCAAGCGCAAATGGACTGTGCAATAAGCGTGCAAAACCACCCTTCTGGTTTGACTTGCCGCAAGAATTGACACGATTCCGCTTGACGCTGGGTAAGGTTTTTGTAATTTTACAACCAACCTTTTATTCACTAACAAATAGCTGGTGGAATATATGACTATCAAAGTAGGTATCAACGGTTTTGGCCGTATCGGTCGCATTGTTTTCCGTGCTGCTCAAGAGCGTTCTGACATCGAGATCGTTGCAATCAACGACCTGTTGGACGCAGAGTACATGGCTTACATGCTGAAGTATGACTCTACTCACGGCCGTTTCAACGGTACGGTAGAAGTTAAAGACGGCCACCTGGTTGTTAACGGCAAAACCATCCGTGTTACCGCAGAGAAAGACCCGGCTAACCTGAAGTGGAACGAAGTAGGCGTTGACGTGGTTGCTGAAGCGACCGGTATCTTCCTGACCGACGAAACCGCGCGTAAACACATCACCGCCGGCGCTAAAAAAGTGGTTCTGACTGGCCCATCCAAAGATGCGACCCCAATGTTCGTGCGTGGCGCTAACTTTGACAAATATGCCGGCCAGGACATCGTGTCCAACGCCTCTTGCACCACCAACTGCCTGGCGCCACTGGCTAAAGTCATCAACGACAACTTCGGTATCGTTGAAGGTCTGATGACCACCGTTCACGCGACCACCGCTACTCAGAAAACCGTTGATGGCCCGTCCCACAAAGACTGGCGCGGCGGCCGCGGCGCATCCCAGAACATCATCCCTTCTTCTACCGGCGCAGCGAAAGCGGTTGGCGTGGTTCTGCCAGAGCTGAAAGGCAAACTGACCGGTATGGCGTTCCGCGTACCGACGCCTAACGTATCCGTTGTTGACCTGACCGTACGTCTGGAAAAAGCGGCTACCTACGAAGAAATCAAGAAAGCCATCAAAGACGCCGCTGAAGGTTCTATGAAAGGCGTTCTGGGCTACGTTGAAGACGACGTAGTTTCCACCGATTTCAACGGCGAAGTGCTGACTTCCGTGTTCGATGCCAAAGCCGGTATCGCACTGAACGACAACTTCGTGAAGCTGGTTTCCTGGTACGACAACGAAACCGGTTATTCCAACAAGGTTTTGGATCTGATCGCTCACATCTCCAAGTAATGGCATGATGTTAAGCTGATAATGAGGGCGACATTTTTGTCGCCCTTTTTTATTTGTCTCTCCGGCAAACAATAGGTCATGAAATGAACGAGAAAATTTTCACCCTGCCCGTTTCCGAACAGCTTTCACCTTACATCAGCCAACGTCAGCTCGATGAGCTGGGCGTGGTGGTGGTCTCGCACCCGAAAGTGCGCGCGGCCGTCGCGCTGCAGGGCGCCCATTTGCTGGCCTGGCAGCCCAGCGGTGAGCAGCCGGTAATTTGGCTCAGCAACAATACCCCGTTTGCCAAAGGCAAGGCCATCCGCGGTGGGGTACCGATCTGCTGGCCGTGGTTCGGTCCAGTGGCGCAACCCTCCCACGGCTTTGCCCGTAACCAGCCCTGGAGCCTGACGGCGCACGATGAAGATGACAACGGCGTCATTCTGACCTTCACGCTGAAAGACAATGAGCAGACCCGAAAACTGTGGCCGCACGCCTTCACGCTGATTGCCCGCTTCAAACTGGGTGCAGAGTGCGAGATCGAACTGGAATCGCACGGCGATTATCAGGCCACGGCGGCGCTACATAGCTACTTCCAGGTCGGCGACATCGAACGGGTCAGCGTGGCGGGTCTGGGCGAGCCTTATATCGACAAGGTGGCGGGCGGTGCAGAGGCACGTCAGGCAGGTGAAGTGACCTTCGTCGGCCAAACCGACCGTGTCTATACTCGCCCGGAGGCCTTCAGCCAGATCCGCGATCCGGCGCTCGCACGCACCATCGAGGTTCACCACCATCATATGAGCGACGTCATCGCCTGGAACCCCGGAGCAGAACTCTCCTGCAGCATGGGGGATATGGCGAACGACGGTTACAAGACCATGGTTTGTATCGAGACCGGGCGCGTCAGCAAACCGCTGATCGCCGCCGGCGAGCAACCCGCCCGTTTGGGAGTCACCTTCCGCAGCCGTAAAAAAGCCTGAGGGATCGTGCGCGGCAGCGCACTGCAGATGTGCAAAAGGGGCGCTTGCGCCCCTTTTTAATGCACGCCATGCACGATAATCGTGCAATGCGTGATTAGAAGGTGTAGCTCACACCCGTCATCAACAAACCGGTGTAGGATTTATCCACCATCGGACTGTCTTTTACTTCATCCGACAGCTTCACATAGCGGCCGACGAAGAAAGCGTTCCAGCTCTTGTTGATCTGGTAATTGGCGCTCAGCTCGAGATACGGTGCCCAGCTATCGCCTGGGGTGTAGCTATCCAGGCCGCTGCGGCGGGATTCATTGGCGCTGACGCCGTAGTAATATTTGTTCTGGTTCTTGCTGTTCCACATTACGCCCACGCCCGGGACCAGCGTCAATGCGTCCAGATCAAACTTGTACAGGTAAGCCACATCGCCCACCAGCCCGTTGCTGTTGTTCAGCGTGTCGCCGGTGAAAGTAGTACGGATAGTGCCCCACTCCGCGTTGTGCGAATAGGCCAGGCCGGCCATCAGCGTGCCGCGACGCTTGTCGAGGCGCTTCATGCGATCGTCGTCGCTGTCGCCCGGACGGTAGCCCCATGGCGTGTAGTAACCCATGATGCTCAGCTGGTTTTCTTGATCTTTCCACAGGTAGTAACCGGCGGTCAGAGTACGGAAGTAGAAGTCATCACCTTCATAGTCGATGACGGGCACCGGATAAACGCGGTCCTGATAACCGCGATACGCGTCCGGGCTAACCAGCGCGGCAGCGCCAAGTGACCAGGTCCCCGCCTGAGCACTTTGCGCACAAACCATTGCGGAAGCGATAATTGCTAGCGTTTTGAGTTTTGAAATCTTCACTGGTTCTTTTTCCATAAATTACAGGGTTAATAGCCGCAATAGTTTATGTGAAAATTTAGTTGCGCGCCTAATCTTTACAATAGAAAACGACCAAGATCGAATAACTTATAGCGGAATTATGAATTAATCATGGCGGATCGATGACGTTTTATCCCGCAGGCCGCGCCAGACAAGGCATTTGGCTAACACGGTAATAACTGAGTCATTGATATGACTTAAAAAAAGCTTTTTCTGCGGCAGGAAATTTTCCGGCAAGCAAACTAAGCTTAAATCAGAAGGCGAATTTATCCTGGGCCCAGTGGCATACAGCGCAACTCGCGATAATAAGCGCACCAAGTTGGCATACGGGTTGCTGTACTCAGGCGTATTCTCATCTTCCGGGGGCCAGAACACTATCACACGCTCTCTTTAACCTGTGCTAATAACGAAAGGACGGGCATCATGAACATATTTGACCACTATCGCCAGCGCTACGAAGCTGCCAAGGACGAAGAGTTCACACTGCAGGAATTTCTTACCATTTGCCGGCAAGATCGCAGTGCCTATGCCAACGCGGCCGAACGTCTGCTGATGGCTATCGGTGAACCTGTGATGGTCGACACTGCGCTAGAATCACGCCTGTCGCGCCTGTTCTCCAATCGCGTGATCGCACGCTATCCGGCCTTCGAGGAATTCTATGGCATGGAAGAGGCCATCGAACAGATCGTCTCTTACCTGAAACACGCCGCGCAGGGCCTGGAAGAGAAGAAACAGATCCTTTACCTGCTGGGCCCGGTGGGCGGCGGTAAGTCCTCGCTGGCAGAACGTCTTAAGGCGTTGATGCAGCGCGTGCCCATCTACACCCTCAGCGCCAATGGCGAGCGCAGCCCGGTCAACGATCATCCGCTGTGCCTGTTCAACCCGCAGGAAGATGCCTCGATCCTGGAGAAAGAGTTCAACATCCCGAGTCGCTACCTCGGCACTATCATGTCGCCGTGGGCGGCGAAACGCCTGCATGAGTTCGGCGGCGACATCACCAAATTTAAAGTCGTGAAGGTGCGCCCTTCCATTCTGGAACAGATCGCCATCGCCAAAACCGAACCGGGCGATGAAAACAACCAGGACATCTCGGCGCTGGTCGGTAAAGTGGATATCCGTAAACTGGAGAACCACGCGCAGAACGATCCGGACGCTTACGGTTACTCCGGCGCCCTGTGCCGCGCCAACCAGGGGATTATGGAGTTCGTTGAGATGTTCAAAGCGCCGATCAAGGTGCTGCATCCGCTGCTGACCGCGACCCAGGAAGGCAACTACAACGGCACTGAAGGCATCTCCGCCCTGCCGTTCAGCGGCATTATTCTGGCGCACTCCAACGAATCCGAGTGGGTGACCTTCCGCAACAACAAGAACAACGAAGCGTTCCTCGACCGCGTGTACATCGTCAAAGTACCTTACTGCCTGCGCGTGTCTGAAGAGATCAAAATTTACGACAAGCTGCTGGATCACAGTGAGCTGACCCACGCGCCCTGCGCACCGGGCACCCTCGAAACATTGGCGCGGTTCAGCGTGCTGTCGCGGTTGAAAGAGCCGGAAAACTCGAGCATTTACTCGAAAATGCGCGTGTATGACGGCGAAAGTCTCAAGGATACCGATCCGAAAGCCAAGTCCTATCAGGAGTACCGCGACTACGCTGGGGTTGACGAAGGCATGAACGGCCTCTCCACCCGTTTCGCCTTTAAAATCCTCTCGCGGGTATTCAACTTCGATCACGCCGAGGTGGCGGCCAACCCGGTACACCTGTTCTATGTGCTGGAGCAGCAGATCGAACGCGAACAGTTCCCGCAGGATTTGGCCGAGAAATACCTGGAACACCTGAAAGGCTATCTGATCCCGAAATACGCCGAGTTTATCGGCAAAGAGATCCAGACCGCCTATCTGGAATCCTACTCGGAATATGGACAGAACATTTTTGACCGTTATGTGACCTACGCGGACTTCTGGATCCAGGATCAGGAGTATCGCGATCCTGATACCGGTCAGCTGTTCGATCGTGAGTCTTTGAACGCCGAACTGGAAAAAATTGAAAAACCGGCCGGTATCAGCAACCCGAAAGATTTCCGTAACGAAATCGTGAACTTCGTGCTGCGCGCTCGCGCCAACAACAACGGCCGCAATCCGAACTGGACCAGCTACGAGAAGCTGCGCACCGTGATCGAGAAAAAAATGTTCTCCAATACCGAAGAGCTGTTGCCGGTGATTTCGTTCAACGCCAAAACGTCGACGGACGAGCAGAAAAAACACGACGACTTCGTCGACCGCATGATGGAGAAAGGCTATACCCGCAAGCAGGTGCGCCTGCTGTGTGAATGGTATCTGCGGGTCAGAAAATCCTCATAACGCCTCAGGTAAGCGGCATTATCAGGGCCATGTCCACAGTCATGGACGTTGCAGCGCAGCCCACGGAGGGGCTGGCACATTGCGCTGCCGCGACCGGGACATGAAGAGTTGGCAACGTCGTTTGGGGGAAGTATGGCCTATTTCATTGACCGACGGCTGAACGGCAAAAACAAGAGCATGGTGAACCGCCAGCGCTTCTTGCGCCGTTACAAGTCGCAAATCAAACAGTCGATTGCCGAAGCCATCAACAAGCGTTCGGTCACCGACGTAGACAGCGGGGAGTCGGTCTCCATCCCCACTGACGATATCAACGAACCGATGTTTCATCAGGGGCGCGGCGGCACTCGCCATCGCGTTCACCCGGGCAATGACCACTTCGTGCAGAACGATCGCGTTGAGCGGCCTCAGGGCGGCGCAGGCGGTGGCGGCGGCCAAGGGAACGCCAGTCAGGACGGTGAGGGCCAGGATGAATTCGTCTTCCAGATATCCAAAGATGAGTATCTCGATCTTTTGTTCGAGGATCTCGCCCTGCCCAACTTGAAGAAGAATCAGTACAAGCAATTGACCGAGTTCAAAACCCATCGCGCCGGCTATACCGCCAACGGCGTGCCGGCCAACATCAGCGTCGTGCGTTCGCTGCAGAACTCGCTGGCGCGGCGTACCGCCATGACCGCCGGTAAAAGACGCGCGTTGCACGAGTTGGAAGACGCGCTGACCCAGTTGGAAAACACCGAACCCGTGCAATTGCTGGAAGAGGAGCGGCTGCGCAAAGAAATTGCCGAACTGCGCAAGAAAATCGAAAGCGTGCCGTTTATCGATACCTTCGACCTGCGCTACAAAAACTATGAGCGCCGGCCGGAGCCCTCGAGCCAGGCGGTGATGTTCTGCCTGATGGACGTGTCCGGTTCGATGGATCAGGCGACCAAAGACATGGCCAAGCGTTTTTACATTCTGCTTTATCTGTTCCTGAGCCGAACCTACAAAAACGTTGAGGTGGTCTATATTCGCCATCACACCCAGGCAAAAGAGGTGGATGAACAGGAGTTCTTCTATTCACAGGAAACCGGCGGCACCATCGTCTCCAGTGCGCTGAAATTGATGAACGACGTCGTCGAAGAACGTTATGACCCGGCGCAATGGAATATCTACGCCGCGCAAGCCTCGGACGGCGACAACTGGGCCGACGATTCACCGCTGTGCCATGAACTGTTGGCGAAGAAGATCCTGCCGATGGTGCGTTATTATAGCTACATAGAGATCACTCGCCGCGCTCACCAAACGCTGTGGCGTGAATATGAGGATCTGCAGGCGAAGTTCGACAACTTCGCCATGCAGCATATCCGCGAACCGGACGATATCTATCCGGTATTCCGCGAACTGTTTCGCAAGCAGACCGTGTGAATAACATCGCGTGAATGTCACCACAGCCGGAAAACGCCGTTTTCCGGCTGTTTCTTTTCCGCATTATATTTACATCATCCGTGTTTGTTTTTTACACAATAACAATGTCAATAATAAGTCGCGTTCCCCAGAACGACCCTCTCTATTATTTGTTCTTCTGAGGTTATTCCTAAACATTCGCCTCCACGTCCACACGGCTTGATAGGAATATTCCCATTCAGTTATCGTTATCCCATCGCTTAAGACCTTTCCTAAGCGAAATTTGCCTCATTTTATTTTTCTATGGCTTCTCAGCCCGCTGCGGCGGGCATCTACCTGTCAGCAGGTTAAACATCATGATCGACTACACCCTCTATGGCCTCAACAAACACGACGTTGATGAATACCATAAGCAAATATGCTGCCTGCTCGGCAAAAACGTGCTTCTGGTGCTGACCGCCAACAAGCCGATAACCAAACAGAACCTGCTCGCCAGCCTTATCCAGGAGATAGAAAAACAGCCCGATGATTATTTTCAGAGGCTGCATCGTGCGGCAATAGAAATGATCGGGGTTAACGGGCGTTAAGGCGATATGCGTAAGGCAGACATCTACGCCATTATTGCCACCGCCGTCGTGCTGATGATGCTGTTAATCATTAATATCGATAGCGATATCAGCGTTTATCCTTAATGGGCCCCTATTACGCCGGCTCTTTAGCCCGGCGTAATAGGCAGCGGAGGAATAGTCTGTCACCTTTTATTCCGAAGAACCTTTCGGCTCTTGCTTTATTGCGAACCGGCCGCTTCGTCAATCAAACTCGCCACCTCCTCGGCGTGAGAGACCAGCGAGGCGTGGCTGGCATTGAGTACCATCACTTTCTTAGGCTGCAGCCGCTGCGCCATACGTCGCTGATTCTCCGGGGCTATCATGCGATCGTCGCTGGAGAGTTGATACCATGACGGTTTATGTTTCCAGGCAGGTTCACCGAGGGTGTTACCAAAGGTATCAGCCAGCGGAGCCTTCTGCGTCACCGCCATCACCAGCGCCTCGTCGGCGGTCAGATCCTGGCAAAAGCTTTCGTGAAACTTGTCGGTTTTGATCCACAGATAACCGTCGCTGTCCGGGGTCAAATTCTCGACTGCCGCAGGAGGATGCGCTTGCGTAATACCGCCGGCACTTTCACCGGCATCCGGCGCAAACGCGGCGATGTAGACCAGGCCAACCACGTTAGGCTGGTTGCCCATTTCCGTGATCACGGCACCACCGTAAGAGTGCCCTACCAACACTACCGGTCCCGCTTGCTGCGCGACCATCTTACGCGTACGTTCCGCATCCTCAGCCAACGAGGTCAACGGCATTTCTACCGCATGAATCGCCGAATAGCCCCTGCGTGACAACTCGATGATAACCTTACTCCAGTGCGCGGCGCCGCCCCAGAATCCATGTACCAGCACGATAGTGGGGTTTGTGCTCATTGCCGACTCCTCATCTCATAGGAAAGCGCCGTAGACAGATGAACGGCCCCCCTTAAGAGACACGCCTGGCTGCCTTCGACGTCACACAGTCCCTATTTTATATAGTCAGCCCCACAGCGTTCAGCAATAGCTACGACGAGTTAACGTCCCCTGCTTTTCCGGCGTCGCCACGGCCTATCGACGCGGCTTACGCCGCAATGCCAGAGAAAAAAACGGGATTAAAACTAGGATTTTTACCCATGACGATCTAAAATTTCGCGCAAAAACAAAGAGAAGTAAATTTGACTCACGGGAAAAGGAATGAAGTTGTGAAGGAAATGATCTCCATCGTTTTTATGGCATGCCTGCTGGCGCTGCTGTTTTCGTGGCTGTTCGTCTACGGTCTTAACATTCATTAAACCTACAACGACAACAATCCCTCTTCCCGACTCGTCAGCGGCGCATCGTTACGATGCGCTAAAACCGACGCTTAAAGGGCTCGCGAACGGACAACGGCACTTCACCTCAGCCTTTTTGCCGCAAATACATCATTAATTTTTATGAATTATAGACTCATCGCGTTTCCCCCCCTCACAGGCCCTTTTACTGCTCAGCGGAGTTCCTCCAAAACGATGGCTTGCCTGACGCAGAATGTTACCGGTAACTATACTGTTGATTTCTTTTGGTAATAAACGTAAAGCCGTTAATAACCCCACGTTCTTTATAGAAATGAATTATGCGTCCTTATGAATAAAGGTTTGAATAAACGGCCTTTGGTCATTGATTATCCCCCGCCAAGCTCCTAGAATTCGCGCGTAAAAATACAATTGGGATCGGGTTTCATGTCGCCGCTGTGGGTTGCAACGCAATACTGTTATTTTATTGGTCTTTTAGTTTCTATGGTTTTCACCTACCTGGTTAGCCGGGACACCGTCAAAATTCGCTGTATCAGCGCAGTGACCATCGGGTTAACCTGGCCGTTGAGCCTGCCGGTCGTGTTGCTGTTTTCGCTGTTCTAACGCCCCCCATGCCGCGCGGTGGCTTTTAAGCAATCGTGTTAATGAAATGAGGCTAACCACCGACGTCGTGGTTTTGGGCGAGGGATAAAAAAACGCCAGCGCAAGGCTGGCATGAAAACTGGAAGCAATGTGAGCAATGTCGTGCCGGATCGGGGGGCACAGAAGGAGACAACCCTTTTCCCCTCACCGGCGAAACAAATGATAATACGTCTCATTATTGAATGTAAAGTCATTTCCCCACGCAACTTTTTCCCTTTGGAAAACTATCAGCCGCGCGGCGCTCGCCAGCGCTGATACAGTCGCCCTCCCCCCCACACCAGCAGCCAGAGCAAAACATTGAACCCCAACCATAGCATCAGCAAATAGAAGAAAGTCTGATAGCTGGGTATGCCCCGATCGGCCAAAAACGGGTTAAAGTGAAAAAATTTGACGATCGCGAACGGATTAAGATTGAAACGGTTGAACACGGCCGTCGTCAACAACGGTGGCAACAGTGTGTAAAATGTCAGGCTGAACAGCAGCAGGATTTTTGTGCCAGAAGTGTTTTTATAATCTCTCATATCAATGTATTACGTCTTCCATTGTGGCGGGAAAACCGCCAGACATTCGCACGCTAATCGACCCCGCAAGCGCCAAAGAGTTCCAGGTCAACGCGGAAATAAAGCCGTTCATGCGTTTAATTGTCATTTAGCGCACGGGTGATATATACCCAGTGGATTTAAAATTACGATGTCGCCGCGTCGTCTTCAACCGCAGCGTTTGCATGGCATCATCAGGAGGCATTAATGAAACCGGACGCACTCTCCCTGCCGCCGAACCCGAAAAAGCTCAAAGTCATCTACGGCTGGTATATTTACGTGATCTATATCCTGCTGGTTTTCAACATTTACATGGCGGTCTACAACGTCTGCGTTCGGCATCCGATCGAGGCCCCGCTACTGTCGCTTTTTCACAGCCTGTTCATCGCGTTGATGCTGCAGCAGGTACTCAGGAAGAACGTCGTTTTCGCCTGGATCTTGCTGAGCTATTTTATTCTGATGCGCCTCTATTACGCCAATGTGCTGCATGTCGAGTTCACGCTGGTGAGCCGCGGCCTGGTGCTGCTGATTCTGACGCTGCTGCTGACCGGCGGCGTGGCCGTCGGGCAGTTGGCCACGCCGCCGCAGCGACATGACTGGCTGGCGCGGCTGGGCTGGCGGCAATGGGGAGCGCTCATGGCGCTGGCGGCCATCCTGACCCCGTTGATTACCACCGACTATCTGGGGTAAACAGACTGCTACTTGGGGATATGAGGTTCGGAAATGTCTACGACGCGGCATATTTTAGTGAAGTTGCCCGCCTTCTCACAGATCTTGTCCGTGACGAACATGCTAAGGTAGCCCAGCAACAGCAAGTAGCCGACCATGCACAGAATAAAGATAAGCGTTCTCACCGATAACGACCAACCTGATAAGAGTATCCCGAGCATCATAACCTGAACGCGGCGCTTTAAAAGGATTTCATGTGCGCATCGGCCCGCATCGGCGCACGTTCTGTAGTAATATTAAGCCACCACGCCTACCACCGGAAACGCCGATGCACCATCTGATGTTAGACATTGAAACCCTGGACACAAAACCTAGCGCCGTCATTCTGGTGGTTGCGGCGGTGTTTTTCGATCCCCGAACCGGGGAACTGGGCGCCGAATTCGAAGCCGCCGTCAGTTGCCAGAAAGAGCAACCGGGCCGCACCATCAGCCTGGATACGGTTGCCTGGTGGGCGAAACAGTCCGACGAAGCGCGCAAACAGGCCTTCGGCGGCACCGAGAGCCTGAAACGCGTGTTGAGCAGCCTCAGCCGCTTTATCCATATGAACAGCACCGATACGGTGAAAGTCTGGGGCAACGGCAAAGAGTTCGACTGTGCGATCCTCGAACACGCCTTCCAGCAGCTGGAAATGCCCTGCCCGTGGAAATTCTGGGATACTCAGGACGTGCGCACGGTGATCACGTTGGCAGAACTTCACGGCTTTAACCCCAAAAAGACACGCCCGTTCGAAGGCATGCCGCACCGTGCGTTGGATGATGCTCGCCACCAGGCCCGTTACGTGGCCGATGCCGTCTCGGCGCTCTATTACCGCCAGGGGGCGTAGCGCTGACCCGCTTTGCCCCTTTTCATTTGTCGCCGGAGTCTCTACTCTAGCCCTCTTTGTCACTCGGACGTGCCTTTCCTGTTATGCAAAAGTTTCTGTTTATGCTTCTCAGCCTGGTGCTGCTCGGCCCATTAGGCATCGATCTTTACCTGCCGACCATTCCCGCCATTGCCGTCGGCCTGGGCAGCAGCGAAGCGCTGATCCAATCCACCATTTCACTGTTTATTCTGGTGCTCGGCCTCGGCCAGGTCATCGCCGGCCCGCTGGTGGATAACTATGGCCGCAAGCCGGTGGCGCTGGCCGGCATTATCCTCTACATGATCGGCGCCGCGATGGCGGCGCTGGCTACCAGCCCGACGCTTTTCATCGCTTCGCGTCTGCTGCAAGGGGTGGCGGTTTGCTGCACCGCCGTCGTCGCCTTCAGCGGCGTGCGCGACCGCCTGAATGGTGACGACGCTGCCCGCGCCTTCGGCTTTCTCAATGGCACGCTGAACATCATCCCCGCGCTGGCACCGCTGCTCGGCGGCCTGCTCGCCGAAGCCTTCGGCTGGCGAGCCCCTTTCTGGTTCCTGGTCGGTTATGCGCTGCTGGTGTTGGTGCTCATCGCGCTGCGCCTGCCGGAAACCCGCCCTGCCGACACCGTCCCGGTCAAGGGGCTGCCGGTACGCCAATATGCGCGCATCCTCAGCGAACGGCGTTTCCTTTCCTTTGCGGTAGTGAACTCCGGGGCGATGGGCATGGCGCTGACCTACGTTTCCCTGGCACCGAACGTGCTGATGGGCACCGCCGGCCTGACCCCGCTGCAATTTTCGCTGGTGTTCGGCGCCAACGGTTTCTGGATCATGCTGGTCAGCTTCTTCGCCAACCGCATCATCCACAAGGTAGGCCGTCCGGTTTGCCTGGCGACCGGCGGCATTTTGATGGGGCTGGGCTGTCTGGGGTTGCTGCTGGGCGTCATGCTGCTGCCCGCGGCGGCGCAAGCGCACTGGCTGGCGTATATGCTGCCGGTCGCCAGCGCCTGCGCCGGGTTGGCGTTCGTGATGGGTCCGGCCACCAGCTACGCGTTGGAGCCGTACTCCAATGAGGCAGGCGTCGCGTCCGCGCTGGTCGGTTTCGTACAGATGGCCGGCGGTGCCGCACTGGGGCTGGTGGCGATGGCGTTGCCGTTGCAGCCGAAGTTGTCGCTGGCATTGGTCATGCTGGCGGGCTGCCTGCTGGCGCTGCACGCACGGCGGCTCAGCAAGCAGATTAAAGGGCAGATAAAAAAAGTCGCCTGAGCCGCGGCTCAGGCTTCGGTGACGACCGGCACCCGCGCCGCTAACGCCGACAGCAGCTCATAACCCAACGTTCCTGCCGCCGTGGCCACCTCGTCCACCGGCAGGTGTTTCCCCCACAGCTCCACGTCGGCGCCCAATTCGACTTGTGGACAGGGCGTCAGATCCACCGCCAGCATATCCATCGACACCGTTCCCAGGGTGCGCGTCAGCACGCCGTCAACCCACACCGGCGTACCGGTCGGCGCATGACGCGGATAGCCGTCGGCGTAACCGCAGGCCACCACGCCGATACGCTGCGTGCCGGCGGCGCTGTAACGGCCGCCGTACCCCACGCGATCGCCAGACTTCAGTTGCTGAATGCCGATGATCTCGCTGCTCAGCGTCATCGCCGGCTGCAGCCCCGTCCCCGCAACATCATTCCAGCAACCGCTCGGCGAAGCGCCATAGAGAACAATCCCAGGGCGGACCCAACTGCCGTGGGTCGAAGGGTGCCACAGCGTGGCGGCCGAGTTGGCCAGGCAGCGCGGCAACGGTATATCGACTGCCGCTGCCTCGATAGTGGCCATCTGCTGGGCCACGCCTTCCGGGCCGTCGGCGGTGGCGAAATGGCTCATCAGCGTAAGCTCGCCGATATTGGCAACCGCCTGCGCCCTGCGCCACACCTCATGCAGCCGATCGGGTGCGAACCCCAACCGATTCATGCCGCTGTTCACTTTCAGATAGACATTGAGCGGCGCGTTCAGCGTGGCGTCGGCGATCGCCGACAGCTGCCAGTCGCTGTGCACCGCCGTCGTCAGGCGATAACGGTCGAGCAACGCCAGATCCTGCGGCTGGAAGAATCCCTCCAGCAGAAGAATCGGCCCTTGCCAACCCGACTCGCGCAGCAGCACCGCTTCGGCCAGATCCAGCATGGCGAAGCCGTCGGTTTGCGCCATGCTGCGCCAAACGTGTTTGATGCCGTGGCCATAGGCGTTGGCCTTGACCACCGCCCAAACTTTGGCGCCGGGAGCGAAACGGCGCACCACCTGCAGGTTATTTTCAATCGCGCCGAGATGCATCGTGGCGGTTATCGGACGGGGCATCGGTTCTCCTTGGGGCAGCGTACAGCGGCCACGCGCGCCTGCGCGTGGCCGGAAAAGTCTATGACAACATCGACGATTAACGTGCGGGATGCACGTCGTTCAGCGGAACCGCGTGTTGCTGGCGAAACCCGGCGCTGTAACGCGCCACCGCCAGGTCATCGGAAGGGATCGCCGGCGTAATGCCGGACATCAGATCGGACAACAACTGCCCGGAGCCGCAGGCCATCGTCCAGCCCAACGTGCCATGCCCGGTATTGAGATACAGGTTCTTCAGCGAAGTGCGGCCGACAATTGGCGTGCCGTCCGGCGTCATCGGCCGCAGGCCGGTCCAGAACGTCGCCTCTTCCACTCTGCCGCCGTTCGGGTAGAGATCGCGCACCACCATCTCCAGCGTTTCGCGCCGTTTTTGCTCCAGCTGGGTATTGAAACCGACGATCTCCGCCATGCCGCCGACGCGAATGCGCTGGTCAAAACGCGTGATGGCGATTTTATACGTCTCATCCAATACCGTAGAGAACGGCGCCGCCGCTTCGTCGGTGATAGGAATGGTCAACGAATAGCCCTTCAGCGGGTAAACCGGAATGGACACCAGGCCGCGCAGCAGCGCCGTGGAGTACGAGCCGAACGCCACCACATAGCTGTCGGCCTTAAACACTTCCTCGCCGCACTGGACACCGGCGATCTTGTCGCCTTCAACCAGCAGACGATCGACGCCGCGGTTGAACAGGAAGGTTACGCCCGCCTGCTCTGCCATCTTCGCCAACTGTTGCGTAAACAGCTGGCAATCGCCGGTCTCGTCGTTCGGCAACTGCAGGCCGCCGGTCAGCTTGTGCGCCACCTGCGCCAACGCCGGCTCGACGCTACCGAGTTGGCCGGCTTCCAGCAATCGGTAAGGCACGCCGGCATCTTCCAATACCGCAATGTCTTTCGCGGCGTTTTCGAACTGTTGTTGAGTGCGGAACAGCTGCAGCGTGCCGCCCTGGCGACCTTCGTACTGGATACCGGTTTCCTGACGCAGCGCCTTGATACAATCGCGGCTGTATTCCGCCAGACGTACCATGCGGCCTTTGTTGGTCATGTAGTGTTCGGTGTTGCAGTTTTTCAGCATCTGCCACATCCAGTTCAGCTGGAAGCTGCTGCCATCGAGACGGATGGCCAGCGGCGCATGGCGCTGGAACATCCACTTGATGGCCTTAAGCGGCACGCCCGGCGCCGCCCAGGGTGCGGCATAGCCCGGTGAGATCTGCCCAGCGTTCGCAGCGCTGGTTTCCAGTGCGGGGCCTGGCTGACGATCGATCACCGTCACCTCATGCCCCGCCTTCGCCAAATACCAGGCACTGGCTACGCCCACCACTCCACTACCTAAAATTACCACTCGCATCGCTGACTCCAGCCTAAGGCTTCACAAAGCATAATCTTCTGCTCACAGGAAATTAACTCAGTGAAAAAATCCGTCCAACAACTTCGTCATCAAACGTGACAATATTCACAATTAATTTATCGTCGATAGGTCATGCATTTGCAATAGCCACCTGAAAATAGCGATAAGATGCGGTTTAGAGGGGCCTATGGCGTCAAACCGCCGCTGAATAGATAGCAATGCTATCAATGATAGCAATCAAAAAAGGCGTAATAAGCAACATTGATTTAACAGAATATAAAAATACCAGCCAATACATAAGCAGAACAAAAAACCAATAAAATAAAAAATTCCAACATAACAAACAAAGAGAGCCCCCTCCCTCCGCAGCAGAAAAATCGCGTAAAATTACAGCTACCGTTAACCTTGCTTTCAGTGCTGGAATAAAACACCCGAGCCCTTAGCCCGCCCGTTTACATTAACGCTGCAGCACGATATGAACGTTAACGCCAGAAGCAACGCCTAAAGTTCACACTGTCGCTATCGTGGAGAACGCCTTATGTTCATCGCCATCTACCAATTTTCAGTCAAAACCGGGCACGAACACGCCTTTCGCCAGGCCTGGCTTGAATTGACCCAAGGTATCTATCTGCAGCGCGGCAGCCTGGGCTCGCGCCTGCATCAGGATGTGAGCGGGCAGTTTATCGGCTATGCGCAATGGCCAAGCCGAGTCGCATGGGAAAGCGCCGGTGATATTCAGTTGGATGAACGCTACCGGCAAGCCCGGGAACGAATGCGTGCGACCTTGCTGGCGGATAAAACGCTGTTTGAAATGGAAGTGACGGACGATTATCTGCAAGTCAGACCGTTTGACTGAGGACAAGCCCACCTAAGCGGGCTTGGGATCGCGGGAGCGGGGGAATCAATGATGCAGCATCTCGTCCACGACTTCTTTGGTCTGCAGTTGGAATGGGTAGTAAGTCGGCCAATTATCCATTTCTTTCAGCAACGCTTCCTGCGAGGTGTTGCCCATAAAGATATGGAAATGCGCCGATTTGCGCGGGCCGATAATGTGATCGCTGAACTGCACGAATTTCGGCGCCAGGCTGCCGGCTTCCTGGCATTCGAACAGATAACGCACGCCCTTTTTACCAGAGACATAGGTCAGGATCTTATGCCCGGCGTACTTATACTGACAAGCGCTGGCTTGGTCGCCGCGGTGAAACTCCATGACGCCGTTTTCAATACCGATGGTATCCACATCGGTGGCGTACCCTTTACGGTAATACGCCTTCACTTCTGCGAAGGTCTTGCTCTTATCCTGCGCCGCTTTCTTCTTGAACACCGGATCGAGATCCCCATTGAGCAGGTAAGGGTACACGGATTGCCACACACCTTCCCAATCCGCCAGGTCGCGATCTTTGACGTCCTTATCGTCGAACACGCCCGCCTCGGCCTTTTTTTCCACTTCCGTCAGCGGCTTGCCATGTGAATGATGCCCGTGGGCAAACGCCTGCCCGCTGATAAACAGCGCTGCCAGCGCCACCGCCACTTTGCCAAAATGCCTCGCCAAAATGCGCTCCTTGTCCGTTATTGAGAAAATGAAAAGTTACAATATAACATAACAATTTTCAATCCCTGTCGTACAACAGGCATGTGTTGCACGCCCTTGCCGCAGGGCTATACTCGGAGAAGACGCGCGGTGCTGTGCCGCCTTCTGCCAGGACGGGCGTCGAATTGAGCGCCGTTCGCGCCTTTGCGTACCGGCATTTTTATTTCACTGATTTGCAATGATTAATTATGACTTGAACTATGCTTGTTACAGGGTCTGCCGTTTGAGCAAGACCCGTGAATAATGAGGGTGCGCTGATGACTACTTCAACACATGAAAAGGTTAAGGATGATAAACGTCTGAGCGATGGACCGGACTGGACGTTCGAACTGCTGCAGGTGTATTTGGAGCAGATCGACCGCGTCGCCAAGCATTACCGGCTCGACACCTACCCCCATCAGATCGAGGTGATCACCTCCGAGCAGATGATGGACGCCTATTCGAGCGTCGGCATGCCGATCAACTATACCCATTGGTCCTTCGGCAAGAAGTTCATCGAAACCGAACAGCGCTACAAACAGGGCCAGCAAGGGCTGGCGTATGAAATCGTCATCAACTCCAATCCCTGCATCGCCTACCTGATGGAGGAGAACACCATCACCATGCAGGCGCTGGTGATGGCACACGCCTGCTATGGCCACAACTCGTTCTTCAAGAATAACTATCTGTTCCGCAGCTGGACCGACGCCAGTTCCATCGTCGATTATCTGTTGTTCGCCCGTCACTACATCAGCCAGTGCGAAGAACGCTACGGCGTAGAAGAAGTGGAACGGTTGCTGGACTCCTGCCACGCACTGATGAGCTACGGCGTCGACAGGTACAAACGCCCGCAGAAAATCTCCTTGGTGGAAGAGAAAGCGCGCCAGAAAAGCCGCGAAGAATATCTGCAAAGCCAGGTGAACACGCTGTGGAAGACCCTGCCACGCGTCGAGCGCGAAGAGTCGCCGGAGCAGGCTCGTCGCTATCCAAGCGAACCGCAGGAAAATATCCTCTATTTTATCGAGAAGAACGCACCGCTACTGGAACCTTGGCAGCGTGAGGTGTTACGCATCGTGCGCAAAGTCAGCCAGTATTTCTACCCGCAAAAACAGACTCAGGTGATGAACGAGGGCTGGGCCACCTTCTGGCACTACACCATCCTCAACCATTTGTACGACGAGGGCCGTGTGACCGAGCGGTTTATGCTGGAGTTTTTACACAGCCACACCAACGTGGTGTATCAGCCGCCTTACAACAGCCCGTACTATAACGGCATCAACCCTTATGCACTGGGCTTCGCCATGTTCCAGGACATCAAGCGCATCTGTCAATCACCGACCGAGGAAGACCGCTACTGGTTCCCGGACATCGCCGGAAAAGACTGGTTGGAGACACTGCACTTCGCCATGCGCGACTTCAAGGACGAGAGCTTTATCAGCCAGTTCCTGTCGCCCAAAGTGATGCGCGACTTCCGCTTGTTCACCGTGCTGGACGACGATCGCAACAACTATCTGGAAATTGCCGCGATCCACAACGAGGCCGGCTACCGGGCGATCCGTCAGGAGCTGTCTGCACAATACAACCTGAGCAATCACGAGCCGAACATTCAGATCTGGAACGTGGACCTGCGCGGCGACCGCTCGCTAACATTGCGTTATATCCCACAGGAGCGTGCGCCGTTGGATAAAAGCCGTCGCGACGTGTTGAAGCACCTGCACCGCCTGTGGGGCTTCGACGTGATCCTAGAACAGCAAAACGAAGACGGCAGCGTGGAGCTGCTCGATCGGTGCCCGCCGCGACCAACGCCGCTGTAATCCGCCATAACGACAAAGGGCGCCAAAATGGCGCCCTTTCTTAATTTCATTAATACGCAATCAGCGACGCGCTTCGGTCAGATCGCTCGGCATGGTGCCCTGCATGCTCTGCCAAATCGCCCCGCTGTCTTTACCGTAGTTGCGCACGGTGTCCATCACCTGGTCGTACAGCTTCTCATGGCACAGCGTGGACAGCTTGCTGTAGAAGGTCAGCGCCAGCTTACGCGCTTCCGGGTTGGAGAAGTAGTAACGGCCCACGCGGGTGTACAGCCCTTTCAGGCCGTTGAAAATCAAGCCGTAGATCGGGTTGCCAGAAGCGAACGCCAAACCACGGAAGATCTCGTAATCGAGCAGATTGAACGCGTCTGCCTGATCTTCTACCTCGGCGGCTTTCGCCAGCACTTCCTGGGCCTGTTCCGGATGATTGCGCACCGCGGCGCGAATAAAGATCGACGCGATATTGGTGCGCACGGACAGCAGGTTATCGATCAGCTGCGGGACGCTTTTGTGATCGAGACGGGCTACGGTCTCAAGGATATTGAGGCCGGACGTTTCCCAGAAATTGTTCACTTTGGTCGGTTTGCCATGCTGAATGGTCAACCAACCATCGCGGGCCAGACGTTGCAACACTTCACGTAACGTAGTGCGCGTGACGCCAATCAACTCCGAAAGCTCACGCTCCGCGGGCAAAATAGAGCCAGGGGGGAAGCGATTATTCCAAATACTCTCAATAATGTACTCTTCCGCGAAACCGGCAGGACTCTGCGCCTTTATGACCATGTGTTTGACGTTCCGTTGCGACGATAAAATCAGTAAAAGTAATCAGCTCATCATACCAGATCGTGCTGACATGACATAGCGTGAGCGAAAAACAATAAACGAAAGTGTGCATAAAGTGGCAAAAAACGCGCAAAAACACCGGCCGAAGGAAATTTGCCGCCGTAAAACAAGCTCCGGTTGCACACGCCCCCACCGCATTGTTAGGGTACGTGCTACGACTGATTAAGGATGCATAGAGGACAATGGAAACAACCCTGCGCAGCGCCCTGCTCAAAAATTTTCTGGGGCAATCTCCCGACTGGTACAAACTGACCATTCTCATTTTTCTGGCGATCAACCCCCTGGTGTTCTTTTTCGCCAGCCCGTTTATTGCGGGTTGGCTGCTGGTGGTCGAGTTCATCTTTACCCTGGCGATGGCGCTGAAATGCTACCCGTTGCTGCCGGGCGGCCTGCTGGCGCTAGAGGCCGTGGCCATCGGCATGACCAGCCCGGCGCAGGTTTCGCAGGAAATCGAACATAATCTGGAAGTGTTGCTGCTGCTGATCTTTATGGTGGCAGGCATCTACTTTATGAAGCAGCTGCTGCTGTTCGTGTTCACCAAGCTGCTGCTCAACATCCGTTCGAAAACGCTGCTGTCGCTGGCGTTTTGCCTGGCCGCCGCCTTCCTTTCTGCCTTCCTCGACGCGCTGACGGTCGTGGCGGTAGTGATCAGCGTGGCCACCGGTTTCTATTCCATCTATCACAACGTGACGTCAAACCGCCCTGACGGCGACATTGGCGATGACAGTGATTTTACCGGCGAAGAGCGCAAACAGACGCTGGAGCAATTCCGCGCCTTTCTGCGCAGCCTGCTGATGCACGCCGGCGTCGGCACCGCGCTCGGCGGGGTCATGACCATGGTGGGCGAGCCGCAAAACCTGATTATCGCCAAAAACGCGGGCTGGGGTTTTATCGATTTCTTCCTGCGTATGGCGCCGGTCACGCTGCCGGTGTTGGTGTGCGGCCTGCTGGTGTGTTGGCTGGTAGAACGTTTTCGCCTGTTTGGCTACGGCGCGCAATTGCCGGGAGCGGTGCGCGACGTGCTGAAAGAGTATGACCGCAAGGCCAGCGCAGGCCGTAGCAAACAAGAACGGCTTAAATTGGTGATGCAGGCGCTGATCGGCGTTTGGCTGGTGCTGGCGTTGGCCTTCCATCTGGCAGAAGTTGGGCTGATCGGCCTGTCGGTCATCGTTCTCGCCACCTCCCTGTGCGGCGTGAACGACGAGCACGCCATCGGCAAAGCGTTCCAGGAAGCGCTGCCATTCACCGCTCTGCTGACGGTGTTCTTCACCGTGGTCGCAGTGATCATCGAACAGCACCTGTTCAGCCCGGTGATCCAGTTTGTGCTGCGCGCCGAGCCCTCCTCTCAGCTTTCGCTGTTCTACCTGTTCAACGGCCTGCTGTCGTCGGTTTCCGACAACGTGTTCGTCGGCACCGTTTACATCAACGAGGCGCGCACCGCGCTGGAAACCGGCGCGATCGGGCTGAAGCAGTTCGAGCTGCTGGCGGTCGCCATCAATACCGGCACCAACCTGCCCTCGGTCGCCACCCCTAATGGGCAGGCGGCGTTTCTGTTCCTGCTGACGTCGGCATTGGCGCCGCTGGTGCGTCTGTCGTATGGCCGCATGGTCTGGATGGCCCTGCCTTATACGGTGGTGTTGACGGTAGTTGGCCTGCTGTGCGTCCAGTTCACTTTGGAGCCGGCGACCGAGCTGTTGACGCAATGGCATTGGCTGACGCTGCCGCCCATCGACACCGTCAGCCACTGAGACGGCGCCGGCAGGGTGAACCGATATTTTTACGCTGAAACCGGCCCAAGTGGCTGGCAGCGAGGGGGAATTGGTTTACACTGCCGGTTCAATTGCTTACTGCATGGAAGAATCTAGATATGTTGCAATTCTTTAACCGCTGTTCACAAGGACGCGGCGCCTGGCTGCTGATGGCCCTGACAGCGTTGGTGTTGGAACTGGTCGCGCTCTATTTCCAGCACGTTATGCTGCTGCAGCCGTGCGTGATGTGCATTTACGAGCGTTGCGCGCTATTCGGCATCCTCGGCGCCTCGTTGGTAGGCGCTATCGCGCCGAAAACCCCGCTGCGCTACGCGGCGATCTTGCTGTGGATCTACAGCGCCTGGGAAGGCGTACAGCTGGCGTGGAAGCACACCATGATCCAATTGCATCCTTCGCCATTCAATACCTGCGATTTCTTCGTCAGCTTCCCGTCCTGGCTGCCGCTGGACAAATGGTTGCCGGCGGTGTTCCACGCTTCCGGTGACTGTTCCGTGCGTCAATGGCAGTTCCTGACGCTGGAAATGCCACAATGGCTGGTTGGTATCTTCGGCGCCTATCTGCTGGTGGCGCTGATTGTACTGATCGCACAGTTTGTCCGCCCACGCCGCCGCGATCTGTTCGGCCGCTGAACGGCAGACAAACAAAAAACGGCGCCACCAGGCGCCGTTTTTTTAGGGTATTACTGTCAAATTCAGAGATAACCCCATTTCAGGTATGTGTAAGGAAGTAAACGAGCACGATTAGCGCTCCAGCTACGGCAAACAGACGGACCATTTTCATTGTTATGCTCTCGAACTTGCGGGAGAGCGGCCAAATTACCCAACTTATCGTTTAAAAAGAAGCATCCCGGCTCAGTTCAGCACGTAATTTACATAACATTAAACTTCTGCAATACCTGCGGCTAAAACCGGCCCTTCCTTTCAACCTTCGAGCATCAATAAATTACCGTTACTTATGAACGACTGCGCCTTTGTCACATTCAGAGCACAATATTTTGGTGAAGTTTACCCATAAAATCCTTATAGTATCGGCAACGTGAGTACTACCGATTTCCCTGGTGTTGTTGTGTGTCTTGCCCCTCATCTTTGCAGGGGCTTTTTTCCTTCTGCCCCCAACCGTCAGTCCCCGCTACCTTTAAATAAATCATTCAAATTTAACTCTGCGCGGTATCACTCATCGGCCACCGTTCGCGCACTAATGATTAAAATCGTTCGTGATTCTTTCCTTATGCTGAATGCAGTAGGCCAATGACATCAAGGACACGATACTATGCCGGATACCACATTGCCCCCTTCGTCTCAGCGCCCGTTCCTGCGGCGCATGCTGCTCAAAGCCGGGAAAAAATTCCTGCGCTGGAACGGCGAATTTCAGACTCGCCATTCGCTGATCTCCACCACGCCGCGGATCGGTAATCATGAATTTAATTGGGTGACGGCGCTGGAAGCCCGTTGGCCTGCCATTCGCGAGGAGTTGGATCGGTTGCTGGAGCACCCGGAGGATATCCCCGCGTTCCACCAAATATCACCGGATCAGCAACGCATCTCCAAAGGGGATAATTGGAAAACCTTCGGGCTGTTTGTCTACGGGCAGCGGGTTGATGAGAACTGCGCCATTTGCCCGCAGACCGCACAGGCGGTCAGCGAGATCCCCGGCATGCGCACCGCCATGTTTTCGATCCTTAAGCCGCACTATCACATCGTCCCCCACAAAGGCCCGACTCGTGCCGTGGTGCGCGCGCATTTGGGATTAATCGTGCCAAAGGATCGGGAAAAGCTCTGGATCCGCGTTGACGACCAAATTCTGCACTGGGATGAAGGCAAGGTGATTTTGTTTGATGATTCCTACGAACACGAGGTTCGCAATGATACCGACGAACTGCGCGCTGTGCTGTTTCTCGATATCGACCGGCCAATGGACAAAGTAGGTACGGCGGTGAATAAACTGCTGTTCAGCCTGATCAAGGCCAGCCCGTATGTGAAGCAGCCGCTGAAAAATCTGGCTAACTGGCATCGCCGCGACAAAAAAGCGTGAAATGGCGGCTTATGCCATGAGCCCCACACCCGTTGGTTAGCTCAATAACGCAGAGGGCGGCATGTCTGAACACGCCGCCCTCTTGCATGAAAACGCGTATTGCTCTGCAGGCGCCCGCCTTTACCTAGCCCAGTCCGGCTTGTTGAGGATATGGTCCTGCCAGTCCACCACCTCGCTTTCACGCACCGCGATATGCCGCACCGTAATGCGCTCGCCGTGCATTGCCGCCTTGGAACCGCTCAGCAGCGGATGCCAGGGGAACAGCGGCTTGCCTTCACCGATCAGGCGATAGGCGCAGGTCGGTGGCAACCACTCAAAGGTGGTGAGGTTCTCGCGCGTCAGTTTGATGCAGTCTTCTTCCAGCTCGAAGCGCCGCTCATAGTTACGGCATTGGCAGGATTTGATGTTGAGCTGGTTGCAGGCTACGTTGGTAAAATAAATCTCGTCGGTATCTTCGTCGATCAGCTTATTCAAACAGCATTGCCCGCACCCGTCGCACAGCGATTCCCACTCTTGTTCTGACATTTCCGCCAGCGTTTTCTGTTGCCAAAAAGCGAGTTGTGACATGTTAGCGTCCGGTTTCGGTAAATGGATAAGTCACCTGCGCACAGGTTCGAGGGGGGACTATATAGACATTTTAGCCACAAGATGCAAGCTTTGCCGCCGACACCGCCGGCGGCAAGGAGAAATCAGATCACCCGGGTGCTGAGCGTTTTGCTGTTCAGGCTGATTTTCAGCATGTCGCCGGAAGCCATCGGGCCCACGCCCTGCGGCGTGCCGGTCAGGATAATGTCGCCGGCGCGCAGCGTGAAGAAACGGCTCATATAGCTGATTAGCGGCAGGATCGGCGTGATCATGTCGCGCGTATTGCCCTGCTGGCGCAGTTGATCGTTGACGGTTAACGACAGCTCGGCGTTTTGCGGATCGCCGAATTCCGCCACCGGAATAAACCCCGACATCGGGCAGGAACCGTCGAAGGCCTTGGCCTTTTCCCACGGCTGGCCGGCTTTTTTAAAGCCCGCCTGCAAATCGCGCAACGTCAGATCGAGCGCCACACCGTAGCCGGCGATCGCCCGCGCAACGCGATCTTCGTTGGCCTGTTTCAACGGCGTGCCGATCAGTACCGCCAGCTCCACCTCATGATGCACCGCACCGAACTCTTTGGGGATGGCCACCGGCTGACGAATATCGCACAGCGCCGTTTCCGGTTTGATGAATACCACCGGCTCGACGGAAACCGCGCTGCCCATTTCCTTGATGTGATCGGCATAGTTACTGCCGACGCAAACCACCTTGTTCACCGGGAAATCGAGCAGCGAACCCTGCCAGTCTCTATGTTGATACATACCGCTTCTCCCAAACTGTAGAGGCTTGGCGCGCCAAGCCGATTATTGGTGTGCCGGATCAATGTCCGATCGCGTCCGCCATCATACCCACGGCGATAGCGAAATAGTAAGAGCGATTCCAGTGCATGAGGGTGCGGAAATTATCATAGACCAGGAACGTCCGGCCCTGCATATCATCCGGCGCAATGATCCAACCGCGCTGAACGGCATGCGGCAACGCACTGCCATCCGCACGACGCACCCCGCGTTGTTGCCAGGCGTTGACGCTGCGCGCCTGCGCGTCTTTCAACCCCAGCTCGGCCCGATTGAAACCGGCGGGCAGTTTGACCTCACGCCCCCAGCCGATGCCGGGCTGCCAGCCCTCTTTGGACAAATAACTGGCCGTAGACGCGAAGACATCATCAATGTTGTTCCAGATATCGATGCGCCCGTCACCGTCACCGTCCGCCGCATAGCGCAGGAAAGAGCTCGGCATAAACTGGCATTGCCCCATCGCGCCGGCCCAGGAACCTTTCAGCGGTGTATCGCCGACGTGCCCCTGCTCGACTATCTGCAGTGCCGCCATCAGCTCCTGGCTGAAAAAGGCTTCGCGGCGCCCTTCAAACGCCAGCGTCGCCAGCGCGGACACCACATCTTCCCGCCCCTGAATCTTGCCGTAGGCGCTCTCCATGCCCCACAGCGCGATGATATAGCGCCCCGGCACCCGATAGCGCTCGCCGGCGCGCGTCCATTGCGCGTGGCGCTGCCGGTACAGTTCGCGCCCTTGGCGCACTTTAACGGGCGTCATCACCCGCCGCAGATAGTCATCCAGGGTTACCTTCTGCTCCGGCTGATTGCGATCGGCCTTGATCACCCGATCGACGAAATGGATTTGCGCAAAGGCGCGGTCGAGGGTGGCCTGACTGATGCCCTGCTCCCGCGCCCGGCGCTTGAGCTGTTCGACATACGCCGGGAACTGCGCCGGATCCCGGCCGCTCGTCGCCAGCGTCGTCTCCTGCGCCGCCTGCGCTGCGCCCGGCATCAGCACCCCGCCCAACGTCAGCCAGGCGGCCAATACAATTCTTCTTGCCGAAGGTGTCATCGCGCCTCCCCTGGCCGTGGCAACTGTCTCAGGCCTTGTCGCCCGCCAGATGCTGGTTGAGCAGGTTTTCTACCGGCGGCGGGAACTGCAGGTAATAGCCTTCGTCTTTCAACGCCTGCTTCACCTTTTCGATATCCGCCGAGGCCAATTTCTTGCGCTCATCGAGCGACAGCATCATGGCGAATTGCGGTACGCCGAAACTTTTCATCAGTGCTTCCGGCACACGAGAGAAATCGTCTTTTTTTTCGACATAAAGATAAGTTTGATCGCGTTTCGGGCTTCTATAGATCACACAAAGCATTTTTTTAACTCTATTTAATTGAGGGAGCGTCTTGCCTGGATATAACTCTGACTATAACATGCTTATAGTACATCGGAATATCGCACCCCGAGTGGTATTCCGGGGATTTAAAGTTGCTGAGACTGAGTCAGGATAGATGTCACAATCGCCAATTGAGCTAAAAGGCAGCAGTTTTACCCTATCGGTTGTTCATTTGCATAATTCACAGCCCGAGGTAATACGTCAGGCGTTACAGGAAAAAGTTGAGCAAGCGCCCGCTTTTCTGAAAAACGCCCCTGTTGTTATCAACGTTGCAACGCTGGAAGGCGATGCGAACTGGAAAGAACTTCAACAGGCTGTCGCGGCAGCAGGCCTGCGCGTTGTGGGTATCAGCGGTTGCAGAGATGAGCGTCAAAAGCGCGCGATAGCCCGTGCCGGGCTGCCGCTGCTGAGCGAAGGCAAAGGCCAGAAGATGGCTGCGCCGGAGCCTGCACCTGCGCCCGTGGTGGCGGATAACGCCCCCGCCAAAACGCGCATCATCAGTACGCCTGTCCGTTCCGGCCAACAGATTTACGCCCGCAACTGCGATCTTATCGTGACCAGCAGCGTCAGCGCCGGCGCCGAATTGATTGCCGATGGCAATATTCATGTCTACGGCATGATGCGCGGTCGCGCACTGGCAGGCGCGTCAGGCGACACGCAATGTCAGATTTTTTGCACCCACCTGGCGGCTGAGCTAGTCTCTATCGCAGGGCAGTACTGGTTGAGCGACCAAATCCCGTCCGATTACGTCGGGCAGGCCGTACGACTCAGCCTGTTGGATAACGCTTTAACCATACAACCTTTAAATTAAGCCCTTTTGACAAGGAATCCATTTCATGGCACGCATTATTGTTGTTACATCGGGTAAAGGGGGCGTTGGCAAGACCACTTCGAGCGCGGCCATCGCTACCGGCCTGGCCCAGAAAGGCAAGAAAACCGTCGTGATCGATTTCGATATCGGCCTGCGTAATCTTGACCTGATTATGGGCTGCGAACGTCGGGTAGTGTATGATTTCGTGAACGTGATTCAGGGCGATGCCACGCTGAATCAGGCGTTGATCAAAGACAAACGCACTGAAAACCTCTATATCCTGCCGGCTTCGCAGACGCGCGACAAAGACGCGTTGACCCGCGAAGGCGTTGAAAAAATCCTCAACGATCTCGGCGAGATGGATTTTGACTTCGTGGTGTGCGATTCACCGGCCGGTATCGAAACCGGTGCGCTGATGGCGCTGTATTTCGCCGACGAAGCTATCATCACCACCAACCCGGAAGTGTCTTCGGTACGCGACTCTGACCGTATCCTGGGTATCCTCTCTTCCAAGTCACGCCGCGCCGAGAAAGGCGAATCGCCAATCAAGGAACACCTGCTGCTGACCCGTTACAACCCGGGCCGCGTCAGCCGTGGCGACATGCTGAGCATGGAAGACGTGCTTGAAATTCTGCGCATTCCGCTGGTGGGTGTGATCCCGGAAGACCAGTCCGTGCTGCGCGCTTCCAACCAGGGTGAGCCTGTCATTCTGGATGCCGAGTCAGACGCCGGTAAGGCGTACGACGATACCGTTTGCCGCTTGTTGGGGGAAGAACGCCCATTCCGCTTCATTGAAGAAGAGAAGAAGGGTTTCCTGAAACGCCTTTTTGGGGGATAAACCATGGCCTTATTAGACTTCTTTCTGTCCCGCAAAAAACAGACAGCCAATATAGCCAAGGAACGGCTGCAGATTATCGTCGCAGAGCGTCGTCGCGGGGACAGTGAGCCCCCGTATCTGCCTGATCTGAAACGCGATATTCTGGCGGTTATTTGCAAATACATTCAGATCGATCCTGAAATGCTGCATGTGCAGTTCGAGCAGAAAGGGGACGATATTTCGGTACTTGAACTTAACGTGACATTACCGGAATCGGAAGAAGCAGCTAAATGATTGCGACGCATTAATTACCCCCTGTATATTTTATGCAGGGGGTAACTGTATGTGTATCCAGTTATTAAGCATTATCGGCAGCAAAAAATTGATTTTTCCCTTTGGGACAATTCCCAATTAACTTTGCCGCCACCTCGTTTAAAGTAAATTCTGGCCAGATTTACCTTCAACGCATTATTTCCTGCCTATATTCACCCGAGCAGAGTTTCCCTACCCTGCCCTGGTGATAACCAGCGATTAATAATCTTTCAGGATGTCCTGCAACGGCGCCATTAATAAATCGCCGCGCCAGCCGCTGATTAATTCAGGGCGACTCTCGCCGTCCTTCAGTTTCCAATGCCAGTTCAACAATTGGTTAATTTGGCGACGGGATGCCAGCAGCTCGCTGCTCAACCCGCTTTGCTCGCTGACGGTAGCGATAGCGGCCTTGATGTCCTTAAACACCTTCTTGTAGCCCGGCTGATCGATAAGGTTAGCCAACGGCGCGGGCAACTCGGACTCCTCCAGCGCTTCGGCTTCGGCCACCAGCGCCAGCAGCGTTTTGCCGTGATAACGGATCTCCGGCCCGCTCAGCCCCAGAGAATCCAGTTCTCCCAGCGAAGACGGCATATAGCGCGCCACCTGCCATAGGTTCTCCTCACGCACCACGAAGTTCACCGCCAGATCGCGCTCGCGCGCCTGGCGCAACCGCCATTCTGCCAACTTCTGCAAACAGCCGAGCTGACGCGGGCGCAGCTGCCAGGCATTGCTGATTTCGCGATAGGCCACTTCCGGCGCCAGCGTCTCGCTACGGCGTTGGCACAGCAGCAGGCACTCGTTATGGGCCGCAGCGGTCCAGCCGGCCTCTTCGGTCTCCTGCACCAGCTGCTTGGCCATCGGCAGCAGGTAGAACACGTCGGCGGCCGCATACACGCACTGTCTTTCGGTCAGCGGGCGCGCCAGCCAGTCGGTGCGCGACTCGCTCTTGTCCAGTTCAACCTTCATGTACTCCGCCACCAGCGTCGCAAAACCGCAGGAGAGCGGCCGACCGGTAAAGGCCGCCAGGATCTGGGTGTCGATCATCGGCGTCGGCAGCGTTTTAAAGGCGTTGAGAAACACTTCAAGATCTTCACTGCCGGCATGCAGGAACTTCACCACGGCGGTGTCGGCCAGCAGGTCGACAAACGGCTGCCATTGCTTGATCGGCAGAGGATCGATGAGGGAGAGTTGTTCACCGTCGTAGAGCTGGATCAGGCCCAGCTGAGGATAGTAGGTGCGCGTTCTGACAAACTCGGTGTCCAGCGCAATCTGGGCATGCTTTCTCGCCTGCTCGCAGACCTGCTGCAATCCGGCATCGGTAGTGATCAACTGATAATTCAAAACATCATTCTCTTGTAGGATTCAAACACAACAACGCCGGCATTCACCGGCGTTGTTGATAGTCAGACGCGAAAGCGACACCTAGGCGGCATCGGCCGGCTTCGGCGTTTTTAGCTCATCGCGCAGTTCTCGCCGCAAAATCTTGCCGACGTTCGACTTCGGCAGTTCATCGCGGAACTCAACAATTTTAGGCACTTTATACCCGGTCAGGTGGCGACGGCAATGGGTCAACAGCTCTTCCTTGGTCAGCGAGGCGTCTTTCTTCACCACGCAGATCTTCACCGTTTCACCGGAGGCCTCGCTGGGCACGCCGATTGCCGCACATTCCAGCACTTTCGGGTGCTGGCTGACCACATCTTCAATCTCGTTCGGATACACGTTGAAACCCGAGACCAGGATCATGTCTTTCTTGCGGTCGACGATGCGCACAAATCCCTGATCGTCCACGGTCACCACATCGCCGGTCGCCAGCCAGCCATCTTTAAGCACTTCGTCGGTGGCTTCCGGGCGCTGCCAATAGCCTAACATAACTTGCGGCCCTTTGACCCACAGTTCGCCCGGTTCGCCCGGCGGCACGTCATGGCCGTTGTCGTCCACCAACCGAATGTCCGTCGACGGCACCGGCAGGCCGATGCTGCCGCTGTAGTGTTTCAGATCGTAAGGGTTACCGGCCACCAGCGGCGCGCACTCGGTCAGACCATAGCCTTCCAGCAGGTGTTTACCGGTGGTTTTCTCCCACTTCTCGGCCACCGCTTTTTGCACCGACATACCGCCGCCGACCGAGAAACGCAGCGTAGAGAAATCGAGTTTGTGGAACTCTTCGTTGTTCAGCAACGCGTTGAACAGCGTATTCACCCCGCTCATGGCGGTGAACGGATATTTACCCAGCTCCTTCACCAGCCCCGGAATATCGCGCGGGTTGGTGATCAGCAAATTGCGCCCGCCCAGATCGATAAACAGCAGGCAGTTCACCGTCAGCGCGAAAATGTGGTATAGCGGCAACGCCGTCACCACCAGTTCCTGCCCTTCACGGAACAGCGGCGAATAAGCGGCCTTGGCCTGCTCAAGGTTGGCCTGCATGTTACGGTGCGTCAGCATCGCGCCCTTCGCCACGCCGGTGGTACCGCCGGTGTATTGCAGGAAAGCCAAATCGCTATTAATGATGTCCGGTTTTACATATTGCAGACGGCGGCCGCGTTGCAGCGCGCTGCGGAATGAAATGGCGTCCGGCAGGTTGTATTTGGGCACCAGGCGCTTGACGTATTTGACCACGAAGTTGACCAGCGTGCCTTTGGCGGCCGAAAGCTGGTCGCCCATGCGCGTCAGGATCACGTGTTTGACCTGGGTGTTGAACACCACTTTTTCCAGCGTATGGGCAAAGTTGGAAACGATAACGATGGCGCTGGCCCCGCTATCGTTCAACTGGTGCTCCAGCTCGCGCGGGGTATACAACGGGTTGACGTTGACCACCACCATGCCGGCACGCAGAATGCCGAACAGAGCGATGGGGTATTGCAACAGGTTAGGCATCATCAGCGCGACACGGTCGCCCTTCTTCAGGCCCAGTTCATTTTGCAGGTAAGCCGCGAAAGCCCGGCTGCGTTCTTCCAGTTTGCGGAAGGTCATCACCTCGCCCATGTTGATAAAGGCGGGCTGATCGGCATAACGCTGCACGGCATGCTCAAACATTTCGATCAACGACGAATAGCGATCGGCATCAATCTCTGCGGGCACATCTGCCGGATACCGTTTTAACCAGACCTTATCCAAGGTATTACTCCTGAAATCATTACTAATTATCATCGCAGCCCTCAAACTCGCAGCCTAACCATAACAATATTTTAACTCAGCAGACCAGTTCGGGTTTTAAACATTATTCAGGTTGCGATGTACGTCACTAATTGTCGGATATTCCCTATCCCAAAAAGCAAAAGGGCGGCCTGAGCCGCCCTGTCAAATATGTTCACATCAAGCGTATGCTACTCGGTTACGATGGTTTGCACCTGTGCCGGACCGGGGTTGTACCAGCCATAGCCTGCGCCCCAGCCGGGCCCCCACGGACCACCGCGCCAGCCCCAAGGGCCCATCGGCGCAGGCGGCATCACCACCTGCTGCACCAGATGCCAGCGCTTGAAACCGGTCACGTTCATCGTTACGAAACGATATGGCGTCATGCCGATCCGCCCCTCTTTCAGGCCGGTGATAGGGCCGACGACGGTCACCAGTTGGCCTTTGAAATCGACCGGTTCGAGGAAGCCGTTCACCGTGGCCAGCAAGCGGCCGTTCGACGGTTCACCCAGTATCGGCCGCGCACCGCTGTCAAGCGGCACCGCCGCGATCTCCAGCAGCGTGCGCCCTTGTTCGTTGGCGACGTTCACCACGGTGCCGCCGAAGCGGGCTTCCGCGCCAGTAAACAGGTTCGGTGCATTTTGTACCGAGGAAAGCTGAGTCACCGGCGAAGGGCTGGAGCCTTTGATCGCATCCGGTACGGTGACGCACCCGGTCAGAACCAGCGCGCCGCAGGCGACGGCCAGCAGCGACAGCTTTTTACTTGCAGTGCGGATTAACATGGTCGCAATCTCCTGAAATGCCTGTAACTTTGACCGCGTTTCGTCGTTCAAGTTGCAGGCCTTCATCGCCCGGCATCAACAACAGCACAATACGCCGCGATTACTCGCGGCCCGGCAGTTTTTTCCAGGTGACTTCATTGCGAAGATAGGTCGGCTCGGCGTTTTCCACCGCCACCGCCAACCCCTGTTGCCAGGCGTGCAGCGCCAGCGGCAGCATGTCTTGCGCCTGCGGCAGCAGCATTTGGCCGTCACGCACGCTCAGCGTAGAACCGTTGACCAGGTCGGGATAGGTTTGCCAGCCGGTGCCGACGTGGGCCCATTCGCCCTGCAGACGCTGTGCACGCTCGAGCGCCTGCGCCGGCGACAGCACCGCCTCGCCTTCGCTTTCCAACCAGCTGCCGTCCACTTGGCGTTCGAACTGCCCCCAGTAGACTTCCCCCATGCGCGCATCGATCGCTGCCAGCACGCGCGCCGCGCCGCTGACGCGCCAGGCGCCCTGCGCCATGGTTTGCAGCGTGGAAATGCCAATCATCGGCAAATCGGCGCCCAGCGCCAGGCCCTGAGCGATGCCGATGCCGATGCGCACCCCGGTAAAACTGCCGGGGCCGCGGCCGAAGGCCAGCGCATCGAGCTGGTTGAGCGCCAGACCGGATTCCGCCAGCACCTGCTGCACCATAGGTAAAATTCGTTGCGTATGCTCGCGTGGGCACAGCTCAAACAGGGCGTGGATTTCGCCTTGATTCCAGACGGCGACGGAACAGGCTTCCGTCGCGGTATCGATCGCTAAAATTCGCGTGGACATGCCAACCTCTGGCGGGAATAAAACTGGGTTTTTCATACAGGGCGCGCATTGTAGCACAGCCCCGTAAGCCCTTCATCTTTCACGTGGCCGACGTATCGGCGGCCTGCAGGAAGGCGATGGCCTGTTTCAGATCGCGGGTACGCGGCGTAGGCGGCAGGCTATTGAGGAACACCTCGCCATAAGGGCGCATCACCAGACGGTTATCGCAAATCACCAGCACGCCACGGTCGTCGGTATCGCGGATCAAACGGCCCACCCCCTGTTTCAGGGTGATGACCGCATCCGGTAACTGTACGTCATTGAACGGATCGCCGCCGCGCAGGCGGCAATCTTCAATGCGCGCCTTCAGCAGCGGATCGTCCGGTGAAGTAAACGGCAGCTTATCGATGATGACACACGACAGCGCATCGCCACGCACGTCCACCCCTTCCCAGAAGCTGCTGGTCGCCACCAACAGCGCGTTACCGGCGGCGACGAACTGCGCCAACAGCTGCCCTTTGCTGGTTTCCCCTTGCAATAAGACCGGCAGCGTCATCGTGGCGCGGAACTCTTCCGCCAGCTCGCGCATCATCTGGTGCGATGTGCACAAGAAGAAGCAGCGGCCGTTGTTGGCTTCGATTAATGGGCGCAGCATGCGCGCCAGCTGGCGCGCCCCACCGGGCTGATTCGGGGAAGGCAAAAAGCGCGGCACGCACAGCAACGCCTGTTTGGCATAGTCGAACGGGCTCGGCAACAGCAGCGTTTTGGCCTTGGTCAGCCCCAGCCGTTCGGTGAAGTGGCCCAACTGATCGTTGACCGACAGCGTGGCCGAGGTAAAGATCCAGCTGCCCGGCTTCTCGTCCAGCATTTCGCGGAAACGATCGGCTACCGTCAGCGGCGTCAGCGCCAGCACGAAGTGGCGCGAATTGCACTCATACCAATAGCTGTAGCCCGGTTCCGTTACCGCCTTGAGGCGTTTGAGACGCGCGCGGTACAGCGTGGCGCGCTCAAAGGCGGCGTCCAGCAGCGCCGAACGCCCCAGCGACAGCTTCATCACGTCATAACACAGCTCCAGCGCGTCATCGAGCAGCAACAGAGCACGCTGCACGTTGGGTTCGCCGAGCACGTCACGCAGATTACCGCGGAACCCCGGTTCTCCCAGATTCAGACGGAAATCTTGCGTGCTCAGGCTGAGACGATCGGCGCTCTTTTGCAGCTGAGCCGCATCGCGCACCTCGGTGCGGTAGGCGATGGTGATGTCCTTCGCCAGATCCAGCAGCTGGCGGCTGGTGAGCTGCTGGCCGAAATACTGGCTGGCGATGTCGGGGATTTGGTGCGCCTCGTCGAAAATCATCACCTCGGCTTCCGGGATCAGCTCGGCGAAACCGCCCTCTTTTACCACCATATCCGCCAGGAACAGGTGATGGTTTACCACCACCACATCTGCATCCATCGCGCGGCGACGCGCCTTGACCACGAAGCAATCCTGATACAGCGGGCAGTCGCTGCCCAGACAGTTGTCATTGGTGCTGGTCACCAATGGCCAGACGAAGCTGTCTTCCGCCACTTCGCTACAGGTGCTGATATCACCCTCTTTGGTCTGCGACGACCACTTGCGCAGCTGCACCAGATCGATCAGCGTCTGCCCCGCCAGCTCGCCGCCGGCCATCGACTGCTGCTCCAGCCGCTCCAGACACAGGTAATTGGAGCGCCCTTTGAGCAGCGCCAGCTTGCCTTTGTACTTCAACGCCTTGGCGACGGTGGGCAGATCGCGCGCATACAGCTGATCCTGCAGCGCTTTCGAACCGGTGGAGATGATCACTTTGCGATCGGCACGCAGCGCCGGCGCCAGATAAGCGAAGGTTTTGCCGGTGCCGGTGCCGGCTTCCACCACCAGTTCCTGCTTGAAATTGATCGCTTCGGTAACGGCTTGCGCCATCTGCCGCTGCGGCTCACGCGGTTTAAATCCCTTGATAGCCTGCGCCAATGCGCCGTCTGTTGCAAAATCGTCTGTCACGCTGTCTCTCTGCCGGTGTCATTCAACGGTGATTATGCCAAGCCTGCCGCCCGGCTACCACCCACTTTATCGCCGCGCTTTTTTATCACCGGCTGTGCTACCCTTAGCGCGACTATGATATGGAGATAAGCAAATGAATATCGAAAGAATTGATCCCGATCAGCGCTGGTCCGAAGCCGTAGTGCACAACGAGACCGTTTACTACACCAGCGTGCCGGAGAACCTGGACGACGACGCGACCGCGCAGACCGCCAACGCCCTCGCCGCCATCGACGTGCTGCTGGAACGCGTAGGGTCGGACAAAAGCCGTATTCTGGATGCCACCATTTTCCTGGCCAACAGCGCCGACTTCGCCGCGATGAACGCCGCCTGGGACGCCTGGGTGGTCGCCGGCAGCGCGCCGGTGCGCTGCACGGTGCAGGCGCAGCTGATGAATCCGAAGTACAAGGTGGAAATCAAAATCATCGCCGCGCTGTAAGCCTGAGCGCAGACGAAAAAAAACCGCAGACGGCGACGCCTGCGGTTTTTTATTGCCCGCTATCAAGACAGTTTAAGGATCACCATCCCCGTCAGCAACAGCGCCAGGCCAATCCAGCCTTTGGCGTTCAACCGCTGGCCGAACATGATCCAGCCTGCGGCGATGGTGGCGGCGATACCGAAACCGCCCCACAGCGCATAGGCGATCGACAGATCGATACCCTTAACCGCCTGCGCCAGGGCGCTGAACGCACCGAGCACCGACAGCAGCGACAGCAATCCCAGCCAAATTTTACGGAAGCCGTCCGACATCTTCAGGAAGATGTTGGCGATAATTTCCAGTACGATGGCCAGCCCCAGGAACCCAATGTGGTACAACTCAAACTGTTGCATGGTTGTCACCTCGCGGGCTGACCTGTTTTCGCTCTTTGCGGGTACCGGATTTCACCAGCATGATGCCGGCGATCAGCGTAGCCAAGCCCAACACCTTCAGCGCCGAGATCGGTTCGTCGAACCACAGCACGCTGAACAGGGTGATGAACAGAATGCCGATGCCTTCCCATAGCGCATAGGCCACACCCAGCGCCACGCGTTTTATCGCTACCGACAACAATACATAAGACGCGGTAATCATCACGTACATCACGATGTGCCCGATCATGCCGCCATTGACGCTAGCGTATTTCATCGACAAGGTGCCGATGATTTCGGTCATGATGGCCAAACCTAAAAAGATCCAATAAATCATAATTTTTCTCCCAAACGGCGAATAACGCGCGCCAAGGCATATTTATCCCGATTTATCTCGTCGGACGGCCGCAATGCGGCGCGCAAGACGCAGAGATCCCTGGGGATAAACTGACCCAAACGCAAAAAGAATGTTTGCCCGGCTGAACGGTAATGCGAAGGCCTAAGCCCGCTACCAGCACCGGTTAAGGGAGAAAGACGCTATAGCTCGCTGCACCAGTGATGCTCACTGGCAAGGATCGCAGACAGGAAGAGTTGGCACGTAGAGGTTCTGAGGGTAGTTCCGTTAATAGTCATCATAATAGTTCTCTATTATCAGCCGCACACCGTGCGATTTGCCCAATATCCTCATAAAAGTAAAATTTTCAACTGAGATATTTTTACCACAGCCAAAATTAGAAAGCAAACTGCCGTTTTCATAAAAAAGCAGAAAAAAACGGGTTAAAAATAAGAAAGTTAATTGCGATAAAAATTAAAAAAGGCCCAACGGAGCGTTGAGCCTTGCGATATCCGCGGGTGAGCAAATAAGCGCCAACCCCAGGCCTGGCGCGGGTTACAACGCGGCGCCGCTGACCGCGCTGCGCGCCAGTTCAGTGATGCGCGCATAGTCGCCGCTTTCGAGCGCATCGGCCGGCACCAACCAGGAGCCGCCGATGCACAATACGCTTTTTAGCGCCAGATAATCGCGGTAATTGTTCGGCGTAATGCCGCCGGTCGGGCAAAAACGCACCTGCGGGAACGGGCCGCCGATCGCCTGCAGCGCCTTCACGCCGCCGTTGGCTTCCGCCGGGAAGAATTTGAATTCGCGCAGGCCGTAATCCATGCCCAGCATCAGTTCAGATACGGTGCTGATGCCCGGGATCAGCGGGATTGACCCCGCCGTCGCCGCCTGCAGCAAAGCGTCGGTCAGCCCCGGGCTGATGGCGAACTGCGCCCCCGCCTCGGTCACCTCCCGCAGCTGCTGCGGATTGATCACAGTACCGGCGCCGATGATCGCCTCCGGCACCTCTTTGGCGATAGCGCGGATAGCCTCCAGCCCGCAGGCGGTGCGCAGCGTCACCTCCAATACCCGCACGCCGCCGGCAACCAACGCTTTCGCCAGCGGCACCGCCTGCTCCAGCTTGTTGATCACGATAACAGGCACCACCGGCCCTGCCGTCAGGATCTGCTCGGCGCTGGTTTTCCAGTTTTTCATCGTTATTTCTCCATGACTCGCGGTTAACAATGGCACGCCCCTGCCACAGGGCTCCGCGCAAGCGCGCGAACGTCCGGCCGTACCGTAAGTGATGTGGCCCACGCGCAGATCGCAGGCAAAAAAAAGCCGGCAGACAGGCTGCCGGCATTGCGCATTATTCGAACTCGTTCCAGGAACGGCCGTCGCGGGTGATCATTGCCACCGAGGCCACCGGCCCCCAGGTGCCCGCCTGATAAGGTTTAGGCGCCTCGTTGTCGGCTTTCCATGCATCCATGATGGAGTCGACCCACTTCCAGGCCTCTTCCACTTCATCGCGGCGCACGAACAGCGCCTGAATGCCTCGCATGGTCTCCAGCAGCAGGCGCTCGTAGGCGTCCGCCACGTGCTCCTGGTTGAAGGTTTCCGAGAAGCTCAGGTCCAGCTTGGTGGTCTGCAGACGGTGCTTGTGATCCAGCCCCGGCACCTTGTTCAGTACCTGAATTTCGATGCCTTCGTCCGGTTGCAGACGGATGGTCAGCTTGTTCTGCGGCAGCTGCTGGTACGAATCGCTGAACAGGTTAAGCGGCGGGTTTTTGAAGTACACCACCACTTCCGAACATTTGGTCGGCAGGCGTTTACCGGTACGCAGGTAGAACGGCACCCCGGCCCACTGCCAGTTGTCGATATCCACGCGGATGGAGACGAAGGTTTCGGTGCTGCTGCTTTTGTTCGCGCCTTCCTCTTCCAGATAACCCGGCACTTTCTTGCCCTGGACGAAACCGGCGGTGTACTGCCCGCGCACGGTGGTTTCCCGTACATTGGTCTGATCGATGCGGCGCAGCGAGCGCAGTACCTTCACCTTCTCGTCGCGGATACGGTCGGTCGTCAGGTCCGCCGGCGGCGACATGGCGATCATGGTCAGGATCTGCAGCAGGTGGTTCTGGATCATGTCGCGCATCTGGCCGGCCTGGTCGAAGTAACCCCAGCGCCCTTCGATGCCGACCTCTTCCGCCACGGTGATCTGCACCGAATCGATGGTGCGGTTATCCCAGTTGGATGCGAACAGCGAGTTGGCGAAACGCAGCGCCAACAGGTTCAGCACCGTCTCTTTGCCGAGATAGTGGTCGATGCGGTAGACCTGGGACTCGTTGAAGAACTCCGCCACCTGATCGTTGATCACGCGGGAGGACGCCAGATCGGTGCCCAACGGTTTCTCCATCACCACGCGCGCCGGCTCATGGTTCAGCTTGGCTTCGCCCAACCCTTTGCAGATGGCGCCAAAGGTGCTTGGCGGCATGGCGAAGTAGTTGATGGTGGTGCGGTGTTTCTGATCCAGCATTTTACCCAGTTTGGTAAAGTTCTTGCTGTCGTTGACGTCCAGGTTGCAAAAGTCCAGGCGTGCGCTCAGCGTGGCCCAGAGTTCGTCATCCAATTTTTCTTTCATGAAGGTGCCAAGCGCTTCCTTGACCACTTCGGTATACGCTTTTTTATCCCACTCCGCGCGGCCGACGCCGATAATCCGCGTATCCGGGTGGATGTGTCCGGCTTTCTCTAACTGGTACAGGGAAGGCAGCAGCTTACGGCGCGCCAAATCACCTTTCGCGCCGAAAATAACCAGGTCACACGCCTGGGCTGTAGAGGTTACCGCCATGTTCATCTCCTCGTTGCAGGATATTTGTAATTTTCTTACATTACTAATGTACTCTGTTTGACTACGGCCAGCAAACCCGGTGCAGAAGCAGGAAAAAAGACCTCAAGATTCCAGCGGTAGCGCCAATGCGCGCCAGAGCCCGCACAGGCGGGCAAAACTGTAATTTTTCGTCTTTTTTGACGCTCTGTTACCATTATGAAAGTTAGACACAGGTCATATTCTGGTGAAAAAAGCCTGCATACGCCCTGTCGAGACTGCCAACGTTTACCAGCACGTAGTATATTTTCACTAAACCGGCATTGATTTCTCCTTTGTTTGAAATCGACATACCCTATCGATTCCAGGTTACAGCCGCTCGTTTGGCGTCTGCGTGCACGGCGAACACGGGCGAAATTCGGCGCTGTTGCTTGAAAGCCACAGGGATAAAACCATGAGTGACTCTCGTTATATGAATACGCTGGACAAAATCCAGAACCATCTGGAACGCCTGAGCAAATCTGAAAGGAAAGTCGCCGAGGTGATCCTGGCCTCCCCACAGACCGCCATTCACTCCAGCATTGCCACGCTGGCGCGCATGGCCGACGTCAGCGAACCTACCGTCAACCGTTTTTGCCGCCGCCTTGATACCAAAGGCTTTCCCGATTTCAAACTGCACCTCGCCCAAAGCCTGGCTAACGGCACGCCCTACGTAAACCGTAACGTTGAGGAAGACGACAGCGTCGATTCCTATACCAGCAAGATCTTCGAATCGGTCATGGCCAGCCTGGATACAGTAAAGGCAAATTTGGATATTGCCGCAATCAATCGTGCGGTTGACCTGCTTACCCAGGCAAAAAAGATCTCTTTCTTCGGACTGGGTGCCTCCGCGGCGGTGGCGCACGACGCGATGAACAAATTTTTCCGCTTCAACATTCCGGTGGTCTACTTCGATGACATCGTCATGCAACGCATGAGCTGCATGAACTCCGGCGAGGGCGACGTGGTGGTGCTGATCTCACACACCGGCCGCACCAAAAATCTGGTGGAGATGGCTCACCTGGCGCGGGAGAACGACGCCACGGTACTGGCTATCACCTCGCGCGACACCCCGCTCGCCCAAGCGGCGACCCTCGCGTTGCTGCTCGATGTGCCCGAAGACACCGACGTTTACATGCCGATGGTGTCGCGGATCGCGCAATTAACGCTCATTGACGTGCTTGCCACCGGATTTACCTTGCGCCGAGGGGCTAAATTCAGAGATAACTTGAAGCGGGTCAAAGAAGCGCTCAAAGAATCGCGCTTTGATAAAGGCGTGGTCATTCCCAACAGTTTTGATTCGTGACCCGACGAAGAAAAAAATCGCCGTTCAACAGACATTTGAATGACGGCATCAGAGGCGGTACCCTGTTAACATGCTCATGCGGGTAACCCGGGTGAAATATCAGTGTTGTAAAATTACATTTCACGCCTGGTTTCGTTATCCGACGTTATCGCAACACCAATATTTGCTTCACCAGTCAACGGAGTAATACATGTCCAGACGGCTCAGAAGAACCAAAATCGTTACCACCCTGGGTCCGGCTACAGACCGCGACAATAATCTGGAAAAGATCATTGCCGCCGGTGCCAACGTAGTTCGGCTTAACTTCTCCCACGGCAGCCCGGAAGATCACCAGGCTCGCGCAGACAAAGTGCGCGAAATCGCGGCCAAACTGGGACGTCACGTCGCTATCCTCGGCGATCTGCAAGGGCCGAAAATCCGCGTATCCACCTTCAAGGAAGGCAAAATCTTCCTCAACGTGGGTGATAAATTCCTGCTGGACGCCAACCTGTCAAAAGGCGAAGGCGATAAAGAAAAAGTCGGTATCGACTATAAAGGCCTGCCTGCCGACGTCGTGCCGGGCGATGTCCTGCTGCTTGACGACGGCCGCGTTCAGTTAAAAGTGCTCGAAGTTCAGGGCATGAAAGTGTTTACCGAAGTGACCGTCGGCGGCCCGTTGTCCAACAACAAGGGCATCAACAAGCTAGGCGGTGGCCTGTCAGCCGAAGCGCTGACCGAAAAAGACAAGGCGGACATCGTGACCGCCGCCAAGATTGGCGTCGACTATCTGGCGGTCTCCTTCCCGCGTACCGGTGAAGACCTGAACTATGCCCGCCGCCTGGCGCGCGATGCGGGCTGCAACGCCAAGATCGTGTCCAAGGTTGAGCGCGCCGAAGCGGTTTGCACCGACGAAGCGATGGACGACATTATTCTGGCCTCCGACGTGGTGATGGTTGCCCGTGGCGACCTCGGCGTCGAAATCGGCGATCCGGAACTGGTCGGCATTCAGAAGAAACTGATCCGCCGCGCCCGCACCCTGAACCGCGCGGTGATCACCGCGACTCAGATGATGGAGTCGATGATCACCAACCCGATGCCGACCCGCGCCGAAGTCATGGACGTGGCCAACGCCGTGCTGGACGGCACCGACGCCGTCATGCTGTCGGCGGAAACCGCTGCTGGCCAATACCCGGCGGAAACCGTAGCGGCGATGGCGCGCGTTTGTCTGGGCGCCGAGAAGATCCCGAGCATCAACGTTTCCAAACACCGTCTGGACGTGCAGTTCGACAATATCGAAGAGGCAATCGCCATGTCTTCGATGTATGCGGCCAACCACCTGAAAGGCGTCACCGCGCTGATCGCCATGACTGAGTCCGGCCGCACCGCGCTGATGATGTCACGCATCAGCTCCGGCCTGCCGATCTTCGCCATGTCGCGTCATGAGCACACGCTGAACCTGACTGCGCTGTATCGCGGCGTGACGCCGGTATATTTCGACAGCCACAAAGACGGCGTGATCGCCGCCAATGAAGCCGTCAATCGCCTGCGTGACAAAGGCTTCCTGGTCTCCGGCGATCTGGTGATCGTCACCCAGGGCGACGTGATGGAAACCGTCGGTACCACCAATACCAGCCGTATCTTGCGCGTCGAGTAATTCACGCCGCAGACGAAATGCCGGCCGGCTCACGTTGGCCGGCATTTTTTTTGCGCTGACATCGCCATAAACGACGGAGAACGCCATGCTCCACCAACACAACCCCGCAGCGAGCGCTGATGAGCTCGATCTCGACGGCCGTAGCCTGACGCAGCTCGACGAATCGCAGCTTGCCGGCCGCGCGCTGCGCAAGGTCAGCCTGTACGACAATCAGCTGACGGCCTTCCCCACCCCAATCTTCCGGCACCAGAATCTGCAGGTGCTGAATATCTCCTGCAATCAGCTCGACCGTCTGCCGCCGGAGATTGGTCAGTTGCAACAGCTCGAGATGTTCGACTTTGGCCACAATCGCGCGAGCGAACTGCCTGAAGCGTTGGGGCAACTGCACCGGCTGAAATACCTCTATCTGAGCGATAACGGTTTTAGCGACCTGCCCCATTCGCTGGCACAGCTGCAGCAGCTCATCTATCTCAACGCGACCGATAACCAACTGACCGCCTTGCCGCAGGCAATACCGAGGCTGGCGGCGTTGCAGGAGCTGCGTTTATACAACAATCGCATCCGCAGCCTGCCCGCCGAAATCGGGCAGCTGCGCGCGCTGCGCGAACTGCATATCATGAAAAATGCCCTGACCACGCTGCCGGCGGAAATGGCTCTGCTCGGTGAGTTGGAGATACTCGATGCGGCCAACAATGCTATCACCGAACTGCCGGCAGCCTTCTGCCACCTGCCGCGATTGAGCGAGCTGAACCTGCGTTTCAATCAACTGACGCGCCTGCCGGAAAATATCGGTGAGCTGACGGCGCTGAGAAGTCTGGATCTGCGCGCCAACCGCCTGAGCGAGCTGCCGGAAAGCCTCGGCGAACTGAGCCGGCTGCGCAAGCTGGATCTGCGCTGGAATGATTTCACCCGCACGCCTAAAGTCATCGACATCCTGCGGGCGCGCGGCTGTATGGTGCACATCTGAAGTGATACCGGCCGGGTTATAGCCCGACCGGCGTTAACGTTAGGAAGGATTAGCGATACAGATCGTCGCGCGAGTAAGGCTCAATCTCCCCTTCCTTGCGCGTCTTCAACAGTTTTAGGATCCAGGTGTACTGCTCAGGGTTCTGGCCCACCAGGTTTTCCACTTCTTCATTCATGCGGCGCGCAATCCGTGGGTCATCGGCTTCGGCCAGATCGTCCATGGGCTCGCGAATATAAATATCCAGCATGCTGGTTTTGCCATCGTACACCGGGAACAAAGGCACGATCGCCGCACGGCAAACCTTCATCAACCGGCCTACCGCCGGCAGCGTCGCCTTATAGGTCGCGAAGAAATCGACGAACTCACTGTGCTCGGCGCCGTGATCCTGATCGGGCAGGTAGTAGCCCCAGTACCCCTGCCGTACCGAACTGATAAACGGTTTGATGCCGTCGTTGCGCGCGTGCATGCGGCCGCCGAATTTACGACGCACGGCATTCCACAGGTAGTCGATCAGCTGATTGCGCTGGTTGTGGAACATCGCCGCCATCGGTTGGCCGCGCGCAGCCATCAGCATCGCTGGCACATCCACCGCCCAGCCGTGAGGCACCAGGAAAATCACGTTACGCCCTTCCGCCCGGATCTTGTCCAGCACCTCTTCACCGTGCCAACGCACGCGCTTTAGCACTTTTTCGGGCTTGGTGCAGGCCAGTTCCGCCATCAGCACCATCGACTGCGGCGCGCAGGCGAACATCTGGTCGATAATGTGCTCGCGTTCGCTTTCAGGCAGCTCAGGCAAGCAATACAGCAGGTTGATGCGGGCACGACGGCGCGCGCCCTTCGCCAGCTTGCCGGCCAGTTTGCCGACCGCACCCAGCACCGGATCGCGCAGGCGCGCAGGCACCAGCGAAATGCCGGCCATCAGACCGGTTCCCAACCACACGCCCCAGTAGCGCGGATATAAAAAGGCTTTTTGAAACTGCGGGATGAACTCTACGTTCGATTTCTTCTCGTTTTGCATGCACGTGCTCTTCGCTTAGCGATTCGGCTAATCATAATTGCCATCACCGATTTTGCAATTAACAACCGCGAACCACCCAGATAAAACAGCATCGGCCCGCAATCAGGCCGATGAAATTAACGGCGCCGGAGCGCCGGAAAAAAGGGGGACGTTAATCCAACTGCAGCTGAGGAACCACTTCCTTCACCTGTGCCAGATAATCGCTGCGGTCTTTGCCGCCCAGCCCTTCGGAACGCGGCAGTTTGGCCGTCAGCGGGTTCACCGCCTGTTGGCCGGTCCACAGTTCAAAGTGCAGGTGTGGCCCGGTGGAACGGCCGGTGTTGCCGGAGAGCGCAATGCGATCGCCGCGTTTCACCTTCTGGCCTGGTTTCACCAGCAGTTTTTTCAGGTGCATATAGCGCGTGGTGTACTGACGACCGTGGCGGATCGCCACATAGTTGCCCGCTGCGCCGCTGCGTTTGGCGATCACCACCTCACCGTCGCCGACCGCCAGCACCGGCGTGCCGACCGGCATGGCGAAATCGACGCCCTTGTGCGGCGCCACGCGGCCAGTCACCGGGTTCACGCGGCGCGGGTTGAAGTTGGAGGAGATGCGGAACTGTTTCATGGTCGGGAAACGCATGAAGCCGCGCGCCAGGCCAGAGCCTTGGCGATCGTAGAATTTGCCGTCTTCGGCGCGGATCGCATAGTAATCTTTGCCGCCGGTGTGCAGACGCACGCCCAACAGCTGGCTTTGCGATTTCTTACCGTCGAAATGCTCGCGCGACATCAGCACGGAGAACTGGTCGCCTTTGCGCAGCTTGCGGAAATCGAGCTGCCACTGCAGGGCTTTGATCACCGAGTTGATTTCGTTACGGCTCAGCCCGGCGTCGCCGGCGCTGCTGACGAAGCTGCCGTTAACCCGGCCGCTGATCACGTTGTTGCGCCATTCGCCCTGCTGCGCCTCTTTCGACTCTTTGAAGCTGTTGCCGACGCGATCGTAGGTGCGGGTTTCGCGGCGAGAAACTTCCCAGGTCAACTGCTGCAAATCGCCCGCATCGTTCACGGTCCACGACAGCTGTTGGCCGATCTTAAGGTTGCGCAGATCGCGGTTTTGCGAAGCCAGCAGCGTGACATCCGACATATCGATGCCGTACTGCGTCAGAATGCTGCCGAGGGTATCGCCGGTGGAAACCACATATTCATGCACGCCATCATCGCCGGCATCCTTCTGGTCCAGCTCATCCTGCGGGATTTCGTCATCGGGGGTGGGTTGGTCGACATCTATCGGTTCACTGGCTTCGGGGAGCAATGACCGCATCTGGCTGGATTCTAACTCGACGCTCTTGGCGATGGGGTTGTGTTCTGGGTGGTAAACAAAAGGCCGCCAAACAGCGACGGCCAATGTGACGACTGTCAGCGACCCCAGCATGACGCGATGGGGCCGTGGCAGGTTGTTATACGCCAGAGCGATAGTTCGGACTATCTGCTGCACTCGATATTATCCTCATAAGCTTTACTTCAGGCAGCTCACGTACTGGTTTGACAGCTGAGTCAGGAATTTCCCGTAGCTGTCCTTCCCCAGCGCGATGCCGATGCCCAGCGGGTCCAGCGTTCCGGAACGCACTTTGGTACCCTTGGCGACGGCATTGATTACGGCCGGCCTGAATTGTGGCTCAGCAAAAACGCATACCGCTTTCTGCTCAACCAACTGTGTTCGAATTTGGTGTAGGCGCTGTGCTCCAGGCTGAATTTCGGGATTGACGGTGAAATGGCCCAGCGGACTCAAACCGTAGTGTTTCTCAAAGTAGCCGTAAGCATCATGAAAAACAAAATAACCCTTACCTTGCACAGGCGTAAGCATGTTACCAACATTTTTGTCAGTTTGCGTCAGCAGATTCTCGAACTGGCGCAGGTTTGCGTCTAATTTGTCCTTATTTTGCGGCATAAGTTCCAACAATCTGTCGTGAATCGCGATCGCGGTCACTTTTGCTATCTCCGGCGACAGCCAAACGTGCATATTGTACTCGCCGTGATGATGCCCATGATCGTCATCGGCATGGTTATGCGCTTCGCCTGCATGATCATGATCGTCGTCATCTTCGCCTTTCATCAGCAACGGCTTCACCGCCGGCAGTTCGCTGACAGCCAGCTTTCGGGTTGCCGAGATAGGCACCAGCGCCTTGTTCAGGAACGCTTCCATGTCCGGCCCAACCCATAGCACCAGGTCCGCAGAGCGCAAACGCTGGATATCGGAAGGACGCAGCGCAAAATCGTGCGGTGAAGCGCCGTCCGGCAGCAACACCTCGGTCGGCGTCACGCCGTCGGCGATCGCCGAAGCGATAAAGCCCAGCGGACGAATCGTGGTCACCACCGCCGCGGAAGCGCTGCTCAGCGGGCCGGCCATCAACAATGCGCTGGCCAACAGCGTACGCTGCAGCCATTTATTTTTCTTTGCCATCATCAGTAATCCCATCGTTTTCATCAACAAGGCGTGATATTATAACATTCGCTTCGTTCTGCAACCTGTAATCTCGAGATGTCTACACTGATAACGCTAAAAAATATCTCCGTCGCCTTCGGCAGCCGCAAGGTGCTGTCGAACATTTCCCTCAGCCTGCAACCCGGCCGTATTCTCACGCTGCTTGGCCCGAACGGCGCGGGCAAATCCACGCTGGTGCGCGTGGTGCTGGGATTGGTCAAACCGACCGCCGGCACGCTGGAGCGTGAGCCCGATCTGCGCATCGGCTATGTGCCGCAAAAGCTGCACCTCGACGCCACCCTGCCGCTGACCGTCAGCCGCTTTATGCGTCTTAAACCTGGCGTAAAGAAAGCCGACATTCTGCCGGCGCTCAAACGCGTGCACGCCGCCCACCTGCTCGACCAGCCGATGCAAAAGCTCTCCGGCGGTGAAAACCAACGCGTGCTGCTGGCGCGAGCGCTGCTGAATAAACCGCAGCTGCTGGTGCTGGACGAACCCACGCAAGGGGTGGACGTCAACGGCCAGCTGGCGCTGTACGATCTGATCGATCAGCTGCGCAAGGAGCTGGGGTGCGCCGTGCTGATGGTCTCGCACGATCTGCATCTGGTGATGGCGAAAACCGACGAGGTGTTGTGCCTCAATCAGCACATCTGCTGCTCCGGCGCGCCGGAGGTGGTCTCAATGCATCCCGAATTCATCGCCATGTTCGGCAACCGCGGCGCAGAGCAGCTGGCGGTGTATCGCCACCATCACAACCACCGCCACGATCTGCAGGGAAGAATTGTCTTGAAGAAAACCGGGAGCCGCGAAGCATGATTGAACTGTTACTTCCCGGCTGGCTGGCCGGCGTGTTGCTGGCTAGCGCCGCCGGGCCGCTGGGTTCCTTCGTGGTCTGGCGCCGCATGTCCTACTTTGGTGATACCCTGGCGCACGCCTCGCTGCTCGGCGTCGCCTTTGGTCTGCTGCTCGACATCAACCCCTTCTATGCGGTGATCGCCATTACGCTGCTGCTGGCTCTGGCCCTGGTTTGGCTGGAACGTCGCCCGCAGCTTTCGGTGGATACCCTGCTCGGCATTCTGGCGCATAGCGCCTTGTCGCTGGGACTGGTGGTGGTGGCGCTGATGTCTAACGTGCGGGTCGATCTGATGGCCTACCTGTTCGGCGATCTGCTGTCGGTTACGCTGAGCGATATCATGATGATTGCCGGCGGCGTCGCCGTGGTGCTGTTGGTGCTGTGGTGGCAGTGGCGCGATCTGCTGTCGATGACCATCAGCCCGGAGCTGGCGCACGTCGACGGCGTTAATCTGGTGCGCGCACGCACCGTGTTGATGCTGGTCACCGCCTTGACCATCGGTCTGGCGATGAAATTCGTCGGCGCGCTGATCATCACCTCACTGCTGATCATTCCGGCAGCCACCGCTCGGCGCTTCGCACGCACGCCGGAGCAGATGGCGGGCGTCGCAGTGCTGCTCGGCATGGTGGCCGTCACCGGCGGCCTGACCTTCTCGGCGTTTTACGATACGCCGGCCGGCCCTTCGGTGGTGCTGAGCGCCGCCGTGCTGTTCACGCTGAGCCTGTTCAAAAAACAGCAGGCTTGATTAAAGCCAGCAGCAGAATATGACAAGGGCCGCGAATGCGGCCCTTTTTTATGATGGGTGGAAAACTTATGCTTCGCGTTCGAGACCGAAATGCCGGTAGGCATGCTGCGTCGCCAGGCGGCCGCGCGGCGTGCGCTGGATAAAGCCCTGCTGGATCAGGAACGGTTCAATCACGTCTTCGATGGTTTCACGCTCTTCGCCGATCGCCGCCGCCAGGTTGTCCAACCCGACCGGGCCGCCGGTAAACTTGTCGATGATCGCCAGCAGCAGCTTGCGATCCATATAGTCGAAGCCTTCGGCATCGACGTTGAGCATATCGAGTGCCTGCGCCGCCACTGCGCCGCTGATCACGCCGTTGGCGCGCACTTCGGCGAAGTCACGCACCCGGCGCAGCAGGCGGTTGGCGATACGCGGCGTACCGCGCGCGCGGCGGGCCACCTCATGGGCGCCCTCGTCGGACAGCTCCAACCCAAGGCACCCGGCGCTGCGTGAGACGATATGCTGCAGATCCGCCACCTGATAAAACTCCAGCCGCTGGACTATGCCGAAACGATCGCGCAGCGGCGAGGTCAGCGAACCGGCGCGGGTGGTCGCGCCCACCAACGTGAACGGCGGCAGATCAAGCTTAATCGAACGCGCCGCCGGCCCTTCGCCGATCATGATATCCAGCTGGTAGTCTTCCATCGCCGGATACAGCACTTCTTCCACCACCGGTGATAGACGGTGAATCTCATCGATGAACAACACGTCATGCGGTTCAAGGTTGGTCAGCATCGCCGCCAGATCGCCCGCCTTCTCCAGCACCGGGCCGGAAGTGGTGCGCAGATTCACGCCCATTTCGTTGGCCACGATGTTGGCCAGGGTGGTTTTCCCCAGGCCCGGCGGGCCGAAGATCAGCAGGTGGTCGAGCGCGTCGCCGCGCTGCTTGGCCGCCTGGATGAAGATCTCCATCTGCTCGCGTACGTGCGGCTGACCCACGTATTCAGTCAACAGCTTGGGACGAATGGCGCGATCGAGGACTTCTTCCTCGTTGATCGGTTCGGCGGAGATCAGGCGATCGGCTTCAATCATTATCTACCTCTTAGCGGCCTTACAAAGCAGCGCGCAACGCGTCGCGGATCAGGGTCTCGCAGTCGGCGCCCGGTTTGGCAATTTTGCTGACCATGCGACTCGCTTCCTGTGGCTTGTAGCCCAGCGCCACCAGCGCCGAAACGGCTTCGGCTTCCGCGTCCGCTTCCGGCGCGTTGTCGGCGGCGGACGGCAGGCTGATCTCGCTGCTGCTGTTGAACAGGTCGCCGTTAAGCCCTTTGAAGCGGTCTTTCATCTCTACCACCAGGCGCTCGGCGGTTTTTTTGCCCACGCCCGGCAGCTTGACCAGTGCGGTGATCTCTTCACGCTCCACCGCGCTGACGAACTGCTGCGCGGACATGCCTGACAGGATCGCCAGCGCCAGCTTCGGCCCGACGCCGTTGACCTTGATCAGCTCGCGGAACAGCGCACGCTCCTGCTTGTCGTTGAAACCGTACAGCAGCTGCGCGTCTTCACGCACCACGAAGTGGGTAAACACGATGGCCTCTTGCCCCAGTTCCGGTAGCTCGTAAAAGCAGGTCATCGGCATGTGTACCTCATAGCCCACGCCGTTCGCCTCCAGTAACACCAGCGGCGGCTGCTTTTCCAGAATATTTCCTCTGAGACGACCTATCATTTACCCTCCTGCAGAATAACCGGGCATGGCGCCCTGCCATGCCGTTGCTGGTAAAGCTTATAACATAAAAAAGGCTGGATGAATATCCAGCCTGAGCAATCATCGCTTTGCGTCAGCGCAAACGCCCGCGCGCCAGGTTCAACCGCCCTTCGCTCATCCGCAGCACGTTCTGGCTGAGGTGGCAGTGGGTGATGGCGATAGCCAGAGCATCGGCGGCGTCCGCCTGCGGGTTGGCCGAGAGTTTGAGCAGCGAGCGCACCATGTGCTGTACCTGCGCCTTTTCGGCCGCACCGGTGCCGACCACGGTCTGTTTGACCTGCCGCGCCGCATACTCGAACACTTCCAGATTCTGATTCACCGCCGCCACGATCGCGACGCCGCGTGCCTGGCCGAGCTTGAGCGCCGAATCCGGATTCTTAGCCATAAACACCTGTTCGATGGCGAAGAAGTCGGGCTGAAACTGGGTGATGATCTCGCTGACGCCGGCGTAAATCAGCTTCAGCCGCGTCGGCATGTCGTCCACCACCGTGCGGATGCAGCCGCTGGCGATATAGCTCAACTGACGCCCCTGCTGGCGGATAAGGCCATAGCCGGTGACGCGTGAACCGGGATCGATACCGAGTATGATCGCCATATCTACATCCACCTTGCATGCACGGCGCCGCCGAACGGCGGCGCCCGTTTTACCGGATTACAGCGTCGCCGCCACTTCGTCGGAAATTTCACCGTTATGGTAAACTTCCTGCACGTCGTCGCAGTCTTCCAGCATATCGATCAGACGCAACAGCTTAGGCGCGGTTTCCGCGTCCATGTCGGCCTTGGTCGATGGGATCATCGACACTTCCGCCGCTTCGGCCTCGAAGCCCGCCGCGGTCAGCGCGTCTTTCACCGCGCCCAGGCTTTCCCAGGCGGTGAACACGTCGATGGCGCCATCGTCATAGGTCACGATGTCTTCCGCACCGGCTTCCAGCGCCGCTTCCATCACGCTGTCTTCATCCAGGCCCGGTGCGTAAGTGATCACGCCCTTCTTGGTGAACAGATAAGCTACGGAACCGTCGGTACCGAGGTTGCCGCCACACTTGGTGAAAGCGTGACGCACTTCCGCCACGGTGCGGTTGCGGTTGTCACTCAGGCATTCGATCATGACGGCGGTGCCGCCAGGGCCGTAACCTTCATAGATGATGGTTTCCATATTGGTATCATCATCGCCGCCCACGCCGCGCGCGATCGCACGGTTCATGGTGTCGCGCGTCATGTTGTTCGACAGCGCCTTGTCCATCGCCGCGCGCAGACGCGGGTTGGAATCCGGATCGCCGCCGCCCAGCTTCGCGGCAGTGACCAGCTCACGAATAATCTTGGTGAAAATTTTACCGCGCTTGGCGTCCTGCGCCGCTTTACGGTGCTTTGTGTTGGCCCACTTACTATGACCTGCCATAAAAAATCTCCGAAAAAAACTACTGGACTGAATTGATCACGAACTCTTCAATCGCCTGCTGATTGCTCCATGACTTGGTCAACTTCACGGCTTCGGCCGCCTCAAGCCATTGGTAAGCGTGGTGCTCGGTAATCACCGGATCGCGCTCCTCGGGCAACGCCAGACAGAACCAGTGCTCTTTATTGCGCGTGGTTCCCGGCGCATAGCGATGTCGCAAATGGACAAAGAGTTCAAACTCCACGCAGCGTTGGCAATCGAACAACGGCAGGTGCTCTGCTTCGATATCGATGCCGACTTCTTCCATGACTTCACGCCGCGCGGCATGCGGCGGTGACTCATCCTGTTCCAGGCTGCCGGTGACCGACTGCCAGAACTCGGTATCGTCGCGCCGCTGTAACATCAGCACCCGACCACTGGATTTCGCGTAAATCACTACCAGGATAGATTCAGGGCGCTTATAACTCATCACTCGCTCTCTTGTTCCGCACCGGCTTTCTTTACCACGCTGATCGCCAGCTCCTGCAGCGACGCCGGGTTGGCGAAGCTCGGTGCATCGGTCATCAGACAGGCCGCCGCGGTGGTTTTCGGGAAGGCGATCACGTCGCGGATGTTGTCGGTGCCGGTCAGCAGCATCACCAGACGATCCAGGCCGAAGGCCAGGCCGGCGTGCGGCGGCGTACCGTACTTCAGCGCGTCCAGCAGGAAGCCGAACTTCTCGCGCTGTTCATGTTCGTTAATGCCCAGAATGCTGAATACCGTCTGCTGCATTTCGCTGCGGTGAATACGTACCGAACCGCCGCCCACTTCGTAACCGTTGATCACCATGTCATAGGCGTTGGCGATAGCGTTGACCGGCGCTGCCGCCAGCTCTTCCGGGCTCATGTCGCGCGGCGAGGTGAACGGGTGGTGCATCGCCGCCAGGCCGCCCTCTTCGTCTTCTTCGAACATCGGGAAGTCGACCACCCACAGCGGCGCCCAGCTGTCGAGTTGGGTCAGCCCCAGATCGCGCCCCAGCTTCAGGCGCAGCGCGCCCATCGCGTCGGTGACAATCTTGAAACTGTCTGCGCCGAAGAACAGGATGTCGCCGGTCTGCGCGTTGGTGCGCGCCAGGACAGCTTCCAGCACTTCCGCGCTGAGGAATTTGGCGATCGGGCTCTGCACGCCTTCCATGCCGGCGGCGCGGTCGTTGACCTTCAGCCAGGCCAGGCCTTTAGCGCCGTAGATGTTGACGAAAGCGCCGTACTCGTCGATCTGCTTGCGTGTCAGCTGTGCGCCGCCCGGTACGCGGATTGCCGCCACGCGGCCTTTGGCGTCGTTAGCCGGGCCGGAGAACACTTTAAACTCGACGTCTTTGACCAGGTCGGCCACGTCCACCAGCTCCAGCGGGTTACGCAGGTCCGGCTTGTCGGAGCCAAAGCGACGCATCGCTTCGGCGAAGGTCATGACCGGGAAATCGCCCAGATCCACGCCCTTCACATCCAGCCACAGCTCGCGCGCCAGTTTCTCCATCACTTCACGCACCTGATCGGCGGTCATGAAGGAGGTTTCGACGTCGATCTGGGTGAATTCAGGCTGACGGTCCGCACGCAGGTCTTCGTCACGGAAGCATTTGACGATCTGATAGTAACGATCGAAGCCGGACATCATCAGCAGCTGTTTGAACAGCTGTGGGGACTGCGGCAGCGCGTAGAATTTGCCCTTGTGCACGCGGCTCGGCACCAGGTAATCGCGGGCGCCTTCCGGCGTCGCCTTGGTCAGCATCGGCGTTTCGATATCGAGGAAGCCATGGCTGTCCATGAAGCGGCGTACGAAGCTGGTGATTTTGGCGCGGGTCTTCAGACGCTCAGCCATTTCCGGGCGGCGCAGATCCAGGTAGCGGTATTTCAGGCGCGCTTCTTCACTGTTGACCTGGTTGGAGTCCAGCGGCAGCGGCTCGGAGCGGTTGATGATCTCCAGCGCGTGGGCAAACACTTCCACTTCGCCGGTGGCCATATCTTTATTGATCTGGCTGTCCGGACGCGCACGCACGGTGCCGACGATCTGGATGCAGAACTCATTGCGCAGGTCGTAGGCCTTGTCGAACGCCACTTTCTCGTCCGGATCGAAGAACACCTGCACGATGCCTTCGCGGTCGCGCATATCAATAAAGATCAGGCCGCCGAGATCGCGACGACGATTGACCCAACCACACAGAGTGACTTCCTGGCCCACGTGGGACAGATTCAACTGTCCGCAATATTCAGTACGCATACGCTATCCTTTTACACAGCCGATGCCGCGCCGGGCTACTGCGCCCCTGTCGCGCGGCTGTTATCTGATAAATTCTACTTGTTACCCGGTTTAAAATCCGTCGCATACCACCCGGTGCCCTTAAGCTGGAAGCCGGAGGATGAAATCAACTTGGTCAACGCGGGCTGCCCACACGCCGGGCAGTCTGCCAGCGGCGCATCGGAAAATTTTTGCAATTTCTCTAACCGATGGTTGCAAGCACCACATGCATATTCATAAATCGGCATAGGTCGTTGGATTAAAGAGTGTTGAAAAAAGGGAGTCATTATAAAGGAAATTCATCCGCCCGATAAGTGCGAACACAGCATTGTTACTGCACTAAATGGCGCGTTTTTGCTCGAATCAACACATCGGTTAACAAATTTCCCATTAACCTGCGACAGTTTTTTCACGTAGCCTGATTCTCCCCCGGTTTTGCGCCGAACGCAGCTCGCCCGACGCGCCGAACAGTTTTTATCCACTTCGCAACGAGATGAAATCCATGCTGAAACTTGACGCCCAAACCACCGCTCTGGTGCTGATCGATTTGCAAAATGGCATTCTGCCCTACGCCGGCGGCCCGCACGGCGCCGAGCAGGTGGTGGCGAACGCCGCCCTGCTGGCCGCGCGTTTTCGTCTGCTAGGCGCGCCGGTGCTGTTGGTGCGCGTCGGTTGGTCAGACTCCTTCGCCGAAGCGCTGAAACAACCGGTGGATAAACCGGCTCCCGCGCCCGCCGGCGGTTTGCCGGCCAGCTGGTGGGAGTTCCCCGCGCCGCTGGCGGTCTGCGACAGCGATATTCTGATCACCAAGCGCCAATGGGGCGCCTTCTACGGCACCGATCTGGACTTGCAGCTGCGCCGCCGCGGCATCAAGTCTGTGGTGCTGGGCGGTATTTCCACCAATATCGGCGTGGAATCCACCGCCCGCGCCGCCTGGGAACACGGCTATGAGCTGGTGATCGCCGAAGACGTCTGCAGCGCGCAGAACGCGGAAATGCACCGTTTCGCGTTCGAACACATCTTCCCGCGTTTGGCGCGAGTGCGCGACACCGGCGAAATTCTTGCCGCGCTCGACCGGTAACGTTAAGTTGTAGCCTGATAAGCCAAGGATAAGTAAAGGAAGACGACGCCGTGATCTACATCGGACTGCCCCAGTGGCAACATTCAGCCTGGAATCGTATCGGGCTGCGTGACTTGGCGGATTACAGCCGCTACTTCAACTGCGTGGAAGGCAACACCACCTTCTACGCGCTGCCGAAGCTGGACATCGTGCAGCGCTGGCGCGACATGACCGGCGACGATTTTCGCTTCTGCTTCAAATTCCCGTCGGACATCAGCCACAAGGCCGCCCTGCGCAACTGCGCCGCCGAGCTGCAGGCGTTTTACCACTGCCTGAGCCCGGTGCATCAACGCATCGGGCAATTGTGGCTGCAGTTGCCCGCCGCCTTCGGCCCCGACGAGCTGCCGCGCATGTGGCAGTTCTTCGAAAGCCTGCCGCAGGAATTCACCTACGGCGTCGAAGTGCGTCATCCGGCATTTTTCGCCAAAGGCGAGGAAGAGCGCGCGTTGAATCAGGGGCTGCATCAGCGCGGCATCAATCGGGTGATCCTCGACAGCCGCCCGGTGCATCACGCCGCCCCCCATACCGCCGCCGTGCGCGATGCCCAGCAGAAAAAACCGAAGCTGCCGGTGCACGCTCTGGTCACCGCCGACCAACCGCTGGTGCGCTTTATCGGCGGCGACCAATTGGCCGACAACCTGCGCTGGTTCGAAGCCTGGCAGCAAAAACTGCCGCTGTGGCAGCAACAACATCAACCGTATCTGTTTATTCATACGCCGGACAACGGCGATTCACCCCAGCAAGCGCAAAAAATTTGGCAGCAGCTGCGCCGGGCGATCCCCGATTTGCCTGCGCCGCCGGACTGGCCAGAGCAAGATGCACTGTTTTGACCTATTAATCTGACCAATAACATCAAATATTTCCCCGCGACAGTGAATACAATGACGGCTATGATGCTGGCTGCCAGTTTTGGTTAGGGAACGGAGTTAAAAATGGTAAGCGCGCTTTATGTAGTGCTCGGCGCATTGTTGTTGATCAAACTCTCTTATGACGTAGTCAGATTAAGGATGCAGTACCGCGTAGCCTACGGCGACGGCGGTTTTTACGAATTGCAGACCGCCATCCGCGTGCATGGCAACGCCGTTGAATACATTCCTATCGCTGCCGTATTGCTGGTGATCATGGAGATGAACGGCGCGGAAATCTGGATGATTCACCTTTGCGGCCTGATGCTGATGGCCGGGCGACTGGTGCATTACTACGGTTTGCGCAACCGCGAGGTTCGCTGGCGTCGTTCAGGCATGGCCGCGACCTATATCTCTTTGTTGTTGATGGTTCTGGCAAATATCTTCTATCTGCCCTGGGATCTAATTTTCAGCCTGCATTGATCCCGTTTTATCATCAGGCGGCCGCGCCGCCTGCTTCCGCTCCGCTTTTTTACGCTTTTCTGTTAGACTACGCAGCTTCGAATTCTGAACTGATTTGCCGCTATGCCAAACCGCGATACCCTTTTCTCCGCCCCCATCGCCAAACTGGGCGACTGGACCTTCGACGAACGCGTCGCCGAAGTGTTTCCCGACATGATCCAACGCTCCGTTCCCGGCTATTCCAACATCATCTCGATGATCGGTATGCTAGCCGAACGCTTTGTGCAACCCGACAGCCGGGTGTATGACTTGGGCTGCTCGCTGGGCGCGGCGACGCTGTCGATGCGGCGGAATATCAAGGTGCCTGGCTGCACTATCATCGCCGTCGACAATTCGCCGGCGATGGTGGAACGTTGCCGCCGCCATATCGACGCCTTCCGCGCCGACACGCCGGTCGACATCATCGAAGCCGACATTCGCGACATCGACATCGAAAACGCCTCGATGGTGGTGCTGAACTTTACGCTGCAGTTCCTCGAGCCGGCCGATCGCCTGCGTCTGCTGGAGAAAATCTATCGCGGCCTGCGCCCAGGCGGCGCACTGGTGCTGTCGGAGAAATTCAGCTTTGAAGACGCCGAAGTCGGCGAACTGCTGTTCAACATGCATCACGATTTCAAACGCGCTAACGGGTACAGCGAGCTGGAGATCAGCCAAAAACGCAGCATGCTGGAAAATGTGATGCTCACCGACTCGGTAGAAGCGCACAAAGCGCGACTGCAACAGGCCGGGTTCGAGCATGCCGAAGTGTGGTTCCAGTGCTTCAACTTCGGTTCGCTGATCGCCCTGAAAGCGGGAGAGGCGCAATGATCGAGTTCGGTGATTTCTATCAGCATATTGCCAAGAGTCCCCTCAGCCATTGGTTGGATACCCTGCCCGCGCAGCTCAGCGCCTGGCAACGCGAATCGCTGCACGGCAAATTCAAACAGTGGTTCAACTCGGTAGAACATTTGCCGACGCTGACCCCAACCCGCCTCGATCTGCTGCACGGCGTGCGCGCCGAAATGGAGCCCGGCCTGTCGCCGGGCCAGCTCGAAGGCATCGAGAAAATGCTGCGCACCCTGATGCCGTGGCGTAAAGGGCCGTTCTCGCTGTATGGCATCGATATCGATACCGAATGGCATTCCGACTGGAAGTGGGATCGCGTGCTGCCGCACATTTCTCCGCTGGCCGGCCGCACCATTCTCGACGTTGGCTGCGGCAGTGGTTATCACCTGTGGCGCATGATCGGCGCCGGTGCCCACTTCGCCGTAGGCATCGATCCCATGCAGCTGTTCCTATGCCAGTTCGAAGCGGTGCGCAAGCTGTTGGGCGGCGATCAGCGCGCCCACCTGCTGCCGCTCGGCATCGAGCAGTTGCCAGATTTGGCGGCGTTCGACACCGTGTTCTCGATGGGGGTGCTGTATCATCGCCGCTCGCCGCTTGATCATCTGTATCAGCTGAAAAATCAGCTGGTGGCTGAAGGTGAACTGGTGCTGGAAACGCTGGTGGTGGAAGGCGATCGCCACCAGGTGCTGGTGCCGGGCGATCGTTATGCGCAGATGCGCAACGTGTATTTCATCCCTTCCGCCGAAGCGCTGAAATGCTGGCTGGAGAAGTGTGGCTTCGTCGACGTGAAGATCGCCGATATGTGCGTCACTAGCCTCGAGGAGCAGCGCCGCACCGACTGGATGACCAGCGAGTCGCTGGCAGAATTCCTCGATCCGAACGATCGCAGCAAAACGGTCGAAGGCTATCCGGCGCCCCTGCGCGCCGTACTGACCGCCAAAAAACCCTAGTACTCGCTACTCGGGCCGGCCTGCGCCGGCCCGAATTCACCCGTTACTGACATCGACAATTCGCAGCTCATAGACCATCGTCGCGTTCGGCGGGATCTGCGGCGCATAGCCGGTTTCACCGTACGCCAACGCCGGCGGCACCACCATCGTCAGCGAGCCGTGATTTTTCAGGTGGCCGATCGCCTCGCGGAACAACGGCGGATAGGCGGAGAGCGGCTGGGACATCACCTTCCCACTGCGATCCATATCCTGAATCACGCGACCGTCGGTTAAACTTTCTTTCACCACGATGTCCACCCGCGCGTTTTCCTTAATGGCCTCATCACCCGCATAATCGATGCGATACCAGAAACCGGCAGGCGACTTCTGCGTACCCTTCTTCTTTTTAAACTCGGCGACGAACGCCTCACCCTTGCTGGTCTGCGTCTTCGCCGCCTGGTTTCTGGCGTCATTTACCGCTTTTTCCGACTCCGCCAGTGCGCTGGTCAACTGCGCATCGCTCAACTGGTAATGGCCGCTGAAGGTATCGATCACGCCCGCCAGCAGCACGGTTTTGTCGGGCGTGATACCCCAATTTTTACGTTCCGCCAGCATCGTTTGAATATCGCGCCCCAAAGCGACACCGGCGGCGTAGCTCTGTTGCTCCGGCTTTTTCTTGAGCGTCTGACTCTCCGGCAGCCATTTAGCCCGCGATCTCAGCCCATCCAGTTCCTCGCGCAAGGCTTGCTGTGCCTGTTGCGCGGCCGCCAGTTCCGTCGCCGTTTTATCCGCCTGTTGTGCCGCTTTATTCCGTAGCTGCACTGTCTGCGCGTTTTCCGTCGTCAGCGCCGCCAGACGCTGTTCCAGCGCCTTAGCCTGCTCGGTTTGCGTTTTGTTTTTTCCCTGCAGCGTTGCCAACTGCTGCTGAAGTTCACCCGTCGCTTTGGCGGCCTCGGCCTTTTGCTGTGCCAGCGCCATCTTCAGGTTTTGCTCTTGTTGCTCAGCCTGTTGGCGTTGACCATCACGCTCTTTCTGCAGCTGAGTCAGCTGCTGCTGAAGTTCAGCCGCAGCCTTGGCGGCTTCGACCTTTTGCTGCGCCAGCGCCGTCTTCAGGCTTTTTTCTTGCTGCTCGGCCTGTTGGCGTACGATATCCCTCTCTTTTTGCACCTGCGCCAGCTGCTGTTGAAGTTCACCCGCAGCCTTAGCGGCTTCCGCCTTTTGTTGCGCCAGCGCCGTCTTCAGGCTTTTTTCTTGCCGCTCGGCCTGTTGGCGTACGATATCCCTCTCTTTTTGCACCTGCGCCAGCTGCTGCTGAAGTTCACCCGCAGCCTTGGCGGTTTCGGCCTTTTGCTGCGCCAGCGCCGTCTTCAGGCTTTGCTCTTGCTGCCCCCCCTGCTGCCGTTGATCCACCTGCTCTTTTTGCAGTTTCGCCAGCTGCTGCTGCAGTTCGCCCGTCAGCCTGGCAGCCTCGGCCTTCTGCTGTTCCAGCTCAGCGACGGCCGCTTTTTTATCCTGCTCATAACGTTGGCGCGCTTTATCGTGGGCGGTCTGCACCGCGGCCAATTTCTCCTGCCAGGCGTTATCCGCCTGGCCAGGCAGCACCGCCAGCCGTTGTTCCAGCAAGGCAATACGCCGATCGCGCTCCGCGGTTTGTTGCTTTTGCCGCGCTAACGCCGCTTGCGTTTCGGCGATCTGCGCCTGAGCCTTACGCTCCTGCGGCGTCAGGTTCAGCGCCTGCCGCACGCCGCTGGCGAAGTTGCTCAACGCGCTCAGATCGGGTGCCGGTGACGGTTTGTCGGCAGCCGTCAGGGTGGACGCGACGCGCAACGCGGTCAGCTCCTGCTGCAGTGATTGAATTACCGCCTGCTGTTGCTCCAATCGGGCCTCTTTCTCGCGCAGCGCCTTTTGCCACTGCGCCAGCTGCTTCTTATGCGCCGCCGTCTCACGCGTTTGAACCGGCCGGGATGCTGACTTTTGTGGGGCCTGGGATTGAGTGACTGCGGTATCCGCTGCCGGTGCATCTTGCCGCTGATAGCGCTCGGCAAACTGCAATAACGCCGGCACGTCGTCATCCGCAGCGACCACCGCCGGCGCAAACGCCAACGCTATCATCAGGCTCAGTAGCGCCTTTCTCGCACGGAGAGTCATTGGGCGCGTTCTCCGCGCTCAGCCAGGCCGGTCATCATGGCAGAACTGATGTCTGCGCACAGACGGCTGGTGCGATAACGATACAGGGCGTCAACGGTTTCCTGCGTGCCCGTGTTGACCCGCTGGCGTACCCCGGCATACTGCGCCGCGCCGCCCATCAAAGTATCGAACTCGCGTTTGAATTTTTGGTATTTTTCGTTATCCATACCGCGCATGGCATCCAGCTCGCGCTGGCACTGCTGCATGCGCTCAGCTTCACGCTGCCGTTTGTCTTGCTCGGCAACTTCTTCCGCGCTGGGCGGCTTACTTAATGTAGAAACAGGCCGCTTGGCGGTCTGGCAGCCGGTCAGGGCCAACGTCAGCAAAAGCGCAGCGGTCAAACAGTGTGCCGTTCGGGTCATTATCGTTATCTCCTTGTAAAGTCCGCCGTCGGCGTGCTCTGTGGCTGCGCCGACGGCTCTCCTCAATTGATGCTGTGATGTTCCGGCCATAAAACCGGCGGTGAGCAGGTATAAAATGCAGACGCGATAATGAGCGGCAGAGCGCAAATCATTCACCACGCAAATAAATACCAAAAAATCATTTAATATCATGATATTTAAAGGATTTTAACTCACAAATTTATCAGCAGGGCATAGCGAGCGCAAGAAGAGATGGGGCCGCCGACCGAATAACAGCGTTGAAACGGTGCTGCGTCTTTACAAGGTACCAGGCCAATCCATGCTCCACTTTCCGCGGCCTGAATTTCACGCTGTATCAGCACCCAGCAAACCTCATCGACTTTTTGAAACGTCCAGCCTGATTGAGAATAGTGTTGCCAACCAACAGGAGAAATTTCATGAACAATATGATTAGTGTTAATAACATCAGTGAATTGCGTAATCTGACGCCAGTTACAGATGACCAGATTGTCTTTTTAGTTTCTCACACCGCTGGACACTTCACCGGAGGCGGCGAATTCTATTATGCGAAAACGGATACAACCAGTGCGGACAATAACGGTACCGTGGTGGTTACAACGGGAGGAGCGCGCTGGAAACGACTGGATCAGAAACTGACTTTCGATCACTTCGGTGCCGATCCTAGTGGCACTTCCGCCTCTGACGCAGCAATCAGCGCGACATTAAACTATGCCGCGAGTTTAAAAAACAAAGTGGTCTATGCTTCGGAAAATGCTCAATATCTGCTGACCAGCACTCAACCTATCAACGTCGCAAATGGCGTCACAGTCAGAGGATCCCGCCGCGGTATTGCTCAAGGCCCTGCAAGTCTTACAAACAATGGCCCTAATCGGGCAGGCCTTGCTGACGATAGTGCTTTCATCATCAAAAAGCCGGCAGGTACGGTTTGTTTCGCCTGCGATAAGAACGTTGTCTTTGATGGTTGGTCGTTCCTCTATCCAGATCAGAAATATACTGCCACCCAGCCGGAGGCGTTTGTTCCATACGGAGCCACCATTACCGCAACCGGCGCTCTGTCAGTCGCCAACTGCCGTTATGTAGGCGCCTATGATTTTGTTGAAGCTCGTGGAGAAGCCAACAGCTTTGAGAATATCTACGGTTGGGCAGTACGCTGCGACTACAGGGTTTATGAAAGCAGGGACATCAACAGATTTACCAATGTTCACGTCAATGCCAACGTCGTGCGCCCGACAGAAAACGCGGTGACTGCCTCTATCGCCGTAGCCGGTTCTTGTGCTTTCAATCTCGATCGCCACGACAATACGTTTATGGTGAATGTATTCTCTTATGGCAAAAAGATCTTTATCAAAACTACAACACAAGGAACCTCCTATTTAGGCGGCCTTAGCCTGAGCAATTTCATGGCAGACAGAAATGGTACCGGAATTGATATCGACTCGGATTCCTCCGCCAATATTCAAATCGCCAACGGTTCTTATATTAATGACTATGGTGATACCATTGGAGGGTTCCTGGTATTAAGAAAGTCTACTGGCCAATCAAATATCACCCCAGTGCAAATCAGCAATGTTAACTTCGCTACCGCTAATGGACCGAAGGGTTCACTCTCCCCTCAGGCCATTCGCTTCGAAGCGAACGGCGGGTATCAACTTTCATTCAGCAACACCGTCATGCCAATGTGGACGAACGGCAGTCTGAACAATGAAGCGGGTTACAACATTCTTAGAGGCACACTGAGCATTGCGCAACGCAGCTATCAGCTACATGCGGCTCCGCTAAATTGTTTGACGAACAGCAATATGATCGCCATCGGTGCTGACAAACAGCCTGTTGGCTGGTTTATTGACGGGAATCTGACGGCGGATAGCAATATCCTGACCGCCAATGGAGACAACCCGGCTTATAAAGGTTTGGGTCAACGTATTCATCGGAGTATGGGATTGAGAACATTCTGGGCCATCGCATCCTCTATCGGCGATCAATCTACCGCGCAAGCTTCGACTGGCATTTGGGCCCGCTCGTACAACGATAATTATACCGACACTGTCGAGAGCAATGAAGCTATTCCCTGGATACGCATCGGCAACCTCTACTACGCGCGTTTTGTCATGAACAACAATCGCACTATCCACGATATCCTGGTCAATCCCGGAAGTGGCAATAATGCGGTGCGCGTTTTAAACTGCGGCATTACTCCGGGCGAAGTCTTCAACTTCTCGCCCGATGCACAGCACTAATCATCCTCAAAATAAAAAAAGCCCCGGCAAAACGCCGGGGCCTGGTACTTGCGTGATCGCCGAGGGCTCGGTGACACGCAAAGGGGTCTTACGGCCCGGAAACCGGTTATCAAACACGGTTAGCTGCGTGTTTATGCGCTTTGCGCCAGGGGATCAACCAAGGCCAGCGCGTTTTTCATCGCCTCCACCATTTCGCCATCCACGCAATAATGGCTAAATTCGTCAAACTCGTTATCGGAGCACATGGTGACACCCGCCTTGCGATAACGCATGGTCGACGGCGCTAGATGGCCGGAAGAGCTGTGCAGTTCATGCAGGCCGATATCGACGAACTTGTGCAGATTGCTGAGGCGCACACCGGCACCCGCCATGATCACCGGGCCCTGGCTGGCCTGACGCAAATCACGCAGCAACGGCAGGCCAAGTTCGGCGCTCTGCTGTTGGCCGGAGGTCAGAATGCGCGCCACGCCCAGCTCAGTCAGTTGCTCCAGCGCCACCATCGGATTCTGGCACATGTCGAACGCGCGGTGGAACGTCACCGCCATCCCCTCGCACAGCCTCATCACTTCGCGCATGCGCGGCAGATCGATGTGCCCTTCTTCGTCCAACATGCCTACCACTACGCCGGGGAATCCCATCTCGCGGATGTGGCGGATATCTTGCTTGATCACCTCGAAATCCACCGCGCCGTAGCAAAAATCGCCACCGCGAGGGCGAACGATCGGATGCACCGGGATCGCAACCCGCTCGCGCGCCAGACGCAGCGTGCCATAGCTCGGCGTCAATCCCCCTTCGCTCTGGCTGGCGCACAACTCGATGCGATCGGCGCCCGCCCGTTCGGCCGTCAGCGCACAGTCGACGCTAAAGCAACAAACTTCCAGTTTTATCATTGTCACCCCCAGATAACGGCCAACATACGGCGGCAATTGTTCATTTCTTCATTTCTCACGTAGGCTCATGCATAGGCATAAACCGGTTCAGGGTTGTAACTATGGCATTCAATTTTGATCAATGGGTAGACCGCAGTCACAGTGACAGCGTTAAGTGGGATAAATATCGCGGCCGCGACATCCTCCCGCTTTGGGTCGCCGACAGCGATTTCGCCTCGCCGCCAGCGGTGATCGAAGCCTTGCAGCGGCGCGTAGCGCACGGCGTATTCGGCTACACCCACCCATCCCCTGATCTTCTTGAGGTTTTTATCCGCCGCATGGTAGAGCGCTACGGTTGGCACATCAAGCCTGAATGGATCATTTTCCTGCCTGGGTTGGTGTGCGGCCTGAACCTGTGCGTGCGCGCCTGCACCGAAGAACATCAGAGCACGCTGGCTCCCTCTCCCATTTATCCGCCGTTTCGCAAAGCGGCCAAATTCGCCGGGCGTAAACACCTCACGGTGCCGCTAACGGCGGCAAACCAACGTTGGGTGCTGGATTTTTCCGCGCTGCATGGGCAGCTCAGCGGCAACGAGAAGCTCCTGCTGCTGTGCAACCCGCAAAATCCCGGAGGCACCGTTTATCGCCGGGACGAACTGTTGCAGCACCATCAGTTCGCTCGCGAGCACGATTTAATCGTCTGCTCCGATGAAATCCACTGCGAGCTGCTACTTGAACCCGGCGTGCGACATATCCCTTTCGCCACCCTGAATGAAGATGCGGCCCAACGCAGCGTGACGCTGATGTCACCGTCAAAGACATTCAATCTCGCCGGGCTCGGCGCCTCGATGGCGATCGTCCCCAACGAAGCGTTGAGACAAAAGCTGAAACGCGCACGCAGCGGCATTGTCCCGGAGGTTAATCTGCTGGCGCTGGTCGCCGCTCAGGCGGCCTATCAATACGGGCAACCCTGGCTGGATGAGCAGTTAATTTATCTGCGCGCCAATCGCGATCGGTTGACAGAGCGCATCAACGCTATGCCGGGATTGACGTTGTTACCGATCGAAGCCACCTATTTGGCCTGGATCGACTGCAGCGCTTTGCCGGTGGATAACCCGCATCAGTTCTTCGAGCGCGCAGGCGTTGGGTTAAGCGCCGGTTTGGATTTCGGCGATCGGCGCTTTGTACGGCTGAACTTCGGTTGCCGGCGGGCCCTGCTCAATGAAGCGCTCGATCGCATGGCGCAAGCCTGTGCGGCACTGGCTGGCTAGCCTTGTTCGCTGGCGACGATGTCTCTAATGGAATAAGGATGAAACTTGATCGTAACCGTTCCATCGGTGATGGCCAGCGTCGGGTTCGGCAGCCGTTCGCCTTCGCCTTTTGGCGAACTTTGCTTCAGCTTGATCCCCGGCGCCAACAACGCTTCATCAGCAAGGTGACTCAACGCCCGTGCATGCAGCGTCTGCGGATCGCCGCTGAGCACCAATTCGACATGTTCCCACCCTTCATGCGGATAGCGTTTCTCCCCGGGGTACGGCAGCTCGACGCAATCTATGCGCCACGGCCCCACGGCCAGCGGCTGCTGTAAATCAAACAAACAGATAGGCCGCCCGTTGATCATCGATTCGGACAGCAGTGTCCCACACTGCATCAATCCCTGGCGCCAGCGTTCGGCGGTAGCGTTCTGGTGACAACGCAGGGAGATGTGATCGGCGATAAAGGCAGACAGATCAAGCCGCAATCTGGCGGCAAATTGTTGCAACGCCTGCTCGAAACGCGGCAGGTCGAGCTTCAGATCGTCAAGCTCGGCAATGGCCTGCAAGGGAGTGGTCATAGGAACCTCAAAACAACGGAGCACAAAGTTAAACGCCGTAATTTACACGGTGGCGACAGCGCTCGCCAGCGTTGAGAGGGTTTTCAGCAGTCATTCAGAATGATTTTCGGTTGCGTGCGGAGAGAGCAAAAAACCAACTTTTTATTAAGAAGGCAGCTTATTAAGTCAACAGAAAAATAAAAATTAAGAATTTTCGCAAGCCATTATAACCCTTCATCATGACGTTATGATTTAAGTTATTTTTCACAAAACCATTCGTGATTCGCGGGTTAAACCGATTGAATCGCTTCATTTAATCACACTTTATCCACTTATCAAATTCACAAAAAAACAACAATCAACCCATTGTAAACAAAGACAATAAAATTCAATAATTAATAAAAAACTAAGGATTATCTTAATTTAACCTCGGACAATTGATTCACCAGTACAACTCAGCTACTTTGGAGAAAATTTAAATTCGAGATGATCATTATGTTATTGCTGACGATTTCCTTGGTGTTGATAATTATCGCCGTATACGCCATCTACCGTCATTTTAAATCACGCCGCACCAACACGCTGGATGCCAGGCGTCACAATAAAAAGCGTTAGCCTCATAACTCTCCCCTCCGTACATTCTGGTCAGGTCATTCTGCTTTTCACCTTCAGGCATTCTACGCGCCGCACCCGACAACTGTTTCATCGCAGCGGCCGCGCCAACTGCTGACGGGCTCCGTCAGATCGGTTACAATTGCAGGCTGTTTTGTGGAGGTCGCCCGTCGCGCCCGCCACCGTTGAATCCCGCAGGGGCTGGCTTCAGCTCCTCGTTCGTCATTAAGGTAACCCGGTGAATATTCAGGTTCTTCTTTCAGATAAAGTCAGCCAGGCGCTGATCGCCGCTGGTGCGCCAGCCGATTGCGAAGCGCAGGTCCGCCCTTCCGCCAAGGCGCAGTTTGGTGATTACCAGGCCAACGGCGTGATGTCAGTCGCCAAAAAGCTGGGCATGCCGCCCCGTCAGCTGGCGGAAAAAGTGGTGCAACTGCTGGATCTCGGCGATGTCGCCAGTAAAGTGGAAATCGCCGGTCCCGGCTTTATCAACATTTTCCTGAACAGCGACTGGGTCGCCCGCCAGGCCGACCAGGTGCTGAATGCACCGAAGCTGGGCATTGCCCCGGTTGAACCGCAAACCATCGTTATCGACTACTCTGCGCCGAACGTGGCGAAAGAGATGCACGTCGGCCATCTGCGCTCCACCATCATCGGCGACGCCGCGGCACGTACCCAGGAGTTTCTGGGCCACAAAGTGATCCGCGCCAACCACGTCGGCGACTGGGGCACCCAGTTCGGCATGCTGATTGCCTACCTGGAAAAAATGCAGAATGAAAACGCCAGCGATATGGGCCTGTCCGATCTCGAACAGTTTTATCGCGAAGCCAAGAAACATTACGACGAAGACGCCGAGTTCGCCGAGCGCGCGCGCGCTTACGTCGTGAAGCTACAGGGCGGCGATCAGTACTGCCTGAAAATGTGGCGCAAGCTGGTCGACATCACCATGGCGCAAAACCAGCTGACCTATAACCGCCTGAACGTCACGCTGACCGAAGACGACGTGATGGGCGAAAGCCTGTATAACGCGATGCTGCCGGGCATCGTCGCCGATCTGAAAGCCAAAGGGCTGGCGGTGGAAAGCGAAGGCGCCACCGTGGTGTTCCTCGACGAATACAAGAACAAGGACGGCGACCCGATGGGCGTCATCATCCAGAAAAAGGATGGCGGCTACCTCTACACCACCACCGATATCGCCTGCGCCAAATATCGCTACGAGACCCTGGGCGCCAACCGCGTGCTGTATTACATCGACTCCCGCCAGCATCAGCACCTGATGCAGGCCTGGACCATCGTGCGCAAAGCCGGTTACGTGCCTGAGTCCGTCTCGCTGGAACACCACATGTTCGGCATGATGCTGGGCAAAGACGGCAAGCCGTTCAAAACCCGCTCAGGCGGCACCGTGAAGCTCTCCGATCTGCTGGATGAGGCCATCGAACGCGCCGAACAGCTGATCGCCGGCAAAAACCCGGACATGCCGGAAGAGGAAATGAAAACCGTGGCCCGCGTGGTCGGCATCGGCGCGGTGAAATACGCCGATCTGTCGAAAAGCCGCACCACCGATTATGTTTTCGACTGGGATAACATGCTGGCCTTCGAAGGCAATACCGCGCCTTATATGCAATACGCCTATACCCGCGTGGCATCGGTATTCAAACGCGCCGGGATCGACGAAAGCAGCCTGACGCTGCCGCTGACACTGACCGAAGAGCGTGAAATTGCACTGGCCACTCGCCTGCTGCAGTTCGAAGAGGTGCTCACTACCGTTGCACGTGAAGGCACGCCGCACGTCATGTGCAGCTACCTGTACGATCTGGCGGGCTTGTTCTCCGGTTTCTACGAGCACTGCCAGATCCTCAACGCCGACAGCGAAGAAGCGCGTCAGAGCCGCCTGAAGCTGGCGCTGCTGACCTCTAAAACGCTGAAAACGGGTCTGGATACGCTCGGCATCGAAACCGTCGAACGTATGTAAACCGCACTGCGCGGAAAGCAAAAAGGTCGCCAAGGCGACCTTTTTTATTCTTGCATTCGGCTCAGGCGACGCGGCGCGCAAAATCACGCGGGCGGAAACCCAACCCGGCCAGCACGCCGAAGTAGGCCACCACGCCGGCCACGACCACCGCCGCCAAGCGCAGCAAACGCTCCAGCATATTGCCCTGATCCCAGGCCGGCATCAGCCACATCACACCAATCAGCACCGCCGACATCACCAGCACGGCGATCACCAGCTTGGTGAGGAACAGTGCCCAACCCGGCTGTGGCTGGAAGATCTTCTGCTTGCGCAGCTGCCAATACAACAACGTGGCGTTCAGGCAGGCCGCCAAACCGATCGACAGCGCCAGACCGGCATGCTTAAGCGGACCAATAAACGCCAGGTTCATCACCTGTGTCATGATGAGCGTGATGATGGCGATCTTGACCGGCGTTTTAATGTCCTGCCGCGAATAGAAGCCTGGCGCCAACACTTTAACCACGATCAGCCCCATCAGCCCTACCGAGTACGCCACCAACGCGCGTTGCGTCATCGCTGCGTCAAAGGCGCTGAACTTGCCGTACTGGAATAACGAGACGGTCAACGGCTTGGCCAAAATACCCAGCGCGATGGCGCTCGGCAACGCCAGCAGGAAGCACAGGCGCAGCCCCCAATCCATCAGGCGCGAATACTCGTCGTGGTTGCCGCTTGAGAAGCTTTTGGCCAACGACGGCAGCAGGATGGTGCCCAACGCCACGCCCAACACGCCGGACGGAAACTCCATCAGGCGGTCAGCGTAGTACATCCAGGACACCGAGCCGGACACCAGGAACGAAGCGAAAATGGTGTTGATGATCAGCGAGATTTGGCTGACCGACACCCCGAGGATCGCTGGCCCCATCTGGCGCATCACGCGCCAGACCCCGGCATCACCCAGTTTGAGGCGCGGCAATACCAGCATGCCGATCTTGCGCAGGTGCGGCAGCTGATAACCCAGCTGCAGCACGCCGCCGACCACCACCGCCCAGGCCAGCGCCAGCACCGGCGGGTGGAAATACGGGGCGGCGAACAGCGCGAAGCCGATCATGCTGACGTTAAGCAACGTGGGGGCAAAGGCCGGGATCGAGAAGCGGTTCCAGGTATTGAGAATAGCCCCCACCAGCGACGCCAGTGAGATCAACAAAATGTAGGGGAACGTGATGCGCAGCAGCGCCGAGGTCAACGCAAATTTGTCGGGCGTGTCGGTAAAGCCCGGCGCAGTAATGTAGATCACCCAGGGCGCGGCCAGCATCCCCAACACCGTCACCACCGCCAGCACCAGCGTCAACAGCCCGGAGACATAGGCGATAAAGGTGCGCGTCGCTTCTTCACCCTGCTGGCTCTTGTATTCGGCCAGGATCGGCACGAAGGCCTGCGAAAACGCGCCTTCGGCAAAGATACGGCGCAGCAGATTAGGGAGTTTGAACGCCACGAAGAAGGCGTCCGTTGCCATGCCGGCCCCGAACACGCGCGCGACGATCGCATCGCGGGCAAAGCCCAACACCCGCGAAAACATCGTCATCGAGCTGACGGCAGCCAAGGATTTGAGTAGGTTCATGTGGTTGTCTGATAGGTACCGTAAATATCAACGCCTGCAACAGCAGGCGTCAGTGAAACAATCGGCTCAGTTTACGCATCCGGAAAAGAATAGCTACCGCCATATGTTACATAGAGTTATCCCGCAGCAAACGCTCGACCACCCGCTGGGCGACCAGCGCCTGTTCGCCGCCGGTTTCCGGCGCGCTCTGGTTGGCGACGGCATCAAGGAAATGCCGTACCGCCCCGTCGAAGCCGCGTTGCACCAGCGTGCTTTGCCAACCCGGCACCGGCTGTTCCAACTCACCCTGTACATCTTCACGCAGCCAGTGGCGCATATCGGTCAACTGATACAGCGCGCCGTCGGTCACCGCCTGCACGCTTTCGCGCTGGCTGCCACCGCGGCGATGCATACTGGTCGTCACCTGCGTGTCGCCGCAGGCGAAGTGGTGCTCGGCGTACAGCATTTCGCCTGCGGCGCTGGCCCGTAAGCTGCCGCTCAACAGTTGCTCGCGTCCGCCCGCCAGCCACAGCGCAGTGTCTACCACGTGCAGGTAATCATCCAATAGGGTAAAACGCAGATCGTGCGGACCGACGCTGTCCGCCCGATGTTTATCCATACGGATAGAGACCGGCTGGTTCATTTCCAGCTTGAGCTGCCGGTAAAGCGGCGCGAAACGGCGGTTGAACCCCACCATCAGCGTTTTGCCTCGCCGCTCGGCCAACTCGAGCAGCTGCTCGCCCTGCTCCAGCGTTTCCGCCAGCGGCTTATCGACGTAAACGTGCACGCCGCGGTTTAGCAGCTCGCCAATGACCGAAAAATGGCTGGCGGTGCTGCTGTGGACAAATACGGCGTCGCACTGTTCGGCCAGGCTGTCCAGCCGGGAGAAACAGGCCATGCGGTAGCTGTCACACAGCGGCTGCGCTTTTTGCTGATTGGGCGAAAAACCGCCCACCAGCGTCCAATCCGCCGCTTGGCCGAGGATTGGCAGGTAAGCCTTCTGCGCGATACTGCCCAATCCCACCACGCCTACTCGTAATTTAGTCATTCGCATCCCTCGCCAACAGGTGTTGCAGCTGCCGTTTCAGCTCCGCCACTTCGTTTTCCAATGCGCTGACCCTGGCGCTCAGTTCGCTGTCTTCCTCGGATTCGAACGCCGCCGGCGGCGCTTCATCAATCTGGCCGCTGAACAGATGCATGAACCGGCTTTCGCGCTTGCCCGGCTCACGAGCCAGGCGCACCACGAACGGGCCATCTTCCCGCGTGGCCAGCTGTTGCAGCACCTGCTCGACCTCGCTGACATCGCTGAACTCGTGCATCCGATTGGTGCGGGTGCGTAGCTCGCCCGGTGTTTGCGCACCGCGCAGCAACAAAGTGGCGATCACCGCCAGTTCGGCGGGTGAAAGTTTCAGCTGGCCAAACTCGGAATTGCAAAACCGCTGCTCGTATTTCACTACCCGATTGCCGAATCCGCTGAGGGTGCGCAGGAAATGTTTGCGCAGCAACAGATCGAGGAGTTGCTGCACCTCACTCTCGCTCAGATCCATCACCGGCTCGCGGTTGGTCTTTTGGTTACAGGCCAGGGTAATGGCGTTAAGCGAAAGCGGGTATTGGTCCGGCGTCGTCACCTGTTTTTCCAACAGGCAGCCGATGACCCGGGCCTCTTTGGCGTTCAATTCATATTTCATCGTTTGGCCTCAACGTGGGGGGAGCCACTCTTTATTGGTGTATGCCGTCAAAACGTGGTCTTGCCACTGGCCATCGATCAGCAGGTAATCCTTGGCGTAACCTTCGCGTTCAAATCCCAGACGCGTCAGCAATGCGCCGCTGCGCTGGTTGTGCGGCATATAGTTGGCCATGATGCGGTGCATGCGCTGTTGGCGCAGCATATAGCGGATGGCGGACTGCAAGGCTTCGAACATCAGCCCTTGCCCCTGCCATTTCTCCCCCAGCGAATAGCCGAGGAAACAGGCGTGAAACGAACCGCGCAACACGTTACTGAAGTTCGCCACACCGCGGACTTCCTGCTCTTCCGGATCGAGCAGGATAAAATAGTAGGCGCTGCCCTGCTTTTGCATTTCAGCGATCATCCCCAGGCGCGCCTGCCAGCCGGACGGATAACAGTGGCTTTCATCGCGCACCGGCTCCCAGGGTTTGAGAAAGGTCCGGTTCTCGGCATAATAGTCCGCCAGACGATAGGCGTCCCGTTCATGCACTAAACGGACCACCATCCGGTCGGTAGTAAGACGTACTTTTGGCGATGCAGAGCGGTAGCCGAACATCATTTCCCCCGCAGTCAAAACGGTTCGATAAGAAGTATTTATTGGGAAGTCGCATGGTTAATTATCCGGCGCCGATCTAATGCCATGACTTTATTTAGCCAATAGCGCCTCAGAACCGCACTTCCCTGCATTCAATATAACCGTAGCCCGCCCCCGAGGTAAAATCCCGGTCGCTCAGTAAATCGCCGAATACGCGTTTTACGGCGTTTTTCCGCCCATTTTGCAGCGCAGGTAACACCTTGACGATAAAAAAATATTATCTACTCCGCCCCTGTCGCCGTCTGGCAATTGGGTAGAGAATGGTGGGGTTGCCTTCCCCTCTCTCTTAATTGCTCATGGTGATGCATGTCTCTGGTGTCGCAAGCGCGCAGCTTGGGTAAATATTTTCTGTTGCTCGACAACCTGCTGGTGGTTTTAGGCTTCTTTGTCGTGTTCCCGCTTATTTCGATCCGCTTTGTCGATCAATTAGGGTGGGCGGCGCTGATCGTCGGCATCGCGCTGGGTTTGCGTCAGCTGCTGCAACAAGGGCTCGGCATCTTTGGCGGCGCCATCGCCGATCGCTTCGGCGCCAAGCCGATGATCGTCACCGGCATGCTGCTGCGCGCCGCCGGTTTCGCTACCATGGCGATGGCGGATGAGCCTTGGATCCTGTGGTTCTCCTGCGCGCTGTCCGCCCTCGGCGGCACGTTATTCGATCCGCCGCGCACCGCTTTGGTAATCAAGTTGACCCGCCCGCATGAACGCGGCCGTTTTTTCTCGCTGCTGATGATGCAGGACAGCGCGGGGGCGGTGGTCGGCGCGCTGATCGGCAGTTGGCTGCTGCAGTACGATTTCCACTTTGTCTGCTGGGTTGGGGCGGCGATCTTCGTGCTCGCCGCTGGCTGGAACGCTTGGCTACTGCCGGCTTACCGCATCTCTACCGTGCGTATACCGATGAAGGAAGGCATGTTGCGGGTACTGCGCGATCGCCGCTTCCTCACCTATGTCCTGACGCTGACCGGTTACTATATGCTGGCGGTACAGGTGATGCTGATGCTGCCGATCGTGGTCAACGAAATCGCCGGTTCACCGGCGGCAGTAAAATGGATGTATGCGATTGAAGCGGCGCTGTCATTGTCGCTGCTCTATCCGTTGGCGCGTTGGGGAGAAAAACACTTCCGGCTTGAGCAGCGCCTGATGGCGGGCCTGTTGCTAATGACGCTCAGCCTGCTGCCGATTGGCCTCGCCACCACCCTGCAGGGGGTGTTCACACTGATCTGCTGCTTCTATCTGGGATCGATTATCGCCGAGCCGGCGCGCGAAACGCTAAGCGCTTCGCTGGCGGATCCGCGTGCACGCGGCAGCTATATGGGCTTCAGTCGCCTTGGCCTGGCGCTGGGTGGCGCGTTGGGTTACACCGGCGGCGGCTGGATGTACGATACCGGACGCACGATGAACATGCCGGAGCTGCCCTGGTTGCTGCTTGGGGCAGTAGGCTTCGCTACGCTGCTGGCGCTGTACTGGCAGTTCAGCCCACGACGCAGCGCCCCGATGATGCTGCGCGGCGGTTAACGCCATAGAAATCCGGCCGAATCGGCAACAGCTGCTATCCTGTTAGTAAAAACACCCACAGGAGCCCGTCGGCATGAGCGAAGAAGCAAAATTACCGCAACTACTCGAACATATGATACTGAACTTGCGCATGATTTATGCGCGTTCCACCCTGGTGGAAAAAGCACTGGCCCACATCCTCGCCAGCGACGCCGGCCTGAAGGACGATATTATCAAGCAGCTGCAGGTCGTCACCGCCGCCAACGAACGTGACAGAATCGACCTCGAAGAAGCTCGCATTCACCTGATCGATGTGCTCAACTCGGTACCGGCCAAGAAATAACGCCCTCTAGCCCGTGCCGGTGCGCGGGCAATATCGCAATAACGCACCATCCAACACACGCACGTCAAGACAGCCTCGATAAGCTGTGGTAACTATTGCTGTTAAAACCTGACAACCCGGAGCAAGCATGAAACTGTTCATTTACGATCATTGCCCATTCTGCGTTAAAGCCCGCATGATTTTCGGCCTGAAACGTTTGCCGATTCGCCTGGTCACGTTGCTCAACGACGATGAGACGACCCCGTTCAACCTGATCGGCAAAAAAATGGTGCCGATTCTGATTAAAGACAACGGTGAAGCGATGCCGGAAAGCCTGGATATCGTACGCTATGTCGATGGGTTGGACGGCAAGCCGGTCCTGACCGGCCGCACCAACCCGGCTATCGCCGAATGGCTGCAGCGGGTCGGCGGTTACAGCGCAAAATTGCTGCTGCCGCGTATTGCGCACGCCGATTTCGAAGAGTTTGCCACCGCCAGTGCGCGCCAGTACTTTATCGATAAAAAACAGGCGTCAATCGGAGATTTCGCCGAACATCTCGCCAACAGCGCCGATCTGATCGCTCAGTTGGAGGCCGATCTGCAAACCCTGTCACCCCTGATCGTCTCCGCTGACGCGGTGAACGGCGAGCTGTCCGAGGACGACATTCATCTGTTCCCGCTGCTACGTTCGTTGTCGATCGTCGCCGGGGTTGCGCTGCCGGATAACGTGGAAGCCTACCGCAACCGCATGGCGCAGCGCAGCGAGGTGCCGTTGCTACTGGATATGGAACAATAACGTTCGAGAGTCACAAAAAGGACATGGCGTACTGATGTTGAAAATGGTGCTCGCCACCGCTCGCGATCGGGCGCGGCTGAAGGAAATTACCTCCGTTCTGATTCGTTATGGTCTGCAAGACGTTCTGCGCTTGCTGGGCCTGGGGGCATTGCTGCGCGGTGTCCGCGGCGAGCCCGCCCTGCAGGACGCACAGACCCTGCCTGAACGGCTGCGGGAGGCGCTCGAGGCGCTGGGCCCCACCTTCGTCAAATTCGGTCAGATCCTGGCCACGCGTTCTGACCTCCTGGATCCGGCCTGGACCGACGAACTGGATCGCCTGCACAGCCAAGCGGCGGTATTGCCATGGGAGACACTGGCGCCGCAGCTCGTTGCCGATCTGGGGGGCGAGCCCGAGCACCTGTTTGCCGAGTTCGATCGCACGCCGCTGGCGGCAGCGTCGATGGCGCAAATTTACCGCGCCCGCTTGCACAGTGGCGAACAGGTGGTGGTGAAAGTGCTGCGGCCCGGCCTGGCGAAAACCATCCACGCCGATCTGCGGCTGCTGGCCTCGCTGGCGGAAACCGTGGAGCAGCAGAGCCCCACGCTGGCACGCTATCGGCCGCGGCAGATGGTCCGAGCGCTGGCGACGGCGCTCAATCACGAGCTGGATTTGACTCACGAAGGGCATAACTGCGATCGCGTCGCCAAGATGTTTGCACGAGAACCCGACGTGGTCGTGCCGAAAATCTATTGGCAATGGTCGTCTCCGCGTCTGTTAGTGCAGGAATACTTGCCCGGTACCGCGCCGGAGAACCCTCAGCAATTGGCGGCGGCAGGCTTTGACGGCCCGCTGCTGGCACAACGCGGCGCCCGCGCCTTTATGAGCATGGTGCTGGAGCATCGGCTGTATCACGCCGATCCCCACCCCGGCAACGTCATGGCGCTGAGCGGCGACCGCGTCGGCTTTATCGACTTCGGCATGGTGGGCCAGCTGTCCGAGCGGCGGCGCAACCAGTTACTTTTGCTGCTGCAAGCCATCGCCGATCGTCAATCAGAAGGCATCGTCAACACGCTGATCGCTTGGTCGGACAGCGAGCCATTGGACCTGATGGATCTGGAGTTGGCAGCGCAAAACTTTCTCGACAAACAGGCCGCCGCCACCCTGACGCTGGGTAAAGCCTTGACCGACCTGCTGGTGATGGCGCGTGAACACCAGCTGGCGCTGCCGCCCGATCTGGTGCTGCTGTTCAAGGCGTTAATCACCGCCGACGGCGTACTGCACCGATTGGATCCGGCCTTCGACATCGTCGCCACGCTCAAGCCGATGTTGCAACAAACGGTGCTGCAGCGCTATGCCCCCGACGCCGTGCGCCAGCGGTTGTTGGCCCTGGGCGGGGAAGCGCTCGACGCCGGAGAGGAGCTGCCGCAAACCCTGCGGTTGTTGGTACGTCGCCTGAAGCGGGGGCAGCTCAATGCCGAGATCAACGTCAAGAACCTCGGCCAATTGAGCAAAGCGCTGGAACGCGCCGCCGTCACGCTGGCTATCGCCATCGTCACCGCCGCTTTTGCTCTGGGCCTGGCGCCTTATCTGATGCATTCTTCGCTGCGGCTGTGGGGCATCCCGCTGTTCCCGCTGTTGGGGAGCGCGGCCTGCGTGGCCGGCGTAATTCTCTTGGCGCTACGATTGCGGCGCTGATGCTTTCGGCGTTATCCGATAGGTCTCACCCGCTTTTGCGCGCACTATCCTTTGCACATCGCCGCCTGTCGTTTTCACGCGCAGGCGGAACGTTTATAATGATTAATCAATTATCTGCAGCACTTTTCGCCAGCAGTCGCAATGAGGCATTAATGAAGAAGATCCTGATGGGCGCAGCCGCCCTGCTGTTCGCCGGCGTATTGGCCGGTTGCAATCAACTGACCCAGTACACCCTGAGCGAGCAGGAAGTGAATGATTACCTGCAGAAACACAACGACTATCAGAAGCAGATCGGCGTGCCCGGCTTGGTGGACGCCAATATCGTGCTGACTCAGCTGCAAAGCCAAATCGGCCGCAGCGAACCGGGTAAAGTTACCCTTTCCGGCGACGCCAAGGTCAATATCACGTCGATTCTCGGCCCGCAGACCGCGGATCTGAAGCTGACGCTGAAGGCGCAGCCGGTTTACGACCGGGCGCAGGGCGCCATTTTCCTGAAGGACATGGAGCTGACTGATTACAGCGTGCAGCCGGAAAAAATGCAGACGGTAATGAAAGCGCTGACGCCGTATCTGAACCAGTCACTGAAGTCTTACTTCGACCAAAAGCCGGCTTATGTGCTAAATCCTGACAACAGCAAAACCGAAGCGCTGGCGAAAAAACTGGCGAAGGGGTTGGAAGTGAAGCCGGGTGAGTTGGTGATCCCGTTCAGCGACTGACCTCGTCTTGATGCATCAAGCCCGCCACCAGGCGGGCTTTTTATTGCAAAACAGTATTACTGCGGCGCGCTGTAGGCGATTTCGCCGGTGTTGCAGTTGAGCGTCACGTTGTAGGTTTTATCTGCCTTGGTGCCACGCACCGTCAACGGTACCTGCCACACCTGATCCTTGCCGGTGATGGCATCCGGGCTCACCCAGGCGATCGGGGTTGCGGTGCCCAGCAGTTTTTTGTCCGCCTCCCAACGCGTGATGCGGTTCTGCAAGAAGTCGCGCTTGACCTGGGCGGCGATATCCGCCGGCTGCAGGCCTGCACACTGCCCCACCTTGGCGGTGCGTTGCTCGTGATCCTGCGCCCACACCGCGGTTGATGCTCCCATCATGGCCAACAAGGCGATAGCCAAACCCATTTTTTTCATATGTCCTCCCGTTGTGATTAGCGCTATCCGGGCGCCCATCCCTGGCTCACAACAGGGTTTCGGCAAAGAGTTACCGTTTGACGAACTCGATGACAAACAGCGCATCCAGGCCCGGATAGATTTCCTTGATCACCTGCTTCAGTTCGCCGAGCGACATGTTTTCCTGCTGTGCGTGGCGTTCGGTCAGCGCATCCAGGCGCACCGGCGTTACCGACAGCACTTCGATAAAACAGAAAAAGACGCCGTCTTCATTGCGGCTTACGCGCAATACCTCGCCCGGTTCGAAGTGCGACTCACTGGCATCCCGAATGGTGATGGTTTTACGCCCGGCCAGAATGTCTTGCTCAAAGCGGCTGAAGAAAGTTATTTCACGGCTCATTTTAGATCCTTTTTCATCACAACACCGCAACATAAGTCATTATGCTGCTTGCTTTTCTGACGCAGATCCCTCTTTTGGGTTAGATGTCGCTTTTTTCGCTTTGCTTTCCGCCGGTTTTTTGAGGGTTTCCGCCGGCGAAGCGCCACGCAAAATCAGACCCAGCGCGTCCTTATTCTCCGCCAGGAAGAAGCTCAAGCCTTCGCGCTGTTCGTCATCCAGAGTCAGCGGTGCCTGCTGCAGCCACTCCCCGAGATTGTCCGCCAGATCCAGCATTTTGTCGTAGGCGTCGGCTTCTTTCTTGCTCGCGAAAGTCATTTTTTCCTCACCGTTTCTCACCACCACATATTTAACTTCAACCGCCATGCGTGCGTCCTCAAAAACTCAAATTACTGTAATTATGTACAGTATAAATAGATCGTGGCGGGAAGGCAAACCGCCGCCCGCCTTCGGCTTATTTCAGCAGCCGCACCTTGCAGCTTTTGCCTTTGATTTTGCCCTGCTGCAACTGTTGCAGCGCCTTGCGCGCGCTGGCTTTGCGGATTGCGACATAGGCATGCACTGGGAACATGTCAATCTTGCCCACTTCCGCCGCCGTCAGCCCGGCATCACCGGTCAGCGCCCCGAGAATATCGCCGGGACGGATCTTCGCCTTGCGGCCGCCGTCGATGCACAGCGTCACCATCTCCGCCTCCAGCGAGCCGTTGGCCGCCCCGCTCAGCTCGGACACCGGCGACCAGTCGACGCTCATCTGCAGATAGTCTTCAATCGCGTGCGCACGTGCCATTTCCTGCGGCGTGCACAGGCTGATCGCCAACCCGCTCATGCCGGCGCGGCCGGTACGGCCAATACGGTGCACATGCACTTCGGGATCGAACGCCAGTTCGTAGTTGACCACCAGCTCCAGCTCTTTAATATCCAGCCCGCGTGCGGCAACGTCGGTCGCCACCAATACCCGGCAACTGCGGTTGGCGAAACGCACCAACACCTGGTCGCGGTCGCGCTGTTCCAGATCGCCATGCAGCGCCAGCGCGCTGATGCCGCGGGCCTCCAGGGCCTCAAGCACCGTCTGACAATCGCGTTTGGTATTGCAGAACACCACGCAGGACGCGGGTTGATGATAGCGAATAGCCGACACCAGGAGCGCCGGGCGCTGATCGCGCGTAGTCTCATAAAAGCGTTGTTCGATGGAGGCCTGCGCTTCTCCATCGTCCACCTCGACGCTCAGCGGCTGGCGTTGAACGCGCGCGCTGATGCGCTCGATGCCTGCCGGGTACGTGGCGGAAAACAGCAGCGTCTGACGTTGCGGCGGCGTATAGCTGATCACATCGTCTATGTCGTCGGCGAACCCCATGTCCAGCATGCGATCGGCCTCATCCAGCACCAGCACCTTCAGCTCGTCCAGCTGCAGCGTTTTCTTGCGCAGGTGTTCCTGGATACGGCCCGGCGTCCCCACCACGATGTGCGGCGCATGCACCAGCGAATCGAGCTGCGGCCCCATCGGCTGACCGCCGCACAGCGTCAGGATCTTGATGTTTTGCGTGAAACGCGCCAGGCGGCGCAGCTCTTTGCTCACCTGATCGGCCAGCTCGCGGGTGGGACAGAGCACCAGCGCCTGCGTGGCGACCTGACCGACGACGATACTGTTCAGCAGACCAATGCCGAAGGCCGCCGTTTTACCGCTGCCGGTTTTCGCCTTGGCGCGCACGTCCCGCCCTTGCAGGATGGCGGGCAACGCGGCGGCCTGTACCGGCGTCATTTCGGCGTACCCCAGTTCGTTGAGGTTGGCCAACTGTTCGGCTGGCAGCGGCAGGGAAGAAAAAGAAACTGTGCTCACGGCGATAACTCTTATATGACGAATGGAATGGCGGCGCGCCCGCAGGTTGGCGCCGAATCAGGGGTAAATGATAACAGAGATGGGCGGCGTTACGGGGTGCGGGCATAAAAAAACCCGCCGGCGGCGGGTTTCTCGGCAACGCAGTCGTTAAATCGCAACGACGTTGGCTGCAGCAGGGCCACGTTGGCTGTCCTGGATGGAGAATTCAACCTGCTGGCCTTCAGCCAGGGTTTTGAACCCATCGCTAACGATAGCGGAAAAATGAACGAAAACGTCTTTAGAACCGTCGGCAGGCGTGATGAAGCCGAAACCTTTGCTTTCGTTGAACCATTTAACGTGACCAGTGATCTTGCTCATTTGTGTTTCCTTTACTTGATAAACCTGCCTTAACGGCACGAGACGCGAAAACCCTGTGATATGTAGGCCTTCTTTCGCCGTCGGTTATTAACGCATAATCGCTCATGCAGGGCAAATATTTCTGTTTGTTATAAAAACAGTCAGTTAGCAACAAACCTGGCGCAGCGGCTGTGAACGCAATCGTTTTCGTATATACTGCCCGCCGATCATCAATCCGCTTACTTTCACCGATCCAGGTACGACACTATGTTAACGATTGGAACCGCCCTGCGCCCTTCCGCCACCCGCGTTATGTTGCTCGGCTCCGGGGAGCTGGGTAAAGAAGTCGCCATTGAATGCCAGCGCCTCGGTCTGGAAGTGATCGCCGTCGATCGCTATCCCGACGCCCCCGCCATGCATGTGGCGCACCGCAGCCACGTCATCAATATGCTGGATGGTGACGCGCTGAAAGCCGTTATCGAACAAGAGCGGCCTGACTATATCGTTCCCGAAATCGAAGCGATCGCCACTGCCATGCTGGTCGAGCTTGAACGCCAGGGCCACCGCGTGGTGCCCTGTGCCGAAGCCACCCGCCTGACGATGAACCGTGAAGGCATCCGCCGTCTGGCGGCGGAAGAGCTCGCTCTGCCCACCTCAAGCTACCGCTTTGCCGACAGTGAAATCGCCTTCCGGCAGGCGGTCGAACACATCGGCTACCCGTGCATCGTCAAACCGGTGATGAGCTCCTCCGGCAAAGGCCAAAGCCTGATCCGCACGCCCGAACAGCTGCAAAGCGCCTGGGATTACGCCCAACAGGGTGGTCGTGCCGGTGGTGGCCGGGTGATCGTCGAAGGGCTGGTAAGATTTGATTTTGAAATTACGCTGCTGACCATCAGCGCCGTGGACGGCGTGCATTTCTGCGAGCCGATCGGGCACCGTCAGGAAGACGGAGATTATCGCGAATCCTGGCAGCCTCAGCGTATGTCGGCTACGGCGCTGAGCCGTGCTCACGCTATCGCGGAGAAGGTGGTGAAAGCCCTGGGTGGCTTCGGCCTGTTCGGCGTGGAGCTGTTCGTCTGCGGCGACGACGTGATCTTCAGCGAAGTGTCGCCACGCCCGCACGATACCGGCATGGTCACAATGATTTCACAGGATCTGTCTGAGTTCGCCCTGCACGTGCGCGCGTTTCTCGGTTTGCCGATCGGCGCTATCCGCCAGTTCGGCCCTTCCGCTTCGGCGGTGATCCTGCCACAGCTCACCAGCACCGATGTGCGCTTCAGCGGATTGGAAAACGCGCTGCGCGGGCACAACCAGCTGCGTCTGTTCGGCAAGCCGGAAATCGCCGGCCAACGCCGCCTGGGTGTAGCGCTGGCGACGGCGGACACCACGGAACAGGCGGTGGAACAAGCGAAACAGGCCGCTGCCGCCGTGGCGGCCAACGGTTGACACTCACGGGGCCGCTTGCGCGGCCCCGATAACATCAATAGTCTTCGTCTTCTTCAGCATCGTCATCCCGCGACGCCTCCGGTGCGGCATCCTGCTGCTCGTCTTCGTCATCGAACAGCACCGCAACCTGAGCGCCCTGATGCTGCTCACGAATTTCCTGCGCAACGCGAGCAATGGCCTCACCGCTGCTCATGCCCTGTTCCATCAGCTGATGGATGCGATCCGCCGCTTCCTGCTGCTCCGCGTGGCTCAGTAATGGCATACCTGCATGCATGTGTCGTTCTCTCCGGCAAAAGGGAGAGCGAGTATACGCGCTAACGCGGCGGATCCCAACGTCTTGTGGCTCAGGCCGGTTGCGAACAGCCGTTATCGCTGCGCCACTGCTTCAGGCGATGCCGCCACAGCATGACATGCCACCCCTGCTTCAGGCCGCGCGTATTGGCGAACATCGCTCTGTCGATGCCGCGCTGATAGAACTCTTCGGTAATCTGACTCTGGGCGGCCGGATCCGGCTCACGACGGATACTGTGACAAATGCCCAACGCCTCACGGGTGATTTGCCAATGGAAAGCGGGACGAATGGCGACAGTGCCCGCATAGCGCCGGTTGAGCCGCTCCAGCATTTCGACGATTTTCATATAGTGACGCTGATACTCTACGTTCGCTTTGCCGGTGCGACGACGGTTACTGATCGACTTGTCGTGCACCCGTTGCCGGTACAGCGGCGTGCTTAAATATTTGACCCGTTTGGCATTAAACATGACCTCCGTCGTCCAGGGAATATCCTGGTGATGCAACCCCGGCTCAAAATAAAGCCGATGCTGGCGAATAAAATCGAGGCGATATATTGCCAGCCATACAACATGAATAAACTTTCGCGACTTCAATGCACGTTCGAACCACTGAACGCCAGTGATAACGTCGGTAGTGCGTAAACGCGCCTCGGGAAAAATCGGCTGTAATTCGTCTTGGCTGGTAAAATAGCGTTCACCATTACATTGCATCACGTCTAATTGGTGTCGTTCTGCCTGTTCCAACAGCGTGGAATACATCTCCGGCGCCAATAAATCGTCGGCGTCCGGAAACGCCACATATTTACCTCGGGCAACGGCGAGCCCGGCATTACGTGCATTAGAAACGCCGGCATTGGCTTGATCGATCACGCGAATATGCGGATGCACCGCCGCGTAACGGTGCGCGATCTCTCCCGAACCGTCGGTGGAACCATCGTTGACGATGATCACCTCCAACCGTTGCTCGCGCTGGGCCAGCAGCGAGACCAGGAACGGCTCCAATAACTCCCCCGCATTGTGCATCGGGACGATGACGCTCAGCATTAACGACATAGGTAGCTCTTCACTAATAATGTAACAAAATGATAATTTTATTTTTTTAAAAAATAGAAACCGCTTCAGCGCACGAGCGAAATAAAACGCGAACCTTCACATTTCCGCCGCAGGCTAAATAAGATTAATCTTGTTTGTCTTTTCATGCTTTCGACAAGAAAAGCGTTCCACAACAAGGGATAACTTTCACAAGACGGCCACCATGAAAAAACACAGGCAAAACCGTTTCGCATCGCCAGCTTAATAACAGCAAGCAACAATAAAAGTATGAAATTAACGAACCTTTTTTATATTTCTCGGGTCTTGCGCCCTCGATGAATAAACGTCCAGTGCATTTGACGTTAAATTTTTAACATATCGAAGTATAATCAATGGCGCAAAAAATGCCTTATCTCAGGTTTATTGAACTGCCGTTTATGTGAACTGTGCTCCATGTCGCGCGTGGCAAAACATGCATGACGTGACCGTCTATGGCACACTAGCCGCCAGATATCGCCGTCCTCACAGCCAGGTTTATTGACGTTCATGAGCGTAACCGCCCCAAACATAAAATCTTTGCCCTACAGCCGCAGTGCCCTGATGACGCTTTTCGCCCCGATTTCAACCCACCCGTGGGCGATGCTGCTGCATTCGGGCTTCGCCGACCATTCGCATAACCGCTTCGACATCCTGGTCGCGCAGCCGTGCGTTACGCTCACCACCCAGGGCGCCAGCACGAAAATAGAAAGTGACGGCGTCACTATCCAGTCAAAGGAAGATCCATTCTCCCTGCTGCAGCAACACCTGGTGGCGCAAGGTTGGCAACCGGCGTTTAACCCGGATCTGCCATTTCAGGGCGGCGCACTGGGGCTGTTCGGCTACGATCTCGGGCGGCGGGTGGAAAGCTTGCCGCAGTTGGCCGCAGCCGACCTCGCCTTGCCGGACATGGCGGTGGGCATTTATGACTGGGCGCTGATCGCCGATCACCGTCTGCAAACCCTGACGCTGCTCAGCTATGGCGACGTGGAACAGCGCTGGTGCTGGCTCAATAGCCAAACCGCGCCGACAGAACGCCCTTTCACGCTGCTGAGCGACTGGCGCGCCAATATGAGCCGGCGGCAATACGGCGAGAAATTCCAACGTATTCAGCGCTACCTGCGCAGCGGTGACTGTTACCAAATTAATCTGGCGCAACGGTTCTCCGCCGACTATCAGGGAGATGAGTGGCAGGCTTTCTGTCGATTGAGCGCCTGCAACCGCGCGCCGTTCTCGGCCTTCCTGCGCCTGCCGCACAACAGCGTACTGAGCGTCTCTCCCGAGCGCTTCCTGTGGCTGGAGCAGCAGCGCATCCAAACCCGCCCGATCAAGGGCACGCTGCCGCGGCTGGCGGACGCGGAACAGGACGCCGCTCAGGCTCGCCGTTTGGCCGATTCCCCCAAGGATCGCGCTGAAAATCTGATGATCGTCGATCTGCTGCGCAACGATATCGGCCGCGTCGCCCAGCCTGGCAGCGTACGGGTGCCGGAACTGTTTGCCGTGGAGCCGTTTCCCGCCGTGCATCACCTGGTGAGCACTATCACCGCAACCCTGCCGGAACAGACCTCGGCGGCCGAACTGCTGCGCGCCTGCTTCCCCGGCGGCTCGATCACCGGCGCGCCCAAGGTGCGGGCGATGGAAATCATCGAAGAGCTGGAGCCGCAGCGCCGCAATGCCTATTGCGGCAGTATCGGTTACCTAAGCGCCTGCGGCACCATGGACACCAATATCACCATCCGCACGCTCGTCACCGAAAACGGCCGCATCCACTGCTCCGCCGGTGGCGGCATCGTGGCGGACAGCCAGGAGCAGGCGGAATACCAGGAGACCTTCGACAAGGTTGGCCGTATTCTGCCGCAGCTTGGGGAGTGTGCCCTGTCGTGATCCCATCGAACACACCGGCCTCACTGCACGCCTTTATCAGCCGTTTTCAACTGCAGCTGCCCCAGGCGGCGCAGATCTCGCACAATGTGCGCCCGGCGGCGGTGCTGATCCCGATCGTCTGCCGTGCTGAGCCCACCCTGCTATTGACCCGCCGTGCCGATTCGCTGCGCAAACATGCCGGCCAGGTGGCCTTCCCCGGCGGCAAAACCGATGCCGAAGACGGGTCGGCGATCGTCACGGCGCTGCGAGAAGCGCAGGAAGAAGTGGCGATACCACCGCAGGCGGTGACCGTCCTCGGCCAAATGGCGCCGCTCGACAGCAGCACCGGATTTCAGGTCACGCCCATCGTCGGCCTGGTCTCGCCGGATGTGCAGTTCCACGCCAATGAGGGTGAAGTGGCGGACGTGTTCGAGGTGCCCTTGAGGGAAGCGCTGACCCTGTCACGTTACTATCCGCTGGATATTCATCGCGCCGGCCATACGCACCGCATTTACCTCTCCTGGTATCACAGCCAGTTTATCTGGGGGCTGACCGCAGCCATCATTCGGCGTCTGGCGCAGCAGGTCAGTATTTAGCCCATATTACGTGATCTGACTCGCAATCTGGCATGGCCGACGGCCTCCGCTGCCGGTAAAGCGATCGAAATCACTTCATTTGAACGCTTTTTCAACTACCGTTCCGGTTGAATGGTTTTAAAAAAACTGTAAACCCTCTCTTAAACCTTACGAAATACCTGTAAAATACCACCGTCCGAGATAAACCACTGTAGAAACAGGGATTAAGCCGGCGGCGTTCAGCACGGAAAGCTGGCGCGATTACCGCTAATGGAGCTTGGGCGAAAGCGGATACCTCGCATAAGGGTTCGCCCCGGGTAATCAGTAAAAAAAGCGACACCACGGATTATTTAATTTCATGCGAAAAAGGCAGCCGAACCCGCACGGCCCTTTTACAATATCGCTGTTCCCTGCGCGGTTTTTAACCGCCGCAGCCATAACAATACGTCTCTTTAAGGAGTTTTAGCGTGATTAGCGTTTTCGACATGTTTAAGATCGGCATCGGCCCGTCCAGCTCTCATACGGTTGGACCGATGAAAGCCGGCAAACAGTTTGTCGACGATCTGGTAAATAAAGGCCTGATGCCTTCTATCACGCGTGTTGCCGTAGACGTTTACGGCTCACTCTCATTGACCGGTAAAGGTCACCATACCGATATCGCCATCATTCTCGGCCTGGCCGGCAACATGCCGGACACCGTCGATATCGATAGCATTCCTGGCTTTATTCGCGATGTAGAACAACGTCAACGCCTGATGCTGGCCAACGGCCTGCATGAAGTCGATTTCCCACGCGACGGCGGCATGGTCTTCCGCAGCGACAACCTGCCGCTGCACGAAAACGGCATGCAGGTCCACGCCTTCGCCGGCGATAAAGAAGTGTACAGCAAGACCTATTACTCTATCGGCGGCGGCTTCATCGTCGATGAAGAGAACTTCGGCAAGGCCGCCGAGCAAGAACTGCAAATGCCTTATCCGTTCAATTCCGCGCGCGAAATGCTCGACCACTGTCGCGAGACCGGGCTGTCGCTGTCCGGCATGGTGATGCAGAACGAACTGGCGCTGCACAGCAAGCAAGAGATCGACACCTACTTCGGTAACGTCTGGCAAACCATGCGCGCCTGCATCGATCGCGGTCTGAACACCGAAGGCGTGCTGCCGGGCCCGCTGCGCGTGCCGCGCCGTGCTTCCGCGTTGCGCCGCATGCTGGTGGCGTCGGACAAACTGTCCAACGATCCGATGAACGTGATCGACTGGGTCAACATGTTCGCACTGGCGGTTAACGAAGAAAACGCCGCCGGCGGCCGCGTCGTCACCGCGCCGACCAACGGTGCCTGCGGCATCGTGCCTGCGGTGCTGGCTTACTACGATCACTTTATCGAGTCCGTCAGCCCGGATATCTACATCCGTTACTTTATGGCAGCGGGCGCCATCGGCGCGTTGTACAAGATGAACGCGTCCATTTCCGGCGCCGAAGTCGGCTGTCAGGGCGAAGTCGGCGTGGCCTGCTCCATGGCGGCCGCCGGCCTGGCTGAACTGCTGGGCGGCAGCCCTGAGCAGGTCTGTGTGGCGGCGGAAATCGGCATGGAACACAACCTGGGGCTGACCTGTGACCCGGTCGCCGGCCAGGTACAGGTGCCGTGCATCGAGCGCAACGCCATCGCCTCGGTCAAGGCGATCAACGCCGCCCGCATGGCTCTGCGCCGCACCAGCGAACCGCGCGTTTCGCTGGATAAGGTGATCGAGACCATGTACGAAACCGGCAAAGACATGAACGCCAAGTACCGAGAAACGTCACGCGGTGGCCTGGCAATCAAGGTGCAATGCGACTGACAGACAACCCCGCCGCCCGGCGGGGTTTTTTATGGTCAATCAATTCATTGACCGCTTTTAGTGACAATGTCACCAGAAAATATCCTGCATTTTTCTCATCGATCCAGCGGTTAGCCTGCAAATTGACCTTCTGTTTTGCCAAATCGAAATAATTTACTGAGTTACCATCAATCTTGTATAACCTCAGGCTAGAATTAGCCGAGCGCAACTTAAGGAGCTGTGGCCTGACTGTGACTCGGAGCTGGATTACCGAACAAGGATTTACCGGATGTTGATGACCCACCTCGCCGCGTCCCAATATCGTTACTACCGTTGGCTGCTGGCCGGAGCGGTGGGCGTGGCTATTCTGTTGGTATCGCTGTATACCCGTTACTATCAAGAGGTCAAAAGCATCGAGCAGAGCCAGCAAACGTTGGCCACCCGCACCGTCGGCAAAATTGACCAGCTGTTGTCCCCCGCGCAGCTGCAGGCAGAACGCAGTATGGACATGCTGGAACAACCCTGCGAGAACGTCTCATCGACCCTGCGCTTTCGCGCCGCGCAAAATCAGGCGCTGCGCGCCATGCTGCTGGTAAAAAATGGCATCATCTACTGCTCCAGTCTGTTTGGCGCCCGACATTATCAGTTGGCCGCCGTGCTGCCGATTTTCGTCAACAGCAACGTCAGGCTGGCGCTGCGCCCTTCGTTGGCGGTGAGCAAAGGACTGCCCACGTTGGTGATGTGGACACCCTCCCCCGGCGATAGAAGCAGCGGCGTGCTGCACGTCTTCAATATCGAGCTGTTATCGAACTTTTTACTCGAACCGCAGGAGCCTTATGTTCAGCGCATGGTGCTGAACGTAGCCGACAGCAGCCTGGAATACGGGCGCCGCGAAATCCTGCGCCGCGACACCCTGACCAACGATCTGCGTTACACCGCCGGTTCCGAGCGTTACCCGTTCTCGATTTCGCTGTTCGGCCCGCAGGTCGGCATGTTGGCGTTTTCCGCACTGCCGCGCCATATCCCGCTGGCGCTGCTGATCAGCCTGCTGGCGGCCTATGTGGTCTACCTGCTCACCGCTAACCGCATGAGCCTGTCTTACCACATTGGCCATGCCATTACCCATCGGGAGTTCCGCGTTTACTGTCAACCGATCATTCACAGCGATACCGGGCGCTGTGCCGGCGTCGAGATGCTGCTGCGTTGGAAAAAGAAGCGGCAGGGGTGGATCTCGCCAGACGTGTTTATTCCGTTGGCCGAGCAGCATGACCTCATCATTCCGCTCACTCGCTATCTAATGAACACCGTGACGGAAAATCTGCGGCTGTTCCCGCCACGACCGTCCTTCTACATCAGCATTAACGTTGCTGCCGAGCATTTTAAAACGCTCAACATCATCGACGATATCCGCCAGATTTGGCTGCCGGCACATCCGATGCCCTCATTGATGCTGGAGCTGACCGAACGCACCGCGCTGTCGGCGATCCAGTATGACCAGATTCGCACGCTGAAAGACATGGGGATCATGCTGGCCATCGACGATTTCGGCACCGGCCACAGCTCGCTGAGCTACCTGAAAAACCTCAGCCCGGACGTGTTGAAGATCGACCGCGGGTTTACCGCGGCCATCGGCACCGACGCGGTCAACGCCACAGTGACCGACACCATCATTACGCTGGCGCAGAGGCTGAAGCTGAAACTGGTGGCAGAGGGGGTCGAAACGGAGGAACAGGCCGACTATCTGCGCTCACGCGAGGTCAATGCCCTGCAGGGGTATTATTTCGCCAAGCCGATGCCGATCCACGTTTTCCCGCTGTGGTTGCAACAGTACGAATCGCGCGTCAGGAAAGCGGAAGAGGATCCGCCGGAGGCCTGAGCCCCCGGCGGGAGGGTTACGACTGCGTCGGCTCGTCAAAGACGACGCGGGTAACACGCACCAATTCGATGCGATAGTCGGAGACCTCGACGATATCGAAACGCAGGTGGTTCAGTTCAATGGTGTCCCCCACCACCGGCATCTGGCCGTAGTGAGCCAACAGCAGCCCCGCCAGGGTGGCGTAGTCTGCGGTTGGGCTGACCAGGTCATCGCAGGCCAGTGCCTGTTCCAGCGAGTGCAAATCGGTTCCCCCCTTCACCAGCCAGCCGTCGCCTTCCGCCACGATATCCGGCGTTTCATCCTCGTCCGGGAACTCACCGGCAATCGCTTCCAGGACGTCCAGCGGCGTCACCAGCCCCTGCACGACGCCAAATTCATTGGTGACCACCACCAGACGCCCTTTGGCGCGGCGCAGCACCGCCAGCAGTTTGATGACGTCCATGGTTTCCGGCACCACGATCGGCGGCGTGCGGGCGGCAAACTCGGCAATATCTTCACCCTGCTCCAGCGCCACCAGCAGATCCTTGGCGCGTACCACGCCGACGATCTCATCCACCGAATCACGACACACCGGGAACAGACTGTGTGGCGTATCCAGCAACTGTGCGCGCACCTCCTCGCGGGAGCGCTCGCAGTCGACCCAGGAGATGTCCGTGCGAGGCGTCATCACACTGCGTAATGAACGCGAGGCGAGCGTCAACACGCCGCTGATCATATAACGCTCTTCCGCCGCAAAGGTTTCATCCCTCGGCAAAGCGACCTCATCGTCCGACTGCTGCGCGCGCTGCTGCCCCATCAGGCGCATGATCGCTTCCGCGGTGCGCTCGCGCATCGGCCGACGCGCTTGATGCTTGATGAAGTTGCGACGCGCGATCTGGTTGAACAATTCAATCAGGATCGAGAAGCCGATCGCGGCGTACAGATAGCCTTTCGGAATATGCAAACCGAAGCCTTCGGCGATCAGGCTCAGGCCGATCATCAACAGGAAGCTCAGGCACAGCACCACGATGGTCGGGTGCGCATTGACGAAGTTGGTCAATGGCTTGGATGCCAACAGCATCACCGCCATCGCGATCACCACCGCCGCCATCATTACCGGCAGATCGTTCACCATACCTACGGCGGTAATCACCGCATCAAGCGAAAACACCGCGTCCAGGATCACGATTTGCACCACCACCGCCCAGAACTTGGCGTAACCGCGGTTGGCGCCATCCTGGTGCGTCTGCCCTTCCAGCCGCTCATGCAGCTCCATGGTGGCCTTGAACAGCAGGAATACCCCGCCGAACAGCAGGATAAGATCGCGGCCAGAGAAGCTGAAATCGCCAACGCTGAACAGCGGTGTGGTCAGGGTTACCATCCAGGAGATCACCGACAGCAGGCCCAAACGCATCAGCAACGCCAGCGACAGGCCGATAACGCGCGCCTTATCGCGCTGCTTCGGCGGCAATTTGTCGGCCAAAATGGCGATGAACACCAGGTTGTCGATGCCCAGCACGATTTCCAGCACCACCAGCGTAAGCAACCCCGCCCAAATAGAGGGGTCCATTAAAAATTCCATATCAGACTCCAGAAAAAAGTGGGAATGAGCACTCGCCGCTCAGACGTGACGATGCCGCCGCTGCATGGGCGCAGTCGACAATAGCAAGGTGACGGGATGGGGTTACCGGGAGATGGCCGAAGGGCCGAACAGCATATACAACGCCAGCAGGTGGCGGGTGAAACCTGGAAAAACAGTAACTTCGGTGACAGTCCATAGGGAGGGCTGAGGCCCTTCACTCCTTAGTGATGAAAGAAGAAATTACTGTATCAGGATTTTTCTGGGGGACAAAGCGGCTTTTTCAACGGTGGTTTAGGGTGGCGCCACACCATATCGTCTGCGACAGCTAAGATTTCTCCGAGCATTCAATAGCGGAGCAGCGTCACAAAAAATATTTTTTCACTCACTAAAATAAATCTCGCGTTCGTGAAGTATCACGCACAGGCATTTGAAACTGCGTGAGAAATGTTAGGCGTGCGTTTCTTTTTTTCTACCATAATGTATCTGAACCGCGGAAGTGACTGCCAAGACGGCGCGGAGAAACGACACACACCGCGTCTGGAGTTCAACGAGGAGGTAGCGAGTGGCAATAGCTATTATCATCGGCACACACGGGGCTGCAGCGGAACAACTGCTGAAAACGGCGGAGATGCTATTGGGCGAGCAGGACAACGTCGCCTTTATAGACTTCGTTCCCGGTGAGAATGCCGAAACGTTAATCGTCAAGTACAACGAAAAAATCAGTGGGTTGGATACCAGCGGCGGCGTGCTGTTCCTGGTGGATACCTGGGGCGGCAGCCCGTTCAACGCCGCCAGCCGCATTGCGGTCGACAAAGAAAACTATGAGGTCGTCACCGGGGTCAACATCCCGATGCTGGTGGAAACCTTCATGGCGCGGGACGACAACCCCGCTTTCGATGAACTGGTGGCGCTGGCGTTGGAAACCGGCCGTGAAGGCGTGAAAGCGCTGAAAAAACCGCAGGAAGAACCCGCAAAACCCGCAGCACCCGTCGCCAAAGCCGCTGCCCCTCAGGCGCCGCTGGGGCCGAACGACCACATGAAAATCGGCCTGGCGCGCATCGATGATCGCTTAATCCACGGCCAGGTTGCTACCCGCTGGACCAAAGAGACCAACGTCAGCCGCATTATCGTCGTCAGCGATGAAGTCGCCGCCGACCATGTGCGCAAGACCCTGCTGACCCAGGTTGCCCCGCCGGGCGTCACCGCCCACGTGGTGGACGTGGCGAAGGCCATCCGCGTCTGGAACAACCCGAAATACGCCAACGATCGCGTGATGCTGTTATTCACCAACCCGACTGACGTCTGGCGTTTGGTGGAAGGCGGCGTGGAGATTACATCCGTCAATATCGGCGGCATGGCGTTCCGCCAGGGGAAAACCCAGGTGAACAACGCCGTTTCCGTCGATGAAAAAGATATCGAAGCGTTTAAGAAACTGAACGATCGCGGTATCGAGCTGGAGGTGCGTAAGGTCTCGTCCGACAGCCGGCTAAAAATGATGGACCTGATTAACAAACTCAATTAGTGGCGCCAGCCGCTAATTATTTTACTCAGAGCTTTTTTGGTCATAGGAGAAGTGCAATGGAGATCACCACTCTTCAGATTGTGCTGATATTTATCGTTGCCTGTATCGCCGGGATGGGTTCCGTCCTCGACGAGTTCCAGTTCCACCGTCCGCTGGTCGCCTGTACCCTGATCGGCTTCATTCTCGGCGATATGAAAACCGGCATCATCATCGGCGGTACGCTGGAAATGATCGCCCTGGGCTGGATGAACATCGGTGCGGCCGTCGCGCCGGATGCTGCCCTGGCGTCCATCATCTCGACCATTCTGGTCATCGCCGGCGGGCAAAGCGTCGGCGCCGGTATCGCCCTGGCCATTCCGCTGGCGGCGGCCGGCCAGGTATTAACCATCATCGTGCGTACCCTCACCGTGGCGTTCCAGCACGCGGCGGATAGCGCAGCGGAGCGCGGCAGCCTGCGCGCCATTAGCTGGATCCATGTCGGCGCCCTGCTGCTGCAGGCGATGCGTATCGCCATCCCGGCGGTCATTGTCGCCATCTCGGTCGGCACCGCCGGGGTACACGCCTTGCTCAACTCGATCCCGGAAGTGGTCACCAGCGGCCTGAACATCGCCGGCGGCATGATCGTCGTGGTCGGTTACGCAATGGTGATTAACATGATGCGCGCCGGCTACCTGATGCCGTTCTTCTATCTCGGTTTCGTTACCGCCGCCTTCACCAACTTCAACCTGGTGGCGCTCGGCGTCATTGGCGTGGTGATGGCCGTGCTGTATATCCAGCTCAGCCCGAAATACAACAAGTCTCAAGTTGTACAGGCCGGCCCGGCTAACGCGAACGATCTCGATAACGAACTCGACTAGGAATAGGTGAGAGAAATGGTTGATACAACTGCTCAAAAGAAACTCACGCCGGCCGATATTCGCGGCGTATTCCTGCGTTCGAACCTGTTCCAGGGTTCATGGAACTTCGAACGCATGCAGGCGCTGGGTTTTTGCTTCTCGATGGTGCCGGTGATCCGCCGCCTGTATCCGGAAAACAATGACGATCGCAAACAGGCGATCAAGCGTCACCTGGAGTTCTTCAACACCCACCCTTACGTGGCGGCGCCGGTGCTCGGTGTGACCATGGCGATGGAAGAGCAACGCGCCAACGGCGCGCCGATCGATGACGCCGCAATCAACGGCATCAAGGTCGGTTTGATGGGGCCTTTAGCGGGCGTCGGTGACCCGATCTTCTGGGGCACCGTGCGACCGGTGTTCGCCGCGCTTGGGGCGGGCATCGCCATGAGCGGCAGCCTGCTTGGACCGATCCTGTTCTTCGTGCTGTTCAACCTGGTGCGCCTGCTGACCCGCTACTACGGCGTGGCCTACGGTTACCGTAAAGGGGTCGATATCGTCAACGACATGGGCGGCGGCTTCCTGCAGAAACTGACGGAAGGAGCGTCCATTCTCGGCCTGTTTGTCATGGGGGCGCTGGTCAACAAGTGGACGCACGTGAATATCCCGCTGGTGGTGTCCAAGATAACCGACCAGACCGGGCATACCAACGTCACCACGGTGCAGACCATCCTCGACCAGCTGATGCCGGGCCTGGTGCCGTTGCTGCTGACCTTCGCCTGTATGTGGCTGCTGCGCAAGAAAGTCAACGCGCTGTGGATCATCATCGGCTTCTTCGTCATCGGTATCTTTGGCTATTGGATTGGCCTGCTGGGCCTGTAATCGTTCGAAACGGCCGGGGGGCAACCCCCGGCTTTTTTATGGAGCAAGAGATGTCACTGACCGACGCCGTACTGATGCTGTTTATCGCCCTGCTGTTGCTGTATTCGCTGTACGACGAATTCGGCATGGATCTGCTGAAAGGTAAAACGCGGCTCAAAGTACCGCTTAAACGCCGCCACCGCCTCGACAGCCTGATTTTCGTCGGCCTGATCGCCATTCTGATTTACCGCAATGTCACCGACAACGGTGCGGTATTAACCACCTATCTGCTTATTTCTTTGGCGTTGCTCGCCATCTATATTTCTTATATTCGCGCTCCCAAGATGGTGTTTAAAGCGCACGGTTTTTTCTTCGCCAATGTGTTTGTCGAATATAACCGCATTAAAGCCATGAATTTATCGGAGGACGGCATTCTGGCCGTCGACCTGGAACAGCGCCGGCTGTTGGTTCAGGTGACCCACCTGGACGACCTGGAGAAGATTTACCACTTTTTTGTTGATAATCAATAAATAAAGAAAAATTAACGTTATTTTAGCTCAAACCTTGCGCTGCTTATGGGTAATTAATCGGCAGCGCAATCTCCTTTCTGACTATTATTTCTGCAACATTGTTACCCCTGGCTACATTATATTCCCGCATGAAATTAGATTAATGAAAACGAGTCTCAATTAAGAACAAACATTGCCATAGAATAAGGTTGTCCGTGGCGGAAATAATATGATATGGTTGCGCCGTCATTGGGGAGTAGCCGGTTTCTGGAGAATAAAAAGCCAGAAACGCCCGTATCAACATACTCGTTTCGCCGTAAGAAACGTGGTGCGGGCAGCCAGGTAAGGTTGGCGAGACCATAGACACGTAACTCCGTCGTTTGGTTGGGGGTGGGTTACGTGTATATGGAGCCACCCGGCCGAGGCTATTTCACATGAACCTTTCAGCAACGCTTATTCTCGCTTTTGGCATGTCCATGGATGCTTTCGCCGCGTCGATCGGCAAAGGTGCCAGCTTGCATCAACCCCGTTTCCGCGAAGCGATCCGCACCGGCCTGATCTTCGGCGTGGTCGAAGCGATCACCCCGCTCATCGGTTGGGCCATCGGCCTGTTCGCCAGTCAATACATCATGGAATGGGACCACTGGGTCGCCTTCTCGCTGCTGTTCATTCTCGGCATGCGCATGATCGTCGAAGGGGTACGTAACAAGCCCGATGAAGAAGAGAAGGTCAAACGTCATGGTTTCTGGTTGCTGGTCGCCACCGCCATCGCCACCAGCCTCGACGCGATGGCCATCGGCGTCGGTCTGGCTTTCCTGCAGGTGAACATCGTGCATACCGCGATGGCCATCGGCTGCGCCACCATGATCATGGCGACGCTAGGCATGATGATCGGCCGCTTTATCGGCCCGCTGCTGGGCAAGCGCGCCGAAATCCTCGGCGGCGTGGTGCTGATCGGTATCGGCGTCAACATTCTGCTGGAGCACCTCGGCTACCTGGCCTGAAGCGCTCGCTTTGAAAAAAACCTGCCGCGGCAGGTTTTTTTGTTTTTGAGTTCAAGGCCCCTTAAGCGCGACGTCGGTACAACGCCAGCACGAAGTCCGTCTCGCACACAAACTCGCCGCTCTCGGCCAACCGCTGTTGCACCTCCGGCGTGGCGCGCCAGGCGAACGGCGTCATCTGCAGCAGATTGGCGGCCTGCGTGCCCGGTAGGGTCATCGTATAGGCCAGCGCCTCTTTGCGCTCGCAGTCGAATCCGGCGAACTGTTCATCCTGTTCGGCATGCAGCTGCACCTGCTGGTACACCTGCTCTTTCAGCTGGTACAGATGACGCGGGCCCGGCGACACCGTCAGCACCACGCCGCCCGGCTTCACTACCCGTGCCAGCTCCTCCGCCTTGCAAGGTGCATAAATGCGCAAGACCGCATCCAACGCCCCATCGGCGAACGGCAAACGGTGACTGGAAGCGACGCAGAACGAGACCGCCGGATAACGTTTAGCGGCGTAGCGGATCGCCACCTTGGCGACATCCAGCCCATTGACCGCCATATTGCGCTCCTGGGCCAGCCTGGCGGCCACCGCGGCAGTGTAATACCCTTCCCCACAGCCTATGTCCAACAACGCGCCAGCATCGGCCGCCAGCGCCAAATCCAGCCACTCGGCCACCTGCTCTTGCAACGGCTGATAATATCCACCGTCGAGAAACGCTCGCCGCGCCTGCATCATTTCCGCGCTGTCTCCCGGCTGCTTCGATCGCTTGTGCTGTACCGGCAGCAGATTGACGTAGCCCTCTTTAGCTTGATCGAACTGATGATTGCCGTCACAACGCCAGTGTTGTGATGAAAAATGCAGCGATTGATGACACAGGGGACATTGATAAGACATGAATGGGCTTCCAGAGATACAGGGCGCGGCTAGTCTAAAGAAGGCACCGGTTTGATGCAAGGCGCATCCCCACTCGCTTTCGCCGCCAACAACACCTGGCCAAGCGGGGAAAAAGCTGGCTACACTGAGAGTCTGTTTTCTCACGCAGGTGAACATAACTTATGAGCGATCGTTCCGCGCTGCTCGATGCGGTGCCCCACATTCAGCACGGCTTCGGCAGCAAACTCGCGCTGCTGCCAGGGCATCTGCTGCCCTACAGCGCCACGCTGCCGGAAAAAAAGCAGGTACACGGCACCCGCATCGTCGACGTGCTGCAACCGGCGCAGGCGTGCGGCGAGGCCGATGGTTTTTATACTCGCCAGCCCGGCATTCTGATCAGCGTACTGACGGCGGACTGTCTGCCGGTGCTGTTCAGCCGCCGCGACGGTGGCGCTATCGCGGCGGTACACGCCGGCTGGCGCGGGTTACTGGACGGCATTCTGGAGCAGATGGCGTCCCGCATTCGCCAAGATGGCGACACCGCCGATTGGGTGGTGTCTATCGGCCCCGCCGCCGGCCCATGCTGCTACGAAGTCGATGAAGCGCTGGTGGAGAATTTTAAACAGCGCCTGCCGCTGCCCGCCACGCTGATCAGCCCGCATTACCGGCATCTGGATCTGGCCGCAATTGCCGAATACAAGCTGACGGAGCTCGGTTTCGCCGCCGTTGACCGCGCCGGCAGTTGCACCATCTGCACGCCGGACGTCGACCCGCAGCGGCCGCAGCGCTTCAAATACACCAGCTATCGCCGCAACAGCCATCGGCGCGCGCAGGATCCGACGCATCCGGGGATCAAAGGCCGCAACCAGTACGCAGGCATCGTCATCGCCGCCGGATGACGGAAACGAAAAAGCCCGCGCGAAGGCGGGCTTTTTGTACAGCTGACGCTGATTAGATAGCAGTAACGTTTACTGCAGATGGGCCTTTCTGGCCATCTTGGATTTCGAACTCAACGTTCTGGCCTTCAGCCAGGGTTTTGAAGCCGTTACCCTGGATTGCAGAGAAGTGTACGAACACGTCTTTGCTGCCGTCAGCCGGGGTGATGAAACCGAAACCTTTAGACTCGTTGAACCACTTAACTTGACCTTTGATCTTTGCCATCTTGAGTATTTCCTTTGGATTGTTTAAACCGCCCGTGGGCGTTACATAGACAAACTAGAGTCGTTACTGCTTGAGGCACTAAGATAAGGATCGGCAGAGAAGCGGTATTCAACGCTAACGTCTTTACTCAGAACTTCTTTACTGAAAATGCCACACATATACAGAACTGTACCTCGTTTTACCCAGATGCGTTATCACATACTCTGTATGCGATGGCAAGCCATTTTTAATCACTGAACGACATGTCGCACATATTTGAAACGGTCGAGAGCCACATTTGCTTAAATAGGCCAAAAGATGTTGAAGCATCGGCTATTTTCTGCTTGCTAAAACCACCGCACCAGACCCCGCATTCTGGTGGAGTTTTAACAAAACTTTCATCGTTTTGTCGCATGTCCGTCTCGTCATTTTCGCTTTTTTGCCGCTTATAGCGTTAAAAAATTTGAATCTTTATGGAATTTGATATGCAACATTTGAATATCGATGAACGGGGGCCAATTTATTCATCGCTGCTCCGCCCCTTTACCGTCGAAAACGCATCATCATCAGCCTTCAGCCCTGCCGCCACACCGCGCGAGCAGGAGCAGCACACAGGCGGGCGATGATGTTACCGTCCTGCACAACGGTTGCATAAGCATGCAACGTCCAGACGCCTCTCCCGCTGGCCAGTGGCTTCATCCTAAATAATCCGAAAACCATCAGTCCGAATAACCGGAATAATCTTATGAATAGCAAAAGTGTGGCGTTGAATTAAATCCTGAAGATCGGGTGGTTATTTGAATCACCACCCGCACTTATCAATTTTGCTAATTACTGCCGCGCTTTCAAACCGTTGCTCTTATTCTTTCCTCTGTACCGCAGGGCGAAGAGACCACGCTTGCTGAGAATCCTGCAACGCGATGCGCTCGCCAATCTTCAGCGGGTGGAATTGATGCTGTTCAAGCCCCGCCTCACTCAGCGCCAGATTCAACTGCTGCGGCGGTTCGTCCAGCGACTCATCCGCCAATTCGAATACCCCCCAATGGATGGGAATGGCGCGCGGCTGATTGAGTTGACGGTACAGCGTCACCGACTGCTGCGGATCCATATGCTGCTCCTGCATAAACCAGCGCGGTGCGTAGGCGCCGATGGGCAGCGCCGCCACGTCGAACGGCCCCAGCCGTTGACCAATCTCCGCCAGCCGTTCCGAATAACCGCTGTCGCCGGAAAAATAAAACCGCAGCCCCGGATGGTGGATCACCCATCCACACCACAGTGAGCGATTGCGATCCCACAGCGTGCGCATGCTCCAGTGCCGCGCCGGCGTGGCGTAGACCGTCAGCTCGCCCAACGGCAGACTTTGCCACCAGTCCAGCTCATGCACCTTCAGTCGATAACGGCGGAACCAGCGCTTCAAGCCGAGCGGCACGATGAACTCGGCCTGAGGGAAACGCCGCGCCAATTGCCGCACCGTGCGCCTGTCAAGGTGGTCATAATGGTTATGGGAGATCAGTACCGCATCCACCGCCGGCAGTTGCTCCACCGTCAGGGGCGGCGGCGTTCTGCGCTTCGGGCCGTAAAAGCTCAGTGGCGATGCACGTTCGGACAACACCGGATCGATCAGGATATAGCGCCCGCTCAACCGCAGCAGCATCGAGGCATGCCCCAACCACCAGACGCTGTCGTCGTTGCCGCTGAGATCGGCAGGCTGCCACCAGCGTTCGGTAAATTGTGCGTAACCCTGCTGCGGCGGCTTGGGCAATCCCTGGCGCTTGCGTTCATCTTGCCAACGTTGAAGGTCCCCCTCCTGACGCCGCGAAGGTTCCAGGTTGCGAAATCCCTCCGGCGTATGATGCGCCTTGGCCGCGTCGTAATAACGGTTGATTCTTTTCATCCAGCCTTTTCTCCCGACCACTGCGCCCTGCACGGGCATGACTTTCAGTGTAACAAACCCGATGAAGCTCGCACTTTGTCAGCCGTGCGCTGCATCTCGGGACCTTTTGCCGTATGCTGTTGTCTCACTCCGGTGAGACAGCCAGGGCCGCCAAGAGCCCGTTAAGACTCTCTTAAGATCTTTGTGATTGACTTGTAGGGCATACAGAAAAGGAGAAGTTATGAGTCGTTCTACATCCCGCAAATCAGGCTCAAGCCTGGGGCGCCGTATTCGCAGCGCGCTGCTGGCGCAGAAGCAATACTGGAAAATGTATTTCGCCATGAAGTTGCGCCGTCTGCGCGTACCTGCACCGCTGGTGCTGCTGGGCGGTTCGCTGCTCGGATTCTTCATGTTGACCCTGCTGATGCTCAGCGTGGTGGCCATCGACGTGATCAGTACTCTGCTGTTGCTGTGCCGGAAACTGCTGGGGCGGGGGCACGGAGAGGGGCGCGCCTTTATGCCGCGCGGCTAACGAGAAGAGAAACGGAGGCGCGTCATACGCCTCCGCAGCACACAGATTAACGCTTGGCGTCTTTGCGGCGCGTCAGCATAAACCCGCACCACAGCACCGCAACCCACAGAGGCATCAAAAGCACCGAAATACGGATCCCTTCGCTGAAATACATAATCACCAGAATCAGGCCGAGGAACGCCAGACACAGGTAGTTGCCGAACGGATACCACAGCGCCTTAAAGCTGGGAATGACGCCCTGGCGGGTCTTGGCAGCGCGGAATTTCAGGTGTGCCAGGCAGATCATCACCCAGTTGATGACCAACGTTGAAACCACCAGCGCCATCAGTAACTCGAACGCCTTACCGGGCATCAGGTAGTTAATCAGCACGCCGATCGAAGTAATCAACGCCGACAGCGCGATGGACAGCACCGGCACGCCGCGCTTGTTAACGCGCGTCAGCGCCTTCGGCGCATTGCCTTGGCTGGCCAGCCCGAACAGCATGCGGCTGTTGGCGTAGACACCGCTGTTGTAAACCGACAGCGCGGCGGTCAATACCACCACGTTGAGCACGGTTGCCACCAGATTGCTGTTCAGCGCATGGAAGATCAACACGAACGGGCTACCGCCCTCCACCACTTGCCCCCACGGATAGAGCGACAGCAGCACAGTCAGCGAGCCGATATAGAAGATCAGAATGCGGTACACCACCTGATTGGTGGCTTTAGGAATGCTGCGACGCGGATCGGCGGCCTCCGCCGCGGTGATGCCGACCATTTCCAGGCCGCCGAACGAGAACATGATCACCGCCATCGCCATCACCAGCCCCGAGAAGCCGTGCGGCATAAAGCCACCCTGCTGCCACAGGTTGGTGATGCTGGCCTGTGGCCCGCCGTTGCCGCTCGCCAACAGCCAGGCGCCGAACACGATCATGCCGACAATCGCCACCACCTTGATGATGGCGAACCAGAACTCGGTTTCGCCATACAGGCGCACATTTACCAGGTTAATCAGGTTGATCAGCACGAAAAACAGCGCGGCGGAGGCCCAGGTGGGGATCTCCGGCCACCAGTACTGAATGTAGATGCCGACGGCGGTCAATTCCGCCATGCCGACCAGAATGAACATCGCCCAATAATTCCAGCCGGAAAGAAAGCCGGCGAAGTCGCCCCAATACTTATAGGCAAAGTGGCTGAAAGATCCGGCGACCGGCTCCTCCACCACCATTTCTCCCAGCTGGCGCATGATCAAAAACGCGATAAAACCGCCGATGGCGTAGCCCAACAGCACGGCGGGGCCGGCCATCTTGATGGTTTGCGCAATGCCGAGAAATAAACCGGTGCCAATGGCGCCCCCGAGGGCAATAAGCTGTATATGTCTGTTTTTTAAGCCGCGTTTTAGCGGAGTATCCTGATGCTGACCGCCCATCTTATCCTCATATGGCGTACACCCTTGCCGTTATCGGCCAAGATTTCACCAATCAATAAATGTATCTGCGGGCGGCTTTTTAACACTTAACCCCGTGAGCATCAAGGAGAAGCGCCCCGAGACGGCGTAGCGGAGCGCGATTTTTTAACCGTGAGAAAGCGTGAAATGGCGGCGTTCAGCCAGGCATGCCGCACAGTTTGGTCAGGTTGCGCGCGCCTATCATCAGCGTGGCGACATAAGATTGGCGACGCGTGACCACTTCCACCGCCACGCGATCGTTTTGATATTTTATCAGGTAGGTCGAGGGCCAACCCTGACGACGCTGGCCAAAGCTTTCGGCATGACGATCGATCGCCGCATGGGCAATCACCAGATGAGACAAGTTTTTATCACCTTTGATAATGCGCTTCATAAACAGCCTCCGCCAACGACAGCTCTGTTATTAGAAAAAGGAGAAACTCTTACCAATCACCGGTATTGTTCGACTCAGTTAGCCTGCCGGCTCATCAGGAAGCAGATCATCGCCGCGCGCAGCGGGCTGGCGCTGTCCGCCTGCCATTCACCGCCCTGGGTGCTCATGCGCGCCTGCCACTGCGGGCTGTCGCTTTGGTTGTCGGGGTTCAGACTGATTTTGTTGGCGCAAATGATCGGCCAGGCATCGGAGGGATTCTTGCAGTAATCTTTACCTTTCACGCCACCGTAGGGATACCACTTGTCCGGGTTCTCTCCGGTCAGCAGCGCGATGCTGCGGTTCACTTCGGCATCGCTTTCTTCGTACCATTTAATCATCGGCTTCATCCATCTTTCGTAAGGTTCGCGCTACATTACGATGTCTGTAAGACAGTTTTATGACAGTGCCGCCGGTTTTCACATTATCTGAACTAATGTTTTGCTCCCTTTAACTTTTCTCCCCTTCTGCGTACACTTTTCCTCTGTTTAGCGCCCAGGAAACGCACGCATGTTGACCGGCCTCAACCACCTGACGCTCGCCGTCAGCGATCTCGATCGCAGCTTCGATTTTTATCGTCATCTGTTGGGGTTTACCCCTCACGCCCGCTGGCAAGGCGGCGCCTATCTGTCGTTGGGGGCGTTGTGGCTGTGTCTGTCATTGGATGAGGCCCGCATGCAACCACGGGAGCGTGATTACACCCATTACGCCTTCAGCGTCGCGCCGGAACACATTGAACGGGTCAGCGAGCGGCTGCGCCAGGCCGGCGTCGAAGAGTGGAAAAGCAATCGCAGCGAAGGCGAATCGCTCTACTTTCTCGATCCCGATGGGCATCAGTTGGAGATCCATGCCGGCGATCTGGCCAGCCGCCTGGCGGCATGCCGGGAAAAACCGTATCAGGGCATGGTGTTTTACTGAAACGCCCCGGCGACGCTGCCGCCGGCCGGAGCATCATGTTCAACGTTCGGGGATAAAACCTTTGAAATCCAGCGCGGGGCTGAGATCGTCGTCGTCAGCCGCAGCGGCGCCGTCAGCGCCTGCGCTGTGCGCCAAACGCTTCAACAGCGCCGTTTGCTGGCGTTGTTGCTCGGCAATTTCCTGCAGCAGGCGAATCTGCTCGTTGGCGCGCACACTGGCGCGGTTCACCAGGAACCAAACCCACAGCCCGGCCAACAATGCCACAACGGCGAGCGCCAGCGACAACAGGCCGTTCTGGCCAAAACCTAAATCGTACATGGACAACCCTATCTACTGCGAAATTCAGGCCGCCATCTTAGCACTCGCGGCGGCCGTGCGAACATCCCTACCGAAAATTGCTTACCAGGGCACGAAGCGGGTCACCGAACAGATGCCCAACGCAAAATTTCCACCGTCGTCGCAATAGCTATCCAGCGCCAGCAGGTAGAAAAACAGGCAGGCAGCGACGGCCGTCATTATCACGAGGATTTTTTTTCGCAACAAATTTAGCAGCCTCATTGTTATCTGGGTAATCTATCGCGCATGTTATCACAGCGAAGTTAAACGAAGTTTAACTTTCCGTTTAGATTTCTGGCTATTGCCCGGTTTTCAGACTGTTACCCTTGTCGTCGCGCGGCAGTCATGGCTAGATGAACCCTCAGGGATAATGAGGAAGCGCAATGAGCAAATTGATTAAGTGGGTACTGGTGCTAGCGGTCATTTACGGCGGTTTTTTGATCTCGGGTTACGGCGTGCTGATCGGCAGCAACAAAAACGTTGGCGGGTTGGGATTGCAGTGCAAATACCTGACGGCGCGCAACGTGGCGATCGCCCAGTACGTGAATGGCGACAACGGTTTCATCGGCGTAGCCGACTGCCCGTTGTTCAAGAAAATCGAAACGGTGGTGGATTAACCGCCACCGCCCGACGCCGTCGCTTTGCGGCGGCCCCGCCTCAGCTGCGGGTGAATTTCATCTCGATCAGCGCAATCGCCTTGTCAATCGCTCGGCGTGTCACCGGATCGGCACCTGCCGGGTGCGTGGAGAAATCGATGCTTTTTAGCTGACCCGCCATCTTGTCGCGCACTTCGGTCGGCGCAATCACGTCGATAACGTCCAAAATCTGTTTGATGACCAGTTGGCAAGCGACCAGATCGGAGGCCAGTTCCTGCTCGTTGCTCAGCATGTCAGACATAATAATTTTCCCTCTTGATTCAAACGCCGCACAGAATAGCACGGCGTCCGCGCCATTGCCCGCTCTCCCCGTTTTTTTCCCCTTCTGCGCACCGCCGGGCAAAAGCCCGCGTCGGATTAGCCTATACTTGCAGCATGACGGTGGCAAAAAACCACCCATAAGCCACAACCAACAGGAGAAAGTTATGGCGAATCACAATGTGAAATCCTGGGCGACAGTGCGTGAAACTTCGGTGGAAATCGCCGAAGCCATTTTTGAGCTGGCAGGGAACGACGAAGTGTTGGCGCAGAAAATCTGGGAAGAAGGCAGCGATGAAGCACTGGAGAAGGCCTTTGCCAAAACCACCGCCGACCAGCTTTATTGGGGAGAGGAAACCGTCGAGCGGAAAAACGTTTGAGCGCCCGCGCAACAAAAAGCCCGGGTTTCTGACCCAGGCTTTCCCGATTAGCGAACGCCCCGCTCAGCGGCGTGCAATGTCTCTTGCTCTCACGGCTCTTCACCTCCCACACTTTCCGCATTTTTCATGCTCATCACCGGCATCGCCATAAAAGCGCCGACGCCCACGATTACAACCAGAGTAATAATCACTGTCATTAACATGCGATCACCCCATCAACGTTGAGTTGTTACGGCTGACTCTGTTTTGGCGGTTACTTGCTGTGGCCTTCTTTCCGTCCCCCACCGCGGCGGCGACAGTCTCAGATTAGCCGTTTTTCCTTTCTGCTGACAAGCGGCGGTTCAACGGTTTTTCCGAATAATCCCCCCCGGTCATCGGTGGCGTTTTTGTCCACGGCGGCAAGTTGTGTATACTTCACCGCTATGTAGGTCTCACACTGACGCACTGATGATACAAGAACACCACCTCTCATTGGTCTGCGCCCTCAGCAAATGGGTCGAAACTCACCTCGGACGAGTGATCCATCTCGAAGAGTTGGCCGAGTACTCCGGCTACTCGCTGTGGCACATGCAGAAGCTGTTCAAAGAAGCGACAGGGATTTCGCTCGGCAAATACATTCGCGAACGCCGTCTGGCCGGCGCGGTCTATCAACTGCGCAGCAGTGAAGCGTCGATCTTCGATATCGCCCTGGACTTTGGCTTCGGTTCACAGTCCCACTTCACCTACATGTTCAGAAAGCGTTTTAATATCACGCCCTATGATTTTCGCCAGGATTTGAGCGTCGATCTGCACATCGATCCGCCGCTGCACGTCATTCATCAAAAATCCGCCTGAAGCCCGCCGTAAACCGGCGGGTTAACGCGTCCCCCAGACCGCCAGTATCGCGATCGCGGCCGGCAGAGCCTGCACCCAGAGAATTTTACGGCTGGCGCTCAGGCCGCCGAATACGCCGGCCGCCAGCACACACCCGAGAAAAAACAGCTGCAGCGCCATATCCTCACGCCAGTAGCTCCATGCCAACCCCAACGCCAGAAAGCCGTTGTACAACCCCTGATTGGCGGCCAACACCCGCGTGGCTGCAGCGAACTCCGCCGTCGTGCCAAATGCGCGTCTGCCGAGTGGCGTACGCCACAGGAACATTTCCAACACCAGGATATAAAGATGGAGCGCTGCGATGAGCAGCAACAAAATATCGGCAAAGAGCTTCATGATGATCCCTGTCGTTTATTGAAGATGCCGTCAATTATAAACGCCGCCTCTCACCTCCCCATCGATAGAGATAAAAAAACCCGCCGAAGCGGGTTTATGCAGGAGTCATTTTTTGAGGTTAGTTTAATACGGCGACCAACAATGCCGCGACAAAGACCCAAAACAACGCCGTGGCAACCACGACATGGGACAGTCTTGCACGATAGAGTACCTGGCTCATAATGACCTCACTGACATCTGACTAACGGGAGACAACCTGACTTCCTGAGGATTATCCTAAACTTCTTCTCGTTGTCATTATATGCGCCAGATCACTTTTCCGCCGAGAAACCTTATATTGTCCTAAAGCTGGAGCCGCGATCACATTAATTACGTCTTATTAGAGCGAAATAAGCCGAATAACCGCGGCGATTATATCCTAACGCTATCAAACATCGCTCCAGGGCAGGCGTGGCGCGGTCATGCGCTCACCAGAATAACCGTCAACCGCCGGGAAACGCGGCGCCTCTTGCTCCCAATCATGCTGAGCCTGAGTAATTTCAGCTTTGGTATGGCCAACGAAATTCCACCAGATAAGGATCTCTTCGTTTAGTGGCACTCCACCGATTAATAATCCCCGGCTGCCCTTCCGTGCATTTAACCCAATAGAGTTATTCTTCATGCCCAAATAGGCAAACTCATCAGGTGAAAAAGTTTCACCATTAAGTTCAAATGCACCAATAAGGGGCAAAAAGCCGATTTCATAATCATCGCGCAGCGGCAATTCTATCCTCGCCGCTTCCTGCCACTCCATATCAATGGCAATTAGTGGCGAGAAAGCAAACACCGGTGAACGATAAGCGCCAAACTCCCCGACCAACAAACGGTGATTTACGCCGTTATTCTGCCATTGTGGCAAGTCAGGATAGTGATCGAAACGTGGCGCCATGTCGGCATGTTCGGCCGGCAGCGCGATCCATAATTGTGCGGCATGCAATCGCCGCTGCTCGCCCACCGACTGTTCCGTATGCGCAATGCCACGCCCTGCGGTCATCAGATTAACCTGCCCTGGGCGAATCACTTGCTCACTGCCGAGGCTGTCACGGTGCAGCACTTCACCCTCTATCATCCAGGTGAACGTTTGCAGCCCGATGTGCGGATGCGGCCCCACATCCATGCCGGGCGAGGTGCCGTTGAATACCGTCGGTCCAGCGTGATCGAGAAAACACCAGGCGCCGACGGTGCGCCGCTCCCGAGTTGGCAACGCACGATTGATCGGGATACCTCCCACTTCGGCATTACGCACGGCAATACGTTGTATCTGGCGCACGCCGTCAACGACAGGGCATTCGCGTGAAGATGAAGAGAGCGTAGGACGTGACTGACTCATCGCAAAGACCTCCTGAATGGCGCCGATTCGCCAAGGGTACCCCCCAATCTTAACACAGGGTAGCCTCCACAGAGCGGTGACGCTCAGCGCGTTCGCGCGATTCAGGACGCTTTGATATAGCAGCTCTTGATGTCTATATCGTCATGCGCGTGCCTGAGATCGGAGAAATAGGTCACACCAAAGAGAATTGATACCACCAGCAGCACGGACACCAACAGGCCGATGATCGCCAGCAGTTTGGTTTCATCATGGAGATTAGGCTCCATTTTATCTCCCCTAGTTAATCGCGTCAGGTCACCCACAGCGTGACCGCCAGCGTAAAGATAATCAGTGAGCAGGACGCCACCGCCAACACGACGATCGCAAATTGCGCATCACCCAAGGTTTCTCGATAATTTTTATCCGTTGAGGCGTTACGCTGTTGTTTCACTAAATCGGTTTTCACTCGTTCAACTGCTGCATTGCTGTTTGACGGGGCAAAATATCCCCTCAGAATAAGGCACGCACGTTGGCGCCTTGGTCGTTCCGGCCTCAACCGGGAGATGACGCTATCAATTTTCCCCATCAGGGTCAACACCGCCCCTGCCGGCGAGCGAGCAGGGACACAGGGGAGATGTAACTGGCATGGAGATCGCAGGGAAATAAGAGACGCCTATTGCAGAGGACAAAAAAAAGCCCGGTACGCAACCGGGCTATGGCAGACCTACGCGTTATTGCGGGATACGCAATACCTGCCCCGGATAAATCTTGTCCGGGCTCGACAGCATCGGCTTGTTGGCTTCAAAAATCTTGTTGTACAGATTGGCGTTGCCGTACATCTCTTTAGAGATCGCGCTCAGCGTATCGCCCTTCTTCACGGTATAGAAGCGGCTCTCGGCGTCGGGTTGCGTCACCGCCACCTTGTCTTCCACCCCGCTGATACCCGCCACGTTGCCGATAGCCACCAGGATCTTCTCTTTTAACTCCTGGCTGACGGCATCGCCGGTCACTACGGCTTTACCATCGACCACCTGCACATCGACTTTGTCGGTGCCCGGCAAGCCGCTCTTATCGAGATGCTCCTTGAGTTTGGCGCCTTGATCTTCGGCGGAGGCATTGCCGGTGACTGTGTCCCACAGTTTTTCTCCCGCTTCTTTGACGAAGTTAAACAAGCCCATATTCACTCCTTTTGATGGTTGCATTAATGCGTTTAAGTAAGGCTTGTTAAGCTTAGCATCGTCAAAAGGATATGCCATCCGCTCACGGCGCCAGAAACGGGTAGAGTATTCCGAAAGTGTCGTCAGCGGCGTTTCAACGGTGATTAATTGCGCAATGATGCTGAAAAATCGTGCTTTTTTACCTACACTGTTGCAGACAAGGCAACTCGACGAAGGAGGCGTGCAACGATGTACGCATTGGTGATGTTTGTCTGTTATCTGGATGGTGGCTGCAGTGAAATGGTGGTCGACATATTGCGCGACGAGCCACAATGCCTGGTCGCGATGAAGGAACAGAACTTGCGACACGCCGGTTGTTATCCCATGGAAGAGTTCATTGACGGCTTCTGGTTGCCAGCCAGCGAATATTCGGATTTTTAATTCCCTCCCCGCGCGATGCTGAGGAATTTCTGATTTCATCAGAAACTTCGCCTTCCTCCGAGGCATAAGGCCGCTGTTTTGCTAAATTGCGGCTCCCGAAGAAGAGAGAGACAGAGAAAGGTCATGCCAGCATCAGCTCATTCCAACGAGCAATATGAAACTCTGCTGCGCGACGTCAGCCTGGCGTTAGGCGACGCAGTGTTGCAGTTAATCAAAAACCATAAAAAAGTATCCGGCGGCAATATTCTTTCACAGCTGGTGACCGAAATAGAGCGGGAGCAGGATCAGCAACGTTTCGCCGCGCTGCGTTCCGCCATTGAGCTGGTCGGGTTGGCACCCAAAGGCTGAGTTCCCGATAAAACAAAGGCAGGGCTTGCGCCCTGCCTGAGGTTAATGACAAACCTGATGACATTACCAGGTTTACCGAAGACAACCTTTAAAATAAGGAAAATCAATTCATTGATTTTCGACTGCTCACCACAAAGGAGGAAAAACCACGCTTTTTCCTCCTTTGTCAGCAAGCTAAGGCAGGGCTTACGCCCTGCCTGATTACCACTCCCGACACAGGATGAAGGTAATGAAATTGCCGCTTAGAAGCGATACGTCAAGCTGACGGCAACGATATCATCGTTGGCCAGTTTCAGTTTGTTATTGTCGCTCAGCTGGTTGATTTGATAATCAACGTAGGTGTACATATTTTTGTTGAAGTAGTAAGTCGCCCCCACTTCCACATATTTCACCAGGTCGGCATCACCGATCCCTTCGATATCCTTGCCTTTGGACTGCACGTAGCCCAAGGAAGGACGCAGGCCGTTTTCGAACTGATACTGGGCCACCACTTCGAAGTTTTGCGTTTTATTGGCGAAGCCGGAGGTGCCATTGACGCTGATCGGCGTCATGTTACGGGTTTCGGCATACATCGCGGCCAGGTAAACCTGGTTGGCGTCGTATTTCACTGCGGTGGTCCATGCAGTGGCGCTGTCGCCCTTACCATACTGCAGCTCTTTTTGCTTGCTGGTGCGGTTAGAATCAGAGAACGCCGCCGCTACGCCGATGCCGGAACCGCCGATGTCCTGGTAGTCCAGGGACAGGCCGTAACCGTCGCCGTTTTGCTTGGTCACGCTGCGACCGTCGCCGTCGTTTTTACCCTGATACTGCACCGCCAGATTCAGGCCTTCCACCAAACCGAAGAAATCACGGTTACGGTAGGTAGCCAAACCGTTGGAACGGGCGGTCATAAAGTTATCGGTATAGCTGTAGGAGTCGCCGCCGAATTCTGGCAGCATGTCGGTGTAAGCCTCGGCGTCATACACCACTCCGTAGTTACGGCCGTAGTCGAAAGAACCGTAGTTGCCGAATTTCAGCCCCGCGAAGCCCAGACGCGTTTTGGTGCCGGCGGTGCCCTGCGCTTCGTCGTGATTGGCCTGGACGTTGTATTCCCACTGACCGTAACCGGTCAACTGGTCATTGATTTGCGTTTCGCCTTTGAAGCCCAGGCGAACATAGGTCATATCGCCGTCATTGGACTTACTGTCGCTGAAATAATGCTTGGCGTTAACGCGGCCGTACAGGTCGAGTTTATTACCATCCTTATTGTAGATTTCAGCCGCGTTGGCGAAGGAGGTGATCGCCCCGAGGGCGACAGCTAAGGCTAATACACTGCGTTTCATCATTTATTTTCCTAGATATTATAATTAGAACCCTGCCCGTCACGCCCAATTTATAGTTTGGGCTGTGATTTTATCTTTTGGTATTTTATGAGCCCCCCTAATGTGGGGTGATGTGACATTAGCATCATGAATCAAAACTTAAAATCAAAAAGTTCATGAAACAACGAGGAGAAAGCATGTTTATTTGTAACTAAACATTTCCAACAAGAAAGCATATAACCTATTGAATATAAGAATTTTTTATCACATAACTTATAACCAAAATGGTGCATCGCACTCTTTTGGTGCATTTTGGTTTCGTTTTGCGTGCTTTCTGCGCGATTCAAAAGTAACAACAAAATTAGCATGGTTATTAAAAACGTTACTTATTTCACATTTTTATCTTAACAATCTCACCAGGCAATTAAGGCTTTCAGATAACGACCTAATACCTCCTTTTATTCACGCGTATAAAAGGAGGTATTAGGAACGAATAAAATTCGCCTTAGGGCAATTAAAATAGCGGGAAATAGCAGAGCAAAATAATGAACGGAATAACGGCGGCGCGCTGACGGCGCCGCCGAGGATAAATCAATAGAGCGTAGAACGGGAAACTTCGCTCAACAGCATGCCAGCGCGCAGGCCCAGCGCCACAGTGGGGTTAGGGAACAGTATCCACGCGCCCTCTTGGCCAACGCGATAGTCTTCCTGCGGCTGCTCGCACAGCAACATCCCCGGTTTCAACTCGGTGAAGTTGGCCGTGTCATCATCCAGGTGCAGCTTGAAATCCTCGCTGTGTTTGATCAACGAATGCATCACACGGAATACCCGGATCGCCTCGCCCTCGCGCTCCGGCAACGGCCCCTCGCTGACCGCCGCCCGCAAAGCGCGATCGATGGCAGCAAACTGCTGTAGATCGTTGCTGCCAAACGGTCGCGCCTTGCCCAGCTCGAGCGTACAGCTCGCCGCATTGAGATGCTCGCTGGAATAGTGGCTAAACGTCCCGCCTGGTGCGCTGTGCACCACCAGCGCATCCAAATCGGCGGCATCCAGCAGCTTCAACATCGGCTCACTGTACGGGCGTTTCTGGAAAGGCAGAATGCCGAAACGTGGCAACCGCGATTCACGGATGGCGGTGTGCAGATCGTAATGGAAACGCGCCGCCAGTTCCCCATCGAAAAAGGCGGCGAGCGCACGCTCCAACTGCTGCGCACGCACGGTCTCGCCGCTGGCGGCGAAGTTGCGGTAGCGGCCGCCGAACATGCGGTTCATGTCGCTGTGCAGATAACGCTTGCCGGCCCGCATCGCTGCCGGGTTGCCCAGCACCACCAACAGCCGCACCGTCAGCGGCAACCGGCCGATCAGCAGATCGCCAACCAGCTGATTGAGCAGTTCAATCGGCGCGGTTTCGTTGCCGTGCACGCCCGCCGACATGACCATCGCCTGGCGGTAAGGCTGCCGCGGCATAAGCTCCAGCACGCCTTCCCCCTGCCAACGCCAGCGCAGCTGCGGCGTTTCACCTTGCCATTCGACGGGTTCGTTCCCTTCCAGCGTCAGGGGCAGTAGATCGATCATGCCGCCTCCCTTAGCGTTGGAACGGATAAATGGCGCCGAGACCGAGGATCGACGTCAGCGAATCCAGCGCCTCACGCCCTTCGCGCAGCAGCAGCGGATCGGCCAGGTCATCCTGCGTCAGGCGATCGCGGTAATGGCGATCCACCCACTCGTTCAGCGTCGCGAACAGCCGCTCGTTCATCATCACGCGTGGATTCACCGCCCGCAGCTCCTGCTCGTTGAGCGCCACCCGCAACCGCAGGCAGGCCGGGCCGCCGCCGTTGCGCATGCTTTCGCGCAGGTCAAACACGCGAATTTCATCGATCGGGCCGCCGCTGCCGACCATGTCGTTCAGATAACGCCACACGCCGGCATGTTGGCGCGACTCTTCTGGCACCACGATCATCATCTTGCCGTTCGGCTTGGTGAGAATTTGGCTGTTGAACAGATAGGTCGCTACCGCGTCCGCCACCGAGACGCGCTCTGTCGGCACCTCGATTGCCACCAGCTCGCTGTCCAGCGTCGCCATCTTGCGGCGCAAGTCATCCAACGCCTGTTGCTGGCGGTAAAACGCCTGCTGGTGGTGGAACAGCACGTTCTGGTTACTGACCGCTATCACGTCGTTATGGAATACGCCCTGATCGATCACCGCCGGGTTTTGCTGTACGAAGACCGTATGCTGCTCGTCCAGTTGGTGCAGGCGAGCGATTGCCTCGCCGGCTTCGCGCGTTTGGCGCGCCGGATAACGCGTCGGCGCCGTTTCGCCACCGAATTCCTGACGACCGTAGACGAACATCTGCACGCTGCGCTTGGCGTAGTCGCCGCCCAGACGGTTATGGTTGGCCGCCCCTTCGTCGCCGAATAACGCCACCTGCGGCAGCGCCTCGTGGTGGGCAAAATGCCGATCGTCGCTGAACATCGCCCGCAATACGGCGGTGGTGGTTTCCGCCTCGATGGCGCGGTGGAATTTATTGTTCAGGTTGGCGGCAGTGAAGTGCACCTTGCCGTCGGCGCTGTCCGCCGAGGGCGACACGGTGGCCGCATTGGCGGTCCACATGCAAGACGCCGAGCTGAGCGCCGACAGCAAACGCGGTGATTGACGCATCACCTGCGCCAGCACCGTCTCATCGCTGCCGCTGAAGCCCAGGCGACGCAGCATCGGCAAATGCGGCCGCTCCTGCGGCGGCAATACCCCTTGCTGGAAACCGAGATCGGCCAGCGCCTTCATTTTCAGCAGACCTTGCTTCGCCGCCAGCTTCGGGTTCGATACGCTATTTTGATGCTGCGTAGAGGCCTCGTTACCGAACGACAGCCCGGCATAGTGGTGCGTCGGCCCCACCAAACCGTCGAAATTGACTTCATATCCTGACATGGCTATCCCCTGGGGATGGCCTGCGGCAGCGCCATCGCGCCGCCGCAGACGATTAACGGAACGACAAGCCCGGCGAGAGCGTCGCCGGCAGCGACAGGCTTTCGCTTTCCAGCGACGCCATCGGCCAGGCGCAATAGTCCGCCGCATAGAAGGCGCTTGGGCGATGGTTGCCGGAGGCTCCCACGCCACCGAACGGCGCCGCGCTGGACGCTCCGGTCAGCGGCTTGTTCCAGTTGACGATGCCGGCACGCGCTTCCAGTAGCAACCGCTCGAACAGCTCACGCTGCGGCGATACCAGCCCCACCGACAGGCCGTAGCGCGTCCGGTTGGCCAGCTGCAGCGCCTCGTCGAAATCGCGGTAACGCACAATCGTGGTCAACGGCCCGAAGTACTCTTCGTCCGGTACGCCGGCCACGCCGGTCAGCTCGATGATGCCCGGGCTGAGCAGCGAACTGCCCGGCTCCAGCAGGCGCATGGTCAGCAGCGATTTGCCGCCCAGCGCCAGCAAGTTTTGCTGCGCTTTCAGCATGTTCTCCGCCGCGGCTGCCGACACCACCCCGCCCATGAACGGCTGCGGTTCGGCATCCCAACGGCCAACGCGCAGTTCGCCCGCGACCTGAACCAAACGCGCGATAAAGGCGTCGCCTTCCGCCCCCTGCTTCACCAAAATGCGGCGTGAACAGGTGCAGCGTTGGCCGGCGGAGATAAACGCCGATTGGATAGCCAGGTTGACCGCCGCGTCGCGATCCTCGAAGCCATCGACGATCAGCGCGTTGTTACCGCCCATCTCCAGCGCCAGGATCTTCTCCGGCTGCCCCGCCAATTGGCGATGCAGGTGATAGCCGGTGCCGGCGCTGCCGGTGAACAGCAGGCCGTCGATATCCGCACTGGCCGCCAGCGCTTCGCCGGTTTCCCGGCCGCCTTGCACCAGATTGATCACCCCGTCCGGCAGGCCGGCCTGCAGCCACAGCTTCAGGGTTTCCTCGGCGGTCAGCGGCGTCAGCTCGCTCGGTTTGAACACCACGCAGTTTCCGGCCAGCAGCGCCGGCACGATATGGCCGTTCGGCAGATGGCCGGGGAAGTTGTAAGGCCCGAACACCGCCAGCACGCCGTGCGGGCGATGACGCAGCACCGAAGCGCCGTCGGCCATCGCCGTCTGGCTAAAACCGGTGCGCGATTGGTAGGCCTGCAGCGAAATGCCTACTTTACCGATCATCGCCTGAATTTCGGTCAACGTTTCCCAACGCGGTTTACCGGTCTCACGGCTGATGGTTTCCGCCAGCGACTGTTTGTGCTCTTCCAGCAAGGCGGCGAAGCGTTTCACCAGCTGTTCGCGCTGTTCAAACGGCGTACGCGCCCAGGCGGGAAACGCGGCACGCGCGGCCTCGCAGGCGGCGGCGACGTCGTCAGTATCGGCGGCGTTAGCGCGCCACAGCGGCTGGTTGCCGACCGGATCGGCTTTGCCGAACTCGGCGCCGCGGCCCTGCCGCCAGACGCCGTTAATCAACAGAGCAGGATGGGACATCATGCTTTCTCCTGTGCAATAAGGGGGAGCACCCGCACCGGGCTGCCCTGCTCGACGCCCAGCGCCGCAGCGGTGGCGGCGTTGATATGCAGGCGGTCGTCATACAGTTCGGCATTGACCAACAGTGCGCGGTAGTTCTGATAGTTGTCGTTGGCCACCAGATGCACCGGCGCATCGGCGCGCATCGGCGTGTCATCCAGCACCACTTTCACCAGGCGGCTCTGCTTCACCGCGCGGATATGGTCGATCTCGGCTTCCAGCGTCGGGCCGCCGTCGAAGATATCGACGTAGCCCTGATAGCTCAGGCCTTCCGCCTCCAGCAACCGGCGTGCCGGCAGGGTTTGCGGATGCACTTCGCCGATCACTTTCTGCGCGTCTTCGGCCAGGAAATCGACATACAGCGGATGTTTCGGCATCAGTTCAGCGATAAACGCCTTTTGTCCGGTGCCGCTCAGGTAGTCCGCCTTGGCGAACTCGATGGAGAAGAAACGGTGGCCGACGCTCTCCCAGAACGGCGAACGGCCGTTTTCATCTGAGAAGCCGCGCATCTCGGCGATCAGACGGCGGGAGAAACGCTCGCGGAATGCGGCAATAAACAGGAAACGCACCTTCGACAGCAGTTTGCCGTTCTCACCGTGGCGATAGTCCGGATCGAGGAACAGCGTGCACAGCTCCGAATGGCCGGTATGATCGTTGCTGAGGAACAGGGTCGGTACCGATTTATAGACGTTCAGCTGTTTGGAGGCATGTACCTGCGTGCCGACGCGGAAGCTGTACCAGGGTTCTGCCAGGCCGACAGCCACTTCGATCGCGCAGACCCCCACCGCCTGCCGGCGCTCGCTATCCTCCAACACGAACAGATAACACTGGTCACTTTGCGGAAGTTCGCCTTGCCAGGTTTTTAACGCCCGCTCAATGCGTGCCGACAGGGTATCTTCATTTTGCGGCAGTGAAGTGAGACCGATGCCAGATTTACCGGCAAGCGTCAACAAATCCGCCAGATCGCGACGCTCTATAGGGCGAATAATCATCATAATGCGAACCTCTTCTGAATCAGGCTGCGCCGGTGAAGGCGCAGCCCGCTGATTAGCTGCAAATGCGCGCCACGGCGCGCGCGAATCGCGCCAGCCCCTCTTTTACATCCTGCTCAGGGATGATCAGCGACGGCGTGAAACGCACCACGTCCGGACCGGCGATCAGCGCGATGACGCCTTCTTCGTTGGCCAGTTGGGTGATCTGCTTCGCTTTGCCGGCATAGTCCTTCGTCAATTGGCAGCCGATCAGCAAACCGCCGCCGCGAATGTCGGCGAAGATCGGGTACTGGCGATTGATGTCGTTCAACCCGTCGATGAACCACTGGTGACGCTGTTTGACGCCTTCCAGCACTTCCGGCGTGTTGATGATGGAGAACACTTCCCCCGCCACCGCCGTCGCCAGCGGGTTGCCGCCGTAGGTGGTGCCGTGGGTGCCGACGCCCAGCGTTTTCGCCAGCGCATCGGTGGTCAGCATGGCGCCGATCGGGAAGCCGCCGCCCAGCGCTTTCGCGGTGGTCAACACGTCCGGCACCACGCCGTACTGCATATAGGCATACAGGTGGCCGGTGCGGCCGACGCCGGTCTGTACTTCGTCGAAGATCAGCAGCGCGTTATGACGATCGCACAGTTCACGCAGCCCCTGCAGGAAACTGGCTTCCGCCGGCAGCACGCCGCCTTCGCCCTGGATCGGCTCGACGATCACCGCGCAGGTGCGATCGTTGATAAGCTCGGCCGCTGCGGCCAGATCGTTATACGGCGTATGAGTGATACCGCCCGGCAGCGGCGCAAAGTCCTGCGAATATTTTGGCTGGCCGCCGGCGGACACGGTAAACAGCGTGCGGCCGTGGAACGCGTTGTTGAACGCCACAATCTGATCTTTACCGGCGCCGTGCTGATCGTGCGCATGTTTGCGTGCCAGTTTCAGCGCCGCTTCGTTAGCTTCGGCGCCCGAGTTACAGAAGAACACCTTGTCGGCGAAGGTGGCGTCGATCAGTTTTTTGGCCAGGCGCAGCACCGGTTCGTTGGTATAGCCATTGCCCAGATGCCACAGCTTGCCTGCCTGCTCCACCAGCGCCGCCTTGACCGCCGGGTGCGCATGCCCCAACGCGTTAACCGCGATGCCACCGGCGAAATCGATATAAGACTTACCCTGCTGATCCCACACCTGCGATCCTTCGCCCCGCACCAGAATAAAATCGGCAGGGGCATAAACCGGGACCATCCAGTCATCGAAAGACTGGCGGGTAACTGCGATTGGCTGTTCCATAGTGACCTCATAATCTCAGCAAAGGCTGAATTTTGACTGTAAGGGTCGCTCAAGCCCGGTTAGGCCGCCACAATGCAAAAAAACCGTTGTTCAAAACCGACTTTCGCGGCGGAGAAAATACTGTCCCTTACCGCCGATTTAGAAACAAATCTGTTACATAAAATCGATTTTTCACTATTTATGGCGTATATCCGGTCCCTGAGCGGGGAGTAAATGTTAACGAGCAGTTAAAATACATGTCGTTTGATAAAGAGTGTAGAGCAGCTATCGTGCCAAAACGGGATTTTTGCCGGATTTTGCTATTTTTTACGTTAAAACAACGGCTTATATTGAATATTTATTCATTTTCTATGCATTGGTAATGCATAAATTAAAAAATAAGGCCTAAAATCATCATTGCGCGCGAAATCCTATTCAATTACGAAAAACTTTAGAATTTCTGATCGGGCTCGCAAAAATAATTTCACCCAATTTGCTCGCCCTCACACTTTTTGCCCCAATTGGGTGCAGCGGTGCGTCAGGATTGTGCAAGACGGCAGTGACGCGGAGATCCCACCTGCAACATCCCCAAAACACGGGCCGCGCTGACCGCCGTCAGCCTCCACTCCCGCTTTGTTTGCCAGCGGCTACACTGTGATCCTGACCGCCCCTTCTCTTCTGCGCCCAAGGAGTCACCATGCCCAAGAAAACCGTCGATCTCAGCCAGCCACACGCCCAGCACGACATCCGCGCATTTCTCGACGCGCTGAATGCCGCCGGCGGTAAACCCATGGAACAGATGAAGCCTAAAGAGGCACGCAGGGTCTTGGAGGACGCGCAACGCAGCGTCGAGGTGCCGCTGCGCGAGGTCGAGATCAGCGAAAAAACGATTCACGTAGAAGGTCAGGATATTCTGCTGCAGCTGGTGCGTCCGGCCAGGGTCAACGAGGCGCCGCCGGTATTCATGTTCTTTCACGGCGGCGGCTGGGTGCTGGGCGATTTCCCCACCCACGAGCGCCTGGTGCGCGATCTGGTTTACAGCTCCGGCGCGGCGGCGGTGTTCGTCAACTATCCCCGCTCACCGGAGGTGCGCTACCCCGAGGCGATCAACCTGGCTTACGCCGCCACCGAATGGGTGGCCGAGTACGGTGAGAAGATCAACGTCGACGGTTCACGGCTGGCGGTGGTCGGCAACAGCGCCGGCGGCAATATGGCGGCGGTGGTCAGCCTGATGGCCAAAGAGAAAGGCATACCGGCACTGCGTTGCCAGATCCTGCTGTGGCCCGTCACCCGTGCCCAGTTTGATACCGACTCCTATCATCAGTTCGCCGAAGGCCATTTCCTGACCCGCAACATGATGAAGTGGTTTTGGGACAGCTACGCGCCCGATAAGGCGCAGCGCAAAGATATCTACGCTTCGCCGCTCAACGCCACGCCGGAACAGCTGCGGGGCTTGCCGCCGGCGCTGGTGCAGACCGCCGAGCTGGATGTGCTGCGCGATGAAGGCGAAGCTTACGCGCGTCTGCTCGATGCCGCCGGCGTCGAGGTCACCGCCACCCGCTACAACGGGCTGATCCACGACTACGGCCTGTTGAATCCGCTCGCCCACGTCCCGGCGGTGCATTCGGCGATCCACCAGGCCGGGCGCGCGTTGAAGCACTACCTGTCCTGACGCTAGCCTACCAGGTGGCAAGCCACCTGATGACCGGGCGCCACGCTGCGCAGCTGCGGCGCCTGTTCGCGGCACTGCGCCGTGGCCAGCGGGCAGCGGGGATGGAAACGGCAGCCGCGCGGCGGGTTGGCGGGGTTCGGTGGCTCGCCGCCGGCCACCCACGCCGGCGCGCGTTGCACATCCAGCGTCGGCACCGCTGCCAACAAGGCCTGCGTGTAGGGATGCAGCGGTTGGCGAAACAGCGCGTCGCGATCGGCGCTCTCAACGATCTGCCCCAGATACATCACTGCCACATCCTGGCACAGATGCTCCACCACGCCGAGATCGTGCGAGATAAACAGCAGCGTCACCCCCTGCCGTTCCTGCAAATCGGAGAACAGATTGATGATCTGCGCCTGAATCGACACGTCGAGCGCCGATATCGGTTCGTCTGCGACGATAAACTCCGGCTGCAGGATCAGCGCGCGCGCGATGCCGATGCGCTGCCGCTGGCCGCCGGAAAACTCATGCGGAAACCGCCCATAATGCTGCGGCGACAGCCCGCAGATCGCCAGGGTATCGAGCACGCGTTCGCGCAGTTCTGCCTTGCTTGCCAGGCCGTGCTGCAACAGCGCTTCGCCGATGGCGTCGCCCACGCGCAGGCGCGGGTTCAGCGAACTGTACGGATCTTGAAACACTAACTGCATTTTCGGCCGCAGGGCGCGCAGCGCATCTTTGCTCAGGCTATCCAGTGCCAGCCCTTTGAACATTACCTCACCGGCGGTCTTGTCGTGCAGGCCGAGCAGCGTGCGGCCGACGGTGGTTTTTCCGCTGCCTGACTCGCCCACCAGCCCGAAAATGCGCCCCTTGCGAATGCTGAAGCTGACGTCGTCCACCGCCTTCAGTTGACCGGTGGTGCGCCCGAACAGTCCGTCGCGCAGCGGAAAATATTTCTTTAATCCTTTCACTTCCACCAAAGGTTCAGTCGACATGCGGGCGCCCTCCGGCGTTGAGGAAACAGGCGGACTGGCGCTGCGGCGTGCCGTACAGCGGCGGAATGCCATCGCGGCAGCGAGCGGAAGCCTGCGCACAGCGCTCGGCAAACGCACAGTGATCAGGCAAGCGCGCCAGATCCGGCACCTGGCCGGGAATGGAATACAGACGGCGACGCCGCTGCCCCGGCACCGGCCGCGAGGCGATCAGCCCCTGAGTATAAGGGTGCCGCGGTTCGGCGAGCACTTCCCGCGTCGTGCCCTGCTCGACGACGCGCCCGGCGTACATCACCGCCAGCCGATCCGCCATCTGGGCGATCACCCCAAGATCGTGGGTGATCAAGATCATCGCCATGTTGTGTCGCCGGTTCTGCTCACGCAGCAACGCCAGGATCTGCGCTTGCACCGTAACGTCGAGCGCCGTGGTCGGTTCGTCGGCAATCAGCAGCGCCGGACGGCACCCGATCGCCATAGCGATCATCACGCGCTGCAGCATGCCGCCGGAAAGCTGATGCGGATAGCAGCGCATCAGTGCCTCGGCGCGCGCCAACCCCACTTCAGTCAAGAGTTGAATCGCCTGACGCCAGGCCGCTTTCGGCGACAGGGTCAGGTGGCGAATCAGCGGCTCCACCAGCTGTTCGCCGAGGGTCAACACCGGATTGAGCGCGCTCATCGGTTCCTGAAAGATCATCGCCAGTCGGTTGCCGCGCAGATCGGCCATCTTGGAGGCCCGCAGCGACAGCAGGTTTTGCCCTTCAAAGCGAATTTCACCACCGTCTACCTGCGCCAGCGGCTGCGGCAACAGCCCCATCAGCGCCATGGCGGTCACGCTTTTGCCGCAGCCCGACTCACCGACGATCCCCAGCGTTTGCCCGGCCTGCAGCTCAAGGCTGACCTGCTGCACCGCCCGCACCGGCCCTTGTTCCCCCTGAAACGACACCGACAGTCGCTCGAACGCCACCAGCGGTTGGCTCATCGTGTTACCCCGTTCATTTTCGGATCGAGCGCGTCCCGCAGGCCGTCGCCCAAAATATTGATCGCCACCACGGTGACGAAGATCGCCAGCCCGGGCGGCATCCACAGCCAGGGGCGGCGCTGAAAGTCGATCAGGCTATTGGCGGCGTCCATCATGTTGCCCCACGACGGCGTCGGCGGCACCACGCCCAGCCCAAGGTAGCTCAACGCCGACTCGCTGAGGATGGCGTTGGCCACCGCCATGGTGGCGACCACCACCAAAATCGGCACGGTATTAGGCAACAGATGGCCGAAGAGGCGCCGCCGGGTGGAGAGCCCCAGCACTTCGGTGGCCAACATGAAATCCCGCTCGCGCAGCGACAGGATCTGGCCGCGCACCAGCCGCGCCAGCGACGGCCAGCCCAGCAGGCTCAGCATGATCATCACCATGTAGATGCGGTAGTCCGGCGACACGTCGAGTTCGGTCAGCATCGCCCCCATGATGATCAGCAGCGGCAGGCCGGGAATGGTCATCAGCAGATCGGCGAAGCGCATGATCAGCCTGTCCGCCACGCCCCCCAGATAACCGGCGAGCGCCCCCAGCACATAGCCCAGCGTTACCGACAGCAGCATCGACACCAGGCCGATGGTCAGCGATATCCGCCCCGCCAGCAGCAGCCGGGTGCAGATATCGCGGCCGAGAAAGTCGGTGCCCAGCCAGTGCGCGCCGCTCGGCGCCTGGTTGATATTCAGCACGTCGCCGGCATCGTCGCGCCACGGCGACAGCGACGGCCCAATCAGGCACAGCAGCGCCAACAGCACCAGCAACGCCAGCGAAATCATCGCCGGTCGGTGGCGGCGCAAACGTCGCCAGGCCTGAGCGGCGGGCGGTGGCGACAGTTGCGCCAGCGCAGGCAGCTGTGCCTGTCGCCAGCGGCGACGGCGGCCGAAAAACAGCGTAACCAACATCGTGTTACCTCAAGCGAATGCGCGGGTCGGCGTAGGCGTACAAAATATCCGCCAGCAGATTGCCGAGAATGGTCAAGGCGGCCAGAAACAGCGTGAACCCCATCAATACCGGGTAATCACGCGCCGCCAGCGAATCGATATGGATATGTCCGGCGCCCGGCCAGTTGAAGATTTTTTCGGTGATCAGCGCGCCGGAGAACAATCCCGGCAGCTCGAACCCCAGCAGGGTGATGATCGGCAACAGCGCATTGCGCAGCGCGTGTTTGAGGATCACCGTTTTCTCCCTGAGCCCCTTGGCGCGCGCGGTGCGGATATAGTCCATGCGGATCACCTCCAGCATGCTGGCGCGAAAATAGCGCGTCAGGCTGCCGGCCTGCAGCATCACCAGCGCCAGCACCGGCAACAGCAGGTGCGCCGCCACCTCCAGCGCCCAGGCCAGTCCGCTCGCTTCGCTGCCGGTGCGCAACATGCCGCCCGCCGGTAGCCAGTGCAGATCGACAGCGAACCATTTGATCAGCAGCAGACACAGGAAGAACGTCGGAAACGACATGGCGGCGAACACCGCCACGGTGATCAGATGATCGAACAGCGAATAGGGTTTCATCGCCGAGATCACCCCCACCGCCAACGCTATGCCCCAATACAGCACCATCGCCACCGCCGCCAGCAGGAACGAGTTCCAGATGTATTGATTCAGCAACGTGCTGACCGGGATCTGATACTGCAGCGAAAAACCGAGATCGCCCTGCAGCAAGCGGCCGAGCCAGTGCAGGTAGCGGCTGAACAACGGCTGATCCAACCCATACAGCGCCCGCAGCTCGGCGGCGCGTTGCGCGGTCAAATTGATGTTGCCGTCGATAAAATCGCCGGGCGCCAGGGCGAAAATGCAAAAAATCAGCAAGGAAGCCAACAACAGCATCGGGATAGTCTGCAACAGACGGCGCAGGATAAAGTTTCTCATCGCGGGTTCCATCGCCGCCGCCCGGAATGGCGCGGCGGCGTCAGGGCGTTACGGCGCCGGTTTGACGTTCGGCAGGCTGCCGACCAATCCGTTGTAGATATCCGGTTTAAAGCCGGTGACGCGCGCGCTGCTGGCGCTCAAAATCTCGCGGTTGCCGAGCAGGATCACCGGCGGATCGTCCGCCAACGCTTGATACAGCTGGTGATACAGCGGCTTGCGCTGGGCGATATCCAGCGTGGCATTGGCCCTGGCGATCAGCGCGTCTACCTGCGGGTTGTGATAACCGGTCTCGCTCTCGCTGCTGATGAAATCGCGTACGCCGTCGTGCGGATCGTTCAGCGTACTGGTGCTGAGGGACGCCAGGTCGTAATTGCCCGCCTTGCGCTGCGCCAACAGCGCGTTGAAGTCCAATACCTGCGGTTTCAGCACCACGCCGAGCCGGCGGTAGTTATCCTTGGCGATCGGCACCAGCGCGTCGTTGATCAGCTTTTTGGTTACCAGCAGCGTCAGCTCCAGCTTTTTACCGTCTTTTTGCCGAATGCCGTCCGCGCCCACTCGCCAACCGGCCTCGTCCAACAGCTTCCCAGCCTTATCGAGATCGTAAGCGTAGGGATTGATGCCGTTCGCGTCATAGGCCCAGGAGATCGGCGAAATCGGCTGGTTGGCGACCTTGCCGTACCCCTGGTACACCACGGCGATCAGCTTTTGCCGATCGAGGCCGTAGATCAGCGCCTGGCGCACCCGTTTATCCTGCAGCGCCGGGCGTCTGAGGTTGAAATCCACGCGGCTGTAATCGCTTGAGCTGTAAAGGTTGATATTGGCGAAGCCGAGCAGCTTGAGCTGTTCGATATCGTCCGGTTTGGCGGTAAAGGCGTCGTAGTCGGTCTCACCGGTCTGGAACAGCTGGAAGTTGGTGGCCGGGTTGGTGACGCGGTAGATAAAGCGCGCCATCGGCGGCGGGCCGAGGTAAAAGTTCGGGTTGGCGTGGAAGCGGATCTCCTGCCCCGGCACGTACTTGTCGTAAATATAGGGGCCGTTGCCGAGCGGCTTGCCGTTCAAGGCGCGCACGCTGTCGAGCTTGCCGCGCTGATAGTCTTTGCCGTAGTAAGCCCGCGACAATACCGGCCCGCCAATCAGTTGCAACGTGGTCGCGCCCGGCTGGGTGGTGACGATCTGAATGGTGCGATCGTCGATCACCTTCAGCCCGCTGATGCCGGCGGCGGTACCGTTTTTATACTCGGCGCCGCCCTGGATGTGCGCCGGCGTGATATCGGTGTCGCCGTCATAGGCCGGATCGTGCAGCAGCGTCAGGGTAAAGGCGATATCGTCGGCTTTCAGCGGCGAGCCGTCGCTGTAGACCAGATTCGGCCGCAGCTTGATGGTATAGGTCAGATTATCGGGGCTGACCTGCCAGGACTCCGCCAATCGCCCTTCTGGCTTGCCCTGGCTGTCCAGGCCGATCAGGCGGCTGAAGATCACGTCGGTTACGTTCTCGTCCCAGCCGTTGGTGAACAGATACGGGTTGAAAATCCCCTGCGGTTCCGAGATGCCCGCCACCACGGTGTCTTTGCGCAGCTTGGCGGCGGCCGGCACCCGGCTGACGTCGCTGGCCGGCGTGATGCCTTCGGCCAGCGTTTCCGCCTGAACGACGCCGCTCAATCCCAGCGCGCAGATCAACGCCAGCGGCGTCAACCTATAACGCAACAGTTTGTTTAGCTTGTTTTTTATTCTACTCACCCACTGCCCCTCGTCTACCCGTTGATAAAAATGTGACAAAATTTATCGCAGAGTAATGGGCGGCTGGAGGGCTGTCTAACAACGAAACCGGCATTCCATTGCCGAAAAAAGCATTATGAATTTTTCTGGGGCAAAGCCCGCTGCAAATCGCGGTTCAACCGGTCGCAGCCAGCCCCCGGATAAGTTTGGCTAAGGTTTTGATCGCCTCTTCAAACCGATCGTTCCATTCAAAAGAGGCGTTGAGGCGGAAGCAGTGGTTGAAATGGTCGCCGGTGGTGAACATGCGCCCCGGCGCGATGCTGATGCCCCGGGAAAGGGCCCGCCGGTACAGTTCCATCGACGACAGCGCCGGATCCAGCTCCAGCCACAGGAAATACCCGCCGTCGGGCTGGCTGACCTTCACCGTCGGCGGGAAATGGTGGGCGATCGCCTGACGCATCGCGCTTTGGCGTTGAGCCAGCAGGCGCCGCAGCCGCCGCAGATGGGTATCGTAGCCGCCGTGCAGCAGATAATCCGCCAGCGCCATCTGGGTCGGCACGCTGGTGGAAACGGTGCTCATCAGCTGTAAACGCTGGATCTGCTGCGCATAACGCCCCGCCGCCACCCAGCCGACGCGAAAGCCCGGCGCCAGGCATTTGGAAAACGACGAGCAGTGCAAGATCTGGCCGCCGCTGTCGAGCGCCTTGGCCGGCAGCGGCCGTTCGGCGCTGAAGTACAGCTCACCGTAGACATCGTCTTCGATCAGCGAAATCTGCCGTTCGCGCAGCAGCTCCACCAGGCGCTGCTTGTTGGCCTCCGGCAGGGTGGCGCCCTGCGGATTTTGGAAGTGGGTCATTAGCCAGCAGGCCTTGATCGGATACTGTTCCACCGCCTGCTGCAACGCGTCCAGATCGATACCGTCCTGCGGATGCGTGGCGATCGCCACCGCCTTTAACCGCAGCCGTTCCAGCGCCTGCAGCGCGCCGTAAAACGCCGGCGATTCGATCGCCACATAGTCGCCCGGCTGGGTCACCGCCTGCAGGCTGAGGCTGAGCGACTCCATCGCCCCGGCGGTGATGACGATTTCGTCCGGGGCAACCTGCATGCCGCTCAGCGCATAGCGTTGGGCAATGTGCCGCCGCAGCGCGTCGTTGCCCGGCGGCAGGTTGGCCAGCGAACTGTGCGGCGTGAACTTGCGCGCTACGCTGCTCAGCGCCCGCGCCAGCTTCGGCTGGGCGAACAGCGTGGCGTCGGGAAAGGCCGAACCGAAAGGCACGATGTCCGGATCCTTGCAGGCCTGCAGCACGTCAAAAATAAAGGCGTTGATGTCCACCTGCTCGCTCAGCAACAGTTTCTCGCCGCGCGAAGGCTGAGGCAGCGGCTGCGGACGCGCCGCCACATAGTAGCCCGACTGCGGGCGGGCGACGATCCACCCCTGGCTCTCCAGCAGTTGGTAAGACTGCACCACCGTCATCAGGCTTAATCCGGCGCGTTTGCCGCTCTCGCGCAGCGAAGGCAGCTTGTCGCCCGCCCGCCACACCCGGTTCTGGATCTGTTCTCTAATCTGCTGCGCAAGCTGCTCGTATCGGGTCATAACCATTAACTGTTATATGAAAAAGTAAAATAACTGTCACTATTATAGTCACTGTACTTCGTGATTAACTTAACGCCAAGCTTTTCACATAAAAATGACAGCTATACTCAAGAGGTTAATTTATGTTCAACCCTAGGAGGCGCCATGCTGGGTCTTGATGCACTGGAACTCGCCAGAATACAGTTCGCCTTCACCGTGTCTTTCCATATCATCTTCCCCGCCATCACCATCGGTTTAGCCAGTTATCTGGCGGTGCTGGAAGGGTTATGGTTGAAAACGCACAATGAAGCCTACCGTGAGCTTTACCATTTCTGGTCAAAGATTTTCGCCGTTAACTTCGGCATGGGCGTCGTGTCCGGGCTGGTGATGGCCTATCAGTTCGGCACCAACTGGAGCTTCTTCTCCGAGTTCGCCGGCAGCATTACCGGGCCGCTGCTGACTTATGAAGTGCTGACCGCCTTCTTCCTCGAAGCCGGTTTCCTCGGCGTGATGTTGTTCGGCTGGAACCGCGTCGGCCCCGGCCTGCACTTCTTCGCCACCTGCATGGTGGCGCTCGGCACGCTGATCTCCACCTTCTGGATCCTGGCTTCCAACAGCTGGATGCAGACCCCGCAGGGGCATGAAATCATCAACGGCCAGGTGGTCCCGGTCGACTGGCTGAAGGTGATCTTCAACCCGTCCTTCCCGTACCGCCTGCTGCACATGTCCACCGCCGCCTTCCTCTCCTCGGCGTTCTTCGTCGGCGCCTCCGCCGCCTGGCATCTGCTGCGCGGCCGTGATACCCCGGCGATGCGCAAAATGCTGTCGATGGCGATGTGGATGGCGCTGATCGTCGCGCCGGTGCAGGCGATGATCGGCGATGCGCACGGCCTGAATACGCTGAAACACCAGCCGGCGAAGATCGCCGCCATCGAAGGCCACTGGGAAAATCCGCCGGGCGAAGCCACGCCGCTGATCCTGGTCGGTTGGCCGGACATGCAGCGCGAAGAAACCCGCTTCAAGCTGGAGGTGCCTTACCTCGGCAGCCTGATCCTGACGCACAGCCTGACCGAACAGGTACCGGCGCTCAAATCCTTCCCGCCGGAAGATCGCCCCAACTCCACCGTGGTGTTCTGGTCGTTCCGCATCATGGTCGGGCTGGGCATGCTGATGATTCTGGCCGGGGTGTGGAGCCTGTGGCTGCGCTGGCGCGGCGGGCTGTATCAGTCGCGTCCGTTCCTGTACTTCATTTTGTGGATGGGCCCTTCCGGGCTGCTGGCGCTGCTGGCGGGCTGGTTCACCACCGAGATCGGCCGCCAACCGTGGGTGGTGTACGGCCTGCTGCGCACCAAGGATGCAGTCTCCGCGCACGGCGACCTGCACATGAGCATCAGCCTGCTGGCGTTCATCATCGTCTACTGTTCGGTGTTCGGCGTGGGGTATTCCTACATGATGCGCCTGATCCGCAAAGGGCCGCAGCCGCATGAACACCAAGAAGACAATACCGAGGGCCGGCCGGCGCGTCCGCTGTCCGCGGTCAACGACACTCTGGACGACAGGAGCTGAACATGGGTATCGATCTTCCGCTGATTTGGTTTGTCATCATCGTGTTCAGCACCATGATGTACGTGGTGATGGACGGTTTCGACCTGGGCATCGGCATCCTGTTTCCGTGGGTGAAAGAGAGCGGCGACCGCGATCTGATGATGAACACCGTCGCCCCGGTGTGGGACGGCAATGAGACCTGGCTGGTGCTGGGCGGCGCCGCACTGTTCGGCGCCTTCCCGCTAGCCTATTCGGTCATCCTCGACGCGCTGGCGATCCCGCTGACGCTGATGCTGATCGGGCTGATTTTCCGCGGCGTGGCCTTCGAGTTTCGCTTCAAGGCGACGCCGGAGAAGCGCCATATCTGGGACAAGGCGTTTATTTGGGGCTCACTGTTCGCCACCTTCAGCCAGGGTGTGGTGGTGGGCGCCGTGATCAACGGCTTCCCGGTAGAAGGCCGCACCTACGCCGGCGGCGCGCTGGACTGGCTAACGCCGTTCGCGCTGTTCTGCGGGCTGGGGCTGGTGGTGACCTATGCCCTGCTCGGCTGTACCTGGCTGGTGATGAAAACCGCCGGTGAACTGCAGGCACGCATGTATCACCTGGCGACGCCGCTGCTGGCCATCCTGTTGCTGGTGCTGGCTGCGGTCAGTGTCTGGACGCCGATCGCCCATCCGGAAATCGCCGCCCGCTGGTTTACGCTGCCTAACCTGTTCTGGCTGCTGCCGGTACCGCTGCTGGTGCTGCTCAGCGCCTGGGGAATTCAACGCGGAGTGAAACGCGGCGCGCACTACTCGCCGTTTATGCTGACGCTGCTGCTGGTGTTCCTCGGCCTGAGCGGACTTGGCATCAGCATCTGGCCGCACCTGATCCCGCCGGCCATCAGCCTGTGGGACGCCGCAGCACCACCGCAGAGCCTCGGCTTTATGCTGGTGGGCGCGCTGTTCATCATCCCAATCATTCTGGTCTACACCTTCTGGAGCTACTACGTGTTCCGCGGCAAGATCAGCCATGAACACGGCTATCATTGAGAAGGGAGGACGCTATGCAAGATAAAACGGCAACCGCCGCTCCGGCGCCCTGGTGGAAACGCATCGGTTGGCTGGTGATCATCTGGAGCGCCAGCGTGCTGGGGTTATTCGTGGTTGCCTCACTGTTCCGCCTGCTGATGACCGCGGCGGGCATGAAGTCGCATTGACGCGGCGCCTTATCTGGACGCGCTGTTGGGAAAGTAAAAAGAGACCACCAGCGTGACCAGCGGCAAGGCGCCGATCTTCACCAGCTCAAACACCTGATTCAGCGCTTCGTTTTTCTCCCAATACGCGTGGGCGGCGAATACGCCCACGCTGACGGCGAATATCCCGCACAGCACCTGGCGTGCCAGGCGCAGCCGCTCCATTTCGTCGAAGACCAAGACCTGCTCCAGATAAACCTGGCTGGCCTCATCGCGCAGATTACGGCTTTCGATGTTCATGGGAAGATCTCCACGACCCGCCCCACCGCTTCAAGCTGTTCACCTTCTCCCGAACAATGCCAAGAGAAGTACCATCCTGTTTCATCCAGTACTTATCGGCAAGGGTAATCAGTGCAAACGCCATTTTGATTACCTCGGTTTTTTCCATCCCGTGACGCCGGGCGATATCGTTCAGATCATCATCAATTTTGTTCGATAACCGAATCGGCAAGCTGCGCATAGTCCACCTCCTGTGGCCGTTGATTCACAGAGGGAAAGTCTACTGGAAGGGCAAATATCGTTCAATTAGTGAACTGCGTAACGCCTCGCACAATCCGCATGCAACGCTAGTGCGGCTTGCGGCCCATCGCGCTGAGGAAGCGTTGCTGCAGACGCAACAGCTCCTCCAGTTCCAGCAGGCGGTAGTCGATGCCGAAACGCGGCGCCACCTCGCCGATGATGCGGCTCAGCGCCGGGTAATGGCGGTGGCTCCAGTGCGGGAACAGATGATGCGTCAAATGCAGGTTCGCCCCGCCGAGCCAGTACCCCAGCCAACGCGGCCGGGTCAGCCAGTCGAAGGTGGTGGCGAACACGTGGTGATACCAGCCGTGCGGCATCGTGCCCTGCGCCGGCGCCTGATAAAAGTTGGCCTTGGCCCAGTGGGTGCCGATGATCAACATCACGAACAGCAAGGAAGAAAGCATCTGGCTCAGCAAATAGACCAGCAGAATTTGCCCGATGCCGATAGCCGGCGGCAACAGCCAGCATGGGATCGCCAGCGCCAGCAGCAGGTGTGCAGCCTTACCCGCCAGAAACCCGCACCAGCCACGCACGCCCTGCTGCGCCATGCGCGCCGCCACGCGGGTGCGGCCCGCCCTGTCCAGCCAATCGAACAACCAGATGTAGTACGGGAACGTCAGCGCCGCCACCAGCGGCCAATAGTAACGCTGCGCGCGCATAAAGGGGCGCCAGCGCTGGAACGGCGTTTGCCGCAGCACGCCGTTGGCGTCGATGTCGGGATCGTAATGTTCGATATTGTTATGGGCATGGTGGAACAGCACGTGCCGCACGCGCCAGCAGTCGGGGTCCAGTCCCAGCGGCACACTCACCAGGGCGTTCAGCCAACGGTTGGCCCAGGGCCGACGGAAAAACGCGTTGTGCGAAGCATCGTGCACCACGTTCACCGTCAGGAACATGCCGATAAAGATAAAACCGAAATAGCAGGCGAAAAACGCCCAGCCGTTTTGCTGCTGCAGGCTCAACCCGTAACACAGGCCGCACAGCGCCAGCAGCAGCGCGACCTTCGCCAGCATGCCGCCGTCGGCGAAACGGTGATCGCCGTTGGCCGCCAGATAATGCTGGGCGGCCTGCATCAGCGCGCGGTGCAACCCGTTGTCGTCGCGCCGATAGGCTAACGGACGCAGCGGTTTCATGGCTGCCCCATCCGCCGCAAGAAGCGCTGTTGCTGCGCCAGCAGTTCGCGATAGCCGATGCAGCGGTACGCCATGCCGTGCCGCTGTGCCACTTCCGCCACCGCGGCGGCCAGCGCCGGATAGTGGCGGTGATTCCAACCGGGAAACAGGTGATGGGTCAGGTGATAGTTCAGTCCGCCAGTCAGGTGCTCCAGCCAGCGCGGTTCGGGCTGCCAGTCGCAGGCGGTGGCGAAATTGTGTCGGTACCAGCCTTGCGGCATGCTGTCGCCCGTCGGCGCAGGGTAAAACTCGGCCTGCGCCCAGTGGGTGCCCAACAGCAGGAACACCACCAGCAGCGAGGCACACATCTGGCTGAGCGCGTAAGCCAACAGCACCCAGCCCCAGCCGATGCCGTGCAGGTGGCCCACGATCAGCGGCACCACCAGCACCAGCGCCAGATGCGCGAGCTTGCACAGCACGAACAGCGTCCAACCGCCGCGCCCCGCCAGCACGCGTTTTTCCCGCAGCGGCGTTTTATCGAGCCGATCGGACCAATCGAAAATCCAGGCGATATAGGGCAAGGAGAGCGCGGCGATCAGCGGCCAGTACAGATGCTGATAGCGCATATGGGGCCGCCAGCGCTGGAAAGGCGTCTGGCGGAAAAAGCCGTTCTCTTCGGTGTCCAGATCGTAATGCTCCACGTTGGCGTAAACGTGGTGGTAATCCACGTGCCGCGTACGCCAATAGTCCGGATCGACGCCCAGCGGCAGCGTCACCACCCGCCCCACCAGGCGATTGGCCCAGGGCGCACGCAGGAAGGCGTTATGCGAAGCATCGTGGTTGACGTTGACGTTGAGCAGCATACCCATGGTCACGAACAGGAAATAGCAGAGGAAAAACGCCCATGGCTGATGCTGCATCAGGCTGAGCGCGTAAAACCCGGCGCACAACACCAACAACAGCGCGGCCTTGACCAGCCGCGCGGCATCGGCATAGCGATGATCGCCCACCAGGCAGGCGTGCGCCGCGCGCTTGAGATCGCGATGAAACGCCTGCTCGCCATCGGCGGGAAAACGCAGCGGCGGCAATGACTCAGCCATGCGGTTCCTCCACGGCGGCCGATGCGGCCACTCGCCCCCAGCCCAGCGCGATGCACAGGGCATGCAGCGCCACGGCGGCCATGGCGATATGCCAATAGCGCTGTGGCCAGCCAAGATAGCCGATAAACAGCAGCGGCATGCCCAGCGCGATCAGCAGCCAGACGGCGCTCGCCCACGGTCGCCCTTCCGTCATGCCGCCCAGCGCTACCGATCCCAACGCCAGCAGCACCAGCAGCGCCATTTGCGGCCAGCTGATGTCGCCGTAACCATAGCCGTATTGGTAGACGTAGCCGACCACCAGCGTGAACAACAGCATGGCGCCGCTGAATACGCTGAGTGCCGAACGGCGGTCGCGTGGTCGGCCCGGCGCCGGGCGCCATGTCAGACGCAAATAGCGCAGGAACGGCAGATTACTCGCCCAGAACGGGTTGGCTGACGGCCTGTCACCGCTGACGCCATAGCTGAACGGCGTGGTCGGCAACGCCGGGCAGAAGGTGCCGAACAGCTTGTCCCAAAAGATAAAGCTGCCGCCGAAGTTCTTATTGGAATACGCCATGTCCTTGACGTGGTGCACCCGGTGGTGCGCCGGCGTGACCAGGATTTTTTCCAGCACGCCCAGCTTCGGCGTCAGCGCATTGTGGTTAAACAGCTGAATGCTGTAGTGAAAAATCGACACCGCGACGAACACCGACAGCGGCACGCCCGCCAGCGCCAGCAGCAAAAAGAACGGGATCGACGTCAGCGACGAATACCAGGAGTTGCGCACCCCCAGCGACAGGTTGAAGTGCTCCCCCTGGTGGTGCACCACGTGTACCGCCCACAGCACGCGGAAGCGGTGGTGCAGGCGATGCAGCCAGTAGAAACCGAAGTCCCACGCCAGCAGGGCGAACAGCCACATCAGCAGCGGCGGCCAGGCGTCCAGCAGCCCCAGGCTGAAATGCGCGGCCACGTAGCCGTAGCAGGTGATCTCCAGCCCGCGGAACAGCCACAGCATGATATGGCCGGAGTTCAGATTGAACACCAGATCGTGCCAGTTGACCGGCTCACGGCGCCCCCATTGCAGCGCCACCGCCTCGGCCACCACGATGAACAGCATGAACACTATCGGCAACGCCAGATCGCTCATCCCATTTCTCCTTTAACCACGCGCCTGCGCAGGGCCTTTATACGCAGCGCCAGCCCGCCGGCGCACAGCGCCAGCAAGGCGCCACCTGCCAAATCGACAAACAAGTGACGGCGCAGCTGCAGAATGGAGAACGCGATCGCCACGCCCCACAGCATCCACAGCGCCGTCCGCATTTTGCGCTCGCCGTCGCTCAGCGCCCACACCGCCAGCACCGTCAGCGCCATGTGCAACGAAGGCAGGCAGTTCTGCGCCGAATCCACCTGCGTTAACACCGCCAGCAGCTGCGCGCTGAGCCCAACGCCCTCGTTCTGCGGATAGGCCATGGTGGTCGGCCACAGCAGGTAAACCGCTCCGGCGCCCAGCGCCGTCAGCTGCATCGCCAGCGTCAGCCATTTGATTCGCCGCAGCGGCGCCAGCAAATAGCCAGCCGGGACGATGAGGAAGAACGACAGGTAGAGCCAGATGGCCGCCGGGTTGAACGGGATCGCCCGATCAAGCGCCGACGGCGGCAACAGGGTTCCCGCCCCCTGCAGGCGATCGGTCAGGCTATACACGACCCCGACCGTCCCCCAGCCGAGCAACATGTGCCCTAGCCTGAACAGCGTATTTTTCATGCTTCCTCCGCCTGGCGCACGATGCGCCGCCGCTTGCGATCGAACTGCGGCAGCACCGCCTGCGTCGTCAGCCGCCATTCGAGCCGCTCGGTGGCGATGCCCTGACGGGCGAACAGTGCGATCAGCTGCGCCTGGCAGTGCGCCAATTCCGCTTGGCTGCAATCGGCAATCAGCTCCAGCCGCTGCTCGCCGCGCTGGATCAGGCGGTAATCGCTGGTCAGCGGCAACGCATTGGCGATCGTCCGGCTGCAGGCATCGGCGAACACCGCCTGCGGTTGCCGCTGCGCATCGGGTAACATCAGCTGATCGTCGCGCCGCCCTTCGATACGCGCAATCGCCCGCGTCGGTTGCCCGCATGGGCAGGGTTCCTGGCGCAGCACCAATACATCATCCAGCCGATAGCGCACGATCGGCTGCGTACTGCGGGTAAAGTCGGTGATCAGCGGCGTGAAGCGCAGTTCGTCGATCCACTGCGGTTCGATATGCAAAAACTCTTCGTTCAGATGCAGCGTGCCGTGCGCGCAGGTAGCGGCCAGGAACCCCTCGGTGGCCTGATATACTTCGCCAACCGCCGGAAACACCTGCAGCAGCAGGCGGCGATCCTGTTCTTCCAACACCTCGGCGACCGAGATCGCTTTTTTGACCGGCAGCGTCACCTGCCCGGCCAGCACCGCCAGCGCCAGGGCGCGCAGCACCTGCGCCGGCGCCACGATGATGCTGGGCGCCTGCCGTTCCAAGGCGGGCAGATGCGCATTGAACGGCGCGAGCAGATCGTAAAACGCCAGGCTCAGCCAACGGTTGTTCACGCTGTGATAGAGGTTATTGTCCGCCCGCAGAAACAGCGCAACGCGCTCGCCGGCCAACAGCCCGTCCGGCAGCATTTTCGCCAGCATGCCGCCGGCCCACACCTGCTGTTCGCGCGGGCTGACGACAAACACGCCGCGCTGTCCGGAGGTGCCGGACGACAATCCGACGCTGTAGCGCCCGATCTTCGGCGTGAAATCGCGATCCGCCTCGCTGCGCTGCGCGCAGGCCAGCACCGCATCGCGCTGCAGCCCGGCGGTATTCATCCGGTCGAACTGCGCCATCATCAGCGCCTTGTCCATCTGCGGCCATTCGGCGAACGGCCGGCGGCTGAACCGCTGAAAATAGGGGCTCTTGCTCAGCACCCGGCGGGCAAAGCCCGTGAGCTGCCGGGCCTGATACGCCTCCAGCGCCGCACGATCGCCAAAGCGCAGGCGTCGGGCGCGAAAATAGTGCCAAAGGGTCATGAAGGGGATCACAGGTCCCCCTCATGACACAGCAAAATGTTGACCTGGCCGCCCGCCCACAGCTGGTTGAGCCGCTCCAGCGTGCGGGTGTACGCCGCCGCGTCGTCCATCACCAGATTGGCCAGGCGCGAAGGCCCGCGCAGCGTCTGGTAGCTCTGCGGCGACCAGGCGGCGTCGCTGGCCAGCAGTGTCCAACCGGCATCGGTGAGGATAAAGGCGCCGATATGGCCGGCCGCATGCCCCGGCAGCGGCACCAGCACGATCTGCCCTTCGCTGCCCGGCAGCACGTAACCGCGATCGAACGGCGCCAGCAGCGCGGGCAACGCCACCGAGGGAAAAGCCTCCATAAACTGCAGGCGGCTCTCGAAGTCCGCCGGGATCAGGCCGGGAATAAAGGCGCGCTTCAGCGCCGCAAAACCGCGCAGCCCACGGGTTTGCTGCCAGCCTTCGCCAGAGCAAATAAAGTCGAGTTGGCTGAAATCCTGCAGCCCGGCGATGTGATCCGCGTGAAAATGCGAGACGATCAGCGCCTGGATGTCACCTTCGGTGTAACCGGCTTCGCGCAGCTGGTGCGCCAACGACTCGGCGGGATCGAAATAGACCGGCGTCATGCGGCGGTAAAGGTTGAACAGCCCCGACTGCGTGTGCTGCTGAAAATAATGCGCGTAGCCGGTATCCCACAGCCAGCGGCGCTCCCCTACCTCCAGCAGATAGGCGCGCGCCGGGAATTTGCACACCCGGAACCCGGCACCGCGCAGCGCCATGCAGCCGATATGCGTGCAATAGCCCACTTCAAAAACGGTGACTTTAGTCATGTTGTCCGCCTCCTTGCTGCCGCAGCCACTCGCCGGTCAGGCGGATCCCCTCTTCCATCGAGTAACGCGGCCGATAGCCCAGTTCTTCGATCGCGCGGGTCTGGCTCAGGGTCATGTCGAAGTGTACCGCCGCCACGCTGTAGCGCGTCAGCATCGGTTCCTTGCCGCTCAGGCTTGCCCACAGCTCCATGCCGCCGGCCAGCGAATGCAGCAGCGGATAGGGCACGGCCTGCAGCCGGTAACTCAGCCCCAGCGCCTGACGCAGCAGCGCATCCAGCATCTCCGCCAGCCGCTGCGGTTGGTGATTGGTGATGTTGTACACGGCGCCGGACGGCAATCCGCGCTGCCGGCTGGCCAGCTCCATGGCGTGCACCACGTTGGGAGCGAAGGTCAGATCCAGCAACGCCTGCCCGCCGCCGGGCAATCGCAATACGCCGCGATCGCGTTCGAGCTGCTGCAACAGCCGCGGCACGATCACCCGATCGTGCGGGCCAAACAGGCCGCGCGGCCGCAGCATAATGTAGGTGGTTTGCGGATAGATCTTCGCCTGCGCCAACAGGCGCTGTTCGGCCGCATACTTGCTGGCGGCATAGTGATTGGCGAAGCGCCGGGCACGGTAACCCTCGTCAAGATCGTAATGCGGCTGAAAATCGAAGTAGATTGCCGGCGTGGAGATATGCACGAAGCGCCGCACGCCACAGCGCCCCGCCGCCTCCGCCAGCTTCTCCGTCGCCGCGGCGTTGATGCGGTGAAATTCCGCCTTGCTGCCCCAGGGCGAAGACTTGGCCGCACAGTGCCACACCCACTCGCAGTCGGTCACCAGCTCCCGACATTGCTGCGGCGTGGCCTGCGCCAGATCGAGCGCACAAAACTCGGCGCCCAGCTGACGCAGCGTTGCGCCGGCCCGTTCATCGCGGCCGGTGGCGCGCACCTGATGTCCGGCCTCCAGCAACCACTGCGCCGCGTTGCGTCCCAGCCCGCTGGTCGCCCCGGTGACCAGCACCCTCATGGCAGCAACACCATGCCGGCCAGCGCCAGCCCGGCGGCGGTGCCGATCAGCATCACCGGCTGACCGGGATTGAAGCGCCCGGTGGTCGCAGCGGCATGCAGCGCCGTCGGGATGGACGCCGCCACCTGATTGCCATGATGGCGGTAGATGTCGACCAGCGCCTCGCTGGAGACGTGCAGCCGCTTGCGCATATGTTCGAGCGACAGATGGCTGGCCTGATGCGGCACCACGGTGGCGATCTGGGCCAGGGTCAGGCCGCTGGCGTTCAGCAGCCGGTCGAGGTAGCCCTCAATCAGCGCCGACGCCTGACGGAACAGCGGCTTGCCCTGCATATGAAACAGGAAGTCTTGCTCACACATGCCGGCGCGCGGGTTACGACGCGTACCGCCGGCGCGGATCTCGCACAGTTCGCTCCCAGCGGGATAGGTTTCCACCAGGCTGGCGAGGATGCCGCTAGCGCCGTCGCCGCGCTCCACAATGGCACAGGCGGCGCCATCGCCGAAAATCAGCGACGACTCTTCGTGCTGCCAGTCGATGCCGCGTGAAGCGAGATCCGCCGAAACGATGGCGATACGCCGATACGTCCCGGCGTTCAACAGCCCCGCCGCCACCTGCAGCGCAGAGATAAAGCTGACGCAGCTGCTGTTGATGTCGAAGCCCGGCGTGCCCGCCGCCAGCCCCGCCACCTTGAGAATGTGCGCGGCGGTGCATGGCAGCGCCTGCACCGATATCGCCGAGGCGGAGATCAGCAGGTCAATGGAAGCTGCCGGGATGGCGTGGCGAGCCAGCGCATCTTGCAGCGCAGCGGCAGCGAGTTCGGCCTGGCTGGCATCGTCGGCGGCGTGATAGCGGCAAACGATACCCGAGCGTTTTTCAACGTAGCCGGCCGGTTTCCCCAGGCGAGCGTCGAGCGTAGAAGACGCCACGCAGTTGGGCGGCAACGCGGCCCCGGTGGCAATGATTTTCAGAGGCAACAGCTCGGGTGAGCGACATTGTGTGGTCATTATTGTTATTGATTAACCTGACTATCCATAAAGCGATTCTCCCGCACGGCACGAAGGCCACGCGGATCATCCCCGGTTTTTATGTCCCAAAATGCCTTTCATCAAGGCGGTATCTCTTGTTATCGGCTACCACGGGCCGACGTCCGTCGGCGGAAGCATAAGCGTAACATGACTGAGATAATTAGTTTACGACAAGGCGGCGAGAATGGGCAGACGGCGGGGGAATTATCGGAATAGCGCCGCCGCTGGCGATCGGCGGCGGCGGGGTCAGGCTCAGCGGCGGTTGCGCACCAGCTGATAACGGCGGGTCAGGTACTCTACCGGCGCACTCCAGATGTGCACCAGGCGGCAGAACGGGAACAGCACGAACAGCGTCATGCCCAGCACCATGTGCAGTTTGAAGATAATCGTCACCCCTTCCAGGTGCGCAGAGGCGCCGGCGTGGAAGGTCACTACCGCCTGCGCCCAGGCCACCAGCTTCATCATTTCGCTGCCGTCCATATGCTGGGCGGAGAACGGAATGGTCAGCAGCCCCAGACACACCTGCACCACCAGCAGCGTCAGGATCATGATGTCGGCGAAGCTGCTGGTGGCGCGCACCCGTGGGTTGGTCAACCGGCGCTTCAGCAACAGCGCGCCGCCGATCAGCGTCATCAGGCCGCAGGCGCCGCCGGCGATCATCGCCAGCTTCTGCTTCACGTCGATCGGCAGGAAGGCCTCATACATCCAGTGCGGCGTCAGCATGCCGAGGAAGTGGCCCGCGAAGATGCCGATAATCCCGATGTGGAACAGGTTGGACGCCAGCCGCATGCCCTTTTTATCCAGCATCTGGCTGGAGCCGGCGCGCCAGCTGTACTGCCCGTAGTCGTAACGCAACCAGCTGCCGATCAGGAATACCGCGCCGGCCAGATAAGGGTAGATATCGAAGAAGAACTGATTCAAAAATTGCATGATTAGCGTCCTTTGGTTCCGGTTAACGCATCCGTCAGATCCAGATACTGTGGCGCCACCGCGCCGGCGAAGCGCCGCTGGTGCGCCGTCTGCTGGGCGGAGGCGCAGCCCTGTTCGCCGAGAAACTTGACCTGCTCCTCTTCCCACACCGCATCCAGCGCCTGCGGCGTATCGTCGCGCGCCTCTTGCGCCACCTGGGTCTCCAGCGCCTGGGCCTGCACCTCGCTGCCGGACAGCGCCAGCAGCAGATCGAACAGCACCGCGTAGGGGCTTTCGCGCTGTTGCAAGCGCGCGCCCAGCAGCGCCAGGATCGGCGCGATGTCCTGCAGCCCTTCCCGCGCCTGCGCCGCGCTGCGGCTGGCCAAATACTCCAGGTACAGCGGCAGGAAGTCCGGCAGCTCGCGGCTGTCGATCTCCAGCCCGGCGGTGCGGTACTGCGCCATCAGGTCAACCATCGCCTGGCCGCGATCGCGCGACTCACCGTGCACGTGCTCAAACAGCAGCAGCGAGGTGGCGCGGCCGCGATCGAACAGCTCGCAATAGTCAGCCTGAGCATCCAGCAACGGGCGCGCGCACAGGCGGCGGATAAACAGAATCAGCTGCGCGCTGTGGTGCAGATCCAGCTCGCTGGCCGGCTCCAGCGCTTCGATCAGCGCCTGCTGATGGTCAAACAGCACCTGCTCCGGATAATCCAGCAGGCGGGCGATCACTTTCAGGCTGATCATGAGGCATCCTCCGGCCGCGCGGTTTTCGCGGTCACGTCGATGGCGTCGATACGGCGGCTGTTGAACAGATTGAACTTGCCATCGCTGCCGTGGCAGCCGTCGCCGAAGCTGAAGCCGCACCCCTTGCTTTCCGGGAAGGCTTCGCGCGCCAGTTCGCGGTGGCTCGACGGCACCACAAAGCGATCTTCATAGTTGGCGATCGCCAGGTAGCGATACATCTCCTGCGCCTGCGCTTCGCTCAGGCCAACCTGCTCCAGCGCGCTGGTGTCCACCACGCCGTCGACGGTTTCCGCCCGTTTGTAGTGGCGCATCGCCAGCATGCGCTTCAGCGCCAGCAGTACCGGTTCGGTATCGCCGGCGGTCAGCAGATTCGCCAGATACTGCACCGGAATGCGCAGGCTCTCGACGTCCGGCAATACGCCGTTGTGCGCCAGCTCGCCGGCGTCGGCGGCGGACTGAATCGGCGACAACGGCGGCACGTACCACACCATCGGTAGCGTGCGGTATTCCGGGTGCAGCGGCAGCGCCAGCTTCCAGTCCATCGCCATTTTGTACACCGGCGACTGCTGGGCGGCTTCAATGACGCTCTGCGGCACGCCGTCCGCCAGCGCCTGAGCAATCACCTTAGGATCATGCGGATCGAGGAAGATATCGAGCTGGCTCTGATACAGATCTTTGTCGTTCTCCACCGCCGCCGCCTGCTCGATGCGATCGGCGTCGTACAGCAGCACGCCGAGATAGCGGATGCGGCCCACGCAGGTCTCCGAACAGACCGTCGGCTGCCCGGCTTCGATACGCGGGTAACAGAAGATGCACTTCTCGGACTTGCCGCTTTTCCAGTTGAAATAGATTTTCTTGTACGGGCAGCCGGTCAGGCACATGCGCCAGCCGCGGCACTTGTCCTGGTCGATCAGCACGATGCCGTCTTCGCCGCGTTTGTAGATCGCCCCGCTCGGGCAGGTGGCGACGCAGGCCGGGTTGAGGCAGTGCTCGCACAGGCGCGGCAGGTACATCATGAAGGTGTTTTCGAACTGGCCGTACATCGCCTTCTGCAGGTTATCGAAGTTCTTGTCCTGCGAGCGTTTTTCGAATTCCCCGCCGAGGATCTCCTCCCAGTTCGGGCCGCTTTCGATCTTGTTCATGCGCTGGCCGGTAATCAGCGAGCGCGGGCGGGCCACCGGCTGGTGCTTGCCCTGTTTGGCGGTGTGCAGATGCTGGTAGTCGTAATCGAACGGCTCGTAGTAGTCGTCCAGCGCCGGCACGTCCGGGTTGGCGAAGATTTTCGCCAACACGCCGACGCGGCTGCCCATTCGCGGCTCCAGCTTGCCGTTGATTTTGCGGATCCAGCCGCCCTTCCATTTTTCCTGATCTTCCCAGGCGTGCGGATACCCGACGCCAGGCTTGCTTTCCACGTTGTTGAACCAGGCGTATTCCATACCTTCACGGCTGGTCCAGACGTTTTTGCAGGTGACCGAACAGGTGTGGCAACCGATGCACTTGTCCAGATTCAGCACCATGCCGACTTGCGAACGAATTTTCATTTGCTGTTCTCCTGCTGACTGCCCTGCGCGTAGTCGTTGCCTTCGTCGTCCAACCAATCAATGCGGTTCATCTTGCGCACCACCACGAACTCGTCGCGGTTGGAGCCGACGGTGCCGTAGTAGTTGAAGCCGTAGGCCAACTGCGCATAGCCGCCGATCATGTGGGTCGGCTTCGGACAGGCGCGGGTCACCGAGTTGTGGATGCCGCCGCGTTGGCTGGTGATCTCCGAGCCCGGCAGGTTCACGATGCGCTCCTGCGCGTGGTACATCATGGTCATGCCGGCCGGGATACGCTGGCTGACCACCGCGCGCGCCGTCAGCGCGCCGTTGGCGTTGAAGGCCTCGATCCAGTCGTTGTCCGCGATGCCCAGATCTTTGGCGTCGTCTTCGCTCAGCCAGACGATCGGGCCGCCGCGCGACAGCGTCAGCATCAACAGGTTGTCGCTGTAGGTGGAGTGAATGCCCCACTTCTGGTGCGGCGTCAGGAAGTTCAGCGCCTTCTCCTTGTTGCCGTTCGGCTTGCTGTTCAGCAGCGGCTGCGCGGCACGGGTGTCGATCGGTGGCCGGTATACCAGCAGGCTTTCACCGAAGGCGCGCATCCACTCATGGTCCTGATACAGCTGTTGACGGCCGCTGAGGGTGCGCCACGGGATCAACTCGTGCACGTTGGTGTAGCAGGCGTTGTAGGAAACGTGTTCGTCTTCCAGACCGGACCAGGTCGGGCTGGAGATGATTTTGCGCGGCTGCGCCTGAATGTCGCGGAAGCGAATTTTCTCGTCTTCCTTGTTCAGCGCCAGATGCCGGTGATCGCGGCCGGTGACGTTGCTCAGGGCCTCCCAGGCTTTTACCGCCACCTGGCCGTTGGTTTCCGGCGCCAGCGACAGGATCACTTCCGCCGCGTCAATCGCGCTCTCGATCTTCGGCCGCCCCGCCGCCGGGCCGTCGGCCTTGACGTAGTTAAGCTGCTTGAGGAAGTCGACCTCGGTTTGGGTGTTCCAACTGATGCCCTTGCCGCCGTTGCCCAGTTTGTCCAGCAGCGGCCCCAGCGAGGTGAAGCGCTCGTAGGTGGCCGGGTAATCGCGTTCCACCGCGATGATGTGCGGCGCGGTTTTGCCGGGGATCAGATCGCATTCGCCTTTCTTCCAGTCCTGCACGCCGTAAGGCTGTGCCAGTTCGGCGGCGGAGTCGTGCTGGATAGGCAAGGTCACCACGTCGGTTTCCTGGCCCAGATGGCCGACGCACACTTCGGAGAAGGCCTTGGCGATGCCCTTGTAAATCTCCCAGTCGCTCTTCGAATCCCAGGCCGGATCGACCGCCGCCGACAGCGGATGGATGAACGGGTGCATGTCGGAGGTGTTCATATCGTCTTTTTCGTACCAGGTGGCGGTCGGCAGCACCACATCGGAGTACAGGCAGGTGCTCGACATGCGGAAATCGAGCGTCACCACCAGATCCAGCTTGCCTTCGCCGCCCTGCTCGCGCCATTCCACTTCCTGTGGCTTCACGCCGCCCTGCTGGCCGAGATCTTTCCCCTGGATGCCGTTTTCGGTGCCCAACAGGTATTTGAGCATGTACTCATGGCCCTTGCCGGAAGACCCCAGCAGGTTGGAGCGCCAGACGAACAGGTTGCGCGGGAAGTTCTGCGGATTGTCCGGCTGCTCGGCGGCGAAGCCTAGCGTGCCGTTTTTCAGGCCGTCGACGGTGAACTCGACCGGTGACTGGCCGGCGGCGCGGGCCTGCTCCGCCAGGCGCAGCGGGTTGGTGCCCAACTGCGGCGCCGACGGCAGCCAGCCCATGCGCTCGGCGCGCACGTTGAAGTCGATCAGGCTGCCGCCGAAGCGCGACTTGTCCGCCAGCGGCGACAGCAACTCGTCGGTGCCGACAGTTTCATAGCGCCATTGGCTGGAATGGTTGTAGAAGAACGAGGTGCTGTTCATGTGGCGCGGCGGGCGCTGCCAGTCGAGGCCAAACGCCAGCGGCAGCCAGCCGGTTTGCGGCCGCAGTTTTTCCTGGCCGACGTAGTGCGCCCAGCCGCCGCCGCTCTGGCCGACGCAACCGCAGAAGATCAGCATATTGATCAGGCCGCGGTAGGTCATGTCCATGTGATACCAGTGGTTGACGCCGGCGCCGACGATGATCATCGAACGGCCGTGGGTCTTCTCGGCGTTTTCCGCGAACTCGCGGGCAATGCGGATGATGTTGTGACGCGACACGCCGGTGATCTGTTCGGCCCAGGCCGGGCTGTAGGCCTTGACCTCGTCATAGTCGGCGGCGCAGTTGGCGTCGTCCAGCCCGCGTTCCAGGCCGTAATTGGCCAGCGTCAGGTCATACACGCTGGTCACCAGCGCTTCGCTGCCGTCCGCCAGCCGCAGGCGTTTCACCGGCAGCTTGTGCAGCAGGATCTCGTCCAGTGCCACGCTGTTGAAATGCTCGCTGTCGGCTCCGCCGAAGTACGGGAAGCCCACCTCGGCGACGTCGTCATGCATGCCCAACAGGCTGAGCTGCAGCTCGACTTCCTGTTGCGATTTGCCCTCGCGCTGTTCCAGGTTCCACTTGCCCTTCTCGCCCCAGCGGAAACCGATGGAACCCTGCGGCGCCACCAGATCGCCGCTGTGGCTGTCGATGGCGACGGTTTTCCACTCGGGGTTGTTTTCCTGGCCCAATCCGTCCACCAGATCGGCGGCGCGCAGCAGGCGGCCGGCGGCGTAGTGGCCGCCTTCACGCGGCTCCAGCAGCACCAGCATCGGCATGTCGGTATAGCGGCGCACATAGTCGCGGAAGTAGCCAACTTCGCGGTCGAGATGGAACTCTTTCAGCATTACGTGGCCCATCGCCAGCGCCATCGCGCTGTCGGTCCCCTGCTTCGGATTCAGCCAGTGGTCGCACAGCTTGGCGACTTCGGCATAGTCCGGCGTCACCGCCACGGTTTTGGTGCCCTTGTAACGCACTTCGGTAAAGAAGTGGGCGTCCGGGGTACGCGTCTGCGGCACGTTGGAGCCCCAGGCGATAATGTAGGAGGAGTTGTACCAGTCGGCGGATTCCGGCACGTCGGTCTGCTCGCCCCAGGTCATCGGCGAGGCCGGCGGCAGATCGCAGTACCAATCGTAGAAGCTCAGGCAGGCGCCGCCGATCAGCGACAGGTAGCGGGCGCCGGCGGCGTAGGACACCATCGACATCGCCGGGATCGGCGAGAAGCCGATAATGCGGTCCGGGCCGAAGGTTTTGGCGGTATAGACGTTGGCGGCGGCGATCAGTTCATTGACCTCTTGCCAGCTGGAGCGGACGAAACCGCCGCGGCCGCGCGCCACCTTGTAGCTTTTGGCTTTTTCCGCATCGCCGACGATAGAGCCCCAGGCCGCGACCGGATCGCTGTGCTGCGCTTTCGCTTCGCGCCACAGTTTGAGCAGACGCTTGCGCATCAGCGGGTATTTCAGCCGGTTGGCGCTGTACAGGTACCAGGAGTAGCTGGCGCCGCGCGGGCAGCCGCGCGGTTCATGGTTAGGCAGATCGGGACGGGTGCGTGGATAATCGGTTTGCTGGGTTTCCCAGGTCACCAGACCATTCTTCACATAGATCTTCCAACTGCAGGAACCGGTGCAGTTCACGCCGTGGGTGGAACGCACCACTTTGTCGTGTTGCCAACGGCTGCGGTAGCCGTCTTCCCAGTCGCGGTTGGTGTTCAAGGTCTGGCCGTGATCGCCAGAAAAAGGCTCCGCCAACTGCTTGAAATAGCGGAAACGGTCTAAAAATTTGCTCATCCGGAATGCTCCTGAAGGCTCTTGTCGTTATAAGAAGACATGCTCAATCTGCCGCCAGCCTACTGACGGCCAACCGGCGGCAAATTGATTGCGATCAAGAGAAAGCGGGAGGCGACGCGCGCGTCGGGGATGAAATACCACCAAAGTATAGGTGCGAGAATTAACTTTAATTAATTGAATTTGAATGAATAAATCAGGAATTCATGACAGAGACTGACGGGCGGGGGGGCAAGGTGGGGTATTTGGGGGTAGGACGCGGGAGAAACCTCCCGCGTGATGCTAACTCGTCGCTTTCAGCGTTGAAGCCACAGCGTCGCGGTGCCCACTGCGGGCAACGCCAGCTTGACCTCCGTGCCCTCTCCCTGCTGCCGCCAGCCCGCCGGAAGGCGCAAGCGGGTGCTTCCCTCTCGATAGTAGGGGTTGGCTACCAGCAGCAAGGCGCGATCGCCCAGAATAAACATCCGCGCCGGCATTTGCGGGTCGCTTCCCGCCAGCGGCGTCGATTTTCCCGTCAGCAGATAAGGGGTGAAAGCGGCAATTTGCTGCGACACGGCAGCCACGCCACGCCAGGTGGCGTCAAACTCCCGTTGGTCGAAGCGGCCGGTTTTACGCTTGTAAAACAGATCGGTATAAGAATAAAACAACAGCCCCTTAGCGCCGCCGATCAGCGCCTGCCAGGCCTGGTTGCGGATTTCCGCCTCTGACGGCGGATGTGGCTTGCGGCGGGCGTCATAAGCGGCGTGATCCATGATTTGCATCACCACCCAGGCCCCGCGTGCCTGGCGGGCGGCCTGCACCGTCAGTTCGGTATAACGCGTAGTGCGCGTCAGATCGCGATCGTTCCCCACCGGGTAAGGGTCGGTCGCCAAAATGTCGCTGCTGTTAAAGTAGGCGTCCAACTCCCCGGTTTTGTTCAACACCTGGAAGGTGGGGTGATCGCCGTCAAGCCGCTTTATTTGCAGGTTTTTTTCCTCGATCTTATCGAGATATTCCGGCCCCAGTTCATCGTTGATGTACCAGGCGAGCAGGTTGGGCTGAGAGCGCAAGCGCTGCACGTACCAGGCCGTCATCGCCGCGTAGCCGCCACCACGCACGGCCGGCGCGAAACGGCTGCCGCGGTACTGATCTTTGACGGAGTAAATGACCAGCAGCCCGCGCTTGCGTGCGTTGCGGAAAAAGGCGTAAGGATCTTTCTTTTCCCCATAATCATAGTTCAGCACCGTGTTGAATCCCGCCGAGGCGATGCGCGCCAAATGTTCATCGGTAGCCACGTTGGCGTAAATGCCCAACGGGAAAAGCCGTTGACCATCGCGCAGGGTAAAGCCTTTGCTGTCGATCGCCACTTTGGCCGCAGGCTGGCCAACGCGAAAAGACAGCTCGCTGCCCTGTGCCGGCTGGGATTGCTGACCGGTGACCTGCTGACGCAGGCGGTACTCTCCCTGGGCCAGGCCGGTCGGCAGTGGGTATTCGATACGGCGCTGCCCTTCAACCTGATAACGGTCGCGACTACGGTGAACAACCTGCCCCTCGGCATTAAGCAATTCGCTATCGACCTGCAAATGCTGCGGCTGCGCAGTGACTATCAGCGTGTCGACCTTTCCCTGCGCCGACGCGCCGAGCTGATACAATGCCGGCTTAGGCGCTCGAGTACACGCATAGGCGTCGTCAAACCAGACGGTACCGGTGCTCCCCTTACGCAGGTAAACGCCAAAAGTGATTCGCGCCGCCTGCGGCGGCACGGTATAGCTGGCGTTCACCTGCCGCCAACCGCTGTCGCCGGTCACGCCAGCCGGATAGCTGCCTTCCAGAAAGCGCCCCTGCGCATCAAAGCTTTGCAGATAAACCCCGGCGCCGCCGTCGCGGCTTTGCCCGCGTACGCTGCGGGTCTTGAGCCAGACGCCGAAATCGATCGTCTGCCCGGGTACAACCTGCAGCGCCTGGTTGAAGGTACGGTACTGCGCTGCATCTGCATTGTCATAACGCAAACTGCCACGGCCGCTGTGCGTATCGCCGTCGCCCTGTGCGCCCTGCGCGCGCCAGCCGCTGAGCCCCTGCTCAAAGCCGGGATTGGCCAACAGATTGGGTTGGCAGCTCTGCGCCAGAGCCGAAGCGCTCCACAAGGCGCAACAGCCCAGAGCCACCCTCTGATACATTCCCCTCATGGTCACTTCCTTTTCACCACGGCATTGAACAGATAGGTGGCGAACAGATAGCAGGATTTCTGGTAAGACAGCCCCAAATGCTGACGGTAAATCCGCCATTGCCAGTCCGCGGCGCGGATTTTGTTGCCCGACAGCGAATGGGTAGACAATCGGTAACAGGCCAGCGGTTCGGGAATGCAGTAGGCCAGGCCGTTACGCGCCTTCTGCAGCACCGCCAGCCACATCAAATAGTCCTCATGGCCCACTTTTTGCTGATACACCTTACCGATGCGCTTCTGGTTGTAGATGCCGGTGAGATTGCCAATCCAGTTGCTTTTCAACATATCCTGATAGCCAATAAGCTCATCCGCACCACGGGTGTTTTTGATTAATTTCAGGTCGTCTTCGAAGGTGTAATAATGGGAGCACACCACGTCGTAGCGGCGGGTTTGCAAAATGCTCGCCTGGCGCGACAGCTTGTTGGGCAGCCATACGTCATCACTGTCGCAGAAGGCGATATAGTCGCCTTTCGCCGCCTCAATGCCGATGTTGCGCGTTTCCGCCACGCCCTGGTTATGCTCATTACGGATATAGGTGAGGCGATCGTGGATGAACGGCCGTACCACCTCGGCAGTATCGTCGGTAGACGCATCATCGATCACATACAGGTGATAATCGGTAAATCGCTGATTCAGCACGCCTAGAATCGACTCTTTAATAGAGTTCGCAGCATTGTAGGCCGGCATTATCACGGATATCTTTTCCATTCTGTCCTCACTCGGTGAGCTGTTGCCACTGGGGATAAATACGTTCGGGAGAAAAACGACGAGACTTCTCTAACGCGGCGATAGAGAAGTGCTCGCGCAAACCCGGATCGAGCATCAGTTTGATCACCCCTTCGCTGAAGGCGGCGGCGTCGTCATCGGGCACCAGATAGCCGTTGACGCCATCGTCTATCAACTCGGCCGGGCCGGTCTTGCAGTCGTAGGCCACCAGCGGCAGGCCGAAACTCATGGCTTCGATCAGCACCATCGGCAATCCCTCATAGCGAGAGGTCATCAAATACAGGCTGGCCTGGCGATAATAGTCCGCCACGTTAGCGGTGGCCGGCAGCAGACTCACCTGCTGCTCCAGCCCGGCGTCTTCAATCTGTCGCCTCAAAGCGTCGCGCTCCGGACCGTCGCCAATAATCAGCAGACGCCAATCCGGCGCCTGTGCCACCACCCCTCGCCACAGTGCGATCAGTCGATCGAAGCCTTTCTGATTGCTCAATCGCCCCACCGCCAGCGCCACCTTTTTTTGCAGCGCCGGCGTCGGCGCCTGTGCGCCGAATGGCGAAACGTTCTCGATCACCCGACATTTTCCGGCCCCCACCCAGCGAGCGATGGCGTCGCTATCTTGCCGCGTCAGGAAAATCACGCGATCGCTCAGCCGGTAAACCAGCAACTTCAGCCACTTAAATACGCGCGGATACTGGTGAAAGCTGACGTGCTCACTTAATAGCAACCGGCTGCGGGCACAGAACAAACGCAGAAAAGGCGTCATCACCACCGACAGTTTTCCCATAGAAACGGTAATGATCACGTCCGCGCGTTCACGCCGCAGCGCCAATGCCAGCCGCCATGGCCAGAACAGCGAATCGCCACCGCCGCAGCGCAACCGGACGTCACTCGCCAGCGGAAAGAAGCTCCGCTCGCCAAACAGCGAAAACACCGCCACCTCATAACCCGGCAGACGCGCCAGCGCGTTGGCCAAACCGCTAGCGACCCGTTCAGTACCGCCCTTGCCCGCGATATTTTCGATAACGATGATTACCTTGCGTGCTTGCATATCATCTCCTGAATCCCTGGCGCACATTGCGCAGCAGCCGGCCGCCAACCGAGAACAATCCCAACCGCGCCAGACAATCGCCATACCATTTGATCACCTTGAACTTGCCGCTCAGGCTGTGCCGCACGATGCGCGACGAGTAATAATTGAACGCCTGGGCGTTTTCCGAATACAGCGAGGCCAGCAGATGCTTGCAGGCGAATCCGCTGATATGGCGATCGCTGGGGCTGAGGAAGGTATTGATAAAGCGGTCGCTGGCCTCCAGATTGAGCTTCGCCGTCATGCGCCCATAGCGCCCTACGTCGAGAAACACCCCTCCGCCGGCGTCGTGCGCCACATGCGCGCCCAAATTGGTGGCATTGACCAAAAAACCCCAGTCCTGATGCTTATTGAGGAACTCGGGAAATAAAAAGCGGCGATCGCTTTTTTTACGGATGCTGATGGTGGATGAACGAATATCGCCCATTTCCAGAAAAAGAAAATCCTCGCCGGAGGAACCGGATTTATAATGGAAGTTGAAATCACGCACCGAATCGCCGCTCACCTCCGCATAGTTGCCGAAGATAATATCAATATGGCGATCCTCATGTTTATTCATACGACGAATAATATAGTTGGTCGTGAAGTAATCATCAGAGTCGAGGAAAAACACGATCTCCGATTGCGCTAACTTGGTACCTAAGTTGCGCGACACCGCCGCATTGCTCTTCTGTTTTTTCTCATGCAGCATCACATTGCTATTCGTCGCCGCTATCTGACGAATATACTTGATATCATCCTCGTCAGAGCAATCATCAACCAAAATCACCTGATAGTCGAATCCTTGGCAAGCGTTGAAAATCCGCTTCAGCGTTTTCGGCAGGTAGCGTGCACTATTATAAATAGGGATAACGATCGAGAAATCCATTTCTTAACCCTCCAACTTAGAATTTATCATTTCTTTTCCACGGCAAAGCAACAATAACGACACGTTAAATACCGGGACCAAAAAATAGGTTTCCGTAAAGGTTGTCAGCAGGAAAACAACCACCACCCAGCGCATGAACCGACTCAGCCTGCGCATATTGCCCAACAGGTGAAAATAACAAAAAAGCATGACGACAGAAGCGATGCCACCGGCCGAATAAAACATGGCGATGAAGAAGAAATCGACGGGCTTATAAGGCTCTATATTCATGCCGAACAGCGGATTGGGTAGCCCCACCGCCTGAAACATCTGCCAGGAGAACCAGATTCGCCCGGTCAACGCCTGGTTCAAGAGGACGTCCAAGGCCGGATTACTCCCCCAGCGTATAACGCTGGCGAATTGAAAGCCTACAATGGCCAACGTCAGCGCGATGCAAACTTTTCTGTTCGGCGCGACACGCAGCAGCGGCGCCAGCCAAAACAGCAACAACATCAACAGCGCCAACATAAAACAGGTGCGAGAATAGGAATACATCAGCACCGGGAGAATTAACGCCGATACCGCCAGCGAAGCGATATTTTTCATTCCTCGTGTTAATTTCGCATGGTCGATCAGGCACAGCAGTGTGGCGAACAAGGCAAAAGAATAATACGCCAGGGTATTCGGATTATCGAACCCCAGCGTTAATCGATTGCCGTAACGCTCATCAAGGTAAACAAACCCATCGGTGTAAAAGATATAGGGAATAACCACCAGTAACCCTGCCACCACAAAGGTGATGGCAAACATTTCAGCGCCACGCCCCATGTCTATGCGGCGAAATAAAATGATCACCGCCGTGCTGAATACCGCACCGAACAGATAATCACCATGACCGGTGGCAATATTAACAAGAAACAGCAGAACCAAAAAACCCGCAACCGCCTTTTCCGCCAGCGTAGCGATAAAAAATGCATAGCCAACATAGAGCAACATCAAGCCATTAAGCCCCATGACCGCTTTATTAATCAGCTCGCTATTGAACGATCCCGAGGTCAGGAACGTTTTCACGAAAAACATCAGCAGGAAGGTCAATACAATTGATTGATTGACTAAATCTCGCGACTGATTATAACCCGCATTGGCATGCATTTGAAAATTGGAGGCGACTCTTTGCATAAGCGTTTACTCAGTAAAATAACTGCCCCATTCCTGCTCAATGTTTTTCGGCATCAGCTTGCTTAACCCCGCGCCAGGCGTAAACGTCAACTCACCGAAATACACCTTCTCACCGACCTGGTAGAAATCCACACGGACATAAGAGAACTGCTGCGCGGTCTGGCGAGCCAAACGTATCATTTCCTCCAGCCGTGTAGGACGCGGCATCGGTTCGTCTGCATTCGGCAAGTTGATACGAATTTCGGTGCGGTTCCAGTCGATATCAAAAATATCGCGCCGATGGGTGCCGAAACGCTGGTAATCCACCTGGATGAACATACGAATTTCATGATTGTCGTTGAAACAATGAAACTTGATATCGTTCGGCACCTGTTCGCCATCCAGCAACAGGCGCTCCACCATGATGCAGGGTTCGATATCCAGATAATGCTTTTCGCGGCTCTGCTCATAAAAGTTGCTGCGCATCCACGCGTTGCTGAGATCGTACAACTCCGCGTAGCTAATCTGCTGCTTGTCGAACACCAAGCGGTTATAGCCGCTGCCGTGGTTGGCCTTCAGCACAAAGGCGTTAGGCAATTGCCTGAACATGTCGTAGCTAAGTTCAGTGCCATGCGCATACAGCTCCACCAGATACTCCTCGCCCCACAGGCCGGCGATAAATTCACGCACCTTGAACTTGTCCGACAAAGTGGTGTAGATGCTGCGCGGATAAATTTTGCGGCGCATGATCTTTTCGCTGAAGCCGGTCGGTTTTGACAGGTGCGGCAGCTTCTTGAAATAGAGCGCGTATTTAACCTGATGGTGCCAGGCATCGGGCAGGCGCTTGGAAATATTTTTAACCAGGATGTTTAACATGCTCTCTCCTTAATTTGCTGACAAGACGCGGCAGGCAGTAAAAACAGGTCAGCTGCAGTCGGGTAATTTTTCCGCCACGGAATAAACTGTTCAGCACGAAGAACGAAATGAACTCCGCCAACAGCGTAGATACCGCCGCACCGATCAGGCCGTAGCGCGGGATCAGCAGCAGATTCATCACCACGTTCGCCACCGCCACCAACGGCATCTTGATGGCGATAAAACGATAGCCGGCGAACAGCACGATGCTGCGGTACGAAACCGTCCCCATTACTGAGAACAGCGAGGTCAGCGTGCAAATAGCCAGGATATTGGCGGCCGGTTGGAAAGCGGCGCCGTACAGCAGCGCAATCGCTGGGTGGGCGAACCACCATAGGCCCAGCAACACCGGCAACGACAGGCCCAAGACCACCAGATAAAGCACCCGAATACGGTACTCCTGCTCCAACGGATCGCGACAGCTGGCAATGCCCGGCATCAACGAAGTGATCAGCGCCATCGGCACGAAAACCCAGCCTTGGCTGAGGGTGGTGGCGGCACTGAACCAGCCTACCGCCTGCTCGCCGACCAGATTGCCCAGCATGATTTGATCGATGCGGGTATAGATCACTATCGACAGGCTGGAGATGGCCAACGGCAGGCCCACCTTTAGCAAATAACGGCCATAGCGCCTGGCCTGGCGCGGCGTAACCCGCGGCGAGGCCGCCGCTTCCGCACGGAATAACCAGAGGCGCGCCAGGTAAGGTACGGCGCTGCTGAGGATGTAGGGTACCGCGAACCACACCAGCGGCAGCGCCGCGCTCACCAGCGCCAGCCGCAGCCCGATCGACAGCAGCAGCGCCAGGTTGTTGATCAGCGTATTGCGTTTCGACTGCAGGCGGGCATCGTAATAAATTTTGTACACGTCCTGAATCGAGAAATAGGCGCTGATAAGCAGCAACAGCGTCATCAGTTGGCTGGCGGGCGATTGGCTGAAATAGCTCCATATCAGCATCGGCAGCGCCACCACCAGGAACAGCCAACGACGCAGGCGTATTGACGCCAGCATCAGGCGAATGCCGCTCGGCTGTCGGCGGGCGACGCGGTTGAAAATGATGCTGTCGGCGCCCAACTGCACCAGTGGCACTACGATGGCGATCGTCGCCAACAGATAGTTGAGGGTGCCAAACTGCGCGGGCCCCAGATAGCGCGCAACGTAAATGGAGACGAAGATGCCGGACAGGCTGAGCGAAACGCGTTCAAGCATCAGCCACAGGGCATTGGTGATAATGGCCTTCACCCGCTTATTCCCCTGCCTGCGGGTGATCTTCCCGATGGCTTGGGTAGGCGAAGTTGTAATAGCTCATGTCGGTTGCCGCCTTCTTCACCATCCCGTTGAGGATCACGCCCTTGATCGCCACGCCATTCTGTTCGAAACGACGCATGCTGGTTTCGATCTGCTTGACGGTATTCACCTCAAAGCGCACCACCAGCAGTGAGGTACCCGCGTGATTGCCGACGATCGCCGCGTCCGTCACCGCCAGAATCGGCGGCGTGTCGATCAGCACCAGATCGTAGTTCTGCCCGGCCCAGCGCAGGAAATCGGCGAAGCGGCGGTGCATCAGCAGTTCGGACGGGTTCGGCGGCACCTGACCGCGCGGCACGAAGTCCAGATTGGCGATGGCGGTTTTCCGCACCGCCTGTTCCGCCATCACGTTGCCCACCAGCATGTCGGACAGCCCCTGATGCCCATCATCCGCCAGCCAGCGGTGCAGGAAGCCTTTGCGCATATCGGCGTCGATCAACAGCACCCGCTGCCCGGCCTGCGCCACCACCACCGCCAGGTTGGTGCTGGTAAAGCTCTTGCCGCTTTCCGGGCTGGCGCCGGAGACCATCAGAATGTTGTTCTTGGCCTCCATCATGGCGAAATGCAGGCTGGTGCGCAGGCTGCGGATCGCTTCCACCGACAGGTCCGTCGGTTCGGCCACCGCCAGGATCGGCAAGCGCCGCCCCCCGGACCTTGGCAGCAGCTGACGTTGCTCGCGGTTGCGCTTCACCTGCCACGGCGACAGCGGCACGGTGGCGTAGACGTTGATGCCCCGCTTCTCCAGGGTATCGATGTCATTGATGCCGCGATGGAAGGCCGCACGCAGCAGCACTACGATGGCGCCGCCCCCGGCGCCAAGCAGCAGCGCCAACAATACGATCAGCATCTTTTGCGGCTTAATCGGCCGCAGCGCGGTTTCCGCTTCGTCGATGATGCGCACATTGCCCACCGTGCCGGCCTTGCTGATGCTCAGTTCCTGCTGCTTGTTCATCAGCTGCATGTAAACCTGCTGATCCACCTGCACGTCGCGGGTAAGACGCAGGATCTCCTGCTGCATTTTCGGCAACGTCTGCACCTGTTTACCCAGCCGAGCCTTTTCCGCCTCCAGCGTGGCGCGCTTCTCCAGCAGCGCCCGGTAAGCCGGGTGCGCGCGGGTGTAGAGTTTGGAGATTTCCGCTTCCTTGAAGGTCAGCTCGTTGAGCTGGGCCTCGAGCTGCACTTGAGTATCCAGCACCGATTTGGCTTCAAGCGACAGATCCACCGAGTCATTTTGCTGGCGGAACTGATTAAGTTGGGTTTCGGCGTTGTTCAACGAGGTTTGCGTTTGCGGCAGCTGCTCTTGCAGGAACGCCAGCATTCGCTGAGCTTCTTCCGTTTTGCGGTCCACGTTCTGCTGCAGGTAGTTGTCGGTGATGTTCTTCAACATTGCCTCGGCGCTCTGCGGATCTTCGCTCGGCAGCGTAAAGGTCATGATGCCGCTGTCCTTGCCACTCGGCACCACGTCCAGGTATTTACGCAGATCGTCCACCGCTTCTTGACGCGCGACTTTGACCACGGTAAAGCTGGCGCCCGGCGAAGCGTCCAGCGCCGAGACGGTCATGTTCCAACCGCCTTGCGCCACCGGCTGCCCGACCACGCCGCTGAACAGTTTGCTGCCGTCATAACTCAGCTCGTAATGCTGCCCATCGCGCACCGTCAGCGTCAGCGCTTCGCCCTCCATGTCCGCCGGCGTCGTCAGCGTGGCAATGCTCAGCACCGGCGGCTTTTCACCGCTCAAGCGGGCAAAGCCTTTGCCGAACACCGGGAAATAGTCCGGGCTGACGCGCACCGTCAGACCGAGGGTGTCCACCGTTTTTCCCAGCACGTAGCGCGACTTAGCCAGCGTCACCTCATCCTGTGTCGCCGAATTTTGCCCCATCATTGAACTGTCCAACGTTTCACGCAGCAGCGAATCGCCGGACAGCTGCTTCTCCACCTGCACCACCGCCGTAGCCTGGTACACCGGGGTGGCCAACAGGGCGTAGGCGACGCCCAACATGCCTGCCACGCCGGTCACGACGGCGACCCGCCAGCGGTTATCCCACAGCGGCCCAATCAGGCGTTCCCACTCCAGCTTTTCGTCTTGTTCGGCCACCATCACGGACAGCGCATTATTTTTCATCTTCTGTTCCTTATTCACCCTGCGGAGTTACCAGTTGCGCACGCGCAAGGTCGCCTCGCTGAGATCGTTAAAGCTGCTGATGGTCGGCACCAGCTGGCTGATCAAACGGTTCCAGCGCGCGACCGGCGCCGCAGTGACGTACACGACGTCGTAAGGTTGCAGCTGAAATTCAGCGCCCATCGCCAGCGCGCTGGCGTCGGAGAGATCGAACTGATACAGCGTCGCCAGTCGCTGCGGTGTTTTACCGCCGCTCGGCCGGATCACGAACACCCCGGTCGCATCCGCCACCGTCTGGCTGATCCCTTCGGAAGATCCGAGGGCCTCGGTCAGGGTCATGCCGCTGCGATCCATCTTCAGCGTCGCTTGCTTGCCCACCTCGCCCATCACGAACACTTTCAATTCGTCATTGCGCGGGATGTAGAGGATGTCGCCCGGCTGCAGCAGCGCGTTCTGGCTGATGTCGCCGCGCTGCATCAGCGCCTGCAGCGAGATAGCCCGCTCTTTGCCCTGATGGGTCAGCACCACGTTGCGCCAATCGGCGTTGTCCGTCAGGCCGCCGGCGGCGTTAATCGCATCCAGAATGGTCAACGGCACGTTGGTGATCGCCTGTTGGCCGGAGGTTTTCACTTCGCCGGTCACGTAAGCCTTCTGCGAACGGAAAGCGGCAATACTGACGTCTACCTGAGGGCTTTCCACATACTGCGCCAGACGGCCGGCGATCAGGCTGCGCACTTCGGTGACGGTCTTGCCCACCACCGCCACTCGCCCGATATAGGGATAAAAAATCGTGCCATCCGCATGCACCCAGTTGCCGGTGTCGCTGGCGCTGCGGTATTGCCCGGCCGGCGTGGTCAACTCGGGGTGATCCCAGACGGTGACGTTCAACACGTCACCGACGCCGATGCGGTATTGATAGCTCTGCAATCGCTGATCCAGCGCCGGGTTCGGCCGGGCGACCGGTTCTACGCGCCGCATTTTCTGCAGCAGCATCGGCGACATGCGATAAACCTGTACCTGGTCATTCAAATCGAAATCGTCGTCCTGTTGCACGACGATGGCTTTTCCGCTGGTCGGTAAATGTGAACCGGGAACCACCGTACATCCACTCAACAGCGCGGAGGTGAAGGCCAATGGCATCAAAAGAGGCAAATGAAAATTCATGGAAGTACCGTGATAAACGGGCTGCTGCCGCAGCCCGTGAGGGGATTAACGGCCGACGGTCGGATTATCGCTGAACACCGTCGCCTGACGCGGTTCGCGCAACATGACGAAATAACCGCAAAAACAGAACAGAAACGCCACCAACATTTGGCTTTCCTGCAGCTGCAACACTTCACTGCAAATGCCAATGCAGGCCAACGTCACCGCCAGCATGGTGCTCATCGCCAGCGCCTGACGCGCATTGAGCCCACGACGCATCAGAATATGGTGCAAATGATCGCGGCCCGCTTTGAAGGGGCTTTGGCGACGCAACAGGCGACGCACCATCACAGTCACCATGTCCATCAGAGGAATGGCGATCAGCCACAGCGCGGTGACCGGACGCATTACCGCCTGTGGCCCCTGCGTCGCCAGCAACACCAGCCACAGCACGCTGAAGCCGATCACCATGCTGCCGGCGTCCCCCATAAAGATCTTGTTGCGCGCGCCGAACAGGCTCAGGTTGAACAACAGATAGGCCGCCAGCGCGACGATCAGGCCCAGGCACCACAGCGCCAGATCTTCCCTGCCGCCCAATCCGAACACGATAGCCAACGCGACGAAGGTCACGCAGGACAAGGCGCCCAGTTGCCCATCGATGCCATCCACCATGTTGTAGGCGTTGATCGCTCCCCATACCGCCAGCGGCGTAAGCAGCAACGCGCCATAACCGAGCATCACTTCCTGATGCCCCCAAACATAGCCCAATGAGGAAAGCTGCATCCCTGCCGCCAGCATCATCGCCAGCGCGATCCCTCCCTGCACCATGACGCGTGGCGCCACGGGCAGATCAAAGCGGTCATCCAGCACGCCCAACACCACCAGCGCCGTAATGCACAGCAGATAGACGGTGCTGTCAGGCAGCCAGGCGGGTTGCCACAGCGTCATCAGCATCAGCGTCAGGTACACGGCGATACCGCCGACCAGCGGAATGTGTCCCAGATGTTGCTTACGCGCATTGGGCTTATCCACTAATCCCACCGTTAAGGCGGCCCGGCGGGCAATAAGGACCCACGCTACCGCCAGCACAAATATCACGCTCAGTTGATATAACATCGTTCCTCCAGCGAATAAGCACGCTACCGCCCTTGAGTTACAGCTCCCAATGCGCTATTAACAAAAACAAAATTGATCCTGCCAGGATATAAGTCAGCATGAATTAATCCTGAAAAATACAGATTTATCCGCTTGTCGGCGGAAATAAGTAAATAACGTCAGCGTGCGGTTAAGTTATCTATCAGAAAACTCATGTTTAATGGTTCTTTCGATTGCCGAATCAAGTTCAACCGGCGCCACGAAATTATTTTGCACATTACTTTTAAATTGCGTTCTGGCGCAGAATTTCTGCACTCTGACGCGACTGATTGGGAATTTTTTACGACTTATTTTACTCACGACATCCAATGCGGTCGCCCCGCATATTCCCACCACATAAGGAATGCGAATCGTCTTATTTTCTCTGCCCAGCGAGGAGGAAATAACGTCGACCAATTGATTCATCGTAAAGTCCGGTTTATCGACGTAGTTGCTGACCTGATAACTTGACTGCTGGTCCAACGCATGCTCCAGCCGCGCGGCAATATTTTCAACGTAAGCCATCGACTTCATATTATTGCCACTGCCAATCATCACGAATCGGCCGCTGGCGATCTGGCGGAACAGGTTATACACATTGCCGCGGTTGCCTTCACCGAATACCACCGTCGGGCGAATGATGGTCAATTTGTTGGCGCTATCCGCCTTGCGCCACGCTTCATAAACGTATTCCGCTTCGAGCTTGGATTTGCCGTAATGATTGAAAGGATCGAAACGCCCTCCTTCATCGGTTTCCTGCTCGACGAACCCATAAACGGCAACCGAGGAAGTGAAAATGACTTGGTGGATATTCAACGCGGAGGCGGTCATGCAGACATGCCGTGCACCTTCTACATTGACCTGATAATAGAGCGAAATGGGATCGACGTTGTCCTGATGTTCCGCCGCCAGATTAATGATGGCGTCGCAGCCCGCCAGCGGCTCTTGCAGGGTCTCGGGTTGCGTCACGTCGCCATACTGATAGAGCGCCGGAAAATGTGCGCTAGGTTGTTTATCAACGATGACCAACGTCAGATCATCGCGCACACTGAGACGTTTCGCCAGGCGTGTTCCGATAAAACCGGAACCCCCGATAATAGCTACTTTACGCTTATCCATAATTTGTCACTCAGCAGGTTCTCATTATTCCTGTCACCTCGATGGAAACAGGACGCTAATATGCGTTAGGTAATGAGTTCCAGACTGGACAAATCGAACCCGGCTTTCAAATAACAAATAATGAAATAAAATATTTCATCAAATGTAAAATTATCGCTAAAGATAAAACCTCATTTAGCACTAATTTTTAACATCGTAAGCAACTTGATATTGCAAGGTTTTATTCGGCAATATGAGATTAATCCGACCTTTACCCGGCGTAGAAGAGGTCTCATATTTTACCGGTAATTTAAGCTGCCCCTGTTTAGGGTCGACACATTCGATGGTCGCCTGCTCCATGCTCTCCCCCTGGTACAGGCAGAACAGGGTTTGTGGGCTGTTGGTATGGGGGTTATTCAACGTCAGCGTCAACACGACGCGCGTATTGTTCTGAATATCATTGATCACCGGCGGGCGAGTTTGGTTGCCGAGCACATATGAAAAATGTGAAATAACCAGCAAAGAAGCAAATGCCGTCAGGTATTTCACTACGCGACTGGCGGGCATGCTGAAAAATCGGCGCACCGTCGCCGACTTTTTATCACGAGTGGGTTCCTGGGAGGGTTCTACCGTTGCAACAGGCGCTGCAACAAGCGTCGTTTTACGCGGCTTATCTATTTTTTCATCGTGTGCCTCAGGGGACTCACTTTCACTTTCAGAAAGTTCCGCTTGAATATTAACACCAATATCCTCACCACTATTTAATATATCATCATCAGCGTAGTCTTCATCCTCGGATATAAAGTGAAAAGCCGCTTGATTTTCCACCTTGTAACCCAGCCGAGGAATGGTTCTGATAAGCGTATGTTCCGAGTCGCTGATTTTTTGGCGAATAGATTTAATTGTTTGATTTATCGTTGAATCTGAGCAGTAAGTTCCTTTCCAGATATTTTCTATAATTTCCGTTCGGGTTACCAGTTCTGGTGATCTGGCGACAAGCAGCGAAAGAATTTGATACTCCTTCCAACGCAGACGAAATTTCTCCCCGGCAGGAGTCAGAACATCGAGATTCCTAATCTTTATTCTTCTATCAAGATTCACTTTTAATTTCCTTAGCGTGCCTGTCCTGCACACTTTGTATAGAAATATCAAAAAATGTTCAAGAAATTAAATGTAAACTCAACAGGTTGCATTCATCGGATATTGGCCTTTATAAAAATTTTCTGATTTCATTTTTTACATTAGGCCTTATTAAGGATGTTCCGTTTATCCAAATGACTCTTTTTCCCTGTTGGCAACATGGATTTCCTTCATGACTACCGTAAAGTTCAAATGATCACCTCATTGATTTAAAAAGAAAAAAATAACAACCCTGTTCAGTTGTTAACCGAATGAAATTGTGAAATTTCATTCTTCTCCGTGAGTTCATTGTGTTTTTCCACCTAATCGGATTGTCAGATAGACTACAAAAAGCCGGAAAAAACAGAATGAGAGTTATCTGATTTAACCCTGTCACACATTCCACACGGCGCGTGCAGCATCTAAGACAAAACCCTATTGCTGATTTTATAACAATCGCACTAATTATGCCTTACCCTCCCAGAAATTTCATTTAACCTGCGGGAAAGACATTAATCTTTTAATGTAAGAATACTCTCAACAAAACGAAAAAACCGTGCAAATAATATAATACGCTTGGGAGAAGACATTCCCATATTGAGAGATATAACTATAAAAAAAGAAAAAAACGGCAAACGGAGATGAGAATTTTACCTAAAGGCAGAAAATTTCACTGAGAGAGCGAGGAGAGATGACTCGGAATGAGCGAAATATCCCTCCCCTGTCGGGAGGGATTGAGAAAATCGTTTGATACTCAGGCCTTTTTCTTGCGGCCATACACCGCCCAAGTGATGACCACACACAAGATATAGAACACCAGGAATACTTTCATTGCCCCCGCCGGGGAACCGGTCAGCGCCAGCGAAGTGCCGAATGCCTGGGGAATGAAGAAGCCGCCTGCGGCACCGATCGCCGAGATAAAACCCAATGCGGCGGCGGAGTCCGTCACCGCTTCACGCTGCGCGCTCTCGTCGCTGCCGCCGGCCGCTTTCACGCGATCGACAGTGATTTTACGGAAAATGACGGCGATCATTTGGAAAGTCGACCCGCTGCCCAGCCCCGCCGTGAGAAACAGCACCATAAAGATACCGTAGAAGGCGATGAACGAACCGCCCTCACCCGCCATCGGCAAGGTCAGGAACAACAGCGCGGCGAACACGACCATCACTACAAAGTTGATCAACGTCACCCGCACGCCGCCGAAACGGTCCGACAGCGCGCCGCCGACTGGCCGTGCCAGCGCACCGAGGAATGGCCCAAAGAAGGCGTAATGCAGGATCACTACGTCCGGAAATTGCGTCTTCGACAGCATGGCGAAACCGGCGGAGAAACCGATGAAAGAACCAAAGGTCGCGAGGTACAGCAAACTCAGCATCCATAAATGCCCACGCTTGAGCACCGGCAGTTGCTGGCGCAGCGATGCCTTGGCCGCGGCCAGATCGTTCATGCCGAACCAGGCCGCCAGGGTGGCAACCAGCAGGAACGGTACCCAGATCCAGGCGGCGTTTTCCAGCCACAGCTGCCCCCCCTCTGCCTGATTTTGCGCCGTGCCGCCAAACAGGCCAAACAGGCTGAAAGAAATCGCCAGCGGCGCGACCAGTTGCATGACGCTGACGCCCAGATTTCCCAGACCGCCGTTGAGCCCCAACGCACCGCCCTGACGCGCTTTCGGGAAGAAGAAGCTGATATTGGCCATGCTGGAGGCAAAGTTCGCCCCGGCGAAACCGCACAGCAGGGAAATAATGACGAACACGCTGTACGGCGTGCTGCTGTCCTGCACCGCGAACCCCAGCCACAGGCACGGCACCAGCAGGAAGCAGGTGCTGATGGCGGTCCAGCGACGGCCACCAAACAGCGGGATCACGAAGGAATACGGCACGCGTAAAATAGCGCCCGAGACCGACGGCAGCGCGGTCAACAGGAACAGTTGGTCGGTGGTGAAGTTGAAACCGACCTTGTTCAGGTTGACCGCAACGGCGCTGAACAGCATCCAGACGCAGAAGGCCAGCAGCAGGCAGGGAATGGAAATCCACAGGTTGCGGGTGGCGATGCGATGGCCACGCTGCTGCCAAAAGGCGCTGTCTTCAGGACGCCAGTCCTGAATCAGCGCACCGGTTTTCTTTGATGAAGACGTTGCAAGTTGCGACATAAAAACCTCAGACACGGGGGATCATTCCGCACACCCTAGGGGGCGGCCCCGGCGGCAAAGTTGATGTATATCAACCCGAATGCAAGTAGTTGGCGGCACAAATAGCGCCTTCATCCCCTTAGGGGTACACCCCGAATAAAAATTAAATCACTTTTAATCAATGTATTAGAAAGCATCACTCCGTCATTTTTACCGCTTCACCGTCCTGCTGGAAACTAATGGGTACTTCATTCGAGGTATGGGGTTATGCTCAGGGATAATCAAAAATACGGCTGAATCGTTACTTATTTACCTCGTCGCCGCCTTCGCCCCTGAGCTTCAGCGGCGCCAAATGCCAGGAACCCGCGCTTATGAAACGCCTGTTGGCCCCGCTTTCGATCGTGAATCAGGTCGCCCTGCTGATGTTGCTGTCGGGCATTCTGGGCGTGGCCGGCATGGGGATTTCCGCCTGGATGTCGCAAAGCATTCAGGGCAACGCGCATGCCATCAACAAAGCCGGCTCGCTGCGTATGCAAAGCTACCGACTGCTGGCGCAGGTACCGCTGGATGAACGGCATGAAACGTTGATCCGCGAACTGGAGCGCGACGAAAACAGCCCCGATCTGCAGCGTTCGGTGGAGCAGGAAGGGTTGACCCAACCGTTCGACGCCTTGCGTGATTACTGGCAACAGACTCTGCAACCTCGCCTGCGCAACGCGCAGCGCCCGGCCGATGCCGCCCCGCAGGTGGCGCACTTCGTGCAGCTGCTGGACAAGCTGGTCTCGGATATCGACAGGCAAACCGAGCGCCGCCTGCTGATGGTGACGCTGGTGCAGGCCGGCTTCATCGCGCTGACCCTACTGCTGTTGATCGGCACCACCTGCTACCTGCGGCGCCGGTTGCTGCATCCGTGGCGGCAACTGGTGGAGATGGCCTTGGCGGTAGGCCGCGGCGATTTTAGCCGCCGCTATGCACAACGCGGCCACCAGGATGAAATGGCGTCGCTTGGCGGCGCATTGAACACCATGTCCGACGAGCTGTCGGCGACCTACAGTGGGCTGGAGCAGCGCGTGGCCGAGAAGACCGCCGACCTGCAGCAGAAAAATCAGGTGCTGAGCTTCCTCTACCGCGCCAGCCGCCAGCTGCACGCCAGCGAGCCGTTGTGCAGCCGCCTGACGCCGCTGCTCAACCAACTGCAAACCCTGACGCCGTTGCGCGCCATTCAGGTGCGGCTGTATGAAAACGACAGCCGGGAACCGCTGCTGCAGCTGAGCGGCAACCAACCGCTAAGGCCGGAGCATTGCCATAACCCGGTGTGCAGCGCCTGCCTGAACGACAGCCACCGCCAGCATCCCGACAATCCGTCGCTGAGCTGGAGCCTGAGCGACAAGCTCGGCGACTACGGCGTGATCGTGGCACAGCATGCGCCGCAGCAACCGCTGAACGATGAACATCGCCAACTGATCAATACCCTGGTGGAACAGCTGACCAGCGTGCTGGCCATCGAGCGTCAGGTCGACCACCAACAGCAGCTGATGCTGATGGAGGAGCGGGCGGCGATCGCCCGCGAGCTGCACGACTCCATCGCCCAATCGCTCTCCTGCCTGAAAATGCAGATCGCCTGTCTGCAGATGCAGGGAGAAACGCTCACTTCGGCCAGCCAGGCGCTGGTGCAACAGATGCGTGAAGAGCTGAACGGCGCCTATCGCCAGCTGCGCGAGTTGTTGACCACCTTCCGCCTGCAGCTGACCGAACCGGGCCTGCTGGCGGCGCTGCAATCGACGGTGGCGGAGTTCAATCCCAAGCTGGGCCTGACCATCAGCCTCGATTACCAGCTGGGGCCACGCACGGTTCCGGCCTATCAGGCCATTCACCTGCTGCAGATCGCCCGCGAGGCGCTCAGCAACATCCTTAAGCATGCCGCCGCCAGTGAGGTGAGCATTCAGGTCATCAATAAACGGGGCGAAGTGACCCTAAGCGTCTGCGACAACGGACGCGGCCTGCCGGCCGAGACGTCTCGCCCCGACCATTACGGCTTGATCATCATGCGCGATCGCGCCAAGAGCCTGCACGGCCGCTGCGACATTTTACCGCGCAGCGGCGGCGGCACTGAGGTGCGGGTCAGCTTCACGCCAGATAACCACGCCATCGACTAACGGAGACACCATGACGACAGAAACCGCCGCCACCATCTTACTGATCGACGACCACCCGATGCTGCGCAACGGCGTAAAACAGCTGATTGGCATGGACGCTCGTCTGCAGGTCATTGCCGAAGCCAGCAACGGTGAACAAGGGGTCACGCTGGCGGAGCAGCACGATCCGGATCTGATCCTGCTCGACCTGAACATGCCCGGCATCAACGGGCTGGAAACGCTGGATCGTCTGCGCCAAACCGACCTGTCAGGGCGCATCGTGGTGTTCAGCGTGTCCAACCATGAAGATGACGTCGTCAGCGCGCTCAAACGCGGCGCCGACGGCTATCTGTTGAAAGACATGGAGCCGGAGGATCTGCTGAAGGCGCTGCATCAGGCGGCAGCCGGGCAGATGGTACTGAGCGAAGCGCTGACGCCGATCCTCGCCGCCAGCCTGCGGGAAAACCGCCCCAGCGCCGATCGTGATATTCAGCAACTAACGCCGCGGGAACGAGATATCCTGAAGCTGATCGCCCAAGGGCTGCCAAACAAGCTGATCGCCCGTCGCCTGACCATCACTGAAAGCACCGTCAAGGTACACGTCAAACACCTGCTGAAAAAGATGAAGCTAAAATCCCGCGTCGAGGCCGCCGTATGGGTGCTGCAGGGCAAAAACGGTTAATCGCCGCCGTACAGCGGCCCGGTTTGCGCCGGGATCGGCGGTGGCGTCAGGGTTTTGATCGGCGGCAGGCCCGCGTCATCGCCGGCGGTTGCCGTCAGCGGCGGCGCCACTTTCAGCTCTATCCAGTTGGACGTCACGCGCTGCTGTTTATCATCCTCCAGCGTGACCGATAGCCGGTAGCTGTTGGCGGCGTCCGGCGCGTCGTCCCACGGCGGCACGATCGCTGTCCAGCCCTGCGGATCGTTGGCGTTGTGCGGCGGCGTCAGGCTCAGCGCCTGCGTATCCCCCTGCCAACTGACGTGAGTGATGCCGTTCAGCGCCTTGATTTCCAGCACCAGCGGCACGGTTTCCCCCGCCTGCAGGCTCCACGGCGGCGTAGCCAGGAACACCTGCAGCGACTTGCGCTGACGGAACTCCAGCACCGGCACGTTCTTGCGTTCGATAGGATCGTAGCGGCTGCCGCGCAGCGACTTGGCCTGCGCCACATACTCCGGCGAAATCTGCTTCACCAGCGGTACCCCGAGCCGATAGCTCAGCGCCAGTTCGACCTGATCCTGGCTCTGCCCGCCCGCGCCAATCTTATGCAGTGCCTTCATCGTCACCAGCGGCACCGGAGTGTAATTGAGCCCCAGCTGCATCGCGCGCGGATCGTTTTGTTTTTTGCCGCTGCCGAACAGATCGACATTATCGCCCAGATACTGCTCATAACTGAGCGAACCGCCGATCTGGCGATAAAACGGCAGATAACCTTGCGTCGTGATGTCGTAACCGCGCGCCGGACGGCTGAAAAATACCCCATCGCCGGGCTGTTGCGACAACGCCGACAACGGGTAGTAATAGTTGGTGGAGAAACGCAGATAATCCCCCCAGGCTTCCGCACCGACGCTGCCTCTATTGCGCTGCCGAGCAAAATCGCTGTCGAGCGCCGTGTTGTACCCCAGCAGCCAGTCGCCGGCGATCCAGCGTTGCCCCAGCGCGAAATTGCCAAGCGCCCCGGCGCTTTGCTGCAGCCAGCCGATCTGGCTGTAGGTCAACAATCCGTCGACGTCGTACAGCGGGCTGAATAACTGCCCGTTGCTGCCGGTAAAGTCCCCCTCGCCGCTCATCTTCAGCGATAGCCTGGCGGTACCCAACGGCGACAACAGCTCCTGCGCCTGTTGCTGCAGCGCACCGGTCGCCTGGCCCAGCAAATAATCTTCGGCGCGGCTGCGCATCTGTTGACGTGAAACGTTGTTCAACTCTTTTTCGCCGAGTTGCTTGGCCATCTCGGCCCACTGCTTCTCGCGCGCGGCATCGTCGGGCGCACCGCCCAACTCCGGCAAATTCGCGGCCGGGTCCGCGGCGGCCTGTTCAGAAGAGATGACGCTGTCCGGCGCCGGCGGGGATTCGGCGCACGCGGCCGCTGCGCCGGCCAGCCACACCAGTGGCCCGGCCAGCCACGCCGTCTGGCGTCGGCGCCAGAATCGTTTTTTGGTCTTGATAAGTATTGCCTGAATCACGTCTTTCATGACACCGTTGGCCTCCCTCCCTCCTGGAGCATGCCAACCCACTGCTTTGCTGCCGCCTTTCCCACGGCAGATCTGAAAAACCTTACGTCCCGGCCTGGCGGGGACGCCTCTCTCTTAAAGCCTAACGGCTTGACGAGCAGAAACAATAGGATAAACCCCAATCGCTCTTCAGTGACAGCGTCACTTGCACCATTTACCGATCCATTCCCGCCGCCAAATGAATTCACCGCATTTTAGCGTCGATTTTGCCGATAAAAAGCACAGCACACCACTGCTGAGCGCCACCGCGCAAGGCATTGTATCACTCTGCAATACGTAAAGTGGCGATGCGTACGACTGCGCATTCCTCACAATCCACCGCATTTCACCCCGATGAAATATGCATTTTGCCGTTATTTTAAACATCTGTTTCACGACTGGCGGAGCCTTGATGTTTATTTCCTCACTGTGGCACGCGCTGTTTTTCACCGCGCTGCTGTCGGCGGGTCTGGTCGCCTTCGCGCTCATCACCCGCTTGGAGCGAACGGCGGCCGTGCGCGCCAGCCCGCCGAGATTGCGCCGCCGCAGCCTGCTGCTAACGGCCCTGGGTTTGGCGTTGACGGCGTTGCCCTTCGACCTGCCGGCAGCACACCGGCTGTGGTTACCGCCGGCCGCGGCACTGCTGATCGCCCTGGCCTGGCTAGACGGACGTCACCGGTGGCTGCCGGACCGGCTAACCCAGCCGCTGCTGTGGGGCGGGCTGCTGTGCAATCTTGACGCTCGCTGGGCAACGCTTGACGACGCGGTTCTCGGCGCCGTGGCCGGTTACGGGGCATTGTGGCTGCTCAACGCGCTTTATCGACAGGTGCGGCGGCGCAACGGCATTGGCCAGGGCGATTTCAAACTGCTGGCGGCACTGGGCGCCTGGCTCGGTTGGACGATGTTGCCGCTGCTGGTCTGCCTGGCGGCAATGTTCGGATTAGGCATGGCATTGGCGCGCGGCCGACGCAACCGTCGCGCCTGGCGAACGCCGCAACCTTTCGGCATCGCCTTGGTGGCCGCCGGCTGGCTGCTGCTCTTGATGGGCGCCGGTCAGAACGCGCCGGCGTTGTTCGGTTAGTTCTTCAGGGTCTCGATCAGCCTATTGAGCAATCCGGCCACTTCTGCCGTGCTGGCCGTTGTCGGATTGGCCAGTGGTTGGATCACCGCGAATCTGGTCGTGGATAACACCTCATCGCTGCGAATTTCCAATGCGTCGGAGGGAGGCGCGCTCAACGAAACGCCGTCCGGCCGCCAGTAGCTGCCGCGCGTAGTCTGCACCTGATAACTGCCAAAGCCGAAATCTTTCTCGACGCGGTAATATATTTCGCAGCTCAACGGCCCGGAGCGCCGCAACATAAAGGCGCCTTTCGCACTATAGCTGCCTTTATTGACGACAAAAGCGGTCGCCTGCGAAGACAGATCGAACGTGATGTATAAATCGCACGCCAGCACCTTGGTGCTTACGCCCTGTTGAAGCGTAATGCGCGTTGTAGGCTGCCGATCCGGCGCGGTCAGGGTGCCTAAAAAAGTCCACGATGGCTGTTTCGAGATATTGCGCGGCAAATGATTGCTGGTGGCGGAAGGGGCAATTCCCCGCTCGCCCAGGCTGTACATCGCTTCAACCCCGCTTAAAAACGACGTCACATCGACGGTGCTTTTGCCGGCCACCGGGACGCCGCCGTTGTATACGTTACTGAAGGTTACCTCGGTATTGTTGCTGCAGGCAGCGATCGCCACCGGGAAAGGCGTCTTAGAACCGCTGTAAAGAGTCAACTGACCGATATCCCAACGAGATTCGTTGATGAATCGGCACAACACGCCCCCGCTCTCCACATTCTGCGCGTCCTGGATATTGATATTGCCTATCGTGCCTTGAGCAAAGTTGGTGGACAGCACGCTGACATTGGCGGCGCGCCGCGTGTTGCGGTTCTCGCAACCCAACGAATTGATCGTGCCGTTAAAATCTTTGAAAGAGTAGATATCGCCGATGCAGTCATCCGCAGCCAACGAGCCGATAGTAGAGTAAAACCCTGAAATTCTGAACGCCGTACCCTTGGCGCGAGCGGCGTAGAGGCCGTCTATAAAATTGGTGGTGCCAGACTTGTCCATCCACAGCACCCCATCGCCCGGGCGATTGGCGTTTGCCTCCATCTGCACGTTCACCAGCCAGTTGATGAACATGTCGCCCGAGACAAACAGCGAATAACCGCCGACCTTGGTGTAAATGTCGCGAATATCAAACTTCGTCATATTGCGGTCGCTGAACCACACGCCGTGGGTGTCGTCTACGCCGGTATCATCCCGCAACGTCAAGCCGTGCAGCGTCAGATTGGCGAAGCCTTTCACCACGATCACCGCTTTCTTCGTTTCGCCCTGTTCGTTGGTGTAACTGCTGTCTGCCGTCTTGACAATTTTGGTCGCCCGCCCCAATCCGACCACCCGTAAACCGATGCCGCCGTAGATGTCCGTTGTCGTCTGAATGAGTACGTGTCCGGCGACCGTATACACCCGCTTCCCCAGGGACAACGTACCGCCGGCTTGCAGCGCCGCCGCCGCCGCTTTGTTGATCGCCGGCCCCCAGTTGCTTCCGTCGCTGTCCTGATAAAACTGTTCCGGCGTAACCACCTCACCGGTGGCAAGCAAGGTTGCTGCGCGCGCTGCTGAAGCCTTTTCGTTATTGTCCATAATCTCTCCTGACGTGATGTGTCCGCATCATTGCGGACGACCGCGGTGAAAGGCGTAAACAACGCCGCCTTTCGAAGCCAATCTATCACCGTCATATGAGCACGCTATGAAATTTCATTTTATTTCACCCTGACACAACATTTCACGATTCGTGGTGGCAACAGCAAGCGATTTCACGCGCTGTCGGCCTATGGCGCGACAGAAAGCTCGGCCAGGCGCACGGCGTTGCCGTCACTTACTGACCCGATCCAGATACAACATGCTGTTGGCGATATCCAGCCGGGCACCTTCGACATTGTCCCGCAATGCCACCAGCGTTTGCCCCTGCAGCGCCACCACATAGGGCGAACTGGCCTGTAATTCCCGTTGCAACGTGACGTAGCGTGCGCTGCGCGCGGCGCTATTCCCTTCCGCAGCCGCGGCACGCGTTTCCGCGCTGATGGCGGGAATGCCCCACTGGGTGCGCCAGGCCAAGGTTTTCGGCCCGCCTGACACGTTGTAAGCAAAGGCACTGGCGTTGGTGTTCGGATCCAGGTAGTCGGCGCCCCAGTAGGTGAAGATCGCCTGAAAATCGCGGCCGCGCATCTTGCCCCACAGATCGCTTTCCACCACCGGATGGATATCCAACCGCAGTCCGGCCTGCGCAAAACTGGCCTGCAGCGCCTGCGCGATGTCGGTATACGGCGGTTGGTTGATGACGATAAGATCGATGCGCGTACCTTCAGCGATGCCGGCATCGCGCAGGATCTGTTTGGCTTTGTCTACGTCGAGCTTAAATGGCCGATCGTCGAGCGCGCCGTCCAATCCCTGCGGCAAGAAGGCCTGATGCACGCGATATTGCCCTTTCAGCAGCTGCTCGGCGATGCTCTGATAATCCACCAGCCAGCGCGCGGCCTGCCACAACGCCGGATTGCCCAGCGCCGGATTGTCTTTGCTGCCGGTGTTGAAACCGAGGTAATAGATCCGGGGCGCATCGGCCTGTTCGATGCGCACGCCCGGCGCGTTGCGCAGCGAGTCGAACTGGTCGGCGCCCAGATCGTAGGCCACGTCGGCATCCCCCTTCAGCAACAGCAAACGGCGGGTGCCGGCGTCGCTGACGTTCTTGAATAGCACCGTTTTCAACCTTGCCGGCGACGGCGCGTAATCGTTGCGGCCAAACAGCAGCGCCTCATGCGGCACATAGTTATTTACCCGATACGGGCCGCCGCCGGCGGAATGGCTGCGCAGCCAGGCGTTACCGTAGTCCCCCTGCTGCGCGTGCTCGTTCAGCAGCTTCTCATCCACGATCGAAGCCACGTTCGCCGTCAGCAGCCGCAGCGCCAGCTCGCTGCCGATGTTGGCGGGCCAAGTGAGTTGCACCTGGTTATCCCCCACCTTCTTCAGCTGCTGCTCAACGTTATCCGGCGTCCAGCCAAACTCACCGAGAATAAACGACGGCGCCTTGTTCAGCTTTACCGCACGCACCAGCGAGAAAATCACGTCTTCAGGCCGCAGCGGATTGCCGGAAGCAAAACGTTGCTGCGGTTTCAGGGTAAAGGTCAGGCTGTGGCCATCGGCGCCCGCCTGCCAACTGCCTGCGGCGTCCGGCGCCAGCTTTTGCGGCGCGGTGCGATCCGGCGCCACCAGGCGCTGATAGAGGTTGACCAGATTGGCCGAGCTGACGGTTTCAAAGCTCTCCGCCGGATCGAGGCTGATAATGCCCTCCAGCGAACTGACCACCACCAAGGTATCCTGCGGGGTGGCAGCCTGCGCACCGAAAGCGGCCGCCAGCGCGCCATACAACAAGGTTGGGATTAACCGTTTCATCGATACACTCTCCACAATCACGCGGTTGCGCTGTTTGACGAGTGTAGAGGGTAAGAATTAACAGAAGAACGACGATAAATTGCTTTATTTATTACCAAGATGGATATGCCCGCCACGTTGGCGGGCATAGGGTCAAACGATGATGCGGCCGTGCGCCATTGCCACCGAACGATCGCACATGTGGTCAATCACGTCCGCATCGTGGCTGACCAGCACCATAGTCAGATCGCCCGCCTGTTTCAGCTCGTTAAGCAGGTTAAGGATTTCCGCCTGCACCGACATGTCCAGCGCCGAGGTCGGCTCATCCAGCAGCAACAGCTTCGGCCGCAGCAGCAATGCGCGCACGATCGCCACGCGCTGCCGCTGCCCGCCCGACAGCTGATGCGGATAGCGATCCAGCAGGCGCGGATCCAACCCCACCTGGCGAAAGCCCGCGCCGATTTTGCGTTCGATGTCGCTTTCCTGCAGCAGTTTTAGCGGTTCCGACAGCGTACGCAACAGCCGGTGTTTAGGGTGTAGCGAAGCATAGGGATCTTGAAACACCATCTGCACCTCGCGCCGCAGTTCGCCGGTAAATGCCTGCCCCGGTTGTAGCTGCCGCCCGAGCAGTTCAAAACCGCCGCGCCAGCTGTCGTTCAGCCCGGCCAGCACCCACAGCAACGAGGACTTGCCGCAGCCGGAAGGCCCCACCAGGCCGAAACACTCGCCCGGTTCGATGCGCAGGTTAACGTCGTGCACCACGGTGCGCTGTTCATAGCCCTGACGGTGACTGACGCTGAGGTTCTCCAGTGCAATTACGCTCATTTCAACGTCTCCAACAGCGCGCGGTCCAGTACCGGCAGCGGTTTGCCGCGCGTCTCGCGGCTCGGCCGACACGCCCACAGCGTGCGAGTATAAGGGTGCGTGGCCTGCGCCAGCTCTGCTGCCGGCAGTTGATCCAACAGCTCGCCTTTGTACATCACCAGCACCCGCTCGCAGTGGTGCGCCACCTGCTGCAAATCGTGGCTGATCAGGATCAGCCCCATGTTGCGTTGCGCCACCAGATTGTCTATCAGTTGCAGCACCTGATCGCGCATCTGGTGATCCAGCGCCGACGTGGGTTCATCGGCAATCAACAGCTGCGGATCGTTGATCAACGCAATGGCCAGCATCACCCGCTGCCCCATCCCGCCGGAGAGCTGATGCGGATAACGGCCGCACAGCGCCGCCGGATCGGGCAAACCCACCGCCGCCAACATATCCAGCACTTTTTCACGCCGCTCGGCGCGGCTTAGCTTGGCATGCAGCACCAGCGGTTCCTCCACCTGACGGCCGATCGGCTGATTGGGATTCAGCGCATGTTTGGGATCTTGCATCACCATCGCCACCCGGTCGCCGCGCAGGCGGCTCCACTGGCGTTCGCTCAGGCGCGTCAAGTCTTCATCGCCCAACGTCAGGCGCTGCGCCTGCAGCTGCAACGGCGGCGGCAATAGCCCCATCAGCGCACGCGCGGTCAACGATTTGCCGGAGCCGGACTCACCGACCAGCGCCAGTCGCTCCCGCCCCAGGCTGAACGAAATATTCTTCACCAGCGCCACCGGCTGCGGCCCCGGCACGCCGATCGCCAAACGTTCAACGGTCAATAAGGTGTTATCAGTGCCCATGACGAGGATCCATTTTGTCGCGCAGGCCATCGCCCAGCAGGTTAAACGCCAGGCTGGCGAACAGGATCGCCCCGCCCGGTGCGGCGGCGACCCACCATTGGTCGAAAATCACTTTACTGCCTTCGGCCACCATCGATCCCCATTCGGCGGTCGGCGGCGCGACGCCCATGCCGAGGAACCCCAGACCGGCGGCGGACAAGATGATGCCGCCCAGACTCAACGCCGCGCGCACCACCGCGCTCGGCAGGCATAAAGGCAAAATGTGGCCGACCATCAGCCGCAGCCCGTTGATGCCCTGCATACGCGCTGCCGCCAGGTAGTCGCTGCGGCGCAGCGCCAGGGTTTCGGCCCGCGCTTGGCGGGCAAAGGCCGGCCAGCTGGTCAATGCCAACGCCAGCGCGCCGTTCATCAGCCCCGGCCCCATGACCGCCACGAACGCCAGCGCGATCACCAGGCTCGGCAACGACAGGAAAATGTCGGTCAGACGCATCAAAATACGCTCTACCCAGCCGCCGAGATAACCGGCGCAAATGCCGACCAGCAGACCAATGGGAATGGTCAACACCAGAATCAACGACACCAGGATCAACGTCGGCCGTGCGCCGTAAATCACGCGGGAGAGCAAGTCACGGCCGAAGCCGTCGGTGCCCAGCCAATGTGCGGCGGAAGGCGGCAGTAACCGCAGCTCGATATGCTGCAGATTGGGATCGAAAGGCGCCAGCCACGGAGCCAGCAGCGCGGTGACGATCAGGATCGCCACCAGCGCCGCGCCCAGCGTCAGCGTGGTCAGGCGCCGACCGCGGCGGTAACCGACGGCCGGCTCGCTTTGCGGTTCGTGTTCAGAGAGATATTGGCTCATCGGGTTCGCGGATCCACTAAATAGGTCAAGGCGTCAGCCAGCGCATTCAACAGCACGAAACAGGTGCCAATCAGCAGCGTGGCGCCGAGGATCGCCGGCGTGTCGGCGGCAAACAGCGCCGAGGTCAGGTAACGCCCGACGCCGGGCCAGGCGAACACCGTTTCGGTCAATACCGCGCCCTCGAGCAGGCTGGCGTAGGAGAGAGACAGTACGGTGATCAGCGTGCCCAGCACGTTGGGGAACACATGGCGCAGCAGAATGCGCAGGCGGCCGGCGCCCTTGGAGCGCGCCAGCGTCACGTATTCCTTGTTGCATTCTTCCAGCATCGCCGCGCGCAGCAGCCGGGTGATACCCGCCATCGACAGCAGCGCCAGCGCCACCACCGGCAGCCACAGGTGGCTGATGGCGTTGTAGAACATTTCGCGATCGCCGGACAGCCAGCTGTCAATCAACACGAAACCCGTACGCGGCTCCATGCTGTACAAGTAAATGTCATCCAGCCGCCCCGGCCCCGCCGACCAGTGCAGCGTGGCGTAGAACAGCAGTAGCCCGAGCAGGCTCAACCAGAAAATCGGCACCGAATAACCGATCAGCGACAGCAAGCGCGCCGCGTTATCCAGCCAACTGCCCGGTTTGAGCACCGCCAGAAACGCCAGCGTAATGCCGCCGAGAGCGCCGAGGATAATGGCGCAGGTGGCCAGTTCCACCGTCGCCGGGAAGGTACGCAGCAGATCGCTCAACACCGGCTGGGCGGTGATGCGCGAAATGCCCAGATCGCCATGCGCCAGGTGCACCAGATAGCGCCAAAATTGCACCGGCAGAGGCTGATCCAGCCCCAGCTCGTGCCGCACCTGCGCATAGGTGGCTTCGCTGGCGTGATCGCCCGCCACCTGCAGCGCCGGATCGATCGGCGCCAGGTGCGACAGCATGAAGGTGAACAGCAGCAGACCGAGCAGCGTTAACGCCAGCGACAGCGCGCCGCCGAGCAGCCGCCCGCCCCTGCGCCAATACCGCCGGGCCGCCCCGGCGCTGGCGGACAGGTCAGCAGCCATTACTTGCTGACCTTGCTGTAGAACACCATGTCAGGGTTGATGCCCTGCACATAGCCCTTAAGGTTGTCACGCACTGCGATCAGGCTGCGCGCCTGCAGGCCGATGACAAACGGCGAGCTTTGCTGCACCTCTTTCTGCAGTTGCTGGTAGTCGGCCACCCGTTTGGCGGTGTCGTTTTCTGCAGTGGCGGCCAGCGTCAACTTGCTCAGCGCCGGGATCTGCCAGTTGGCTCGCCAGGCCAGCGTCTTGCTGCCGTCCTCCGGGTTGTAGGCAAAGGCGGCCGCGTTGGTGTTAGGATCGAAGTAATCCGGTCCCCAGGAGGTCAGCGTCGCATCGTAGTTAAGCGTTTTCACCTTAGTGGAGACCTGCGAGCTGATGCCCGGCACCAGTTCGACCTTCACGCCGCCCTGAGCAAAACTGGCCTGCAGCGCCTGAGCGATATCCAGGTACGGCGGCTGGTTGTTGACGTCCAGACGGAAACTGACGTTGCTCAGCCCCGCTTTGGCCAGTATTTCTTTGGCTTTCTGTGGATTGAAGCTGTACGGCTGATCCTTGAGCGCGCCCAGATAACCGTCCGGCAGGAATGCCTGATGGCTCTGGAACTGCCCTTTCAGCAGATCGTCGGCGATGCCTTGGTAATCGAACAGCCAGCGCGCCGCCTCCCAAAACGCCGGGTTGCCGAGCGCCGGCGACGCCTTGGCGTTGAACTGCAGGTAATAAAGCGAGGCGTAAGGAATGGCCAACGGTTTGACGCCCGGCTTGCCCTTCAGGGCCGCCATTTGGTCCGCCCCCAGGTTGCGGGCGATATCGGCATCGCCCTGCTCAATCAGCAAACGGCGCGCGGCCGGATCGGGCACGTTTTTGATCAGGATGGTTTTCAACGTCGGCGCCCCTTCCGGCGAGCCGGGGTTCGCGTCCAGCACCACCACTTCGTGCGGCACATAGGTGCGAATTTTGTAAGGGCCGCTGCCGGCGGAGTGGCTGTTCAACCATTGGTGCCCCAGATCGTCGCCCTGCTGGTGCGCCAGCGCCTCTTTGGCGTCGACAATCGAGGATACCGGCGCCGACAGCAGGCTGAGCACGAAGGCCGGGCTGACGTTTTCATCCCAGCTGATTTTTACCGTATGGTCATCCACCTTGGTCAGGTGTTGATCCACGTTCTTCGCGTTCCAGCCCAGCTGCGTTAGGATAAACGACGGCTCCAGATTCAATTTCACCACCCGTGAAAGCGAAAAGATCACGTCCTCCGGCCGCAGCGGGTTACCGCTGGCGAATTTAGCGTCCGTGCGCAGGCTGAAAGTCAGGCTGCGGTTATCGGCGCCGGCCTGCCAACTGCTGGCCAGAGTCGGCTTGAGATCGATGGGGTTGTGCGGATCGGACTGGATCAAACGTTGATACAGGCTGTTGAACGACTGCACCGTGGTTAACTCAAATCCCTGGGCCGGGTCAAAGCTGACCACGTCATCGATAGACTGTGCGATCACCAACGTGTTGGCCGGCGTCGCCGCCTGTGCGTTAACGCTGGCCGCCACGGCCAAAAACAGCAAAGAAGGAACGAGCGCTTTCATCTGAAACTCTCCAAGCGGATGGAATTTATAATAATTTTTCGAGTGTATGCGAGCGCGATCGGCAGCTGAAGGTACTTAAATCACTATAGATATTCTTTTTATGTATATAGATGGGGTTTTGATTATTAGGCGGGCAATGCAGAATGCGCGGCAGGAATAGCCTGCCGCTTATCGGTTAAATCTGGTAATCAATCACCGCGTCCAGCTGCGACGAGAAGACCTTGTCTTTGATTTCGGTCAGCGACAGCGTCGGGTTGCACAGTTGGATAAAGCGCCAGGCATAGTTGCGCTGCAGCTGGCTGCGTTTCAGGCCCAGCCATACCGTATTGGGTTCAAACAAATGCTCGGCGTTGAGGCTGACCAACCCGCGATCGCGCTCTTTTTCATACGACATGTCCGCCAGCACGCCCACGCCCAATCCCAGTTCGACATAGGTTTTAATCACGTCGGAGTCTTGTGCGCTGAGCGCGATGTCCGGGGTCAGGCCCGCCGCTTTGAACGCCGCATCCAGCTTCGCGCGCCCGGTAATGCCCTGCCGGTAAGTGATCAGCGGCAAAGTGCTGAGCATCTCCAGCGTCACCTGCGGCTGACGCGTCAACTCGTGCCCTTCCGGCACCAGAATGGTGTGATGCCAGCGGTAATATGGGAACGACGCCAGCGATTCGTCGCTCATCAGCCGTTCGCTGGCAATGCCGATATCGGCTTCGCCGGCGGCCAACATCGAGACGATCTCTTCAGGGCTGCCCTGATTGAGCACCACCCGCACCCGCGGATAAAGCGCGCGAAACTCTTTGATCACCCCCGGCAGGCTATAGCGCGCCTGGGTGTGCGTCGTCGCGATATGCAGCTGGCCCGAGTCGTTACTGCTGAAGACATCCGCCAGGCGACGGATGTTATTGGCGTCGTTGAGAATGCGCTCCGCCACCACCAGCAGCTCTTTGCCGGGCTCGGTCATGCCCAGCAGCCGTTTGCCCCGGCGAATGAATATTTCGATGCCCAGCTCTTCTTCCAGCTCGCGAATATGCCGACTGACGCCGGACTGCGAGGTAAATAACGTATTGGCGACCTCGGTCAGGTTGTAGTTGCAGCGCGCCGATTCACGAATAATTTTTAATTGTTGAAAGTTCATCCCCGTCTCCCTGTTTCTTCCAGTAGCGTTAGCCATATTGATACGGAGTCCCGCGGGGCTGAACAAATAAGAAATAACCTTTACTTATGCAATTTAATACTAAGTCGATCATTCTGCTTCGCATAGGGGATGGGAAACTGACAAAAAACAGCGAATGACTTTAAAAATAACGAGATAGATAACCACAACAAAAACATGCCTTCAATCACTGTGCAAATTAAAGTTATTAAATATAGGCATTAGATATAAAAAAAGGGCTCAGCATGCTGAGCCCCTCACCGTTCGCATTCCCGCAGCAGCCTCAGGCGGTGGCCTCACTGCCGATGCCGCCGGTGCGGTTCTGCTGCAGCCATTGCTGCACGCAGCGCACCAGATCGCCGATGCAATCATCCTGCATGCCGTGGTGCTTCAACTCGTTATCCAGCGCAAACAGATATTGCGCGTTGGTGCCCAGCGGGCCGCTGGCGCTGGCGATCAATGGCGCGATCACCTGGTAGCTGGTGTCTTCTTCAAACAGCGGATGCTGCGGGTTCATCACGAATACCAACGCAGTAACCTTCTCGCCGCCATCCAACTGCAGCTCGCACCAGGTCGGCACGTAGCAATCGGTCACCATTTCGCGCTTCCAAAGCAGCTCCAACTCTTCACGCAGTTTGCTTTCCGGCAAGCGAAAGGCCAGGCCCGTAGTGTGGCCGCCGGCCTTCAACGCCAGCATGCGCCCCGGCTGATGCAGCGTGCCGCGCCCGGCGGTCAAGCGCATACAGAACGCCCGGTGCCAACCCTGCAGCTTGGCCGGCCGCACTTCTTCCGATTCGAAAACCGGGTTCCACATCAGCGAACCGTAACCGAATATCCATACGGGGCTGTGACCCGGCCGGCGCGATAAGGTGCAATCCAACGAGGCTGCACGCTGTTCAGGCGTCAGCAACAACGACTCCTCAATAGCGCCGAATGCAGTTTTGCAATCCGCTTTTTGCAGAAAATCTCGCGTTAACACTGATATTACCTCCCGGGAATACGATTTCTCGCCTTCCCTCGCCACTGCTGAACCTTTGATGTTTTATTTTCGGCTGCGGATTTTTATTAATTCAATCACCGCGCCTTATAAGAATGACCTTATTCTTTTCCTGACGTGCAATCAAGTTACAAAGCGGCGTTAAAGTGAAAAAGTATTTGTACTGAGCAGCAATAATATTAATTGTCTGGCTCCACATAATGTCTGCGCGATTTTTACTGCGTGATAATTCGTTACTTTTTATGCCAACGTTCGTCATCGCCCTTACGATAGCTTTGCTTGACCGCCGCCCAAGCTACCTTATGCGCCGTCTCTTCACGGCTGTCGTCACCGCGCCGGTCATCGGGATCGCGGTATTGTTGCCAGGCGCTGTTGAACGCTTCTTTATAGATCGCCTGCGCATGTTCCGGCAGCACATGCTTCACATTGTCCGGCAAGTCGTTCGTGCTGTGGTAGGGCATATGGCCTCCCCTTTCAGGATGAGTGAACCTTAAGCCTAGCCCACATGCGGTTTCGTCTCAATTAGCAAACAATTCTCATTATCAAACGACATGTTATACTCACCGCCAAACGAACTATAAGGAGATCCCCGTGACTACCGAAGCCCCTCGCTCACGCGCCCCCTACCTGATCGCCGTCAGTCGCGTACAGGACATTACGCCGCACCTGCGCCGCATTACCTTTACCGCCCCCGATCTGCGTTACTACCCGGCCAACGCCGCCGCTGCACACATCAAAGTCTTTTTGCCGCTCGCCGGCCAGACGCAGCCGGACCTGCCGACGCTGACCGAAAACGGCCCGCGTTGGGCCGCAGATGCCGTACGCCCGATCGTGCGCACCTATTCCATCCGCGCCGTGCGCCCGGAACTGGCGGAAGTGGACATCGAGTTCGCCATTCATGACCATCAGGGCCCGGCGGTCGACTTTGCGCGCCAGGCGAAAGCCGGCGATAAAATCGGCATCAGCAACCCGGGCGGCCCCAAACCGATGCTGCCGGCCGCCGATTTCTACTCCCTGGCGGGCGATCCCTCCTCACTGCCTGCGCTGGCCGCGCTGTTGGAAAACCTGCCGCCGCACAGCGCCGGACGCGCTTTCGTCCGCGTCGACAGCAACGCTGACGTCATTGACCTGAAAAAGCCTGCCGGCGTTGAGGTGAATTGGGTTGTCGGCGGCACAGAGAAAACCGACGAATTGGTCGCTCGGTTCCGCGCGCAATCCGTGCCGCAGAGCGATACCCACTTCTGGCTCGCCGGTGAAGATCGCCTGGTGGTAGAGCTGCGCCGCTACCTGCGCCGTGAACGTCAATGCGATCGTAATCGTCTTTATGCTGTGCCTTACTGGCGTGAGGGGCTAAATGAAGAGGGTTACCACAATAAACGGCATGAAATCATGGATAATATTGACGACTGATCGTCTCATCATCCTTGATTAACCGAGTACTAAACAAGTAAACATCACTTTTCTCAAATCTAACGTTAAAACTTGGCGTTATTGCGTAAAAGTAAGTAAATAAAACCGCACCCCGTGCGGTTTTTTTGCTACCCTGATCACATAAAGCAAGCAATTGCTTTCTCAGATAAAAACAACATCACACCGGCGCCGTGGGTGTATCCTAATATAAAATACCTACTGGAAACGCAGAGTTGCCGTATCACGGCAACCGGCGCTGACGGGCTACGCTGTTTGAGAAGGAGTGCCACCCTCATGAAGTCGCAACACGATCCTGGCCGATCCACCAAATCTCGCCACACCGAATACTCTCTGATCTTCCCTATCGCCGCGTTGGTAGTGCTAAATCTATGGGGTAGCACCGATAACTTTCCGCTAATCGTCGGCATCAATATTCTCGCGCTGGTGGGGATCCTCAGCAGCGCCTTCAGCGTGGTGCGCCACGCCGACGTGCTGGCCCACCGATTGGGCGAACCCTACGGCTCGCTGATCCTCAGTTTGTCGGTGGTGATCCTCGAGGTCAGCCTGATTTCCGCGCTGATGGCCACCGGCGACGCCGCACCGGCGCTGATGCGCGACACGCTGTATTCCATCATTATGATCGTTTCCGCCGGCCTGGTCGGTTTCGCGCTGCTGCTCGGCGGGCGCAAGTTCGCCACCCAGTACGTCAACCTCGGCGGCATCAAACAGTATCTGATGGCGATTTTCCCGTTGGCGGTGATCGTGCTGGTGTTCCCGAGCGCGCTGCCTGGCGGCAACTTCAGCACCGGGCAAGCGCTGCTGGTGGCGTTGATCTCCGCCGCCATGTATGGCGTGTTCCTGGTGATCCAGACCAAAACCCATCAGAGCCTGTTCGTGTACGAGCATGAAGACGACGATGGCGATCCGCATCACGGCAAGCCCTCTTCGCACAGCAGCGCCTGGCACGCCGCCTGGCTCATCGTGCACCTAATCGCAGTGATCGCCGTCACCAAGTTCAACGCCAATCCGCTGGAAGGCCTGCTGACCAAGATGAATGCACCGGCGCAGTTCACCGGTTTCCTGGTGGCGCTGTTGATCCTGTCGCCGGAAGGTCTGGGCGCGCTGCGCGCCGTGTTGAACAATCAGGTGCAACGCGCCATGAACCTGTTCTTCGGTTCGGTGCTGGCGACCATCTCCCTGACCGTGCCGGCGGTGACCATCATCGCCACCCTGACCGGGCAGACGCTGATCTTCGGCCTGCAAACGCCGCATATCGTGGTGATGCTGACGGTGCTGCTGCTGTGCCAGCTGTCGTTCTCGACCGGACGCACCAACGTGCTGAACGGCACCGCCCACCTGGCGCTGTTCGCCGCCTACATGATGACTATCTTCGCCTGATCAAAAAGGGGCGCACTCTGTGCGCCCCTGCCTTCGTTATACCGAGAAGAATATCGCCGCGGCGATCCCCCCGAACAAAATCCACTTGATGATGTAATAACCGGTGCGGTTCCAGGCCTTCAAGCGTTTCCCCACCCGGCGTATCGCATAGATGTATTTGAACATCTTGTTGACGCCGCCGGTGCGATCGCCCTCTTCGTTCGGCGCGGTGGCGGCGCTCATCAGATTGCGCCCCAGCCAGTGGTTAACCGCCTGTGCCCAGCGGTAGCGCATCGGCCGTTCGATGTCGCAGAACAGGATCAGACGATTCTGCCCGCTCTGATTTTCCGCGTAGTGCAGATAGGTTTCATCGAACATCACGCCTTCACCGTCGCGCCAGCTGTAGCGTTCGCCGTCCACCTCAATGAAGCAGCGGTCATCGTTGGGGGTAATCAGCCCCAGGTGATAACGCAGCGAACCGGCGTAAGGATCGCGGTGGCGCGGCAACCGGCTGCCGTCCGGCAGTTCGGCGAACATCGCCGCCTTGACCGAAGGCAGGCTGCGCAGCAGTTCCGTGGTCTGCGGGCACAGGGTCATGGCGGAAGGATGGCTGTCTTCATACCATTTAAGATAAAAGCGTTTCCAACCAGTCTTGAAGAATGAGTTGAAACCGGCGTCGTTGAATTGATCGGACGCCTTGATCTGCTGGATCTCCATCAGCTTCTGTCCTTCGTCGCGGATGGTTTCCCAGTTCTCCCGCAGTACCGCCAACTCAGGGAACTGCTCCGGCTTCAGGTACGGCGTAGTCGGCACACGGGAAAACAGATACATGAAAACGTTCAACGGTGCAGTAAAGGTGGAATGATCAGACAGCTGTCGCCACACGTTGTAGCGCACCCGTCCGCGGTAATGCACATAGACGACGCATAAAATAAGCAAAATCAGAATGATGTATTTCATGTTTGAATCGCATCAAGGAACCCACACGCTATGCGCCGCGCGGCGCACACCCCAGATAATGTCCTTTTGGCGGCACAGGCAAATTGCGCGCCAATCTGGAACCCATTAATCATTAACGCTAACTCAACGAAAATCTATACAAAAAACCACAATAATTTACACAAAGGTTAAACGAAATGATAAATGAGGGGCGATAAAAAGGCCGCCGAAGCGGCCTTTCCATTAGCGGATAGGTTAACTGTAAGCGTTGAGCGTGCGCTGGCACAAAGCGGAGCGTACGCAGTCCTGTTTTTCAAAGCGGATAACGCCGATCATCTCGTCCTCTTCGAAGCGTTCCAGGGCATCGCTGAGGCCGGATTTCACGCCGCGCGGCAGGTCGCACTGGGTCACGTCGCCGTTAACGATAACCGTCACGTTTTCCCCCAGGCGGGTCAGGAACATTTTCATCTGGCTGGCGGTCACGTTCTGGGCTTCATCCAGGATAACGACCGCATTTTCGAAGGTGCGTCCGCGCATATAAGCGAACGGCGCAATCTCTACCTTACCGATTTCCGGGCGCAGGCAGTACTGCATAAAGGAAGATCCTAAACGACGTACCAGAATGTCATACACCGGGCGGAAATAAGGGGCGAACTTCTCGGAGATATCCCCCGGCAAGAAACCGAGGTCTTCATCCGCCTGCAAAACAGGACGGGTAACGATAATCCGATCCACCTCTTTATGGATCAGCGCCTCCGCCGCCTTGGCGGCGCTGATAAATGTTTTGCCACAGCCCGCTTCGCCGGTGGCGAAGATCAGCTGCTTATTCTCTATGGCTGATAAGTAATGACCCTGAGCTTCGGTTCTAGCCTCGATGGGTGAGCTATCGCGCTTGTCTCGCGCCATGCCGATAGACTCGACTCCCCCCATTTGCACCAGCGAGGTCACAGACTCTTCTTCCAGCTGGCGATGACTACGAGCGTCACGACGAATAACGCGTTTCGCTTCACGACGTGCTTTGATCACTGCTTTCTGTCTACCCATAGTGGCACCTTACAGTTTGTTTCACCTACCGCAACGGCCAGGCCGTGCGATTATGTTTCACACACGTATTAGGTTTTGGCCTCCTCCGAGCCAATGAGAGCCAAGGGACAATGTGAATTGACGGCAACGCTTAAGCGCCGTTTTTTCACGGGACAACGCGGACTGCATCAATAAACGTGGAGTAAAAAGTGGTGAGATTCGGTAGCGATAAGAGTGCGGAGTTGCCGGTAAAAGAGAGTCGGAGAGAGAACCCTCGTTACAACGAGAAATCAGGGGAGATGTGTTATTTTTTCTTTCCAGCCCAACCAAGGACTTTACCATTAGCGATCCCCGCAGTGATATTTACAGCTTCAAGCTGTGCACCGTGTGAAAACTACCGCCAGATGATTACAGTATAATGACATTCAATCCTGTCGCGTTACTAAAATGTAAAAAAATTTTATATGTTTTGTTTTTAGTTGTCGTTAAAACACTATATCACGCGCGACACGTCATTCCATAAAAATTTTTAACATATAAATTTCAACAAATTACAATTAAAAACCGCGAATGACACTTTGGTTTCCTGATTAAATTTTGCACAACCAAAAAACGCGGCGGTGCGTGTTTTTTAATCCATAGGCCAGGTGTCGAATTGACTTTCGACGCTCAATCTTCCTTACGGCAGGCAAAACAAAGTAAAACGAGGCAGGCGATCCCGCCTCGTCATTCCGGGTTCAGGCCTTAAGCAGGCCGCTGGCCAGATAGTCACCGTTCTCTTTCACGCCCGGCAGCACGAAGAAATATCCGCCGCCAATCGGCTTGATGTATTCCTCCAACGCTTCGCCGTTCAGCCTTTTTTGCACCGTCAGGAAGCCTTTCTCCAGATCGGCCTGATAACAGACGAACAGCAGCCCCATTTCCAACTGCCCGGCATTGGAGACGCCAAGGGAATAGCTGTAGCCGCGCCGCAGCATCAGGTTGCTTTGGCTTTCCGGCGTGCGTGGGTTAGCCAAGCGAATGTGCGCGTCCATCGGGATCACCTTACCGTCGGGATCGTTCGCGTAATTCGGCTCGTCATGTTCATGCTTCATGCCGAGCGGCGCACCGCTGTGCTTCTCGCGGCCGAAAATGGTTTCCTGCTCCTGCAGCGGCGTGCGATCCCAAAACTCGACGCGGAAACGAATAATACGCGCCGCCTGATAGCTGCCGCCCGCCGTCCACGCCGGTTCGCCGACGCTGTCGCCGACCCACACCACCTTATCCATCAGCGGTTTGTCGTCGGTTTTCGGGTTGGCGGTGCCGTCTTTGAACCCCAACAGGTTAATCGGCGTCTCTTTGCCTTTGCTGCGCGCCGCGTGCGCGGAGATGAACCCTTCCCGCTTCCAGCGCACGCTGAGCAGATCCGGCGAGTGCTTGATGATATCACGCAGCGCGTGGAGAGCGGTTTCGTTGGTGTTGGCGCAGATCTGCAGCAGCAGGTCGCCGTGGCAAAGCCCGGCGTCCAACGCATCGTTGGGGAAGCGGGTCATTTTCTGCAATTTCAGCGGTTTGTGCGCCTGCAGACCAAAGCGTTCGTCGAACAGCGATGCGCCGACCGAGACGGTGATGGTCAGGTTGTCCGGGTAAATCTCCGGCCCCATGATGCCGGAATCGAGCGGCGGCAGCTTGGCGTCCACCTCCGGCGCCTTGCCGCCGTGAGTCAGGAAGGCGATGCGATCGGTCAGTAGCCGGAACAGGCGCTCCAGCCCCGCTTTGTCGGTCGCCAGCACATCGAACGCCACCAGCATCATCGCCGCCTGTTGCGGCGTCAGCACCCCGGCCTGATGGCGGCCATAAAACGGCTGCTTCTGCCAGCGCTCATCCTGCGGCGTCGCCAACGGCTCCGCCGCTTTGTCCGCCGCCTGCACCAGACGGGTGCCGCCCAGTGCCAGTGCGCCCAGCCCCAGCCCTTGCAGCAAACGGCGCCGCGAAGGCGATGCCGCCCCCTGAGAGTGCGGATGAGGCCCGTTATTCGGGCCTGCCTTGTTGCTCATAACCTTATGCCTCAGTCCAGACCCAACACGCCGCGCAGTTGGGAAAGATCTTCCGCCAGCGTGGTGATCGGCCCTTTCAACGCATTGCGATCGGCATCGGTCAGCTTCTCATAGGACTCATAGCCGTCTTTGGTTTGGTACTTCGCCAAGATGGTGTCCACGGTTTTGAAGTTGGCGTCGATCTTGTCCAGCAGCGGCTTATTGGCCTTGACCAGCAAAGGACGCAGCAGGTTGACTATCTTCTGTGCGCCGTCGACGTTGGCCTGGAAGTCCCACAGGTCGGTGCGGCTGTAGCGGTCTTCTTCACCGCTGATCTTGCTGGCCGCCACCTCTTCGATCAGCCCGGCTGCGCCGCCCACCACCTTGCTCGGCGGGAAGGTCAGTTCACTCACGCGCTTTTGCAGCTCGACGGTGTCGTGGTACAGGCGATCGGCGTAGGCGCCCATGTCTTTGGTTGAGTTGTCGGCAAACAGCGCCTTCTCCAGACGGTGGAAACCGGTGAAGTTAGGGTCCGCCGATTTCTTCTCGTAGTCGTCTTCGCGGGCGTCGATGCTGCCGTCCAGATCGGAGAACAGCTCGGCGATCGGCTCGATGCGCTCATAGTGCTGGCGGGTCGGCGCGTACAGCTTGCGCGCTTGCTCCACGTTACCGGCCTTCACCGCGTCGGTGAACAGCTTGGTCTGTTTCACCAGCCCATCGACTTCTTTGGTGACGTAAACTTTGTATTCGGCGATCGGGCCAACCAAGTCCAGCGCGTTCGGTTTACCGTCGGTGGCGCCATTGCTTGCCGCGGTGACGGTCAGTTTGCCTTTCGGGTTGCTGAGCAGCCCACAGGTCATGTCGTATTCGCCCGCTTCCAGCGTGGCGGTCATTTTCTGGGTGAAGCCCGGCGCGATGTTCTCGCGCTCTTCCACCACCATCACCCCTTTCAGGATTTCCCATTCGACGTTTTTCTGGCTGGTGTTATGCACCACAAACTGCGTTTTGCCTGCCGGCACCGTCAGCTGCATCGGTTCGCACTGCTTGTCGTTAACCGTAACCTTGACCTGCGGCACGTCCGCCGCCAACGCGTCGATGCTCAGCGCAAACGCCGGGATAGCCAGTAATGCTGCGTGCAACGCCTTGCGGCGAAATAACGGAGTAGACATACGAGATTCCCTATTAAACATTAATGATTGATTTTACGTTGCGCCGGGGCCGCTACCGGCTCCGCGCGCTGCGGCAGGAAAAAGAAAATCAGCGCCGGGATCAGATACAAGAAGTAGACCGCCACTTCGCTGACCGTCGGCGCTTCCTGGTACCCGAGGATGCCTTCCAGCAGGGTGCCGAACAGCGAATGGGTCGACAGGGTGCTGCTGAAATCGAAGGCGATAGCCTGGAAGTGGTTCCACAGGCCGGCTTCGTGGAAGGCGCGGATCGCTCCGGCGGCCAGGCCGGCGGCGACGAACAGAATGAACAGGCTGGTCCATTTGAAAAACTTGGCCAGGTGCAGCTTCACCCCCCCCCAATAAATCATCATGCCCAGCACGATGGCGGCCACCAGGCCGAGCACCGCGCCGATCGGCGCCGCGGCGCCCACGTCTTGCTGAAACGCCGCCAGCAGGAAGAACACCGACTCCAGCCCTTCGCGCGCCACGGCGAAGAACACCATCGCCACCAGCGCCCATCCCTGCCCTTTACCGGCGCTGAGCGCCTGATCGATAGCCCCTTCCAGATGCACCTTGACCGATTTGGACACCTTACGCATCCAGAACACCATATAGGTGAGGATAAGCACCGCCACCACCGCCACGATGCCTTCGAACAGCTCCTGCTGCTTCTGCGGGAACTCGCCGGTGGTTTCATTGATGAAGATGCCGAGCGCCAGACACAGCGCCGCGGCGACAATCACGCCGATCCACACCGCGCCCAGCCATTGGCTGCGCTGCGTGCGCTTCAGGTAGCTGGCGATCAGGCTGACGATCAGCGCGGCCTCCAGCCCCTCACGGAACATGATAAGAAAGGGAACGAACATAACTAATCACCCCTGAAAAGACCGCGGCGGCAGAGAAAACCGGCTCGAAATGAGCCGCGGCGAGTATGTAAAGAAACGTAAAATACAACGAGAGTGATTATCATTCTGGCAAAAAGAAATACAAGAGGCACAAGCGTGATTTTTTCTAATCAAATGTCGCCAGGTGTTACAGCCGAATGACGGGCAAACAGGCAAAAAGAAGGGGCGCTCTGCGCGCCCCTTGCCGACTGACATCGAACGGCGTTATACCGTTTTGTATTCGGCTTCCGCCTGATCGAAACGTTCGGTCATGGTTGAGGATGGCTGGCGGCCCATCAGGCTCACCACCACGATGGCCAGGCAACCCAGGATGAAGCCAGGGATGATTTCGTACAGGCCCAGCCATTCGTACTGTTTCCAGACGATCACCGTCACCGCACCGACCAGCATACCGGCCAACGCGCCGTTGCGGGTCATGCGCGACCACATTACCGAGATCAGCACAACCGGGCCGAAGGCGGCGCCGAAACCGGCCCAGGCATAGCTCACCAGGCCCAGTACGCGGTTCTCCGGGTTGGCCGCCAACGCGATGGCGATCAGCGCCACCACCAGCACCATCACGCGGCCGACCCACACCAGCTCACGCTGGCTGGCGCCCTTCCGCAGAAATGCCTTGTACAGGTCTTCGGTGATCGCGCTGGAGCACACCAGCAGTTGGCAGCTCAGGGTGCTCATGACCGCCGCCAGAATCGCCGACAGCAGCACGCCCGCCACCCATGGGTTGAACAGCAACATCGCCAGTTCGATGAACACGCGTTCGCCGTTCTGCGACACGTTACCGGCCTGATCCGGGTTATTGGCGAAGTAAGCGATGCCGAAGAAACCGACGGCGATGGTCCCGGCCAGACACAGGATCATCCAGGTCATGCTGATGCGGCGCGCGCTGCGGATGGTGCGGTGAGAATCCGCCGCCATGAAGCGCGCCAGGATGTGCGGCTGGCCGAAGTAGCCCAGGCCCCAACCCAGCAGCGACAGGATGGCGACGAAGTTCAGCCCCTTCAGCATGTCGAGGTTGGCCGGGTTCTTCGCCTGGATCACCAGCATCGACGTATCGATGCCGCCGACGGCGAAGATCACGATCACCGGCGTCAGGATCAGCGCGAAAATCATCAGGCTGGCCTGTACGGTGTCGGTCCAGCTCACCGCCAGGAAACCGCCGATAAAGGTATACAGGATGGTCGCCGCGGCGCCGGCCCACAGGGCGGTTTCGTAGCTCATGCCGAAGGTGCTTTCGAACAGGCGCGCGCCGGCCACGATGCCGGAGGCGCAGTAAATGGTGAAGAACACCAGAATGACGATGGCCGAGATCACCCGCAGCAGCTTGCTGTTGTCTTCAAAACGGCTGGTGAAATAGTCCGGCAGCGTCAGGGCGTTATTGTTGGCTTCGGTATGCACGCGCAGCCTTCCTGCCACCAGCTTCCAGTTCAGGTAAGCGCCGATGGTCAGGCCGATGGCGATCCAGCTTTCAGAGATGCCGGAGAGGAAGATGGCGCCCGGAAGGCCCATCAGCAACCAGCCGCTCATGTCGGAAGCGCCGGCGGACAGCGCGGTCACCACGCTGCCCAAACTGCGGCCGCCGAGAATATAGTCATCAAAGTTATTGGTTGCCCGGTAGGCAAGCAGGCCGATCAGCACCATCCCGAAAATGTACACCAGGAAGGTCACCAGCATAGGTGTGCTCATTGTCATTTAATTCTCCACTTTCATTATTATTCGCGTTTCGCTCCGGCCATGCCGGCGCCGGTAAACCCACGCGCAATGCATTTCACTGGCCGCCGCGCCGGAACGTGGCGCAGCCTGCGAGCGAGTGCAGGTAAAATAGTTTCTGCCCGTAATTGTTGACCGTCGGTTATCCTAGATGAGCCTTTCATCAACCAACAAGATATTTAACAACAAAGTTACACAAAGTTTACCCTGCGTCACATTTACCGGGCTCAAAGGTTGCACTCACGACAAGCAAAATGAGTTGCACCTTGCTATTACCCTTATATACCGCAAGGTAAAGCGCCTGCGGCGTAATAAACCCTGCCGCATTCGCTCAATAACGCAACATTCATGCCAACTGCCCGTGTTAAAAAATCGATGAAACTCACACTTCGCTCATCAGCCTGATTTAACAAGGTTGCACAAAGTTGCAACATGCAGGATATTGTCTGCATTCTTAACCCACACATCTCACGAACCTATCCCAACAGGCTTTCCGGCCTGCTGTTTGTCTAGCCTGATGGGATAGGTTCTAAACACAGGAGTTGGACAGGCATGGGCACTACCACAATGGGCGTGAAACTCGACGAGGCAACACGCGACCGGATCAAGAGCGCCGCGCAGCGCATCGATCGCACGCCGCACTGGCTCATCAAGCAGGCCATCTTTAATTACCTCGAGCGTCTCGAGAGCGGTACCGATATTCCTGAAATTCCAGCGCTGGCCGCAGCGGGCCAGCCTGAAGCGGACGACATTATGCCGCAAGAGCAGGAAGAGTCACACCAGCCATTCCTCGATTTCGCCGAACAAATTCTGCCTCAGTCGGTGACCCGCGCCGCCATCACCGCCGCCTATCGCCGCCCAGAGACCGAAGCGGTGCCGATGTTGCTCGAACAGGCGCGATTACCCGCCGATCTTGCACAGGCCACTCACAAAATGGCCTATGGCATCGCCGAGAAGTTGCGTAACCAAAAAAGTGCAAACGGCCGCGCCGGCATGGTGCAAGGCCTGCTGCAAGAGTTCTCCCTCTCCTCGCAGGAAGGCGTGGCGCTGATGTGCCTGGCGGAAGCGCTGCTGCGCATTCCGGACAAACCGACCCGCGATGCCCTGATCCGCGACAAGATCAGCAACGGCAACTGGCACTCGCACCTGGGGCGCAGCCCGTCGCTGTTCGTCAACGCCGCGACCTGGGGCCTGCTGTTCACCGGCAAGCTGGTGTCCACGCATAACGAAGCCAATCTGTCCCGCTCGCTGAACCGCATTATCAGCAAGAGCGGCGAACCGCTGATCCGCAAAGGCGTGGACATGGCGATGCGCCTGATGGGCGAGCAGTTCGTGACCGGCGAAACCATCGCCGAAGCGCTGGCCAACGCGCGCAAGCTGGAAGAAAAAGGTTTCCGCTATTCCTACGACATGCTGGGCGAAGCCGCCCTGACCGAAGCCGACGCGCAGGCCTACCTGGTTTCCTACCAGCAGGCGATCCACGCCATCGGCAAAGCCTCCAACGGCCGCGGCATCTATGAAGGCCCCGGCATTTCCATCAAGCTGTCCGCCCTGCACCCGCGCTACAGCCGCGCACAGTACGAACGCGTGATGGAAGAGCTTTATCCGCGCCTGCTGTCGCTGACCCTGCAAGCGCGCCAGTATGATATCGGCATCAACATCGACGCCGAAGAGGCCGACCGCCTGGAAATCTCGCTCGACCTGCTGGAGAAGCTGTGCTTCGAGCCGCAGTTGGCCGGCTGGAACGGCATCGGCTTCGTGATCCAGGCCTATCAGAAACGTTGCCCGTTCGCCATCGACGCGGTGATCGACATGGCGCAACGCAGCCGCCGTCGCCTGATGATCCGTCTGGTGAAAGGCGCCTACTGGGACAGCGAAATCAAACGCGCCCAGATGGACGGCCTGGAAGGCTACCCGGTATACACCCGCAAGGTGTACACCGACGTTTCCTATCTGGCCTGCGCCCGCAAGCTGCTGTCGGTGCCGAACCTGATCTATCCGCAGTTCGCGACCCACAACGCCCATACCCTGAGCGCCATCTATCACCTGGCCGGCAACAACTACTACCCTGGCCAGTATGAATTCCAGTGCCTGCACGGCATGGGTGAGCCGCTGTACGAACAGGTGGTGGGTAAAGTGGCCGACGGCAAACTGAACCGCCCTTGCCGCATCTACGCACCGGTCGGCACCCATGAAACGCTGCTGGCTTACCTGGTGCGCCGCCTGCTGGAAAACGGCGCCAACACCTCGTTCGTCAACCGCATCGCCGACGCCACCCTGCCGCTCGACGAACTGGTGGCCGATCCGGTCAGCGCCGTGGAAGCGCTGGCGGCCAACGAAGGTCAGATTGGCCTGCCGCATCCGCGCATCCCGCTGCCGCGCGAGCTGTACGGCGAGAAACGCGTTAACTCCAGCGGTCTGGATCTGTCCAACGAACAGCGTCTGGCCTCGCTCTCCAGCGCCCTGCTCACCAGCGCCAGCCATCCGTGGCGCGCGGAACCGATTATCGACGCCGAATTGGATCAGGGCGTGGAGCAGCCGGTGATCAACCCGGCCGAGCCGGGCGATGTGGTCGGCTACGTGCGTGAAGCCACCGAAGGCGAAGTCAGCCGCGCGCTCGACGCCGCTGCAGCCGCCGGCCCAATCTGGTTCGCTACGCCGCCGACGGAACGCGCCGCGATCCTCGAACGCGCCGCCGAACTGATGGAAAGCCAGCTGCAAAGCCTGCTGGGCATTCTGGTGCGTGAAGCGGGTAAAACCTTCAACAACGCCATCGCCGAAGTGCGTGAAGCGGTCGACTTCCTGCACTACTACGCCGGCCAGGTGCGCGACGACTTCGCCAACGACAGCCACCGCCCGCTGGGCCCGGTGGTCTGCATCAGCCCGTGGAACTTCCCGCTGGCGATCTTCACCGGCCAAATCGCCGCCGCGCTGGCGGCGGGCAACAGCGTGCTGGCCAAACCGGCCGAGCAAACGCCGCTGGTGGCCGCGCAGGCGGTGCGCATCCTGCTGGAGGCCGGCATTCCGCAAGGCGTGCTGCAGCTGCTGCCGGGCCAGGGTGAAACCGTCGGCTCGACGCTGGTCAACGACGCCCGCGTCCGCGGCGTGATGTTCACCGGCTCCACCGACGTCGCCGGCATTCTGCAGCGCAGCATCGCCGGTCGTCTCGATCCGCAAGGCCGGCCGACGCCGCTGATCGCCGAAACCGGCGGCCTGAACGCCATGATCGTCGACTCTTCCGCCCTGACCGAGCAGGTGGTGACCGACGTGGTGGCCTCCGCCTTCGACAGCGCCGGCCAGCGCTGCTCCGCGCTGCGTATCCTGTGCATTCAGGAAGACGTGGCCGAGCACACGCTGCAAATGCTGCGCGGCGCGATGGCCGAATGCCGCATGGGCAACCCGGAGCGCCTGTCCACCGACGTGGGCCCGGTGATCGACGCCGAAGCCAAAACCGGCATCGAACGCCACATCCAGGCGATGCGCGCCAAAGGCCGCAAGGTGTACCAGGCCGCCAAAGGCAGCGCGCAGGATGAGAAAGAGTGGGCGCGCGGCACCTTCATCAAGCCGACGCTGATCGAACTCGACAGCTTCGACGAGCTGCAGAAAGAGATCTTCGGCCCGGTGCTGCACGTGGTGCGCTTCCAGCGCAACAATCTGGACGCGCTGGTCGATCAGATCAACGCCGCCGGTTATGGCCTGACGCTGGGCATTCACACCCGTATCGATGAAACCATCGCCCGGGTGACCGAACGCGCCAAGGTCGGCAACCTGTACGTCAACCGCAACATGGTCGGCGCAGTGGTCGGCGTGCAGCCGTTCGGCGGCGAAGGCCTGTCGGGCACCGGCCCGAAAGCCGGCGGCCCGCTGTACCTGTACCGTCTGCTGGCCAACCGTCCGGACGACGCGCTGCAACGTACGCTGCACCGTCAGGACGAAGAGCGCCCGATGGAAGCCACCGCGCGGCCGCAGCTGCTGGGCGCGCTGCAATCGCTGGAGAAATGGGCGGTCACCAGCCAGCACGGCGAACTGGCGGCATTGGCGCAGCGCTATGCGGAACTGGGCCAGGGCGGCACCGTACGCCCGCTGCCGGGCCCGACCGGCGAGCGCAACACTTATGCCCTGCTGCCGCGTGAACGCGTGCTGTGCCTGGCGGATAACGAAACCGACGCGCTGATCCAGCTGGCCGCCGTGCTGGCGGTTGGCAGCTGCGCGCTGTGGCCGGAAGCGGAACTGCAACGCAATCTGTTCCGCCGCTTGCCGAACGATGTGCAGGCGCGCATCGCCTTCAGCAAAGACTGGCAGCAGGACAAGGTCGAGTTCGATGCCGCCATCTACCACGGCGATGCCGACCAGTTGCGCACCCTGTGCGAGCAGATCGCGCAGCGCGGCGGCGCCATCGTCTCGGTGCAGGGCTTCGCCCACGGTGAAACCAACATTCTGTTGGAACGCCTGCTGATCGAACGTTCGCTGAGCGTCAACACCGCCGCCGCCGGCGGTAACGCCAGCCTGATGACCATCGGTTAACGCATCCTCAAGGCGGCAATCCATTGCCGCCTGATTGGCTCGCCGCTACGCAAACCCTGCGCTCGTGCAGGGTTTTTTATTGTCCGCAGCCCGATCGGCCGTTAGCGCCTTGTTATCCTTACAGGGTGGGGCGTCGCTCATGGACGATCACAACATAGACGGATTACTCTGCTTGAAAGCCGCATCAGAGCGCTACGAGATGCATTGACTCTCTGGTTCGGCAACATCCGGGATACGGCAGCCGCAGCGGATTTCACGCCGCCGCCGCGCGCAATGAATGGTTGAAAGCGGAGTGAATGCGGTCGGGGGAAACGCCCCCGACGCCTTATTGATTCCGGAACTTATCGAGGAATTGCTGGGTACGCTGATGCTGCGGATTGGCGAACAGCGCTTTGGCCGGGCCCTGTTCGACGATGCGGCCGTGATCCATAAAGATAACCCGATCGGCCACGTCGCGGGCGAAGCTCATTTCATGGGTGACGATCACCATGGTGCGTTTCTCTTCCGCCAGTGAACGCATGGTATTGAGCACTTCCCCCACCAGCTCGGGATCAAGCGCCGACGTCGGCTCATCGAACAAAATCACCTCCGGCTGCATCGCCAGCGCGCGCGCGATTGCCACCCGCTGCTGCTGCCCGCCGGACAGCCGACGCGGATAAGCCGCCTCTTTGCCGCTCAGCCCCACCTTGGCCAGCAACGCACGAGCGCGCTGTTCGGCGCTGGCTTTCGCCTCGCCTTTAACGATAACCGGCCCTTCGATGATGTTTTCCAGCACCGAACGGTGCGGAAACAGGTTGAAGTTCTGGAACACGAAACCGACCTGCTGGCGCAGCGCGCGCACCTGATTTTTCTGTTTGCTCAGCGGCTTGCTGCCGTCGATCAGGATATCGCCGACGCGAATGGTGCCGGAATCCGGCTCCTCCAGCAGGTTAATGCAGCGCAACAAGGTGGTTTTCCCTGAGCCGCTCGGGCCGATGATCGCCACCACTTCACCGGCGTCCACCGCCAGATCGATCCCATGCAGCACCGTCTGACCTTTGAACTGCTTGGTCAATTGCTTAACTTCAATGGCACTCATGCGTTACTCCTGATCCTGGCGATTAACGTGGGCTTCCAGACGGTTTTGCAGTGCGGAAAGCAGGGTCGCCATCACCCAGTAAATCAGCGATGCCGCCAGGTACATGGTGAACACTTCCAGCGTGCGCGAGGTGATGAGCTGCGCCTGGCGGAACAGTTCCGGCACCTGAATGGTGGCGGCCAGCGAAGTGTCCTTCACCAGGCCGATAAAACTGTTGCCCAGCGGCGGCAAGGCGGTGCGCGCCGCCTGCGGCAGGATCACCCGGCGCAGGGTTTGCCAACGGGTCATGCCGATGCTGGCGGCGGCTTCCCACTGCCCTTTGTCGATCGACGAAATCGCCGCGCGCAGCGTTTCTGAGGTGTAGGCGGCGGTATTGAGCGACAGGCCAATCAGCGCCGCCGGGAAGGGATCGAATTCAACGCCGAACTGCGGCAGACCGTAATAGATCATAAACAGTTGGGCGATCAACGGCGTACCGCGGAACAGCGACACGTAGATACGCGACAGCCACGACAGCGGCCAAAGCGGTGAAAGACGCATCAGCGCCAGCAGAAAACCGAGCAGCAACCCCAACGCCATACCGCCCAGGCTGAGCTGAAGCGTCAGTATTGCGCCCTTCAATAAAAATGGCGCTGAATCCAGCGCCAGTTGAATACTTTCGTGCATTATTTAGTTACGTCCGCGCCAAACCATTTCTCGGAGATCTTCGCCATCGTGCCGTCTTTTTGCATCTCGGCGATCGCCTGGTCAATCGCGGCCAGCAGCTCTGGGTTGTTCTTGCGCAGCGCCACGCCGGACTCCTGACGAGAGAACGCCGGGCCGGCTACCGCCAAGGTATCGCCGGTTTTCTTCACCAGATCCAGCGCCGCCAGGCGATCCACCAGAATGGCGTTGATGCGGCCAACGCGCAGATCCTGATACTTGGTCGGGTCGTCGTCGTAGGTACGCACGTCCACGCCCTGCACGTTCGCGCGCAGCCATTGCTCATAGTTGGTGCCCAGGCCAACGCCGACCTTCTTGCCCTTCAGGTCTTCCGGCTTGGTGATGGTGCCTTCGTTGCCTTTTTTCACCAGCGCCTGAATACCGGAAACGGTGTAAGGGGTGGAGAAGTCATATTTCTTCTTGCGCTCATCAGAGAGCGTCACCTGGTTGATGACCACGTCGATGCGCTTCGAATCCAGCGAAGCCAGCATGCCGTCCCACTTGGTCGGGTTCAGCTTGGCCTTCACGCCCAGGTGTTCCGCCAGCGCGTTGGCGAAATCCACTTCGAAACCGGTCAGCTTGCCGTCTTCCCCCTGGAAGCTGAACGGCGGATAGGTGCCTTCCAGGCCGACGATCAGCGTGCCGCGCTGCTTCACCTGCTGCAGCAGATTGTCGGCAGCGTAGGTTTGGGTCGCCAAACCGGCGGCCAACGCGACGCCCACCACGCCCAACAGCCATTGACGACGAACTTTTGCAAACATCATAAACACCCCTGTGTGTTATTTATCTTTTTTGATATCAGCACTTTAACAGTGCGACCGCCCGCATAAAGGAATATAACTTTATAAATATAGTTCAAAATGGAATAACAAGCGGTGTTTACACCTGTGGATGGTAGGCGAACAGCGCCGGCGCGCCGCCGGTGTGAACGAACAGAATAGGGCCTTCATCGCGGAAGCGCCGCTGGGCGATGCCGTCGATCAAACCGGCCATCGCTTTGCCGGTGTACACCGGATCCAGCAATACGCCTTCTTGCTGCGCCAGCAGCTGCACCGCCGCTATGCCCTCTTCGTTCGGCATGCCGTATTGTGGCGCGAAGTAATCGTCCCACAGCGCGATCGGCGCCAGTTCGTCGATATTCAGCGAACAAGCCAGGGCTTTCTGGATCTGCTCCACCTTCGGCAGTTGATCGATCACGGTGCGCGAGACCGTCACGCCGATCAACTCGGTTTCCGGCAGCAGCTGCTGCAATCCTACCGCCAGCCCGGCGTGAGTGCCGGCGCTGCCGGACGCCACCACCACAGAACTGAACGCCACGTTGCTGCGTTGGCTCTGTTCGGCAATTTCCAATGCGCACTGCACGTATCCCAGCGCGCCCAGGGCATTGGAACCACCCACCGGCACCACGTAAGGCCGGAACCCCTGCGCCTCAAGGCGCGTCGCCAGTTCCGCCAGCTGTTGCTGCGGATCGTGCAGCGCTTCGCACATCACCACCTCGGCGTTGAACAGGCCGAGCAACAGGCGGTTGCCGTTGGTCAGGTAGTTTTCCGCGCGGGTGTCGATAGGGTTTTCCAGCAGCGCGACGCAGTGCAGGCCCAGCTTCGCCGCCACCGCCGCCGTCTGGCGCACGTGGTTGGATTGAATGGCGCCGGCGGTGACCAGCGTATCGGCGCCTTGTCGCAGCGCGTCGGCGGCCAGAAACTCGAGCTTTCTCAGCTTGTTGCCACCCATGGCCATTGGAGTGACATCGTCACGTTTGAGGTAGATTTCGCGGCCGAGGTAATCGGAGAGACGGGACAGCTTTTCGAGCGGTGTGGCGGTGCCAACCAGATCCAGACGCGGAAATTGCGCCAGTTGTTGTTGCAGGTTCACTACTTCCCCCCAGGGAATCGAATATCAACATCTGATAACCGATAGATTTAGCAGATGTGAACTGAATAATCATCCTTTATCACGGGGGAAACAGCAGGCCCCGGCCCAACGGCCGGGGAAAAGTCTCAGTAGCTGCGCTGCCAGGCGAGATACTGATCGTATTTGCGCAGCGCAATGCGGTAGTTATTGTGCGCCGCGGTAGGCAGATCGTCGATGATGCGCTGATGGCTGGCGCTGCTGGCGAATTTATCCGCCGGATAGTTGCGCGCCACCAGCATTTCGTCCAGCCGGCGCAGCCGCACTACATACTCACGGATGGTGCTGTGGCTCATCTCGGTCTGTTCGAACAGATACTGCTTGAACGCCATGATGTCGAAATAGCTCGGGTGGCTGTTGCAGGAGATCTCGCTGCAAAAGCGGCACAGCGCGGTCAGCTCGTGCTGCACGTTTTGCCAGACCGCATCGTCGATCGGCTGATCCATGCGCGCGATGGCTTCTTTATTGATAATCTTGCCGCGAAACACCAGCGCCATGCGGTCCAACAGTTTGCCGCACTGGGAGCAATGGGTCTGGCTGTGCTTGTAGTCTTTCAGGTAACGGCTAAGCGGCCGTTTCTTCAACAGTATTCCTGGCATAAAGGGCAGTCCGATTGTCGCATGAGTCATCGAGTTGAGGGGCGGCGGGTCGCCGTCAGGTATCGTTCGCCAGCCGCGCACGCAGCCGTTTGATCGCCTGACTGTGCAGTTGGCTGACGCGGGACTCCCCGACGTCCAGCACGGCGCCGATCTCTTTGAGATTCAACTCTTCCTGGTAATACAGCGTCAGCACCATTTTTTCGCGCTCCGGCAACGCCTCGATGGCGTCAATCACTCGTTGGCGCAGGCTGCCTTCCAACAGGTGATGCAGCGGGTTGGCCTCTTCATGCCCTTCCAGCATCGGTTCCGCGTTCTCGCCATGCTCCTCGCGCCATTCGTCGTAGGAGAAAAGCTGGCTGTTATTGGTGTCCAACAGAATTTGACGGTACTCATCCAGCGAGATATTCAGCGTCTGCGCCACTTCCGTCTCGCTCGCCGGGCGGCCGTAACGCTGTTCCAGTTGCCGCATCACCTGCGCGACCTCGCGCGCATGGCGCCGCACGCTGCGCGGCACCCAGTCGCGGCTGCGCAGCTCATCGAGCATCGCGCCGCGAATGCGCTGCACCGCATAGGTGGTAAAGGCGGTTCCCTGTAGGGCGTCATAACGCTCAACGGCGTTCAATAGCCCGATTCCCCCGGCCTGCAGCAGGTCGTCAAGCTCCACGCTGGCGGGCAGCCTGACCTGCAGGCGCAACGCCTCGTGGCGCACTAACGGGACATAGCGCAGCCAGAGAGAATTTTTGTCCATCACGCCTTCGGCGGTATACAGATCGCTCACTATGTCTTAAACCTGCGGATAAGAGAGTCAGCGCTATTATGCGTAGGGGGCGAAATGCCAATCGGCTGAACAGTCGCACAAAACGGGCTTTATTTGCGCCATGTAATAACCGGGCGGTGCGCGAACATAAAAAAACCCCGCCGAAGCGGGGTTTCTTTGCGACAGTTAATCGGGAGAGACGATTAACGCAGCAGGGACAGCACGTTCTGAGTAGACTGGTTAGCCTGTGCCAGAACAGAGGTGCCAGCCTGTTGCAGGATGTTGGCACGGCTCATGTTGGACACTTCGGTCGCGTAGTCAGCATCCTGAATACGGGACTGAGAGGCGGACAGGTTGTTCACGGTGCTGTTCAGGTTGTTGATAACAGAATCGAAACGGTTCTGTACCGCACCCAGGGAAGAACGCAGGCCGTCAACCTGTGCCAGCGCTTTGTCCAGGGTATCCAGTGGGTTTTTCATGGTGACGGCAGTGCCTTCGGTTACTTTACCGTCTTTGTCTACAGAGGCTGCAGCGTAAGTTTTAGCACCGGTAGTTTTGTCGGTAGTTTCGACAAACATCGCATCTTTACCATCTGCACCTTTACCAGAGATCAGCGCCTTACCGTCAGCCAAACCGCTTTTCGCAGTGGCAGCATCGTAAACAACGTCTTCACCGGTAGCAGCTTTGATGTGAGCGCCGGTAGCAATCGCGGAACCCGCAGTAGGGCCTTTAGTAGTAACGTCGAAGCCATCCAGACCCAGTTTAGTGGAGTCGATTTTCTGCAGGTTGATGTCGATAGTTTCACCGTCGTTAGCGCCAACCTGGATGGTCAGTTTCTGATCGCTGCTCAGCACTTTCACGCCGTTGAAGTCAGTCTGCGCGGAGATACGGTTGATTTCCGACATGCGCTCGGTGATTTCGTCCTGGATGGATTTCAGGTCGCTGCTGGAGTTAGAACCGTTCTGCGCCTGTACGGTCAGACGACGGATGTTCTGCAGGTTGTCGTTAACTTCGTTCAGTGCGCCTTCAGTGGTCTGCGCCAGAGAGATACCGTCGTTGGCGTTACGGGAAGCCTGAGTCAGGCCTTTGATGTTCGCGGTGAAACGGTTGGAGATCGCCTGACCCGCAGCATCGTCTTTCGCGCTGTTGATACGCAGACCGGAAGACAGACGCTCAATCGCAGTGCCCAGAGAAGACTGAGATTTGTTCAGGTTGTTCTGCGCCATCAGCGACAGGCTGTTAGTGTTGATTACTTGTGCCATTGTTTGCTTTCCTTACGAGTCAGTTGCGTTCTTCGCAACACAGTTAAAAGGTTCGGGCTTATTTGCCCACGGCGTCAACCACCGTCCCCTCAGGTATCGGCCCTCCCCTAACAACCTTTAGCAATTTTTTAAAATTTTTTGCGTCTGCGGCAATGGCAGAAATAACGTGGTTTTTCCCTCCTCTATTGCGCCATCGGTTTTTTGCTTTTTTCGGTAAACTTTTTCATCACTGGGCCGATAACGCGTAAAGCGAATAAAGTCATAATCAAGGAGAATTACTCATGGCAACGATCAGTTCATTAGGTCTCGGCTCAGGACTCGACCTCAACGGCCTGCTGGATAAGCTGACCAAGGCGGAACAACAGCGCCTGACCCCCTACACCACCAAGCAATCCAGCTATAACGCCCAGCTGACCGGTTACGGCACGCTCAAAGGCGCATTGGAAAAGTTCGACAACCTCAGCAAGGAGATGGCGAAAGAGGACTTCTTCAAGGCGACTACCGCCACCGAACATGACGCCTTTAAAATCACCACCAACGCCAAGGCGGTACCGGGCAACTACGTGGTGGAAGTGAACAAACTGGCGCAGGCGCAAACCCTGACCACGCAGGCGAAAGTCAGCGATCAAGGCGAAAAATTAGGTAAAGAAGGCATCACCAACCGCTCTCTGACCATCACCGCCGGCAACCCGCCGAAAGAAACCAAGATCCCGCTCAGCGACGATCAAACCTCTCTGCTTGAGATGCGCGACGCCATCAACGGCGCCAAAGCCGGCGTCACCGCCAGCATCATGCGCGTCGGCGACAACGACTATCAGCTGGCGATCAGCTCCTCCACCACCGGCGAAAACAACAAGATTTCCCTCCAGGTCGATAACGACGATAAGCTGGGCGATATCCTGAACTACAACGCCACCCGCGGCACCACCACTGCCATGAAGCAGACGGTCGCGCCGCAGGATGCGGAGCTGATGGTGAACGGCACAGCCATCAAGCGCAGCACCAACTCGATCAGCGATGCCCTGCAGGGCGTTACCATCGATTTGAAAACCAAAACCAAAACCGATGAACCGCAGCACCTGGTGATCAGCGCCAACACCGCCGGCACCACCGACAAAATCAAAGAGTGGGTCGATAGCTATAACTCACTGCTGGACACCTTCAACGCACTGTCCAAGTTCACCCCGGTGAAAACCGGCGAAGCGCCAAACCCCAGCAACGGTCCGCTGCTGGGCGACAACACCCTGCGCGGCGTTCAGTCGTCGATCAAAAGCGCCCTGAGCGCAGCCCAGGATAACCCGGATTTGAAAGGCCTGGGCAACCTCGGTATTTCCACCAACACCAAAACCGGCAAGCTGGAAATCGACAGCGCCAAGCTGAAGAAAGCGATGGATGAGAAGCCGGATCAGGTCAGCAACTTCTTCGTCGGCAACGGCAAAGACACCGGCATGGCCACCGAGATCCACAACCAGATCCAAAGCTACATCAAATCCGGCGGCATCATCGAGAACTCGACCAAGAGCATCAACACCAACCTCGATCGCCTGAACAGCCAGATCACCACGGTCACCGCCAGCATTCAAAGCACCATCGACCGCTATAAACAGCAGTTCGTTCAGCTGGATACCATGATGTCGAAAATGAACGGCACCAGTAACTATTTGGCTCAACAGTTCAAGTAACCCTTTAACAAGGTAAAGAAAACAGCATGTATAACCGTAGCGGCACTCAGGCCTATGCACAGGTCAGTCTGGAAAGCGGCGCCATGAGCGCCAGCCCGCACCAGTTAATCGTGATGTTGTTCGACGGGGCGCTCAGCGCCCTGCTTCGCGCACGCATCCTGATGAACCAGGGCGATATCGCCGGCAAAGGTATGGCGCTGTCCAAAGCCATCAACATCATCGACAACGGTCTGAAAAGCGGCCTCGATCCTCAGCAGGGCGGCGAGATCGCCGAAAACCTGGCGGCGTTGTACGACTATATGAAGCGTCGGCTGATGCAGGCCAACCTGCACAACGACGAAGCGGCGATCGCCGAAGTGGTCAAACTGCTGGAAAACATCGCCGACGCCTGGCGCCAGATTGGCCCTAACTACCAACCTTCGCAGGACGCCATGTAATGGAACGTCAACAGCAGCTGTTAGCCGCTTATCAACAAATTTATAGCCTGAGCAGCCAGATGATCGCGCTGGCGCAAACCGGGCGCTGGGAGGAGCTCGTCGAGCTCGAATTCGCTTACGTGACGGCGGTGGAAAAAACCGCCGCCTTCACCGGGCAAGCCGGCCCGTCAATGGCGCTGCAGGAAATGCTGCGCAATAAGCTGCAACAGATCCTCGACAACGAAACCGAGCTCAAACGTCTGTTACAGCAGCGGATGGATGAGCTGAAGATGCTGATCGAACAGTCCACGCGCCAGAACGTGGTCAACAATACCTACGGCCAGTTTCATGATCGTGCGCTGTTGCTGGGGGAACCACAGGTCCGATAAGATCGACAATACTGACGAAAATGGATTAAATAGCACTATGCGCTATTACTCTCGGGTTACGTTAGGATATTAATCTATGGCATTTGAATTATTCAGTTTATGGGTAATTGGTAAAATGCGCGCTTCGAGCCTGGCTCTCACTTTAATGGATAAACATTATCCCGACACGGACGTTTTCTGTTCAGCAGGAAATTGATTTTTGATAGATAAAACACGCCGCTGTGTTTCACGGCCCATGGAAAAATGTTGCTCCAACGCGGATCAAAGCGTAAAGATATTCTCAGATAATGGCTGCGAAATGAATATCGATGGAACGTACAATTAATCTCTGTCCAGGAATTGGCGCCTCAGCGCACATCATTCAGCATACTGAATTATTATTCCCTTCAGTCTATTTTGAGCAACCACATCTGTATCTGATACAACAAGGCCATAAGCGCGTACGCTGGCAACAACACGAGGTGGTGGCTCATGCCGGCGAGCTGTTGATTATCGACGGGGGGCAAACGGTGGATATTATTAATGGCCCATCCGCAGAAGGTGTTTTCAGCTGCCAGTTGCTGACCTGCGATCCACGGCTGCTCACGATTCAGCCTCCGGCTGAGGAAGCGCCGACGCCAATGCCGTTCGATGCCGTCCTGGCGCTGCGCAACCTGCCTTGCGCCCTGAAGCACAGTTTTGAGACGACCAGCCTGGCGCTGGCGCTCCGGCAGCGGTTTCCCACCATCATCGTGCGGCACAAAATGCTGGAAATTCTGCTGTGGCTGGCCCAGTTCGGCATTCGCTTCATCCACAACGAAGCCAAAGACCTCACCCAACGCGTGCGTCGCTGCCTGGCAACCGATCCGCACAGCATTTGGACGGCGGCCAAAGTGGCGGAGAGCCTGTCGATGAGTGAAGTGATGCTGCGCCGCAAACTGTCGATGGAAAATACCGCATTGCGTAATCTGATGATCGACGTGCGCATGAGTAGCGCGCTGGCCCTGCTGCAGTCGACCGACTGGCCGATCTCCGCCATTGCGCAACATGTCGGCTATGAAAGCGCATCACGTTTCGCCGAACGTTTTCGCAAACGTTTCGGTTTCGCCCCTACCGCTATTCGCGGTCATCAAAGGATTATGGAACCCGGCTCTCAAGGCATTGAGTCGCTGGTCGCCGGAGAAACCTAAATAGACGCGTAACAAAATGGCTTTATTTGACACAGATCCCTAACGATTGTCACACCGCCGAGATACGCTACGCAACGTTCATCCGCCGAAGAGCGAAATAAATGATGCGTAATGAAAAGCGATTATTTTCTCTAGCAATCACGTTGTTGGGGCTGTGGCTGTTGGTATTGTTGTATGAAGAAGACATGATGCGTTTACTTGCCGCACAATAAAACGGCCAGGCTTTTTATCGCCTGGTCAGACTTCAGTCCAGTTTAACCAGAACGCCAATTAATACGGCAAGTACCGTCAGCATTAAAATACTGATCAGACGCCATCTGGATTCGCTTTTCGTGCTCATTGACCTGCCTCGAATAATAACCCTACTAATCAGGCTATAATAAACGGTCACCTGCGTATTCAATAAGCCTGACAGCACCGTTTTCGCCCCTCTATTCGGTAGATTAGCGCCCATTCCTTGTCGGTTGCGACACCGGCCATTAGCACGGCAATACCGGTGGTGCCACAAGCGCCAATTTCCCCGGTAGCTCCGCCACCAGTTTTTCCACCGCCAGCCGCACCTTGAGCGGCTGGTAAGGCATATAGGGCCACACGGCATTCACCGGAAAACTGAGGCTGGATCCACCGCGCATGATTTCCACCAGCGTCCCTGCCATCAGCCGCTCGCGTACCAGCCACTCCGGCAGCCAGGCAATACCGGCTCCGGCGGAAACGGCATCGACGATCCCCTGCATGTCATCCATCATCATCTTGGCCGGTGGCCTGAACGACTGCAGCTCACCGTTTTCGCCGCGAAGTTGCCAGGGCAACACGGCGCCGGCGTGCAGATACCCCACCGCCTGGTGTTGGCTTAACGCGTCCAGCGTGCTCGGTTCACCACTGCGCCGCAGGTAGTCGGGCGAGGCGCACAGCAGCATGCCGTGTTCGCCCAAGCGCCGGGCAACCAAACTGCCGCTGTCCGCCAGTTCGCCGATGCGAACCGCCAGATCGAACCCCTCATCGATCAGATCGATCCTGCGGTCGTTGAACGAAATTTCCAGCGTCAGTAAGGGATGCTCATTCGCCAGTGCCGTCATCAAGGGTGCAATGCACAGATGGCCGAACAACACCGGCATCGAGATCCTGAGCCGGCCTCGGACCTGCATCTTGCCACTGTCCAACTGGTTTTCCGCCGCCTGAACGTTCGCCAACGCCTGCCGGCAGTGCTCATAGTACAACGCCCCTTCATCCGTCAGGCTCAGGCTGCGCGTCGTGCGCATAAACAACATCACGCCCAGCCGCGCCTCCAGACGCGACACGATTTTGCTGACCGCAGAACGTGTCAGATGCAGTTTTTCTGCGGCGGCGGCAAAACTGCCGCCTTCCGCTACGGCAACAAACGCCGGCAGTGCGCTGAGATCGCTTTTCATCTTAATGCTTCCAAATTGGAATCAATTAAGTGAAAACCTATCACCACTGGTGAGCATCAGGCAATGGTAACCTGCAGTCATTCCGGAGTCCCGGTGAAAACCACAGATTACCGTCAGAGGACAACAGCATGAAAAAAATACTGGTACTCAAATCCAGCATTATGGGAAACGACTCGCAGACCAATAACCTGATTGACCACTATCTGGCGGCGCGTCGGGCCAAAGGATATGAAGATCAGATCGTCGAACACGATTTGACGGCCTTGGATCTGCCGGTATTGGACGGCGAGCTGTTCGATGCGCTGCGAGGCGCAGAAAACACCAGTCAACGCGCCAAAGCGGCGGTGGCGCTTTCCGATCGGCTGATTGCCGAACTGAAAGGGAGCGATATGCTGCTGATCGGGGCACCAATGTACAACCTCAATGTACCAACCCAGCTGAAAAACTGGTTCGATCTGGTGGCCCGCGCCCGGGTAACGTTCAACTATACCGCCACCTACCCGGTCGGGTTGGTCGAGGGCGTCAATGCGCTGGTATTCAGTTCACGCGGCGGCGTACACGCCGGCCAGCCGACCGATGCCGTGACACCCTACCTGCGATCGGTGCTGGGGTTGATGGGGATCGGCGACGTGCAATTTATCTATGCCGAAGGGCTGGATATGAAACCGCACGGCCTCGCTCAGGGGTTGGCGAACGCCCGCGAGCGGATCGCAGAATTGGCAGGCTGAAACAAACGCACAGCAGCATTGATTTGTTATAACATAACAAATATGATAACCGCGTCGGCACCACTTCGAGCGGGTGTCGACGCTCCTACATCACATACATAAATGTTTTATCGCACCTTCAGCCAGCTATTTCGATAGCTGGTTTTTTTTGCCTATTGGCTGAAGTCGTGACTTCAGTATTGCCGGGCAGCGCGTTTCATTTCTCGCTCGCCGGGCGACTGCGTTTTCACCGACAGTGGCGCGACAAACGCTTTCCATTCTTTGCCGGCGTCCTGATGAGCCGCGTTTTTTTGTGCCGATGAATAGTCATCGTTTTGCCCGGCGCATCCAGACAACGCCATGATACCCAGAGCAAGATACAGCGATTTGTACATCATCCTATCCCGATAAATGACCGTCGCTATAGGGTAACAGCGCCGACCCAAATTTCACTGAAAAATGATCGGCACGTTCATCACACCGGCATATTCATAATATCCTGGTAGGCCGCCACCAGCTTGTTGCGCACCTGTACGCCCAGCTGTAAAGACACCGACGATTTCTGCAGATCGACCATCACATCGTTCAGGCTGATGCCCGGCACGCCCAGTTCGAAATCCTGCGCCTGTTTGCGCGCCGTTTGCTGGGTCTCGCTGATCTTGCCGAGCGCCGCGGTCAGTTCGCTGGCGAAGCTGACGCCCTGCGGCGCCGCATTCTGCCCCATCTTGCCGGCCTGAACCGCCATGGTCTGCATCTGCTGCAGTACCCCTTCAATGCCCTGAATCGCCATCTGATCCTCAATCATCTCGTCTCGCCGGGTAACGTTTTCACCCTGCACTTCTCCAATGATGCACACCCTAGCACAGCGTTTTCAGACCTAAAGCGGTTAATTAACTGCAAAAAACCCGGCTTATCGGGCAATCGGAATCGTCTGATAAGGCGAATAATGGCCTGCCCAGAAATGGGAGCGCCGCTATTTAGAAGATATGTGTATCAGGGAGTCTGTTTTGTCACACAACGCTAACCATACCGTTCATCAGCCTGGCAGGGAGCTGCTCAGCCGCCCATACGGGATCGTGAGCGCCATTGAAGGACGAGACCTAAAATGAGTGCTTCGATAACCGCCGGCGAAAGCCGCGACAACGGCCTGCAAGCCATCTGGAATCGTCTGCGCGCCAACCCGAAAATTCCGTTGCTGGTCGCCGCTTCCGCCGCGATCGCGATCGTCGTCGCGCTGCTGTTGTGGGTGAAAAGCCCCGACTACCGCGTGCTGTACAGCAATCTGAACGACCGCGACGGCGGCGCCATCGTCACCCAGCTGACGCAGATGAATATCCCTTATCGCTTTGCCGAAAATGGCGCAGCGCTGCTTATCCCGGCGGAAAAAGTGCATGAAACCCGTCTGCGCCTCGCGCAGCAAGGGCTGCCGAAAGGCGGCGCCGTCGGTTTCGAACTGCTGGATCAGGAAAAATTCGGCATCAGCCAGTTCAGCGAGCAGATCAACTATCAGCGCGCCCTTGAAGGCGAGCTGTCGCGCACCATCGAGTCGCTGGGGCCGGTGCAAAACGCCCGCGTTCACCTGGCGTTGCCGAAACCTTCGCTGTTCGTACGCGAACAGAAATCCCCTTCCGCGTCGGTGACGCTGACCCTGCAACCCGGCCGTGCGCTGGACGACGGCCAGATCAACGCCATCGTTTATATGGTGTCGAGCAGCGTCGCCGGCCTGCCGCCGGGCAACGTGACCGTGGTCGACCAGGCTGGCCGCCTGCTGACGCAGTCCGACGGCACCGGGCGCGATCTCAACGCCTCGCAGCTGAAATACGCCAACGAAGTGGAAAACGGCTTCCAGCGCCGCATCGAGGCGATCCTCGCCCCGGTGGTCGGCAGCGCCAACGTGCGTGCGCAGGTCACAGCGCAGATCGATTTCGCCACGCGCGAACAAACCGATGAACAGTACCAACCTAACCAACAGCCTGACAAAGCCGCTATTCGCTCTCAGCAAACCAGCCTGAGCGAGCAGATCGGCGGGCCACAGGTGGGCGGCGTGCCAGGCGCGCTGTCCAATCAGCCAAGCGCACCGTCCACCGCGCCGATTGAGACCGCCAAGCCGGCCAACGCCGCAGGCAACAATGCCACCGCGCAAAACGCCGCAACCACCCGCAACGCGGCGGCCAACGGCGTACCGCAAAATACCCGTCGCGACGCGACCACCAACTACGAACTCGACCGCACCATTCGCCACACCCAGCAAAAAGCCGGCACCGTGCAGCGTCTGTCGGTCGCCGTGGTAGTCAACTACCTCGGCGTAGATAAAGACGGCAAACCGCAGCCGATGAGCAAAGAGCAGTTGGCGCAGATCGAAGCGCTGGTGCGTGAAGCGATGGGCTACTCCAGCAGCCGTGGCGATACCCTGAACGTGGTCAACACGCCGTTTACCGACAGTCAGGTGACCGGTGGCGAACTGCCGTTCTGGCAAAGCCAGTCGTTTATCGATCGCCTGATCGACGCGGGCCGCTATCTGCTGGTGCTGCTGGTGGCCTGGCTGCTGTGGCGCAAACTGGTGCGGCCACAGCTGCAACAGCGCCAGGCGGCGCAACAGGCCGCCATCGCCGCCGCCAATGCCCCTGCCGCCAAACCGGCCGACAGCGGCAAACCGAGCAACGAGGAGCTGGCGCAGCGTCGTAAATCGCAGCAGCGCGTCAGCGCAGAAGTCCAGAGCCAGCGGATCCGCGATCTGGCTGATAAAGACCCACGCGTGGTCGCTCTGGTAATCCGCCAATGGATGAGTAACGAGATATGAGCCTGACCGGAACCGACAAAAGCGCCATCTTGCTGATGACGCTGGGTGAAGATCGCGCGGCGGAGGTGTTCAAGCACCTCTCCTCGCGCGAAGTACAGCTGCTGAGCGGCACCATGGCCGGCATGAGCCAGGTTTCGCACAAACAGCTCGGCGAAGTACTGACCGAGTTTGAAGACGACGCCGAGCAATACGCGGCGCTGAGCGTCAACGCCAGCGACTATCTGCGCTCGGTGCTGGTCAAGGCCCTGGGCGAAGAGCGCGCCGCCAGCCTGCTGGAAGACATTCTCGAATCGCGCGAGACCACCACCGGCATGGAAACGCTCAACTTTATGGAGCCGCAGAGCGCTGCCGATCTGATCCGCGACGAACACCCGCAGATCATCGCCACTATTCTGGTGCACCTCAAACGCGGCCAGGCGGCGGATATCCTGGCCCTGTTCGACGAACGTCTGCGCAACGACGTGATGCTGCGTATCGCCACCTTCGGCGGCGTGCAGCCGGCGGCGTTGGCGGAGCTGACCGAAGTGCTGAACAACCTGCTCGACGGCCAGAACCTCAAGCGCAGCAAAATGGGCGGGGTGCGCACCGCCGCCGAGATCATCAACCTGATGAAAACCCAGCAGGAAGAAGCGGTCATCGACGCGATGCGCGAATACGACGGCGAGCTGGCGCAGAAGATCATCGACGAGATGTTCCTGTTCGAAAACCTGGTGGAAGTCGACGATCGCAGCATCCAGCGTCTGCTGCAGGAAGTGGAAGGCGAGTCGCTGCTGATCGCATTGAAAGGCGCCGAACAGCCGCTGCGCGAGAAGTTCCTCAAGAACATGTCGCAACGCGCCGCCGACATCCTGCGCGACGATCTGGCCAACCGTGGGCCGGTGCGCATGTCGCAGGTGGAGAACGAGCAGAAAGCCATCCTGTTGGTGGTAAGACGCCTGGCGGAAACCGGCGAAATGATCATTGGCGGCGGCGAGGACACCTATGTCTGATCGCATTAACACCCTGCCCTGGCAGCCCTGGTCGCTCAACGATTTGGGCGAACAGAAACCGGCGTTCGACCTGCCGCCGCTGCCGGATCTCGAACAAAGCGATCCGTCGCCGGACGCGCAGGCCGAATTGCAACAGCAGCTGGCGACGCTGCGGCTGCAGGCTGAGCAACAGGGCCAGCAGTTGGGCTATGCCGACGGCCAGCAAAAAGGCTATGAAGCCGGTTTTCAGTCCGGTCTGGAAGAAGGCCGTCAGCAAGGGCTGCTGGAAGCGCAGCAGCAGCAACAGCCGCTGACCGCCCACTGGCAGCAGTTGGTTACCGAATTCCAGCACACGCTGGACGCGCTCGACAGCGTGATCGCTTCACGGTTGATGCAGCTGGCGTTGACCGCCGCCAAACAGGTGCTGGGCCAGCCGCCGGTGTGCGACGGCACCGCCCTGCTCGCGCAGATCCAACAGCTGATCCAGCAGGAGCCGATGTTCAACGGCAAGCCGCAGCTGCGGGTCCACCCGGACGACTACCCCCGCGTCGAGCAACAGTTGGGGGTTACCCTCAGCCTGCACGGCTGGCGCCTGTTGGCGGACGGCGAACTGCATCCGGGCGGCTGCAAGGTCAGCGCCGAGGAAGGCGATCTCGACGCCAGCCTGGCGACGCGCTGGCATGAACTGTGCCGCCTGGCGGCACCGGGAGAAGTCTGATGACCGCGCGTCTCGGCCGCTGGCTGAGTTCTCTGGATACGCTGGAAAAACGCATCGCCCGCGCGCCGACGGTGCGCCGCTACGGCCGCCTGACCCGCGCGACCGGGCTGGTGCTGGAGGCTACCGGCCTGCAGCTGCCGCTCGGCGCGACCTGCCTCATCGAACGGCACGACGCCGGTGAAGTGCAGGAAGTGGAAAGCGAAGTGGTCGGCTTCAACGGCCAGCGGCTGTTCCTGATGCCGCTGGAAGAAGTGGAAGGTATCGTGCCGGGCGCGCGGGTTTACGCCCGCATCACGCCGGAGGGCCAAAGCGCCGGCAAACAGCTGCCGCTCGGCCCGGCCCTGTTGGGACGGGTGCTGGACGGCAGCGCCAAACCGCTCGACGGCCTGCCTTCACCGGAAACCGGTTACCGCGCGCCACTGATCACCGCGCCGTTCAACCCCTTGCAGCGCACGCCGATCGAGCAGGTGCTGGACGTGGGGGTGCGCACCATCAACGGTCTGCTGACCGTCGGTCGCGGCCAGCGCATGGGCCTGTTCGCCGGCTCCGGCGTCGGCAAGAGCGTGTTGCTCGGCATGATGGCCCGTTATACCCAGGCGGATGTGATCGTCGTTGGCCTGATCGGCGAGCGCGGCCGCGAGGTCAAAGACTTTATCGAGAACATTCTCGGTGCCGAAGGCCGGGCGCGCTCGGTGGTGATCGCTGCGCCGGCGGACGTATCGCCGTTGCTGCGCATGCAGGGGGCGGCCTACGCCACCCGCATCGCCGAAGATTTCCGCGATCGCGGGCAGCACGTGTTGCTGATCATGGACTCCCTTACCCGCTACGCCATGGCGCAGCGTGAGATCGCCCTGGCCATCGGCGAACCGCCGGCGACCAAAGGCTATCCGCCTTCGGTCTTCGCCAAACTGCCTGCGCTGGTGGAACGCGCGGGTAACGGCATCAGCGGCGGCGGTTCCATTACCGCCTTCTACACCGTATTGACCGAAGGGGACGATCAGCAAGACCCGATCGCCGACTCGGCGCGCGCCATCCTCGACGGCCACGTGGTGCTGTCCCGGCGCCTGGCGGAAGCCGGCCATTACCCGGCTATCGACATCGAAGCGTCAATCAGCCGCGCCATGACGTCGCTGATCGACGAAGAGCATTATCGCCGGGTACGCACCTTCAAGCAGATGCTGGCCAGCTATCAGCGCAACCGCGATCTGATCAGCGTCGGCGCCTACGCGGCCGGCAGCGATCCGTTGCTGGACAAAGCGATGACGCTGTACCCGCAGATGGAAGCGTACCTGCAACAGGGCATCTTTGAACGCAGCGGCTACGATGAAGCCTGTCAACAGCTGCAGCAGTTGATTGTTTAACGTCACCAGAGGCGCACAGCGATGAAATCACAATCTCCCCTGATTACCCTGCGAGATCTGGCGCAGGATGCGGTGGAACAGGCCGCGCAACAGCTGGGCCAGGTACGGCAGGCGCAGCAGGCGGCAGAGCAACAGCTGTCGATGCTGCTCAACTATCAGGACGAATACCGCCAGAAGCTGAATCATACACTTTGCGACGGCATGGACAGCTCTAGCTGGCAAAACTACCAGCAGTTTATCGGCACGCTGGAACAGGCCATCGACCAGCACCGCCAGCAGCTGCTGCAGTGGGGGCAGAAAGTGGATCATGCGGTGAAGCAATGGCAAGACAAACAACAGCGGCTGAACGCTTTCGAGACCCTGCATACCCGCGCCTTAAATGCGGAGCAGCAGCAGGAGAACAAACGGGATCAAAAACTGATGGATGAGTTCGCTCAACGCAGTGCACAAAGGAATATCAACCCATGAATCTGAACGCCCTGCCCGGCCTGGCCTTACCCGGCGACGCCGGCGGCCTGGCCGAACTGACGTCGGCGCTGGATGAGAGCCAGTTGTCGTCGGCCTTCGCCCAGCTGCTCGGCGCACGTTTCGCGCCCGCCGCCGATGGCAAACAGCCGCCGGTCGCGCTGAGCGCGGACGAGGAACGCGCCCCGGCCCTGAGCCGCAACCAGCTCAATCAACTGCTAGCCACCTTCGGCGAGCGCGGCGGCCTGCTGCAGAACCCGGCCACCCCAGCCGATGCGCTTTCACCTGAAGGCGCCGAAGCCGAGGCACCCACCGCCGGCGACAAACCGGCGCAACCACCGATCGCCGCCGCCAAAGAGCTGGATGCCGCAACGCTGCAGGCGCTGTACGCCATGCTGCCGGCCGCGCTCGTCGCCCAGGCGCAACCGACCGAAGGCCAACGTTCGCTGCCGGTGGAAAACGCTGACGAGGCGACTGCACTGCTGCCCGGCAATGGCCTGCTGAACATTGCGGCGGCCGGTGATAAAACCGCCGCGCGTTCATCGGCATCCCCTGCTTCGTCGCTGACAGGGGCGAAAACGCCGGCCACCGGCGACGATAATGCCAAGGCGGCGCTCCCGCAACCGACCAGCGGTGAGCGCGCAAGTACTGCACAGCCGCTGCCGGCGAGCGATGCGCAGCAGCAACCGACGCTCAACCATGCCGTCGCCCTGGCCGCCGCCAGCCCAACGCAAACGGCCGCACCGGCCAGCGCACTGGTGACCGCACCGCCTACGCCGCAGCTCAACGCGCAGCTGGGCAGCCCGGAATGGCAGCAGGCGTTGAACCAACAGGTGCTGATGTTCCACCGCAACGGCCAGCAAAGTGCCGAGCTGCGCCTGCACCCGCAGGAGCTGGGCGCCTTGCAGATCACGCTGAAACTGGACGATCAGCAGGCGCAATTGCACATTGCCTCCGCCCACGGTCAGGTGCGCGCGGCGGTGGAAGCAGCGATGCCGCAGCTGCGTCACGCGCTGGCGGAGAGCGGCATCAACCTGGGGCAAAGCAGCGTGGGCGGCGAGTCCACCCCGCAATGGCAACAGGGGCAGCAGCAGGCGTCCAACGGCCAGGGGCGTTCCAGCTATGCTGAACATGCTGGCGGTGAGGCTGCGGCCGCCGACGGCGTCAGCGCGCCGGTGGCGCTGCAGCGCATGGCCAGTGCGGTCAACGGCGTCGATATTTTCGCCTGAGCCGCCGCAAACGCCCAAGCTGGCACCCATTTGCGCGTCTATTCAGGCTATTGCACGCCGTGATAGACGCGATAATACCTTTACATGTCATGCGTGCGGCTTTGCCGCGCGCCATGCCCGCCGCCTCGCAGGCTGCGGGTGGAACAACAGGAATTAGATTTGGCTATGTCTCAGAACACCCTTCCGGCAGCACCGAAACGCTCCCTTCTGGTCATCCTGCTGGTATTGATCAGCGTCGTCGCCTGTGGCGCCGCGGGCTACAGCTGGTGGCTGCTGCAACAGCATAAAAACGGCGCCGAACCGGCCGCCGTCAAACAGCAACCGCCGGCCGCGCCGGTGTTCATGCCGCTCGACACCTTTACCGTCAACCTGGTGACGCCGGACAACAACCCGGATCGCGTGCTGTATATCGGCCTCACGCTGCGTCTGCCGGACGAAAGTACCCGCCGTCAGCTGAACGATTTTCTGCCGGAAGTGCGCAGCCGCTTGCTGATGCTGCTCTCCCGTCAGGAAGCGGGCCAGCTGGCCAATGAACAAGGGAAGCAACAGCTGGTGGCGCAGATTAAGGACGTGCTCAGCCCGCCGCTGGTTAAGGGACAACCGAAGCAGGTGGTCAGCGACGTGCTGTTCACCGCCTTCATACTGCGGTAATCACTATGGGCGATAGCATTCTTTCACAGGCAGAGATCGACGCCTTGCTCAACGGCGACAGCGCGGGTGATGAACCCGAAGCGATAGTCGGCAAAGAGAGCGAGGTTAAGCCTTACGATCCGAACACCCAGCGCCGCGTGGTGCGCGAGCGTCTGCACGCGCTGGAAATCATCAACGAACGTTTTGCCCGGCAGTTCCGCATGGGGTTGTTCAACCTGCTGCGCCGCAGCCCGGACATTACCGTCGGCCCGATCAAAATCCAGCCGTATCACGAGTTCGCCCGCAACCTGCCGGTGCCGACCAACCTGAACCTGGTGCATCTGAATCCGCTGCGCGGCACTGCCCTGTTCGTGTTCGCGCCGAGTCTGGTGTTCATCGCCGTCGACAACCTGTTCGGCGGCGACGGCCGCTTCCCGACCAAAGTCGAAGGCCGCGAATTCACCCCGACCGAACAGCGGGTGATCAAACGCATGCTGCGCCTGGCGCTGGACGCCTATGGCGACGCCTGGAGCGCCATTTACAAGATCGACGTGGAATACGTGCGTGCCGAAATGCAGGTGAAGTTCACCAACATCACCACCTCGCCGAACGACATCGTGGTCACCACGCCGTTCCAGGTAGAGATCGGCGCGCTGACCGGCGAGTTCAACATCTGCATTCCGTTCGCGATGATCGAACCGCTGCGCGAGCTGTTGACCAACCCGCCGCTGGAAAATTCGCGGCAGGAAGACAGCCACTGGCGCGAAACGCTGGTGAAGCAGGTGCAGCACTCCGAACTGGAGCTGATCGCCAACTTCGTCGATATCCCGATGCGGCTGTCGAAAGTCCTGAAGCTGCAACCGGGAGATGTATTACCGATAGACAAGCCGGAACGCCTGATCGCCCATGTGGACGGCGTACCGGTTCTGACCAGCCAATACGGCACGTTGAACGGGCAATATGCCCTGCGTGTTGAACATTTGATTAACCCTATTTTGAATGCTCTGAGTGAGGAACAGCCCAATGAGTGATCCTAAGCAACCGTCTGGCGAAGGAAAGGAATCCGTAGACGATCTGTGGGCTGATGCGTTTAACGAGCAGCAGTCTTCAGAGAAATCCGGCGCGAGCACCGAAGGGGTGTTCAAGTCGCTGGAAGCTCAGGATGCGCTCGGCAGCCTGCAGGATATCGACCTGATCCTGGATATTCCGGTCAAGCTGACCGTGGAACTGGGGCGCACAAAAATGACCATCAAAGAGCTGCTGCGCCTGTCGCAAGGCTCGGTGGTGGCGCTGGACGGCCTGGCCGGCGAGCCGCTGGACATCCTGATCAACGGTTACCTGATCGCACAAGGTGAAGTGGTGGTGGTGGCCGACAAGTTCGGCGTGCGCATCACCGACATTATCACCCCGTCCGAACGCATGCGTCGACTGAGCCGCTGATGACCGTTGCGGCGCCCGTAACCGTTCAAAGCAGCCAATCCCCCGCCGCGCCGGCCTTGCCGGCCGGTTCGGTGTTGATGCAGGTCAGCAGCGCGCTCGGCGGCATTCTGCTGCTGATCCTGCTGGCCGGTTGGCTGTTCCGTCGGCTGGGTTTCGCCCCGCAGGCGCGCAACAACAAACTGCTCAACCTGCGCGCCAGTTGCCAGGTCGGGCAGCGCGAGCGCGTGGTGGTGGTGGAAGTCGATGACACCTTGCTGGTACTGGGCGTCACCGCCCAGCAGATCACCCCGCTGCACACCCTGCCCGCCCCGCCGAAAGACGAGGGCGCGGCCGACGTGGCGACGCCGGCGGACTTCCGCCAACTGATGCAAAAAGTTCTGAAACGCCCGGAAAAATCGGCATGACCTCGACTCTTCATACCCTCGTCCGCCGTCCGGCGGTTTGGCTCCCTGCCGCCCTGCTGTTCATCAGCCCGGCGGCTTTGGCACAACTGCCGGGGCTGATCAGTCAGCCGCTGGCCAACGGCGGCCAAAGCTGGTCGCTGCCGGTGCAGACGCTGGTGCTGTTGACCTCGCTGACCTTCCTGCCGGCCATGCTGCTGATGATGACCAGCTTCACCCGCATCATCATCGTGCTCGGCCTGCTGCGCAACGCGCTGGGCACGCCTTCGGCGCCGCCGAACCAGGTGATGCTGGGGCTGGCGTTGTTCCTGACCTTCTTCATCATGTCGCCGGTGTTCGACAAGGTTTATCAGGACGCCTACCTGCCGTTCAGCCAGGACAAAATCGGGCTGGAAGTCGCGCTGGATAAAGGCGCGCAGCCGCTGCGCGAATTCATGCTGCGCCAAACGCGCGAAACCGATCTCGCGCTGTACGCCAGACTGGCCAATCAGCCGCCGCTGGCCGGCCCTGAGGCGGTGCCGATGCGCATCCTGCTGCCCGCCTACGTCACCAGCGAACTGAAAACCGCCTTCCAGATCGGCTTTACGGTGTTCATTCCGTTCCTGATTATCGACCTGGTGGTCGCCAGCGTGCTGATGGCGCTGGGGATGATGATGGTGCCGCCCGCCACCATCTCGCTGCCGTTCAAGCTGATGCTGTTCGTGCTGGTCGATGGCTGGCAGCTGCTGCTCGGCTCGCTGGCGCAGAGCTTCTATTCGTAACCCCTGACCGGAGAACGCGAGATGACACCTGAATCGGTTATGGCGCTCGGCACCGAAGCGATGAAAGTCGCGCTGGCGCTGGCCGCCCCGCTGCTGCTGGCGGCGCTGATCAGCGGCCTGGTCGTCAGCCTGCTGCAGGCCGCCACCCAGATCAACGAAATGACGCTGTCGTTCATCCCTAAAATTCTGGCGGTGGTGGCCACCATCATCATCGCCGGTCCCTGGATGTTGAATCTGTTGCTGGACTACATGCGCACTCTGTTCAGCAACCTGCCCACCCTGATCGGCTGACCGTGCTCACCTTCGACAGCGCCCAGCTCACCGTCTGGCTCAGCCACTATTTTTGGCCGCTGCTGCGCATTCTGGCGCTGATCAGCACCGCGCCGATATTCAGCGAAAAGCAAATCAGCAAAAAGGTCAAAATCGGCCTTGGCGGGCTGATCGTCATCCTGATCGCGCCGACGCTGCCCGCCAGCAATATCCCGATCTTCTCCGCCGCCGGCCTGTGGCTGGCGGTTCAACAGATTCTGATCGGTGTGGCGCTGGGATTGACCATGCAGTTCGCCTTCGCGGCGGTGCGCCTGGCGGGCGAAGTGATCGGCATGCAGATGGGCCTGTCGTTCGCCACCTTCTTCGATCCCAGCGGCGGCCCGAACATGCCGGTGCTGGCGCGCCTGCTCAACCTGCTGGCGATGCTGCTGTTCCTCAGCTTCGACGGCCATCTGTGGCTGATTTCACTGCTGGCGGACAGCTTCCATACCCTGCCTATCCAAACGCAGCCGCTGAACGGCAACGGCTTCCTGGTGTTGACCCAGGTTGGCTCGCTGATTTTCATCAACGGCATGATGCTGGCGCTGCCGCTGATCTGCCTGCTGTTGACGCTGAACATGGCGCTCGGCCTGCTCAATCGCATGACCCCGCAGCTGTCGGTCTTCGTGATCGGTTTCCCGGTCACCATGACCTTCGGCATCATGACGCTGGGTATGATGATGCCGATGCTGGCGCCGTTCTGTGAACATCTGTTCGGTGAAATCTTCGATCGACTGGCGGCGGTAATCGGCGGCATGACCTTCTAAGCCCCTGCAACGCCCCTCCCTTTCCCCCTTATCTGCCTGAGACAAAATGGCAATAAAAACGCTTTCTTGGGACAAAAGCCTGAGAAACGCCTTTTATCCGGATTAAGGTTCAAATGTCTCCGGCGGCTTGAATAAATAAAACCCCGACCTAGAATAGACCCGGCAACAGAAATATCGCTTGTACCACGCTAGCCATCAGCGGCGATAAAAACGCTGACTCCCAATTGGAAATAAAAAATAACGCAGTCACGCAGGGTAAAATGCGCGACAGATAACTTACACCCTGAATAAATGCGTCCGGCGCCTACCGGCTGCAGGGCGCAGCATCGACCTTTGCTAACCACAGGAGCGAGAAAATGATTAAAGCGAAAAGCAACCGCAAAGCACGCCGGTTATTCGGTCTGACCCACTGGAAAAGCAACAAGTTTAGAGTTTCGTTTACCGAGACGGCCGACGGCGGAAAATGGAAAGTGGAGAAGAAAAAGAAATAGCAGCGCTATTTATCGTCAGGAAAATAATATCCATCGCGATTATTCCGCCACTGATTTCAATAATGCCATTGCGCATTAAACAGGGGTGACAATCGTATTATTTCTTTCCTGATGAAAAAAAGGCGCGTCACTCAGTCAGTAGTGGGAGAACGAGCGACGCGCCAAACGAGTGCACCCGGTTTCAAGAAGCCTCCCTCCCCGCGAGGCGGAGAAGGCATTTTCTAAGCGCACTAAAGGGAAACCCGTCGCGGTCAGGCAACGGGGTATTGCTCTTAACGATTCATCTGGAACAGCGACATGCCCTGCATATCGCTGAAGGTTTTATACGACGCCTGCAGCGCTGCCTGCTGCATGAAATAAGACGAGATAGACTCGGCCAGATCGGCATCCGTCAACGCGCTCATCTGGATCTGGTTGGTCATGTCGCGCTCTTTACCGATGCTGTCCAGCTGATCCATTTCCTGCAGCTGACTGCCCAGCTCGGCGCGCACGCTCAACACGTTGTTGTAGGAGTTGTCCAGACCGCGGTTGGCTTTCGCCAAGGCATCGTTCACCTGCTGCTTGGTGGCCTCGTCGGCGCCCTGCAGCGGGGTTTTCAACGCGTTCAGCGCAATATCGATGCTCTCGAATACGTTGCTGACCGGCGCGCTGCCGTCCGGCTCGGGCTTCGGATTGCTGGTCAACGACATGAACACCGCGTTGCCGGTATGGCCGATGGTCATGGTGCGGTTGGCGTCCACTTTCTGCTGAACCGTCTTGTCCCCGCCCTGATAACTGACGGTGCCGCCGTTATCGACGAACGGCGCCTTGTCGTTCACATATCCGCCGAACATATAGCGGCCGTTGCCGTCGGTGCTGTTGGCCTGGTTCAGCAGCTGATCTTTCAGCCCCTGCAGTTGGGTGGCCAGCGACTGGCGATCGTTATCGCTTTCGGTGCCGCCGGCGTTGACGATCAGCGCCTTCATATCCGCGATGGTGGACGTCGCGCCGGCCAATACCGTTTCTTCCATCGACACGTTCTGACGAGCGAAGGTGCGCGCCAGGGTGTACTGGCTGTTTTCCGCCTGCGACTGCGACAACATCACCGCGCGCGACGCCGCCAGCGGATCGTCGGACGGGTTGATCACCCGCTTGCCCGAGGAAAGCTGCTCGGCCGCCTTCATGAACAGCGACTGGTTGCCCGTGATGCCGTTCATGTTCTGTTGGTACATCATGCTGGTGCTCATGCGCATGCTGTGGGTTCCTTACTCTGAGCGACCGGCGCCGTTATCGGCGCCGATTAACAATGAAATCAACGAATATTCAGCAGCGCGTCGAACAGCGAGCTGGCGGTCTGAATCACCTGCGCGTTGGCCATGTAGTACTGCTGAAAACGCAGCAGTTCACCGTACTCTTCGTCAAGGTTGACGCCGGACATCGACTGCTGTTGCGCGCCCAGCTGCGTGACGATTTTGGCCTGCGAGGTAGCGATGGCCTTGGCGGCGGCGGTCTGGTTGCCGACGCCGCTGACGATGCCGGCGTAAGCGCCGCTCAGGGTCGCTTTGCCGTCCACCAGGTTTTTGGTTTGCAGATCCAGCAGCTTCTTGGCGTTCTCGTTATCGCCGCGGCCGCTGTCGTCTTTACCGGCGGCGGCGATCTTGGACGAATCGGTGATGGCCACTTTCAGGTTGCCCGCCACGTCGCTGACCGGCTTCACGGTGAAGCTGTCTTTGGCCTGCGCATTGCCGTCGATGCTCACTTCCAACCCGTCGAAGTTCAGCGTCGGTTTGCCGTCGGCGCTGGTGCCCGGCGTGGCGTTGACTTTCACATTGTCCGGCAGGCGGCTGACCTGCCAGTTGCTGCCGTCGAACTCGACGCGATAATCGTTGGCTTTCACCTTGCCGGTATCGGTGTAAGAGACCGACAGCGACGCGTCGCCGGTGTTGCGGGTGTTATCCACCACCCGGCCACCGCTGAAGCTGAAGAAGTCGCCGCCTGCGTCACCGTTCAGATCGAAGCCGGCGCGATGCTGTTGGTTAAAGCTGTCCGCCATCGCCAGCGCCAACTGGCCCAGCTGATTGCGCACGCCGTCCAGCGTTTCGCTGCGGAATTTCAGCACGCCGCTCAGCGTGCCGCTGGTGATCTGGCCTTCCGGCACTTCGCTGGCGCCGTTGCCGCGGTTATAGCCGATAGTCAGACGGGAAGGATCGCTGCTGGAAGGCACGGCTTCCACCTGATACGTATTGCTGCCCTGCACCAGCGTCAAGCCGTTGGCGAAGGAGACGGTATAGGCGTCGCCGTCCTGTTGCGTGACCTGTACGCCCACCAGCTGGTTCAATTCGGTGACCAGCTGATCGCGCTGATCCAGCAACGCATTTGGCTCGCCGCCGGCGCTGCCGCGCAAACGGGTGATCTCATCGTTCAGCTTGGCGATCTGCTGGCCGTAGCTGTTGATCTGCTGCGCCGTATCGCTGATCTGCTGATTAACGCCGTTGTCCATGTCGCGCAGGAATTTATCGGTGTTGTTGAACTGGTTCACCAGACCGTTGGCCTTGCCCAGCACCGTCTGGCGCGCGGCGTCGTCACCGGCGTTGCTCACCAGGTTCTGCAGGTTGGTAAAGAAATCCTGCATGTTGGTCGACAGCGGGTTGGTCTTGCTCGCCAACAGATTGTCGATCTGCGAAATCTTCTCGTAATAGGCGTTCTGCGCCCCGAACGCGCTTTGTGCGCCGCGCAGCTGGTTGGTGATGAACTGGTTGTACTCGCGGTTAACGCTGGTGACGGTCACGCCGTTGCCGATAAAGCCGCTCATGGTGGCCATGCCGCCGTTCTGCGCCAGGATCGCGGTCTGGCGGTTGTAGCCCGCCACGTTGTAGTTGGAGATGTTGTTGCTGACGGTACTGAGCGCCACCTGAGCCGCATTCAGCCCGCTCATCGCGGTATTGATTAAGCTATTGGACATCGGAATTCCTTATGCTGCGGCGCCGGTGGCCCACAGGGTTCTTAATTGAGCTGCTGAGCCTGTTCGCTCAGCCTGTTTCGGTTATCGGCCAAAATGAGAAGAACTTGAGGAAAAAAAGCGGCAACGCGGTCAGCATCCAGCTAGCCTTCGTTACCGCCTATCCCCTAAATAATTGGCGTCGCAGCAAGGCGACAAGCAAGGGCGTCCCTGGGCGCTTGGTTAAGCCAAGTGACCGGGGCGAGCTTGTGCAGTCAACGCCGCTGCGGCGTCAAGAATGACGGGGATTTAGAACAAATCTTTCAGATCGTGGGTATAGGCTTTCACCGCCTGTTCCCCCGCGTTCTTCATCTGCTGAATCACGCTGACCAGTTTGCTGGCGTACTGGGGATCGGTGGCGTACCCGGCGCGCTGCAGCGCATGCGCCGCCTGCTCCGGGCTGCGCGCGGCGGCCACGTCGGCATAGCGCGGGTTGTTGGTCAGCAGTTTGACGTAGTCGGCAATCGCTTCGACATACGAACCGTAGACGCGGAACTTCGCCTTCACCTTCTTCGCCGCGCCCTGTTCGAACTCGGTGGTGGTGATCTCCGTCACCGGTCCGTTCCAGCTGCCGCCGGCCTTGATGCCGAACAGGTTGTAGCTCGGCGCGCCGTCTGAGGTCGGGATCTCGCGCTGCCCCCAGCCGGACTCCAGCGCCGCCTGCGCGACGATCAGCTGATGCGGAATGCCGCTCTGCTGGCTGGCGACCTTCGCCGGTATCGACAGGCGGGCGACGAAGTTGCCGTTGTTGAGCGACAGCGGCGCGGCGGCCGGCGGGGCTTTCGGCATCGCGCGGCGCACCACCTGCTCCAGCGCCTGGTTCGGCAGCGTTTGCAGCACCTCGTTGTCCAGCGCCATCGGCGACAGGCCCGCCGTTTCACTCGGCACCGTGTTGGCGTTGCTCATCTGCTTGACCATCATGTCGGCCAGCCCCAGCCCTTTTTGCGACATCTGCTGGGCGATTTGCTGGTCGTACATCGAGGTATAGAGCCGCGTTTGATCGCTGCTCAACACCCCGTCCTGCGGCAAGGCGGAACGCATGCTTTTCAGCATCATCTGCACGAACATGCCTTCCACCTGCTGCGCCACCTGCTTGAGGTTGCCCTGCGGGTCGGCCGCCGCGTCGCGCTTCAGGCCGTTCAGCGCCTGGGCGTCATAGGCCGCGCCCGACATTGCCATCAGATCGCCGGCCATCAGATGATTTCCAGCTTGGCGCGCAGGCAGCCGGCGCTCTGCATCGCCTGCAGGATCGACATCAGATCGATCGGCGTAGCGCCCAGTGCATTCAGCGCGCGAATGACGTTGTTCAGGTTGGCGCTGGCGTTCACCTTCTGCAGCGACCCGCCCTGCTGTTGCACCGAGATCTGGGTGTTTGGCGTCACCACCGTCTGGCCGCCGCCAAACGGCGTCGTCGGTTGGCTGACGGTGTTCTGCCGATCGACCACCACCGACAGGTTGCCCTGAGCGACGGCGCAAGAATCGAGGATCACATCGCGGTTCATCACCACCGACCCGGTGCGCGAGTTGATGATCACTTTGGCGTCCATCGCCCCGACGTTAACGGTGATGTTTTGAATCTCCGCCAGGAAGCGCACCTGAGAGCTGTTGCCCTGCGGCACCAGCACCTGGATCGTGCGGGCGTCGAGCGGCGTCGCGGTGCCGCCGCCGCGTTGGCGGTTGATGGCGTCGCTGATCTGCTGCGCCAGCGTGAAGTCTTCGTCGTTCAGCTGCAGGTTGAGTACGCCGCCGCTGCCGAAGGTGGTCGGCAGCTCGCGCTCAATGGTGGCGCCGTTGCTGATGCGCCCGCCCGCCAGCTGGTTGACCTGCACGCTGCTGCCGCCGGCCGCCGCGCCCGCGCCGCCGACCAGCACGTTGCCCTGCGCCAGCGCATAGACCTGGTTATCCACGCCTTTGAGCGGCGTCATCAGCAAGGTGCCGCCGCGCAGGCTCTTGGCGTTGCCCATCGATGAAACCACCACGTCGATGTTCTGCCCGGCGCGCGAGAACGGCGGCAGTTTGGCGGTCACCATCACCGCCGCCACGTTTTTCAGCTGCATGTTAGTGCCCGGCGGCACGGTGATGCCCAGCTGCGACAGCATGTTGCTCAGGCTTTGGGTGGTGAACGGCGTCTGCATGGTCTGGTCGCCGGAACCGTCCAGCCCCACCACCAGGCCGTAGCCGATCAGGGCGTTGTCTCGCACGCCCTGCACCGTCACCAGATCGCGGATGCGCTCCGCCGCCGCCGGCAAGCACACCAGCCCGACGCACAGCGCGATAAACCATTTTTTCAGCATCAGTCAATCCTTAGAACGGTGAAACATTTAAGAAGAAGCGCTGCAGCCAGCCCATGGTCTGCGCTTCGTTGATATAGCCATTGCCGACGTATTCGATACGCGCGTCCGCCACCTGCGTCGAGGTGACCGAGTTGTTGCCGCTGATGGTGCGCGGGTTAACGACGCCGGAGAAGCGAATGAATTCGGTGCCCTGGTTGATGGCGATCTGCTTTTCCCCCACCACATGCAGGTTGCCGTTGGCCAGCACCTGGTTGACCGTCACCGTAATGGTGCCGTTGAAGGTGTTGTTGGCGTTGGCGCCGCCCTTGCCACCGAAGGTGCTGTCGCCGGAAATGTCCATATCGGCGCGCGCATTGCCCAACAGACCGTCGAGGTAACGCGGCGAGGTGGCGACGCCGAACTTGCTGGCGCCGTTGCGGCTGGCGTTGGCGGAAGAGCTCTTGCTGGCGCTGACGTTTTCCTGCAGCACGATGGTCAGGGTGTCACCGACGTTGCGCGGACGGCGGTCTTCGAACAGCGGCTGATAGCCGTAGTTCATCGGCTGCACCGTCTGGAAGATCGAGCCGTTCAGCATCGGCGCGCTGGCCGGCGCGGGCTGCGCCGTGGTCGCACCGTCCACCAGCGGTTTATGCGGAATATAAGCGCAGCCGCTCAGCGTCAGCATCACCATTCCCGCCAGCCAGCGTTGTCCCTGCCGCGGCAGGATTGCCATCGAATATGTGGTTACCACGGGTATCGCCTTTGTTTCACGAAAGAGAATGACGGGCGCGGCAAGCCGGGCCCGTCAATGACAGATTACAGTTGCGTCAGCTTTTGCAGCATCTGATCGGAAGTCGAAACCGCTTTGCTGTTGATCTCGTAAGCGCGCTGAGTCTGGATCATGTTGACCAGCTCTTCCGCCACGTTAACGTTGGAGGTCTCCACGTAGCCCTGATACAGCAGACCGGCGCCGTTCAGCCCCGGCGTGCTCTCGTTCGGCGCGCCCGAGCTTTCGGTTTCCTGATACAGGTTCTCGCCCACGCTCTCCAGACCGCTGTCGTTGACAAAGGTCGTCAGCGTCAGTTGACCCACCTGCTGGGCGGCGGTTTGCCCCTGCTGGGTGACGCTGACGATGCCGTCGCGGCCGACGGTGATGGACAGCGCGTTCGCCGGAATGGTGATCGCCGGCTGCACCTGGAAACCGCTGGATGTGACCAGCTGGCCGTTCTGATCGATCTGGAACGAGCCGTCACGCGTGTAGGCCTGGGTGCCGTCCGGCAGCATCACCTGGAAGAAACCCTGCCCCTTGATGGCGACGTCTTTACTGTTGTTGGTCTGCGACAGGTTGCCCTGGCTGTGCAGACGCTCGGTCGCCACCGGACGCACGCCGGTGCCGATCTGCAGACCGGAAGGCAGCGTGGTCTGCTCGGAGGACTGTGCCCCCGGCTGACGCATGGTCTGGTACAGCAGATCTTCAAATACCGCACGCTGGCGTTTGAAGCCGTTGGTGCTGACGTTCGCCAGGTTGTTGGCGATCACGTCCATGTTGGTCTGCTGCGCGTCCAGACCGGTTTTGGCAATCCATAAGGATGGAATCATCGGTTATTTCCTTGCTGCTTAACTCATTGAGAGCAGTGAGTTGGCACGCTGTTCGTTTTCATCCACGCTGTGGATGACTTTCATTTGCATTTCAAAACGGCGGGCGTTGGCGATCATGTCGACCATGGTCTCCATCGGCTTGACGTTGCTGCCCTCCAGCACGCCCGGCATCACCCGCACCTGCGGATCGTTTTGCAACTGATTGCCGCGCTGCTGTTGAGTTTCCGGCGTCAGGCGGAACAGCCCGTCGTCACCGCGCATCACTTCGCGCGCATCGGCTTTCACCAGCTTCAGACGGCCGATCTGCGCGATGGTGTTCGGCGGATCGCCGGCGTTCAGCGCCGAAATGGTACCGTCGGCCGCGATGGTGATCTCCGCCGACGGCGGCACCTCGATCGGGCCGCCGTCACCCATCACCGGCAATCCCTGCACCGTCAACTGCCCGGTGGAGGAGATCTGAATGTTGCCGTTGCGGGTATAGGCTTCCCCCCCACCCGGCAGGCTCACCGCCAGGAAACCGTCCTGCTGCAGCGCCACGTCCAGCGGACGCGCCGTGTAGTTCAGCGCCCCCTGGCTCATATCGGCGCCCGGCGTCGACGCGGTCACCAAGGTGCGCGTCGCCAGGCTCGGCCCGTCGACCGGCACCGCGCGCAATGCGGCGAGCTGGGCGCGAAAGCCCGGCGTCGACGCATTGGCCAGGTTGTTGGCGGTAATGGACTGCTGTTCCAGCGTTTGGCGCGCCGCGCCCATCGCGGTATAAATCGCGTGATCCATAACTCGGCCTTATTAGCGCAGGCTAACCAACGTCTGCAGGATGGAGTCCTGCGTCTTGATGGTCTGGGCGTTGGACTGGTAGTTACGCTGTGCGACGATCATGTTCACCAGCTCCTGGCTCAGATCGACGTTGGAAGACTCCAGCGCGCCGCTGGTCAGCTTACCGAAGCCGCCGCCGCCCGACAGACCAACGCGCGGCTGACCGGACGCACCGGTTTCCTGCCACACGTTATCGCCCTGCGACGCCAGCCCTTCCGGGTTGGAGAAGTTGGCCATGACGATCTGGCCCAGCACCTGAGTCTGCTGGTTGGAGTAGATGCCCACCACTGTGCCGTCGTTGTTGATCTGGAAGTTGGTGTATTCACCGGCGGCATAGCCGTCTTGCGATACCTTGCTCACCGAGTCGCTGCCCACGTTCTGCTGCATGCTGCCGGCGAAGCTCAGGGTAAAGTTTTGCGCCGGTGCGCCGTCTTTGGCGGTCATCGGGATCACCATGCTGAACTCGCCCGGCGCGCCGTTGGTGCTGGTGGTTTTCACCAGGTTGCCGCTGGTGCTGAACTCCATGGTGCCGGCGTTCACTGGCGCGGCGCTGCCGTCCTGGGTGTAGACCTGCCATTTATTGTCTTCCGTCTTCACGAAGTAGGCGTTGATGTTGTGCGCGTTACCCAGCGAGTCGTAAGCGGTGATGGTGTTGACGTAGTTGTAGCTGTCCTGTTTGGTCGGATCGAAGGTCTTGTTCTCCGGCACTTTATGGGTGGACTTCAGGTTGGCCACCATCTCGCCGGAGGTGGATGCCTTGGCGTTCATCATACCTTCAGGAATGCTCAACGGCACCGGGTTGGCACCCTGTTGGATGGTCGGCGGAGAGCCGGCCGCCGGGTAGCCGGTCAGCTGCAGCCCCTGCATGTTGGTCAGGTTGCGGTTCTCATCCAGCTTGAACTGACCGTTGCGGGTATAGAAGATGCCGCCGTCTTTATCCTGCATGCGGAAAAAACCGTTGCCGTTGATGGCCACATCCAGCGCACGGCTGGTACCGGTGGTGGTGCCACCCTTGAAGTTCTGGGTGATGCCGGACACTTTGACGCCCAGACCGACTTGCGAGCCAGCGAACATGTCGGCAAAGGAGACGCTGCCGGATTTGAAGCCCGCAGTCGCGGAGTTGGCGATGTTGTTACCGATCACGTCCAGGTTGGTTGCTGCCGCGTTTAAGCCGCTGACTGCCTGAGAAAAGGCCATGTTATTCTCCGAATAGTGGTCAGGCTATCGTCCGATTGAGCCTGATGCTTAGGGTTATAAGATCTGTCGCACGTCTTCCAGGGTGGCGTTGCCCGCCAGACCGAGATCCAGCTTGGCGCCGTTGCCGTCGCGGATCACGCCGTTCACCAGGCCGAAGTGCAGGCTGCGCGCCACCAGTTGCTCGCCATTGCCTTTGGCGTTAATCGCCACTTTGTAGGCGCCGTCGGGTGCGGTAGAGCCGTCATCCAGCGAACCGTCCCAGGTGAAGGCATGCACACCGGCGGTCAGGCCGCCGATTTCGATGGTGCGCACCACCTGCCCACTGGCGTTGGTGATGGTAGCGGTCACCTGATCGGCAGCGCGCTCCAGTTCCACGCCGAACGGCGTCGTGCTGACCTTGCCGTCCTTGCTGCCGACCAGAATGTTATTGCCCGGCACCATCACGCCGTGGCCGATCAGCGCAGTGGCTTGCAGCGACTGGTTGCTGTTGATCTGGCCGGAGATCGACCCCAGCGTGGTGTTGAGTTTTTCGATGCCCTGCACGGTGTTGATCTGCGCTAGCTGCGAGGTCAGTTCGTTGTTCTGCATCGGATTGGTCGGATCCTGGTTTTTCAACTGCGCCACCAGCAGCGTCAGGAAACTGTTGTGCAGATCCTGGCTGTTGGTATTTTTGCTGTTGTTACCGATGACGGTGTTGTCCAACGACTCGTTCGTGGTTGCGGCGATAGCCATGGGAACCTCCGGTTACTGACCCAACGTCAGGGTTTTCATCATCATCGACTTGGTGGTGTTGAGCACCTCGACATTGGCCTGGTAGCTGCGGGAAGCGGAGATGGTGTTGACCATTTCACCCACCACGTCGACGTTCGGCATGCGCACGTAGCCCTTGGCGTCCGCCAGCGGGTTGCCCGGTTGATAGACCAGACGCTCGGGCGCCGGATCGTCCACCACCTGAGCGACGCGTACGCCGCCGGTCGGCTGCCCGGGGGCCGCCGCGACCTGGAACACCACCTGCTTGGCGCGGTAAGGCTCGCCGTCCGGACCGGTCACGCTGTCGGCGTTGGCCATGTTGCTGGCGCTGACGTTCATGCGCTGGGATTGCGCCGATAACGCCGAGCCGGAGATATCAAAAATATTCAGTAAAGACATGCGCCTTATCCTTGTTGCAGCACGGACATCATCCCTTTGATCTGACCGTTGAGCAGCGTCAGGTCGGTCTGATATTTCAGGCTGTTATCGGCAAAGTTGGTGCGTTCGCGATCCATGTCCACCGTGTTGCCGTCCATCGAGGGCTGATCCGGCACCCGGAACAGCAAATCGAGCTGCGGCGGCTGCAGGGTCTGCGCCGGGATGTGGCGCGCCGCCGTCAGGTTCAGCGACATGCCGTTGCCGCTGACGCGCCCCTGCTCCATCACTTTGTTCAATTGGCTGGCGAAATCGATATCCCGCGCCTGATAACCCGGTGTGTCTGCGTTGGCGATGTTGGCGGCCAGAATTTCCTGCCGCTGGGCGCGCAAGTTCAGCGCCTCTTGGCCAAAGCGCAGAGCCGCGTCCAGTTTGTCGAGCATGCTCCCTCCGCGAGGTTAGAATTTGGAGTCGACAGCATAAACGCCCCCCGCGCTACCCTATCGCGGGAATAAACGCAAAATGGGGCGCTATTTATCTGCTTAGCCTGCGCGCGCTGCGGGTACACTTACGCGTATCCCGATGAAGCTTGAGAAGATGACGATGAAAGGTAAAATGCTGCTGCTTATCGGCCTGCTGTGCAGTCTGAACGCGCGCGCCGACGATCTGGCGACGCAAATCGAAAGCTTCATCCAAGGCAAGTTCAGCGGCGAACCGGTACAGGTAAAAGTGCGGGTGCGCACGCCGCCGAACCAATGGCCCGCTTGCGAACTGCCGCAGCTGTCGCTGCCGCCCAACGCGCGGATCGGCGGCAACGTCAGCATTTCGGCGCGCTGTGGCCAGGAGCGGCGTTTTATCCAGACGCAGGTGCAGGTGTTTGGCCGCTATCTCGTTTCGGCGCGCGGCATCAGCGCCGGCAGCCGGTTGACCGCGGCGGACCTGACGTTGAAAGCAGGCCGGCTCGATACCCTGCCGCCGCGTGCGCTGACCGAAGCGAGCAAAGCGTTAGGTGCCGTCAGCCTGCGCAACATTAGCCCCGGTCAGCCGCTGACCCTCGCCATGCTGCGCCGCGCCTGGATTATCAAGGCCGGGCAATCGGTACAGGTCAATGCACAGGGCGAAGGATTCAGCATCAGCGGTGCGGGTAAGGCGATGAACAACGCCGCCACCGAAGACAGCGTGCGGGTGCGCATGGCGTCCGGGCAGATCGTCAGCGGCGTGGTCGGGGACGACGGCGCGATCCGCATTACGTTATAAAAAAGTAAAGGTTCCGCAAACCTTGCCGATAAGACAAATCAAGCAGCATTTTATTGGCCACCAGGGCCGCAAAACTTTCATTGCAGCGTCGTCGCCCCCGAGCGGCCACGGCGTAAACGGAGATGGACCATGAGTATCGATCGCACCCAGCGGTTACAGCCGGTTTCCACTGTGCAACCGCGTGAAACCCCGGCCGACAACCCGCTCCAACCGCGCAAGGCCGCCGTGGCCGAAACCGCCGTCAGCGGCACGCAGGTCAAACTGAGCGAGGCGCAGGCGCGCCTGATGCAACCGGGCACCCAGGATATCGATATGGGCCGGGTCGAGGCCATCAAACAGGCGATCCGCAACGGTGAACTGAAGATGGACGCCGGCAAAATCGCCGACGCACTGCTGCAAGACGCGCAGAGCGATGTTCAATGGATCGCCGGACGCGACTGACAACGCGGCGGCGGGTAGCGATAAAGGATAAGTCATCACTATGGAAAAGCTGGTACAACTGCTGGACAAACTGTTGGAAACACTGCAGGCGCTCAATGGCGTGCTGGAGGAAGAGCACGACTTGCTGTGTTCCGGCCAGTTGCCCGGCGTGGCCTTGCAGCGCGTCACCGATGCCAAAAGCCAACTGCTGGCGACGGTCGCTTACCTCGAGCAACAGCGCCTGGGGCAGGAAAAAACCTGCGGGCAACGCGCGCCCTATGCCAGCCATGCGCCTCTGGCCGATCGCTGGCAACGCGTTCAGTTGCTGAGCCAAACGCTGCGTGAGAAGAACCAGCACAACGGCCTGCTGCTCAATCAGCAGATCGACCACAACGCTCAGGCGCTGGCTATCCTCAGTAAGAACAACAAATCGCTGTATGGCCCGGACGGCCAGTCGCACGCCGGCAGCCTGCTCGGCAGAAAAATCGGCGTCTGACCTGACTCATTTCGCCCGGTGAGCCTATCACCGGGCACGCGTTAGCCGACTTTTGCGCATCCCCTCGCATTTTCACCTCATCACCTCCTGAGTTCCCTTAACGTTATGCGTCAGGCTGCGCAGAACGGATATTTGCCTGTTCCCCATCACTCTCTATCTCGTCATCTTAGCTCGGTCGTTAAACATCTTGATCTGTACCCTTTAAGGGTATATTTTCACACGGAGAGTGAATGACCGACATTTATCTCACAAAAGCCTTCCAGACATTTGCCGGCGACGAACGCATCAGTGACGCCACGATAGTGAAAGCGGCGCGAGAGATGCAAAATCAGTTGTACGACGCCAATCTCGGTGGTTGCGTTTACAAAAAACGCATCGCCCGGATGGGGAGTGGAAAACGGCGCGGGTATCGGGTATTAATCGCAACGGCAGATGAAGGCAGGATCTTTTTCATGTATGGCTTTGCCAAAAACGAAAGAGACAACATCAATCAGGATGAGTTAATTTCCTGGCGGCATTTGGCGGCGCTGTATCTGGATTATTCACCATTCAGACTGTATCAGTTGGTCAACTGCGGGGAATTAATAAGGTTACAACTATGAGCAAGATGCTGAAATCGATCCACCAGGAAGTTCAGGGCCTGCACCGCGCCGGTTTCGTCGACGACGTGACCATGCGCACTTTCGACATGCTGTGCCTGCGGCCGGTGAAGCAGTTCGGGCCGGCCGAGATCCGCGCGCTGCGCGAACGGGAAAACGTCAGTCAGCCGGTGTTTGCGCTGTATCTCAACGTCAGCAAAAAGGCGGTACAGAAATGGGAGCGCGGCGAAGCGCAACCGAACTCCGCCGCGATGAAGCTGCTGACGCTGGTGGAACGCAACGGCCTGCAAATTCTGGCCTGATCTTACTGATAATTGACGATCACCTGATTGCCAATCACCCGCAGCGGCGGGTTCAACCCGCCTTGCGACTGCACGTAATAGACGAAACGCAATTCCGCATTGGCCGGCTCGCCCTGCAGACCGTTGCTGCTGCCGCTGCCGCCGCCCAGCGGAATGCAGCGGTTCACCGTGCAAAGCTGCGCCTGCAGCCCCACCGGTTCAGGCCCCAGCAAACGGTAGCGCCAGCTGACGCGGGTGATGCGCGCATTGGCATCCGGCAGCGCGTTCGGCGGCCGCAAAGCGGCGGACTCATCGCGCATGCCGCCCTGTTCCAACGTCACGCCCGCCCCTTCGGCCACCCAGGAGCCGGACACCGCACCGGCGGTTAACGGCGCCAGCAAACACAACACGAACAGACAGCGTTTCATCAGGCGGCTCCAATGGTCGACGTCATGCGAATCTGGCGATCGTCGTTAATCTCCAGGTTGGACAGCACCACGAGCTGCGGCAGGCTGCGGCGCAGGAAGCGCGCCAGTAAAGGACGCAGCGCATGGTTAACCAACAGCACCGGCGGCGCGCTGAGCATCTCTTGCCGTTGCAGCGCCTGACGCGCCTGTTCCAGCAGGCGGTCGGCCAGCCCCGGCTCCAGACCGCCGCCGCCCTGCAACGCCTGCAGCAACAGGCGCTCCAGCTGGGTATCCAAGCCGATAACCTGAATCTCGCCGTTGCCCGGGAACCACTGCTGCGTGATAGCCCGGCCCAGCGCCACCCGCACCACGGTCGTCAGCTCATAAGGATCGCTTTGCGCCGGGGCATGTTCCGCCAGCGTTTCGACGATGGTGCGCATATCGCGGATAGAAACGCGTTCAGCCAACAGGTTTTGCAGCACTTTGTGCAGCGTCGTCAGCGACACCACGCCCGGCACGAAGTCTTCGGTCAGCTTCGGCATCTCTTGTGAAACACGGTCCAGCAGCTGCTGAGTTTCCTGGCGGCCAAACAGCTCGCTGGCAAACTGGCCGATCAGGTGATTAAGGTGCGTCGCCACTACGGTACTGGCTTCCACCACGGTAAAGCCCTGGATCTGCGCCTGCTCGCGCAAGGCGCTGTCGATCCATACCGCCTCGAGCCCAAAGGCGGGATCGACGGTTTTGTCTCCCGCCAGCTCGCCCACGGCATTGCCGGGGTTGATCGCCAGCCAACGGCCCGGCTGCGCTTCACCGCTGCCGATCTCAACGCCTTTCATCAGGATGCGGTAGCTGGCTGGCGGCAGTTCCAGATTGTCGCGGATGTGCACCACCGGCGGCAGATAGCCCATGTCCTGCGCGAATTTCTTGCGGATCCCGCGGATACGCCCCAGCAGCTCGCCGTTCTGTTGAAAATCGACCATCGGAATCAGCCGGTAGCCCACTTCCATCCCCAGCGGATCTTCCAACTGAACGTCGGCCCAGCTGGCCTCGGCGGCCTGCGGATTCTCCGGCATCGCCGGTTCTTCCACCGTTTTCGGTGCCTGTTGTTCACGGCCACGCAGCCACCAGGCCAGGCCCAGCAAAGCGGCGGTAAACAGCAGGAACACCAGGTTCGGCATGCCCGGCACCAGGCCCAACAGCCCCAGTACCCCGGCGCTCAGCAACATCACGCGCGGATTGTTGAACAGCTGGCCCACCATCTGCTCGCCGACGTCCTGATCGGTCGCGACGCGGGTGACGATGACGCCGGCGGCGGTGGAGATCACCAGCGCTGGGATCTGCGCCACCAGGCCGTCACCGATGGTCAGCAGCGTATAGCTTTCCGCCGCCGCCCCCAGCTCCATGCCATGCTGCACGACACCGACCAACAGGCCGCCGACGACGTTCAGCACCATGATCATCAGGCCGGCAATGGCATCGCCACGTACGAATTTACTGGCACCGTCCATCGAGCCGTAGAAATCGGCCTCCTGGGTCACTTCAGCGCGGCGTTTCTTCGCTTCGTCTTCACCGATCAGCCCGGCGTTCAGGTCGGCGTCGATCGCCATCTGTTTACCCGGCATGCCGTCCAGCACGAAGCGCGCGCCCACTTCGGCGATACGCCCTGCACCTTTGGTAATTACCATAAAGTTGATCAGCACCAGGATGATGAACACCACGATGCCGATGGCGAAGTTGCCCCCCACCAGGAAGTGGCCAAAGGCTTCCACCACGCGCCCGGCGGCGGCGGAACCGGTGTGGCCCTCCAGCAAGATGATGCGCGTCGACGCGACGTTGAGCGACAAACGCAGCAATGTGGAGAACAGCAGAATGGTCGGGAAGGCGGCGAATTCGAGCGTGCGCTGGGTGAACATCGCCACCAGCAGCACCATGATTGACAGCGCGATGTTGAAGGTAAACAGCAGATCGAGGATAAACGCCGGCAGCGGCAGCACCATCATCGACAGGATCAACAGGATCAGCACCGGGCCGGCCAACACCTGCCACTGCGTATCTTTAAAATTGCCCGGCAAACGAAGCAGGGAGGCCAAATTAGCCATCAGAGTCACTCTCTCTTGCAAAATCCAGTGCTTCCGGCACCGGTAAACGTTCAGGTTTTTTCGGGATCAGGCCGCCCTCGCGCCGCCAGCGGCGCAGCTGGTACACCCAGGCCAGCACTTCGGCGACGGCGGCATACAGGGTGGCCGGAATATGTTGTCCAATCTCGCTGTGCCGATACAGCGCACGCGCCAGCGGCGGCGCCTCCAGCATCGGAATGCGGTGCTCCGCACCGAGCTCACGAATGCGCAAGGCGATTTCGCCGGCCCCTTTGGCCAGCACTTTCGGCGCACTCATTTTTTTGTCGTTGTACTGCAACGCGACGGCGTAGTGCGTCGGGTTGGTGACGATCACGTCCGCCTTAGGCACGTCGGCCATCATGCGGCGCCGGGCGATCGCCCGCTGCTGCTGGCGAATGCGTCCCTTGACGTGCGGATCCCCCTCCTGGTCTTTGAATTCGTCGCGAATATCCTGCTTGGTCATCTTCAGCTTTTTGAAGTGGCTCCACAGCTGGTAGAACACGTCAAACGCCACCATCGGCGTCAATCCCAGCACCACCAGAAAACCGCAGAACAGGATCATCTGCAGCGCATTGCCCAACGCGTCGAGCGGCTGCTGAGTCATCAGATGCAGCATCGCCGCCCAGTTGTGCCACAGATAAAGACCGGTCACCCAACCGACCAGCGTCGCTTTCAGGATCCCTTTCAGCAGCTCGGCCAGCACCTGGGTGGAAAAGATGCGCTTCAACCCGGACAGCGGGTTCAACCGCTTCAAGTCGAATTTAATCGACTTGCCGCTGAACAGAATGCCCCCCAGCAGCATCGGCGCGGCGAGCGCCACCAGTACCAGCCCCGCCATGATCGGCAACAGCGCCAGCACCGCCTGACGCAGCAACATGCCGAGTTGGCGTACCATCTGTTTATCGTTGCTGACCATGCCATGGTCGAAGTTCAACCCCTGCGTGAGCATCGCCGCCAGCTGTTGCGCCATGTTGCTGCCGGACATCAGGATGATCGCGAGGCCCGAGAGCAGCATCAGTACCGAGGTCAGCTCGCGGGAGCGCGGGATCTGGCCGTCTTCACGCGCCTTCTCCAGCCGGTGGGGCGTGGGGGCCTCGCTTTTTTCCAGATCGCTGTCTTCAGCCACGAAACGCCGTTCCTGTGTCGGGAGGGTAAAGAATGGCGGTCAGCATGCCAAAAAATTGGCGATGTCATTGGCGGAACAACGGGGAAAAAGGCGGGTTATTTAGGGGATGAGACCATCAGGGAGACGTTACAACCAATTTTCCAGCCGCAAACCCTCAACGCGCTCAAGTTCGCGTCGATTATTGGTCACCAGGATCAATCCTTCGCTGCGCGCATGCCCGGCGATATGTAGATCGTTTACGCCAATAGGCGTTCCCTGGCGTTCCAGCGCAGCCCGGATATTGCCATAGTGCGATGCCGCTTTGGCGCTGTAATCGAGAATGTCCAATCGGGAGACAAAATCTTCAACGACTCTGGCGTTCACCGCTGGACGAGCGCTTTTCTCCACCCGTGAACCAATTCGCCATAGGTGATCGACGAAATGACCATTTTACCTGCATAGCGATTGAATGCCTCCAGCACTTCCAGCGGCCGGCGCTTGATGACATAGATAACAATGTTGGTGTCCAGCATATGACTGAACATCAAAAATCTTCCCGCTCACCCTGGTGCTGTCCTGCACGTTCATTGAGGAAATCATCGCTCACCTCATTTGCCGCACAGAAGAAACTGTCCCAAATATTCTCCAGGGGGGCAAGAATGCGCTCTTTGCCCACTACGCGAACGGTCACTTTAGAAACGGTATCAGGGAAACGCACCTCTGCGGGCAAGCGTACAGCCTGTGTCCGATTATTGGTAAAGACAGAACCTAACGTCATGGCGACCTCCTTAAATTGGAGTACAAATTATAACCGCCATGATGTATATAGTAATGCTATATACATTAATCTTTGCGGGACACCGCGCAACTTTCGGGGCGCGCCGTCGCGCGCCCCGAAAAGCCTCAGAAACCG